>DASXEY010000058.1:0-47584 GCA_036489835.1 Bryobacteraceae bacterium | reverse complement strand
ACCAAGAATTCGACGACAGAAAGTTCGCCGCCGCTCAGATGCGCTATCAGAAACGTCAGGAAAACAAGCTTCGCGCGGCGGCTAAGTCCATGGGCTTCCAACTCGTTCCACTACAGGGGGCAGCGTGAGTTCCTTAGAAGGATCGTTGTCTTGGTGGGCGGGGCAGCAAGCTGCGTACCCAGCGCCCATTTTCGGTATTTGGGAAGCGCCCTAGCGATCTCTTCGGCCGTAATGTGCTGCGCTATGCGCGTGCCCGTCTTTGAAAGCGCTCGCATTTAATAGCCCGATTATAGGAGATCTCCGCGATTTTGCAAAACACTGTAATATATAGAGTTAGTCATTGCTAAGGGCTTCTCTCTGTGAATAGCTGCGCAGACATCTTATGCGGCGGCTGCCGTGCGGGCAGCGCACCGGATGGATCGATCCATTGACTGTACCCGCCAACTTTTGGGAGAGCCTCCGGCTTGGATTCATGCAGCTTCGGGAGGAATGCGCCCTCGATCCTCCGATCGCGCCCGCCGGACGACTCATTGCAATTTGGACGGCAGAGCCAAAGCCAGGCGTTTGGCGTCTTAGCCACAGGGGGCGAGTGGACGGGGCTGGCGTTACAGAGCGCTTTAAGTGGCACGCCCAAAGTGCTGCGGCCCGGCTGGGCTTTTCCGGGACCGGAGATGACGTCGTCTCCTTTTGGCTCGACAAGATCAAGCGTGCCTCACCCAAGTCACATACCCAGACCACCGAAATCTCAGGTGTGCTGTACTCGGTCGATATTCTGGATATATGCGGATTGTCAGCCGAGTATTGCAGAAAGTGTGAGGCGGACGAAACTAGGGCAGGAGTAGTCAGGGCCGACTCGATCCAGCCACTCCCCCCAGCAGGGTCGGCTATTATGGCCGACCTTCCGGAACTTCCACAAGAACTCCAGAACGCGTTTGAGATGACGAAGGCCAAGGCAGAATTGGACTATGCAACACGGGCCCAGCGCTTTCCGAATCATCCCCAGTTCGCCAGTAGTGGGCTCCACCTCCCGGTGCTAATCCACGCCGTATTTTTCGAATTTTGCGCTCAGGTTCGAAACGCTTGTAAAAATGGCCATTGGGCGCTACCAGTTGCCCGGAAGGCCGCGGATGCGGCGTGGCCGGCTATTTTCGACTTCTACTTCACTCGCGAGAGCGCTGCCTCTTCGGACGAGAGAAGACAGGGATACCGAGCTGTACTCTGGCAGACGGTTGCTGACGATCCACGGTGGAAGGAGCACCTCATGGAACTGGCGACATTTGGCGTAGGTTCCAAGGCTGCTGCGGTGGTCGGGGGCAATGGCGCCGGAGAGAATCTGAACGCGGCTTCCTCAGCAGAAGCGGCGGCGGGGCTGGGGGGAGAGATGATGAGCGAGCTGCCAACGACGCCTCCGCATGATGAAGGGCCCGGCTCAGAAGCCCCGGATGCCGTTCAAGAGGACGAGCAGATGGATCTCAAACGACGGCGCACGGAAAAGTGGATTGCGGATATGCAAGCATACCACCGCCGACGCTTGAGAGGGGGCATACCCGAGACGACGCGGCAGGAGGAGTTGTTGGTTGACGCCCGACACTATGCATTGAGGCGGATGACGCTGGCAGTGAACGATTTACAGTTGCCGTCTCAAGCGTCAGAGGCGGATATCGACGCGGCCTGCAATGAAATCAGGGACCGGCTAGTCTTGCGGGCATGGGACGATTTCTGTCCGCAACACAAAAACCACGCCGATTGTAAACTCGGATTCCAGGAGTTCGAAGCAGCGCTGTGGACGGAAGGATTCACTGAGCCCGGCGCTCCTTCGCTCGAAGACCGAGCGAGAACGGCTATCCAGGAACGTGTGGCCGAGAGCAAGAAATCTTCGAGTGGTTCAGTGATCGTAAGTACCGGGAACACAGAGCGTTCGCCTTCGGCTAAAACCCGCGACCTAGCGGTTGTGACTGCTGCCGCGGCACTTGAGCAACAGCACGCCAAGCGTGGGCGAAAGCAGCTACAAAAGCTCCGGACGGCCAAAAAGTCGATGCTGGCGAAAGCACCACAGCAGCCGCTCACCAAGGGATCCGCGTCGCCTCAGCTTGAGGCTCGTGGAGCCGGCGCCAAACGGTCCAGGAAAGGTGACGGGACTTTACTCGCGGGCAAGGATCTGGTGAGCTTTACGACGGCGGAGGAATATCTCGGCATCTCCGAACGGCAACGGCAGAGTTTGATGAAGGATAACATTTTGCTGACCCAGGGCGGCGGTCATAATCGGAAGATCACGACAGAATCACTCAAAGCGTACCTGCCACCAGAAAACCCGAAGTGATCCGAAGCGATCCGCAGCGATCCGCAGTCTAGGCTCTTTTCAAAGTCAGCATTGTCCTCTAATCTCAACTCGTAGACTCCAAGCGTAAGAGAGGATTGCGAGATGGGAACAGCTCACAACGATGCGATTGAAGACCTGCTGAATGAGCATGACGTTGCTCGGATCACTGGCTTGTCCGTCGCGTCCGTTCGGCGGTGGCGCCTGCTTCGGCAAGGCCCCCGCTACCTGAAGATCGGCTCTGCGGTTCGCTACAAGGCTTCTGACATATCGGCATGGCTCGAATCCAGGCCCACGGGTGGAGAGCGGAGTCGCCACGAGGCGTCGTGACCGGGAAGGCACCACCTCTGCTTCATGTAAGGAATTGGGCCAGCCTCTACGAAAACAACCGGAGCCGCGAACTTGGACGGACGGCTTGGTTTCCGGCGCCCAACGATCTCGGTGCCGATTGGTACGCCGAGTTGGTGGCTCATGATGATGGCGCGGCCCATTTAGGAGTTTGGTACGCCCTGCTGATGGTCGCGTCCAGAGCCACGCCGCGGGGCGCTCTAGCGCGAGGCGATGGCCAGTCACATAACGCAGATTCGCTCGCGCGGCTAACGAGATTGCAGGAACAGGTGGTAAAGGCCGCAATCGAGCGACTGCTAAAGATCGGCCTGTTAGAGACTGGCGGAAATAAGCCTCGCAAAAAGAATACTTTGCCACCGCACTCTGCTGCGGCGGTGCCGCAGGATACTGCGCTCGAACCGCAGGAAGGTGCCGTAGAAGGGAATGGAACAGAACATCATCATCAGGAAGGGAACGAAAAAGAAAAAAAGGAAAGGGAACTGAAGCGAATCGACCGGAATGGCGGGGAACGGAACGCTCGCATAAGGAGTTGATAATCGCGCAGCCCGGCGCGGCTACGGGTGTCGCTGCTAACGCTTCATCGAAGGGTGATGATGCTGATAAAACCGAGGGAGTCGGATACGCCTCGCCCGAAGATGAGTTGAAGGCGATCTACCTGGCGAAGGCCAGTCACCCCATCA
Source organism: Bryobacteraceae bacterium (assembly GCA_036489835.1). Taxonomy (GTDB): domain Bacteria; phylum Acidobacteriota; class Terriglobia; order Bryobacterales; family Bryobacteraceae; genus Palsa-187. The sequence goes on along the minus strand of DASXEY010000058.1, from coordinate 44,239 downwards.
CTGTTGCAGTGCTCGATGCCATTCGAGTGAACCTCGAAGTCATTGGTGTGAGCATGGGCGACTTCGTCGACGAAGTTAGAAAGCACGCCGAAAACCAATGGCGGAATCCGGCAGGCTTTCTACGAGACCTCTCGCGGCGCTTTCGCTCCAAGACCAGCGTAGCGGCCGGCCCGGTCACTTCGGCCGAGGCTGCCGTGAGAGATTATCGGTGTCCCATCTGCTATTCCCGGACTCCCGGCGAAGGTGCCGTTTCAGCCGGCGAAGGAAAATTGGCTCCATGTAGCTGCGCAAGCCCGATGTGGATCGCGGCTCAGCGTGCCCGCGGCGTGTTTCCGCCGGAGGCGGGCCAGTGAACTTCCTACGTCAAAGATTCGCGGTTGACTTCGCGCCTCGAACCACGCGACCAATGTCATGGCTCGCGGAAAGGGCGGGCGGGTAGAATGGCGGTCTACAAGCGCGGCCGAGTCTGGTGGTACAAGTTCACCTGGAACGGGGAACCGATCCGGGAGAGCACCAAGCAGACGAACAAGCGCGTAGCCGAACAGATCGAAGCTGCGCACAAGACGTCGCTGGCCAAGGGTGAGGTGGGTCTTCACGACCGTGTGGCGGCCGCAACGATTCGCAACTTTGCCAAGACCGATTTCCTGCCGTTCTGCCGTTCGACGTTCGCGGCGAAGATCAAGACGCTTTCCTATTACGAGAACGGAACGGCGAGGCTACTGGAATATTCAACTCTTGCGGACGAATCGCTGGATACGATCACAACTGAGAAGATCGCGGGTTACGCCCGGCGTCGTCAGGACGCAGGAATGAAGGTCTCCACCGTGAACCGCGAGCTTCAGGTCCTGCGACGAATGTTTGCCCTCGCCACGGAGTGGGGGAAGGTACAGAGAGTCCTGCCCCGCGTACGGATGATTCCAGGCGAAGCTCATCGGGACCGAGTCGTGAGCGTGAACGAGGAGAAGGTGTATTTTGATGCTGCCCAGGCGGTGGGCATTGCAGTTCTCGCGGCGTATGAGCGCGCTCTGGTTGGTATTCGAGCGTCGAAGCGTGGGCAAAGTCCTATCAAGCCGCGCGACCCCTTCCTCCTGCGCGACGTTGCCACGATTCTCCTCGATTGCGGAATCCGGCCCGAAGAATGTTTTCGCCTCCGTTGGCAGAATTACCAGGGCGACGTGATCGAGATAACCCGTGGCAAGACCGACCACGCGCGCCGACGCATCCCCCTCTCACAACGGGCGCAGTCAATTCTTGATATGCGCCGCGGTCTGCTGGAGGGCCCATGGATCTTCCCCGCACAAACGAAAAGCGGCCACATTGAGCCGTCGAGTTTGCAGGACCCGCATGCCAAGGCGTGCAAGCTGGCGAAAATCGAGCATTTTCCGCTGTACACATTCCGGCATACGTGTCTGACGCGCTGGGCGCCATTCATGGACCCGTGGACTCTCGCCTATCTTGCGGGGCATCGCGACATGTCGATTACAAAGCGGTACGTGCATCCGCAGGAATATAATACCCGCGCCGCGATGGAGAAGGCCCGGCTGGCGCTGGGTGGGCACAGTTCTGGGCACAGCCCGATTCTGAACACACAATTGCAGATCGGCGATCTCGCCCTAAGTAGCTAATTCTTTTAAGGTTAGTGGTGCGCCCGGCATGATTCGAACATGCGACCTTCTGGTTCGTAGCCAGACGCTCTATCCAACTGAGCTACGGGCGCGATCTGAGGAACAACTCAAGGACAGTTTAACACGCGGCCATGCTGCACATTTCAGGCACCACTAAATGCTCAAGACCGGGCATGGCGATTGGCGCACGATGGGATACAACCGCGACCACATCGCGTAGAACGTCGCTTGGGCCTGACCGCGTCCCGTGACGATGATGTCTGCATTTCTGCGAACGGCTTCCTGGTGAATCCCTTCCGGGACTCCTGCGTCGAGCACCGCGTGCGGAGCGTCGATCCCCAGTTTTCCCTTCAACTCCCGCAGCCTGAAGTCAGCGGTTTCCATGAGATCTTTCTTGTAGGGGCTGAAGTCGACAGCCAAATTCGCGGGCGGGGTTTCCACGACGTGGACCAGCGAGAGCCGGGCATTGTAGCCGGATGCAAACGCGGCGGCAGCCTTCAAAACCGCTTCCGCTTCTTCTTCCTCTTCCCCTCCCGCCAAATCGACGGCGCACAGCACCGACAGGTAGGGGATTTTCGGCGCATGGCCCTCGAAGAGGGAGCCGGTACCGGTCCATATCGCCGCGCTGACGTCGTGAAGCACCTTCGCCGCGACTGACCCGAGAAGGAAACGGCGAATGGGCCCGCGGCCATGCGTTGCCAGCATCACCAGGTCGGTCCCCTGGTGTTGAACCACTTTGTGGATAACGCCGCCAGGCTCGCCTAATTCCGTGATGGTTTCGATATGCTGGCCAGGAAACGTCTCCGCAGCAAATTCCCTCAGGCGCTGTTCCACCAGGATTCGCACCTGCTTGGGCAAATCGGGATCGGTTAGGGGAAGCTCGCTGCTGGCCAGCGCTTCCGGTCCGTATGCATGTACCAGAGTGAGATCCGCGGAGAAATGCCGGAGCATCTCCTTAACGTAGGGAACCACCGCCAGACATGGCTCAGAATAATCGATCGGGAACAGGACCCTTCGAAAAGGCAACATATGTGTCGTTATTGTTTTGGTTCCACTCCAAGTGTTTTCAGGATCGCCGGCGACGTCTCCTCGGTAGCCAGCATCTCATGACACGCGCTGCAATCCTGCGTGATCGTTTTTTTGTCAGAGGTAGCGTGGCTGTCGTCATGGCATCGGAAGCATCCCGGATCGTCCATATGACCAAGATTATTGGGGTAGGTTCCCCAGGTTACTTTGAGATCCGGAAAAACGTTGCTTTGATAGATTCCCGCCAGTGCCCGACCGGCGAGCTGGACATCGTTCGAGCTCTTCGCCCAAGTGTCGCCATACTTCTGCTGATAGAAAGCATTCAACGCCGCTGGGATTTTTTGCGCGGCGTCGTCCTGGCTGGCGTACGTGGCTTTCAATAATTCGATAGCGGTTTTCTTGACGAAAGGCAATCCCGCGGAAATCTGCCCTCGCGCCATGGCCCGGTCCACGGCGCGGTCCGGCAATTCAAAGGAGTGCGCGGCGCGGTTATGGCAATCCACGCATTGCATTTCAAACGTCGGCAGCGCGCTTACCGCTTCCGCCTGCGTTCCGCTGGCAAGGTAATCCCGGGTGACGTTGGTGGTGCTGTTACTGTACTCCACCCAGGGTATGGTTTGCCTCTTCTTGTCGGCGGCGGCGTAGCGGATGCGCACGCCCGGTCCCATGTGCGCTCCGTGGATGCCGCCCATGTTGCCGCCGCCCACCCGCATCGTCAGAACAGTTTCCATGCGCGTGTTGGCTTGATCGTCCTTGAACTCGCTGTGGATGTACAGGCGCGGTCCGATAAACTTCGCGCGGGCGTGGCATTGTTCGCAGGTATCGGCCGAGGAGACCAGCTTGTTGCTCTCCAGAGCGGATTCGATGGGCCGCGGAAATGTATTGAACGCGACTGCCAGAAGTTGATGGGTTCCGTTCATCTTGGCCTTGAGCCAACCCTCCGCACCCGGCGCGATGTGGCAGGAAGCGCAACTCACCTCCTGATGCGGCTGCAGCATATGGGCCGTGAATTCGGGCTGCATGACATGGCAGCTCTGCCCGCAGAACTGGACGGTTTCCATGTGCTCGACGGCGCGGTAAGTCAACTGGCTTCCAATGACGACATTGGCCAGCGTCATGACGGCGAAGAATATGCCCGCGCGGCGCCACGCGGCTCTGCGGTCCGGTGCGGCTGCCAGCCCGGAAGCAGCTTTGCGTCTTCCCAAAGCGATCCCAACCGGAATCAGCGCCAAGCCTGCGAAGAACACGGACGGGATGGCCATGAACACCAGCAGCCCGATGTAAGGATTGCCGACACTCCCGCGAATGCTTGCAGGCAGCGCAAACAGCCATGAGAATCCAGCCAGCGTCACCAGCGCCACACCCGCCATCGTGACCCAATGGCTGGTAAGCACCACAATGATCGGTGGTTTCTGTTGATCGGCCACCTTCAGTTACCTCCGTTCTTGGCGTTCAGATAAGCGATCAGGTTCGCCATCTCCGCGCCATTGAATCTCGGCCACGCGATGCCTTTGGCCTTCATCTGATCGAGCATGGCGGGGCCATGATGCCACAACGCCGAGACCATCGTGGCGCTGGTGAAGGTTCGCTTCATTTCCGTGAGCTTCGGAGCCCCGCTCGATGGGTCGTTATGACAGACGGCGCAGTGCTTTGCCGTGAATACCCGCGCTCCCGTGGAGGCGCTGCCCGCGTCTTCGAAAAACTGGCCCGCCCACAGGTAACTTACGATGTCGCGCATCTCTCCCAAGGCGAGGGGCCCGGGAGCGGGCGGCATTTTCGGCTCGTGATTCCACATCGTGGCGGCGATATCCGTCAGGGTTTCGCCCTTGATCTTGGTCCCGATCGCGTTCTTCCCGGTGTGGCAGGCCGCGCATCCCTGCGACTCGAAGAGCGCTTGGCCGTTCGCCCCAGAGCTGATGTCCACGCGCACCGGCGCGTTGCGTGACGCCGGAAGACCTCGCAGGTACACCAGAATATCCGTAAGATCCTGCGCAGTCAGCTCCGGCCAGCGCAGTTTTTTCCTGCCGAACTCCTGGCGCATCGTGGCAGCGTGATTCCACATCGCCGTTACCAGCGCGATCGGTTGACCGATGGAGTCCCATTTGCTCACCGGCGGGGCCTCGGACCCTTTTGCTTCCGTCAGGGCGTGGCATTCCGAGCAGTGATTCTCGGAAAACAGCCGTTTCCCGCGGGCTGCGTCGCCCGGTTTCTCAAAAAACCGCGCCGAGTAGAAGAAGGCGAAAAGATCGGCCGCACCCTGTTCATTGAGATCCCCCGGGCGAAGGTCGAGAGCCCGCATGGAAGCCCACATCGCCGGCGCGTGATTCCACATCGTCGCCGCCAGCGTTGCCGGTGTAAAGTCACGATCGATGCTGCGCCCGAGATCGGGCCCTACTGTTCCACCCTTGCCGTTGACGCTGTGACATTGCACACAGGCGAGCGTAGTGAACAATGCGGCGCCGCGCTCGGAATCCGCAGCGACCGCTGCGGCATTGAGGCCGCTCGCGCCAAACCCCGCACCAAACAGACAAAGGATCACAATCGCGCGATAAATCATTGTGCCCCCTTTGGCCCCGGCGTGAACCTCAGCCCCGTGGTTATCAGGTTCGCGCGAAAGCCTTCATAGAGAGAGAAAACCTCTCCATAGCCGTAATAGCGCCATTCGCCAAACCAGCTTATCTTCTTGCTGACTGGCGCCAGCAGTTTCACGAAAGGCTGATAGTACCTGGTGGGCTCGCTCCCCGAGGAGATGAAGAGCGATCCGCCGGCGGTAATCTTGGCGAGCCCGTTCGCGGTTGGTTTCGCGCCGCGAGCCAGTTTAATATCAATCAGCGCGGTCACGATATACGCATTGTCGCGATAAAGCGACGTCTCCGGCTGCAAGCTTCCCGGGTCCAGATAGCCGATGTCGGAGTATATGGCGGAGCGTGTATAGGAGCCTTCCAGATTCCACGTCTTTCCCGGGGTCTTTCCCGGCGACCAGAACATAGACAGCGATTCCTGTTGAGTCCGCGAGTTATAATTCACGCCGGGCGTCGGATTATTATTAATCAGCGCCATGAAGTCCGCGGCGAGGCTCAGGGTTTTGAGGGCCTGATAGCGCGCCTGTGCGCGCACCTTTTCATAATCGTAAAGGCTGGTGCGGAAATACGCTCCCCCGCTCGATCCAACTTCCGCCTCGGCCTTGAGCGAAAGCTTCTGCGACGCCCGGAACGTCACTCCGCCTAAGCCTACGTTCCGCCGTAGCCTGGCCTCGTCCGCGCTGACCAATCCCTCCGCTGGCAGAACCGCGTCGCTCGCATCTCCCCACACGTAGCGATATCCAACATGGAACACAACCTTCGATGTGGCGTCGTAAAAAGCAATTACTTCGGCCTGATTGTAATTCGTCACCAGCGAGGACGCGAGCAGGGCTGTCATCTGAGCGGAGACGCTTGCGCCCATAAGCGTATTCGTCGACATCGCCGAGCCAGTGTTGTGGAGGCGGTCCGTCAGCCAGGATTGGGTGATATGCAGGCGGCGGAACGGGCGGATCTCCATCCCGAAGCTTCCGGTGGTGTGGGGCAGCTTGGCCGCGGCGGAAACCAGATATTGCTGGCTGGTATAGAACAACAGTTGACTCTGCAAGAGCAGGTTGCCGGTGTCGGCCTGCTGGTAATGAACGTTCGTGTCGGGCTCGCTATAGAGGAACTGCCCGTAGAAATCGAGCCACGACGCGACATTGGCCGTAATCAACCCTTTGCTGTAGACGCTGGACCCTCGAACGCCATACGCTGCCAGGAGATTCGAAAGCTCCGTCGTCTGGCCAAAAATGGGCGTAGTGACGTTTCCGAAATTGGCCGCGCCCGGCGAGCTTTGGAAGACATTCTGGTTGCTTGAAAATGTCGTTCCGCCCTCCTCCAGGGTCACGTGAAACCGCTTCCGCTCAATCCGGATGCCGCCCCGATACAGATTCGTTAAGTCATTCAGCGTGTTCGGCGCCGGGAAGGTATTGGCGTCGGTGACGAACGTCGTCACGCCCGCGCCGGAGCCGGAGTCGCGGTCGTAAGCCAGGTACGGAATGATCCAGTTCCCAGGCAGCAAATCGAGTCGATAGCTCCCCATGTGCCGCCGCGTGTCGAAGGATTGTTCGTTGAGTGTGACGCCGCGGGCCAGCAGCGGATCGGCATAAGACGGGAGGAAATCGAAGTACGCGATGTCGCGGTAATCCGCGTTGAACTCGTACGCTTTTGATTTCTTCGCATCGAGGTGGAAGGTCTCGTACGGGTCGTCTCCCCAGCCGGAGGCGCGAACGCGAATCTCATCGAACAGGCGATGCTTGGGATCGACGATGCTGAAGTCGGCGCCGATCAGCTTCGGTCCCGAGCCAAGGTTGATGATGCTTCTGTAGGCGTCCAAACTCCCGCCGACATCGCTACGCCAGGTGTAGCCGACATCGATGTAGCCGTTGAACCAGGATTCGGTCGTGGGCACCGGAGACGCCGCTTCGGGAGCCGCCGCGGCAGTGGTCGAGGGTGCCGGAGTTGCGGGCGCTTGGGCCTCAGGCGCTGGCGCCGCAGGCGCGGCGGTCGCCGGATTTGGGGCGACCATCGTGGGCGCTGGTGGTTGCTGCGCAAATAGCGGCAGGGCCATCACAACAAGAAGAAGCGGCCGGGCAGTCATTTCAACAGATCCCTATCCACGTAACTTCCATGGATCTTCTGATGGCACACCGTACAATTCTGGAACTGCGGAACCCGCAGATCGTGAAAGGACGGCGGCACAACCCCAATCGTTCTGCTGGTGTTCGCCGTAGGCAGATTGGCGTGGCACTCCAGGCACACGAAGCGGACGTCCTGACGCGTCAGCATCCGCGCATTGGCGGAGCCATGCGGCTCATGACAGGTGGCGCAGCCTTCGAAGCGCACCGGCCCGTGCTCGAACGTGAAGGGGCCGCGTTTGTCGCCGTGGCAGTTGAGACATCCCGGCTCATTGGCCCCAAATGTCTGGGTCATCGCTGGCCGGATGCTTCCGTGCGGATTGTGACAATCGACGCAGCTCATCGCGCCCTCGGGAACCTTATGATGATTGGGCCTCTGGAACTGCGCCCAGACACTCAGGTGACAGCTCGCGCACTGCTGGTTGATGGCCGCGGTCGAGCGCACGACAAGATCGGCGCCGCCATTGGCGTGGACTTTATGGCAAGTGGTGCAGGGCACCTGATCTTTGGCGTGGCTGTTCTCTAAGCGTCCCACCTGCGTCGGAGTATTCAAATGGCAGGTGAGGCACAGCTTGTCCGCCGCCGCAGCCGCCAGATTCAGCGGATTGCGGATCTTGGTCGGATCGGCCGATTCCGCATGCGCCTGGCCGGGACCGTGGCAGGATTCGCACGCTCGCCCCGCGAATCCATGCTGCTTGCTGGTTTCCACAATGTTGTGCGGGGTCTTCGCAAAAGCCTTGGCGATATCCTCGTGACAAATCGCGCAGGTGTCCATTCCGGCATAGCCGGGCGGAAGCGGTGCTGGTCCGGCGGGCGCCGCTGCCGCAGGTTGTCCAAATGCCGGGAGAGCAGCCAGCGCCACGAACATGCACAGCAGAGCTGTGTCAGTATTGCGCATGCGCCTGGTCGACGGCCTCGACTGCGCCGGAGGTGTGGCACACTGCGCAAGCTTCGCCGAGCACGGTTGTATTCGACAAGGCGTGGGAAGCAGACGGCAGATCGACGTGGCAGCCGGTGCACGCCGACGTGAACGGTCCCACCGGATTAATGGGTCCTTGGGGGTCGGTCACCTGATTCAGACCCGTCAGCGTCAGATCGTTTTGTTCCGTGCTATTCACGTGGCACAACGAACAGTTGGCTAAATCCGTGGCTGACCCCGTGGGGCCCAGCGCCGGGAACAACGTGCCCGAAAAGTTGTTCACGCTGCCGCCGAAACCGATTACGGTATAGTTCCGGTTCGACGCCTGCATGTTGATGCCGTCATGGATGCGGTGCACCAGCAGGTTGAAATTGATGCCCTGCGGAGGCTGAGTGTTGTAAGGAGCCGCCGCTGCGGCGCGCGTCGAGGCGTCCGTATTCGAAGGATTGTGGCACAGGACGCAGTATGCCGTGTTATTGCGGAGAGTCCCGTGCAAGGACAGCGCTACGTGACACTGGTTGCAATTGGAAAGCGCCACCACCGTGCGCCGCGGCGTAACGGTCGAGCCATCCACCGAGAAGTAGGTCACCGGATTCGGCGTCCCGTACTCGATAGCGGTCTGAACGGTGGCCCCATTGATCAACTCCGGCACCGTCTCGGTGCGCCGCGCCTCGATGCCGATGGCAAACGTGCCTGTGGCTTTCGCGGGAACCACGTGCGAAAAGGTGTACGTACAAGTCCCTGACGCGCTGCAAGTGGCGCCGGTTGCGCCCGCCATGCTTTCGGTGACATAACCCGGCGTGGTGACCGCGCTCCCGAAACTGGTAGTTCCGTAGTCGGTCGTGGGCCCGGCCATGGTGGCCGAGATAGAACCCAGCGCGGACAGCGGAACCGCAGCGCCGGCGGTGTTCAGCACCGTGAAGGTGATCGTCGGAGCAGTGCCCGCGCTGCCGCCCTGTACCTTCGTGATCGTTACCGTCAAGCCCGAAAGCAGGGTCGAGGCCGTCGGCGCGACGTGCGCGCCCATAATCGATGCATCGAAATCCATCTCACCCTGCGGGATATGACAGTTGGTGCACAGCGTGTCATCGGTCTGGATGCCGCCCGGGTGATTCGCGCCGGTGGCGAAATTGACGTTGTCATGGCAGGCGCCGCAGGCAGCGCGCGTAGGATTCGTCAAATACGCCGTCTTTTGCGCGGCGCCGGTTGTCTGCGAATGGCACACCTGGCAACGCCGCGGATCTCCCGGATCGGCGGGAAACACCACGGTCGAGTAGTTAAAGCTCCCGAAGGAATTGACGGCCGGGATATATTGGCCGCCGGCTACGACGCTAGGCAGGCTCGCGCCCATGTGAATCTTGTGAAAAAAGACCTTGGCGTCCAAGGTGTCGCCGGTATTGGGATCGTTGTTCTGCGGCGTGTGGCACAGCACGCACATGTTCATGCCGCGACGCGACCCGCCATGCGCCGACAATTGATCGTGGCAGGCGTTGCAGCTTGCCGTCTCGATGATGTCGTGGACGTTGGTAACTTTGGCGCCGTTGGGGACAAAGTTGTACGTCGCACTGGCGTAGTTGGTGGGCAGACCGTACTGCGTCAGGTTTCGCGATCCATAAATACCAATGGTGTGCGTCGCCGTCGTGTCGAATCCGGAAGGCGCCACTGTATGGAACGTATACGTGTACTGCCCTGGTCCAACGGAAGCGGCCGTGCCGCCCGAGTCCGCGCCCGGCTGCTGGATTGTCCCCAGCACCGTGCCCGTCGCGCTACGCGTGGTGTAAGCCGTGTAGTCTTCCTGACCTTTCGGTATCACCGCGGCAACATAGCTCAGACTGATCGTGCCCGGCGTGGTGACTCCGGCCGAATCCAGAGGCAAACCGTTGGGGTCCGTGAGCGTATACGTAACGGTAATTGTGCCATTCGCCGCAACTGCGGCGGAGTTGACGGTAATCGTCAGCCCTGGTTGCACGAACTCCACTAATTGAGGATCTGCGTAAAACGCCTTTTCGTGCGGTGAATACGGCTTCCGCGGGGCGCTGGTCAAGCTGACCGCCACCAGACCCACGATCGCGAAAACCCTCCATTGACTCGATAGTAGTTTCATGAGGTCCTCTCTCGGCCACTTCTCATATTCCGTTTTCGGCTATCTCGGATGCACTTTTGCGCCCTTAGTTGGCCGTCTGAGAGAATGTGCGCATCCGGGGAGCCAACTCTCAAGGAATATGAGGCTTGCGCTTCACTACGCCTCCCGGGGTGTCCGGCTTATCGCTGCGGCTCACGCCCAATCTCTGACCCAGAGTTGACCCACCTGGGTGAAATAACCCAGCTGATTCCGAGGCCGCCGGGTACGCACGATCGTAGCACATGATTGTACACGCTTGGTTGTATACTGGAGCCGAGTCTCCAGATCACTTATAAGGAGGGTTCGAATGGCGGCAGTAAAGTTCACCCTGAACGGAAAATCACAGACCGTGGATGTGCAAGCCCAGATGCCTTTGCTCTGGGTCCTGCGCGACACCTTGGGGATGACCGGCACTAAGTTCGGCTGCGGCATCGCGCAATGCGGCGCATGCACGGTCCATATTAATGGACAGCCGGTGCGATCCTGCGTGACGCAGATCTCAACCGTCGCCGGCAAATCCGTGACCACCATCGAAGGGCTTTCCGCCGATGGCCTGAGCCATCCCGTGCAGCGCGCCTGGATCGAAGAAGACGTTCCGCAATGCGGCTACTGCCAGTCCGGCCAGATCATGACCGCGGCTGCGCTTCTGACCAAAGCCCCCAATCCATCGGACGCCGATATCGACGAATCCATGCACGGCAACCTGTGCCGCTGCGGAACGTATCAGTCGATTCGCAGGGCGGTGCACACGGCCGCCCGGTATCGCCGCGCCTCGATCGCCGTCGCGGAGAACGGAGTCACCGCATGACCACCCTGGTTACAAAAAAACTCAATCGCAGAAGCTTCTTCAAAGCCGGTGCGACCGCCGCCGGCGGCCTCATGATCGGCTTCTATCTGCCGGAGCGATCTCCGCTTGCCGCCCAGACCACCGCCGGCGCTCCATCGAAGCTGAACGCGTTTGTGCGCATCGGCGCGGACGACAGCGTTACGCTGATGATTCACAAATCCGAGATGGGGCAGGGAACCGTGACATCCCTCTCCATGCTGCTGGCCGAGGAGTTGGAGTGCAACTGGAATAAGATCCGCACCGAGTTTCCGCCGGTCGATCCGGCCTACGGCGCCATGATGGGCGCTTACGGAAGCTTGAGCATTCGCACCTCCTGGCAGCCTCTGCGCCAGGCCGGCGCGCAGGCTCGCGAGATGCTGATCGCTGCCGCCGCGCAGAAATGGGGCGTCGACAAGTCGCAATGCAAGGCCGACAACGGCTCGATTGTCAATACAGCGACCAATGCCAAGCTGAGCTACGGAAGCTTGGCCGATGCCGCCGCGAAGCTTCCGGTTCCTACCGGCATCCAGTTAAAAGAACCGGCCCAGTACCACCTCATCGGGACTTCCATGAAGCGGCTGGATACGGCCAGCAAAGTGAATGGCACAGCTACCTTCGGCCTCGACATCAAACGTCCCGGAATGTTGTATGCCAGCCTGGAGCGCTGCCCCGTCTTCGGAGGCAAAGTCGCCAGCTTCGACGCCACTAAGGCCAAGGCCGTTCCCGGCGTCAAGAATGTCGTTCAAATCTCAAACGGCGTGGCCGTTCTGGCGGACAACACCTGGGCCGCGATGGAAGGCCGCAAGGCTCTGACCATTCAATGGGACGAAGGGCCGGGCGCCAATACATCTTCCGCCAGCCTGCGGCAGATGTTTATGGATCTGACGGCCAAGCCCGGAGCCGTGGCTCGCACTGCGGGCGACGCCGATAAGGCCATGTCCGGAGCGGCCAAGAAACTCGAGGCCGTATACGAAGCGCCGTATCTTTCGCACGCTCCCATGGAGCCTCTGAACTGCGTGGCCCACGTGACCGGCGACCATTGCGAAATCTGGGCCGGCACGCAGATCCAGTCCGTCGCGCAACAGACCGCGGCGGGGATCACCAAGCTTCCCCCGAGCAAGATCGACATCCACACCGAGTATCTTGGCGGCGGATTCGGACGCCGCGGAGGAGCCGATTTCATCGGCGAAGCCGTGGAGATCGCCAAGGCCGTCACCGGCACTCCCGTAAAGCTCACCTGGAGCCGCGAAGACGACTTACAGCACGACACCTACCGCCCGGCCTCCTACACCACCTTCGCCGCCGGACTCGATGCCGACGGATGGCCCGTCGCGCTCACCGGCCGCGTCGCCTGCCCGTCCTTCGGAGGCCTGCGCAACGGCGTCGACAGCACCGGAGTCGAAGGCATCGTCACGATGACCTACGACATTCCCAACGTGCACATCGAGTATCATCCGCCCGACGCCGGCATTCCGGTGAGCTATTGGCGCTCCGTCGGCTTCTCGCAGAACTGCTTCTTCATGGAGAGCTTCCTCGACGAAATGGCCGCGGCCACTAAGAAAGACCCGGTGGAGTTCCGCCGCCGCCTGCTTTCGAAGTCGCCGCAAAACGCACGCTATCTGAACGTATTGAATATCGCCGCCGATAAGGCCGGCTGGGGCAAGCCTCTTCCCGCAGGCCATTTCCACGGAGTCGGGGTGGTCAACAACCTGGGCAGCTTCAACGCACAAGTTGCCGAGGTCAGCGTGACCCAAGGCAAAGTGAAGGTGCATCGAGTGGTCTGCGCTGTTGATTGCGGCCAGGTGGTCAATCGAGCCGGAGTCACGCAGCAAATCGAAAGCGGAATCGTATACGGATTGAGCGCCGCGCTGAAGATCGGCATCACGCTCGATCACGGCCGCGTGCAGCAGAAGAACTTCAACAACTACGATCCCCTGCGCATCGACGAGATGCCCGTGGTGGAAGTCCACATCGTGGACAACCACGAAAACCCCGGCGGGATCGGCGAAGCCAGCACCCCGTCGATTATTCCCGCAGTGACCAACGCTGTTTTCGCCGCCACCGGCAAGCGCATCCGCAGTCTGCCGATTAAACCCGCGGATTTCGCGTAGATTCTGTCTTGTCTTGTTGTTGGTTGGGTGTTATAGTCCCAACCATGACAATACGCTCGGGTATTTATATCGTCCCGACCGACCATTGGTATATCGAACGAACCGTCTGGCTGATCGCAGGCATCGTCCTGCTGGCCAGCACCGCGATGGCATTATTCCTGAACCCGCTGTGGATTCTGGGAGTAATCGCCACCGGGCTCGTATCGATTAACGTTGCTTTTACTGGCTTTTGCCCTGTGGGCAGCGCGCTGCGGATGCTCGGCTTCACGCCCATGCTCGGAACAGAGGTGTCTGGGACAGACGCTGCCTCGCGCTGGAACCTGTATTTCATGAAGACAGACCGTTGGTATCTGGAACGCCGGATCTATCTTGCGGTTGGCATCAATATCTCTATCGCGTCCATGATTGTCCTGACATATAGCGCCTGGGCGATGGCATTTACGGCCTTCGTGGGCGGCGCGATGGTGTGGTTCGCCGCGACCGGTTTCTGCGTGATGGCGAACGGCCTCTACTGGTTGGGCGCGGAGCCGCGCTTGACCCCGGAAACGATGCCTTCGGGCCGTTGCGAGGAATGTGGCATGTCCGGCGTGTGTATTGGCGCGCATGCAAAACGGGCGCAGGGCGCGGAAGCGTTTCCGGTTCTGGCGCCGCGGCCCGATTAACGGCATCTGATGAACACCCGTGCTGGCAAGTGGTGCGCTAAAAGTGTGTCCCTCTAAAAATCCAACCTATCAGCAGAAGACTTACAGCGAAAGTTCCGGCAACCGCTTTCCAGGGAGCAGCAATGGAGAAGCGAAGTGGGCGGGAGATTCCCAAGGCAACGGCTAGAATCAACAGCGGCAAACTCCCGAGCATGACAGTGAAGATCCTATAGCATAAGCCGGTATTTCTCCTAGGTCTTTGCCATCAGGTTGTAGTTCTAGGATTTGATCGTGAAACGGGAGAACGCAGGCGGTCACAACCAGACCTGCGAGGGCAACACAAAAAGGAGTAAGCCAACGGCGCACTAAGATCAGGCTAGCAGTCTGCGCACGCTCCGCACGTGATGCGCGATCCTAGCGGCCCCTGGTACTTGTGCCGCATCCGAGGTAGACTCCATAGGATGCTCAAACAGCCGGCACTCGGCCTCGTCGCCTCCGCCCTGGTCATTGCGATCTCACTTGGATTCGTCGCGCTTTTCCCCGCGGCGAAATTCCTCGGGAGCGTTACCTACTGCCTGATTTGCATCATCCCCATGGAAATCGTCATCGGGGTAATGTGGGGCTGCAAGCAGCCAGCCTTCGCTGCCAAGCGTTCCCAGCCGGCCAAAGGCGGGCTGCTGATGCTCCTCGCGGCGATGGTCGGCCTTGTCGTCATAGGCGCGTACTTCTTTACCGTGGGAGGAGGCGTCCGCCCGATCTCGCCGATGCTGATGATCTGCACCATCGTCTCGGTGATCGTTACGTTCTGGGCCGCCATCATCTGGGGAGGGTGGCCGTTCACCGCATGGATCAAGAATCCGGTGGCAGCGGGGCTCGCGATGCTGACCGCCTGCTATGTCGTGAACTACCTGCTGTTCCGCCTTTTCTTCAACTATGACTTCATGCGCGGAGCGCCGGTTTACGTTCCCTCGCTCGACCCACATGGACTCTTCAACGCCAATCTCGCGCTGGTATTCTACATGAGCGCCATCGGAGTCATGTTCCTGATGCTGCACTTCGATCTGTGGCCGCTTACGCTGTCTCCAAGCTTGATGAAGCAGCCTGTGCTGGGCTTGGTCTGGACGGCGATTTGCCTGGTGCTTGGCGCGATCGCGTTCTACGTTGGAGTGTTCGTGATGGCGATAGACCCGCTCCGATTCATGGTTCTCGATCCGATCCCATTTATCTTCGGAACCATCATCGTTCTGAATATGCTGCAAGGCTCGTTGTTCGCGAAGTTTCAGCAGCCGCTCAAAGGCACGTTGAGCGCACTCACCGCGGCTGTGATCGGCACAGGTCTCGCCCTGCTGTATGGCGCGCTCGCGCCTACGCTGAGCGGCGAACTGGCGCCGGGCCCCCCAGGCAACGATTTCGAGCGCTGGCTCGCCTCCGCGCTCCTGGGCGTCACCTTCCCGTTCCTAATCTTCTATGCCGAGTTTTTCGAATTCTGGCCGCTGAAGAAGCCCGGCGCCGCGACTTAACTTGCCGCCGCTTGATTGACCATCAACTCCGCGCGAACCATCGCCGCTCCATCGACCATCGCCTTCAGCTTCCCGAACGCCGCCTCGTGAGGCAGATACTTCAATCCGCAATCCGGCGCGATCACCAGCCGCTCCGCATCGATATACGGCAGCGCCCGGCGGATCCTGCTGGCGACGGTCTCCAGCGTCTCGACTTCGGGAGTCGAAAGATCCAGCACGCCCAGCATAATGGTCTTCGAAGGCAGCTTAGCGAGCACGGAGCAGTCGAGCCCGGCTTGCGCCGTCTCAATCGAGATCTGCTTCACCGGAGTATCTTCCAGTTCCTCCAGGAACGAATACGCCGCCGGCCGCCCCGCCACCAAAGCCCCGTACCCGAAACAAATATGCAGAGCCGTGGTTCCCGCCGCACCTTCCAAAGCCCTGCGCAGTGCGGCCAGCCCGAACTCGCGGGCCTTGTCTGGATTCGCCTCCATCCACGGCTCATCGATTTGAACCACGTCCGCGCCGGCGGCAAATAAATCCAGAATTTCTTCGTTCACCGCCGCCGCATAGTCGAGCGCCATGTCCCCGACGCTGGGGTAGTATTCGTTCAGCGCTTGCTGCGACATCGTGAAGGGACCCGGCACCGTGATCTTGATTTTGCGATTCGTATTCGCCCGCAGAAACTCCACATCGCGAACCTGCACGGGATGCTTCCGGCGAATCTTCCCCGTCACGCGAGGCACTGTGACACTGCGGCCGCTGCGGCTGGTAATCTCGCCCGGATTGTCCAGGTCGATGCCCTCCAGCGCGGTCGCGAAGCGATTCGAATAGCTCTCGCGCCGCATCTCGCCATCGGTCAGGATATCGACGCCCGCCCGCTCCTGATCGCGGATGGCCAGCAGCGTGGCGTCGTCCTGCGCCTGCTCCAGCCATTCGTCGGCGACGCGCCACAACGATTGCGCGCGCACGCGAGGAGGCATTTGATGGGCCAGCTTGTCACGGTCGATCAGCCAATCCGGTTGCGGATAGGACCCGACCAACGTTGTCGGAAGCAGAGTTTTTGCAATCAGCATAATTTATTCGGGGGCGAACGCCAGCAGCACATTCCCGGGCATTCCGTTTCCAGTTCCTATGTAGCCTGAGCCAACGTACAGCATCCCGCCCACAATCGCGGCGCCGGGATCGCCCAGCGATCCGCCCTTGCCCGCGACTCCGTTGACGGTGGTGTAGTCGTGCGCCGTCGCATACTGCCACAGCTCATGCCCGTCCCCGGTCGCAAGCGCGTGCAGCACCCCGTCCCATCCTCCCGCGAAGACGACGCCAGGAATCACGGTTACCGCGGCGACCAAACCCTTGCGCGGCCGCCCCGTTGCGGGAGCCACCGGATCGATATGCTTGACCCAAGCGCTGCTCCCGTCGGCGAGCTTCACCGCTGCGACCGCGCCGGTTTGCAGCGAATAGTAAATGTTCTGGTCGTCCGCCGCGCCGCCCCACATAATCTGTCCGCCCGCCCCAGCCGTCGCGCCGTCGGTGAGGTCGGCTTTCCACAATAGCGCGCCTTTATTATCGGGATCGACCGCAACCGCAGTGCCGCCTTTGTGCGCGGCGATCAACACTCGCTTGCCGTTGGGCAGCGTTTTCAGAATCGGTGAATTGGCAAAATCCCAATCGGGGCCCACGTGTTCCGGGCATTGCTCGCCCTTCGGCCCGCGCCCTCCGCAGCCTTGTGGCGACGCGTCGTTCTCCACGCCCTGGTACCACCACAGCATCTTGCCGGTGGCCATATCGAAGGCCACGATCGCGTCCGACGTCTTCGCCGCAGGCTCGGTAAACGCGTTGCCTGTCGAGACGTAAATCGCCTTCGACTTGGTGTCGATAGTTGGTGTACTCCAGATGGAAGCGCCCGCCGGAGCCCACAACTGTGTGCCCAGCGAATTCTTCTTCGTAGGCTTGGGCTCTTCCGGAATGGTGTAGCTCTTCCAGATCACCTTGCCCGTGTTCGCATCGATGGCCGACAAACTGCCGCGATACGTGCAGCAAGGATAGTGCGGATCCCCGGAGGCAACTTCCTCCGACCCAGCGATTCCCACATACACCCGGCCGTCATGCACCACGGGCGAGCCTGTCATGTGCGAAAGCACTCGAGGTTCCGTGTTCACCTTCCACAAGAGCTCGCCATTGTGCGCATCCACGCCGTAGGTGTTGCCTTTGCGATCGCCAAAATACGCAGCGAACTTCGTAGCTCCCCGGCCCGTCACAGGTCCGATCGCAATCGCAGTGCGCACCTGCGCCTCGGCTTGGAAGGACCAATACACGCAGCCCGTAACCGCGTCCAGCGCATACACGAAGCTGTTATCGTCGCCGATGAATAGCCGTCCCGCGGCGATCGTCGGTTGCCCGTACGTCTCCGCGCCGGCTGGCAATCCAAACGCCCATTTCAGTTTCAACTTCGCGGCTTGATCCGCGGAAAGCCCCGCCGCCTTCGCCGATTGAAACCGCGTGTTGCTCAGATCCGCGCTCCAACCCGTCCACGAAGCATCCGGCGAAATATTCCCCATCTGCGGATTCGCCGCGCAGTGGTTGGTCATGTTCTTGGCGTCGCCCTGGTCCGCCGCGCCCAACGCCCGGCCGCCGAAAAACTCCGCGATCAATCGTTTGTCGCCATCGCTCAGCTTCGCCGCTTGCTGCACCATCGCGCCTGTAGTCAGCGCGGCGTAGA
Organism: Bryobacteraceae bacterium; assembly: GCA_036489835.1. Classification (GTDB taxonomy): domain Bacteria; phylum Acidobacteriota; class Terriglobia; order Bryobacterales; family Bryobacteraceae; genus Palsa-187. Next base: position 26,049 of record DASXEY010000058.1, on the reverse strand, counting down.
TGGCTTCCGGAGTCATCGTCGCCAGCGTGTCCGTGGTAGGAGCATTATTTTCCTTCAGCAGTCCCTCGTCCGCGCTCGACTTGGTGTTCTTATGGCAGCTCGCGCAACTGTTGTTAAAAGGAGCCTGTGCGGCCATGCGCGCCGCCGGACCCTGCGCTGGGCCACGTCCTCGACCCGCCCCTGCGGGCGGCTGCGGAGGCTGAGCCAAAAGAACCGCCGTGGCGGCGAAAGCCAGATAACCAGCCCGGAGAATTGCCTTCATGTCAGACCCGTTGCGCACCATATATAATGTACCCGATACAGCCGCGAAGGGTTCGATGAAATATCTGGTCCCGCTGGTCACACTCTCTATGACGATGGTTGCCCAAAACTATAAAGCCGAGCAAACCTCGGACCATGGAATTCCCGTCGTACGTCTCACAGATGCGGCCAACGGCGTCGAAGTCGCAATTGTGCCGTCCGTAGGCAACGAAGCCTACGAAATGATGGTGCACGGCAAGAATATTCTGCACTTCCCCTTCGCCGACGTCTCCGCGTTTCAGCAGAAGCCATCCCGCTCCGGAATCCCGTTTCTGGCGCCCTGGGGAAATCGCCTGGATCAGCCAGCCTTCTGGGCCAATGGCAAAAAGTACGCGTTCGATATGGCCCTCGGCAATGTCACCGGAGCCACTCCCATTCACGGCCTGATCTCTTTCTCGCCGTATTGGCGCGTCACCGAAGCTAAGGCCGACGCGCAATCCGCCCGCGTCACCAGCAAGTTTGAGTTCTGGAAGCATCCGGAATTGATGAAGCAATGGCCCTTCGCGCACGAATACGAGATGACGTACATCCTCTCCAACGGCGAGCTCGAAGTGAAGATCGCGGTCACCAACCTCAGCGCGGAGCCAATGCCTCTGGCGATTGGATTCCATCCTTACTTCCGCATTCCGGATGTCCCGCGCAACGATTGGGTGGGCCGCATTCCAGCGCGCCGCCGCGTCATCACCGACGCCCGCCTGATTCCCACCGGTCAATACAAACCCATGGATCTGGCCGATCCGTTCCTGCTCGAAAATCATACCTTGGACGACGGCTTCGTCGATCTCGACCGCGACCCGGACGGCCGCGCCCGCTTCTACATCGCCAGCTCCGGCAAGACTGTGGAGGTGCTCTTCGGCCAGAAGTGGCAGGCCGCGGTTGTGTGGGAGCCCAACGACGCCAAGGGCCAACCCCAGCCCTTCATCTGCTTCGAACCCATGTCCGGCATCACCAACGCGATCAACCTGAATCACGACGGCAAGTATCCCGAGCTTCAAATCGTTCCCGCCGGCGGCACCTGGACTGAAAGCTTCTGGGTCCGAACCTCCGGCCTGTAACGACCACCGCAAAAACTATCAAGCGCCCCGCGGCGACTGCGTTTATTCTGTCCATGTGAGCGTAACTGCCAAAGCTCTTTGGTACATTGAGAGCCATCTCAATTCCGAATTATCGGCCGAACTCTCCTTGGACGCGATCGCCGATGCCGCCGGTGTGTCCCGCTTTCATTTATCACGCGCATTCGCGGCCTCGACCGGCATTTCGCTCGCCGGATATGCGCGAGCCCGCCGCTTGACCGAGGCCGCGAAAGCACTCGCACAAGGCGCACCGGATATTCTTGCTCTGGCGCTCGACGCAGGCTACAGTTCGCACGAAGCCTTCACCCGCGCGTTTCGCCAGCAGTTTGGTCTCACCCCGGAGCGGCTGCGGGCGCAAGCTCACACCGAAAACATCGCACCGACGGAACTCGCGCAAAACGGAGCACGGCGCGAAACCGTTTCTGATCCTCCAGAGCTTGCGCGCCGCACCCTTCGCGCTTTGAAGGAACTCGCGCAAAACGGAGCGCGGCGCGAAACAGCTTCCGATTCCCCTGGGGGTGCGCGCCGCACCCTTCGCGCTTTGAAGGAACTCGCGCAAAACGGAGCGCGGGGCGAAACAGCTTCCGATTCCCCTGGAGGTGCGCGCCGCACCCTTTGCGCTTTGAAGGAACTCGCGCAAAACGGAGCGCGGCGCGAAACAGCTTCCGATTCCCCGGGGGGTGCGCGCCGCACCCTTCGCGCTTTGAAGGAACTCGCGCAAAACGGAGCGCGGCGCGAAACAGCTTCCGATTTCCCTGGAGGTGCGCGCCGCACCCTTTGCGCTTTACAGGAGCCAATTCGAATGGAACAGCAAACCTCAACTTTACTCGCCTCCCCGCGCCTGATCAAAGCCGAGGCATTATTGATCTTTGGACTCGCCCAACACTGTCCGCGCGTGGGCGACCCGGGAATTCCATCCCAATGGAGCCGCTTCCTCCCGCACCTCGGGCACATCGATGGACAGATCGGCAACGTCGCCTACGGAGTGATTTACAACTCCGACGATTCCGGCAATTACGACTACCTATGCGGCGTCGCGGTGCGCGAGTTCCCAGCCAATCCGCAAGAATTTACGCAGCTGCGAATTCCCGCGCAGAGCTACGCAGTGTTCCAGCATCGCGATCACATCTCGGCGATCGCCAATACTTGGAAAGCAATCTGGGAGCATGGGCTCGCCGACGCAGGCTACAAGGCTCTGGATGCACCGGCGTTCGAACGCTATGACGAAAAATTCGACGGCCGCACCGGCCTCGGAGGCCTGGAAATCTGGATTCCCGTGAGGTCCTGACGCCGCGCCGCTAACGATTCGCCCGTCCGTGCGTATAATCGTTTATGGCGCAAGGCGGCTCCAACAAGAAGGTCGCAAACGGACTTGTCGCGATGAGTTGCGGCGCGGTGCTTGCCGTCTACACTGCGGGCTACGTTCGCACGCGCTCTGCCGTAGACCAATTTGAAGCGCAAGCCGCTGAGCGAAGGGCCGCCGATCCAGTCCCGCAGCGAATCGAAGCGCCGGGCAGGCGCTTCCGGCCGAAGACGCCGGAGGTTCCTCAGGCCGCGCTGGTCCCGGAGGCTTCGGCTCCGGTCAAGCCCAAGCGTGGTCTTGAGTCGAGGTTCGGCCTCGTCACTTCCGAGCCTGAGCCCGCACGCGAAGAATCGCAAATATTGGCATCGCAGCCTGCCGAGACGCCTGCTCCATCCGCGCCCGTCGCGCCCTCCACGCCCGCCGCACCAGTGACGAGTTTCACGATCGACCCGCCGCCGGCTCCGGTCGCCGAACATAAAATCGAGAAGGCCGAAATTGCGCCCGCGCTTCCAAACGCTCCCACATGGAAGGACGGAACCTACCTCGGCTGGGGCACGTCCCGCCACGGCAACATCCAGGCCGAGGTCGTGATCGCAAACGGGCGCATCGCATCGGCGACCATCGCGCAATGCCGCACGCGCTACTCGTGTTCCGTGATCGACAAACTGCCCCCCGAAGTGGCCCAGCGGCAAAGTCCCGATGTCGATTACGTCTCCGGCGCAACGCAAAGCGCCAACGCCTTCTACTTCGCCGTCGTCGATGCTCTTAGCAGAGCGAAGTGAGTGCCCATCCGGACCGAGGTAGTGATGGGAACCCTGGTAACCATCGAGGTCGTGCACTCCAATTCTGACGCCATAGAAATCATGGATCGGGCCTTCGGATGGTTTTACGAAATCGAGGCCCGCTGTACGCGTTTCGATCCCCGCAGCGAATTGATGCAGCTAACCGCGCAGGCAGGCGTGCCGGTACCGGCCAGCGCGATCCTCTACGAGGCCGTGCAGTTCGCCGCAATGTTAGCTGAAGAGACCGGCGGAGCGTTCGACCCGACTGTGGGCCACCGCATGGAAGCCCGCGGTTTCAATCGCGAGCATCGCACGGGAGAGATCGTCCGCTCCGCCAGCACCCCCGCCGATGATGTCAGCTATCGCGACGTGCACCTCGATCCCGATCGAAGAACGATCAGGCTGCTCCGCCCGTTAACCCTCGACCTGGGAGCCGTAGCGAAAGGCCTCGCGGTGGACGCAGCCGCGCGCGAGCTTGAGCCCCTCCAGGATTTCGCCATCGACGCCGGCGGCGACTTATATCTCGGAGGATCGAACGCGCAGGGATCTCCCTGGTGCGTAGGAATTCGCCATCCCCGGTGCGAAAATGAACTCATCGATTCTCTGCGAGTTTCAAATCAAGCCGTGTGCACATCCGGCGATTACGAACGGCACAACTCTGCAGGCCATCACATCTTGGACGGGCGAAGCGGTGAAACATCCCAGGCTGTAGCCAGCGCGACCGTCGTAGCCTCCGGCGCAATGCTGGCCGATGGTCTCGCGACCGCAGCGTTTGTGCTCGGCCCGGAAGCCGGCATCCAGCTCCTGAAGCGCCTCGGCGTGGACGGTTTGATCGTGACTCCAGACCTGGCCCGCTATGAAACCGGAGGCCTGTGCCGTGGCTGTTAGATCCAGAACCACCAAGCTCAAGAACTTCTTCAAAACGCCGAAGGGCCTGCTCACGATTATTCTCGCGGTCTTCGTCATCATGGCCGGGCCGGCACAGGGCGTCGGAGCGTTCAAAGGAGTCGTTGCCGCGACCATCGCTGCGGGCCTCGTTGACGTGCTGATTCTTCGAGTGATGAAGCGCGCCTGGGAGTTTCCCAGCGGCGCGGTGCTCACCGCCATCATCGTGGCTATGGTGCTTCGTGCGCAGGAGCCTTGGTACGTCACCAGCGTCACCTCAGTCGCCGCGATTCTCAGCAAGTACATTTTCCGGTCGCGCTCGGCGAACGTGTTCAATCCCGCGGCGCTCGCGATCATCGCCAGCTTCTACGTTTTTCACACCGGCCAAAGCTGGTGGGGAGCGATGACCGAGATCGGGCCGATCGGGCCGATTGTACTGATGGCGGCAGGCGTTTTCATCGCCGACAGGGTCAATAAGATGCCGTTGGTGCTGGCGTTTCTGGGATGCTATTTCCTGCTGTTTACCATCACCGCGTTCGTAAGCGACGCCCGCTGGATTGCCGAGATATATCGGACTCCCGATTTCGAAGCCGCCCTCTATTTTGCGTTCATCATTCTGACCGACCCTCCCACATCGCCCGCCAAATATCCCGATCAGATCGTATTCGGAGTCATCGTGGCCGCGGTCAGCTTTGCATTTTTTGAATGGGGCGGGGTGGTGTATTATCTGTTGGCGGGCGTACTTGCGGGAAATGTTTGGGAGGCATGGCGCCGGGCCAACCGGCGCTCCGGTTCAACATTCCCGAAAGGCCTCGGAGCGTTCCTGGTTGAGATCAGTCCATGGAGAGAACGGGTATTCCAGCCGCGATAATCGATAGCGGCGTAACCGTTGTGGCGCTCCTTGCAATTGCGTTGTCGCCCTTGCAGGCGGCCTCGACGCTGACTCTCAGCCCGGATGGCATCACCGTCTATGACAGCGTGAACAATATCAGTTGGCTCGCCAACGTCAACTTGCCGGCCAGCAGCCGCTTCGGCCTGCCTGTTTGCAGCGGCGCCAGCATCGACCCCAAAACATGCGTGAACCCTAGCGGCTCCATGACCTACCAAGCCGCGGCCGCGTGGGTCGCAGCCATGAACGCCGCGAATTATTTGGGACACAGCGATTGGCAGATCCCCACCACTCCGCTTCTCGATAGCGGATGCGCGTTCATCGGGGCCCAGACCGACTCATTCGGGTGGAACTGCACGGCAGGCGCGCTGGGCTCCCTCTTCTATAATGCTTTGGGCCTGAAGGCGCCGAATACCGCCGTTCCCATTCCAAATAACACGGTCGGTCCTTTTATCAATTTCCAACCCTATCTGTATTGGTCGCAAAGCATCGTGAACGGCAGCGGCTTCGGCACGTTCTCTTTCGCCACCGGCTATCAGGGCAACAATACCAACCCAAATTTCCTATACGTGCTGCCGATGATTCAAGGCAAGCTACCCGGCACGCCGGCAGCCACTGGAAAAGGCTTGCAAGTCAACCCTGGCGGGCTGACGGTTTATGATCCTGTCATGAACGTCACCTGGCTGGCGAACGCCAACGTGGCGGCATCGAACACTTTCGGCCTCGCGACGTGCAAGGCCCCGGGCAGCCCTCTGTTCTGCGTAGACCAGGACGGCGCAATGAACTCGAACTCGGCCGCCCAATTCATCGCGAACATGAATACTGCGAATGGCACGGGCTATCTTGGCCAATCCAACTGGCAATTGCCCACCGTCGACCCGGCATGCGACGTTTCCTATATTTGCGCCGCAACCGACACCCCTCTTCAGGAACTTTTCTATGACCAACTGGGCATCAGTCCCGGCGCGCCCGTGGTCCCGGCGCCCGATATCGCGGTTGGTCCCTTCAATAACATTCAGCCCTACCTGTATTGGTCCTGCGGCGCGGCCGCGATTCAGGACGCCTGCGGAACCCCTCCTGCTACGAGTTTTCAGTGGAGCTTTTCGTTTGGCAACGGCTTTCTGGGTACTGACGTTCTGCAAAACGATCTTTACGTGACCGCCTATTTTGTCGGGACTCCTTCGTTGGCTGCCGGTCCCGTGATCGCGCAGGTCGCGAACGCAGAGGGTGAAAGCCCCGCCATCGCGCCCAACACCTGGCTGGAGATCAAAGGCTCGAACCTCGCGCCCGCCGGCGATACGCGCACCTGGCAAGCCTCGGACTTTATCGGCACTCAAATGCCCACGCAACTGGATAAGGTCAGCGCGACGGTGAACGGTAAGAATGCATATGTGTACTACATCAGTCCATCGCAGATCGACGTCCTGACTCCGCCCGACGCGATCACCGGATCGGTGCAAATTGTCGTCACCAACGGCGGAGCGGCAAGCGCCGCATTCACGGTGCAGGCGCAGCCAATCTCCCCGTCGTTCTTCGTATTTAACGGAGGCCCCTATGTCGCGGCCGAGCATACCAGCGGAGGCTTCATCGGGCCCGCCACCCTGTATCCGGGTTCCACCACTCCTGCGAAGCCAGGCGAGACCGTGATGCTCTATGCCAACGGCTTCGGGCCCACGTCGGTTCCCATCGTGAGCGGATCGTCCGTGCAGGGAGGCACTCTCGCCACGCTTCCCGTCATCACCATCGGCGGCATCAACGCGGCCGTGACCTACGCAGGTCTGGTTTACCCCGGCGAGTTTCAGTTCAACGTGAACATCCCCGCCTCTCTTCCGAATGGAGATCAACTCATCACCGCAGCGCATAACGGGTCAACAACCCAGGCAGGCACGTTAATCACGATCCAACAGTGATCGCAGAATGCGTCCCTCTGGCATAGGCTTACAGAGCCGCGACCAAAGGGAGCGGTTTTGCTTTACGGCCCAACAAACACCGCAAACGGCGCTGACTTGAAAGTGCCGGCCCATTGCACAATCATCGGCACTGAGGCTGATAGAAAGTCGGCGGAGATGGAGGGCATTTGCACATTGATCTGCGTCACGCCGAGGATCAAGCCCGGCGCTGCACCCTCCCACACGATGTTCCCAGGCACGCCCGCGAACAGCACCGCATCGCCATCAGATTGGGCATCGAACGGAAACAGCGGTGAGAGTGGAACAATTTGCCCGTCCGGCAAATTCGGAACGCCCGCGCCAGTCGCATACACTGAAATGGTCGAGCCGGCTTTCGCAGGATTCGCCGCCGAATTCACCGTCCCGTCTTGATTCACGATCGCGAACACTCCCGGATTCGCGGCCTGTACGGAGACATTCAGAGGAGCCGCGCTTTGGCCCTGGTAGCTGATCTGAATTGTGGCGCTGCTCCCCACCTCTTTCGGAACCACTGTGTTGATCTGCCCGGCCTGCACATACAGCAGCGGAGCGGCTACGCCGCTGAACGCCACTTGCACGCCCGCCACCGAACTCGGATAAAGTCCGCTTGTAGGCTCGCCCACCGCGCCCTTCGTCGGCCCCAAGCCAGATCCGAACAAGCTCACGATTTCACCCGGAGCCACAGCGGTTGTGAAGGACGCAGCGTTCACCGGCGGCATGAAACTCATCGGCGGAGGTGCGGTCAGGTACGGGGTCAGCGTGCCGGTCGATGAGGAAATAAGGAGATGACCGGGCGCAAGCACGACCATCTCCTGTGGCGAGCATGCATAAGACGCGTAAACCCAGTTTCCATTCGGGGCTGCTTCGATAACAAACCCAGTGCCTTCGAAGCCGACAAGACAAGGGGTGGAGAGTTGTGCGTTCAAAGTGGTTTGAAAACCAGACGGCGAGAAGGGGCCGGTGCTCTGAATCAGAGAACCCACGGCGTAGACGTTATCGAAAGCATCGACGGCGACAGAGTCGACGTAGCTGCCGCCGTTCGGCGCGTATGGGCCGAAGCTGCTTCCCGTTTCGATTTGGCTGCCATCAGCAGAAAGCTTGAGGAGGAACGCGCCTCCAAGTGCGGAGACGACAGGAAATCCGATCGCCGTCGAGCCCCCCACCCAGACTGCGCCCTGTGAATCAATGGCCAGCGCGGACGCCTCGTCAGTCCCTGGGCCGCCCAGAAACGTGGAAAAAATCAATGAATTTCCTGAAGCGTTGAGCTTAGCTACGAATCCGTCGGCAAGGCCCCCGCCAAACACCCGCTGTGCAGCACCGGGCGTAGTAGGGAACCCAGCGTCCGTACTTCCGGCCAGATACACGTTTCCGCTGGAATCTACGGTTACGGCAGAAATGTAGCCGAGGAAGTAGGTGGAAAAGACCAGCGTCTCTCCTCCGGGATCGAGTTTTGCCAGAAAATCGCCAGGCAGGCTGCTTAGCTGCGATCCTGTCAGCGGAAAATTCGCTGAGGCGGTTCCGGCGATGTAGGCCGAACCCGTCGCATCCGCCGAAATTGCGGCTGGCATCGCGCCGCTGGAACCGCCCAGAAATGTCGAGTATGCGATTGACCCATTCGGCTTGAATTTCGTGACAAACGTGTCCCCGCTTGGGATGACGATATCGAAGGGCTGCACTGGTGGGTACGAAAACGGACTCGTATTAACGGTTTGAAGGGCTCCGCTCGTTATCGGGTAATCCGCAGCGGACGTGTATCCTGTGATGTAGACGTCGCCGGCCGAGTCCGTGGTAATCGCAACTGCGACCGAATTCCCCTTGCCTCCCAGTGTTGTCGTGAAAAGGGTCTGTTTGCCCGTGGGGTCAAGCTCCGTCACAACAACGCTGTTACACGGAATGGGATGAGTCCCGAAGATCATACCTTCGAGGGGCACGTGACGCTATTCGTGACGCTACCAGCCTCCCAAACGTTCCCAGCCGAATCCAGCGTTATTTGAGTCTGGCCGCAAACCGCCTTTACCCAAAAAAGCGCCACGGAACACCACAGCAAACGTCTTCCTTGTCGATACAAAGCGAGATCCTCCGCACGCCTGGTGTCACGTGACCATCCAAAGTGGACCACGCTGTTTCCTTGGGTTTGCGAATAACCGCAATCTATTTAGGAGGCAATCGGCCACATCAATGGCCACATATTACTCAGGCAGCGCGAAACTGTACAATACTCCGCCGGCCGAGATCGCGATGAACTGCTTGCCATCGACCGCATAGCTCATCGGCGACGCCGCAATTGTCGCACCGGTCGAATAATGCCACAGCGCCGCACCCGTCCGCGCATCCAGCGCGATCAGGTTGCCTTCGCCCGTCGCGGCAAACACAACATCGCCAGCAGTCGCCAGCACGCCCGCGGCCAGCGAGTTGCGGCTGATCTTGTATTCCCATTTGGTCTCGCCGGTTTCCGGATCGATGGCCTTGATGCTGGCCGTCGCCGGCTCACCCAGCCCCGCGCCGCGCCCGCCCTGGTATTGCCGCCCCTCTTCGAACTCCTGCGGAGTTCGCGTGAAGCGCTGGCCCGAATCCATGGTCTCCACGTAAACCCAACCCGTCGCCGCACTGTACGATGGAGCTTGAAAATTCGTCCCGCCGAGCAGCGACGGATACACCGCGATGCTGCCGTCAGGCTGCGAATCCCAACCAGGGACCACCTTCGGCCGGCCATTCGCGTCGAAGCCGGTGTTCCAGGTCATGCGCACGAACGGAGTCGCGGATAAAAACTCCCCATTAACCCGGTCCAGAATATAGAACATGCCATTGCGATCGGCCTGCATCAGCAGCTTGCGAGGCTGGCCGTGGAACACGCGATCCACCAGCATCACGTCTTCCGTCGCATCCCAATCGTGGCTATCGCCGGGCGTGAACTGGTAATGCCATTTGCGCTTACCGGTCGCCGGGTCCAATGCCAGCACGGAGCAACTGAATAAATTATCTCCGCTGCGAACATCCGCGTCGATATCGGGCCCCGGATTGCCGACGGTCCAAAACAGCGTATCGAGATCGGGATCGTAGCTGCCGGTGAGCCACGTCGGGCTGCCTCCGTGCTGCCAGCTATCGCCCTTCCAGGTCTCATGTCCGAACTCACCCGGCCCAGGAACGGTGTCGAAGCGCCACATCCGCTGGCCCGAGGCCGGATCGTAGGCCTCGACAAAACCGCGCGCGCCGAACTCGCCGCCGGAGACGCCGACAACGATCTTGTCCTTGATCGCCAGCGGAGCCGAAGTAATGCTGTAACCCTGCCGCGAATCGGCGATCTGGGTTTCCCATAGGAGCTGACCCGTGCGCGCGTCCAGCGCGATCAGCGCGGCATCCAGAGTGCCCACAAACAGCCGGTTCCCCAGCATCGCCACGCCGCGATTGAAGCGGTTGATCTGGCCCTGTGGCACCACGCGTTGCTGCCGCTGATAGCGCCAGATCTGCAATCCGGATTTTGCGTCGATCGCGAAAACCTGCCCCGGCAATCCCGACGCGTACATCACTCCATCCACCACCAGTGGCGAGCCTTCGAGCAACCCTTCGCCCATCGGCACAGCCCAGCGCGCCTGAAGCTGTCCGACGTTCGCCGTGTTGATCTGGTTCAGCCCGGAGAAATGCCGGCCCTGATAATCGCCCCAATATGTCGGCCAATTCTGCGGCTCGGCTGCCGCATTGCGAAGGCGTTCGAAGGTCAATCCGCCGGGGATTTCAGCTTGCGCGATCTTGGCCGGATCGCGCCCGTTCAGCGTTTTGAGATACGCCACGATATTCCCAATCTCGGCGTCTGAGAGCCTCTGAGAGAAGTCGGCAGGCATCAGCGATTTCGACTCCGTGCGCTGATCCGTCAAGGTGCGCTTGTCCAAACTAAGAAGTTTTCCTGACGCCTCCATCAGCAGCAGAGTAAACGTGTCCTCGGCGCGGCGAAGGCCACGAACCTCCTCGCCAGTCTTGGTCTTGACGACAACTGTGCTGGGGCCGCCGCCGCGGCCTCCCGGATTCGCAATCACTGACGGGTTGACGATCTTCTGCCGCAGCGTGTCCGCCGGCAACCTGCCGGCATTCGACAAGTCGGGGCCCACCACCCCGCCGCTCGCGTTCACCTGATGGCACATCGAGCACTGGGCTTTGCCTGAGAACAGGCGCTCGCCCGATGCCGCGTCATCCGCCAGGGCCGGAAGGCACCACATCGCCGCAGCCAGACCTAACTTGCACCGCATGGATTACGCAACCTGAAGAAGGTCCCGGGTTCCTGTGATCCACAGATCCGTATAGCCCTTCATCTTTTCGCGAAACGCAGGGTTCGTATGATAGTCCTTCAGGGTTGCCTCAAATTCCGCGAGGTTTTCCACTTCAAACTCCATGATGACCCGGTTGAAATCGCCGGTCAGGTCTGTCAGCACGCGATGCTTGGGTAATTGCGCAACCGCGGCCGCCTCTTTGAGAGTTGCGGCAAGTTTGCCCGCGTTTCCGGGTTTGGCGATAAAGCAATTTCGAACCACGATCATACGGATCCTCCTTATTATTTCAGCGCCGGGACGTCGTCAAGCGCATGTGGTCACATTATCATAATCTCTATGCGCTCAAAGCTCGAAATTCCGACTCCCGCGTTGCTTCTCGATCTCGACGCGTTCGAAGGCAACCTCGCGCTGATGGCTGATCATGTGAAGAACTCCGGCAAGAATCTGCGCCCGCACGCCAAAGCGCACAAGTGCCCGGAGATCGCCCGGCGCCAGATTGCAGCGGGAGCAATCGGTGTGTGCGTGGCCACCGTCGTCGAAGCCGAATTGATGTCCGGCGCCGGCATTCCCGGCTTGCTGCTCACCTCGCCTGTTGCCGACCCTCTCAAGATGGCCCGCATCGCCAAAACCGGAGCAATGGTAGTGGTCGATCACGTCGATCAAGTGGCTTGGTACAACGAAGCCGCCCGAGCCGCGAACCGCACCCTGGATGTCCTGGTCGATCTCGACGTCGGCGATCATCGCACCGGCGCAAGCTCCACGGCACAAGCCATTGAGATCGCCAAGGCCATCGATCGTGCCAGTTATCTACGCTTTCGCGGTCTTCAAGGATATTCGATCAGCGGCTCGCATACGTCGGGCGTTCCTGAACGCCGGCAGGTTTCGGAAACCGCGTTCCACTCCGCCATCGCTACTCGAGATGCACTGAAGCGCCTCGGTTTAGAGGTGGAAATCCTCACGGGAGGCAGCACTGGAACCTGGGATATCGACACCCACCTGGAGGAAGTCACGGAGCTGCAAGCCGGGTCCTACGTCCTGATGGATCTCGCCTACGGCAAAATCGGTCTGCCATTTCGCCATGCTTTAACGGTTCTGACCACCGTAGTCAGCGCCAATCACGACGGCTTCGTCAGCGTCGATGGCGGGTTCAAGGCTTTCTCCACCGATCGAGGGTATGGGCCCCAATCCGTCGGTCTTCCCGGTTCGACCTACCGCTGGGGCGGCGACGAATTCGGCTACCTCGATAGCGAAATCAGTCCCAAGTTAGGCGACAAAATCGAATTCATTCCGCCCCATTGTGATCCCACCGTGAATCTTTACGACCGTATTTACGTATGCCGTGGAGATCTGGTGGAGGGAGTCTGGCCGGTAAAGAATCGTTCCGTCCCGCATTTGCCGTGAGCGCGGCGCTGGGGGGGCAGTGCTTTCGGGTGCCTGCTGAGGCCGCACGGCTGCATGCATCCGCCCTGAAGAAAGTTCATAAATCGTGGGTACAAAACGGACCAACTTGGTATACGATAAAATCTTCTGTTTGTACGCAACTACGGAGGAAATATGAATCGTCCACTTATGATCGTTGCCGCATTGGGCTTCGCTGTTAGCTTATCCGCCGAACCTCTCTTGGTGAGCAGCAGCGGCACCTTCGCCGCGGGGACTACAGCTTCCACCTGGAGCGCTGCCGGCGATACATGGGCATTTTCGTTTTTCGTGGATAGCAATCCGGTGGTCACCAGCGACACCATCGGCACGGACTTTGATGCCCCCATCAGCGGCTTCGTCTATACCTTGAACGGCTCCCCGGTGAGCGTCGGGCCCGTCGACGTGGAATTCTTCAACATCTCAGATTTCGGCCTGATCAACGTTTGCTTCTTCGGGTGCGTCGCCTCCGGGTCTGTCACCAACGGATTTATCATCGAAGGCCCACAGGTTTACTCCGGTTTGGAATCGGCGCCAACGATCCTGCCCGGAACCTACGCGGAGACATCCAATACAGCTGAGGTCGCCTCCACTGGCACAACCCAAGCACTCGGGACAGTTTACATCTCTCCGGAGCCATCCACCTGGGGACTCAGCGCGGCAGGATTGTTGGTCCTCGCGGCGAACTTTCTGCGGAAGAAATCTACCGCCGCGACGGGTTCTTCCCTTCGCTAACTTCCTACGTCTCCGCCGCGACGGGGTTGCGTAACTCGCCGATCGCCTGAATCCTGACGATGGTCTCTTCGCCGGGCTTCAGCCAGCGCGGCGGCTTCCAAGCGAACCCGACGCCTGCCGGAGTTCCCGTCGCCACCACGTCGCCTGGCTCCAGAGTCACCACCTGGGAAATGTATTCGATCAACTGCGGAATGCGGAAGATCATTTCCCGGGTATTCGACTTCTGCAATACGATGCCGCCGATTTCGAGCGAAATATCCAGCGAATGCGGATCTGAGATTTCATCCGCGGTCACGATCCAGGGGCCCATCGGCGCGAAGGTGTCGAAGGTTTTGCCCATCAGCCATTGCGATGTCGCATTCTGAAAATCGCGCGCGCTGACGTCGTTGACGATGGTGTAGCCGAACACGTGGTCCATCGCGCGAGCCTCGGAAATGTAGCGCCCTCCGCGGCCGATCACGAAGGCCAGCTCCGCTTCGTAATCCGGCTTGGTCGAAACCTTCGGCAACACGATGGTGGCGCCCGGCCCGATCACCACGTTTGTGAACTTGTTGAAGATGGTGGGGACTTTCGGGACCTCCAGCTTGGACTCTGCCGCATGGTCGCGATAATTCAAGCCCACGCAAATGAACTTGGGCGGGCGCGGGATGGGCGCTAGCAAAGTCACATCGGCCAGGTCCACAGGCGGAGCGATCTCAGGCTCCGCGCTGCCCCCCGCGCAGATCGATAACATATCGCCTGCCACCGGCAATACCTGGGCGCCGGAGACGATGCCCGCCTGCGGCTGCCCATGAGGATGCTGAAAAGTAACTAGTCGCATTCGATTAGTCCAGCGTCGCGATATCGATCACGAAGCGATAGCGCACATCGCTTTTCACGACGCGATCGTAGGCTTCGTTGACCTTTTGCATCGGGATGGTCTCAATGTCGGCGCCCAGGTTGTGTTTGCCGCAGAAATCGAGCATCTCCTGCGTTTCTTTGATGCCTCCAATGATCGAGCCCGCCAGGCTGCGGCGGCAGAACAGCAGCGCAAAGGCCATCACCGGAGGCGGCGGTTTGTCCGGAACGCCCACCACCACCATGGTTCCATCCACGTTCAACAGATTCAGGTATTGATTCCAATCCAGCTCCGCCGAAACGGTGCATATGATCAGATCGAACCGCCGCCCCAGCTTCTTGAAGGTCTCCGGATCGGAAGTGGCGTAAAAATGATCGGCGCCCAAACGCTTGCCGTCGGCCTCTTTTTTCAAAGACTGGCTGAGCACCGTGACCTCGGCGCCAAGGGCATGGGCGATCTTGACGCCCATATGCCCGAGCCCTCCCAGACCGATGATCGCCACCTGCTTGCCGGGTCCTGCGTTCCAATGTTTCAGCGGCGAATACAGAGTGATCCCGGCGCACAGCAGCGGAGCAGCGGCATCCAGCGGCAGATTATCGGGAATTCGCAGAACGTAATCCTGCTTCACCACGATCTTGTCGGAATAGCCGCCCTGTGTCGGCGTGCCGTCGTGTTCCTTGCTGTTATACGTCAGCACCAGACCGACGGCGCAATACTGCTCCAACCCGCGCTTACATTCGGGGCAATGCCCGCAAGAATCGACGAAACAGCCGACGCCGACCCGGTCGCCAACTTTGAACTTTGTGACCTTGCCGCCGACTGCGGTGACAACGCCCGCGATTTCGTGACCGGGGACCATGGGGAAAGAGGCGTTCCCCCACTCATCGCGGATCTGATGAATATCGGAATGGCAGATCCCGCAATATTTAATTGCGATGGCGACATCGTCGTCGCGCAGATCGCGGCGCTCGAAATCGAATGGCCCCAGCGGAGCCTTGACGGCGGTAGCGGCGTAACCTTTGGTTTTTTGCATGGAGTACCTTCAGTTTGAACGAAACGGGAGGCTCAGTACAAGGGACGCTCGCGAGATCCGCGCGCCGCGAGCTTTGCGGCTTGCGCGATCCATTTGTTGTCCGAGGTGGTCAAGCGCTCGATCAGTACGTGGATGCGCGGGTCGCCGATCACTTCTTGAAATAACTTGGCGTACTTGCTTTCGTGAGGCTCTGGGAGCGACATTCGGGCCGCATCGTCGAGATGCCTCCCGCCGAGGAAAACAAGCGCCGAGAGCGCGTCGGCCTTGTCGCTCGATTCAAGCAGGCTGGCGAATTGGACGAGGCTTGTCGCATCCGGAACCACGTTGACTTCGACCTGCGGATAGACGTATTCGCTTTGGGTGATCGCACCCTTGCTGTTCTCCAAACGCACGAGGCGCAATCGGTCGTTGCCGATGGCGAAAATTTCTTTCCCGACATCTCGTCCGTTGATCACGCCGGCCGTGTGGAGAACGATGAGGTCGCTATCGAGGGCCCTGGAATACTCGAAGGAAGCGCCGCCAAGGAAGATGCGCCAGCCAACTTGGAACGACCACGCGTCGATGCTTTTGCCCGAGCCGTCAAAAAGCTGGACACGCGCTGAAGCGCCGCCTGGGATACCGGCTCCCATCCCTCCCAGAAGAACTGCGTACCGCGTTCGCCCCTCATGCGAGGTCTTCCAAACATGCCACGGCTGAGGGGTCGAGTCGAGCGCCGGCGGGATCTCGCCCAGCATCTGGTTCAGGCGCTGGAGGTTCTTCGCCTGCTCTTTCCACAGATCCTTGCCGAGCAGCCGATCGAGCTCCGGGACCTGCGCGTGAAGCGCAACGCCCATCAGAAGCATCGCGGCTGCGTGCGGCTTCACTTGATCTCGAGGATATCTTTTTCCTTGGTTTTTGCGGCGGCGTCGATTTTGCCGATGTAGCCGTCGGTCATCTTCTGCACTTCGTCGAGGGCCTTGCGCTCATCGTCTTCGCTGATGGCTTTGTCCTTCAGCAACTTCTTGACGTGCTCATTGGCGTCGCGGCGGATGTTGCGCAGCGCCACGCGATGATCCTCGGCGACATGATGCAGCCGCTTGACGATATCCTTGCGCCGCTCCTCTGTCAACGGCGGAACCGGAACGCGAATGATCTTGCCGTCGTTGCCCGGGTTCAGGCCCAGATCGGAAGTGCGGATGGCTTTTTCGATAACCGCGATCTGCGAAACGTCCCAAGGCTGGATGGTGATCAGCGATGGCTCCGGCACGTGCAGATTCGCCACCTGGTTGATCGGAGTCGGCGTGCCGTAGTAATCCACTTTCAGGTTGTCGAAGATGCTCACGGAGGCGCGGCCGGTGCGGATGCTCGAAATTTCGCTCTGCAAATCGGTCACGGCCTTGTCCATGCGCGCCTTGGCGCTGGCTTCCACTTCTTTCACGTTCTTGAAGGTGTTTGCTGGAATTGGTTGTTCAGTCTTCATGGCGTTCCTAATGAATCAAGGTCCCGATCGGCTCTCCCATCGCCATTCGCATTATATTGCCTCGCACGTTTAAATCAAAGACCGTGATGGGCAGGTGATTGTCGCGGCACATAGCTACGGCGGAGGCGTCCATCACCCGCAAGTTGCGGGTCAGAACGTCCGAGTAAGTGATTTCGCTGAACCGCACCGCATCCTTGTTCGTCATCGGGTCCTTGTCGTAGACTCCGTCGACGCGTGTGGCTTTGGCTACGACCTGGGCGTGAATTTCGAGCGCTCGTAATGTCGCCGCCGTGTCGGTGGAAAAATAAGGATTCGACGTTCCCGCGGCGAAGATCACCAGGCGGCCTTTTTCCAGATGGCGAATCGCGCGGCGGCGGATGTAGGGCTCGGCCACGGAATGCATTTCGATGGCGGTCATCACGCGTGTGGGCACTCCGCTTTTTTCGAGTGCGTCCTGAAGCGCGATGGCGTTGATCACCGTGGCCAGCATGCCCATATGATCGGCGGCGACGCGGTCCATGTTCTGCGCAGCCGCGGCGACGCCGCGGAAGAAGTTGCCTCCGCCGACCACCATGCCGATCTGCACATTGGCACGCGCTACTTCCGCGATCTCTTCCGCAAGTGCCGCCACCTTGCTGGCGTCGATTCCAAAGGACGCGTTGTGACCGGCGAGAACCTCGCCACTCAACTTCAGCAGGATGCGCTGATATTTAGCCACGCGTTGTCCAGAATAGCGCAGTGGGTGAAACTCGCAGAAACCGCTCCCTGTGGTCGCGGCTCAGAATGGGCGTTTCTGATCCACAGCCACATACAGAGCCGCGACCACAGGGAGCGGTTTTGCGCGAATTCCTCAAGAGCAGTTACTCTGCGGCTTCGGCTGGAATATCGGCGGTCGCGGCGTCGCCCACTTTGAAGCGGACGAACCGCGACACCGTGATGTTCTCGCCCATCTTGGCGATCTTGGACTTGATCAAGTCCGAAACGGTGGTGGTGTTTTCCTTGATGAAGGGCTGCTCATACAGGCAGACCTCCTCGTAGAATTTATTCAAGCGGCCCTCGACGATTTTTTCCATCATCTTCTCGGGCTTGCCCTCGCTCAACGCGCGGGCGCGATGAATCTCCCGCTCCTTCGCCAGAGCGGCTTCGGTGACGTCTTCCTTGCGCAGGAACTGCGGATCAGCCGCGGCCACCTGCATCGCCAGGTCATGCACCAGCGCCTGGAAGTCTTCCGTGCGCGCTACGAAATCGGATTCACAGTTGACCTCGATCATGACGCCCAACTGCGATCCCGGATGAATGTAGGTGCCGATCACGCCCTGCTTGGTGGAGCGCGAGGCCTTCTTGGTGGCCGACGCGATGCCCTTCTTGCGCAGGATGACCTCGGCCTTTTCCAGGTCGCCTTCGGCCTCTTTTAACGCCGACTTGCACTCCATCATGCCAGTCCCGGTTTTCTCCCGGAGCTGTTTTACTAACTGTGCACTGATCTCCATAGTTCCTCTGACCGCGCCCTGCCCTCTTTTGGATGAAGGACAGGCGCGCTTAGGTTGTCTTATGTTCCGGCCGTTAAACCCCTGTTACAGGGACGACTGCGCCGTGCCTTCCCCGGCTGCTTCCGCGGCTGGGCCCTTGCGCGGAGGCGTGGACGGCAGATCGTCGTCCGGCATGCTTTCCGCCATGAGCTGCTCATTGTACTTGAGGTCCGCGTACTGCGCCAGATCGGGCATCTCCTCTGAACCGGGCTCTTCGCTGATGATCTTCTCAGGCGCGAAGTCCTGCTCAGACGCCAGTTGCCTGCCTTCCACCACCGCATCGGAAATCTTGGTGGTGAAAAGCCGGATGGCGCGCAACGCATCGTCGTTGCCGGGGATGACGTAATCCACTTTGTCGGGGTCGCAGTTGGTGTCCACAACCGCAACCACCGGGATGCCCAGCTTGCGGGCTTCATCGACAGCGATCGCCTCTTTATTCGAGTCGATCACGAAGAGGATGTCCGGCAATCCGTTCATGTCCTTGATGCCCGCCAGGTTCTGGTTCAGGTGCTTGCGCTCCCGCTCCAGCCGCACCACTTCTTTTTTGGCGCGACCGTCCCAGTTGCCCTCGGCGGCCATTGCGTCGAGTTCTTTTAAGCGTTTGATGGATTTCTGCACCGTGGTCATATTGGTGAGCAATCCACCCAGCCAGCGCTGATTCACATAAAACTGCTGACAGCGAGTGGCTTCTTCGGCGACAGCTTCCTGCGCCTGCCGCTTGGTGCCTACGAACAACACGGTCTTACCCTGCGCGGCCATTTCACCCACATAACGCATGGCGTCTTTGAAGAGCTTCAGCGTTTTTTGCAGGTCGATGATGTAAATGCCATTCCGTTCGCCAAAAATGTATTCTTTCATTCTTGGATTCCAGCGCCTGGTCTGGTGCCCGAAGTGAACGCCGGCTTCGAGCAATTCTTTCATACTAATAGACGGCAAAAAACCTCCTTAAAGGTATTTGGGAATCCGAGCTGCGGCCCAAGGCGGGATTTGCAGCTCAGAGGTGAAACGCGGGGGCAGGCTCCAGCCTGTCCCAAGAAGAGATCGTACTCGAAAAAACGCGGCCCAAGAGACTTAGCGTTTGGAGAACTGGAAGCGTTTGCGAGCGCCCTTTTGTCCGTACTTCTTGCGCTCATGCTCGCGGGCATCCCGGCGGAGCATTCCCAATTCCTTGAGTTTGGCGCGCAGCTCAATGTTGAACTCCAGGAGCGCGCGCGCGATTCCCAGCTTCGCGGCGCCGGCCTGGCCCGATGGCCCGCCGCCTTCCGTGTTGATCAAGATGTCGAACTTGTCGGCGGTCTCGGTGGCTAAGAGCGGCTGCCTCACGATGGCTCGGGAAGCTTCGCTGGGGAAATAATTCTCGAAGGTTCGCCCGTTCACCGTGATCTCGCCCTTGCCCGGCCGCAGGAACACTCTGGCTGTCGCGCGCTTGCGGCGGCCCGTTCCAAGATGTTGTACCAATGCCACTCGTTAAATCTCCTTGCCAGCAACGGCGATCTGTACCGGCTTCTGCGCCTCATGCGGATGCTTCGGCCCCGCGTAGACCTGCAGTTTGCGGTACATCTGTTTTCCTAATTTGTTCTTGGGAAGCATCCCCTGGATGGCTTCCTCCACCATACGAACCGGCCGCGTCTCGCGGACCGTGCGCGCCTTGGTCTCCGTGAGACCGCCCGGATAACCCGAGTGGCGGCGATAAATCTTCTGCTCTTCCTTGCGGCCCGTGAGGCGGACCTTGGCGGCGTTGACCACGATCACGTGATCGCCCATATCCAGAAACGGTGTGTACGTGGGCTTGTTTTTGCCCATCAGAGCCAGCGCGGCTTTGCTGGCCAAGCGGCCTAGAACTTCGTTCTCAGCATCGATGAGGTGCCATTCGCGCACCAAAGTTGAGATCGAAGGAATAGCGGTTTTCATGAAGACAGACTCTCTCCCGGCAAGTTCACTGCCTACTCAGATTAGCCGATTGGGCGGGGGGGTGTCAAACACACCGGGCAAAGCTTTCTGGATTGCAATGAAAAAGTTTGCTACCATACCAAGTACAAAAGTACCAAAAAGGTTTAGCCCTCTCGAGTGACGCCCGTGGTGTAGGGTAATCGTCCTGGGGGGCAACCAACAAGGAGGGAGGGTTATGGCTCGTTCTTACATTAATCCGTTGCTCGTCTGCGCTGGCGCAGGGATGCTGATATCCCTGGTTCCGCAAGCACGGGCGTCAGATCTTTTCACAGTCAATATCGTTCAGAGCGGCAGCAACGTGGTCGCCACGGGCAGCGGCTCATTCAGTGTCTCCGGCCCGACCGACGATGGGACTGCCAACGAGGGGGTGGAGGGGAGTGATGCATATCTGATTTTGGGCAGTGGAGACAATGATGTGCTGACAGGCGTAACCGGGCCTTCCAATTTCGGGTCCGGCGGCTCGATTGTTACGCCCAGTTCCACGACCGGGGGCGAGGTAGGGTTTGGCCTTACCTTCAATTCATACGTCGTGCCCTTTGGATACGTCGCCGGGGCTCCGCTGACGAGTAGTTCAACCTGGGACAGCACCACATTGGCTGGCCTCGGCCTCACCGTCGGAACCTACACCTACGCGTTGGGAGACGGCGACTCCTTCGTGATCAACGTCGGCTCCACCACCCCCGAACCCGCCAGCCTCTTGCTAACCGGTATCGGGATCTTGGGATTGACCGTGGGGTTTCGAAAACGTGTCGGGTTGCGAAAACTTAAAGCCACCGGCCTATAGCTCAACGTGTCGCCGTATGGCCTCTAGCAGGGCGTTTTTCTCAACAAGCCGACCCACAACTTGCGCGGGATATCGGATTAGGAGAGCCTCGCTGATGTTACGCGCCACGCGAACACGGCCCTGAATCAATGCATCCAGAATCACCATCCGCATTCTGTCTTCGTCGGTGCCTATAACGCCAGAGGATGCTTCAAGGTGACTGAGGTCGCCCAGGGCGGCGATGAGTTCGGCTCGGAACGAAGGCTGCCACTCGTGCTGCCGGATGATTTCCGCAGCCCACGCCTTGTACAAAGGCCGGGGGTCGTTAATCCACTGCCTAGCCAGTTCACTCGCGGTGCGTTCCGCGAGGACCACTTGCTGTCCCGGGTCGATCTCGGCCGGAGCCTGCGCCCGCAACGCAGACGCGCAGCAACACGCCAGAAGAAGGCGCATAACGAGGCTATCGGCCTAATCCTTCTGGATCATGACCTCGGTGGACTTGACGACGACGCGGACGGAGTCGCCTTTCTTCAGTCCCAGTTCTTCCGCGCTGGTGCGGGTGATGACGCTTTCGATCAGGCTGCCGCCCACCTTCACGACTACATGGGCCATGATGTCGCCGAGGGTGATTTCCTTGATTTTGCCTGAAAGTTGATTTCTCGCTGAAAGAGCCATTTCCAAATCCTCCCGTTCAGATGATACCGTCTTCTAGGTAACAGCCCGCAAAACGGAGCGCGACGACGGTGTTCCGTGGTTGAAGTGAGGGTGCCGCCGCGCCCTTTGCGGGCTTCTAGGTAACAGCCCGCAAAACGGAGCGCGACGACGGTGTTCCATTGGTTGAAGGGAGGACGCCGCCGCACCCTTTGCGCTTCTAGGTAACAACCCGCAAAACGGAGCGCGGCGACGGTGTTCCTTGGTTGAAGTGAGGGCGCCGCCGCGCCCTTCGCGGGCTATCATATTGATATGGACACCGGCGAGCCCGTAACACCCACTGCAACCCCGCCCGCCGAGCCGTCCGTCGCTCGCGCCGCTTTTTCCTGGCTGCGCGATCTTACGCTCAGCGTGGTGATCGCCATCATCATCATCCTGTTCCTGTATCAGCCGGTTCGCGTGGAAGGCACCAGCATGATGCCGAGCCTGATCAATGAAGAGCGCATCTTCATTAACAAATTCGTCTACCGCTTCTCCGACATCAAGCGCGGCGATACAGTGGTCTTCCAGTTTCCACGCGATGTCAGCAAATCCTATATCAAGCGGGTGATCGGCATGCCGGGCGATCGCGTGTTGGTCGACCACGGCACGGTGATCGTCAACGGCACTCCGCTTAACGAGCCTTACGTCCCGCAGGACGAACGCGACCAGGCCAGTTATCCCGAAATCCAGGTGGATCCGGACTGCTACTACGTGCTGGGCGACCATCGTAATTCCTCGAACGATAGCCGCAACTGGGGCACGGTGAAACGCGGCTATATTTACGGGAAGGCCGTCTTCGTCTATTGGCCCTTGGATCGGCTCGGGCTTTTGCGCTAACGCTGCTTCTTGCGTTCTTTCTCCGCGATTCGCGCCTTCACCATCTTTTTCACGAGAGCCACGGGCAGAGGTTTGTCCGTAGCGAAGCGAATGGTTCCTTTGGATTGGGGGAAATCCTTGAGCTCCTCCTTGAACGTTTCCATCACGGCCTTGCTCATTGGGAAGAAACTGCAGTGGCGCGAGAACGCGGCATACGACACCAGCAGCCCTTCATATTTAAACGCGGGCATTCCGTAGCTGATGGCCTCCGTAGCGTCCGGCGGCGCAGCGGATCGAATCGCCGCGCGAACCTTCTTCAAGGTGGAGCGAGCGGGTTCCGGCACGCCTGCGAGATATTCGTCCACATTCTTTGGAACCAGAGCTTTTTTCATATCCAAATGCCTTTGTACCAAGCCGAAGCGCTGAACGGAGTAAGATGGAGACGAAACGGCGGGTATCTTTTGTGAAACATTTCATGCTATGGATGGCCGCTCTGGCGGCGTTGCCCGGAAGCGCGATGCAGGGCCAAAACATAACCGGCTCATGGCAGGGAACGCTGGAAGCCGGCCCGCAAAAACTGCGGGTGGTGTTCAAGATTTCGGTGGATAACGACAAGCTGAAAGCCACGATGTATAGCATCGATCAGGCAGCGCCGCCGATGCCCGCCAGCACTGTCACCAAAGACGGTTCGACGGTGAAGATTGCGCTCGCCGGGTTAGGCAGCTATGAGGGCAAGCTGAGCGGAGACGGGAACTCGATGACGGGATCCTGGACGCAAGGGCCGCCGCTGCCTCTAACCCTGACGCGCGCCACTCCGGAGACGGCGTGGGCGATTCCCGAACCTCCGCCTCCGCCGGTAAAGATGGCGGCGAATGCCAATCCGGTGTTTGAAGTGGCCACGATCAAGCCGAGCGAGCCCGGCAGGCAAGGCAAAGGTTTTACGATGAGAGGTCCCGATGTTCTCACCATTAATACGAGCTTGAGCGATCTGATCACCATGGCCTATGACCTTCAGAGCAAGCAGGTGGTGGGTCTGCCGGCTTGGGCGGAATCAGACAAGTACGACATCACTGGCCGGCCCGAGATTCCGGGGCAGCCCAGCGTTGGGCAGATGAAGATCATGATCCAGAAGCTGCTGGTGGATCGCTTCCAGCTTAAATTCCATCGCGAGAAAAAAGAGCTCTCGGTATATGCGATCACGGTGGCGAAAACGGGATCGAAGCTGGCCAAGAGCCAAGCCGATCCGGACAGTCTTCCCGGATTGTTTTTTGGAAGGGCGCCGGCGGGAATGAGCTTTAACGTCAGGAATGCGCCGCTGGCCGAAGTCGCCAGCGTGTTGCAGGGCTCGCTGTTGGATAAACCGGTGGTGGATCAGACGGGCCTCACGGGGAAGTATGATTTCACGCTGACGTTCACGCCCGATGCCGCCCAGATGGTTGGCTTTGGCCCAGCTCCGCCCGCGGCGGCCGACACTGCCGATGCGCCTCCGGACCTGTTCACTGCGTTTCAACAGCAGTTGGGGTTGAAGCTGGAATCCACCAAGGCTCAGGCGGATGTTCTGGTGATCGATAAGGTGGAGAAGCCTTCCGCGAATTAACGGCGCAGGAGGCGGAGCAGTAGCGAGAGGGCCACGCTGATCACGATGCACGTGACGATAGGGAAGTAGAACGCTCCGTTCTTGCCTCGGATGACGATGTCACCGGGCAGGCGGCCCAGGCGTAGCGGCAAGCGCTCGCCGAGGGTGAGCAGCAATCCGGCCACAATCAGCAGCACGCCTAGCGCGATTAGAGTTCGCCCCACAATCTAATGATAGGCGCATGTTCCATAATGGGTGCGGAGGATTTTCCTACGCATGGTCACTGAGTCGATTCCGAGCGTCATCACGGAGACCACGGACGCGGAGTTTAACCCGCTGCTTTCAGCCGAAGCCCGCTTTGACGAGGCCGCAGGGAGGCTCGGTCTGGATGAGGGCATGCAGAAAGTGCTGCGCTCGCCGGCGCGCGAGATTATCGTGCATATTCCTGTGTCGCTCGACGACGGACGGCTGGAAGTTTTCACGGGTTATCGAGTGCAGCATTCGATTGCACGCGGTCCGGCCAAGGGCGGGATTCGTTACGCGCCGGATGTGACGCTGGATGAAGTTCGCGCGCTGGCTTCGTGGATGACGTGGAAATGCGCGGTGGTCAACATTCCTTTCGGCGGCGGCAAGGGCGGCGTGATCTGCGATCCCAATCTGCTTTCGCCGGGAGAGCTGGAACGGATCACGCGGCGCTATACGGCCGAATTGTTCGAATTTATCGGGCCGGAGATCGATGTTCCCGCGCCGGATATGAACACCAACGAGCAGACCATGGCGTGGATCATGGACACGTATTCGATGCACGCCCGCCACACGCAGACGGCGGTGGTGACGGGCAAACCGGTCAACCTGGGCGGATCGCGCGGACGCAGCGAGGCTACGGGGCGCGGATGCATGATGGTCACGGACCAGGCCCTGGCGCGGTTCGGACTGGAGCGGGCGAACGCGCGGGTGGTGATCCAGGGGTTCGGCAATGTGGGCGGGATGTCGGCAAAGTTGATGGCGCTGGCGGGATATAAAATCATCGCGATTGTGGAATACGACGGAGCGGTTTACAATGCCCGGGGCCTGGATATCGCGGCGCTGGCGGCGCACCGCAAAGAGACTGGGTCGATTGTGGATTTCGAGGGCGGGGAAAATATGGATCGTGAGGAGGCGATGTTTCTCGAAACCGATGTCCTGCTGCCGGCGGCCAAGGAGAACGTGATTACGTCGCATAATGCGGCTCGGCTGAACTGCAAGATTTTATGCGAAGGCGCGAATGGACCGACTACGCATTTTGCCGATCCGATTCTGGCGGCGAAAGGCATCTTCGTCATTCCGGATATTCTGGCCAATGCGGGCGGCGTCACGGTGTCGTATTTTGAATGGGTGCAGGATCGGCAGGGGTATTTTTGGAATGAGCAACTGGTGAATGAGCGGCTCGGCGAGATTATGGTGGAGAGCTTCAACGACGTGACTGCTTACGCCGATAAACATGGCGTGCATAACCGGACGGCGGCGTATATGCTCGCGCTGGACCGGGTGGCGTTCGCTATCAAGCTGCGCGGGATTTACGCGTAAAACTTCGAAGACACTTCGGGTTTGCGAAATCGTTACGCGGTGGGCCGATCATGCATGACCGGGCCCACCGGGGTGGAAAACGTGAGTTACTGCGATTGTTCGTAGACAAGTTTTGGAGGGCAGCACTGCCTCTCGAAAAAGAACAGCGCTGTCCGACGGAGCCAGCTAACCTCAATCTCCTCACACTCTCAAAGGATTCGAATCCTTCTCCTGTCCCGCTCCCTCCGGTTCGACGGAAGCGGCAAGCCCACGT
>DASXEY010000048.1:0-102350 GCA_036489835.1 Bryobacteraceae bacterium | reverse complement strand
CACTAACGTATCAGGAGAAACCGCTCCCTGTGGTCACGGCTCGGTGAGCAGCGTTTTCCAAGCCGCGATCCGCTGGAGGGGTCTCGCGGAATACGAGATGGTATTTGCGAAATGGTGTACTAAGTAACAGCCCGCAAAACGGAGCCTGGTTCGCGGCCACGAGCCGGGCTGTTCCCTTCGAGATTGAGGGCGGTGACCGGCCCTTTGCGGGCTAGCCAGCAAAGGGCCATCCCCACGGGGATCAGAAACGGTTTCGCGCCGCGCCCCGGTTTGATCGAGTTCCTCCAAAGTCGCGGCTCCGCCCTTCGAACTCGCCGGTTCACGGTCTTGGTGGAGGGGCCAGCGTTTTCCCAACAGACCGCGGGAGCGGTTTCTTCCAGCACGTTAGTGGACTTCTGAAACAACCGACTAAAATTGGACCATGCGTCCCCAACCTCGGACGACTTCCGCCGCGTACATCACAAACTCTGAAATCCGTGACCAGGCATTTGCAGAAACAATTCGGTCCATCCCGCGTGGCAAGGTCGCGAGCTATGGCCAAGTGGCTGCCGCGGCTGGATATCAGCGCTATCACCGAGCCGTCGCGCGCCTTTTAAAAACGATGATCCCCGGCGAGCTTCCCTGGCAACGCGTACTCGGCGCGGGAGGTGAGATCAAACTGACTGGGAGCGCAGCCGCTGAGCAGAGGCTGCGTCTGCGAATGGAAGGCGTTACGTTCACAGGAAAGCGGGTAAATCTGGACCTGCATCAACATGTCTTCGATTAGACGCCGGAAATGAGAGCAAATATGGTGAACCGTTGTGCCTGGTCGGGGACCGATCCGCTCATGATTGCGTACCACGACTCCGAATGGGGCGTGCCGGAATATGACAGCCGCGCGCTCTGGGAGAAACTGATGCTGGACGGTTTCCAGGCTGGGCTATCGTGGTCGATCATCCTGCGGAAGCGCGACGCGTTCCGCAAAGCCTTCAAGAACTTCAATCCTGAAAAGGTCGCACGCTTCGGCGAGGCCGATATCGTTCGGCTCCTCGATGACGCCGGCATCGTCCGGTCGCGCGCGAAAATAGAGGCGACCATCGGAGGCGCTCGCAGCTATCTCGCGATGCGCGATGCAGGCGAGGATTTTTCGGCGTTCGTGTGGGGCATGGCCGGCGGAAAGCCGCTTCAGAACAGCGGCGAGGTTCCCGCCAAAACCCCGCTCTCCGAGGACATGTCAAAGGCGCTCAAGAAACGCGGTTTTAAATTTGTCGGTCCCGTCATCGTCTACGCGTGGATGCAGGCGACGGGAATTGTCAACGATCACTCGGCAGAGTGCTTTCGGAGGAAAGCCGTCCGTTCCTTTGAAAAGAACACACCGGGGCGATAGGAATGTCGCGGAGTGCCTGCGGGAGTGCCACACGCTCTCGTTTTGAGTGGCGCCATTTGGCTGCGGAACCGGCGCCGCAGTTCGGGCCGCTTCATGCCAGGCAGGCGACACCTGCGCCCGAGGCCGCGAATGCTCTAGACCGCGCTGACGCTGTCCATTTCCGTCAAATTCGCAAATCTCCAGTGCTCGGGCTTCGTGGCCCCCGCGTTCGGAGCACCCGGTTTCCTAACCGAACGCGCCCCCACCCGCCTACAATGGAATTTGCCGTGACCCGCTTCCTGCGACGCCTCCGCCTGACGCTCGAAATGATCAAGTTCGAGCATTCCGTCTTCGCCCTGCCGTTCGCCTTAACCGGCGCGCTGCTGGCCTGGAGCGACGAGGGCTTTCCGCGCCAGGGAATGTGGACCAAGCTGGCCTGCATCGTTGTGGCGATGGTGGCGGCGCGATCCGTGGCCATGGCGTTTAACCGTGTGCTGGACGCTGAAATCGACGCGCGCAATCCGCGCACCAAGATGCGCCATCTGCCCGCAGGTCTGCTGTCGAAAACCTTCGCCTGGGGTTTCATCGCCTTCTGGGTCTTCGTTTTCCTGTTCGCTGCCAAGGCGCTGAATCCTTTGTGCCTGAAGCTGGCTCCGGTCGCGCTGATCGTGGTGATGTTTTATTCCTACACCAAGCGTTTTACTCTCTTCGCTCATTTGGTGCTCGGATTCTGTTTGGGAATCGCGCCCGCGGCTGCCTGGATCGCCGTGCGAGGCTCGCTCGATCCGCGTATTCTCTGGCTCACTCTGGCGGTGACTCTGTGGACCGCCGGCTTCGACATTATCTACGCCTGCCAGGATTACGCCTTCGACGTTCACAGCGGACTCTTCAGCATTCCGCGCAAGTTCGGGATCGCACGGTCTTTGTGGATCTCTCGTGTCTTGCACCTGGGAATGCTGGCGTCCTTGCTGTTCTTAGTTCACGCGTTCGCGCTCGGCGGCTTGGCGCTCGCGGGCATCGCCGCCGTCGCCGGACTGCTGGTCTGGGAACACCGTTTGGTCAAAGCCGACGACCTCTCACGCGTCGACGCGGCCTTCTTCATCATGAACGGCTATGTAAGCGTGATATTCTTTCTCTTTTGGGCCGCCGACATCGCATTTCACCGGTACATCATTTAATGACACCCATTTTTCAAGCCCCGCGCTTTCTGGATACGAGCCTGGAGCCGATTCGTGAGAAGGTGGAAGCCGGCCAGCGCCTGAGCTTCGACGACGGCGTAACTCTGTACCGCTCCCCCGATATTTTGGGCGTGGGCTGGATGGCCAACCTGGTGCGTGAGCGCCTGCACGGCAATCGTACTTTCTTCAACGTCAATCGCCACATCAACCCCACCGACGTGTGCGTAGCCAGTTGCAAACTCTGCGCCTTCGGAAAACGCGTCCGCGATCCCAAGGCGTATACGATGTCGCTCGAAGAAGTCTGGGAGAAAGCGGGCCACGGCTATAGCGAAGCCGTCACCGAGTTCCACATTGTCGGCGGCCTGCACCCCGAGCTCACCCTCGACTGGTATTGCCAGATGCTTCGCGGATTGAAGCAACGTTATCCGCAGGTGCATTTGAAGGCCTTCACCATGGTGGAGATCGGCTATTTCGCGCAGCGTTCAAAGCTGACCGCGCGTGAAGTATTGATCAGACTCAAAGACGCGGGGATGGATTCGCTGCCCGGCGGCGGCGCCGAAATTTTCCATGAGCGCGTCCGCCGCATCATCTGCGACCACAAAATTACCGGCGATCAATGGCTGGAAGTCGCTGCCATCGCGCATGAACTGGGCTTGCATTCCAACTGCACCATGCTCTACGGCCACATCGAAACCGAGGAAGACCGCGTGGACCATCTGATGAGATTGCGTGCCTTGCAGGATCGCACCCACGGCTTCGTGACGTTCATCCCTCTGGCCTTCCATCCCGACAACACCGACTTGCACCACATTCCGTCTACCACCGGCTTCGACGATATCCGGCAGATCGCGGTGTCGCGTTTGATGCTCGATAACATCCCGCACGTCAAAGCGTATTGGGTGATGATGACGCCCAAAATCGCCCAGATCGCGCAGCGCTTCGGCGCCGACGACATCGATGGGACCCTGGTCGAGGAGCGCATCTATCACGACGCCGGCGCCACCACCAGCCAAAACCTGCGCCGCGGCGAACTCATGCGTCTGATCCGCGAAGCCGGGCGCGAACCAGTGGAGCGCGACACGCTCTACCACCCCGTCGAACGCACCGAGAACGTGTTTACCGTGCTCGTGTAATGTGACCCAGGCCAAACAGCAGAAACCGAACCAGGAGAACGAAGACGAGCCTCGGAGTGCGCTCGAATTTCTAAAAGCCATCAGCGGCGCCGCCGGAGTTTTAACCGCGCTCGCCTTCATCAGCGGCTGGCTGTACTGGGCGATTTACTATTCCGCATTCGGGATGAATCCTCTGGTGATGGATTTCCCCGTCGCCGTGATCTCTGTTTCTCCCTTTTGGGTTCTGGTACGCGACGCATTCACGCAGGAAGGGGGGGCTGCGACCGCGGGTCTGGTGATCGTCTTGATGATGTGCGCCCTGCTTGGATCGCTGTTTGTCTACGCATACGCACACCGCCGCCACTACGCGACAGTCCTGTTGATCTGCATGGTCATCCTAATGACCGGCGGCGCGGTAGCGTTGGGCGTCCACGACGCCAGAGTGGATTCCGGCTGCCACTCGAGGCTGGCCGATATTTCGTTCGTCTTCAACGCTGAGCCTGACCCCGATGCGCCGCCTCCGCCTTGCCAGCAGATGGACTGCAAGCTGGTGATTCACCTCGGCAATGTGTACCATTATTTTCCGACTCCCTCCTGCGATCCCGGTTCCTCGGCTCCTGTCGGCCACCTCCTGGCAATGGGGGAATATTTTGAAAGTGAAATTAAGAGCGTTCAAACGAATCGACAAGGTTTCTGAAAAATGAGCATATTCAAGATTGGCCTGATCCTGGCGTTTGTCTCGCTCGCCCAAGCGGACACGGTTACAACAAAGGATTCGCGCACCTGGAACGGCAAGGTGACAAAAATTCAAGGCGGTGTCCTTACCCTGAGCGCACAGTTCTCCGGCCAAACTAAGCTCTTGAACTTTGGGGCGGATTCTCTCCGTTCCATCCAGTTCAATACCGCCACCTACAATCCGGGTGCGGTTCCGGCAACCCCTGCGCCAAGAAGCTCAAGCTTGCGTGGAACAATCTACCGGGGAAAGAAAGCCGGAACGTCCCAGGGACCTCTATCGTGCGACGACATCACGGCCGCGGCTGGTCCGCTTTCGTGCGTCAGCAACGGCAAGGCGGAGATCGTGACCAGGCCGGACGTGGTTCAGATCCTGGTTGGCCAATAACTCCGAGGCCGTCCCACTGGGACCCTTACGTTTTTAGTTGACACGCGTCTGGAGCCGGGCCTATAATCGGGCTGGCTCTTAATTCTGTAGGTGGACGCTGTGAGGCAAAAAGAACTTCTCGCATTAGGCATTTTCGATTCCCGCTCGCGTCTGGGCGATCGCCTTGAGCTGCTGCTCCGCCGCGGACGCACGTTTTCGCCGCGAGTTTCCGGCTCGCGCATGGCGCTGACGGTTGCCGCGCTGCTCGGCTTCCTGATCGGCAGTTCGCTCACGCCGCGTTTGCTGGCCTTCGCGCAGCAGTCCAGCTTCGACGCAGTGTCCATCAAGCCCAACGACCGCTCTCCGGGCGGAGGGGGCAAAGCAGGACCGCCCGGCGGCATTCTCCGATATCGGCCAGGAAGCGTCGCCGGGACCGCTTCCGCCAAGCGGATCGTTCAAGAGGCGTATCGCCTGACGGACTCCCAGATCTCGGGCGGACCGGCGTGGACCGACGACGATCAGTTCGACATCGACGGAAAAGCCGCGACTGCCGCCGATAAGGCCGGGCTTCAGGGGATGCTCCAGACCATGCTTGCCGAACGATTCAAGCTAACGGTCCGCCACGAAACCAAAGAAATGCCGGTCTACGTCCTCACTGTGGCCAAGAACGGACCAAAGCTCATCGACGCCACGCCGGGGGACGAGTCGCCAATCAGAATCACCGCCGCACAAGGAGCCGGGAAGGAAGGGCTAGCGGGCTATTTTTCGACCCGAGCGAGCATACAGGATTTGGCCGCTTTCCTGTCCCGCGGCCCTTTAGTGGACCGGCCCGTTCTGGACAAGACTGGCCTCCAAGGGTTCTTTCTCTTCGCCATGGCGATCCGCGCAGACGAGGACTTCCTAACTCAGCTAGGGGACCAGTTCGGGCTGAGATTTGAAGCGCAGAAAGCGCCTGTAGACACCCTCATCATCGACCACATCGAAAAGCCCGACCCGAATTAGGACGCATGCGTGGTCGAGAAATCCTCGCATCAGGCATATTCAACTCCCGCTCCCGCCTGGGCGATCGCATCGAACTGCTGCTGCATCGCGGCCGCACCTTTTCGACGCGAGTCTCCGCCGCCCTCCCCACCGTGAGCATTGCCGCATTGATCGGTTCCGTCCTCGCCAGTTCGTTCGCGCCGCGATTACTCGCTTTCGCCGAGCCGCCGGCCTTCGACGCTGTGTCTATTCCGCCGAACACCTCCCCACCGGCGAGGCGGAGGGGGACTGAAAGGTTTCGGGTGCCGTCACCGCCAAGGATATCGTCAGGGCGGCGTATCACTTGACGGATTATCAAGTAGCCGGTGGACCGGACTGGTTCGACTCGGCTCGCTTCGACCTGGAAGGGAAGGCTGCAGCCCCAGCCGATGAGAATCAGCTCAGGCTAATGCTCCAGACCACGCTGGCGGATCGCTTCAAACTGGTGGTCCGGCGCGGAACCAAGGAAATGCCGGTGTACGCCCTCAGGGTAGCCAAAGGCGGGCCGGCGCTGCACGAATTGAAACCGGGAGATCCCGCGCCGGCGAGCATGAAGGAAATCGCCGGGCTGGTCAAGCTCCGCGACATCAGGGAGCGCCCGCGGGCGCGTGGAGTGACCGGGGCACCATGCAAGCCTTCGCCGAGAAGCTGTCCGGGAACCCTTCGGTCGACCGGCTGGTGCTCGATAAAACCGGCCTCCAGGGAGTGTATTTCTTTCTGGTCCGATGGGGCACGGAAGATAACTTCATGGCCGCCGTGGAAGAACAGTTCGGACTGAAATTCGAGCCGCAGAAGGCGCAGGTCGACACTCTCGTTATCGACCATATCGAAAAGCCCGACCCGAACTAGAATTCGGCCGCTAGCCGTCGATGAGCCTCGTTAGGACCATGACGGCGCATCATCCTACCCGAGGACCGGGGAGAACCTTGCAGATCTCCCGCATACTCCTAACTGCCTCATTACTCTCACCTATCCTGCT
Organism: Bryobacteraceae bacterium; assembly: GCA_036489835.1. GTDB lineage: Bacteria > Acidobacteriota > Terriglobia > Bryobacterales > Bryobacteraceae > Palsa-187. The sequence continues at coordinate 95,617 of DASXEY010000048.1, read as the reverse complement.
ATCCCAGACGAGTGAGGCTTCTCCTTATGACCAAACGGCGTGGAAGGCCAAGTACGCGCGCCCAGCTTCGATTCCTTTTCCCGATGACAACAAGTTCACCAAGGAACGCGAACTCCTGGGCCGGACGCTATTCTTCGATCCTCGATTGTCTGCGTCGAAGACCACATCCTGCGCCACGTGCCACAACCCAGGATTTTCCTGGGGGGATGGCCTGCCCAAGGCCATCGGCGACGGACTGAAACAGCTCAACCGCAAAACTCCCACGATTCTCAACGTCGCCTGGGCCGACTTGCTCTTTTGGGACGGCAGGGCCGAATCGCTGGAAGAACAGGCGCTCAAGCCGATCGCCGCGGCCGACGAAATGAATCTGCCCCTGGACCGCCTGGTAGCAACGGTTGCCGCCAAGCAATATCGCAACCTTTTCGAGCAGGCGTATCCGCGACAGCCGATCACGGCGGAGCTTGTCGCGCGCGCTCTGGCCACGTTTGAACGCACGGTGGTTTCGGGCGCCGCGCCTTTTGACGAGTGGATTGCCGGCCGCGAATCCGCCATTTCCCCATCCGCCAAGCGCGGCTTCGATCTCTTCAACACCAAGGCCGAGTGTCAAAAGTGCCACTCCGGTTGGAACTTCACCGACAACGGCTTTCACGATACCGGGGTCACCGGCCCGGACAAAGGCCGCGGCATCGAACTGCCTCTCGAAGCGATGCAATACGCCTTCAAAACACCCACGCTGCGGAACTCGACTCGCCGGGATCCGTACATGCACAACGGAACGGAGGCGACGCTCAAAGACGTCATCGAACTGTATGACCTGGGAGGCAGGGAGAAGCGGCCCAGCCTTGCTCCGGAGATTGTTCCGCTCCACCTCACGGACCAGGAAAAGCGCGACCTCTTGGCTTTTCTGGCCACTCTGACCAGTGTCGATAAACCGGTGGAGATGCCCGTCTTACCGCGCTAAGAAAGGTTCCTCATGGCCACTCTCGTCAAAAGCAATTTGGGCAAGGTCATCGTGGGAGCGGCGATGATGATCGCCCTGCCCGTGGTTGCCGATGAACACAGCATCGTTCAAAAGGATCGCGCTTTTTCGCAAACGGAAATCGCAATAAAAATTGGCGACACCATCACTTTCAAGAATGCGGATGACGTCACCCACAATGTCTTTTCAGTGTCTCCCGGAATGGAATTCGATATCCGCCGGCAGTCGCCTGGAGGCTCCTCCACGGTAACTTTCGCCAAAGAAGGCCGCGCCGAGGTTCGGTGTTCCATCCATCCCAAAATGAAGCTGCTGGTGACTGTAACAAAGTAACCATCGATGTTCCGATGCTGAAACGGTTCTCCTTAAACCTGCGGATGTACGTCATGCTGACGCCCCTGCTGGCGGCAGGATTGGCCGTTGCGCTGATCACCAAGACCAGCCTCCAGAACAACGCGCAGGAGCTGATTGAGGCGCATCAGATCAAGGAGCTCGCGATCACCTCCCAGGCCCTGCTGCTGACCCAGGACGACGCCTCCAAGGCGATTCTATTCGATCCCAACAACACCGTTTCCGATGCCCGTAAGATCCGGGCCTACGACCAGAACAAGAGTGTCCTCGGCAGCATTGCGGCGCTTTCGAAATCGGCCCAGATTCGCGGCCTCGTGCGCCAGCTGGAAACTTTGGACGAGGAAGAATTGCGGCCGCTGGACACATCCGTGCTGGAACTGCTGGGCGGCGGGCATGAGATCGCCGCCCGAACCGAGTATTTCAGCAAGTATGAGCCGGCTCGCGACCGCTACGAAGCCCTGCTCGAAAAGATCGAGCAAGCCGCGGACATGGCGGCCCAAACGGCCGCGCGGGATTTGGCGGCGAGGAACCAGGCGTCTCTTCGTAACATCTTTATCGCCCTGGGTCTCGGCATCCTCGTCGTCATAGCGGCCACGCGCCAGGAGAGCGCCCGGCGCGCGGCCGAATCCGCCAACCAGACCAAGAGCCAGTTCCTCGCCAACATGAGCCATGAGATCCGGACACCGATGAATGGCATCATCGGCATGGCCAATCTGCTGATGGATACGGAACTCACCCAGGATCAGCATGAATTCCTCTCCATGGTGACCACCTCGGCCGACGCGCTGATGACGGTTCTGAACGACATCCTCGACTTCTCCAAGATCGAAGCCGGCAAGCTCGGCCTGGATCCCATCCCCTTCGACCTGGAGGACGTGCTCGACGAAATTGTGAAACTGATGTCCGTCCGCGCCGGCGCGCAGGGGGTGGAATTGGTATGCCATATTCTTCCGGAAGTGTCGACGGAGCTGCTGGGCGATGCCGGCCGTTTGCGCCAGATCGTTGCCAATCTGATCAGCAATGCGCTCAAGTTCACCTCTGAGGGTTCGGTGACTGTGGAGGTCGCGCTCGCCTCGCAAGAGGGCGCGGAAATCCGGCTCCACTTTCAGGTCGCCGATACCGGGATCGGCATCCCGCAGGAAAAGCAGAGGACCATCTTCGAAGCTTTCACCCAGGCGGATGGATCCACCACCAGGCAGTACGGAGGCACCGGCCTCGGCCTCACCATCAGCGCCAGCCTGGTGAAGATGATGGGCGGCCGCATCTGGGTGGAAAGCGAGGTGGGCCGCGGCAGCACGTTCCACTTCATCGCCAATTTCACAGCGTCGCCGCCGGCCGCGCCGAAGCATCTGGCCAGCCCCGGCAAGCTCCACAACATGCTGGTGCTGGTGGTGGACGACAATGCCATCAACCGACGCATTCTGATGGAGGGACTGGAGAAGTGGGGTTTGAAGGCGACGGTTGCCGAGAGCGGAGAGGCGGCCCTGGTGGCGATCGCGCGGGCGAATGAGAAAGGCGCGCCGTTCCGCCTGGCGATTCTGGATGTGCAAATGCCGGTGATGAACGGATTTATGCTGGCGGAGCGAATCCGGCGGAATCCTAAGTTGCGCGATATGAAGCTCCTGATGCTGACATCTATGGGGGAGCGCGGCGACGCGGCCCATTGCAAAGCCATGGGCATCGAAGGCTATCTCAACAAACCCATCCGGATCCCAGACTTGTTCGAGGCTATCCGGAGCATTTTCAGCGAGACCACCCTGCAGGACGGTTCCGAGGCGCTCATCACCCGGCATTCCCTGCGCGAGAACCGGAATCGCATTCTGGTGGCGGAAGACAACCCGATCAATCAGCGTCTCGCCGTCCGCCTGCTTGAGAAACAAGGGTACAGCGTGGCGGTGGTGGATAATGGACGCGCCGCTCTGGAGGCGATAGACCGCGAGCCGTTCGACCTGGTGCTCATGGACGTGCAGATGCCCGAAATGGATGGCTTCGAAGCCACGGCCGCGATTCGGGGGAAAGAAAGCGTGAACTGCACGCGCCTCCAGATCATCGCCATGACGGCCCACGCCATGAAGGGCGATCTGGAACGCTGTCTTGCAGCGGGCATGGATGGCTACGTCTCCAAGCCGATTCAGATCGAGGCGCTGAATCACGCCATCGATTCCGCATGGGCACGGAACGGCCCGCGGCTTTAGCCAGCTAGCCCGCAAGGGGCCGGTCGTGGCCCGCAGCTCCCGAAAGTAACAGGTCGGCTTGTGGCCGCGAGCCCGGCTCCGTTTTGCGGGCTGTTACTTAGCCCGACCCGGGCCGACTCGGCCCTCCAAACGATCAGAAACTCACCAACGTTTTGCCGAGTCAGGCTCCGTTGTGCGCGCTAGTTCCTCAAAAGCCCGCCCAGGGCCGGGGTGGCCCGCCAAACGATCAGAAACTCGCCAATGTTCTGCCGAGTCAGGCTCCGTTGTGCGCGAGTTCCTCAAAAGCCCGTCCAGGGCCCGGGGCGGCCCGCCAAACGATCAGAAACTCGCCAACGTTCTGCTGAGTCAGGCTCCGTTGTGCGCGAGTTCCTCAAAAGCCCGTCCAGGGCCCGGGGCGGCCCGCCAAACGATCAGAACTCGCCAACGTTTCTGCCGAGTCAGGCTCCGTTGTGCGCGCGAGTTCCTCAAAAGCCCGCCCAGGGCCGGGACGGCCCTCCAAACGATCAGAAACCCGCCAACGTTCTGCCGAGTCAGGCTCCGCTGTGAAGGCGAGTTCCTCAAAACCTCGCATAGGGCCGGGGCGGCCCGCCAAACGATCAGAAACTCGCCAACGTTTCTGCCGAGTCAGGCTCCGTTGTGCGCGAGTTCCTCAAAAGCCCGTCCAGGGCCCGGGGTGGCCCGCCAAACGATTAGAAACTCGCCAACGTTCCGCTGGCCCAGGCTCCGCTGTGCGCACGAGTTCCTCAAAAGCCGGCCGGGGCGGTCCTCCAAACGATTAGAAACTCGCCAACGTTCTGCCGAGTCAGGCTCCGCTGTGGCGGCGAGTTCCTCAAAACCTCGCATAGGGCCGGGGCAGCCCGCCAAACAGAAAAGGAACGCGCCGAGGTCCGCCGCCCCAGGCTCCGTTGTGCGCGTGAGTTCCTCAAAAGCAAACAACCGAGTGACCCTACTGAGCCCCGCCGTCCCGCTGCAGTAGAATCGGGTATGCGACTCGCTTTTTCCTGCTCGCTCATTTTGAGTTGTGGGCTTTTCGCACAAACTCCGATACAGCTTCATGTCGATGCCAGCGACGCTCCGCGCCGTATTTTTCACGTCCAGATGACCATGCCGGCCCAACCTGGGCCCATGACCCTGCTCTACCCGCAATGGATTCCAGGCGAGCACGGCCCCACCGGTCCCGTCATCAACCTGGTGGGCTTGAAGATTCAGGGCGGCGGCAAGACCCTCCCCTGGAAACGCGATGACGTAAATCTCTACGCGTTCGTGTTCGACGTGCCCACGGGGGTCACTTCGCTCGATGTTGCGTTCGACTACATCGCACCACCCGAAGCGGACGGCTTCACCTCGGGAGCCTCCACCACCAGTGAGCTGGCCGTGCTCAATTGGAACCAGTTGCTGCTCTATCCCAAAGGCTCCGACGCCGACAGCATGCAGCTTCAGGCGTCGCTGAAGGTTCCCGCGGGTTGGCGCTACGGCACCGCTCTGCCCATTCAGAGCGAGAGCGGCAACGACGTGCAATTCAAGCCGTCTTCGCTCACCACGCTGGTCGATTCGCCCATTTCAGCGGGTGCGCATTACCGGACCATTGATCTCGGCGAGGATATGGGCGCACAGCATTATTTGCACCTCGCGGCCGACAGTGACCGAGCCTTGGAAGTCAGCCCTGAAGTGATTGGTGAATACAAGAACCTGGTGAAGGAGACTGGCGCTCTGTTCGGCTCCCGGCATTACCGCAGCTACCATTTCCTCTACACGCTAAGCGATCACGTTGCGCATTTCGGCCTGGAACATCATGAGTCCAGCGACGACCGCTACAACGAGCGAACGCTGATCGATCCCGATCTCCAGAAGATCTCCGCGGACCTGCTGACGCATGAGTTCGCGCATTCCTGGAACGGCAAATTTCGCCGGCCGTTGGGCCTCACCGCCAATGGCAAAGACGGCGGCTACGACGTTCCCATGAAGGGCGACCTGCTCTGGGTCTACGAAGGTCTTACCGAATACCTTGGTGAGATTCTGGCGCCGCGCAGCAGTCTGCGAACTCCCGAGGATTTTCGCGAATCGCTGGCGGAAACGGCGGCGGATCTCGACAACAAGTACGGCCGCACCTGGAGGCCACTCGAAGATACGGCCGTGGCGGCGCAGATTCTCTATTACGCCTCAGAGGATTACGACAACTACCGGCGCGACGTCGATTATTATCCCGAAGGCACTTTGATTTGGCTGGAGACCGATGTCATGATTCGCCAGCTCAGCAAGGGAACCAAATCGCTGGATGATTTCTGCCGCACCTTTCATGGCGGCGCGGGCGGCGTGCCGGAGCTTAAGCCCTACACTTTCGACGACGTCGTGGCGGGATTGAACTCGGTGCAGGCCTACGATTGGGCTGGGTTCTTGAACCAGCGCCTGCATTCTACCGACGCGCACGCTCCGCTGGGCGGGATTGAGCACGCAGGCTGGAAGCTGGTCTACGACGGAGTTCGCTCAGATTACTGGAAGGCCGGCGAGGAAGCCCGCAAATGGTCCGATTTGAGTTATTCGATCGGCCTGAAAGTGCGAGAGGACGGAACCATCGCCGACGTGCAATATGGTGGTCCGGCACAGAAGGCCGGCGTGGCGCCTTCCACGAAATTAATCGCCGTCAATAATCGCCAGTTCACTCCAACTCTATTGCGCGAGACCGTCGCGAAAACGACCTCAAGCGATAAGCCGGTCGAGTTGCTCATCAAGACTGGCGATTATTACGAAGTGCATCGCGTGGATTATCACGGCGGGGAGCGTTATCCGCACCTGGTCCGGGACTCGTCGGTTCCCGATTTGCTCACGGAAATCGCCAAGCCGCACGCGAAGTGATCGCCGGGTGAGGACTTTCCAAATGCTCAGCTCCCTTTTCGAAGTCCGATTCTGCTCCGGGACCGCAATCTCCCATTCTCACTCCATCCCTATCGAGCCGTGACCAGACGGAGCGGTCATTGGAGCCGGATGGAAAGCCGCTCCTCTAGTCACTGCTCGGAAAGTGGCGTGGTCTCTTACCGTTCAGTCCGGCCCTTCGGGGGCCCGGCTGAGCCGCGACCAAAGGGAGTGGTTTCTTTGAGAAGGGACGCGCCTCACCGTTTGGCCGCCGAAATATAAAGCGCCCTCTCAAGCAGCGGTTGATTCGTGCCATCCACGGTCATCAGCGTCACGGTGACCTCGGAACCCACCTGGGCGTACGTGACGTTGGATTGATTCGCATAAACAGGGATGGCTACCCGGCTGCCGCCATCCTCGATCGCCAGCACCGCATTCCGCCCGGGCTTCCAGGAGATCCGCAACTGTCCGCCCGTCTCATGCACTTCTAACGCGGACGGCGCTTTCGTTCCGGGGTGCGGCAATACGGCCAGCGCGGCAATCGGGAGCGCGGCCAGCATCGCCAGCCCAGCCTGCCCCCATTTCCACTTCCGCCTCCAGCCCCATGTCCGCATCGCCGCAGAGAGAAGCTTCTTCGGGGCGAGGGGAGGAATCGGAGGCGGGGCGATGCAGAACTCCTCGTGGCTGCGGACAGTTTGAATCGAGCCGTCGGCCTCGCGGACGAAGAAACCCGCGCGGTGACCGGCCACTACCAATGCAATTTGGCCCTGCTGCTCATTGAAAAACGCGAGATCCGCCTCCGTGAGGAACACCTCGCCGCGAATTCGCGATACAAACACGCCGACCTTCTCCTGTTGTTCGTTCTCCGCACTCGCACCACGGGCTACAATCCGGATCACTCGGCCCTGCTTCGATCCACTCAGAACTCCGGAAGACTCAACAAATCCCAGGCCGCGCATCAACCGATCCGGGAACTCCACGCGGATCGGGCTGGCCTCGGGACACCAGATGCGGTATTCGACGGTGCGCATGCTCGGAATCTAGTTGGGCTTGCGGAGCGCTTTTCTCAAAACGAAATCACTTCCCAAAAAGGAATTTGAAAGACCCATGCTTCCTTACTCTTGCCGCTTTTTGCCGAGGCGGCTCAGAGGGTCTCGCGATAAGTTGCGATTGGGAGAGGTGAACAGATGACGAAGAAAAGATTTGGAAATTACGGCTGGATCCCCGATATTCCGGATGCACGCGATCAGGTGCTGCGGTTGCCCCGCAAGGCCGGCGCATTGCCGCCGTCGGCGGATCTGCGCGCGGGATGCCCTGCGGTTTACGATCAGGGACAGATCGGAAGCTGCACGGCCAACGCCATCGCCGGAGCCATCGAATTCGATCAGCGCAAGGAGCAGTTGGCGCAGGTCTTCACGCCTTCGCGCCTGTTTATTTATTACAACGAGCGGTTGATGGAAGGCTCGGTCGCCTCCGATTCCGGCGCGCAGATTCGCGACGGCATCAAGAGCGTGGCTTCGCAAGGCGCGTGCGCCGAAGCGCTGTGGCCGTATATCGAAGACCAGTTCGCGGTGCGGCCCTCGCCTCCGTGCTACAAGATTGCACGAACTCATCCGGCCGTGAGTTACAGCCGCGTGGACCAGGACGTGACTCAGCTCAAAGCGTGCCTGGCCGCAGGGTATCCGTTCGTACTTGGCATCACGGTATATGAAAGCTTCGAAAGCGATGCCGTCGCCAGCTCCGGAATCGTCCCGATGCCCGCGGCTTCGGAAACGGTGCTAGGAGGGCACGCCGTGATGGCCGCCGGCTACGACGACGCTTCCAGCCGCTTCCTGGTACGCAATTCCTGGGGCTCGGATTGGGGCATGGGCGGCTACTTCACCATTCCTTATGCTTACTTGACCGACGGCAATCTGGCCGACGACTTCTGGACCATCAGAGTTGTAAAGTAGAGCTTTGGGAGCGTGTTAGCTTTGCGGACCGTTCTACTCTTAGTCCTGTTGCTTCCGTGCGCCGGTTACGCCTTCGCGCAGTCTGCCGATTCGTTGGTGAAGCTTGAATCGGTAACCATCAAGCCAAACAGAGGGTTCCGCTGGAACCCTTTGGTTCATTTAGTAACTTGGACGGCAGAGGACGACGGTTGCGTTGGTGGCCCCGGCACTCCCGATCCACGCCTTTTGAAGTGTGACCTGTCTCTTGCGAACCTGTTGATTCGGGCGTATCAACTGGTGCCGGTCCAGTTCGAAGTGCCGCAGTGGATGGAATCCACCATATTCAACATTGAGGCGAAAGTCCCCGCGGGAGCGACTCCGGAACAGTTCCGATTGATGGAGCAAAACCTGCTCGCCGAACGCTTCAAACTAGCCGTGCATTTCGTCAGGACTGACGTGGCGGCGTATGAGATGGTGGTCGCCAAGCACGGCCCCAAGTTCACAGCGGCAAAGAAACTCCCGAAACCGGGCCAAGTGTGGGGAGGCTCGGTGGGTCAAATTTGGAAGGGCCGCGTCCAACTCGAAATGCCACGCTCCGTGGACCAACTCGTTCGGTTCCTGTCCGCCTTTACTGAGTTGCCGGTATTTGATGGGACTGGGCTAACGGGGAAGTACGATATCGATTTGACGTTCGGAGACTCGATGCCGTGGATGCTTCCACCCTTCAGCCCTCCTCTCCCCGACGGTCCGCCTCTGGCCGAGGCTCTTCGAGACCAGCTCGGGCTCATTCTCGAACGCACGAAAATTCCGGCCGACGTCCTGATCGTCGATCACGTGGAGCAAAAGCCTACAAAGCAGTGATTACGCGCCGTCCCTCGATGCGGTAGCGGCCGGACAGCACCAGCGCGATGGCCTCGGAATAAATGCGGTGCTCTTCTTTGATGATCCGCGCGGCCAGCGATTCCGCCGTGTCCTCATCGAGCACCGGCACAACCGCCTGCTTCACGATCGGCCCGGAATCGAGCCCTTCATCGACAAAGTGAACCGTGCAGCCCGAAACCTTGACGCCATGGGCGATGGCTTGATGCTGCGCGTCCAGCCCCGGAAACGACGGGAGCAGGGAAGGATGAATGTTCAGAATTCGTTCATGGAACTCGCGGATGAAATGCCCGCTCAGAATGCGCATGTAGCCTGCCAGGCACACCAGTTCGACGCCGCAGCCGCGCAACTCGGCGATCACCTGGCGGTCGTAAACTTCGCGATCGAGACCCTGCGACGGCATCGCGGCGGTGCTCAAGCCGCGCTCGCGAGCCAGCTTCAAACCCGGAGCGTCGGAATGGTTGGAAAGAACGATTGCGATTTCCGCGTTGAGCTTGCCCTGCGCGATGGAATCGGCGATTGCCAGAAAGTTCGAGCCTCGCCCGGAAATGAGGATTCCGAGGAGCTTCATCACTTATAAACGACGCCGCGGCCGCGGATCACTTCTCCGATCGGGTAGAACGGCTCGCGCAAAGACCCGAGAACTCGCGCGGCTTCCTTCAGCCGGCGCGGAGAAATAACCATGATCATTCCGATCCCAAGATTAAACGTGCGGCGCCAATCGTGTTCCGGAATCCGGCCGATTTTCTTCAGTAAATCGAATATCGGCAGCACCGGCCAGGACCCCACTTTGATGCGCACCCCCAGCCCTTTCGGAAGAATTCGCGGAGTGTTCTCCGTGATGCCTCCGCCGGTAATGTGCGCCGCGCCCTTGAGCAATCCAGCGTCGTGGAGCGCGCGCAACGGCGTCAGATAGCTGCGGTGGACTTTCAACAGCTCTTCGGCGATGGAGCCGCCGAGCTCGGCCACCTGCGTTTCCGCGTGATGACCGGCAACCTCAAACAGGATCATGCGCGCCAGCGAATAGCCGCTGGTGTGCAGGCCGGTGGAGGGCAATCCCAGCAGGATGTCTCCGGCCTTGATCGATTTCCCGGTAAGCATGCGCTTGCGTTCAACCACTCCGGTGATGAAACCGGCAAGATCGTATTCGCCGGCCGCATAAAGGCCGGGCATCTCCGCCGTCTCGCCGCCGATCAGCGCGCAGCCGTTGGCGCGGCAGCCTCGGGCGATTCCGGAGACCACCGCGGCAGCCACGCGCGCATCCAGCTTGCCCACCGAAAAATAGTCGAGAAAATATAACGGCAGCGCGCCCTGCACGGCGATGTCGTTGACGCAGTGGTTCACCAGGTCCTCGCCGACGGTAGAATGATGGCCGGTTAGGAACGCCAGCTTGATCTTGGTGCCGACTCCATCGGCCGAGGAAACCAGCACCGGATCCTCAAAACCCTTTAGTCGATAGCCTCCGCCGAAACTGCCGATATCGGTGAGCACTTCGGGCGTGAAAGTGCGCCGCGCCATGGTGCGGATGGAGGCCACCGCGCGGTCGGCTTCGTCGATATTTACACCGGCTTTTTTGTATGTGATTCGCTTGGGCATGCGGGGAACCTTCTTATGATAGGGCATCCTCGCAGGGCTGCGATCCACGTTCAGGGGACAGACGGTTTGATGTCCAGCGTTCCAATCTGTTCCAGTTGGTAACTTCCGTTGGTTTTCTTCACGGGGCAGACAAAAGTAAACGTCCCGTTTACAAGCTGCTTAAGATTTATCAACGCGGTTACGTCATGCACCCGTGTGCAGACGCCGCACCGAACGACCTTTTTGAGCATGCCTAACACTACCACTGCGCGCCTAACTCCTCCAGAAGCGGCACAACGGAGCCTGTCGCGGCGGACCGTCGCCGGTTCCTCGTACTGGAGAGGGCCTCCAGCCCTGTGCCGCTCTCCCAGCCCTGTGCCGCTCTCAAGGAGCAGCGATTCGAAAAAAGCCGCAGGCGTGGATGCCGCTAAAATAGATGCGAAGAAGGATCGCTTGGAATCTTGATGAAACTCACCCTGACCGCCCTCCTGATCGCGGGAGCGGCGGCGCTGGCTCAAACTCCCACTCCACCCGCGAGCGCTCTCCCTAACTATCCGCCCGGGCTCTACGCCCTGATTACCACTTCGGCAGGCGTGATCACGGCACAATTATTCGAGAAGGAGACGCCGGTAACCGTTCGAGCCTTCATCGGCCTGGCGCGCGGAACGCAGGCGTGGATCGACCCGAAAACCAGAAAGCCGGCGACCCACCCTCTGTACGAGAACCTGATCTTCCATCGCGTGATTCCGCAATTCATGATTCAAACCGGCGACCCCACCGAGACCGGAGCGTATGACTGCGGATTCACGCTCCCCGATGAGTTCGTCTCGAATCTCAAGTTCGATCGCCCCGGCCGCCTGGCCATGGCCAACGCGGGACCTCACACGGCTGCCTGCCAGTTCTTCATCACGGAGGATAAATACCCCGAGGGGAACGGCAAGTACACGATTTTCGGGCAGGTGGTGGACGGCCAGCCTTTGGTCGCCAAAATTTCCCACGTGATCCGCGACGACAAGGACCGGCCTAACATTCCCGCGAAGTTGATCAAGATCACCTTCATGCGCCTGGTGGACCAATCCCCGTAATCAACCCGTTGGCTGGCGCGCCGCGCCCTTCCCGCTCATGATAAACTTTTCCTGCCATGACGCCGACCCACGCGTTTGATTTAGAAAAGATTCAGAGCGACCAGGAGGCCATTGAAGACATCGGTTACATGACCTGCATGACCCTGGTGCTTCTGGGAAACTACGCCCAAACCGGCCATTTTGGCGGTCCTCTGGCTTGCACGCCTTATAATGTCGCGGCGCACCTGGCTGGCCCTGAGCTGGGCGGAATGCGTTACGACTATCGCCGACCCAAGCATCCTCACGGCGACAAATTCATGCTCGCCGGCGGCCACACGGTGCCCACCTGCTACGCGCTGTGGATGATCATGGGCCAGGCGCTCGCGCGGCGATATGAGCTTACCGGCGACCGCCGTTATCATGTCGATCCGCACGTGGCGATGTTGCCGGTCGACGCGCTGGGATTCAGGCGCGGCGCGGGAGCCATGCGCACTCTGCTTCAAGAACAGGGCCTGGAAGATCATCCCCTCTTTGCTCAGGCGAAGGGCCGAGGCATTCGAGCCTTGGCCGGTCACGCCGAAAGCACCGATCTGACCAATGATGTGAACGGCGGACCCTCCGGCGTCGGCATCGCCACGGCCGCCGGCAAAGCCGCCTTCTGGGATTTTATCGGCGCCGGGCATAATCCGAAGGTCATCGCGATTGAAGGCGAGTTCGCCATGACCGAGGGTCACGCGCAGGAGCTGAAGACGCAGGCTCTGGCGATGCAGGTGGGCAAACGCCTGCGTATTCTGCTTTCCGATAACAACGCCGGCATCGACGACGCGCTGCTTGGCGGCGTCATCGCGCGGAAATACGACGGCTACAATCTGGCGGACCAGTGGACCTCCTACGGCTGGAACGTCTTCCCTGTCGAGGATGCCAACGACTACGGCCAGGTGGTGGCCGTGCTCAAGAAGATGGAGGATTGGGATCCCAGCGACCGCCGTCCCATGATCGTCATCGGGATCACCACCAAGGGCTATTGGCCGGGCGCTGTCGGCGGCAAGATTCCAGGCTTCGGCGATCAGGTGGTGAGTTACCGCAGCCATCCCTACGCGATGAAGATGAACTCGGAATATTTCGTCGCGCTGGCAAGCACTTTCGAGGAGCATTACGGAGTTCAATTCGCCGGGATTCGCGGCGGAGCGGTGTCCAATCCTCGCGAGCGGCTGATTCAGTTCAAGACGAACATCGACGTGGTGATGTCGGTGCTCGAAAAGAACGGCCTCGGCGATTGGCTGGCGGACCGGTTGGTGGCTCTCGGCGACACGGTGAAAGACGATGAGCCTGTAGGTGTCAACGTCATTACCGATCCATTTTTAGATGACCGTCTGCGCCTTGAGAATCTTCCCGTGGAGCCGCAGACCGTGACGGCCACCAATCGCTATTCGGGAGCCGAGAAGCAAGTCAGCATCTCCCTTTTCCGCAAGCCCGGAGAAATGGCCGGAGCGCGGCGCGGAGTCTCGGAAATCATCAAGTGGATGAATTACGTCACCGATAACCGCTTCCTGACTCTGGCCGCCGACCTCTCCGAATCGATCAACGTGGAGCATGGCAGCCTGTGGGGCCACTACGATCCGGAATTGAATCCAGGTGGCACGCGCATCAAGGCTGCGATCCAGGAAGCCGGCAATGTCTCGACGGCAATCGGACTCATCAGCCAAAGCGCGTCCGTCGATCCCGCGAAGTTCGCCGGAGTGTGGGCCCTCAGCGGGACATATGGAGCGTTCACGCCGTTGATGTACACGCCAGCCCGCGTCTGGAGCCAGCAGAATCAGGACAGCCGTTTTCGCACCGGCGTGTTGCATATCTTGGTGGCTCACTCCGGACCGGAGACGGCCGCGGACGGGCGCACTCACTTTGGGATTTTCGCGCCGCAGGTTTGGAAACTGTTTCCGCGCGGCCAGGTAATTCATTTGAACTTCTGGGACTACAACGACGTCGCTCCAGGCTACTTTGCCGCCGCGGAGATTGCCGCTCGGGAACAGAAGGTGGGCATCATTATTCTGGAAGTGGCTCGCCCAGATTTCCCCGTCGCCGACCGCGCCAAATTTGCCGACACCGATCTTAAAGCGGCCGCGAAGGGATTGTACGTGATTCGCGACTTCGCGCACGGCCCGCGCCATGGCTACGTTGTGGCGCAGGGCTCCAGTGCGACGTCTAACTTGGTCAGCGTACTGCCGCGGCTGGAGCAAGCCGGGATCAACGTGAAAGTAATTGCCGCGATTAGCGAGGAGCTTTTCGATCGCCAGCCGGAGGATTACCGCCATGCCGTGCTGCCTCCGCAGGCTTACTACGACCTGATGTTCGTCAGCACGGGGACCCGGCGGATGTGGCCGATCCGCGATGCCGGTCCGCTGACGGATGCCTACTCGCTCACGTCCGATTGGGACAATCAATGGCTCACCGGAGGACTGGAGCCGGAGGTGATCGCCGAGGCGCACCTCGATCCCGGCTCGATCTTCGCAGGAATTCAGCGTTTCGCTGAGGAGCGCGAGCAAAGGATGGCTCGGCAGCGCGATATGCTGGCAGCCGTGGATTAAGGCTCGGGAGGGGAAATGCTTCGAAGACAGATTTATTGCGCCGCTTTGGCCATCGGCCTGGCTATCAGCATGGCCGCCACTCTCTTCGCCCAAGGCCCTCCGGGTGGGAAAGGCGCTCCCAAAGCTGGCGCGACCGTCGAGAAAATCCGCCTCCTGAAGCCCGGTCTGTACCTGATCACCGGCGGCGGCGCAAATACGGTGGTCCGCGTCGCCTCGAATGAATTGATCGTGGTCGATACCAAGAATCCGGGCGATGAGAATTACAACCGTGTAATGGAGGAGATTCGTTCGGTTTCGAATCTACCCGTGAAATATGTGTTTAATACGCACCATCATCCGGACCACGTGGGCAACAATCAGAAGTTCATCGACGCGGGCGCGCAGGTGATCGGCGTTGCGGAACTGAAGACGCGCATGGGCAGCGATCCGCGAACCAAGGATATCAAAGGGCCTCCGGGCGTCACCTTCGCGCGCGATTACGACCTGAAGACTGGCGGCGTCGAAGTGCAGGCGCACTCCTTCGGACGAGGCCACACGGGCGACGACACCATGATCTACTTCCCCGATTTGAAAGTCGTCATGGTCAGCGATGAGATCACCGACGCGACGCCCATTATCGATTTCGCCAATGGCGGGAGCGCGCTCGAATGGACCAAGGTCCTGGACGGAGTGCTGAAGCTGGATTTCGATATGGCCATTCCGGGCCGCGGCGAGCCCAAGACCAGAGCCGAAGTGGAAGCCTACCGGAACAAATTCGCCACGCTGGTCAGCCGCGCTTCGGATGCGATCAAGGCGGGCGCGACGCGCGATACTCTCGCCATGCAGGTGAAGACCGACGATCTCGGCTGGCAGTTTAACGCGGCTTTCTATGGCTCGCTGTATGACGAGCTGACGAAGAAGTAACTCAGCGTCGCGATTGGCGATGCGCGCCGCCGCCGAGCCCGCCCAGATCGATGATTACGGCGATCAACAGCCATAGGAGATTGATTCCCACCGTCGGCATTCCGCTGTTCAGCTCCCATGCGTAAACCAGCGTGGTGAGCGGCAGGAAAATGAATCCGAGCACCGGTATCAGCAGGCCGCCATGGAACGCGCGCTGCAGGTAGGTGGAGAAGAACCACATCAGCGCCAGCGCGACGCGCGGAAACAAAACGACGATCAGGATGAGGAAGCAGGGCATGTCAATCTCCAGCCGGGGCTTGGGGCCGGGGCAGTGCGATGATACCAGATTCGTGCGAGGCGGCCGTTACTTATCTTGCGAGCGCCTCAGCCAGATGCTTGTCATGATGGGCGCTGACGTCCGTCCGGCCTGAAGAAAACGTTCCCGCGATGCAGATGGCGCGGTCGATCCGCTCCTCTCGGCCAGCAAGGTAGCGATCGACTCCTTCGCGAATCAAGAGGGCCACGGGTCGCCCCGTCGAGGCCGAGGCATCGCGAAGGGCTCGAATCTGCCGTGATGTGACCACGTGCTTCCGGCTGTCGTCTGGCGAGTTTGCTTTTCCATATTGCTTTGGACTACCGTGAGGTCGTGGACTATTCGCAGATCATCACTCTGGAGCCGGGGAAGCGCAGCGGCAAGCCCTGCATTCGCGGGCTCAGGATCACGGTGTATGACGTCCTTGAGTATCTCGCTTCGGGTATGACGCACGAAGAAATCCTTTCGGACTTTCCATATCTCACGAAGACGGACATTCTCGCCTGCCTGGCGTACGCCGCCGATCGCGAGCGCAGAACTGAACTTCTCAACGCGTGAAGCTGTTGTTCGATGAGAATTTGTCGCCGCGATTAGCGCGCGATCTTCAAGCTCTTTTCCCAGGTTCCGTGCACGTGGCGCATTGCGGACTCGTGATCGTCTCCAAAGACGGCGATTTCCACGACATCAGCGTTTTTCGAGGAAGTCCGCCCAAAGTTGTCTGGCTCCGTGCAGGAAACTGCTCGACGTCCCAGATCCAAAACATCCTGGAACGCGCGAAGTCTGCCCTGGAAGCATTCACGGAATCCGGCGATACTGTGATGATCATTCGGCCTCAGCGATCCCGATGAAGACATCGCCAGGAAATGCGTCTCACGCCGCTTCGAGGTTCCAGGGGGATGGATTCTCTATTTTGCCTCGGGTGTTTGGAAAGCCGGAGCTTGAGCGCCTCATGAGACTCGTTCGAAGATCGATGCTAACTAACGGCGCTGTCCGCGGCAGCGGTGGCGTGTACAAAGTCCGCAATCTGCCTCAACTGCCGTCCTCGATTCGCGAACCTGCCCACTCGGACAGGCTGCGGCCCATCGTCGAAGACAACCTCGGGAAACCCGCATTTCCAGTTCGTGGCACGCTCTTCGATAAGACCGTGGAGGCAAACTGGCTCGTGCCCTGGCACCAGGATTTGACGATCTGTGTCGCCTCGCGAGCGTCTGTGCCGGGCTGCGGGCCGTGGGCGGTCAAGGCGGGAGTCTGTCAGGTTCACCCGCCCCGTGTCGATTCTGGGGGACATGGCTCCGTTTTGCGGGCTGTTACTTAGAAGGCTAGGAGGGTG
Organism: Bryobacteraceae bacterium; assembly: GCA_036489835.1. Lineage (GTDB taxonomy): Bacteria > Acidobacteriota > Terriglobia > Bryobacterales > Bryobacteraceae > Palsa-187. The sequence goes on along the minus strand of DASXEY010000048.1, from coordinate 78,686 downwards.
GGAACAAGATCGGTCGGACGCGCTCGCGTAGGCGGTCAAGTTCGTCTGCGTTATGCCGGAGGAGATCGTGGCTCCAGATTTTGTCGGTCGCTTCGCGGCATCCTGCGCCATGGCCAAGCCGATTGCTTCGTAGGAGCCGAGGTTTGCACTCTTGAGATCTTCCGGTTCGTTCAAGGCACCGAGAATGAAAACGCGGTCCGCCAAATCCTCAGGAATTCGAGCCTTCACTTGGCTCAGGCGGCTTTCTTTGCCATCGAAGTCAATCAAGAGAACCATATGCCGGTGCTCATTGGACTTCATCCCAGCTGCATGGTCCGAAAGAAAATGATCCACGACCTCCAGCCAGCCACCGGCCACCTCAAGCACCCGAATGCTGCGAGTAGAAAGAGCTTGGTCGAGGAGGAATCCGTTTGCTAATTGACGATTGGCATCGTCTTCAGGCAGCACCAAGACATGAGGCCGATATCTGTTGGTCATGGCTCCAAATCGCCGCGGACGAGCGCACCGACAAGATCCCCGTTAACATGGATTTCACTGAGAGGACGCACCATCGTCGGCTCAAGGTGGCTCTTCCGATACAAAACGAGCGTGTTCTCATCGGAAAAACGCCGGATAGCCTCCGGATTATGCGAGGTCGCGATGAACTGGCCGCCTGATTGAAAAGCCTTGCGGAGCGCCATTACGAAGTGTCCGATCTCGGACGGCGCAAGATAGTTGTCCGGCTCATCCCAAAAACATACTACGTTGCCATACGCGTGCTTTGCCGCGAGCACCAAGGCGCATATCATGAAACACTTCTCGCCGTCTGAGAGATCCGCAAACGGCAAGGTCAAGCTCCCCAGATCGTTGGAAAACTGGACCACAATCCTGCGAGCGTCTTTTCCGACTGGCGGATTCTTGATGTCCTCGAGGTCCGGCATGACCTGTTTGAGATATTGGTGCATCTCCGCGTAAGCAGACGGAGCGTGCGCCAGCAGATCCGAAAACCAAGAGCCAAGGTCGGTTACATCAAGTCTCGGCGGCAGCGTCTCTTGTTCTTCGGAATCACCGTAAATCAAGCTAGGTATGGGGCGGAGTAGGAGCATTCGACCGAGCCACTGCCTGAAGATATTCACGGACCAGTTCTGAATGATTGGCAGGGCTACAAGGTGCCGTTCGATATCGATACGGCCGACGCCTACACGTCCCACGCCACCGCCTCTGAGCGCCCCTTCGGGATTGTGCCAAAGTTCGAAATTCACTTGTGCGGCATCTCGCGAGTAGGCCGGCTTGCCGCCGACCTCTATCCTTTCTTCAAGTACACTGAGTTCCTTGGAGCCCTTCGGAAGATCGAGAGCGAGGGTGTAGCTGTAAATCTGGCCCTCCAACTCGGCCTCGATTTCAAATCGCATTGGTACGTCCGCTCTTCCACGAGCAAGATCCTTCGGCTTCACAAGATCGCGCACCTGATTTGTGCCTCCTGCGATCTTTCGTAGAATCTCCAGAGCTAACAAAACCGTCGTCTTTCCCGAGCCGTTCTTCCCAATCAGCAGAACAGACGATTTGCCTGAGACCGGCAGCTCAAAGTTCTCCAGGCAACGAAAGTTATGCACGTAAAAGCGACGTATCACAAAGAGAATGATAGCGCGCTCCGCATACGCTACACTAAAAAAGAACACCTCCCGAACGGCCATGCCCTTTGGGGCGAACTCATGTTTGATACTTTAGGCGACAAGCTCCAGCGCGTATTCAAAAATCTGCGCGGAGAAGGAAAACTCAGCGAGGCCAATATGGAAGCCGCGCTGCGCGAGATCCGCGTGGCTCTGCTTGAGGCCGACGTGCATTTCCGCGTCGTCAAACAGTTCATCGAGGCCGTCAAAGAGAAGGCCGTGGGCCAGGAAGTGCTCACCGCGCTTTCGCCCACCCAGCAGGTCGTCAAAATCGTCAAGGACGAAATGGTCAAGATGCTGGGCCAGCACCAGGCTCGCCTGCGCATGGCCACCGAGCCTCCCAGCGTCTTCCTGATCACCGGCTTGCAGGGCTCCGGCAAAACCACATCCACGGCGAAGCTTGCGCGCTGGTTGTCGAAGAACGGAAGCTCGCCGATGATGGTCTCCGTCGACGTGTACCGGCCGGCCGCGCGCAAGCAATTAAGCGTGCTGGCTCGCGATTTGAAGCTGCCCATTTACGAAGGCACTCCCGAGGAAACCAAACCGGCCGAGCTGGTCCGCGGCGCGCGCAAGGAAGCCGTGCAGACCGGCCGCGACGTCCTGCTGGTCGACACCGCCGGCCGCCTGCATATCGATGAGGAGCTCATGACCGAGCTCACCTCACTCAAGGAACAGCTCAACCCCTCCGAGATTTTGTTCGTCGCCGACGCCATGACTGGCCAGGACGCCGTGAAATCGGCCGACGAGTTCCACAAGCGCCTGGGCATCACCGGAGTGATCCTTACGAAGATGGACGGCGACGCGCGCGGCGGCGCGGCGTTGTCGATCCGCTCCGTTACCGGCCAGCCGCTCAAGTTCGTGGGCGTGGGCGAGAAGCCCGATGCGCTCGAGGCTTTTCATCCGGATCGCGTGGCGCAGCGCATTCTGGGCATGGGCGATATGCTCAGCCTGATCGAAAAGGTGGAGGAGTCGATCGACCAGAAGTCGGCCGAGGAGATGCAGCGCAAGCTCCTCGATGACGATTTCACCCTGGCCGATTTCCGCGATCAGATGAAGCAGTTGCGGAAGCTGGGGCCGCTGGAATCTATCCTCGGGATGATGCCGCAGCTTGGGCCGCTCAAGGATTTGAAGAACGTCAAGGTGGATGAGAAGGAACTTTCCCGGATCGTCTCGATCATCGATTCAATGACCGCCAAGGAACGCGCCAATCACATGATCATCAACGGCGCGCGCCGGCGCAGGATCGCCAAGGGGAGCGGAACCACCGTGCAGGAAGTCAATAACCTGCTGAAGCAATACGCCCAAACGCGCAAGATGATGAAGAGCATCACCGGCGGCGGCGGGCTCCTGGGCAAGCGCCTGGGTAAATTCAAAATGCCCATGGGTTTCGGGCAGTAGCCTTTCGGCAAGCTTTTGCCGACAATAGAGATTGAAGGAATTCGAAGGAGTGATGGAATGGTGATGATACGTTTGGCGCGGTTCGGGGCGAAGAAGAAGCCCTCCTACCGCGTGGTGGTGATCGATAAGGAACGCGCCCGCGACAGCAAGGCGCTTGAGGTTGTGGGCACTTACAGTCCCGTGGCCAAGCCGCGGACGGTGATCTTGAAGCACGACCGCATTGCGCATTGGGTGAAGAACGGCGCGCAGCTCTCCGATACGGTCGCCCGTTTGCTGCGGACCAATCCGGAGCCGGCGCCTACTCCCGCTGTCTAAAACAGTAACCTGCGGCCTGAAATAAGGCTCGCGGCTTGAGCCGCGCCCGTGGCCGCCCCGTCCAATCTGTTAGAATCATTCCAACTGGAGGGTGAAACGGGTGAAAGATTTAGTAACGGAGATCGCCAAAGCGCTGGTCGATATCCCTGACGAAGTTGTGGTTCGCGAGGTGCAAGGCGAACAAGTCACGGTGCTCGAATTGCGCGTGGCGCCGAGCGACCTGGGGAAGGTCATCGGAAAACAAGGCAGGACGGCGAGGTCCATCCGGACCTTGCTGGGCGCAGCCGGAATGAAGTTGAACCGGCGATTCACGCTGGAGATTCTGGAATAGTCGAGGGATCTGTACAACGGCCGGGGATTCAAAGGCAGAAGACTGGGTGATGGTCGGGCGCTTGGGTCGTACTCGTGGAAGGCATGGCGAGTTGACGGCGGAAGTTTACAGCTCGCAGCCGGGCCGCGCCGAACGCCTGGGCGAAGTCAAGCTTCAGAAGGGCTCGATGAGCCGCATGGCTCGGGTCGAGGCCGTCTGGCATCACGACGGACGCCCAGTGTTCAAGTTCGAAGGTGTGGACTCCATTTCAGACGCCGAGGTCTGGGAGGGTTCCGATATTCTGGTTCCGGAAGCCGAGCGGGCCAAGCCGGAAGAAGGCGAATATTCGCACGCCGATCTGATCGGCTGCATGGTGTGGGAGGATGGCAAGGATCAGCCGCTGGGCATGGTCTCGGCCGTTCTGGAATACGGCAGCGCGCCGCTCCTGGAAATCAACGCGGGAGGCCGCGAAGTGCTGGTTCCGCTGGTCCATTCGATCTGCTGGAAGATCGATGTAGTGGGGAAAATCATCCGTGCGAACCTCCCCGAAGGATTGACGGATCTGTAGCGGGAGTGCGATCGGTGAAGTTTCACGTCCTGACCATTTTCCCGGAGTTTTTCCATGGCCCCTTCGATCACGGTATCATTCAGAAGGCGTGTGAATCCGGCCGGATTGAGATTCGGATCCACGATTTAAGGCAGTGGACCCGCGACCGGCATCGGACTGTCGACGACCGGCCTTTCGGGGGCGGCGAGGGAATGGTGCTGAAGCCGGCGCCGTTGTTTGAGGCGGTGGAGTCGATCTGGCCTGGGGCGCGAGGTCCCGGGCACAGGTCGGATGGAGGCTTAGGCCGGCGCGTGATTTTGCTTTCGGCGCAGGGCCGGAAGTTCGATCAGGCGAAGGCCCGCGAGCTGGCGGCCGCCCAGGAACTGCTGCTGATCTGCGGCCGGTATGAGGGCGTGGATGAACGCGTGGCCGGGCACTTGGCCGATGAGGAAATCTCGATCGGCGACTTTGTGTTGAGCGGTGGTGAATTGGCTGCGGCCGTGGTCATCGACACGGTAGCGAGGTTGCAGGAAGGCGTGCTGGGGAATAAAGACTCGGCCGCCAATGAATCCTTCGGCGAAGAAGGATTGCTCGATTGTCCGCAGTATACGCGGCCAGCCGAGTTTCGAGGGTTGAAGGTTCCGGAGACGCTCCTGAATGGGAATCATGAGGAGATCCGGAAGTGGCGCCGGAATGCCGCGCTCGAAAAGACGGAGCGGCTCAGGCCGGATTTGTGGGAAGCATCGGAATTGAGGACAAGGAAATGAATCACGCATTATTGACCAAGATCTTGACGAAGAACCAGCGGACGGTGAAGCATCCCGATTTCCGCCCCGGCGACACCATTCGTGTCCACGTCAAGATCAAAGAAGGCGACAAGGAACGCCTGCAGGCCTTCGAGGGCACCGTTATCGCGCAGAACAACACGGGGATGAGCGAGACCATCACCGTTCGTAAGATCAGCTTCGGCCAGGGCGTGGAGCGCATTTTCCCGTTGCAGGCGCCTGTGGTAGACCATATCGACGTCGTGCGCACCGGCCGCGTGCGCCGTGCCAAACTATACTATCTGCGGGGTTTGAAGGGCAAGGCAGCCCGTCTCAAAGAGCGCGTTTAACGTCCGCCTGACATGCCCACCAGTCGCCACGAGCGAGCCCTCCGCCGGGCCGGCTTCCATGCCGTTGCCGGCGTCGATGAGGCCGGCCGAGGGGCGCTATTCGGCCCCGTTTTCGCGGCAGCCGTGGTGCTCGATCCGGAGCGTCCCATTCGAGGTTTGGACGACAGCAAGGCCCTCGACCCGGAGCGCCGCGAGGTTCTGTCCGGACGCATCCGGGAGCGCGCCTGCGCCTGGGGCATCGGCGCGGCCGATGCCTTTGAGATCGACCGCTGGAACATCCTGGAGGCGTCGCGGCTGGCCATGCGCCGTGCGGTGGAACAAATCGCGGGGCGCTGCGATCACCTGTTGATCGACGCCATCAAGATCCCTCTTGCTCTTCCGCAAACCCCTTTGATTCATGGGGATGCGCTGAGTTTTTCGATTGCTGCCGCGTCCATTCTAGCCAAAGTCGCCCGCGATAGCGCGCTCGTCGCCTGGGATCAGGTGTTTCCTCAATACGGACTCGGGCAGAATAAGGGCTATGGGACAGATGAACACCTCGCCGCCCTTGAGCGCTTCGGTCCCACCAATTTGCACCGTTTCAGCTTCGAACCGGTCCGAAAGTGGCAAAAAATGCAAGTTTGGACGGGATATCCGAAGCTCCAAACCTTAGAGGCTCAGCGCGAGTTGTTTGCATGCCGTTAACTCCCGAGTGGTCTCCCGGGCCGCAAGTCCCCAACTCCGAATCCCCGGGCACTCAGGGAAGCCCTGATCTGAATAGTACTACGACCAAATTGGGCTGGCAGCGGCGCCTGCTGCGGATCTCGCTGGCTCTGTTTATTTTCGAAGTCGGCGCATTCCTGGTCATCTTTCCCTGGACTGAAGATTGGAATGTTAATTATTTTCAGTCGTTTACGCCTGTAATCCGGGACCTGTGGTATCAGCCTTCCTTCCGGGGAGCTCTCACCGGACTTGGCTTTGTGAACATCTATATCGCCTGCCTGCAAGTCATACACTCCTTCCGCCGCACCTGATCTCAGCTCCAGAACCAAGTTAGTACTAAGGGGAAATCCTACCTTATATCTCTTTCAGCCCTTAGTAGCATTAAGGTGTTCCCAGTAGGAATACGTAGGCCTGTATACCAAGCCGGGGACGACTAAGGACGGTGCTCTGATGATCAAGACGCGTACCCTGCTAACGGTATGTGCTACAATTTGCATGGTGTTTGTTCTGGCGTTCGTACTGGGCGTCATGGCGCACCACGGGTCTGGCGCGAAAGCGACAGGAGCCCATGGTAAGACTTTAGCCGGTGGCGGTGGACCTCCGCCTCCCGATGATGATGACGATGTCGGCAATGTTAAGCTTGCAGGTGGCGGCGGACCTCCGCCTCCCGATGACGACGATGATGTCGGCAATGTCAAGCTTGCTGGCGGCGGCGGGCCTCCTCCTCCCGACGACGACGACGATGTCGGGAATGTGGTTTTGGCAAAGCTTTAAACAGCGGTATCATCCTACCCGGCCTCTGAGTCAGTGGTCCTGCTTGGGGGCCGGGTTTTGACTTCCATTCTTCTTCAACTGCCCTACACGCTCGGCGTTCTGCTGGAGCTTGTCCTCCTTGTGCTTCTGTTGCGCGGCCCCTTCCGCACGTATCGCGTTTTCTCCGTATATGTTCTGGCGTTGTTTTTGACCAACGTGATCGTGGAGGTCGCATATTATCAAGTGGGCGTCAAGAGCGGAACGTACCGAACCCTGTATTGGACGGAAGAGATGACCCAGGATGTGCTCCTCTTCCTGGTGGTGATCGCCTGTACCTATGAGGCTCTGCGGGACAATCCCCTACGGCCGAAGGCGGCCCGAGTTCTTGGGGTCATCGTCCTAGTGACGCTGGCTTTGCCCTTCGCCATGTTGCACACTTACCAAAGCAAAGTCTACGGGTTCTTTACCACCCGGTGGTTCAATCATGCCAGCCAGATCTGGAATTTCGGAGCGGCGATCATGAATCTGGTGTTGTGGACCGCGCTCCTCTCCAACCGAAGGCGCGACCCCCAACTGGTGACGCTGAGCATCGGCGTCGGCATTGCCACCGCCAGCGCAGCTATCGTCTGGGGCGCGCGTCAATATCTCTCTGCGGAGAACCGATGGCCGGCCGATTTGTTTGACGCGGCAGCTCAAATCGGCTGCCTGCTGCTCTGGTGTTGGGTGTTCCGCCCTAAGCCGGCAGGCCGTTCGAGAAGCGCTACTCCTCCCACGAACGCTCCGCCTCCCGACGCGCTTACCACGCCGTCCTAGAACCGCAACAGCGTTAGTCCACTCCCGAAAGATCTTGCCGGACTAGCGGAACAGTGGTAGCATTTCTCGTGACTTCCGCCGCCGTAACACCCGCGTTGCACCGGTCACCGGGCCGGGGCCAGTCCAAAGTTGCAGCCTGGATAGCGAGCCTGTTCGCGCCCGTTGACATCGCAGCGCTGGTGTACTTTCGCATTTTATTCGGCGTCATCCTGGCGGCAGACGTCTGGATTTACTTTCATAATCGCTGGATTGAGGTCGAATTCATCTGGCCCCGCTTTCATTTCACCTACTACGGCTTTGAGTGGGTGCACCCGTGGCCCGGCAATGGCATGTTCTATCATTTCGCCATCCTGGGTATTCTGGCCGTCTTTATCACCATCGGCTTTGCGTACCGCATCAGCATGGCGCTGTTCTTCCTGGGATTCACCTACGTGTTTCTTCTGGAAGAGGCGCGGTACCTGAATCATTACTATTTCGTTTCGCTAGTCAGCTTCCTGATGATCTTCGTGCCGGCGCATCGGAAGCTTTCCGTTGACGCGCTGCTGCGCCCCAAGATCGCGTCCGATTTCGCCCCCGCCTGGAGCCTGTGGATTCTCCGCGCGCAGATGGGCATCGTGTACTTCTTTGGCGGCATCGCCAAGCTCAATACGGAGTGGCTGCAAGGCTGGCCCATGCGCCTGTGGCTACGCCAGGATCTCCGCGTGCCGATCCTGGCGAACTACACCAACCAGGCTTGGCCAGGCCTGTTCTTCAGCTATTCCGGGCTGGCGATCGATCTTTCGGCGGTGCCGCTGCTGTTATACCGGCGCACCCGTCCGTACATGTTCGCGGTTTTGGCGACGTTTCATCTGACCAATTCGCATCTGTTCGACATCGGCATTTTCCCCTGGTTCGCCACCGCGATGACGGCTCTCTTCTTCGACCCGGATTGGCCCAGGCGGTTGATCAATCTGGCGCTCCGGGCGATGGATCGGCCGCCTTGGCTGACTGCTCCCGTTCCGACCGAATTTCGCCCGCGCTTCCGAAACGCGATCCTGGCCGGGCTCGCGGTTTATTTCGCGATTCAGTTTCTGCTGCCGCTGCGTCATTGGCTGTATCCTGGCGACGTCGCCTGGACCGATCAAGGCCATCGTTTCTCCTGGCGCATGAAGCTTCGCGACAAGGATGGCACCGTCGCGTTCTACGTCACTGATCCCGAGACCGGCCGTACCTGGAACCGGAGTCCGGGCCACTATCTTCCGCGCTGGCAGTCGGCGGAAATGGTCCCGCGGCCGGATATGATCCAGCAGTTCGCCCATTACATCGCCGATCAGGAAACCGTTCCCGGCCACCGGCGCGTGGAGGTCCGGGTGGACGCGGAGGTTTCGCTGAACGGACGCCGGCATCAGCAGATGATCGATCCCAACGTGGATCTGGGGTCGGTTCCGCGGACGCTCGGCCCCGCGCCATGGATCACAACACTGACAGCCCCTCGCCGGAAGTCCCTGCTGCACTGAGCGGCGCAGCGCCGAACTGCATGTGCATGCATGTGTGATAATTGGAGTGCAATGCGAACCACCATTGAGATGAAACCCGAACATCGAGCGCGCCTCTTGGAACTGGCTGCCACCAGAGGAGAGAAAGGCTTCTCGGCCGTGGTGGCGGAAGCATTGGAACTCTACCTTGAAACTCAAGGGGGCCGGGCGAATGCGATCCGCGGCGCCCTTACGCTGAAGGGATCTCTGAGCGAGACGGAAGCGGCCGGCCTGTTGGCTCAAACCCGGGAAATACGAGCAAACTGGCGATGACCATCGCCGATACGGATGTCCTCATCGATTATCTTGCTGGTAAAGGCGAAGCCGATGCCGTGGAAACGCTGCTTCGTCGTGGCGCAATCAGGACCACCGTCATCAGCCGGTTTGAACTCCTGTCGGGAGCCAAGAACGCGAAGCAACTTGCCCGACTGGTTCAGCTGCTGGGAGCGGTGCCGTCGCTGGCGCTGGACGACGCGGCTGCCGATGCTGCCAGCGACATCCGCAGGTCCCTCGAACGATCGGGCAATCCCATCGGGATGGCGGACAGTCTGATTGCCGGCATCGTGACCAGTAACGGCGGTATGCTGCTGACACGAAACCGCCGGCATTTTGAACGGGTTCCTGGCATAAGTCTCGCTTGAGGGGAAGAAGATTGCAAACAGGGTCGTCTGTGCAACCTATATAAGCGCCGCCTACCAAATCTGCCACCATTTCTTTCTTTCCGGCAGCGGCTCTTCAGCGAAGATGGGTTCCCCGATGGGCGACCGCACAAAAAGCTTCCGGCCGACCAGCCGTACTGAACCGAGTATCGAGTTAGCAGGTGTTATCGGCCAGACATCCAAGGAGGCGCCAGGCGGAAGCACCGCACCCAAACCACGACCTATCGTGCCTACGGCCTCAGCGAACTCGAATGAGGTCGGAAAAACCAACGTAAGGACCTCCGCTGGTTTGCGCATCCCATTCATGAAGCATCCAAAGAGATAAGCTTCCTGAATTTCTGGAACGGACGCTGTCAGCTCCGCGATGGATCGGGCGAGCCGAGGCTCCATCCTTTCTTTCTTGTTCAGCAATCCAACGACTATGGAGCTTCCTTCAGGGATGTTCATCTCATCCGCTCCTTGCTTAAGCTCTGCACAGTCACACCTGGTGATCGACGCTATTGTTTCCGAATACTAATCCCCAATTCCCGCAACTGGCGCTCCGGCACCTCCGCCGGGGCTTCGCACATCAGGTCGGTCGCCTTGGCGGTCTTGGGGAACGGAATCACCTCGCGAATCGAAGATTCGCCGCATAGAATCATTACCAGCCGGTCGAGGCCCAGCGCGATGCCTCCGTGCGGAGGCGCGCCGTATTCCAGAGCCTCCAGCAGGAACCCGAAGCGTTTTCGCGCCTCTTCTTCCGTAAAACTCAGCGCCGAGAAAACCTTCGACTGCACATCGCGGCGATGAATACGAATGGAGCCTGAACCCAATTCCACGCCGTTCAGCACCAGGTCGTAGGAGCGGGCGCGGCAGTGCGCCGGATCGGTGGTCAGCTTGTCCAGATCCTCATCATGCACCGAGGTGAAAGGATGATGCGCGGCGTTCCAGCGGCCTTCCTCCTCGTCCCATTCGAACATCGGGAAATCGACCACCCATAGGAACTGAAAATTTTTCGGGTCCAGCAGCTTGTGGCGATCGTTATACTTCTGCGCGGCGTGAACGCGCAGTTGTCCGCAAGCCTTAAGAGCCGTCTCCTCGGGCAGCGGACCTTTCGGCTCGCCCGCCCAGCCGGCCAGCAGCAGCAGATCCTCTTCGCCGGCGCCGGTACGCGCCCGCACAAATCCCATCGCCTCCGGATAATCGCGATCCAGCCGTTTGATGTCGTCATAGACGCGCAAACCGCGCTCGCTGCCGACTGCTTTCAGCTCATCGCGCTCCTTGCGGCTCAATGCGCCGGTTTTCGGAACGACGATCGCCACCAGCGGGAGTCCTTCCGGTGTCAGCCCGGCGCCCGCGAATAAATCCTCGACGCAATGGAACGGAGGAATACGAAGATCGGGCTTGTCGCTGCCATAGCTGCGCATCGCCTGGGCGTAGGTCAAGCGCGGGAACGTTTCGGGCGTATCGAACCCCGCAGCTTTGCACACCGCCCCGATCATGCGCTCGATCACACTGTAGATCTGTTCCTCTTGCGGGAAGGACATTTCCAGATCGATCTGGGTGAATTCCGGTTGACGGTCCGCGCGCAAATCCTCGTCGCGGAAGCAGCGCACGATCTGGAAATACTTTTCGAATCCCGAGATCATCAGAAGCTGCTTGAAGATCTGCGGGGATTGCGGCAGCGCGTAAAACGTCCCCGGATTGACGCGGCTGGGCACCAGATAATCGCGAGCGCCCTCGGGAGTGGAGCGCGTCATGAACGGAGTCTCGATCTCCAGGAAACCCATGCCCTGGAGCGACTCGCGCACCGCAAACGCCATCTTGGAGCGCAGAATGATGTTGCGCTGCATGTGCGGGCGGCGCAGATCGACGTAGCGATATTTCAGCCGGACGTCTTCCTTCACGTCCACGGCTTCTTCCATGGGAAACGGCGGCGTGCGCGAGGTGTTCAGAATCCATAGCTTTTCGGCCACCACTTCTACTTCGCCGGTGGTCAGGGACGGATTGATCGTCTCGGGGGTCCGCAGCACCACCGTGCCCTCGACGGCGATCACGTACTCCGACGAAAGCTGATCGGCCTTGTCATGCACGGCCGGATCGCCGTCGGCACGGAAGACGATTTGCGTCACGCCTTCGCGATCCCTCAGGTTGACGAACAACACTCCGCCATGATCGCGGCGGCGATGCACCCAGCCCATCAGCACGGCGCGTTTCCCGGCGTCGGAGGCGCGCAGTTCCCCGCAGTTATGTGTTCGGCGAAGGTCGCCCAGAAAATCCAGCTCTACTTGTTCAGGCATTTTTCCACTTGTTCCAAAAGCTCCTCGCGAGGGACGTCCCACTGCTCGCGGCTTTCCAGATCTTTGATTGATAGAGTGCCCGCGGCCACTTCCGTTTCGCCGCAGATGACCGCCACGCGGGCATTCAGTTTATTGGCGACTTCGAATACCTTCTTAAGCTTGCCTTCGATCACTTCGGTGCGGATTTCGCCGCGCCAGCGAAGCTCGGCGGCGGCCGACACAGCGGCGTTGCGCGTGGCTTCCCCTTCGGTGAACGCGACGACAACCAGCGCGTCCTTCGCCAAAACACCGGACGCAGAGCCCGCGGCTTCTACCGTCATCACCAGGCGATCCTCGCCCATCGACCAGCCGACGCCCGGCGCGGGAACTCTGGACCCGATGCTCTCCGCGAGGCCGTCGTAGCGCCCTCCAGCTAGCACCGTGTTCTGCGAACCCAGCCCGGAATGCGTCATCTCGAAAGTGGTGCGCATGTAGTAATCCAAGCCTCGAACCAGCCGCGGCCGGACTTCATACGGAATGCCGCGATGATCCAGGTAGCTTCGCACCGCCGCGAAGTGCGCCGAGCACTCTGGGCACAAATGGTCCTGGATCGACGGCAATGTTTCGATGATGGGCTGGTCTTCGGGCACCTTGCAATCCAGCACTCGCAGCGGATTCGAGACCGCCCTCCGCTGGCAATCCCCGCACATCCGCGGCGCCACCTCGGTGAGTTTCTCTTTCAGAAGTTCCACGAATGCCGGGCGGCATTTGTGGTCTCCCACCGAATTCAGCAGCAGTGTAAATCCTTCCAGGCCGGAGCGGCGCAGGAGTTCCACACCCATCTCAATTACTTCGCCATCCACAAGCGGCGATTCCGAACCGATCGCCTCTGCTCCGATTTGATAGAACTGCCGGTAACGGCCCTTCTGCGGACGCTCCCGGCGGAACATCGGGCCCATGTAGTAGAGCTTCTGGACGCCCGGGATCTGATCGAGGCGATGCTCGATGTAGGATCGCATCACGCTGGCCGTCGCCTCGGGGCGGAGCGTGAGCGAGCTGCCGTCGCGATCCTCGAAGGTGTACATCTCCTTGCCGACGATGTCGGTCTCGGCGCCGACTCCGCGAGCAAAGAGAGCTGTTTCCTCCACAATCGGCGTGCGAATCTCGTGATAATTGCAGGTGCGGAACACCTCGCGCGCCACGCCTTCCACGCGATTCCAGACTGCGCTTGAAGGCGGGAGGATATCCCGCATTCCTTTGACCGCTTTGAGACTCATTTCTGGGAACTTTCTTCCAGGTACTCTTGCGTCCGCCTGACGTAGTTGTTGCAGTTGATGCGGAACCGCTCCATCTCGTCTTCGGTGACGGGACGCTTGGCCTTGGCGGGAACTCCCATGGCCAGCATTCCGGCGGGGATTTCGGCGCCTTCAGGAACCAGGGCTCCGGCGGCAACGACGGCACCTTTGCCGATACGCGCGCCGTTGAGCACGATGGCTCCGATGCCGATCAGGACTTCGTCTTCCACAATGCAGCCATGCAGCACGGCCATGTGGCCCACCGTTACGCGATTGCCGATGATGGCCGGATATCGGGCGTCGGTGTGCACCACGGTGCCGTCCTGGATGCTGGTTTCATCGCCGACCTGGATCAGAGAGATATCGCCGCGCAGCGATGCCGACGGCCAAACGCTGGAGCGCTCACCGATGACGACATCGCCAATGACTGCCGCGCCAGGATCGACATAGGCGGAGGGGGCGACACGGGGCCAAACACCGCGAAAACTGCGAAGCATAAATGAGGGTGAAACATTCATGCTAACAGATGCGCGTATGCTCAGAGTATGGCAGTGCAAGCGCCGATTCTGAGCCGCGACTATGGAAGAGCGGTAACGGCTGCCGGTATTGTGGAGTACCGCTCCTATACAGTCGAGGCTCGGAATGGAGTCTTGTACCGCACGTTCAATCGTCGCAGGTTCAACCAAGGAGGGGTTGGATTCGCACTTCTGCTTCTTATACTCGATCTTCACGCAGCCGACCAGACCCAGCAGATGACCGCCCGTCTCTCTGAAGAAGCCGACGCATTCCGCCGCATCGCGCCCTCCCTTCTGGGCCATGAAACCCTGGAGCAGAAAGCCCACAAGCCGCAGCCGCGCTTCCGCCCGCGCATCGGCAACGACGCCAAGACCCCGCCTGTCCCGAAGTGGCAGGATCGGCAGGTGGTCTCCGAGTACGGTTTCGCGTCCTTTGCCGGCGAGACCGAGACTTTGCACGAGTTGCGCCGGGTGGTCTCGGTCGACGGCAAGTCTGTCGCCGATGCCAAGAAGGCCGAGGATTCCCTCGCCAGGATCATCGCCCTGAAAGACGACCAGCGTGAAAAGGAGCTTCTCAAGGAATTCGCCAACTACGGCCTGGTGGGCGCCGCGATGGACTTCGGACCGCTGTTGATGCTGTTCACCCCCCGCGAGATCGAGCATTATGAGTTCGCCTTCAAAGGTCCCGACTTCCTGGGTGCCACCAAGGCTCTGGTATTCCGCTACACCCAGATCGACGGGCCGGAGCTGCTAACGGTATTCGAGACCTCTGGAGGCAAGCCCCACCGCTTGAAGGTGCAGGGCGACGTCTGGGTGCGGGCGGATAATTTTCTTCCGCTGCGAATCACCCTGGGGGTCGGCGAAGGGCAGGGCGCGAAAGCCGTTCACGAGGAAGCGTCCGTGGACTATGCACCAACCGCGTTCGGCACATTAGCCCCCTCCTCCGTTGATCACAAGGAATTGCGGGGCGGCCAACTGGTTATGCAGAACTCATTTATTTATAGCGACTTCCACAAATTCGGCGCGGATGCCCAGATTCAGTTCGGCAATGGCAAATGACACCCGCCTCCCAGTATATTTATCTGCACGGCTTCGCTTCCAGCCCCCAATCCAGCAAAGCGCAATTCTTCCGGAAACAATTTGCAGATAAGGGGCTAACGCTCGAAATCCCGGCGCTCGATGGCGGGGATTTCACGCATCTGACCATCACCGGCCAACTTCAGATCGTCGACGCGGCGGTTGACGGCGAGCCCACGATCCTGTTCGGATCGAGCCTGGGAGGCTATCTGGCGGCGCTCTACGCCGCCCGCCACGCCAATATCGAGAAGCTGGTGCTGCTGGCTCCGGCATTTCAGTTTCCCAGCCGCTGGCGTCAGCGCTACTCGCCCGAAGAGTTGGCGCGATGGCAGCGCGAGGGCTCCGCCCCTGTCTTCCACTACGGCTACAATCGCGAAGTCCCGCTTGGCTACCAGCTTCTCGAGGACTCCCAGAACTATGAAGACGAGCCGGAGTTCGCCCAGCCCGCACTGATCCTCCACGGAAGCCTCGACACGGTGGTTCCGGCATCGATTTCCACAGCCTATGCCGCACGGCATTCTCGTGTTAGCCTGAAGCTGTTCGATTCCGGACATGAGCTGACCAACGTCCTGGAGGACCTGTGGGCCGAAACTGCACACTTCCTCTCGCTCTGACAGAATCCTATGATAAAATCGAAACTGGATTGAAGAATCCCGGATATGGTAACCGAAGACCTACCGGACAACGTCAGTTGCAATGTGGCATTAGTAGCACTTAAGGATTGCCTAAACTAGGCGGGGGTAGAAGCGTGCCGAACGAAACAGATCCGATAAAGATGGACCCACAGTTCCACGTTCCGGAAGAGAATCCGGACATCCATCTCCAGCGCCTGCTGGCGCCGGCGACTTTGGATGAGCCGTTCTATAAGAGCATCACCAAGACATTCAAAGACCTGATCCATCCGCCGCCCCCGCTACCGCCTTTGGTGCTCACATCGAAGCCAGTGGATCCGGCTGAGCTGAAGGGTCTGGTGGGGCTGTACGGCGGAGGCGGGGCGCGCGCGACCATCACATCGCTGCTGATTCACGTGTCCATCATCGGGCTGCTGCTTTTCCTGGGTACATTGAAGCCGGTGCAGAAGGCCGTAAAAGAGATGGTCACGCTAGTGGCTCCCCCTCCTCCGCTGAAGCCTGTGGAGCAAAAGGGCGGCGGAGGCGGAGGCGCGCGGCAGCCGATCGTCAAGAAGGCCGAGTTGCCCAAGCCGGTGAAACAGTTCGTCGCGCCGACGGAACATTTTCAAACTCAGCTGGCAGCGCCAGTTTCGGTTAACGCGGACCTTCCCGATATCGATCCCACGGCCATTGGCGCATCCACCGGATTGAATGCCTTCGCGGGCACCGGAGCGGGCGGCGGTTTCGGAAGCGGTAAGGGCGGCGGAATCGGATCGGGCAATGGCAATGGAGTTGGACCGGGTAGCGGCGGCGGAAGCGGCGGCGGCGCCTATCGTCCTGGCGGCGGCGTCACCAACCCCGTGCCGATCCTTCACCCGGAGCCGCAGTACTCGGAAGAAGCCCGTAAGGCCAAGTGGCAAGGCGCAGTGATGCTTTCCCTGGTTGTAGATGCTACCGGCAAGCCGACCGAAATTCACGTGATCCGGCCGCTGGGCTTAGGCTTGGATGAGAAAGCCATCGAAGCGGTGCAGAAGTGGACCTTCAAGCCGGGCATGAAGGACGGCAAGCCGGTCGCCGTTCAGGCTCAAATCGAAGTCACCTTCCGCCTGCTGTAAACTCGACAGGTTCGGACGATTCGCAACCGCTCCCTGCGGTCACGGCTCCAAAACAGCCGCGATCCCAGGGAGTTGTTGTTTTATAACTGATAGCATGTTCTAGATGCTATCTTTCCCGGAACCCCGCCGTGACGGACGCGCCCGATGGATTGTCCTTGCGGCGGCGGTGGTTCTGCTGCTGGTGTTCGGGCGCTCCATCTGCTCCCTCATCGTCGATTATTTGTGGTGGGGCGAAATGGGCCAGGTCAACACTTGGCTACGAGCCTCCGCGTACCTCTACGCCACCAATGTGGCGGAGTGGCTGATCGCCTTCCTGGTTCTCTGGATCGGCCACGCCCGCGGCCTGAAATACGCGGGGGAGCGCATCCGCGACAATCGAATTTATTCGCGCCTGGTGACCGTCGCGCTGGTGCTGGTGGCGATGGTCATTTCGGCTTCTTCCATGAGCGGCTGGGTGGTGGCGCGTTACATAGCGGGCAGCGGCGTCGCCTCAACCTGGACCGATCCTGTCTTCGGACGCCCGCTGGGCTTCTACTTTTTTGAGCTCCCGTTCTACAACGGGCTGGTCGGATTCGTCGAAACCCTCGCAATCGCCGGCGCGCTGGCTTACTATCTCACGGCGCGAGGCTGGCAGATCCGCCGCGAATTCCCCGGTCTGGTCACCGCCGGCCGCATCGACCTGGATAGCCTGAAGGAGCTGGGACGCCTGGAAACCGGGATGCTGCAAGCGTTGATGGCCGGATTCCTGGTCGCCCTGGCGGTGAATTTCTGGCTGGACCGCTATTCGATGCTGTATTCCGACCATGGCAATCTGCTGGTGGGTATCGATTACATCCAGCAGAATATCGGCCTGCCCTTGCAGTACGCCAAAGCCGCAGCCGCGATCCTGGCGGCGGTTCTGGTGCTGGCGCGCAAGCGGCGCTGGGCGCTGGCCTGCGCCATCGTACTGGTGTTCGACGTCGCTATTCCTCCGCTGGTCAGCAGCCTGTACGTCAAGCCTAACGAACTATTGCTGGAGCGGCCGTATCTGCAGCGCCATATTGAGGCCACGCGCTCCGCCTTTGGCTTGGCTCACAACGTTCGCGAAACCCAATTCGACGCGCACAAGGAAGGCCGCATCGACTTCAAAGGCAATGAAGCCATGCTCGATAACGTGCGCCTGTGGGATTGGCACGCGTTCCACGATACGCTCAGCCAGACCCAGCCTCTGCGCCCCTACGCCTACGCCGACACCGACGTCGATCGCTACATGATCGACGGCAAGCTGCGCCAGACTCTGCTGGCTCCGCGGGAGTTGGATCTGAATCAGTTGGGCGAGGCCCAGAATAGCTGGATCAACTTCAGCACAACCTACACGCACGGCTACGGCCTGGTGCTGGCCGAAGCCAGCCGCATCTCTCCCACCGGGCTTCCCGAACTGCTGGTCCGCGACGCGCCGGTGCAGGTGATGACGCCCAGCCTGAAGGTCACGCGCCCGGAGATTTACTTCGGCGAGGCCTCGCATGAACCGGTGTTCGCGCCCACCAAACAGTTGGAATTCAATTACCCCGCGACACCCGACGTCAAGATCCACTACGACGGCAAGGGCGGTTTCAATATCGCTTCCCTGACGCTGCGAACCGTCGCCGCGATTGCGGAGGGCGACTGGAATATTTTCCTCTCCGACGCGATTACTTCGGACAGCCGCATGATGATTCATCGCAAGGTGCTGGACCGGCTGGGCACTCTGGCCGAGTTCGTGCGCTGGGATCACGACCCCTATATGGTGATCACCGAGAGCGGGCGCTTGACATGGATCGTGGACGGGTACATGACCAGCGACGCGCACCCTTACTCGCGCGAGGTTCAGCCCCAGGACGAGGAGCCGTTCAATTACATCCGCAATTCGGTCAAAGCCACCATTGATGCCTACGACGGCAGCGTGAAGCTGTATGTGTTCGATGCCGAGGATCCGCTGATTCAGGCCTACCAGCGCCTGTTTCCGGATTTATTCGTGCCCGCTTCCGAAATGCCCGGGGATCTGCGCGCCCACACCCGCTCGCCCGAGGACCTGTTCCGCATTCAGGCCGAAGTGTACCGGACCTATCACATGCGCGATCCCGAGTCCTTCTACAATCGCGCCGAGTTGTGGGACCTGGCGACGTCCGCGCAAGGCCAGAGTGCCGGCGGAGGCACGCAGAGCGTTACGCCGGTATACATGGTGATGACGCTGCCCGGGGAAACGGCTCCCGAGTTTGTTCTGACCACTTACTATACGCCGCGCGGAAAACAGAACCTGATCGCGCTGATGGTGGCGCGCTGCGATGGCCCGCATCTGGGCGAAGTCGTGTTCCTGGAACTGCCCAAGCAGGAAATCATTTCGGGGCCTTTGCAGGTTGACGCGCTGGTAAATCAGGACCAGGTCATTTCGAAGGACCTGACGCTGTGGGGCCAGCAAGGCAGCCAGGTGCTGCGTCCTCCCATTCTGGTGCTGCCAATCGACAATACGTTTCTCTACGTCGAGCCCATCTTCATCCAGGCGGTGCAGGCGCGCATGCCGCAATTACAGAAAGTGGCCCTGGTGACCGGCAGCACTCTGGTCTACGAGGACACGTACGAGAAAGCGCTGGCAAGCCTCGCCGCGATTCAGGCGGGACAGCCCCCGCCTGCGCCTACGCGGCAATCGGCCACAGAAACGAATGCGCCCGCGGCCCCCGCGCAGCCGGCGGCGGCAACCGCGAGTTCCGCCGACGCAAGGCTGAACGAGATCCGGATGCACTTCGATCGCTACAAGCAACTTGTAGCGCAAGGCAAATTGGCCGACGCGGGCAAGGAACTGGAAGCCATCGAAGCGGCTACCAAGAAATAGCCGGACTCAGGCTCGGAGACGGCCGCGTTCAAAAGCAGCCCGTCAGGCAGCGGGCGCACGCCTGAAAAACACCCGGCGTGTTTTCATCGTATTGGCTGACGCAGGCCCAAATGAGGATGAGATGCGCGAGGAGCACGCACTCCGGACTGAATGCCGGCACCCCCGGGCCTGCAAACTGTCGACCCTGGTTGGTGGGGCAGGCGGTTTCGCCTGCCGTACTAAGACGAGTGGCCTGTCGCAGCCGGAAACATTTTCGAAAATCCTGCGATGCTCCCGGGAATACTCAGGGATGGAGTTTGAGCCTTTCCGCTGCTCTACAAACTCCCGCGGATCTTCAGCTTAGATTGCGCCAGCCGTTCACGAAGTTGACGGATACAAACTGGGCCAAGGACGCCACGGTCGGGCAGCCTGCCTCCGCTCTTGGTCCCACGCCCCCGATCGCTGCCACTCCGAATCTGGGCTTGGATGGGGATTGGCCGTTCATCCCCTCAGGACTCTGGGCCTTGCGGGAGCCACGCTCCAGCGGCCAACACCAGCTTCTTCGCAATCTGTTGCGCTCGAACTCCATTACTTTGCCTCGAAGGAGATTGTCTCTCCGTACACCATCCCGGTGGTCTGCTGGCGCACCAGCACGCTGCAAACGTAAGAGCCTGGGTCGAGCGTGAAGGTCGCCGTGTAAAAAGACCCGCTGGGCGCAGGTCCAGGCTGTTTGAGGATAATAAAATCACGGACGCCCAGGGTGATATCAGGTTCTGCAGACTGCAGCGTCTGGCCCGCGCTAGTCCGAATTACGCCGGCGATGTCGACCCCGCCTGACAGTGAGCCGATCGGCACCGAAAGCATGCGGTAGGATCGCGCTGGATAAATCTGCATCGAGGCGTCACCTCCGGGAAATCCTGCGATGGTGTTTGCGGCCGGAGGCTCGCTTCCGTGGAAAAATTCTGCCGGAATCGTCGCCAGCACCGCTGCTGAGACGCCCGCTTCACCTTGAAAGGTCACCGGTGGAGGCGAGGTGATCTGCATGGCCTTCCCCGGTGCAAACTGTACCTCCACGTTGCTGCGGAAATCTCCCAGATAGTTGTACCGCCAGATCTGCGAAGGATTCTGTGCGTCGGTGCTGCGGTCGTCAATCTGGTCCGGAGGACCATAGCGAACGTACATCCGCGCCATCGGACTGCTGGCCGACCCAAACTTCTCTTTGGCCTCGGCCAAACGAAGCGAATGCAATTCCGCTGCGGATTTCGCAGGCGCAGCTTGTGAAATCACGCCTCGACCGGCCTGAGGGGGCGTAGTTTGCGCTTGGGCAATCAGGCGGTGAGCCGGCGGCGTCACTTGCGGCTTCGCCGTCGCCGCCTCAACCGAGGATTGCGATTGCTCCTGAGGCCGAGCCAGCAGTCGAGGGGCATTCAGTACGCCAACGCCGATCGGCACAATCAACGCCAGGATGCCCGCAACGGCCAGGCCGAATTTCTTTGCGAAGCTCATGTCGCCCGCGACCCGCCCCGCCAGGATTGCGTGGATTCGCTTCCTAATATCCGACCCAGTTACTCCGGACACGCACGCCAGCGGCGATTCCACGTACAGCTTGCACACATTGACCAGCGCTTCCGCGTAATCGCGAGGCGCGCTGCCTAGCTTCAGCACGGCTTCGTCGCAAGCGCGCTCGCGTTCTTCAATCAGCTTTGCTCCGATCCACCACACCAATGGATGGAACCAGAACACCGCTTCCACGATCATGTGCATCGAAGCGAATAGATTATCGCGGCGGCGGACGTGGCACAGTTCATGTGCCAGCACTGCCTCCAGTTGAGGCTGCGTCAGGCGTTCCGCAATCCCCTCAGGCAAGAGCAGAATCGGCCGCACGAAGCCAACCACTCCCGGCTCCAATAATCCCGGAGACGAACGAACCTCGACCGCCGCGGGAGCATCCATCGCGCTGCTGGAGCGCAGCGCCGCGCGGATGCGGAGCCAGTCCCGGAATCGCATCAGTCCGATGGCCACGAATCCACAAGCCCACACGCCCAGCATTGCGATTGCGGCCCAATCTCGATTGCCTCGCGCGACGGGAGCCACGCTCACGGAAAAAGGCTGCGCGATCCGCTCCATCGCGAAAGAGACGGCTGGAGGAGCGTCAAACTTCTTAGCCTGCGGAGTCCACGATTCCACATGGCTCCCGAGGCTGATCAGCAGTGCGAAGGGGACAAGGAATTTCAGCGATGCGCTGAACCAAATCCAATATCGGACTTGTGCCCGGTTCCTGCGCAGTGCCACCGTCAGGAGTCCCGCTACCACCGCAAACAGCGTCGATTGCCAAAGATGGTTGATCATTTTTTCTTCTCCCGGTCAAGTTTCTTAATCGTTTTCTCCAACTCTCGAACGTCTTCAATCGTAAGTTTCCCGGCTTCGGCGAGTTGCGCCATCATCGGTTGGGGCCGGCCCCCGAAGAAACTCAGAATCTCGTCCAGCAGTCCGTGCCGCGTGACGTCCCGCGCCACGATCGGCTCAAAGATGTGAGCATTGCTGATCTTCCGCACGCGTCGCACGGCCTGCTTTCCTTCCAGGCGGTACACGGTGGTCTGAATGGTGGTGTAGGCCGGGCGAGGCTCCGGAAAAGCCTCCTGAATCTCCCGAATGGAGGCCTTCCCGTGAGTCCACAGGATCTCCAGAATCTCAAGTTCCAGTTTGCTGAGTTTGTGTTTCGGCATCGTCTCTACTATCTTGTACCTGATCCTACTACTCTATAGTAGATGAGTCAAGGGAAATGTTCTGCGGATGTTGACTTTAAATATTTCTGGTTAAGCGAAATCGCGGCGGCGAGCTAAATCCCAGCAAGCAATCGCGCCGGACACCACAGCGCCCGTGCATCCGAAAACCGCGGGCAAAGTCGTCTGATGCAAATCGCCCGGCGCAGCCAGAAACGTGCGCAGGGGCAACAGCCACGGATACCAGGATGAGAGCGCTCCTTCCCCAATGGGGAGCAGAACGAAACCCATAACTAATGCCGCGAAACCGATTCCAACCGGGGATATGATTCCTGTAAACCGCGCGCCAAGCCAGCTCTGTATGACGATCAGCAACCAGGATGCCGCATACGCTTTCCCCGCGGTGGCCAGGATTTCCGGCCAGGGGAGGACCGACGCAAGGTGCAGTCCATAAACAACGCCGTAGCTCAATACATCGATTACGAATCCCGTCACCGCGATAAGGAAGCTTACACCCGCCAGGAGGGCGCAAAACAGCATCTTGACTGCGTAGACACCCCAGCGGGGAATCGGAAACGCAAAGAGTTGTTTCCATTGCTTCCCGCTATGCTCCAGGTGGGCCAGATAAGCCGCCTCGAAGGCAATGAACATCGGCAGGCAGAAACCGAACCACGCGGTCCAGCCGGGCTGCAAGAGAAGACGCCATTGGGCGCCGGCGTCTCCCCTTGGAGGCGCCGTCCGGCCGAACACGGCAATGAGCTCGATCAAAACCGCGAGTGCAGGAGCGCCCACAGCCAGCCACACCGCAATCGTGCGTCGAAGCTTGATAGCCTCCGTGCTGATTAACGCCCATGCCACTGCCATCATCGTGCGTCCCAGGCCTTTACCGTGGTCGTGACCTTCACAAACAGCGCTTCCAGGGTCGCCGAATCCATTGCCAGATGATGGATGTCAATGCCATTCGTAACCAGCAGGCGGTTCACTTCGCGAGCCATCTCCGTCGTGGCCCCCTGAATCACGATATGCTCCCGCTGCAAATCAACCTTGAAATTGCCAGCCGTCAATATCTTTACAGCGTCTTCCCAGCGATCGACTTTGATCACCAGTTCCTGAGGCACGCGAGCCGATAACTGTTCGCGCGGCCCTTGAAACAGCAGATCCCCGACGCTGCTCATGATCCCGATGTGAGTGGCAACTTGCTCCACTTCTTCGAATTGATGACTCGAAATCACGATGGTGGTTCCGTATTCCTGATGCAGGTTTTTGAGCACCGACCGGAACGACCGCAGGCCGCCCGCATCCAATCCGTTCATCGGTTCGTCGAGCAGCAGCAATTCAGGGTTTCCGAGAATCGCCATCGCGACGCCGAGCCGCTGCCGCATCCCTCGGGAATACTCTCCGGCTGGCCTCTGGATATATTCGCCAACGCCGGTGGCCTCGATCGCTCGGCCGGCGTCCGCGCGTTTCAGGAATTTCAATCTTCGGACGATTTCAAGATTCTCCTCCCCGGTAAGGTGGTCATATAGAGAGGGCTGCTCGATCAGCGAGCCGACGCGGCGCAGAATTCCCGGCAGAGCTCCGTTCAGCGGTTCGGCGAACAGACGAATCTCTCCGCTAAATGGCCGGAGCAGCCCCAGCAGCATGCGCAAGGCTGTCGTTTTGCCGGCGCCGTTGGGCCCAAGAAAACCGTAGATGCTGGCTCGCGGCACCCGGAGGGACACCTCGCGCAGGACCATCGATTTTCCATAGCCGCCCACCAGGCGATCTGTTTCGATGACAAAATCCATGCCGTTGTTCCGATGACCGAAGTATTACACATCACGATATAGCGCGTAACGTAATAGGGTTGGACCCGCGGCGCGCGTCGATTAATGTCCCGCCAAATCCGCCAGCCGCTTCCGGGCTTCCTCATTGCCGAGCCTGGCGGCATCCTGATACAGCTGCTTGGCTCTGTCCAGGCTTTTGTCGACGCCCAAGCCGGCCTGATACATCGTTCCCAAGTCGTACATTGCATCCGCCTCGCCGCTGTCGGCGGCCTTCTGGAACCAATATGCGGCCGAGGAGTAATCGGGCGGAACATTCCTGCCGAAACCTAAATAGAAAATGCCGCCGAGATCCCGCATGCCCTCGGAGCTGCCCCGGTCGGCGGCCATTCGAAACCACCGCAGCGCCTCCGCGTAATTTTTCTCCACGCCCTCGCCGTCGGCGGACATATTGCCTAAGTCCAGCATGGCGCGCGTGTCTCCCATATCGGCGGCCTGGCGGAACAAAGGATACGCTTTGGCGGGGTGCCCGGCCCTCCTCTGGGCGACAGCTTCGGCGTACGCGGTCGCGGTGGGAACCACATCCTCTACTGCGACGCGAGCTTCCTGCGCAGCCGTCTGGCCGCCCGGACCGGTGGCTTCCAGTTTGTAAACCACGGTTGCCCGAGGCTTCACCTGGAGCGTGTCGCTCGGTTGCACCACGCCCACGTCCGGCTGGATGGCCACCTTAACGGCGCCTTTCACCTCCC
The DNA here is from genome assembly GCA_036489835.1 of Bryobacteraceae bacterium. Classification (GTDB taxonomy): domain Bacteria; phylum Acidobacteriota; class Terriglobia; order Bryobacterales; family Bryobacteraceae; genus Palsa-187. The sequence continues at coordinate 53,979 of DASXEY010000048.1, read as the reverse complement.
AGCGTAGTGTCGCGACGGCTCCGGGTTTAATCGAGGCAGGATCGGCAGTGAAGCGTTCCACAACCGGGGCGGCCAACGGCAGCGGTTCAGCTACGGGAGTCCTCGCCGCCGCGGTTGAATTGGCCGGGACACTCGGCAGGCTTGGCGAAGAATGAATTGCAAATCGGTACACGCCGGCCGCGGCCAATGTCAATACGAGAAGGCCGGCGAGTGCAATCGCCCAACTCTTTCCCAGCCTTTTTCGAGCTGCCATCGCGACCACGGCCGGAGGCTGCGGCACGCCGATCACCGAGCCCTCCAGGTCCCTGACGAATTCGGTGCAACTGGGAAAGCGATCCCCGGCGGACTTGGCCAGTCCGCGTTCCAGGACTCGATCGACGCCCTCGGGCAGTTGCGGATTGGCCTCTCGAGCCGATGGTCTCGGTCCGTAGACGATCGTATGAGCTAGCCCCGCAAGCGACTCGCCGTGGAAAGGAACGGCTCCGGTCAACAGCTCAAACGCGACCGCGGCCAGCGAGAACTGATCAGACCTTCCATCGACGGGATGCCCCTCGATCTGCTCCGGCGACATGTAGCTGGGCGTGCCCATCAGCAAGCCCGTGCGTGTGTGGTACTGCGTGGAAGATGCGATTTTGGCGATCCCGAAATCTGTCAGCTTTACCACAAGTCCGCCGTTTTCGTTATGCCCCAGCATTATGTTTCCAGGCTTCACGTCGCAGTGGACCACTTTGTTGCGATGCGCAAAATCCAACGCAGCGGCCGTCTGGCGCAGGATGTCCACAATCTGCGTTCGGTCGAGCTTCGCTCCGGACGCAACCGTTCGTTGCAATGACGATCCGTCCACCAGCTCCATCGCGATAAACGCCAGTTCGCCTTCCTGGCCTACGTCGAGCACCGTGACAATGCCGGGGTGAAATAACTGGCCGGCGGAGCGGGCCTCACGAAACAGCCGCTCCCGCAAAAACTGCGCCTGCCCCGGATCGGCCAGCGCTTCCAGATGAATCACCTTGACCGCGACGTTGCGGCCGATGATGGGATCGACAGCCTCGTACACGACCCCCATCGAACCGCGGCCCAACTCCCCGGTGATCATGTAGCGGCCGATGCGTTCGATTCCCCGCGGCCGTTCTTCGAGAAAAGATTGCGCTGGCGTGTACGCGTCCAGCAGCCGGACCGCGGTTTGCAGCGCCACTTCGTCATCGGGACAAGCGCTCTTCAGAAAGGCGAGCCGCTCGCCTTCGGGGCGCTCCAACGCCTCGTCAAAAAGCTTGCGTACCCGCTGATGCGTTTCCGGCGACATGGCAGCCTCGAACGCCTAGGTCCCTTTTGAAGGCAATTGGTTTTGCATCCGGTCGAAGAGCCAGCAGCGGGCGAACTCCCAATCCCTGCGAACCGTCGCCAGGGACACGCCTAGCGCTTCCACTACTTCTTTATCCGTGTAGCCGCCGAAATATCTAAGCTCGACGACTTTGGCGGCGCGGGGTTCCACTCGCTCCAACTCCCGTAAAGATTCATCCAGCAACAACAGATCAATCGCAGGTGGATCGGACCCCGTGTGCACTTGGTCGAGCCCCACCTGAATCGCGCCGCTTCCACGCCGCAGGGCGTTCTTTCCGCGAGCGTGATCCACCAGAATGCGCCGCATCTGCTGGCTGGCGATCGCAAAGAAGTGCCCTCGATTCTGGATCTCGAAAGCCGCCCCGCCCGCCAGCCGGACATACGCCTCATGAATGAGGGCCGTGGCTACCAGCGTATGTCCCGGCGCTTCCTTGCGCAGGTGATTCGCCGCGATCCGGTGCAGTTCATTGTAAACTAAGGCGACGGCTTGTTCGCCCGCGTCCCGGTTTCCAAGCTGCATTTGCTTCAGCAACTGAGTAATCTGCGGCGGCTGAGCGTCTTCGGGCTGTTCCAGGTGGGAAGGCAAGGAATTTCGCTAACGGCCCCAGTATACATTTTTTCGCCCCAAGGAAGGCATGAAGACCCCAATAAAAGCAATGGCCGCAGTGCTCCTCTTGTTCCTCGCGGCTGCGATCACAGGGAACGCACAGTTCAAAGCGGTGGGGCCTCCGCCGTACACGGCAACCGTCGCACGGCAAAAAATCAAGGCGCTGGTGGCCAAACTTGACCCAGCAAACCGTCAGCAGAGCGTCACGACTATCTCCGGACTTTTGGGATGGTATCGGGATATCGCCGATGACGAGCTGATCGCCGCCTGGAAGAAAGACGAGGGAAGGGAAAACCTCCCCGACGTGATCACGACGCTGGCCGACGCGCGCGTGGCTGCCGCGGTGGTCGAGTACTCCTGGCGTCAGCAGCGTCAAGCGACGTTCAATCTTGCTTACGCGCCGATGCTCGGCAACCTAATGCTTCGTTTTCCCGATAGCGCAAAGCCCTTTCTGGACGATCTTTTGGGATCGGGCGATGCGGTGGCGGCCCAGCCGGTCGAGCTGTCTGAGCAGGAGGCGTACGCCGTCTGCCGGATTCTGCTGGATATGCCGGATATTCGGGATTGGAAGATGAATGGTCTGAAGATCCTTCCTCGTTACAGAGAGATCGCCGGGAATCTTCTTGCCGCGGATGTGAATGAGGGCGATCGCGACAAGCAATATCGAGCGATGCGCTGGATCGCCGATCTCAAAGCGAGCGCTCCTCCTCCCGCGAACGCCCAAACCGGCCGCAGGATCATGCAGCCTCCCGCCAGTCTGCCATCCGCCACGCCTTCCGCCGATGGAAAATCCGGAAGCCTGGAGTGCACAGGCGACCCCATCCCGCCAAATGGCGAATACACTTTCCCCAATGTTCTGACCGTGAACCGGCGGTTCGAGTACGACAGGAAGATCTGGGACGTGCGCCTGACTCCGGGGGAAGGGGAAACGCACAATTTGATCCTCAAGAACAAAAGCGCCCGGCTGCAGAAGAACTGCGTCGTGCGTTGGAGCTTGATCCCGTAGCGCAACCGCTCCCTCTGGTCGCGGCTCTGTAAGTTATTGTGAACATAGACTCCGACTCTGGAGCCGCGACCAGAGGGAGCGGTTCTGCGAATTATTCTTCACTGTCCATGAGCTTTTTCAGCGTGGGTCCACGCTATAACTGGTAGGAGATAGTATGAAGACCTCGAAACCAAGCCGATTCTTTTTGGCTGCAACGTTGGCGGCGGGAACGGCCGTGTTGTTTTGGTCGCCCGCGGCCCAGGCGGCACAAGAGAAGCAGGAAGAGAAGAAGCCTCCCTCGAAATCCGCGCCGAAAGGCCCCACCAAGCCTGGCGCGCCGTCCTCGAGTGGACCCTCCAAGTCCGGCAGTCCGGAGTATCGGCCAGGCGAAGCCAACAAAGGACAGGCGCCTGCAGGCAGGACTCCAGGTTCGAACGGGCCGGGAGGCCGCGGACCATCCACGCCCGGCGCCACAGCAGGCGCGAGGGGCCCGTCCGGAGGCGCCCCAACGCCGAGGCAAGGGCAAGGCCCCGCATCAAGTAGAGGGCCGATGGGCCGCCCCATGCCGGTGGCAGCCAGGACCGTGCCTACGCGCGACGGCGGCTCCGTCACTCGCGTGAACGGAAGGGTTGCGGATGTTCACACGGCCAACGGAATCGACGTTCATAACGGGCTCAATGGACGCACCACCGTGGTGCGTGAAATGCCCGACCACACTCGCGTTGTCGCCGTACGCGGAGGGATGGGCTACGTTCAGCGCCCCTTTGTGGTTCGCGGCCAGAATTATGCGGCGCGAACCTACTTCGTGGGCGGGCGTCCTTACCAGACCTTCTATCGTCCCTACGCGTTCCACGGAGTCGCCTTGGAAGTGTATGCTCCGGCCCGCTACTACCCGCTCGGGTTTTACGGATTTGTAGGCACTCCCTTTATCACTCCCGTTCCGTATGCGTGGGGTTGGGGCATTCGCACTCCCTGGTTTGGATTCTATGGAGGGTTTTTCGAACCCTATCCGGTCTACGCCAGTCCTTCTCTTTGGCTGACGGATTACCTGATTGCTCAATCGCTCCAGGCGGAGTACCAGGCACAATTGGCCGCGCAGGCAGGGGCGTACGCACCGCCTCCGCCGCCTCCTCCAGGCGGGGAAGTCGCCCTGACACCTGACGTCAAGCAGGCGATCGCCGACGAAGTGCGCCGTCAGATGTCTCTGGAACAGGCCGAGGCGCAAACCAACGCATTGAATAACGATCCCAATCCCGCTTCCAGCGGCATCGCCCGCATGTTCGCCGATAACCAGCCGCACGTCTTTGTGGTCGGCGACGATCTGGATCTGGTCGACGCAAGCGGCGCGGCCTGCGCGGTCACCCGAGGCGACGTGCTTCAGCTTACGCAGCCTCCGCCGCAAGACGCTCCCGCCGCCACTCTCGTGGTGATGGCCAGCAAAGGCGGGATGGAATGCCGGAAGGGAAGCGCAGTTCAGGTTGGACTGGCCGACTTGCAGAACATGCAGAACCATATGCGCGAGACACTGGATCAGGGACTCTCGGATCTCCAGGCCCACCAGGGTGGGCTGCCCACTCCCCCGGAGCCGGCGCTGGCGGCTGCCACTCCAGCGGCATTCGCGATGGGCGCGCCTCCGCCGGACCAGAACGTTGCCACTCAGATCGACCAGCAGTTCCAACAGGGCACGCAGGCGGCGCAGGAGACCGCCAGCCAGGCTCCCGCCGCACCGCCGGCTACAATATCTCTGGGTCAAACCACGGATCAGGTGATCGCGATCATGGGACAGCCCAAGAATATCGTGGATTTGGGGACGAAGAAGATCTACGTCTATCCGGACCTCAAAATCACCTTCAACAACGGCCAGGTGTCCGACGTAGAGTGACCATCCTCTTGCCGATAGCAGTTTGTTTTACAATCGCGGGCGGGGCCTTTGAACAGGCTTCGCCCGCATGTTTATAATGGATAGACTCCTGATCCGGGCGTTCGTCCCGGTGCTTGCGACGCTCCTGACAGCTGGCACGGCTACAGCTGATTCTGCTGTGACGGTCCGCCAGACGGCCGATCTGTTCCCCTACGAAATCGGCCTGGGCGGGCTGATCGCGGTAACGGCTGCGTTTCTCTTGGGACGCATGTGCAGACCGGCGGCCCCAAGACGGCAGGCTGCTCCCCTCACACCGTCCGAGCCAATCAGATCGTCGAATGCCGGCCGGCCGATCAACCTCATCCGGCGTCTGGACGAACTGGAGAAACTAAGAGACCTCGGGATCCTCTCCGGGGAGGAGTTTGAGACCGAGAAGCACAAGTTACGGAAGCTGTAGCCGGATCTGGGGTCACCCCCAAAGCTGGCGGCCGGCAGAGCAGAGGCAACCCGCCGCAAACAATTTCTCCGACACGGCTGATGAATGTCCGCCGCGAGACCGCCGCTTCCAACTTCGCTTTGGGTCACCGCCAAAACAGACCGCCGGGCCGACAGAAGCCAACCCGCCACAAACAATCTCTCCGAGGCCGCCCAGTATGTCACCGCCGCACGGTGGTCTTCGCCGGTGGTCCCCGCCCACACCTTCGGTCGCGAGTTCCCTGCTCAGTAATTCCGGATCAGGTCCATCCCGTTGTACATGCTGGCCACCTGATCCGCATACCCGTTGTACATCATCGTGTTCTGCACATCGTTGAGGCGGCCGCTGCCCAGACGATGCTCGGTGGCCTGGCTAAAGCGCGGATGATCGCGCCGGGGATTGACGTTCGAATAGAAGCCGTAAGCTTCGGGCCACTCGCGAGCCCACGTAGTCACTGGCTGCTTCTCCACCAGAGTCACCTTCACCAGAGACTTAATGCTCTTGAATCCGTACTTCCATGGAAGCACCAGCCGCAGCGGCGCTCCATTCTGGTTGGGCAGAGTTTCCCCATACAGCCCAACGGCCAGCATCGCCAAAGGATTCATGGCCTCATCCATACGCAGCCCTTCGATGTATGGGAACTGGATGCCCGCCGCGCGCGGAGAGAGCATCTGCTTGGGGTCGTAGAGGCTTTCGAATGCGACGTACTTGGCTTTCGCGGTCGGCTCCACCTGCTTCAGCAGGGTGCTCAACGAGAAACCAATCCACGGCACGACAATCGACCAACCCTCCACGCAGCGATGCCGGTAAATGCGCTCCTCCAGGGGAGCCAGCTTGACGACCGCGTCGTAGTCCAGCGTCTTGGGCTTGGCGACTTCGCCTCCGATCTGGACTGTCCATGGCGAAGTTTTGAAATTGCGCGCCAGCTTGGCGGGCTCGTCCTTGCCTGTTCCAAATTCGTAGAAGTTGTTATAAGTGGTGATGATGTTCTCAGCTGTGAGGGCTTCTTTTCCGACATTGTAAGCCGTCTTCTTGACGCCGTCGAGTTTGGTTGTGGCTCGCGCGGAAAAAGGCGCGGCGAGCGCGCCGAGCGTGGCCGCCCCAGCGCCAAGGAAGCGCCGCCGGTTCAGGTAAACCTGCTGGGGAGTGACGTCGGAGTAGCGCAGCTTCATATCGTTATCCTTCCATATCTATACTACGCCCGTGCGCTGGCGCAGGATGCGCGCGAAAGTCAGAATCGCCAGGCTCATGCCTATCAGTCCCATGGTCCCAGGTTCCGGCGTTTCCAAGCCAAAGCCGACGGCGTTGAGCACCTCTATTTCCGCTCCGCCGTCATTTGTGATGTCCAGGTTAACCCCCACGGAAGCCTCGCCATCCTGAACCCTATACGGCTGCCCAGCGACGAGCGCCCAGTCGCCATAGTCTCCCTCACCGGGTGCGTTACTGTAGGTGGCGATCGTGGTGACGCCGCCATCGAGGGAAAAGTAGGCGGTCGTTCCATCGGAGGTAGTGAGGAAACTCCGAATTCCAGGCGCCGCATAACGGAACAGATCGGCTGGTGCGGCGTCGGTCGGATTGACGGCGCCGGTTGGACCGCATTGATCCACTCCCGCGCCCGCAAGACACGAGCTTGTTCCGAGAATCTCGTCCGTCTCGTGTTCCACGACGTAGAAGAAATCGACGGCTGGTTCCGTGGGATCACTGGGTGAGAGAGGGTAGTAAAAACCGCCGCTATTCGAAATCGTGATCACCCCGTTGTAGCAGCCGGTGCTGCCGAGATCGCAAGGGGTGACTCCGTCGGCTTCTACTCCAGCGGTCGACGCTCCGTTCACGGTCAAGCCGAGAGCGGATGCCAGCGCCGCAGTAACGTCGATCTCCCCATTTGTATTTCCGAACGCCGTGAGCGGATCGGTGGGCGGAAGCAGGCTTTGGCTGTAAGACGGCAGTGCCCCGTAGTATTGCGCGTAGGTCACCGGCGTCACGTCGAAACTGCTCTGGCCGACGCCGGTGCTGCCGTAAGTGATAAAGATATTCGCGGTAACGTTACTAAAAACGCCGTCGTAGACACCCGCTACCGTGGATCCATTCAGAGCGGCGCACGTCCCCGGCTGAGTCAGATCAATGTTTGCAGCGCAGGAGAAACTAAGGCCGCAGAACGCGGGCAGGGTCGCCCCAAACACGGCCACTGTCAAAAAAACCAAGCGCCGTCTCATTCCCAACATTGTAGCCAACCCTTTCACCCGCCCGCGCTCCGTCGAGTCCGGGGCGCCGCTGGCTGTCTGCAAAATCACTTCCGCAGCTTGTATTCTAAATTTGGATGTTTCGAGGACATCGCCGCAAGGTCAGGATTCTCTTTTCCGCGTCGGACATCGTGCTGCTGGCGCTGGCATTTCAATTGGCATACTGGACGCGCGCGCGGCTGGAGTTGAAGAATGTCTTCTTCATCGAGCCCCACGTACGATCCCTGCTGCTGGGTTGGTCCATGCTGTTCTGGGTGGGCCTGGGCTACTGGTGGGAGATCTACGACCGCATCGACGCCGAGCATCCGCGGGTTATTCTGCGCGATGCTTTCCGGCAATGCTTGTTGGGGTCGGCATCGGTGGTGCTGTTCGAATATCTGTTGCGGCTGGATGTCAGAGGCATCCCCGGCGAGGAATCCGCCACTTTGAGCCGATCCTTCCTGGCGCTCTTCGCGGGATTCACATGGTTCCTTTTGTGCCTGGTGCGATTGAATGCCGGACGGCTGCTGGGCGCGATGCGGGGACGCTTCGGAGCTTCGCACTTTGTAGTCGTCGTGGGGACCGGTGAGCCCGCGCGCAGGCTGGGACGCCAGTTGGAAGAAGCCGCCTCCTACGGCATCCGGCTGTTCGGATTCATGAGCGATACGCCGGGCGCGACGGAGATCGATGGAATCGATCTGGCCGGGCACTACGATGTGCATGCGCTGGACGCGCTTCCGCAGCTTCTGCGCACGCACGTGATCGACGAGATCATTTTCGCCGTGGACAGCCGCCGCTTGACGGATCTGGAGGACATCATGCTGGCCTGCGACGAGGAGGGCGTACGCACGCGCGTGGCCGTCGATTTTTTCCCCCACGTGAACAGCCACGTGTACTTGGACCGGCTGGGAGCCCTGCCGCTGCTGACGTTTTCGGCAACGCCGCACGATGAGATTCGTCTGCTGGTCAAGCGTCTCACCGATATCGTTTTGGCCGGCGCGTGGTTGATCCTGCTGTCTCCCTTCATGTTGGCGGTTGCCATTGTAATCCGGCTGACCTCGCCCGGCCGGGCCATTTTCCGGCAGGAGCGCTGCGGGCTGAATGGCCGCCGCTTCGTGTTCTACAAATTTCGCTCCATGTGCCAGGACGCCGAGGCGATGCGCGCCTCGCTGGAGCATTTAAGCACCCGGCAACTTGCGTTCAAGATGCCCAACGATCCGCGCCTCACCCGCGTCGGGCGGTGGCTGCGGAAGTTTTCAGTGGATGAGTTACCGCAGCTTTGGAATGTGGTCAAGGGCGATATGTCCCTGGTGGGTCCGCGTCCGGCGTTGCCGGATGAAGTGGAGCAGTATAAAGGATGGCAGCGCCGGCGTCTGCGTATGCGCCCCGGCCTGACGTGCCTGTGGGCCGTGTGCGGGCGTGACACCGTGGACTTCGAAACCTGGATGAAGCTGGATATGCAATATATCGATAGTTGGTCGCTGGCGCTGGACTGGAAAATCATTCTGAAAACAATTCCGCAGTTACTGAGCGGTAAAGGGGCTCATTAATCCGATGCATTTGATTCCGACGCATGACGAAGTCGTCGCTCTCCTCGAACGCACCGGCGGCCTCCGCCAGGGGCATTTCGCGTATCCCAGCGGATTTCACTCCGGAGAATACCTGCAAGTGTCGCTGACCATGCGCTACTATGAGGCGGCGAAGATTCTGAGCGTGGGGCTCAGCCGGCAGTTGCGCGCCCATCCCGACATCCGGGCCATGATCCCTGAACTATCCATCGTCTCGCCGGCTACCGCGGGGCTTCCCGTAGCCTACGGCGTGTGCGAAGCCTTGCGAGCCCGCCAGGTGTATTGGGCCGAGCGCGAGAAAGCCGGCGAGCCTGTACGCTTCCGTCAGTTCCTGGAGGTGAAGCCGGGAGAAAAAGTTCTTCTCGTCAGCGACGTTCTCCGCACCGGGCAGAAATTCGCGGAATTGAAGTCGCTGGTGGAATCGCAGGGCGGGGAAGTGGTCGGCATGGCGGTCGTCATTCACCAACCCTACCCGAATGCGATCCGTTTCGATCCGCTGCCGTTTTACTATCTGGCAAAGCTCGACGCAAAATATTTCTCCGACGCTGGCTCCTGCGATCTGTGCCGGATGGGCGTGCCCGTGGAGAAAGTGCGAGTGTAATCACCGAATGGAAGATCTGCGTTTCGCCTGCCAGCCCGGATGCACCAACTGCTGCGACATGGAAGGCTACGTCTATCTCACGGAAGACGACCTGAAGCGAGCCGCAAAATTCACAGGTCTGAGCGCGAAGGCATTCGAAGTGAAGTATGTGTATCGCACCCGTCATCAGATGCGCTTCCGCAAGCCCCGCGAAAGGCAATGCCCATTTCTCGAAGATCGCGGCTGTTCTATTCATCCCGCCAAGCCTACGCAGTGCCGCACCTTTCCGTTCTGGCCGGAGCTGGTCGAGAAGAGAAGCGAATGGAAGCGCACCGCGCGCTATTGTCCGGGTATCGGAAAGGGCGAACTGATCCAGATCGGCTCCGCAATGGAGATCGCCGAAGAACAGCGCCGAGCTTATCCGGAGATGTACAAATAGACCGACGATGGACGTCCGCGAAAGCAGACCGCCTGTGTGCGCGCCCGAGGGAACCGTTTGGTTTGGGGGGCCTGTCGACCGGTTCAGGATCACGTTGCGCCTTTCTGGCGACGATCTGGATCCAGAACGAATATCTGAGCTCTTGGGCTGTGCGCCCACGAGGGCGCATCGGAAGGGTCTTCCAATCTTCGGGCAGGAAGGCGCGCGCAACGCCAAGACAGGACAATGGCACTTGACGATTGAATCGAGAGATGGCGACGAACAAGGCGACCTGGAAGATGGCATCAGAGCACTGCTTGAACGATTGCCTTCCGATCTTGATCTTTGGGCTCGCCTGACTAACGCTTACAGTGCCGATCTTTTCTGCGGCCTCTTCTTGCAGGCGGAGAACCGGGGGTTTGGGATCTCGGCGGAGATATCCAGGCTAGTCGCGGAACGACACCTCAATATTGGGTTCGACATCTACTTCGATCCACCCCGGAGCATAGACACTTGATCGGGAGATTTCGCGTGTTACCGGGATTGCCTGGCACGGGCCGCTGGCCAGAGCAGTTTGGCTCGGGTGGCGGATGGGATCACCAAGAAGGCTTCGTCGTCGAGTTCAGTCCGGAAGGCAAGTCTGCTTGGGTGGGAAACTTTCAGCCGGGTGCAGGGCACTGCAATGCCGTTCTGCCTCTCCCGGACGCCAATCGATTCATCGTCATTGCGAGAGGGCACGGCTTCATAGTCGACATCACTGAACGTGCGCTGCTGGCAACCTTCGGAGGGAGGATTCACTCGTTTGTCCCAGCGCCGGAGGACGGCCTCCTCATTTTCGAGAGTGGAACCGACCTTGAGGCATGGGATGCGAAGGCGGGTGTCATGTGCTGGCGCACCGCACGAATCTCCCGGGATGGACTCCGAAATCTTCGAGTCATCTGCGGCCAGATTGAAGGAGAAGCGTGGAACCCGGCTCCAGATCGCTGGACTCCCTTTTCAATTGACTTGCGGACAGGTAAGGTCAATGGCGGATCTTACCGCATCAGCCGGCCTACAACTTGAACGCGACCATCGCCAGGGGCGGTAGAGTCAGGATCAAGCTCGCGGGGCGGCCATGGCATTCGACATTCGTAGCATTGGCCCAGCCGCCATTTCCCATATTCGACCCGCCGAACATCTCTGCATCGGTGTTGAGAATCTCGCGATACGCTCCGGCCTTCGGCACGCCCAAGCGATAATTTTGACGAGGCACCGGCGTGAAGTTGCAGCAGAAAACGATGAAGTCCTCGCGGTCGCGTGCGTAGCGGATGAAGGAGATGACGCTCGATTCGCCATCGCGGAAGTCGATCCACTCAAACCCCTGGTAGGAATCGTCCACTTCGTAAAGACAAGGCTCCCGCCGGTATAACGCGTTAAGCTCACGGACAAAAGTTTGGAGGCGCTGATGAAAGGCGTAGTTGAGCAGGTGCCAGGGCAAGCCGTCGTCGTGATTCCATTCCCAGGTCTGCCCGATTTCGCAGCCCATGAACATCAGCTTCTTGCCGGGGTGGGCGAACATGTATCCCAGAAACGCGCGAACGTTGGCGAAGCGCCGCCATTCATCGCCGGGCATTTTCGAAATCAGGTGACCCTTGCCGTGAACCACCTCGTCATGCGAAACCGGCAGCACGAAATTCTCCGTGAAGGCGTACAACATACTGAAGGTGATGTTGTTCTGGTGATACTTGCGATACACGGGATCGGTGGAGAAATACGCGAACATGTCGTGCATCCAGCCCATGTTCCACTTCATGGTGAAGCCGAGGCCGTTCAAATACACAGGCCGCGAGACGCCGGAGAACGAGGTAGACTCCTCAGCGATGGTCATCGCGCCGGGCACCTGATGCGCCAGTTCATTGAAGCGGCGGAGAAACTGGATCGCCTCGATGTTCTCTCGCCCTCCATAGCGATTGGGTATCCATTCGCCTTCCCTGCGCGAGTAATCCAGATACAGCATCGAAGCCACCGCATCCACGCGCAAGCCGTCGAGATGAAATTCCTTCAGCCAATACAAAGCATTTGAGAGCAGGAACGTCAAGACTTCATTGCGGCCGAAGTTAAAAATAGCTGTGCCCCATTCGCGATGCTCGCCCTGGCGCGGATCGGCGTGTTCGTAAAGAGCCGTGCCATCGAAGCGCGCCAAGCCGTGAGGATCGAAAGGGAAGTGGCCGGGCACCCAATCGAGAATAATGCCGACACCTGCCTGATGGCAGCGATCGATGAAATAACGGAAGTCGTCGGGCGAGCCGAAGCGCGAGGTAGGCGCGTAATAGCCGGTAACCTGATAGCCCCAGGAGCCCGCGAAAGGATGCTCCATGATGGGCATCAGTTCCAGATGCGTATAACCCATGCGGACCGCATAATCCGGCAGCTTCTCCGCCAGTTCGCGGTATGACAGCCGCTCATTGTTTGCGCCGCGCAACCAGGATTCCAGATGGACTTCATAAATTGATACAGGCTCACGCAGTACATTCCGGCGCGCGCGGGCTTCCATCCAGCCGGCGTCGTTCCAGGCGTAGTTCGTGAGCGGCCACACGATGGAAGCGGTCTTGGGCGGTATTTCGGCGAAGAATCCGTAAGGGTCGCACTTGTCCTGCTCGCCGCCATCGTGCGAGAGCACGAAATACTTGTATTGCGTTCCCGCAGCGATGCCGGGAATGAAGATTTCCCAGATGCCTCCATCGCGAAGGCGCATGGGGTGGCGCCTGCGGTCCCACCCATTGAAGTCTCCCGTGACCGTTACGACTTCGGCATTCGGCGCCCACACTGCGAATCGCACGCCGTCCACCCCTTCGCACTGCACCAGGTGCGCACCCAAAGTGCGATAGCTTTCGTAGTTGGAGCCTTCACCGTGGAGGTAAAGCTCGAAGGAGGTGAGCAGCGGAGGAAAGCGGTAGGGATCCTCGAGATCGCGCGTCTCGCCCGAATACAGCGTGAGGCGGATGCGGTACTCCCGCGTGGGTTCCAGAAGCTCCGCGGTGAAGAAGCCGGTGGGGGATTGCTGCATCGGCGTAACGCCAGCTGTCGAGACGATGGAAGCCTCGCGCGCCTGCGGAAGCCACGCGCGAATCACATTCTCATGTGGGCCGAGAAACGAAAACGGATCGCGATGTTTCCCCTGAACGATCGCGTCAACCTGGGCGTCAAGCCCTTGTGCGTCAAGCATCGTCGCTATTATTACAGGAATGGGCCATCCGGAATTGGATCTTCGGGAATTGCATCTGCACCTGGAGGGCGCGATTCATCCGGAGACGCTGCGTGAAATCGACCCGGCGTTGACTCTGGAGGAAATCGCGAGGGAGACGGCTTCCACGGATTTCGCGGGCTTCATCAGGAGCTATGTCTGGGTGAACCGCAAACTGCGATCGCCGGGCGATTACGCGATCGCGGCGAAGCGCTTGTTTCAACACCTGGAAGATCAGGGCGTCAGCTATTCGGAAGTGACGCTTTCAGCCGGAGTGGTCCTGTGGAAGAAGCAGGATCTCGGCGCAATCTTTGACGCGGTGTCGCATGAAGCGGAGCGATCCCGCGTCGACGTTCGCTGGATTCTCGACGCCACTCGGCAATGGGGCGCCGACGCGGCCCGGCCGGTTTTCGATTTCGCAGCGGAGCACATGAAGGACGGAGTGGTGGCGATCGGCCTGGGTGGGTTCGAGGCGGAGGGTCCGGCGCACTGGTTCCGGGACCTGTACTCGCAAGCGCGGGACCGGGGCTTGCGGCTGACCTGCCATGCAGGGGAGACCACGGGCCCGGAAAGCGTTTGGGATGCGCTGAAAATCGGCGCTGAACGGATCGGGCACGGAATTCGCGCCATCGAAGACCCTCGCCTGGTGGAGCATCTACGCGACCGCCGCATTCCCCTCGAGATCTGCATCACCAGCAACGTGCGCACCGGAGCCGTTGCGTCTCTGAAAGAACATCCGGTCAAGAAATTGTTTGATGCGGGCGTGCCCGTGATTTTGAATACCGACGATCCGGCGCTGTTCGAATGTACGCTTAGAAGCGAATACGCCTTGGCAGCAGCCGCATTTGAGTTCACTTGGGAAGAGCTCGAAACAATCGCGGAGAACGCTAGGATTCACGCCTTCGGGGGGCGGCCCTGCCGAATGGAGTAGCGCGCTCGGGCTTCCGTGTTACCATTCGAGCCTAGGTCTGAGTATGCCAATTGGCCAGGACCTTGGTTTGACCATATAGAAAGCTTGAGGTTCATGCGAAATAAGATTCTGTTGATCGTACTGGCGGCATGCGTGCCGGCAGTGCTCTCGGCTGGCGCGATCACCGCGACCACGATAACGGTAAACGTCACAACCGGCATCTCCACGGCAGACGACTACCTGCTCTACCTGGGCTGCGCAGTCCCGCTCGGAGCCTGTAATCCAACTACGGGCGTCCCCGGCATCGGTTTGATCGGGGCTGTTGTTCCGGCTGGGGTCCAGCCCCCAGTCACCAAGACCATTCCCGGGACCGTCCTGTCCGGAATCCTTACTGCGGTCGGCCTTGCGAGTCCGACGGATGTGGTGATCGCCCTGGGCAGCGGTGAAATCATCACGGGCGCGACCTGGGCGTCTTTCTTCAGCACCCCGGAGAGCCAGATCGCCGGCGATCTTCTCTCTGGCAGCCCTGCCAGCCAAACGGATCTGGAGACCTTCTTCGAAGCTAACCTCGCGGATTTCGTGCCGCTTAACGGCGTTTCGGGAAGCGTTGGGGAGTTCTCCACCGGTGTGGTTGTGGGCTCCTTCTCGGCTTCCACCGCGGCCGTTCCGGAACCGGGAACGCTTGGTCTGACGGGTCTGCTGCTGGGCGGAGTGGCGTTCCTGAACCGCCGCCGTTTCAGCCGCGCTTCGTAATTATAGTTCCGTACTACGCCTGCCCTACTGCTGACGCTCCGGGACAAACGGAGAACTGACGCCGTAGGGCAGGCTGGTCATCAGCGCTTCCACCTTGCGGATCATGCCATTCTTGATGCGGAAGGCCTCCGCGACATCCACGTTGAACGGGCGTTTGGCGGAGGCGGGCATCTCGTGCCGGCCCTGGCCCGGGGAATTTACCCACGTGATATCGCCGGGATGGTTGAACATGAAGAAGCCGAAAACCACCTGACGCTCCTCATCCACCACCAGGAACCGCCGCGGCGCGATCTTTTGGATGTAGTCGAAAATCTTGGTGTCGAGTTGCGCCGAGCATCCCTCTTTCGGCGTGGTCTTGGTTCCGTTTTCGAAGCGCTCACAATTGGGATCGAACGGCGCCACCTGCCCGTTGCCTTGTTCGATGGCCTCGAAGTAGAGATTCGACTTCGCGATCAGTTCCGTGCGCGGCAGCCGCTCCGCCATGGGGACGGTTTCCATCAGGATCGGATCGGGCGAGCCGGCTTTCTCCAGGTTATTCGCCGTTCCGGGCCCGCGGATCACGATGGTCTCGGCTTCGCTGATGCGGCGGTTGTCCACTTTCAAACGCAGCACGATCGCCGCGGGACGCGTATTCTCGCGGATAGTTCCGTAAAACACCACCTGCCCGGCCGCTGGGTCCGCGAAGTAAAGTTTATACGTTCCCAGGCCGCTGGCCGTCTTCCATAGCCCTTCGCCGAGTTTCAGCTCAATATCATCCTCGGTGAAGCGGACGTCGGGAGTCACTTGAAGCCGTTTGGCATCGTGGGCCACCATGGCTTCCAGATAGGAGTTGATGAAACCTTCCAGGCAGGCACGGTCGCAGGGTCCTGGCGCGGCTCGGCCGCCTTGGCCAAGAGCAAACCCAGCCGCGAAAACGATTCCAAGAACTTGTTTCATAATGACCTCGACTCTTTTGAGGAACTCGCCGGCACAACGGAGCTTGGGGCGGCGGGCCTGGCGCATTCCTTTCCCGTTTGGACGCCGCCCCGGCCCTGTGCCGGCTTTTGAGGAACTCGCCGGCACAACGGAGCCTGGGGCGGCGGATCTGGCGCGTGCCTTTCCCGTTTGGAGGCCGCCCCGGCCCTGCGCCGGCTTTTGAGGAACTCGCCGGCACAACGGAGCTTGGGGCGGCGGATCTGGCGCGTGCCTTTCCCGTTTGGAGGCCGCCCCGGCCCTCTGCCGGCTTTTGAGGAACTCGCCGGCACAACGGAGCTTGGGGCGGCGGACCTGGCGCGTGCCTTTCCCGTTTGGAGGTCCCCCCGGCCCTGCGCCGGCTTTTGAGGAACTCGCCGGCACAACGGACCCTGGGGCAGCGACCTGGCGCGTGCCTTTCCCGTTTGGAGGGCCCCCTGGCCCTGTGCCGCCTTCTGAGACTGTCATCGAGCGAAATTCCACGCCCAGGCTGAGCCGCGGCTTTGAAGAAGCCGCTATCAAGACTACGGGCTCCGCCAGTCGTCTTTAAAGAACGGATTGGGCATGCCATAGGGAATGCCCAGGGTCAGGGATTCAATCTTGCGAATCTTGCCGGCCTTGATGCGAAACAATTGCGCGGATTCGGTGAAGCCTGGAGTCGTGGCGCTATCCGGCATTTTGTACACCCCGTGGCCAGGCGACTCCACGGACAGAATATCTCCAGGTTGCTGGTACATGAAGAAGCCGAAAACCAGTTGGCGTTCTTCATCCACCACGGGGAAGCGGCGCGGATAAATTCGCTGATAGGAGCTGAAGATCCTGGTGTTGATCTGTTCCGCGCAGCCGAGCGCCCACGGATTCCACGTGAGATTGGCTGCTGGACGGCTGGGATTGTTCGTCACGCGATCGCCGTTTTCGACGCGGTTGCAATCTTTGTCGAACGCGGCGGCATCGGCCGAGCCGTGCTCTATTGAGTCGAAATACTTGTTGGCTGCGGCAATAAGCGAATCGCGCGAGACGCGCTCGCCCGCTGGAACGGTTTCCGTGAATGCGGCGTCGGGCTTGCCCATGGCTTCGAGCAATTCCGCAGGACCCTCTGGGGCAGGACCGCCCCCGCGCGGCGGGCCTCCTCCGCCGCGATTGATCACTGTCTCAATCTCGCTGATCTTGCGGTTCTCGATTTTCAAACGCGCGGCCAGGGCGATGGGCGTCGAGTTTTCGCGCATGGTCCCAAAGAATCCCACTTGGCCGGATTGCGGATCGGCAACGTATAGCTTATACGTCCCCGCGCCTGTGATGGTGTTCCAAACGCCGTCGCCCAAATCCAGCACCACCTCGTTCTCGCTGAACTTCACCTTGCGAGCCAAGGGCATCCCGAAAGGGTTGTGCGCCACCAATGCGTCCAGGTACTGATTGACGAAGGCCTCCAGGCAAGTCCGGTCGCAGGCGGCGGGACCAGGACCTTGGCCGAACGCCAAGCTCGCGGCAGCCGCAAGCGCCAGCAGCCTCATTTTGCTTTGACCGACGGGCCGGTCAGGTGCTCGATGTCCTGGTTATTCTCGATGCACTCGTATTCGCGCGGCCGCTCGCCTTCCTTGAGCCGGATGAATGTCATCCGCTGTGTGTAGGGCTTGTTCATCAGGGGAGGGTCGAACATCGTGGCCTCGTAGGAGATGGTGTCGCCGTTCAGAGTGTAACGCTCGGTTACGTGCAATTGGTCGTCGGTAAAGTGGCCCGCGCCATCCAGCCAGATTTTGCCGTTGAAGCCAACCGCGTCCACCACCAGCGTGTCGCCGTCCCAGGAGGCAATGGAGTCGCCGAGGAAAGACGGGTCGGGGTCGCCGTGCGAGCCGCCGAAGGGGATCAGGCGCCAGCCGTGGAAAGATTCAAACAGCATGGCGATTTGCTTGGGTGTCTGGACAATTTCAAAAGGCATGGGCATGCCGAAGATCCGGGGAATGCCGGGCAACAGGCACTTGACGGTGGGGTCGTCCTTGTAGGTTGTGGCTCGGCCGGCCTGCACCTTGGCTTCGGCTTCCTCCTTATAGACCAGCCGCTCGCCACCGCGTCCGCCTCCGCCCCGTGCCGCGGGAGGGGTTTGAGGAATCGCGGCCGTGGCGTGGTTGTTGCCCGCGGCCTCGCCGTATAAACTGACACCGCCTCCCTGCCACGCTCCCGTGAAGTCGGGCTTGCCGTCGGCTGTGCGGGGAATCTTTACTGCAACAGCCGGAGCTTGTCCGAAAGCAAACGCAGTGGCGATCAGGAGGCTGCCGAAGAGGGTTTTCACGAATAGCTCCTTTTACTAGGCAGCGGGCCCGAAGTTATATTTCTTGCCCTCGGATGTGGTGACTTCGCGCGCCGCCGCTCGAGCGGCGCTATCCCGCGCCTTGTAGCCGGTGATCGTGATGGTGTCGCCCTCCTTCACGATGTGCCGGGTGAATCCCGTGCGAGTGAGCGTGTTGGGCGGATATCCTTCCATGCCCCAGTTCACCACCTTGCCCGTCTCATCCTTGACGTCGACGTAGATATAGGCGTGCGGGTTGGTCCATTCGACCTTGGTCACGACACCCTTCAGCGTCACGGTTGCGGAGGCATCGTACTCCGCGGCAAAGGAATGATGGGCGGCTGCGGGGATTGCGGCAACAAAGACGGCAACGGCCAGCAGCGTCAACTTGGCTCTCATCGGTAACACCTCCAAAGGATCGTACACAAGCATACAAGTTACCGCGCGGCGGCGATGGTGTCAACGCTGATTCGCGCTTGCCCTCCCGGAATACGGGCGGCGATCTGCGCCCCGTTGTGGGTTCGTATAGAATGGGTAGGACTCGAATTCAAGACGAATTCACTTAGGGAGGATTTTCTCAATGACTCGCTTTATCCTCATGACCGCAGCTTTGGCTAGCGCGGTTTACGGCCAGGGTGGTGGCGGCAGGGGCCCCACGACTGTTGCCTCGGACATTAAAGCTAAGTACGCCGCAATTAAGAATAACCTGACGATGGCCGCAGAACAGATGCCGGAGGCCGGCTATGGCTTCATGCCCGAAGGCGAACCTCGCAGCTTTGCGGGTTGGGTGGGCCATGTGGCTGACTCGCAGGGGCGGACTTGCGGGGGGCTGACCGGTACGCCGCTCACTCTCGGCGCGGCTGCGATGACCACCAAGGCTGATCTCGTGGCAGCACTGAAGAAATCTTTTGATGCCTGCGATGCGGCTTACGATGCGATCACGGAAGCAAACCAAAACGAGGCGGTCAGTGGCGGCTTCGGGGGCCCGGCGCCCCGTCTGGTTGCGCTTTATGACAACCTCATCCACAGCAATGAGTGCTACGGCGCCATGGCCGTCTACATGCGCTTACAGAAGCTGACTCCTCCGTCCAGCGCCGGACGCGGCGGACGCGGCGGTGGGCGGGGCGGCGGCGCTCCTAAGCAGAACTAACTATTCCCACTCAATCGTGGCGGGCGGCTTGTTCGTGAGATCGTAGAACACGCCCGCCACACCTTCCAACGCACTCAACTCTTTCGCCATCCGGTCCAGCAGTTCAGCTGGCATGCGCACGCTATTTGCGGTCATGCCATCGACGGAATCCACGGGCCTCAGAACGACTGAGTCTGGCCGATCGGCCGTCCCCAGCGGAATCAAAATTACTGGAAATTGCCAGATTTGACGATCGAAGCCGGATTCGTGCGACAGGCGGCGCACGATAGCGTCGGCATGGCGCAGACGCGTGAGACGTTCCCGCGTCAGGTGTGCCGGATGGGCCGACATTTCATGAACACGGGCTGAAGCCCGCGCCACCACCACCACTCGATTGACTCCATCGTTGCGATTCACCAGGTGCGAGGCTTCTTCCGCCGAGGCGGGAAAATCGTCGATTGCGAGAGCGGCCCGGTAGGTTCGGGAATCGCCCTGGACTCCCACGGAGCGCACCGGCAAAATCCAGCCATCTGGCGTTTTCACCGGGGCGCTGGAATCTTCACCGCACAGGCAACGGATTGCGAGACCGGGTCCGGGGAAGGGATGGCGGTCAAGCAACGCCTGCGAAATCCCGAGCTGGCTTCCAATGGCCCGGACCTCATCCTTATAAAACCCGCTGACGGGCTCGATCACGCGGCCTTCGTCGATCAGCTTTTGAATTCCGGCGACCCGGTTGTGATGGGTCTTGATGAGATCGGCCTTGGCAGTGCCGCCGGATTCGATAGTGTCCGGATAGATGGTGCCCTGGCCAAGGACCCAGCGGCCATCAAGGAAGCGCTGGGTTTCCAGAATGCGCTCCTGGACTTTAACAAACTCTTCGCCGATGATGTGGCGCTTAGTTTCCGGTTCCACGGCGCGGCCCAGGGCGGCGAGGAACTGAGGCTCGGCGTATTCCACTTGAAAATTGCTAGCGCCCAGCGCTGCGAAGTTGGCTCGAACGAAATCGGTTTCACCTTCGCGCATGAGGCCGGTGTCGACGTAGGCTCCGTGGACACGGTCCGCGCCCAGGCTTCTGAGGCACAAAGTGTAGGCTACGGTGGAATCGACGCCTCCGCTGACGAAGAAAAAGACGCTACGTCCAGCGGCGGCTTCCTGAATCTGGGATTCGAGGGCCTGAATCTGACCGGCGGGATTCCAGTCTTGGACGCACCCGCAAATGCCAAACACGAAATTCGACAGGATCCGGTTGCCGGAGGGCGTGTGGGCGACCTCAGGATGAAACTGCACCGCGTAGAGCCGCTTTTCCGGTGCGGAGATGGCGGCGATCGGGCATGTATCGGTGCTGGCCAGGACCCCAAAGCCGGGTGGAGGC
The DNA here is from genome assembly GCA_036489835.1 of Bryobacteraceae bacterium. Classification (GTDB taxonomy): domain Bacteria; phylum Acidobacteriota; class Terriglobia; order Bryobacterales; family Bryobacteraceae; genus Palsa-187. The sequence goes on along the minus strand of DASXEY010000048.1, from coordinate 33,306 downwards.
GTCGTCACCGTGTCGCGATGGCTCATCCAGACCTGCTGGCGGCCACCCACCCCCCGAAACAACGAGTCTTCGGTGCGAAGATCCAGTTGGGCGAGACCGTATTCACCGCGATCGCCTTTCTGGACTTTTCCTCCCAGGAGATGAGCCATCAATTGCTGGCCATAGCAGATGCCTAGGACGGGAATGCCGGCGGTGAGAAGTCGAGGATCGATGGCCGGGCTTCCGGAATCGTAGACGCTCGAAGGTCCGCCGGAGATTATGACGCCCTTCGCGGATGTTAATGCCGAGGCAGGCGTCTCACTTGGAAAGACTTCGGCCAGAACGCCTAGATCGCGCACCTTTCGCGCGATCAGGTGGCAGTACTGCCCTCCGGCGTCAAGAACGGCAATTTGTGCGGACAATCTCTATAAAACGCAGAGCCCGGTTAGCGGGCTGCGACCTGCGATTGCTGCTGGGAGATGCGCTCCACCAGCAGCTTCTTGGCGTTGTCCAGGAGCTTCTTGGCATTGGGCATCGACTCGATAGCCTTCTGGACCGCGGGATCTTGCTCGATAGCTACGCGCTGGGAATCCTCATAGCTGAACGCGGTGATGTACATCTCGCGCTTCAACTCCTGCTTCACCCAAGTGCGATTGGCCGTAAAATCCGCCTCGGTGAAATCGAACTTGTTCTTGAGCATGAAGTCATGGAACTGTTCGATGACGCGATCGTCCGGCTCCCAGCCTTTGGGCAGGGAGGGGTCGGCGCGAGGTCCGAAATAGCTGACGGCGAAGTTAAAGAACCCGGATTTACGGTAAACCTCGGTCTGGAACTTGTTCCACTTATCGGCCGTGGAGCAATAAGGCGAAGTGGGATAGTCGAGAGGCGTGCAAGCGAAATGCTCGTCCGGGGTGATGCCGCCGCCGCCGTAGACAGTGCGTCCGCCGTCAGTCATCTTCACATCGGCCGCGTTCTTCTGGTCGAGGTTGGAGTGCGTGTAGTAATCGAGGAAAGAGATGTTGGAGTAGTCGCGCTGGATCAGGCGGCCGCTGGGCGTGTAGAAATGAGCGGTGGTGAGTGCGAGCCCAGTGTTATCGCTCATCGGGAAAACGGTCTGCACCAATCCCTTGCCGAAGGTGGTTTCACCCAGGATCCAGGCGCGGTCATGATCCTGAAGCGCGCCGCTGACGATTTCCGCCGCGGAGGCTGTTCTGCGATTCACCAGCACTACGACGGGATAGTCCTTGCCGGTGCCCTCGTAGCTGGTTTTGTAAACTTTGCTGGAGCCCTGCATGCGGCCACGATTATCGACCACGACGTCGGCCTTCTTCAGGAAATGCCCGGCGACGTCGACGCCTTCGTTCTCCAACCCGCCGGGATTTTCACGGAGGTCGAGAACCAGACCCTTAATGTCTTTCTCGCCGAGCTTCTTGAGCTTGTCGTCAAGTTCCTTGCCGGTATTCTGGTTGAACGCGTTGACCGTGACGTAGGCGATGCCGTTCTTCAAAAACAGCGCGTAGGGCACGCTGGAACGGGGAATCTCATCGCGAACAATATTGAAAGTGATGGGCTTGTCGTTGCCCTCGCGCTGGACCAGCACTTGCACCTTGGTTCCACGGGGCCCCTTGAGGAGGTCGGCAACTTCGGACATCGACAGAGTGTCGGTCTTCTTGTCGTTGACCTCAAGGATGGCGTCACCAGGCCGCAGCCCGGCTTTAAATGCCGGAGAGCCCGAGAAAGGATACTTAACAATGGTCCTGTTGTTGCGAGGTCCCACCATCATTCCGATACCGTAGTAGCGCCCGCTCTGATCCTCTTGCAGCTTGGCGTACTCCTTGGGATCGAAGAAGTTGGAGTGCGGGTCGAGCGTGTGGAGCATGCCGGGAATGGCGCCGTCAAAGATGGCTTTATCGGGCTGCACCGGGTCGGCGAAGTTCTGCTCGACTGCTGCGTAAATCCTGGTGAACGATTTTACGCTCTGATCCCTGGCAGCCTCTTCGGTCGGGTTCGCGGCAGAGACAGCGGCTCCGCCAAAAATGCCCGCGGTTACGGCACAGAAAAGGATGACGAGGGGGACAAAAAGATAAGCACGGCGACGCGATCGCATCAAATTAGGGCCTCCAGCCGATTTCAGTATAGCGCTTTAGACCTTAGGCCGCACAATCGGAGCCTGCCGCGGTCGGGCAGCTGAGATTGTCGGGGAGGGCCGCGCCGGCTGCGGGCTGTCAGCTTACGCGAACGCGGCGGATTTGAGAGGGGGCGGACCCGGGTTCCATGCGCGCGGGCTTGCGCTCTGTTTCGGCAAGGCGGCGAGCCTGGTCGCTGACACAGACCAGGAACATAGGCTGCCGTGCGCTCTTGAGAATGTCGATGATTCGATCGTGCTGATCCTCGAGGAAAATCGACTTCCCATCGGTGACCAGATGCAGCTCTGAGGAAGCCTGCATCACTTCTACTAGACGCTTGCCCATTTCGCGCTGAAGAAAACGCAGAACGCGGCGGATTTTTTGCAGCGAAAAACCTTTGCGGCGCAGTTCCGCTATGACCGTGATCTCAATCACCTCGCCGCGGCCATAGACACGCCGGTGCCCCTCGTGCCGCGGGGAGACAACTTTGCGCTCATCCCACCACTGCAACTGCCGCAGGCTCACGCTGGCCACCTGCGCAACTTCTATTGACGAATAGGTCCGGTCGGGGGCCTGTGGTTCGGTGCGGCTCTTGCGGGCTTTAAACATGATCCCTGATTTCCGTTTAATCGATTTTGAACTCGACTTACCGATTGTACTCGACTGGAGGGTAGTGTCAATAGGGTGCGCCCTGGTTACTCACCGTCCGCCCGCGGCGATGCGGATATAATCCAGTTGGAGCATGCGAATCCGAGCCGCAATTTTGATCTGTTTGGCCACGCTCTCGCTGGCGCAAAACGAAAATCCATGGCAGGACCCTTCTCCGCACAGCGTGCAATCTGTTGCGGTTGAGGAGAAGGTCAAAGTCGAAGTGCTGGATTGGGGCGGCGGAGGCCGAAGCCTGGTGCTGCTGGCGGGCCTGGGAAATACGGCTCACGTGTTCGACGACTTCGCGCCGAAGCTGGTCTCGGCCGGCTATCGCGTGTACGGGATTACGCGGCGCGGCTACGGAGCATCGAGCACGCCTGAGACGGGCTATTCGGCCGACCGCCTCGGTGACGATGTGCTCGCAGTGATCGACGCCTTGAAGCTCGATCGGCCGGTGCTGGTGGGGAATTCGCTGGCCGGCGAGGAACTGAGCTCGGTGGGATCGCGGCATCCCGAAAAGGTAGCGGGGTTGATTTACCTGGATGCCGCCTATTCGTACGCCTACTATGACCGCACGCGGGGCGATCTGTTCTTCGATCTGATAGACCTGGAAAGGAAGCTGGGGCAGTTGTACCTGCTGCTGCCGGCGGGTACCTCGGACTTGAAGAAAGACCTGGCGGAGCTGCGTAAGGAGCTGAAGCAGTTGCAGTCGGCAGAGGCGCTGGCGCGCGCAGCGGAGCCCGGGTCGGCTCAGGCATCGAGCGGTCTCCCGGAAGATTCGAAGTTCGCCGCGGTGGTGCGGCGCCTGCTGGAATCGAAACTGCTGGCGGCGTTCAAGAAGGATCTGGAGGAGGCGCAGCAGCCAAAGCCGGCGCATGCCGCTCCAGCGAAACCCGAACCCGCGAAGACCTCGCAAGAGCGCAAGAAATTGTTTGACGACCTGCTCCAAACCAGCCTTCCGGGGTTTGAGAAGGACCTCGGGGAGGCGGAGAGTGGGCTGCGTGTGGAGCGCACTGCCCCTGCCAAATCTGACGCAGTCAGACTGCCGGAGGCAGAGGCGCGTCAACAGCCTCGGGCGCACGGTTCTGCCGATCCCGTCGCCCAGGCGATCCTCGAAGGCAGGCAGAAATACACGGCTTTGCGAGTCCCCGTTCTGGCGATTTATTGTCTGCCCCATCAGGACGACGAAGCCGGCGCAGCGAGTGACGAGGCTCAGGCACGGGCATTCGAAAACGCGGTACGCGGAGCTCGCGTCGTTCGCCTGGCGCATGCAAATCGTCTGGTGTTTTTGTCGAATGAGGCGGATGTAGTAAGGGAGATGAACCTATTTCTGGGCGGGCTGAAGTAGGCCTTACGGGTTGGCGCGGCCGCCGCTGGAAGCGGCGTAAGTGCCGCTGGAAGCGGCGTAAGTGCGGCTTGAAGCAGCTTAGGTCAGGTAGATGCCGATCAGCAGTGTGGCGCCGAGGTATAGATAAAAGAACTGTTCGAGGCGAACCCCATTCAGAAAGAGGCTCGATTCCTGCTCCGGCGAGAGGAACAAAAGAAGCGAGCCTTTGATCAGAGCGATCCAGCCGGTGAGCGTGACGATGACCGGCGCCGCGCCGCCAGACCAGACGTTGTGGCTGAGAACCATCGCCAGTCCCGCGACGACAGTGATCCCTCCAGGGCGAAGAGCAGCGGCTCATTGTGAAGCATCGCGATTAGCATGTCCATCGCGGCCTGTTTGCGGCTCATCATGGCTGCCGAGATGAGGATGCAGTAGAGCCCGATAAGCTTTCCAAGAAACGCCGTGCGTTGTGACATGGCGGCCTCCGTTCCTATTCTGACGTGTTCCAGTACCCGCGCATGAGTTCTTGAGCCCATGCCGGCTGTCGTATTTCGCCTCTGGCGGCGAACTCACGCATATACGGTTTGATGTCCAGCACTGGCGTGCCGTCGACGGCATCGAGCCCGTCAACTTCCACCGACATCCCTTCCACCGAGATCAACCGGCAGATGGTGACGCCGATCCGATTGGGGCGGTTCTTGCCGCGTTGCGCGAAGATGCCGGCCTTGGGCCAGTCGGTGCGATTGCGCGGATGGCGCGCGTCCGTGGTTATTTCGGACTCCAGAACCCGATGAAACAGGAAAACGATTTCGAGGTGGGAGAAATCGGCGAGCCCCGCGAGGCAATCCGGAGTGAATCGCGAAGGGGTGAGGTCGATGCGGCAGGTGACGTCGCCCCAGATGTCGTCGACCGGGTTGACGATGGGGCTGCGGACGATTCCGATGGGGTGAACTTCGTAGGCGGGAGGCATCCTTGGTATTGTAAGCGGCTATCCTATTTCGTGGTGACAATTCGCGAAATCACTGGCGACGATGCAGCCGCGGCGGCGGCGCTGAGTGGGGAACTGGGCTATCCTTGCGCCGTCGAGACGATGCGGCGGCGGATCGAGTCGCTGCGCGGGCGGGAGGATCACATTGTTTTGGTGGCCTGTATTGGGGACGAAGTGGTGGGCTGGATCGACCTGGGAATTACTCACCATTTGCAGTCCGAGCCAAGCGCGGAGATTGGCGGATTGGTGGTTTCGAGCGCGGCGCGCGGCGGCGGGATCGGGCGGCGTCTGGTGGCTCGTGCGGAAGAGTGGGCCCTGCAGCGCGGGTTGACGCGCGTGGTGGTGCGTTCGCAGATTGCTCGCGAAGGGGCGCATCGATTTTATTTGCGCGAAGGGTATGAGCGGACGAAGACTTCGGCGGTGTTCTCGAAGATGCTGAGTTAGCCGGCTCCGGCGACTGCACGGACATCTTCATTCGCGTCGAATGCACATTCGGCCCGCATGGATTCAGAGAGTTCGTTGATCTCGATGAGGCGTTCGACTACGTACCGTCGACAGAACGAGCATGGGCCGCGTTCGTAGAGGGCGCGCAACATGCGAGGCTCGCTCGCAGGCTCGGGGTGATCTTTCCAGAGCTGCTGCAGGTCCATTTCCATGCGGTGACGTGATTCGGAATCCGTCTCGGTCTCAAACCAGTTCATCGCGACTTCGTGATCGTTGGGTTCGAAGTTGCGGTTCAGCATTTCGATTGCATGCTCGCGGGCCGGGAGCCGGTCCCGGATGAGTCGGAAGGCGGCTTCGCGGATGGAAGGGTGCGCGATTTGAGTAAGCGCATCCGCAGCCGCGCAGCCAAGGCGTTCGTCTTGGGACAGGCAGAGCTCGATCAATCCGCTCGGGCCGAGCGGGAAGGGCCGCCAACGGAAGATCGGGAGGTGTTGGATTTGTTCTTCCGGAGTCTGCGCTGAGAGCAGACCGTGCGCTGCGCGCTCCAGTTCTGCGTCACTTGCGTGCTTGCCCCATATCGTCAGTGCGGCTCGCGAGCCCGAGAGCTTGGAACGCAGCTGGTCGTAACGTAACGCGTAGGTTTCTTTTGCGCGGACCTCCCGGCTAGGTTCATCCTCGGCGTATTTAGCGATCTGTGCCCTGTAGGCCGCGATTGCCGTGTCTGTCGCGGCGGCTTCGAGCAGTGCGGCATTGGTCTCCTCCTCGCCGCAGTTTTCGATGGCCACCGACATCGGCCACTCTCCATTCGCCCATAACTTCGAGCCCGGATCGGCGAGGAGCAATGCGCCGAGCTTCGAGGCGGCAAAAAGAAATCCCTTTAAATCGTCCATCTGGACGAAGTTGATGGCGATTCCTTCTCCCCGGTTCGGCCCCGGCTCAAAGCTCTCGTACATCACTTTCTTTGCCCTCTCGTCCCCGTCGAAGACCATGCACGCGGCGAAGCGGAAAAGCTGCATGGCGTCCCAGTCATCTCCCGCTTTAGGCAATGCTCTCAGGACTTCATCGAAGTAGAATTGGCGATCCGCCAGGATGTTCACGAGTTCGAACATGTAGTCGGCTCGGGCGCCTTCGCACTGTGGATCGACTCCGCGGGAGTGCAGGCAAGCGTCGAGGATGACGTCGCGAAACGGTTGGACATGGTTGTCACGGGCGTAGAGAATGGCTCGGCCCAAGCCAAAGTGCATCGCCTCTTGGAACTCGGTTTTAGTCATTCGTCGAGACGCCAGTCTGGACGCAAATTGCCTTCAGCGTCGAAAGGCCACCAGGTGTCATCGGAGACGAGAACTCTTCTGCCCTTCTCTATAATGAAATAATGAACTCTGTAATGAAAAAATAGGTTTTGAAGACCTCCGTGGCGTCCATCGGCGGCACACCTTGTATTTTCGCCTCCGGCTCCCAGGGAAAGAGGAGAGACATGGTTGCCAGTCCGTCCTCGACCGCGTCCACGATCTTGGTCCGCCGAGTCAAGCCGCGCGATAACTTCCCAGCACGCGCAGAAAATCGGCCATCTCCCGCAGATGACCAAGCGCATTTTGGACCTTTTCATCGTTCTGGCGGCCGATCAGATCGAGGTAAAACAAATATTCCCACGGCTTCCCGCGCAAAGGCCGGGATTCCACCTTCACCAGGTTCAAATCGCGCAGGGCCAGCGCGCTCAGGGCCCGGAACAGGGCTCCCGGAATGTTGCGGGTGGAAAATACCAGCGAGGTCTTCCAGGGCTTTTTCCCGGATCCGCGCGGAGCACGTGGCTTGGCCCCGGCTGGTTCCAGCAGGAAGAATCGCGTATAGTTCTGGCGGTCGTCTTCGATCTCGCGCTTCAGGATCCGGGCACCGTAAATCTTGGCGGCCAGCTCGTGACCGATGGCCGCGCCGCCGGGCGGGCGGTCGCGCATGATCATCTTGACGCTGCCGGCGGTGTCGTAGAAAATCTCCGGCTGGATGGCCTTGTGGGCGGCGAAGAAATCCCGGCACTGATTCAGCGCCACGTCCTTCGAAAAGACGCGCCGGACCTGGCGAAAGCTCACCTCCGGCGGAGCGATCAGATTCAGCACCACCCGCACATTGGTCTCCGCCGTAATCGCGAAGTCGTGCTGCAGCAACAGATCGTAGTTTTCGTAGATGGATCCGTGCAAAGTGTTTTCGAATGGCAGGGCCGCGCAATCTACCTTTCCGCCCGCCAAGGCCGCGAAGGCATCGTCAAATCGAGGGCAGGGAATCGGCCGCGCCCGTGCCCCCAGGAATTGGCGGATAGCCTGCTGGCTGAAAGCCCCCAGCTCCCCTTGAAACGCAACCCTCATTCCGGCCTTCCCTTCACTGGAGGTTTTTCTTTCGGACTTCCATCCCAACGCGAGGCCCCTTCGTCCGCCAAGCCGAGAAGGTCCAGGACCCGGTCGACGCTATGCTCCACCAGATCGTCGATGGTTTTGGGATGGTGATAAAACGCCGGTACCGGGGGAGCCAATATCGCCCCCATCTCAGCCAAGGCGGCCATGGAGCGCAGATGGCCAAGATGCAAGGGCGACTCCCGGACCATCAGAATCAGCCGCCGGTGTTCCTTGAGGATCACATCGGCCGCCCGCACCATCAGGTTCGAGCTGATTCCAGAAGCTATAGAAGACATAGTAGTTATAGAGCATGGCGCAATCACCATTCCCGAAGTAACAAAGGAACCGCTGGCGAGACGGCACCCGATATCTTCTGGAGGATAGGTGCAGGTTGCCAGGGAACGAAAGTCTGCCGCGGATTTACCCAACTCGAGAAAAGCCGTTCTCTCTCCTGAACGGGAAAGGATAAAATGGACCTCAATATCGGGGCGGGCGCTCAGCTTTTCCAGAAGGCGCCATCCGTAAATCGAACCACTGGCTCCACTTACACCCAAAATGATGCGCAATTTGGCGGCGGCGCCGGACACTCCAGTCTCCTCCTTCGGCATGTTCCAGATTTGGCGTTCCGCGTCGCTTTTGTTCTGATTTCAGAACAAGACGCTTGCGGCGGTAGAGTCGTCACCAGTATAATCTAGCGAGACTATAGGGGATATCTCCCGCCGCACCATGGCGTTTGGACCGTCCAGCCGTTCTGATCCCGCACCACAACTTTCCATGATGGAGGAAGCTGGCAAGAAACTCAAGCGCATCCGCGAACGCCTCAATCTGAAATACCGCGATATTGAAGACGCGAGCACGCTCATTGCTGCCGCTCATCAGAATGATGAATTCATTGTGGCGTTGAGCCGTCTGGCGGATATGGAAAACAAAGGAACAATGCCGAGTATCTATCGGCTCTATTCCTTGTGCGCCATTTACCGCTTGAATCTGGACGAGGTACTCTCCTGGTATGGAGTACGGGTAGATCAATTACCTGCGGACGCCAACTTGATCAAGGCGCCGCGGACGCACTTGGTCGGGTTCTCGACGCGGGATCAGTCTGAAGTGCAAACGCCCGTCGCGTTAGACCCGGGCATCGACCTGAGCAAGACCGAGTTCCTGAGCCGCATGATCCAGCGATGGGGAACGATCCCGTTAACCATGCTGAAACGAGTGGACTTGCGCAATTTCCTTTACGGGCTGATCGGGACCGAGGACTGGTTCATGGATCCGATCATCGCCCCTGGCTCCCTGGTGGTGATTGACGACAGCCGGCGGCGCATCGCCACCTCCGGATGGACCACTCAGTTCGACCGGCCAATTTACTTCCTGGAGCACCGCGATGGCTATGCATGCGCCTGGTGCAGCCTGCGCGACGACCGCCTGGTTTTGCAGCCCCATCCGTCCTCGCAATGCGAGCCGGAAGTGTATGTTTATCCAAAGGAAATCGAGGTCATCGGGCAGATCACGGAAGTTGCCATGAGCCTGGATCCATCCAAGCGCCGCCGCCCGCGCACCTAGGCGAGCCAAATCGCCGTTCCGATTCTCGAACTTCTTCGCGAAAGGTTAGAGTCCCGTCACTAAGGGCTTTATGGTGGCTACCTAGGGGGAATTACTTATCCCCAGGGAGGCCATATGTTTAGAACGCTTTCGCAAAGCCTTGGCTTTGCGCTTTCTCTAGTTACTCTGCTTGGGCCGATGCCGGCCCAGGACCTTCAGCTTCCGGAGCAGTGTTGGCCGGATTGCCAGGCGTATCTGGAAAATCAGGAATGCCAAGCCTGGTTCGGATCCGACTGGTACTACTGCGGGTGGAACAACGGCTGGACGTATTGCTGCCTAGGTGGCTAGTGAAACTCCGGGATGCGGGTGCCGCTGAGCACCCGCATCCCGTTGAGCTGATTGATTTTCCATATTTGAGATCTCAGAAAGGTAAGTCCATGAATAAACGCAGTTACGTTCCCGTCGTTCTCGCGCTGGTGGCTCTGGGTTGGGTCACCGCCCATTATCCGCCGTTCCAGATCACCTGGCAGCGCTTCTTTTTGAAGGACCCGTCGCCGCTAACCATGAAGCTGGCTTTTTTATTCAAGGTGTACGCCGTGCCCTGTCTTTTGTCCTTGGTCGCGGTGGTTCTATATCAACTGCAAGGAAAAATGGGCGCTTTGGGCGCCCCGGGATCCTCCGTATTTCCTCTGGCGCTGCTGGCCTCGGGCTGCATGATGTCCGCGTTCCGCAGTATGGTGAGCGGAGTGGGCGGGGTGCCCGGATATGCGATGGGGATGGCGCTGGGGTATACGCTCATGTCCCGGGTGCATTCGTTCCAACCCTCGGGGCGAGTTGTCTTCGGAAGACCGATGCTTAGAATTGTATGGCGCGGGGAGTTGGCGGCTCAAAAAGCCGCAGCGGCGCTGCTTCAGGCCCGCGAAGAGCCGGGAAGCTCCGCGCACTTGAACGTTGCGAGCAGCACCTCGAATTCGGCGCGGAACAGTTCTCTTTCGCTGGGACGCGCCGAAGCCGGCATATAGCCCTGGTAGGCTGGAATCTTCGTCCAGTGATCGAGCACCACGGGCAGGGGTTCTTCCAACCCCTTGAAATACGCCGAGAGATCCTGCTTTTTGTCCGCAAGAGGCAGGTTCAGCCATTCCTGGAAGATGGTTTGGTGAGTCTGCGAGAGCGCCTTGCGGCTCTCATCCCGCCCAAAAATCGAGGCCAAGCCGTGATGTTTGTAGACGCCGGAAGTGGATTCGCGCAACGAAGCCAAATACTCAAGACGGCCAAAGATTGTGGGGATGCGGGAAAGAGTGTTCTTGAACAAGTCGGCTGTAGCCGAGCGCTCCAGCATCGGCCTTGGCCTGAATTGCGGCATCGCGCACGCTCTACACGATTGTAAGGCAAATGACCTTGGGAACGCGACTGCGTTAAACATTTGTTCTGATTTCCGGAAAGGGCGCCCCGTGCCCGTGGAATCCATGGCTCGCCTTCCCCGTTCGTCCGCCGGTAAGATGGTGACGAAGGGGACGAAGCAGGATGAGAATCGCAATTCTGGGCGCGGGCAATGTGGGCGGAGCCTTGGGTTCAGCCTGGGCACATCACGGGCATGAGATTATTTTCGGGGTCCGGAATCCGGATTCCACCGAAGTGAGCGCTCTCCTCCAGCGCTGCGGACCCAGAGCCGGTGCTGCAAGCGTCGCCGACGCTGTGCATTCGGCAGAAACCATCGTCAATGCGCTACCTTGGCCGGCTACCCGCGGCGTTCTGGAGGCGCTACATCTTGAGGGCAAGATTCTGCTGGATTGCGCCAATCCTCTGAAGGCCGATCTTTCCGGCGTGGAGGTCGGCGCCACGAGCTCCGGCGGTGAATTGGTAGCCGGATGGGCCAAGGGCGCAAGGGTGGTGAAGATCTTCAATACCACGGGATTCGCCAACATGGCCAATCCCATTTACGGCGGCGAACCGATTCCTATGTTCTACTGCGGCGACGATGCGGAGGCCAAACGCACCGCCGCTGCGCTCGCGCGGGATGTGGGCTTCGATCCCATCGACGCAGGGCCGCTTTCGAACGCGAGGCTGCTGGAGCCGTACGCCATGCTGTGGATCTGGCTCGCAATCAAAGGCGGCATGGGCCGCGAATTCGCGTTTAAACTGGTGAAGCGCTAGTGTCAGAGTTGCACAATCCAGATTACTTAGCGCTGAAGGGGTCCACTCAAGGGGCGTTGTAGACCTTAACGAAGTCGTCGGAAGCGGACGTTAGAATGTCAACCGGCGATCCTGTTTCGGCTTGCGCGAATTCACGACCTCAATCTCGTCAAAAATCCGAGGACTCGCGCCGTCGCCGACGCTTGTCATGCGTGACGCTTGTAGCGGCGCATACATGAGACATGCCTTCGTGCGCTCGCTATCGCAAGTACCTGTCACCTTCGGGAATTGACGGACCCGGCCGGCGGGCTAGCGAGTCGCGACTTCAGCAAGCGGGACTCGTGTTCCGCCTGCGGCAGGGCACTGGCGGGGTTCGGAAAGGTCTATTTGGCCTTCGCGTTCGGATTCGGGGCGGGGATCGTCTGCGGATCCCAGTGCTCATCGGCCTTGCCGTCCACGAAGCGCCACATGTCGAACCAGGTGGTGTAGTACGACTTGCTTGGATCACGAGGGTCGGGGGTGGGGCCTTTCGGCTGCACCACCGTCACATAATCGCCGCTGGCCACTACCGCGACGATCTTGGTCTGCATCTTGGGAGGCAGCGGCTTGGGCTGCACCCCTCGCGCCTTGAAGAAAGCGACGACGCCGTCGCGGCCCGAAGCAGCCAGAGGATTGTGCTGATGATAGGCCGCGGTCAGCCATTTATCGGCCTCATCCCAGCGGCTGCATTCCAACAGGTCCAGCATGATGTGATAGGCGGCTTGCTTGTTGCGATCCAGCTTGGGATCTTTGTCGTGAAAGAGAGCTTCCGGGTTGTCGACGCCGACCACCGGCTCCTGCGCAAACATCGGCGCGCAGGCAAACACTGTCAGGGTGAGAAGACTCAGGCGCAGGTGCATGCGTCTATAGGTATCGCAGGCTGGGGGGGGCCGTCAAGTCCCGGCAAGCCTGCGTCAAGAGTTCCCGCAGCTGAATGCCGGCCCAACGGCTGGTTCCGGATGCGCAATTGCTCCAGGCTGCCAGGGCTGCGCGATGATAGACTTCCTTTAAGACTTATGACCCAAGCTGAGTTTGAGCGTTGGAGCGTTTACCTTAGTGCGGCCATCGACGCAGGCTTGCTGGTGCAGCTTATACGCTATCGCCTGACGCGGAGATACGGTTGGCTTTTCGCATATTTCCTTGCGGCCGCGATACAAATCTCGGTGGGGGTAGCGATATCAACGTACTCGATCTGGTACGGGTATATCTATTTTGGAGGCCAGGCAGTGAAGGTCTTGCTGGGAGCTGCCCTGGCGATAAGCTTGTGGAAACTGGCTTTGCTGGGGTACCCGGCACTCGCGCGATTCGGACGCCAGATCGTTACCTACGTATTTCTGGCCGCGATTGTGGCGGCGGCAGCGGGGCTGCTTGTCCAGCCCGCCACGGCAGCGGGCCAAAATCCAAAGATGCATTGGGCTCAGGCGATCGAGGGGACGGCGGATGCCACGGTCCTGGGTTTCCTGGTCGTGGAGGCTCTATTCCTGCTGTGGTTTCCCGTGAAAGTACACCGGAATGTGGCGATATGTATTGGCGGGTTTGTGTTTTACTGGTTTCAACGCTGGGCCGGCTTGCTGCTTGTGAATCTATTCCCAAAGTCCTCTCATGCCTTCAGTGAAACGATGGTGGCGCTTTCCCTGGCATGTCTGATCCTTTGGATAGCCGCCATTCGACCCGAGGGCGAGATCGCCACCACCGTGACGGGGCATCGTTGGAATCCCGCCGAAACGCAGCGCTTATTGGGACAATTACGCGCGATCAATACGTTCCTGGAGCGGATGGCGCGCCGCGGCCGTTAAGAAAATAATCCCGCCGCAATTCTTCGATTGCTTTTATTCAATTCTCCCGCTATTCTGTGTTTGGCCTAAAAAGGAGGCGACTGTGAGTGAATCCCTAGTGGTGTTCGCAATTGCGGTTGTTGGCGCTGGGCTGGTGACGCTCGGAGCATTTGCGTGGCACCGGCTGCGCGCGTACAGGCTGGGATCGAGGCATGATCGCCCCGACGAGGAATGGTCGCCCGGGCGGTATCAACCGCTGGAAAGGCTTCTGGCCCGTCAGGACTTGGACTTCCTGCGCCAGAATACCGAATGTCCGAAAGTTGCCGCCCGTTGGGAGCGCTCGCGACGCAAGATTGTTCGTCTTTATGTGAAGGAACTGGCGGTCGACTTTCAGCGCCTGCACAGGAGGGCGCGGGTAATGGTGGCGGAATCTCCGGAACAATACGCCCCTTTGCTGCCCGTGTTGTTGAAACAACAGATCCTGTTCTGGCGGACTTTAGTGACGATTGAGCTGCGGCTATCCTTCGGCGGCTTGCACGTGACGCCGGCAAGCGTTCGAAGCCTGATTGAGGCGATAGAAGCCATGCAACAGGAGCTTTCCCGCGTGGGCGCCGTCGCTTAAGTTAAGACCGAGTCAAACGCAGCATGCTGGACCGCCGTTTCAGGCGTTCAGGTCGAGCACCACGCGGCCGCGGATTTTGCCCTCCAGGATCCTTTGTCCCAGATCGAAAACGCGTTCTAGCGGGGCCACTTCCGTCATCGCGTCCAAGAGCGCCAGCGGAAGATCCCGGGAAAGTCGCTCCCAAATTCGAAGCCGCTGCGGCCGCGTCACTCGTACGGAATTGATTCCCAATAGATTTACCCCGCGCAAGATAAACGGCAAAACCGTCGAGGTATACGACGAGCCGCCGGCTAGACCGCATAACGCGATGCTGGAATTGCTTGCCATATAGGGCAGAATTCCGGCGAGCGTCGAGCCACCCACGCTGTCGATTGCTCCATTCCAGCGTTCGCGCTCCAGCCCTTTCGCGGAAGCGACGGTAAGGGACTCGCGCGTCACGATTTCGGCCGCGCCCAAACCACGCAGATAGTCCCCCAATTCGGGCCTTCCGGTGGATGCGGCGACGCGATACCCGAGTTTGGCCAGGATCGCCACGGCGATACTGCCGACGCCTCCGGCAGCTCCGGTGACCAATACTTCACCAGCACCTGGCGCCGATCCTAAATGTTCCAAACCCAGATGTTCTAGAGCAAGGACACTTTGCATAGCCGTAAATCCAGCGGTTCCGATCGCCATCGATTGCGGTAGCGAAATGCCGGCCGGGAGAGCGATCAGCGAATCAGCGTTCCAGCGCGCGTATTCGGCGTAGCCGCCCCAGGCGGTCTCGCCCGCGCCCGCTCCCGTGAGCGCCACCTCATCGCCTGGACGGAATTCAGCCGCGGAGGATTCCTCCACGGTGCCCGCGAAGTCGATGCCGGGAATCATCGGGAAACTGCGGATGACGCCGGGTTTTCCGCTCACTGCCAGGCCGTCCTTGTAATTGAGGCTGGAATAGCGCACGCGAACCAGCACTTCGCCGGGCGGTAATTGATCTTTCGAAAGTTCTTGAATGCGCGCCGCGAACGCGCCCTTCTCCCGCGTCGCCAGAAGAGCTTTAAACGTGGACATAATTTAGTACAAAAACAAGCGTCGCATAGACGACGGGCACGCTGAACAGGCTGGAATCGATGCGGTCGAGCCAGCCGCCGTGACCAGGCAGCATGGTTCCGCTATCTTTCATCCCGGCCCCGCGTTTAAAGGCCGATTCGCACAGGTCTCCCATTTGTCCCGCGACGTTGGCGGCTGCGGCGAGAGCCAGCACTCCGCCCAGCGGCGCGGCCGGAATCAAGTAATGCGAATAAATGCCGGCGGCGAGCACTCCGCCCACAATGGATCCGGCGAAGCCTTCCCAGGTCTTGCCTGGACTCACGCGCGGAGCCAGTTTATGTTTACCGAACGTCCGGCCGATATAGAGCGCCGCGATGTCTCCGGCCCAGCTCACCAGCAGTGCGATCATCAGCCAGTGCGGGTTCATCTCGCGAAGGCCTCGGGCGCAGCGCCATGCGCCGAAGATGTAAATCACGCCGAGGAGGAAAACGGAAGCGCCGGGGAGGGCCGATGCCAGGTTATGCGCCCGCAACGCCAACGCCATTGCCAGCAGCGCCACCAGCACCAGGACAACGAAGGGCTCGGGAGCGAATAGCAGCGCCAAGCCCGCGGCCATTCCCGGCAGACCCGGGGAGGCGATGTCCTGCGCCTTGGCGAGCTGATCGAATTCATAAAACGCGAGCAGGCCAACCGCCGCCAGCACTGCGTCAAACAACCAGATTGGGGCCGCGAGCGCTACCCATACTACGAAGGGAATCAGGACCAGCGCCGTCGCGACACGCTTCATCGGGCTCGAACGCCCGCCGTTTCGCCCGCTGGTTCTATGGTTGAATCTTCAACGAGCAGGGGAGGGCCCAGACCGCCGAAGCGCCGGTCGCGCCGCTGGTAGTCGAGAATCGCTTCCAATAATTCCGCGCGCGTGAAGTCCGGCCATAGCGTGTGGGTGACGTACAATTCCGCGTAGGCGATCTGCCAGAGCAGGAAGTTGCTGACGCGCATTTCGCCGGAGGTGCGGATAAGCAGGTCAGGGTCGGGCATGCCGGCTGTATAGAGTCGCGCCGAGATGGCTTCTTCGTCGATTTCGACGCGGCCCGCGCGAGCGTCTTCAACAAGAGCCTTCACCGCGTCTACGATCTCCGCGCGGCCACCATAATTGATGGCCAGGTTCAGCAGCAAGCCGCGGTTATTGCGGGTGCGGAGGATCACTTCGTCCAGTTCCGCGCGCACGAACGCGGGAAGTTGATCCAGCCTTCCGATGGCCCCGAAGCGGATGTCGTGTTTCATCATGAGGGGCAGTTCCGACCCAAGATAGACGCGCAGGAGGCGCCATAGCGTCTCCACTTCTGCCCGGGGACGCTTCCAGTTTTCGACCGAAAACGCGTACAGGGTCAGGGCTCGCAGGCCTAGCTGAGCGCACGTTTCGACGGTGGCGCGTACGGATTGGACTCCAGCCCTGTGTCCGGAAACTCGCGGAAGGTAGCGGCGCTTGGCCCATCGTCCGTTGCCGTCCATGATGATGGCGATATGGGCGGGCAAGCGCGCAGGGTCGAGTGCGCACGCCAATTCACGGTCCGGATGTCCGGGCGCGAGTTCGTCCAACAGACGTTGCATCTTTTGTTCATGGTAACAGCGCAACGGGCGCGGCGCGGAATGTTCTTTGCTGCCGCGGCACGGCTGGCAGAGCATTCGGTCGCGGCGCGGCTGCACTTTCTGCAATAAAGTACTTGACACGAATGCAGAGCTCCCTTATCCTGGGATCCGTGGCACGGTTTGACTCAAACGTAGAACCCATCCGCAAACGCTCCGATCCTCCGGTGGCATTGCATGCGCACGCTCTGGATAATCTGCGCTTCATCCGGGAGACCATGGAGCGCGCCGGATCGTTCACGGCGGTGCCGGGATGGGGCGGCGTCGCGATGGGTGCGACAGCTCTGGCGGCCGCTGGACTGGCTTCACACACGAGTTCCCGCCGGGCTTGGCTGGCGTGCTGGCTGATCGAGGGACTGGTGGCTCTGGCGGCCGGCATCGTGGCCATGGCGAGCAAGGCTCGCGCCGCGGGATTGCCGGTGTGGAACGCGCCCGCGCGAAAGTTTCTCTTCAGTTTCCTGCCGCCTTTGATCGCGGGAGCCGCGCTGACGGTGGTTTTATGGCAAGCCGGGGCTTGGAGCGCGATTCCCGGCGTGTGGCTGATGCTCTACGGAGCGGGTGTGATCGCCGCGGGAGCGTTTTCGGTTCCGGTGGTGCCCGCGATGGGCGCATGTTTCCTGGCGACGGGTGTGCTGGCCGCGTTTTCACCCGAGTTTCTGCCGATTCTTGGCGCCGATTTCTGGCTAGGATTCGGCTTCGGCGCGCTGCACGTTGTTTTCGGCGCCGTGATTGCGAGGCGATATGGGGGCTAAAAACGCACTTAAGAAGTCCACTCGCACGGCGGAGCCAGAAAGTCCTGCCGCTCCTGTCGCGCGCGATATCACCGATCTTGACCGCTTGATTCATGAGCGCATGCGCCTGGGAATTGTGAGTGCGCTGGCCGCCAACTCATCGGTGACATTCAACGATCTGAAGAAACTTCTGCGAACGACCGATGGAAACTTGAGCGTGCATGCCCGCAAGCTGGAAGAGGCCGGGTACGTGGCCTGCTCCAAGAGCTTCGAGGGAAGGGTGCCGAGGACCGAGTACGCTCTGACGGAGGCCGGCCGCAAGGCGCTGGAGAAATATTTGAACCACATGGAAGCCCTGATTCAGGCCATGAAACGATAACCATGACAGCGATGAATTCCGGTTTGCACGCTGCCATTATCATGGACGGAAACGGGCGCTGGGCTAACCGCCGCGGATTGCCTCGCGCCGCCGGACATCGCGCCGGAGCCGCCGCTGTTCGCCGCACTATCGAAGCCGCGCCCAGCTTGGGTATCTCCACGCTCACTCTGTACGCCTTTTCCGAGGACAACTGGAGCCGTCCGGCGCGAGAAGTCTCAGCATTGATGAAGCTGCTGGGGCGTTACCTGACGCAGGAAGCGGGGCGTTGCGTGGCCAATGGAGTGCGACTGGCGGCTATCGGCCGCCGCGACCGCCTCCCGGCTCCATTAGTTGCGCTGCTCGAAGACGCGGAGAACAAAACCGCGCATGGCACGCGCCTGAATCTGCGTCTGGCGATCGACTATTCTTCGCGCCAGGCGATTCTCGACGCAGCCCGCCGTGCCCATTCGAATGTTGGCGAGCAGGATTTCAGTGCGCTGCTGGGCCCGGATGTCGATCTGCTGATCCGCACCAGCGGCGAACAGCGGCTCAGCGATTTCCTGTTGTGGGAGTGCGCTTACGCCGAGATGGTTTTCACCTCGCGCCTGTGGCCCGATTTCACGGCCGGCGATTTGGCGGACGCGGTTGCGGAGTTTCATCGCCGGGATCGGCGTTTTGGTGGGATCGCCGCGGCGGAGAATGCTCGCCGCACGGCTTAATTAGCCGCCTGTGGCACGACGCAACATCGACAATCTGCAAGCCTGGTGGGGGCAGGCATTTCAGTCGCAGCCAGGGGGCTCCGTCCTGATCCAGAACGGGCCGGACAGAACCGCCTGCGACGTCATTTTTAATCTCAACGCCGGTGAGGTTGTCGCCGGACGATAATCGCAATTCCACGGCGTCGTCCGGGTCCGCCCCTCCGCCGTACCAGGTATCCAGGAATCCGGTGCATTCGGCGTCCAGGCGGTAGTCGCCCGGCGCGATGTTCGCGATCGCGAACACACCCTGGTCGTTGGTGACCACAGGGTACTGCGACCCTTTGCCGATCGACGCCAGGCGCAGATAAGCCTTGCGCAATCCCTCGCCGGTGGCGACGTTGGTCACACTGCCGCGAATCGAAACCTGGGGATCCTGAGCCTGCGCTGTGAAAAGAAGTAACAGTGTGAATGCGCCAGGTGCCAATCGCCTTTTGCAAGTGCAAGAGTTCACTCCGGTTGACCTCCGCTTGAATAGCGCAAGGGCAATTAGTGGGCCGGAGTCTTGAGGATGCTCGCGGCGGCGGCGCGGCCCATGCGGATGCAGTCGGGGATGCCGATGCCGGTGTAGCCGTTGCCTGCCAGGTACAGGCCTGGGATGGCGGCGGCTCGCGCTTGAATTTCCTTTAGGCGGACCGAATGGCCGACTGTATATTGCGCCATGGATCGCGACCATCGCGAGACTGAGGTGAACAGCGGCGTGGAGGTGAGGCCGAGGATTGTGCGCAACTCCTCGCGAGCCATGCCGACTAGCGTTTCATCGGATTCGTCTAGCACCCGGTCGTCGCCTGCTCCACCGAAGAAGCAGCGCAGAAGGACTTTGTCCGAGGGTGCGCGGTAATCGAACTTGGCGTCGACGAAGGTGCATGCGGCCATGCGGCGGCGCTCCACGCGAGGGATCAGGAATCCGTGGCCCGCCCCTTTCTTGCCGGACGTGCGTCCGTCGAACTTGGCGGCGTCGTAGCACATGGCGACGGTCACCGATGACGTGTACGGAATCTCGCTGAGCAACTGGCTGAGCGGCGCGTCGAAGGACGACACGAGCCCTGCCGCGGCCCACGCCGGGCATGCCAGGATTAGGCTCGATGCGTTGAGAAAATCTCCTTTTACTCGAACGCGGAATCCGTTCCCCGTGCGTTCGATGGCCTCTGCCTCGCCGTGCAGTGGCGTGATGCCTTCCGAAAGCTTCGCGGTCATTGTCCCGAGCCCGCCCTTCAGCGTTCGGAATAATGCTCCGCCGGCCGCAGGGCGTGATTGCTTCAGCACGGCCCGGGCAAGGCTACCGGATTTCCTTTCCATTTCAGCGAAAGGTCCCAGGACGCTGTTCACGCTCATCTCGCGAGGGTCGCCGCCGTAGACGCCGGAGAGCAGAGGCTCGGCCAGATAGTCCAGCGTCTCCTGCCCGAAATGGTCGATCACGAAATCGGCGACGGAGCGGTCGGGATTCGATACGGGCTTGCGGAAAAGTTCCAGCCCCATGCGGAGCTTGGTGCCCCAACCCAACAAGGGCGATTTCACCAGCGGCCAGACGCGCGTGGGCACGATCATGCGGATGCCCTCGGGTAAACGGACCAGCCGGCCGTGACGAAGGATGTAGGTGACTCGAGTTGCGTCGTTGGAGCCGATGACCTGATCCTCAAGGCCCAACTCTTTGATCAGTGTGAGGGCTTCGGGCTTTTGCGAAATGAAGCTGTCGGGGCCGCCTTCAATGACGCATCCGTCGCGCCAGGTGGTCTGGATCACGCCGCCCAGGCGAGGCTGCTTTTCGATTAACGTGAAGGCTGCGCCGGCCTTGGCTAGATCGTAGGCCGCAGAGAGACCGGCGATGCCTCCGCCGACAATAACGGCTCCGGCGGCGCTATTCACGCAGATCTCTACAGCTTAAATTCGCGCACGATTTCGACGCACGCTTTCACGTTCTCGACGGGCGTATCGGGAAGGATGCCATGACCGAGATTGAAGATGTGGCCGGGGCGCGAGCCGGTGCGGCGCAGCAGTTCGTTGATGCGCATGCGCAGCTCCGGGAGCGGCGCGAAAAGGGCCGCGGGATCCAGGTTGCCTTGGACGGCGGAACGGTAGCTGATGTCCATCCAGGCTTGGTCGATATTGACGCGCCAGTCCACGCCCATTACATCGCCGCCCGCCGCATGAAGCTCGCGGAAGAATCCGGCGGCGCCGGTTCCGAAGTGGATGACGGGGACTCCGGCGGAGCGGATGCGCTCAATCAGCGCGCGGGAGTAGGGAGCGACGAAGCGCACATAATCGTCGGGTCCGAGAGCGCCGGCCCAACTGTCGAAAACCTGAATGATGCGCGCGCCGGCGGAGACTTGCAGTACGCCGAAGGCTCCCAGGACATCGACCAGCTTGCCCATCAGGCGACGCCACAAGGTTTCGTCACGGTACATCATCTGCTTAGTGCGAACGAAATTCTTGGAAGGGCCGCCTTCGATCATGTAGCTGGCCATGGTGAACGGAGCGCCCACGAACCCAATCACCGGGACGCGTCCAGCCAGCGCTTTGCTGACCAGTTGGATGGTTTCGCCAACATAGCCCAGGTCGTCGGTGTTGGAGATCGAGAGGCTGTCGATATCGCTTGAGTTGCGGACGGGATTGTCGATGATGGGTCCTTCGCCGGTGGCGAAGCGCAGCTTCAGGCCCATGGGCTCGACCGGCAGCAGCAGATCGGCGAAAATGATGGCCGCATCGACGTCCAGAATTTCTACCGGCTGAAGGGTGATCTGCGCGGCGAGATCCGGGCGCTTGCACAGTTCCAGGATTCCGTGTTTGGCGCGGATGTCCCTATACTGCTTCATATAGCGGCCAGCCTGACGCATGAACCAGACGGGCCGGACATCCGTGGGCCGCCGGCGGCAAGCTTCAAGAAAGCGGCTGTTCATGGGAGCCACGCGCATGTAAATTTCACTAACTCCTATTGGTAACGTTCTCAGAAATAACGGGTCTGGGCGCAAGTCAACCCACCCGTTATTAGGGGTGCCTGCAACCCAACTTAGCACACAGGAGGCTCTCAAAGCCTCATTTTTTTACGATTTTGGGCGTCCGCGGCGGATGCGCTTCAGGATTTGAGGGGCTTTGGCTGCAAGAGCGGGGGGGAGGTCTGCTTCGAAGTGCAGTTCAGGCATGTGGTAGAGCTGGAGGCGCTCAGATAACTGCACTTTTATGAACTGCTTAGCATGGTTGATGGCTTCGAGAGTCAAGGCCTGCTCTTTCTCAGAGCCAGCGAGCGAGAGGCGCACGTTGGCCCGGCGAAAATCCGGCGAAAGCAGTACTTCCGTGACAGTGGCTATGCCCACGCGCGGATCGGACAGTTCGTAGGAGATCAGCTCAGTGAGTTCCTCGCGGAGGCTCTCAGAGACGCGTTCGTTGCGATGGGGATCCAAATTCCAGAATACAATAGCTACGATGAAAGCGGTCCTCCTGTCGGGTCTCTATCTTTTGGGAGGATGCGCGGCGGTTTGGGCGCAGCCCCTGAGCGTGTACTCGGATCTTGCCCAGATTGATGGATTGGCGAAGGTTACGGCTCCGGAGACGCCCCGCGAAATTCTTTCACCTGCGCTTGTGCGCAACGGGTTCAATTCCTTCCAGGTTGTGGTGGAGGCTCCGGCGGAAGCCAAGTGGTGGCTCTTTGTCGGGCAAAATCCGGAGAACGCCGTCAAGGTGACGTTGTATCGGGAACTGGCCGGGTCGCTGGAGCCGGTCGATTTGCCTTACCAGAGTTCGGGAACGCAAGTATTGTGGATGGATTTGTGGGTGGAGGGCGAACGGCCGATCCAAAGGATCAAGGTAGAGCCGGAGTTGTACCTCAACGACGACTGGGTGACGTATCCGATCGAGGGGCGCGTGATGGAGGCTCGGGTGCCGCTGGGGCCTCCGCTTTCAGCGCAGAGCCCTCGGCAGAACCCATGGGCGTTGATGCGGGGCGATGTCTGTCATGTGCCGGGCGATTTCAGTTCTGGCCCTGGGCCATCGCTCGAAGGATTGCGCTTTCGCAATGTCCAGCAGGACCTGAGGCTGATGGACGCGCACGAGGCAGCGAAGGAAGATGTCAGGAAACTGCTGGGCGGATGCGACGCGGAGATTCCGTCTGATCCCGAATCTTATCTGCGGATTCGTGACTACTTGTTCCGCCTGCGCTAGACTGAGTACTGCAACGTTCGCGGCGCCGAGGCGCCAAGAGCACAGCGTGAGCGTTGTGCGCGGTTCAAAAGAAGTGGAGAGATGGCCGAGTGGTTGAAGGCGCACGCTTGGAAAGCGTGTTTAGGGGAAACTCTAACGTGGGTTCGAATCCCACTCTCTCCGCCAGAAACCGTCCCGGGCCCCTTTGGACCTGATTCCTTCAAGCCTTTTTCACGTGCGCGCAGGCGGCCCGCTTTGATCAAATAGAATAGAGGTGCAGGATGCCATGAGCTATTCCACATGAGCGACGGGCGTCGTTTCCCCATCGGTTCGTTTGTCTGGTCCGTGGTATTGGTCGCGGTCGCATCCGGCAGCATCTACCTGGCTTATGAAGTCTTCGTCGCGCCGCGGCGGGCATTGCAGGATCAGATCCGCGAACAGCAGGACACCATCAGCAAGCTGCAGGAAGATAAGCAGCGGCTGGAAGCCTATCTCAAGATCCTGAAGCATATCGACCGCCGAGCCCGGGTGGAAGTTTTGAGGCAAGGCAAGGATCAACAGGGGAATCTGGAAACCACGATCCGCTTCACCGAGACGGATGCCGACGGCAAACCCATCGCAGTCTCGCGGGAGTTGACTCTGCCGGGGCAGGACGTGTATTTCGACACTCTGGTGATTAAGTTTGAAGATCACTTCATCGAGGATGGCGATCCCTTGAAGGGGCAAGCTCTCATGCTTTTCCGGCGGATCTTTTCCAGTAAAATGCGGGCCGAGGATGGGTTCGTTATCGATAAGGAAGGTCAACCTCCCGAGGTCTACGCGGAGGAGCAGGCTCCCAGCGCTTTTGAGAAGGAATTATGGAGACGCTTTTGGGAAATTGCCAACGATGACAAGCTGGCGAAGGAGCACGGCGTTCGCGCGATCCACGGCGATGCGCCCTACATGCGTCTGGAGCCGGATCGGGTCTACGAAGTGTCCCTGAGGTCGACTGGAGAAGTGATCATCACTCCCGGAACGCGGCTAGCCGCACCACGGCCGACTCCGTAGCGTACACTGCGGCCCAACGGGCGACGCAAGGTTGAGTTGCAATCTCTGCATTCCGCGGAACAGGGCGACCTGGCTGTTTCCGGTAAGCACCGGACCGGGCGCAACATGAAGCGGAAAACGTCGAACAGGTACTTCAGGAACCCCATGTTGACTCCCTTCGGTCGCGGCTCAGCATAGCTCTCGAATCGATGGTTGACGGTCTCGGATTGTTCAGGGGCGATGAACGCTGAGCGCAGGTTCTGAGGAATGGCCGCGCGTGGTACAACAGGGGATTGAGCCCAACCGGTGCACGCGATGAAATTGCCGTTCCGCCTCCATCAACTCGGCGTCTACGTTGCCTCTCTGTTGGCGATGGCGGCGGACGCCCAAACTGTGGTTCCGGCAGACGCCTATTTGCTGCACATCACGGTGGTGGACGGCGCTAACCGCACCCTGCCTGGCTCGGAAATCCGCATCGACAATACAGTCGCAGGCGTTACGGACGATACGGGCCAGTATTACATGGCGCGCAGACCGGTTCCGGACGGTCCGCATACACTCTCCGTCAGCCGGCGCGGCTTTATGACCGCGTCGCGCACCGTCAACGATCTGTCTAAAGTCGTCCAAGGCGGCAAGGCCGGCGTCGAACTGCGTTTTAAGCTGATACCCGCCCCCGCGGGACTTGCAGCGCCGGTCACACGCAACGCCTTCCCGGAACCCAACTACGATATCGTTCAGGTCTTCTACGCGACCGATCGCGCAGACACCAAGAATGCCGATCCGGCACTGCGCTACTCCGGGGAACGATCGACGGCGCTCGGTCTGTCGAGGGGCATTTGCGAGGTCAGCATTCCAGCCACCCACGTCGTCGGCGAACTGGAAAGCCCGTCCTGGCTGAGGTTTGAATATACTCCAGATCCGGCAAAACACGTTGTGCTGAAATCCATCCAGCCGCTGGAGCGGGATCCGTTTTACGAAAAGCTGAGCGCGCGGGTCGCCAGTTCGCCGTCCAAAGAGGTTGTGGTCTTCATCCACGGCTTCAACAACAGCTTTGAACATGCGGCGAGGCAGGCGGCACAGATCGCACGCGACGCAAGCTTTGACGGCGCGCCGGTGTTGTACAGCTGGCCTTCGAAGAACCGGCTGGTTGCTTACACCGAGGACGAAGACACGGTGCAATGGACCGCATTCCATTTGCGTGATTTCCTGGAAGAACTGGCGCAGCGCTCCCATGCCTCCAAGATTCACCTGATCGCCCACAGCATGGGCAATCGTGCTCTGACGTCGGCTTTGCAGATGATCGCTTCGAAGGAACGGCCGAGGGGAACGTCAGCTCCGCCTTTCGACCAGATTGTCCTGGCGGCGCCCGATATCGGCGCGGATACGCTGACTCTCTTTGCGCGCGAGATCGGGTCTGCCGCCCGGAGGATGACCCTATATGCGTCGGCGAATGACGACGCCCTTTTGGTGTCGAGCTTCATTCACGGCGGGAATCGCGCCGGACAAAAGGACGGCTATCTGCTGGTGGCGCCGGGCATCGACACGGTGGATGCGTCCGCCGCGAGAACCGACTTCATCGGTCACGGATACTTTGGCCAGAGCGCTTCCATCATCGACGACATCCGCAAGATCTTCACGAACGAGGCTCCGCCGGAACTCCGCAATCTGGTGCCGGCGGTTATTCGCGACCTGCGGTATTGGATTATTCCGGGACCTGCGGGGCCGGAAAAGCACCCGTGAGGTGTGGGCCGTTGCGGATTAGCTTCCGCCTTTGCCGACAGGACCGGCCGCATCCAGATTGGGATGCTTCAAGTGGAACCCCGAAGCGTCCTGATAAGCTTTCGCGAGAGCCAGGATCTCAGTTTCCTTAAACGGCTGTCCGTAAAATGTCAGCGCGGTGGGCGAGCCCGAATCCAGGAACCCGTGCGGAACGCTGATGGCGGGATAACCGGCGATGTTCGCCATGTTGAAATGCCGGCCGGCGGAGTTCTGCCGTCCGCCATTTCCGCCTCCACCACCGCCGCGTCCTGCCGGAGTCTCGGCCGCCGCTGGTGCTGGCGCCGCAGCCGCATCCGCATCTCCGCCCGCTGGCGCGCCGCGCCCACGGCCGCCACGCGCTCCGCGTCCGCCGCCTCCGCCGCCAGAATTCGCCGGCACCAGATAGACATCCACTTCCGCGGTCGCCTCGGCCAGCTTCGCCATCATCATCGCGCGCGCACGCTGGGCTTGCAGATATTCGACTGCCGGAATCAACCGGCTGGTGCGGAAACTATTCGCACGATTCGGGCTCGTCATTTGCTTGTCGAGTCCCGTTCGAATCATCTCATCGAAGAACACGGCGGACTCCACACCGAAGCTGGAGTTATCGGCCGTGCCTTCCGGAACCTTCAACGGCACCAGCTTCACGCCCAGCTTCTCGATCTGCGCAATCGCTGCCTCGTCATATTTCTTCGTTACCGCGTTGTTGTTCTCGTCGAACGCATCCTTGAGATAGCCCACTTTCAACTTCTTAATATCGAAACGCGAGTTCCAGTTGAAAGGCAATTCGGAGACGCTTAGATCGCGCCCGTCCGGTTTCGCAATTACGCTCATCACCACCGCGCAGTCTTCGGAATAGCGGCAGAGAGGGCCTAGGCGATCCTGGGTCCATGAGAGCGTCATCACGCCGTAGCGGCTCACACGGCCGAACGTCGGACGCAACCCCGTGATGCCGCAGCGGGCCGATGGGCTCAAAATGGAACCGCTGGTCTCGCTTCCGATCCCGAACGCGACACATCCTCCGGCCGTGGCCGAGCAGGGACCCGCGGACGAGCCGCTGGAACCCTCGGCCGTATTCCATGGGTTCTTGGTCTGCCCTCCGAACCATTGATCGCCGCTGGCGAGCTCACCCGTGGACAGCTTGGCGATCAACACCGCGCCCGCGTCGCGCAGCATCTCAACCACGCTGGCCTCTTCCTCGATCATCTGATCCTTGTACGCGCCCGAGCCCCACGTGGTCTTGTAACCCTTGACGGCGATGATGTCCTTCGCGCCCCATGGAATCCCGTGCAGCGGACCTTTATATTTTCCGGCCTTGATGTCGGCGTCCGCCTGTTTTGCCTGCGCCATGGCGACGTCGTCGAGGAACGTCACCACGCAGTTCAGCTTGTCGTTGTGACGGTGGAGGCGATCGAGATACATCTGCGTCAGCGCCACTGACGTGACTTGTCTGGTCTTGATGAGCTGAGACAGTTGGGTGATCGGCCAGAAGGCGACATCCTCCAGCCTGGCGGGCCGCTTCACGTGAGGAGTGCTGAAGTGAAAGGGCTGGCGAAGGCGGTTCACCTTCATCCCTGGCGTCAGCGGGCTGAAGTAGAACGGCGGCGCCACGTCGTTCGGAATATGCACGGTCCGGAGCTCTTCATAGCGAGCTAGATTCTGATTCGCCGCCTGAAGCATGGAGCGCTGATCTTCTTCTGGAAAGGTAAGTCCGGAGAGCGCGAGCGCGTCGGTGAGCATCGGCTGTGTGATGCGCTGCGCACCATCCTGCTGCACCTGTGCCCAGAGCACACCCGGTAACAGGGTTCCGCCGAGGCCTATGCTCGAAAAGAATCCTAAGAACCGTCTGCGGGTCTCTTCATTTGTGTTTGCCATGATGATCTCCTAGCCGCCGAGCGCATCACGGGGAGCCCGATCATCTACAGGGGTGGTGTTCGATCCATTCTAATCTAAACGCGAGGGCCGGCGGCGCACCGAAGACAGAGGCCATGCCGGGCTTCTTCCGGCCGAAATAGTTTCGTTCGCGTGTCCCATGCGAGTTCCGCTCTAGCATTGGCAAACCTGATATAAGCGTTGAACCCGATATTAACCCGGAAATCTCATCAACTATTGGGCAAAAGGCCACTCTTCATGGCATAACTGAGTTTCCACACAGCAGTTAGCGCCAAAGCAAGAGGGCCTTCGCTATGACAGACTGTAACCAATCGAGTTTCGGATTTGAAGCCGGATTCAGCCAGCCGATCTGCTCGTAGAAGGTGTCCCTCCCGGCATCGTGATCCGCCCCGCCCATCCACGAATAGCTCCGCCAATTGCTCCAGCGCCGTCTTGCGCCACTGGCCAATCTGAACCGGGTGCCCCGGTATTGAGAAGCCATCGCCAGCTTGGCTTTGAACTTCGGACTGAGTGCTTCCGCGTTGTCGTCATCGCTCCCGCCATAGTGCACTGACTTCTATTGACATGCTTCGCCTTGCCGCTGGGGAGCGAAAAAGAACTCGGTCGATGGAATGAATTGGAAAGGCCCCTTGGGACAAATTGGCTATGCTGGTGGGAATGGCGTGGGGAGAAATCGATTTTGCTCTTGCTTGCTGCGGCGATTGGGAATCGGTCTCGATTAAACTTCCAGCGGGGAAGGCGTTCGGGCCGGCTGTGCTCCGCGGCGAATTCGCGTTGGCACGCACTCCGATGATTCATCCCCCACGGAGACCATTCGGATGACCATCGCGGAGAGATTCCGGCGCTTTGTGCCCGCCCCTTTCGCTTGCGGACCGTGGATCTTTCTGGCTGTCGCGGTCTACCTGGAGACGCAGGCGGGATTTACGGCTCTTCGCGGCGATCTGGCGGAAGCCGATCCACCGGCTCACTTCACTACCGGCGTTATGCTTCACGATTTTGTCCGGTTTGGGAATTTCATTAGACCTCTGCCCTTCGCGGAATGCTTTTACGTCCAGTATCCGAAAGTAGCCTTGGGTCATTGGCCGCCAGTATTCTATATCCTCGAAGCGTTGTGGTTCTTTATTTTTGGAACCACAACCAGCGCGGCGCGATGGCTTTGTGCCTGCATCGCGGGAAGTTGCGCACTGCTCCTCTACCGGCGCTGCCGCATCGACTGGGGAAGGTGGCACGGGGTTGCGGCCGCAGCGCTTTTTCTTGCTCTACCAGTCGTGCAGCATCAGACCTGGCGCGTGATGTCCGATTTGTTATGCGCCGGATTGTCATTCGTGGCGATCTGCAGTTTGTCGGACTACCTAACCAGCGGAAAACTGAAAGACGGGCTCTGGCTGGTGGCCTGGGCCAGCCTGGCAATCCTAACCAAAGGAACTGCCTGGCTGCTTTTGGTTCCGATCGCCGCCGGTCCTTTGTTTACGGGACGGAAGAGCTTCTATGCGGCCTGGCGTTACTGGCTGGCTATTTCACTGGTGTGCATCGTTTCGGCCCCATTCTTCGTGCTGATGAGCGCACTCGGCCTGGGCTACCCGCTTGGAGCAGCAACCTACATACACCTGCTCGCGGTGATCCTGCAACGATTGCCCTTTTCCCAATTGGTGGCCGGCGGATTGGTTGTCGTCCTTATCGCCGCAGCGCTCTACAGGTGGCTTCCGCGCGCGCCCCTTCGGCAAGTTCAAACCAGAAACGTACTCTTTGCACTTTGGGTAGCGACCCTGGTGGGTTTCATAGAGCTTGTACCCCTGACTCCCGAGCGCGACCGGTATTTCTTGATGGCTCTTGCGCCTGCGGCTTACCTTCTCGCCGGAGCGATGGTTACCATCGAGCGCCGGCTGGAGTGGTTTCGTTATGTGGAATTGTTCGCCGTACTTTCCTGTGCCGCTATTCTCGCCCTCGTCCCGGTGCACCTCGCCTCGACCACGTCTTTCTCGGACGCGATGCGGGTCATTCCCATAGGTCGCGGTCCCCAGGTCATTCTCCTCGAAGGGGACGAGGTGGGTGAGGGGGCCATGATCGCTGCGCGTTTGACCGAGGATCAAGCTCGATCGAGCTACCTGGTGCGCGGAACGAAATTTCTGGCAACTTCGGATTGGTCGGGAGCGCGCTATTCGCTCAACTATAAGACGCTCGAGGCTCTGCGCGCCGCTATGGACGGGATCCGGCTTGACTACATTGTGCTGGACACCAGTGCGCCACCCAAACCGGATGTTCTGCTGATGAAAGAAGTCCTGGCGGATCCTGCCTCGAAATGGGAAGTAATGGCTCACATCCCGCTCAGCCTGAGATCCCGCCGTGGAGAACTTTTGGTGTACCAACGAGAATCGCAGGGAGGTCTGCCGGTCGTCCCGGCATCCGTTCGGCTCTCGCCAGATCGGGGAGCGAAGAAGCTGGTGTGTGAGGCTTTGCAAGGAGCCACTTCGGGCCAGCCAAAGGCCTCTGATGGCAAGGGCGGGGACTGATTCGCACGCCAAAAGTACTGGAAGTACTAAATCATTTTATGGGGTGTTATCAGGCGCTTGCATGATAGAATTCTTGAGAACGGATGTTGTTTTGCAAGACTCGATTCTGCCGATTTCCAGCTTGCATCCTCACGTTGGCGGCTGCCCTGTTCGCTCCCCCCGGCCGCGCTCAAACGCTAACACGTTCTGGAGTCGTTTCTGACGCGGCGAAGGCCCAAATGGTCGATGCGTATCGCGCTCGGCCTCTGGCCTTCGAGCAAAATCGAGGCCAAGCCGATCCTCGGGTCCAATTCTTCGCGAGGCACGGATCGGCGACCTTGTTTCTGGCGGCCAGCGATGCGGTTCTTTCGCTGGGGCCGTCGGAATCCGGCAAGCCTTCTTTTCTAAGTCTGAAGTGGGTGGGCGCCAATGCCTCGGCATCGGCCGTCGGGATCGACCAGCTTCCATCGAAAGCTAATTATCTGATTGGAAGCGATCCGCAAAAGTGGCAGAACGGCGTATCCACGTATGCGCGCGTTCAGTACCCGGACATCTATCCTGGCATCGATCTGATCTATTACGGCGATCAAGGGCAATTAGAGTACGATCTCACGCTTGCGCCGGGAGCGAGCCCGCAGCGGATTCGCATGAACCTGAAGGGCATCTCGAAGATGGATGTCTCCCGCTCCGGAGACCTGGTTTTGACGGACGCCGGCGAAGAAGTTCGCTTCCATAAGCCGGTCGCCTATCAAACCACCGGCACAGGCCGCGTCGCGGTCGAGGCTCGATACATCAGGATAGGACGCAGCGACATTGGCTTCGAGCTCGGGGAATACGATCACACCAAAACGGTGGTGATCGATCCTCAGCTCAGCTATTCGTCATACCTGGGCGGCAGCGGATCGGATGACGGCGCCAGGATCGCTGTCGATAGTCTGGGCAATGCCTACATTGTCGGAGTATCGGGTTCGCTCGACTACCCGCTCGTCGCGCCCTACCAGGGCATCAGCAGCGGCTCAACCAGTGTTGTAATTTCAAAGTTGAATCCCGAAGCCGCTGGAGCTTCGGCATTGGTCTATTCGACTTATCTGGGTGGGAACGGCCAGAACGTGGGCCGAGCCATCGCCGTCGACTCAATGAACCAGATTTACATCGTTGGCGATACGAACGCACCCAACTTTCCGGTAACCACG
The DNA here is from genome assembly GCA_036489835.1 of Bryobacteraceae bacterium. Classification (GTDB taxonomy): domain Bacteria; phylum Acidobacteriota; class Terriglobia; order Bryobacterales; family Bryobacteraceae; genus Palsa-187. Next base: position 2,292 of record DASXEY010000048.1, on the reverse strand, counting down.
GGAGCCTATCAGCCGGCGTGCAAACAACTCGCTGGAGTCTGCTCCACCGATGCCTTTGCCGTCAAGCTGGATGCGTCAGGCAGTACTTTGCTGTATTCGACCTATCTCGGCGGCAGCCAGACCGAGTTTGGATTTGCGATAACCGTGGACCTTGGTGGGCATATGTTTGTGGGCGTGAATGCCGGGTCTCCCGACATGCCGGTAACGCCAGGTGCTTTCCAGCCTACCTTCGCGGGCGGCGGGAACAAATACGGAGATGCCTGGGTTGCGGAACTGAATCCGGGAAATCAGAGCTCTGCGGATCTCCTCTACGCGACCTATCTCGGAGGCAGCGGTTCCGAACAACTTTATGCGCTGGCCGTCGACGGGACTGGAGCCATCGACGTCACCGGCAGCACCGCGTCGAACAACTTTCCTGTTACGCCCTCTGCCTTCAAAACTACCTATTCAGGGACGGGCAGCCTCGGACTGGGAGACGCGTTCGTTGCGAAGCTCAATCCGGGCGGCCACGGGTCCGCCGATCTGGTCTACTCGACATATCTGGGCGGAGCCAATGACGACCGCGGCGAAGGCATCGCTATCGATTCCATCAACCGCATTTACGTGACTGGGCTCACTGGGTCCGCCGGATTTCCCGTAACCCCGCTAACTGCGTTTCAGGCGACATTCGGCGGTGGGAATTGCAATGGTGTGTGCGATGATGCGTTCATCGCTCAGCTGGATCCATCACAGTCGGGCGCTGCCTCATTGGTCTATTCAACGTTCTTCGGAGGCAGCAGTTTCGACCTGGGTCATTCTATCGCGCTCGATAGCTCCGGTTTGGTTTATATCACCGGCGAGACCGCATCGCTAAATTTCCCGCTGGTGAATCCGATCCAGAACACTTGCTTCGGCGGATGTACGCCTCTTCCTATCGATGACATTTTCATCGCCAAGTTCGATCTTTCAATGTCCGGCACGGCTGGACTGCTCTTTTCGACTTACCTGGGCGGCAATGACGTCGATACAGGTTGGGGAATCGCGGTCGATTCAAAAGGCGATGCGTTGGTTACAGGGCAGACGTTCTCGACAAACTTGCCGACCCAGATCCCATTTCAGGCAAGCTGCGATAACTGCGTCTCCTTCCTCAATACCAATCGGTCTGGCGATGCGTTTCTGGTAAAGGTGTGTATCACGTCTTGCCCCTCCGGCAGCCCATCTCCGGCTAGCGTGACTTTCGGAAATCAAAACATTGGGACCACCAGCGCCAGCCAGGGCGTCACCTTTGCGAACGTCGGTTCGGCCGATCTCACGATCGCGTCGGTTACGATCACCGGAGCCAATGCAGCGGATTTTGGCCAGACCAATAATTGCCCGGCGATTCTCGCGGCAGCCGCCAACTGCCAGATCAACGTGACATTTACCCCCGCGGCGGCGGGAAGCCGAGCGGCCAACATCAGCATTACGAATAACGGTAAGAACGTTCCGCAAACGATCGCTTTAAGCGGTACCGGGGTCGCTCCGGTGGTGGGCTTGTCGACTTCGACGCTCAGTTTTGGCAGCCAGACCATTAACACCTCTAGCGCCGCGCAACCGGTAACGGTGACCAACAACGGTCCGGGAGCGCTCACGATCAGCGGCATCGCGATCACTGGAACAAATGCCGGCGAGTACCGCCAAACCAACAACTGCCCGGCGACGCTAGGTTTGAATGCGAATTGCACGATCAATGTGACGTTCACTCCGGCCGCATCCGGGAGTCGCGTGGCGAGTTTGGCAATTGCCGACAATGGCGTATCCGACCCGCAAACAGTCGTATTGAGTGGGACGGGGGCAGGGGCCGGATCGGGGCCATGGCCCAACGGTTATAGTTATCAGGCCACATTCACAGTGACTGCGGGAAAAGTCACGGGTTCCCAGACCAATTTCCCGGCTCTGATTTCGGGAACTTACCCGGATTTTAAGTCGAGCGCCAATGGCGGCAGGGTTCTCAATACGTGCACACAAACAGTGGGCAACCGAACCGTCACGGTTCCCTGCGATCTGATTTTCACTTCCGATGCAGCCGGAACCGCGCTACTGAGTTGGGAAATCGAAAGCTATAATCCCGTCACGGGAGCACTGATTGCCTGGGTCAATGTACCCAGCTTATCCAGCGGAACGGTGCTGTATGGCTGGTATGGAAACGCCTCTGTGGTGAGTTTGCAATCCTCGTTCGCCTCGACTTGGAACAGCAACTACCTGGGGATCTGGCATTTTTCGGAAGATCCCAGTGGAGCGCCGCCGCAGATGAACGACAGCACTGCGGGACTG
>DASXEY010000021.1:0-3230 GCA_036489835.1 Bryobacteraceae bacterium | reverse complement strand
AGCAGCGTCACCCACAGATCGCCATGCGCGGTAAAGCCATCCATCGCCCAGTACCAATGGGTTGGGTCCCTGGGCGAAAAATAACTTTCCGCCTTCCCAGCTTTGTCGTGCTTCACCACATAGGTGAGGCGCCAGTTCCCTTTCGCGTCGCATGTGGAGATGCCCAGGCTGTTATGCACCTGCCGTGGATCATGCCCGGCCACAACGCGACTGGTCCCGTACAGCGTATCGCCAAAGATCCAAACATCGCGACCATCCGGCAGTGGAATCGAGTACGCCGCGTCCGCTCCCTCCCAGCCGAGCGCCTTGTTTTTTTCTAATGGAAATGACGGTGTGCAGGTAGCCGCATACGCGTTCACCGAAGCTACGGAGAGAATGAACGTCAGAGCGAATAGCAACGTAAATCGAATTCGAAACACAACAGACTCCCGAAGCAGTAGCGGCCTGTACCCATCACGCAATGGAAACAGGCCACCACTCGTAGTTAGCGGATGATCTTGAGCGAGAACTGCACCTGCCGCGATGTGCCTACACCAATGGTGTTGTTGATGGTTGTTGTGCTGCGACCAAAGCCAGGATCAGTGACGTAGGGAGGAATGACTTGCGAAGCGGAGCAGGAATCAGATACAGGCTGCCCATAGCAGGGATTAGTAACAAACGCATTACCGTCCGGGTTGGCGAAGTTCGGATGATTCGCAATGTTGAATAGATCGGCGCGGAACTCGAGGTTCCACTTCTCTCCGATAGGTGTGTGCTTCATCAAAGCCAGGTCTACCTGAGCGAATCGTGGGCCGGTGCCCGCATTGCGCGGTACGTCGCCGAAAGAGGTTGACACCGGTACAGCTAGCAACGAGGGGTCGAACTGGTTGTTCGGAGCGCTGTAGTTGCTGGGCCGAAGACTCTTCGGCTGAGAACCATTCACAAAGTCCGGACGCTGCGGCGTTCCGTAGTCATCCGGAATATCCGTAGCGATGTTCACCGGAAGCCCGGAACGCACCGAGAGAATGCTCCCGAGGTCCCATCCGCTTCCGATAACCCGCGGAACGCGATGGATATCGGGAGCATGCATGTAGATGTCACCGGTAACATTGTTGCGCACATCGATATCTCCCCGGCCGAAATCATTCTGGGGATTGGTTGGATTCACGAATGCGCTGAAGACGCTGACCGTGTCATCGAACTCGTGCGCCCAGGTGTAATTAAGGTCATAGGTAAAGTGACGATTGTGTCCACGCAAAGCGGCCTGCAGACTGTTGTACTTCGAGTCCAGAAAATCGCCCAGCAGCCGCTCATTCGCATAATTGGTGCTCAGAGGGTAATTTCCGAAGATCGGGTCCTGGTTGTTGAATTCAAGACCAGCGAACGCAGCACCCGCAGGGAGTTTCAACCCACGGTCTCCAACGTAGCTCACTTCGAGCACCGTGTTCGGCGCCAGTTGCTGCTGTATGCCAAAGCTGTAGTGGTAGGCATAGCTATCGCGCGTGTTGGGATCGAACTCATCGACATTGCGCACCTGCGGTACGCAGGTAGGCAGCGTCGCCACAGGATAGGACAGTGGGAAGCCCGGCGAACAGGAGACCGCGCCAAACTCCTGGAAGACATTCACGGAAAGGTTCGAAGAAGTGTTGTCGGTGAGCGAGAAAACAGCACCGGTCAACTGCGGATTATAGAAGACACCGAAGCCGCCCCGCACGACACTCTTGCCGTGGCCAAAAGGATCCCAGCTGAAGCCGACACGCGGCCCGAAGTTGTTGTAGTCCGGCTTGTAGAGTGGCGCTCCCAGCGGACCAACCGTCTGCGTCGCAATATCAAAGTTGGCAAGCTGCCCGTTCTTCTCATGCAGCACTGTGTTGTACTCATAGCGCACGCCTAGATTCAGCGTGAAGGTGCGGCTGAGCCGCACGTCGTCTTCGACAAAGAAATCCCAGTTCGTATTGCGAATGCGCGTCATTGGATTGCCGAGCGTGCTAAAGGCAAAGCCATTATTAATTTCGAAGTCGCTAATGCTCCCGTAAGAAAGAAACTCCTGCAAGCCGAGCTCTTCGTCCGATAGGTTGTGCCGTACGTCCGCTCCTGCCTTGAGGGTCTGGCGTCCCCATATCCTGGTCAGCGTATCGATATATTGATAGGACGTCTGCGGACGAATGCTCGAGAAGGTCGCGGGCCCGGGCGCCGCGCCGAAGTTGCAGAAGAAGCAGCTGAAGGCAATCACCGGGAACGCGCCGCCGCCGCCGTACGACTCCACATCATCGGAGTTGATGCCGAACCCAGCCTCATTCATCAGCGTCGGCGAAAAGAAGTGAGTATTGCTGATCTTCAGGAACTGCGTGCGCGCCGGCGTCGGCGCCACCTGGCCGACAGCCGGGCCATAGGTTGTGCTCGTATAGGAGTCGCCGATGTTATAGCGAAGGTAGAACTTATCCTTGTTTCCATGATTCCAGTCAATGCGTACCGAACCTGTATCTTCGCGAAGCGTATCGATCAGGTTGGCACTGTAGAGGTCGAAGTTACCGGTCGTGTCATTCGGATCGGGACCCAAGTTACCTTGTGGAATCGCGGCCACGACAGGCGCCATGGCAGGAATAAATAGAGCCCGCTGCGTGGCGTTCAGCACGTCATAGACGCTTGTGTTCGTGATGGTCTGGCGCACTCCTTCGTAGTTGGCAAAGAAAAATACCTTGTCATGGACAACCGGTCCGCCGATATTTCCGCCGAATTGATTGAGACGCAGTGGCGTCTTACTTCCCGGAACAGCGAAGTAATTACGCGCATCCAGCGCATCATTGCGGAGAAACTCAAACAGCTCCCCGTGCCAATCGTTACTGCCCGACTTCGTAATCACATTGACCACGTCGCCGATCGATCGGCCATACTCCGCCGAAAAGTTTCCCTGAAGGATATGAAATTCGGCGATCGAGTCGACGCTGGCGCGAGTGAGCCGCGCATCGCCGCGGCCTAACTGCATGGACGTCGCATTGGTGTCGATGCGTGTCGCATCCGCGCCGTCCAGCAGAATATTCACACCCGCAAAGCTCGTCTCCGCGCCGCCCAGGCTCGTCTGCCCAAACTGTCCGCTGGTCACGGAGCCAGGCACCAGCGCGAGCAGGTCGGTGAAGTCGCGCCCGTTCAATGGCAGATTCGCAATCCTTTGAGCGTCGATCGTCGTTCCCAGATCCGCACTCAACGTATTCACCTGCATCTGGTTCGCGGAGACAGTCACCTGCTGGCTG
>DASXEY010000115.1:0-4436 GCA_036489835.1 Bryobacteraceae bacterium | reverse complement strand
ACGAACGTCACTCGGTTTCCTAGGGGCTGCTCGGCAGGCATCAGCACCGCGAAGCGCTTGCCGTCCGGAGCCATCGTGATGTTCCAAAATCCCGTCGAGGCATGAGCTGGGACCGCCAGGGGAGACCATTGCCGCGGTTGGCCCGGACGAAACGTTCCGCCCTCCAGTGAAAACGGAACAACCATGATCCGCAGAGGCGCGAAGAACGTAGTGAAAAAGAGCTCCCGTCCCGAAGGGGACCAATAGACCGAGTGGCCGCTCCCGGTTGAAATCATCCATTTCCGCGCGGGGTTGGTAAGGTCCATAACGTATGCTTGCCCGATTCCGGTTTCGTCGGTGCCGTAGGCCAGCCAGCGGCCATCCGGTGAGTCTCCCCAGGCCATCTCTGAGTATGGCTCATGCAGCAGCGGCTCTGGAGGGCCGGCTTGCGGCCCATCCCTTCCCACGATTAAGGGGACAATCCAGCTGTCGCCGCGAGTCTTCCGTGTGCCCGTCACAGCGAACAACCGCGTGCCATCATGCGAAATCGTGAACACCTGATAGGTCTTGACGAACTCGCGAGGTTGCGAAAGTCCCTCGGTGGGAACCCACCACGTGGCACCGCCAGCGGCAAAGAAGAGGTAGCGTCCATCGGGGCTCCATGCCAGGCCGCCACTCCCCGCCACGATCTTGGCTCCTACGGTCAACCGCGCCGGCTGCTGGCGACGCTCGATGTCATAAACATAGAGATCGCTGGTGCTCCCATCGCCGATGGCCATCGCCAGCCGCTTGCCGTCGCGGGAAAGTGAAATGACCCTGTAATCGCCGGGTGTTCCGAGGAGCGGTTCCAGCCGGCCGGTGCTATCCATCCACTGGACGGTCTTCAATTCGCTTCCTGCGCGAGCGGCACGGTAGATCAATGTCCCGTTGGCGGCGATGTCGAATTGTCCGGCGCCGTCCAAAGCGGAATACTCGACGCCCTGCAAGATGGGAACTTCGGGACCCGTCAGCTCCTGACGCGCGGCGTCGAATGCGCGAACGAAAAGCGTCCCGTGCCTCAAGTACGTCAAGTGGCCGCTCGAAAGGTACCGGCCGAAATGAGCTCCCTCTACCAGCGTGCGGCTGTGACCGTCTTCCAGCGATAGCGTTTTGACGCTCTCCTGATCTACGTTGCCCCCTAAACCTGTCACGCCAGTCACCAACAATACTTTTCCACCTGGCAGCAACTGGGGCCAGTAGCGGTACTGCGATTCGCTGTCCGGGCGCGGAATTTCGCTCGGACTGCCCCCGTTGGCGGCTATCTTCCAAAGGTCCAGGCTTGGCGCACGATGGAAGATAATCACGCCATCCTCGCCCCAGGTACCCCCAGCGGGATTGACGGCGTTAGCCAGGACAGTTACGTTTCCGGTTGCGAGTTCGATCTTCTTGAGCGACCCTTCCGCGAAGAACCCGATTTGCTCGCCGTTGGGGGAAAAGAACGGCGCGAAGGCGGACTCCGTGCCAGGCAGCACGGTAGCGTTGGCTTGATCCAGCCGCCTCCAGTACAGTCGGACGCTGCCGTCATCGCTTCGTGAAGAGAATGCCACTCTTGTGCCGTCCTGCGAAAGCGCCACCGCTGGCCCGTTCTCCGTGAATAAGGAAACGCCCGTCCCCAGATCGGCGTCGATGCGCACCAGCGGTTCACCGATTTGCGCGCCAGGGTCATGTCGCCAGGGAGCCCATACTGCCACTCCCGCCAGAACCAGGGCGGCGGCTGCTACCAGCCACGGCATCCTGCTCTTCCCGGCCGGTGGAGCGGGAGCGGAGCCGTCATCCTCGACTAACAGCAACCGCCAGTCGCCGATGTTGGACAGGCGCTCCCGCAGGTCTTTCTTCAAGCAGGCCCGCAAAAGCGGCCGCACCCGCGCCGGGACATTCTCAAGGTCAGGCTCCTTTGTCAACACCGCCGCCACCGTCGCCTGAACTGAATCGCCCTTAAACGCCCGGTGCCCTGTCAGAATTTCGTAAAGCAGCGCTCCAAACGCCCAGACGTCCGCGCGCTTGTCCAATTCATTGCCTTGCGCCTGCTCCGGAGCCATGTAGGCCGGGGTGCCCAACGCGGTCCCGGCTTCCGTCAGCCCCATCGTCACGGTGGATCCTTCCGGTGATGGGTCTCGCACGATTTTCGCGAGTCCGAAATCCAGTACTTTGACGAGGCCGCCCGGCGTGACCTTCACGTTGGCGGGTTTCAAGTCCCGATGGATGATGCCTTTCTCATGCGCTGCTTGGAGTGCCGCCGCAATTTGCCCGGCGATGCGCAGAGCATCGTCCAATGCCAGCGGACCCTTCGGTGATGAGCCTTCCACGAGTTCCATCACCAGGTAATCCGGCCCGATGTCGTACAGCGTGCAAATATTGGGATGGTTCAGCGCGGCGATGGCGCGGGCTTCCCGTTCGAAACGTTCATTGAAGCGCGCCGCCGAAACCTTGATCGCCACATCCCGTCGTAAACGAGGATCGTGGGCTTTGTACACCTCACCCATGCCGCCTTGGCCGAGCAGGGATAGGATCTCATAGTGGCCGAGTTTTTCGCCGATGGAACGCGGCATATTGGCGACTTACCAAGTGTACTCGGTCTGGAAAGTGGATAGCGCCGTGCAACTTCGGGATCATTTTCAGCTCCCTACTGGGCGGTGGAAAATTCATTGTCAGTTCCATCTCGTCACCGGCTGCTGATGGCGCTCGCATGCGCAAGGGCGGTTCACTAGCCGCTTACACAAAATCATCGCGCGAACGCTGACGTGCGGCTGCCTGCCCTCACCAACATGGCCACAACCGCCGTGATCGTAGCGGTGGAACTCAACACAGTGCAAAGGGTTATTCGTTGTCTGTCTTAATAACGACAGGACGCACTTTCAAGAGGCTTCAGGATCCGCGGCTCGAAGCTGCTCCACTCCAATTACTTCCGCGGCAGCCTTCGCCCAATCGGCTATGTACCTGAAGCAAAGACGGCCTCGCGATCGTTGGCTCTAGGTGCGAGCACGCGAAACGCGACCTTCCGTTCAGGGAACTCTCCGCGCCGGAGCCAGCGTCGAATGGTCTTTCGTTGAATCCCAAGGGTGCGACTGATCGCCCCCTGTGACTGGCCAGACTGGAACAAATTAATGACCTGTTCGTAACGCTCTCTTTCCTCTTTTCGGGCGCATTTACCGCGCGGGTCCATCGGGTCGATCGGGTCCCCGTCTCCGGGTACCGAAAAAGATCTGGTGCGTAATTCCGTCGGCCAGGAAGATCTGCACGTAGCCGGTAAACACCAGCGAGCCGAAATACAACGATATCACCGCGAACCTGTGCAGCCGCACACGGTGCCTGACCGCCCCCAACCATGCGAGCGCGCACAACCCTACCACCAGCGGAACATAGAGGTGCAGCAGGCTCAACCCGAAAAACGGGTTTTGGGGATAGCGGACGTGAATTAGCAGCGTCACCATTGCCGATACCAGCATTAGACCGAGAAACCAGCGACCGAGGGCGCGGTGGGTTGGGCTGCCCTTGCTCGTTACGAAGAACTGTCCAGTCCCGGCCACTAGAGCCAACACCAGTGTATAGACGTGGAGTTGGATCGCCCACGAGGCGTTCAGTAGGGGTTGCGGAATCATTTCTAGGTATACGGAGAACGCCCATGACAAGTTCCACGCGCGACCAGCGACGATACGGTTCTGCGCCGGGTTCGGCGCAGAACTGTGCCGGAGGCGGCAGGGCACTCCGTTAGGAATCTGGGCGTCGACGATTGGGTGCCAGCGAGCAACTCGCCGCGGTCGCCAACGACTCTGTGGACAAGATGCGCCTGACGCCCGCGAACCGAAAGCTGGAAACCAATTGGTGAGCGCAACCCGAGACGCCCTCCGCCACAAACGGAGCCAGGGCGAACGAGTTGGAAACATTGCGTTCGGCTTTCGGCTGGCGGGCGACGGCCAGCACCTTGAGGCGGCTTCCGCCGAGCAAGAGCTCCTTGCCGAGATCCGGCGGTTGCGCGACGACGGCGAGACGCGGCGCGGGATCGCCGCCGCCCTCAACCACCGCGCCCTCCGTAGTACAGACCGGGGAAGCCTGATTGCGCTCGCTATGATAATGCGCGACGAAATTTTGAATGGCGGTCCGCAATGAATTCTCTCCAAATAAGATCATCCGCTCCAGACAAGATTCCTTGATGCTCCGCACAAATCTCTCGGCATGCGCATTCAAATTCGGCGATCGCGGCGGCAGCTTCACCGATTTCACACCCACCTTGTCGAGCAGGTCCAGGAACTCCTCCGTAAACAGCGGGTCACGATCAGGGATCAGGTAGCGTTTGCCTTTCAGGACTCCATCCACGGCGTCGGTGAGATTCCTGCCGATCTGGCTCATCCACAGCCCATTGGCTGAGGATGCGATGCCAGCGATCTGCACCTTGCGTGTCGACAGTTCCATGAAAAACA
>DASXEY010000072.1:0-61834 GCA_036489835.1 Bryobacteraceae bacterium | reverse complement strand
CGTGGAGTAACCATTCCATGTCGGATTGGGGTCGACGGGAAGCGGACGGCCATCCAGGAAGATCATTCGCCACGCCATGTTGCGCTCATTCAGAAGGATCAGCTTCTCTGGAGTCTGGATGATTCTCTTGTAATAGTCGTCGGTCCACATGCGCGGAGCTCCGCGGGGCATGCAGTGCACGTTGGGATCGCTACCCTGTTCGGCTGCGCGCGCTTTTTGGATGGCCAAGGCCTCGGGCTTCAGCGGCAAGGCCTTTCCTTTGAGAGAAGACGCGATATTGATGAACTCCGCTGGAATCTGTGTGTCATTGCACTTCGCGCCGCAGTTGGCGCGCGTCACCCATCCGTACATGCCGGTGAAATCCGGGTGCCCATCGGCCGTTCGTGGCGCCGGAGCCCCCAGATTGGGTTTGCCGTCGGGTCCCTTGGGAACGCCCGCCGTCGGATATCCCAGGTACTGCCCGAATAATGCGGTCGCGCTTCCCGCCAAGATCGCCAGCACCGTGCCGAACTGAACCCTAAATCGTCGGTTTGTCAAATTTGCTTCCTCCATTTCCTCTCTAGAGTGTAAAGCCTCGGAGGGTTAGGAAATAGGGGCGGTGTCCGGAAGGCCGACTTGCGCTATCCAGCGGCACGAGCGCGTCCTCCACGCTGGGGTACGTCGTCGCGGGCCGCAATGGGAGGATCGTCTGAAAAATGCTTCGATTCACAAGGATCTTTAAGGCCGAATTTGTCGCCCCCCGAAATGGATAGCAGTGATTTGAGCTCAGCCGCCTGAGGAACGGCCCGCAAACGGGCCGCGGTCTCGGCCACGAGCGGAGCTGTTCGTTTTCGGGACGGAGGGGCGCGACCGGCCCTTTGCTGGCTATGTGTGCGCGGCGCCGCTCCGAACGATCCGCAGAGGGCGCATCCGGTGGTTCCTTTGGAAAGGCAGTTGAAGGGTTGCCGGCAATCGTCGCTGAGCTGCGCATCGCCTCATTCCGGGCGCGTTCCCGTTGCGTAACGCTGCACGACTTCCAGACTGTCATCAGGGCTGGTCGCAAGCTTTCGACGGCACGCTCCGTATCGGTCGCCGGATAGAAGGCGACGGGCATTCATGCTGCAGACGGCAGGTTGGGAATACCGTAGTCATTCCGAGCCGCGGCGTCATTCGTGAAATACTGCACGAATTCCCATTCGTTGCCCTCGGGATCGTGAAAGTAGACACGCTTTCGATGGGGGTGCCGGACCGTCGTATCGGCGTAGCCTGCCGAGCAAAGCCGGGTCACGATTGCCTCTACGTCATCAACCTCATAGCCTAAATGATTCAGACCAGGCGAACCAGAATAGGGTTGCAAAGACTCAATTCGCTCGTGCCGGCTGGATTGTAGCGCGATGTACGTATCGTCCGTGCCAACATGAACCCAGCGACTCCCGTCGGCTTCGGTCGCGTCGTGTCTGACGCGAAACTCGGGGAACGCGGTCACAAGGAAGCGGATCATTCCGTCTACATCCCGGACGCAAAGATTGGCATGTTCCAGGCGGGTCATGGGGTCTCCTTTCACAACTAACTATAGAGACATCTATCGAAAGTAGTCTAAGCCGCACGCTTGACTTTGTCAATACACTTCTTTATAAAGTAAAGCGTGCCGACTCGAAAGCGCGATAAAACACCCGAAGTGCGGACCCGGCGAGCCATCCTCGAACGGCTCAAGCAAGACGGACCGCAGGACGCCAGCCAACTCGCCAGGGGGCTGGACATATCTCCCATGGCAGTCCGGCAGCACCTCTATGACCTTCAACAGAACCGACTGGTTGTGTCTCGCGACGAAGCGAGGCCCATGGGCCGCCCGGCGAAACTGTGGTGTCTAACGCCGGCTGCGGATCGCTTTTTCCCGGATGGTCACGCCGATCTGACCATCGCGTTGATCGGCGCTTTACGCGAGGCGTTCGGGCTCCCCGGGTTGGACCGTCTGCTGTCGGTCCGCTCCGCGCACCAGCTAGACGAGTATCGTGACCGGATTCCTCCGCACGCCTCGTTAGGGCGCAAATTGAAAGCGCTCGCCGGAATCCGCACCGAGGAGGGCTACATCGCTGAGGTTCAGGATCAAGGGGACGGATCATTCCTGTTGGTAGAGAACCACTGTCCGATCTGCGCGGCCGCCACCAACTGCACGGGACTCTGCAGGGCCGAATTGGAAGTGTTCCAAGGCGTGCTTGGACCGAACATCGATATTGCGCGCACGGAGCATATCGTCGCCGGTTCCCGCCGGTGTGCTTATCGAATCAAAAGGGCAGGTTCCGCACACTGATGCTGTACGGATGTAAAAAGAGGACCTCCGTGCGCGATGGACAGGATTGCGGGGCGGTATGTCACGCCATGGACCGTTGAAGCCGGCGGAAGAGCCGCTTTCGATCGATGTCAGCTACGACCGGACACGGCTGGCGCAGAACGAAATTGTGAGGGCGACGGTGCGGAACTACCTGGCGACGGCGGCGAATATGGTGATGGCGGATCTGTGGATTCCGCCAGGCCATCTGCTGAGCGAGGACCTGCAGGGTTACGTCGAGAAGGGCGCGGAACCGAGAGCGGGCGGCTGGAGAGGTATAGTGTGCCGCCCACGCAGGCCGCCGTACTTCGATTCGATTGCACCAGACGGTGAGTTGGGGCACCAGCCGTTTCTCTCCACGGTTTGTCTTCCAAATGGCGTTTCGTTCGCGCTGATCGCCAAAGCGGAGGGGCGTCTGCCAACAGGGGCAAGGAGAAATAGGATCAGCGGGCGCAGAGGACGCGATACTTTCGCAGCAGTTCGAACAGCACGACGCCGCCCGCGATGGCAACGTTAAGTGAATGCTTCTTTCCGAGCATTGGAATTCGTACATGCGTATCGGCCATGGCTGATACCTGCGAGGTGAGTCCGTCGGTCTCGTGGCCGTATAGGAGCGCCACCGGAAACCGGGGCTGCCAATCGAAGAGATCAACCGCATGGAGCGAGGTTTCAATGGCGGCGATTTCGCAGCCCTCCGTGCGCAGCCTGCTCACCAATGCCGGCGGATCCGCTGTGTACTCCCAAGGCACCACCAGCTCTGCGCCGAGCGCCGTTTTGCTGATCGCGTTTTTGGGTGGGGAAGCGGTGATGCCGCAGAGATAGAGCCGCGTTGCACCACAGGCGTCCGCGGTGCGGAAAAACGCGCCAACGTTGTACATACTCCGGACATTCTCGAGCATGATCGTAACGGGAAGCCGGTCGATCGCGCCATAACCTGCCGAACTCCTTGTCACCTGCCAAGGTACTCGCTCTTCGGAATCACCGGTCATATTCGCTCTTGATGATATATAAAGTCCAGCCGCCGCAGAGTCTTAGGGGACGGTCGCGGTGCAATCCCGGTACGTGACGTGCACTCGCTTGCTACGACACTCACCGATCGTTGCGTCGGACAATTGAAGGCATCCTGACGGAACCGGGGTCAGGAATCGAGCATTTGGCGAACTTTCGGGCCAAGCTCCAGGAACTGCGTTAGCGTTGACGGCTTTCTAAAGTAGTCGGTTGCACCCAGCGCCATCGCCCGTTCACGGTCGCTCGCCGCGTTTGACGATGTGACAATCAGGACTTTCACGGAGTGACAGGAAGGGCTGGTCCGCAGCCGCTCTAACACCTCTCCCCCGCTTAAGCGGGGCAAGTTAAGATCCAGCAAGACCAGGTCGGGGCATCGTTCCTGCCCCGTTTCAACACGCCCGATGAATTCCAGTGCCTTACTGCCGTCTCCCACGATGCGAAGTCCGCAGTCAACCTGCGCTTCCGATAGCGCTTCTTCAACCAGGATCGCGTCGGCAGGATTGTCTTCCACCAGAAGCACGAAAGCATTTCGGTCACGTTTCATCACATCTTATCCGTTCTTATCCATTCTTATCCATGGGCAAAGTGAAAAAGAAAGTAGAGCCGCGGCCGACCTCCGACTCAACCCAGATCCGTCCGCCATAACGTTCCACAATCTTCTGGCAGATGGCCAAGCCGATCCCAGTACCAGGGTAGGACGTGCGATCGTGCAATCTCTTAAAAATGCCGAAAATCTGTGTCCGGAACTCGGCCGGGATGCCTATGCCGTTGTCTCGAACCGAGAAGCGCCAGAACGGACCGTCCTCGACAGCAGACACCGTTATTTCAGGAACACGATCGCTACGGTATTTGAGAGCATTCGATATCAGGTTCTGAAACAAATGGGTCAGCGGGACCGCACTTCCATAAACACGCGGAAGCCTGGAATTTGTAACCGCCGCTCCGGTCTCCTCGATTGCCGTCGCAAGGTTTTTTCGAACAGTCTCCAAGACTTCGTTCGGATCCACGAGACCGGGGGAGTCCGCATCGGCTCGACCAGCCTGCGAGTAAGCCAGAAGATCGCTAATCAACATCCCCATGCGATGTGCGCCCTCCACGCAGAAGCCCAGGTACTCATGGGCCCGCGCCTCAAGCGTGGACCCATATTTCTTCTCAAGCAACTGACTAAATACGGCAATTTGCCTCAAGGGCTCCTGTAGATCATGACTCGCCGAGTAAGCAAACTGTTCCAAATCCGCGTTGGCGCGCCTCAACTCCTCATTTGAGCGCCGAATCAGTTCGTCAGCGCGGCGTTTCTCGGTGACATCTTCCGCAATGAAGCTGAATCGGGGAAGCCCCTTGGGTCCCAATCCCAGGTAATTTGCAACAGCGCTCAGCCAACGTTTTCCGGAGGGCCGCGGGTGCTCGTATTCAAACCGTATCGCGGACCCCTGCGCCTGGCTAAGACGATAGTGCTTGACCCAGATCCGATCGATGGCGGCAGGAATCCCAATCTGCCGTCCCGTTCGCCCGTCCAAGCTTTCACCCGCCTCCAGGAATTGAATTGTCGCGCGATTTACATAGACGGCGGATATCTCTTCGCCCTCCAGCTCCGCGATTCCCATAAGAAACGGCGAGCTATCGTAAAAGCTCTGAAGCGCGGATTGGCTGTCCTTAACCGATCTTTCCGCATCCTCGCGCCGCCTCTTCATCGAAAGATGGGCCTGGACTCGCGCCAGAAGCTCCCGTGCGGTGAAGGGTTTAATCAGATAATCGTCGGCGCCGGCGCCGAGTCCCTCCACCCTGCTCTCTTCGCCGGCACGCGCGGAAAGCAGGATTACCGGCACAGTCCTCGTTTCCGGTCTCGCGCGGAGCTCGGCCAGCAACCCGAAACCATCGAGCCCCGGCATCATGACGTCGCTAAGGATCAAGTCGGGAGGGTTCGCGAGCGCGGCCGCGAGAGCTTCCTCCCCGTTGGAGGCGGACGCAATCTGAAACCGCTCCTGAAGCAACCGGCGGACATACTCGCGCATGTCAGGGTTATCGTCCACCAGCAGGATCCGCTCGGGGCCCCGAATCGCACTGTCCGGATCGGGCTCCATGCCGTCAGCACCGCCGGATCCGCCCCCGGGAGTTTCAGAACCAGCCGGCAGCCATCGCAGGGCTTCTTCGAGGAAAGTCCGGTTTCGATCTCGCGCCTGTGCAGAATCGGTTTTTGTCCTCACGCTCTCCTTCGGTAAGTGATCGATTCCAAACGGGATTGAAACCGTGAAAACGCTCCCTCTGCCCACTTCGCTTTCCACCGAAATTGTTCCGTCGTGAAACTTCACCAGTTCCTGGACCAGCGCCAGGCCGATTCCGGTCCCCTCAATGGTTCGGCCCTTGGCCCCTTCCACGCGCCGGAATCGCTCGAAGATGTGCGGCAGCTCGGGGGCTGGAATCCCAGTGCCGGTGTCCTCCACTTTCAGCTCCACACGACCGCCGCCGCTGCGCAAAGAGATGCGGACCATTCCTTCGAAAGTGAACTTCAGGGCGTTTGAGAGAAGATTCAGGACGATCTTCTCCCACATCTCGCGATCGACGTAGACGGCCTCGGGAATCGGCTCACAGTCGATCACGAAATTGAGTCCCGCGCGCTCCATCGCCGAATGGAAATTCGCAGCAAGCTCGGCTGTATATTGCGTCAAATCCAGCGGTTCGAAGGTAGCCTGCATTCGGCCAGCTTCAATCCGGGAGAAATCCAGCAGGCTGTTCACAAGCTTTTGAAGACGCAGCCCGTTCCGGTGAATCAAATCGAGCAGCTCGTATTCTTCGGCGCTTCGGTCCGCCGCCTTCGCCAGGAGTTCCTCGACCGGACTTAACATCAGCGTGAGCGGGGTTCGGAGTTCGTGGCTGACATTTGAGAAAAACGTCGTCTTCGCCCTGTCGATTTCAGCGAGCGCCTCGGCGCGCTGCCGCTCCGCTGCGTACACTCGTGCGTTACTAAGAGCCGCGGCAATCTGCCCGGCGAGCAAATCGACAAAGCCGCTATAGGCCGCGTCGTAGCGCCGATATGGATTCGTGGCGGCGACAAAGAATCCCGCAGGTTGCTCCTGTCCTTGTTGCCGGATGGGAATCACGGCGACCCTCTGTGCGGGCTTGTTCCAATCACCCGGGGGCGGCTGAATCGTTTCTGGCAGCGACGACAAGTTTTCAATCACTTGCGAGGCTGGCCCGGCATGGATCTTTCGGGCTGGCCACGGGAAATCTGACCCCGGCTCAATGCCTTCCGGCGCAAGAGGATGATCGCGCGGGATACCGCTCGAGCAGGCCAGCCGCGCCGCTCCGGAGCCGTCGAAGAAATACGTGAGGGTGAAAGGCAGGTCCTTCTTGTTCCGGCTAAGTACACCTTCAAGCGCTTGAAGAACCTCATCTTCCGTTTTGGTTCCCGCCAACGCCGAAGCTACATCGCGCAGCGTCTCAACCCTCCGCTCGCCAATTAAGCGCTCGGTTTCCTCGGTGACGACGCAAAGCATGCCATTGATGCGGCCGTTGTCGCCGGTTAGCGGGCTGTAGGAGAAAGTGTGGTAAGTCTCTTCGGGAAAGCCGCTCCGCTCTAGAAACAGGAGCAGCCCTTCCTCATACGTGGCGTTGCCGGTGGCAAGTACCGTGTCGATCAGGGGGCCGATCTCGGGCCAAATCTCCGACCAGACTTCATTTGCGCGTCTCCCCAGCGCCCAGGGATGCTTTATCCCAAGCGTAGGCCGGTAGGCGTCGTTGTAAAACATGGTCAGTTCCGGTCCCCAGGCCATCCACATCTGGTACCGGGAGGAGAGCACGATATTCACTACGGTGCGTAGACTTTGCGGCCAACGGTCGATTGGGCCGAGCGGAGTGTTGGACCAGTCGAACCCCCATATGCGTTCGCGCATTTCCTCACCGCTATGAGAAAAGCCTGGATTTTGAGCAAGTTCTGCAGTTTTCTGGCGCGGGTTCACGCGTCGTACCCTTTCATAATGCCCTTCAGAGTTGGCGGTGAGATGCGGCTACCGGCGGCTTCGGGTCAAGGATGTTTGTCACGATGTCGCCCAGTTGCAAGAACTGTTCCAAAGTGGAGGGTTTACGAAAGTAATGCAGCGCGGCATTCGCGGCTGCCTTTTCCCGATCGCGAGGTGAGTCCGAGGAGGTCAGGATCACGACCGGCGTCTGGCCGGACCGTTCGCTGGCCCGCAGATGCCGAAGGATAGCCTCACCGTCATGCCGGGGAAGGTGAAGGTCCAGGAGGAGAAGCTTCGGAGGGCCTAGCCGTGAATCGCGATCGACCCGCTCGATGAACTTGATCGCTTGGTCCCCATCCGCGACCACGTGAAGACGGCAGCTAACTGCCCTATCCTCCAGCGCTTCCCGCACCAGTTGGACATCCGCCGGGTTGTCTTCCGCAAGAAGGATGTAGTCCGAAAAATCATTTGGCTCAGCCACCTTACATAAGACTACCATCGTCACCCTATGCCTTAGAGCACTGGGCTGGCGAAGCGTTACCAACTTAGTTCCCGTTCACTTAGGCTGACCGATAGAATTCGCTCGCGGTTGGCGCGTTCTCTTCGCGCCCTCTCGTCGAAGGCGATCCTCCGATCCCCGCACGGGTGGTCTATGCCGCGCGCAACGAGCTGCCCTTCGGTGGCTGCATTGCCCGGTCACGAACTCGGCTGGGATCCGGCGGAGGAGCATGCATCGCCGAGGTTAATCAAATGATCATCAGCGCCGGTCAGTCTGGGGAACCGGCGCCCTCCTCAATTCAAGAACTTAGCTTTGAAAGGAATTGAAGCTCGGAAGAAAGTATGAAAGGAATGAAAGACAGAGTTTACTTTGCTGCAATTATCGGCTACGGCGAGAGGAAGTTTCTGGGAACAGCTCACGGAGCGTGGGTTCCAGAGCCTTCACGAACTCCGCTCGATGGCGATGCCATCTTCCCGGATACGGTAGTTCAATGATCTCGCCGCGCCACTTCGCCCGCGAGACAGCGTTCGAGACATGACTCACGATCGCGCGCAGCACCGGTGCAACCTTCTTTGGTCGAAGCAGGATGAGTCTTTCAGAGAGAAGCTCTTCCCCGGCGACGCGAGCCCGCCGGCGCGATTTGGCATCCAGATGGTCAACGGGCTTTGGGTAGAGATCGGTCAGATAGCACCCCGATGCCTGAAACATTCTCAGGAAATTGTCGTCATTGACGCGAGGGTTGACGGCTTTAAATACATCTCGCATGGCGCGAAACAAGCCGGAATTCGCGGAATAGAAGAAACGGCCGGACACGGGAGGGGCCTCGCCCACAAAGAGGATCCGAATCCGGTTCGGGCGAAAACTTTCGCGGAGCGCCTCTCGCTCCTGGAGCGTCAGCAGCTTCATTTTCGAGGGATCTGCAGTTGATTCAAGGCAACCTGTGGAACAGCCATCCCATTTTACGATTTGTTCTAGAGTAGCTCGCAGGAGGGAGGAATGATGAAGGGTGGGCCAATCTCGCACCCGATGATCAGCCATCGTCCGGAGGAACTCCGCCCTTGCCTCGACCGCCTCACCCGACGGGTTAACTGCTTACCGATCATAGCGCTCCGAAGGTCGAGGGAAGCCTAAGCCGTACGGGAGAGCCGCTTGTGGCAGCGCTGGCTTTGCGAATCTCACACATTGTTGTTGCACTGGAACGGATCTTGTAGGACTATATCAGTAACCGAAATTCCGCGTCGAAGACTGGTTACCCCAAACCTATGCCACGGAAAACAGTAGTTATCGGATTGCTTTCTCTGCTCGTTCCCATCCTGATCATCGCTCAGCAGCAAACTGAGAAGATCGATCTAAACGTAATTCACGAGATTAAGACCGCCGAACTGGGTGGCGGAGGTGGTGGCGGCGGGCGCGGCGGCGGCCGAGGCGCCATGCGGGCTCCGATCATGGAGACGCTTTATAGTCTGACCGACCGGTACGGTCCGCGCCTGACGAACTCCCCGCAGTTTCGCGCTGCCGGAGAATGGGCAGTCGGTCAGCTGAAGGAATGGGGACTGAGCAACGTCCATCTGGAAAAATTCGCCACGGCGCCGGCGCCCGGCGCTCCGGCCGATGCGGCTGACGATGCGGCGAACGCGGATGCTCCCGCGGCCGCTGGTGGCCGGGGGGGCGGAGGAGGCGCGCGCCGCGCCGCGATCCCGAGCTGGCAAATGGTCGGGTACAGCGGCGCAATGGTAGAGCCAACCTTCATGCCGATCATCGGCTATCCGCAAGCCTGGAGCGGCGGCACCAACGGCCCCATCACTGGCGAAGCCATCCTGGTCCCACCCATTCAAACCATGGCCGACATGGACAAGCTGCACGGGAAGCTGGCGGGAAAGATTGTTCTCACGGTTGCAACACTCGATCTGGCCTTGCCCACAACGCCGCTGGCGCACCGATACACCGATGAAGAGTTGAATGGTCTGATCCCGGAGGTCCTTCCAACGGGAGGCGGTGGCGGAGGAGGAGGCGGCGGGCGCGGAGGACGCGGCGGTAACAACGGAACTCTGACGCAGCAGGAGCAGCAGGCTTTCACTCGGCGGCAGGCGACTTTCTGGCAGGACGAAGGAGTTCTAGCCACCCTAACGGCCTCCGCCAGAGGGCAAAGCGGCATCGTATTTGCCAGCAACGGCTCCCCGCGCACCGGAGATCCCACCAAGAACCTGCCCGCGCTGGCCATCACCGCGGAGCATTATAATCGCATTGCTCGGCTGCTGGAGCACAATGTTCCGGTTAAGCTTTCCTTTGATGTGAAGGTGCAATGGGATACCACTCAAAACGAGGCCTTCAACGTGATTGCCGAAATTCCGGGCACCACCAAGCCCAATGAGATCGTCATGGTGGGCGGGCACTTCGATTCCTGGCACATGGGAACCGGCGCCACCGACAATGGCGTTGGCAGCGTCGTGGCCATGGAAGTCATGCGCATTCTGAAATCGCTCAACTTGAAAATGGACCGCACGGTGCGAATGGCCCTGTGGGGCGGCGAAGAAGAAGGAGAATTGGGTTCGGCAGCCTACGTTCGCGACCATTTTGCCGATACGGCGGACATGAAGCTGAAGCCCGAACACAACGGCTTTGCGGGGTACTTCAATATCGATAACGGGGCCGGAAAGATTCGCGGCATCTACCTGCAAGGAAACGAAGCGGAACGGCCGATTTTCGAGCAGTGGTTCGCCGCAATCAAGGATTTGACTCCGGGAACGATCACCATCCGGAACACCGGAGGAACGGACCACCAGTCGTTCGATGCCGTCGGCCTGCCGGGCTTCCAGTTCATCCAGGATCCGCTCGACTACGACAGCCGCACGCACCATTCCAACGACGATGTCTACGAGCGGGTCCAGCAGGGCGACCTGGAGCAGATGGCGATCATAGAAGCCTACTTCGTGTATAACGCGGCCACCCGTCCAGATAAACTACCGCGCAAGGATCTGCCGGCGGCTCGCGGAGGCGGGCGCGGGCGCGGCGGGCGCGGCGGCAATTAGGAAATCGCGGAAGTATTAAAAATTACGGGGCGGCGTTCCTGTGCCGCCCCTTCTTCACGTGTAAGACGTCACCACGTCGAGTACAGTGTGCCGTCCAGGCTCTTGAGATCCGATTCGCTGTGGACGTCGAAAATCCCAGGCTGGGTCTGATCGACCATTGAAACGGCATCTTCCATGATCAGGCGCCACTGATCGTGGCCGGTAATGGGGTCAATAGGAACATTGCGCAGGTAACCTTCGTTGACCAGATCCTCCAGCCTCTGCGGCGCCTTCTTCTTGTCGAAAGTGTATTCGTCGATCACCGTCCGCAAGGTGAACAGGTTATTTTTGAGCAGACTCTCCTTGGTGCGCGTAATCGATTTTTGATACAACGGCACCGCGATGGCCATCAGAACGGAGATAATCGCCATGACGACGATCAGTTCCACCAGCGTATAGCCGCGCCGCCCTTCACCAAGGTGTCCGCCCGGCTGTTCACCAGGTCGAGTAAAGAGTTCCATCGCGCGCCGTCTCCGTGCTCTTGGAATACACATCGAAAACATTCTGCCCTCCCCAACTGGTGCTTAAAGGGTCGTCCTGTGTGCTGCGCTTGCCCCAGTCGTAGGTGCCGGTCATGGGATCCATGGGAATGCGGCGCAGAAACTTGATTACCTTGGCGTCGGCCGAAGACGATAGATTCACGCCTTTGACCAGATCCTCAAGCGTCTCCGGATATCCATCCGTCCCGAGCTTGGTCTGGATTTTATTGGCCAGCGCTGCGTCCTTGTAATCGTCAATGGCCTTGCGTATCTGGCGCAGCGCGTAGTTGAGTTCCCGCTCTTTGTCGCGCCGGACCTTATAACGCGCCAGCGGCACCGCCATGGACGTCAGCAGCGACAGAATGGTGGCCGCTACAATCAGCTCCACCAGGGTCATCCCACGTTGACCACGACGCTGGTTTCGGCGTCCTCCCATGACTTTATTGTACTGTCACCGGCACGCTCCCCAGCAATACCGGGAGCGTCTGAGATTCTGAATTCTTCAAGCTCGCTTCGATGATGGAAACGGTTCCCTTGCCTTTTCCGATGGCGCTGAAAGTGAACGTCGCCAAGGGGCCCGAGCCCGAGACGCCTCCCGCTCCAGGCGATCGCTTGAAAGTCAGGGAAGCCTCGCCCGCATCGTTGCGAATATCTTTCTCCGTCGTCGCCAGCCCACCGTCGTGAGTCAGCAAATCGCCAGCGGATACGCTGTCCAAGCGTAGTTTCGCCGGATCAAACTTGATTTGCAAAGGAGCGAACGAGACTGCGCCCGAAGCTCCGTCCAACTGCATCGTAAGAGTGAACGTTTCGTTCCGGGCCGCGCGAACGGGGCCTTGCACGAAACTCAGCCGCGCTGCCTCGTTCTTCGCAGACGCTGCCGCTACCGGAGCCGCTGGAGTTCCCGCCTGCGGAGCCGTTGCTTTGGGAGCCTCTGCCGGCGGAGGGGCCGCGGGGGGCGCGGGTGTCGCCGGGGTCGTTCCCGGAGCACCCGCCGGCGCCGCGCCCGCTGGGGGCGCGGGCACCACGGGAACAATCAGCGGCTTATCGATTTGGGCATGAACGATTTTGATGTTCTGATCGGTGCCCGCGTAAATCTCGCGGATGTTATCCGGAGAATAATCCGGCGTCCGCACGATATGCGGAATCATTGCGATCACGATCTGATCCGAATCCTTTTCGGTGGATTGGCTGCCAAAGAGGAACTTGCCTAGAACCGGAATACTCGACAACCCGGGAATGCCGTTCACGGTGCTGGAATCGGTGGTCTGGTTCAAGCCGCCAAGCAAACTCACTTCGTTGTTTCTCATCCGGACGTCGGTAATGTTCTTCTCCTGCGAGATCACCGGTTGGGAAATTCCGCCACCCAGTTGTTCGTATTGCTGCACGGAGGAAACGGTGATTTCGACGTGCATCGTGACTTCGTCCGCCGAATGCACCGTCGGCGAAATAATCACTGTGACTCCGGTGTCGGCATACTGGAACTGCGTCTGGACCAGCGGACTGACGCCCACCGTAGTCGCACCCACGGCTGAGCCGAGGCTACCGGTCGCGTAGGGAATCCGGAGACCTACCTGGAGTTCCGCTTTCATCTGGTCGGAGGCGCGCACCTGAGGAGAATTCAGCACCTTGGTTTTGGTGTCCGTCAGCATGGCTTCGAGCAGCGCACCCGGCAAGCTGCTGGTGGAGAAGCTGCTGGTGGAAATGTGACCCAGACTGTTCAGTGTCACCGAGCCGGTCGTGCCGGTGGTGGTGCCCGTTGTGGGCGTTGTCGTTACCGGCGTGGTCGTCGACCCGGTGGTCGTGGTGGATGCGGTTGTGGTGGTGCCGTTCGGAGTGAAGGTGATCGGCAGATTCAGGCCAGCCGTGCCGCCGGACGCAATCGTGGCCGCCAGTTGCTTCGAGCGCGTGGTGTTGGCTTGCATGATCATGACATCCACGACTACTTCGGCCTTGGGCTTATCCAGATCGTGCAGCAGCTTTTCCACCAGAGCCACTTGGTCCGCCGTGCCGCGCACCAGCATCGCGCGCCCGGCATTGATCGTCGCTACGCGCCGGACTTCGACAACCGACCGGATCACGTTGGCGATTTCCTGAAACTCCTGCACCGAACTGACGTTGGGGATGTAGAAAACCCGGGCGACCTCGTCTTCATAATCGCGGCGTTTGGCGGTGGTGTCTTCGCAAACGAAGATAGTGTTCGAGGAGATCGGTTTCCAGAAGGTATGAGTGATGAAGGCGATGTAGTCGAAAGCTTCCTCCATGGTCATGTTGTCCAGATTCACGTCGAAAGGCTTATTGGCGGCGGGCGTGTATTGAGGATCGAAGACCACGTACAACCCGCCCATCTGGGCCACTGTCCGGTACAGGATCTGTGGCATTTGTTGGTTCATTTTCATCGGGGAAGGGAGCCGCTGCAAAGTTGGTTTTAGCTGCGGGAGGCCTTGGATCGACGACACACGCACATCCTCTTCCCGCCTTGCTTTCTCGGTCGCGGTCAAGCCTTGGGCCGATGACGCCTGTCCGTCAAGGACCATTTGCTGCGTCTGCTTCAATTCCTGGATCGCAATGGAGGAAGACGGATCGGTGACGATTGCCTTTCGAAACTCCTGGATGGCTTCTTCCAGCTTATTCTCAGACCGCAACTTCACGCCCGCTTCAACGTGCTTCTGGCCGCCCTGGAACCGCGCCCGCCGCATGGCAATCTGGTAGGTCAGGTCCGTTGGCGCTTCATCCACGGCTTTTTGATACATCGAGACCGCAGTATCCCAATCCATCTTGGCCTCGGCGGCAACCCCCAGCTTGTAATCCTTTTCGCCCTGGCGGGTCTTGGCCTCCATGGCGACCGCGCCTGCGAGCGCGATCAACGCGACGCCGATGATCGCGCGTAAGTATTGTGGCTTCATCATGTTGCCGGGATATCTCCAGGGTTGGCTGACTTGAGGCGAGAGAGCCTCTCCTTAAGTCTTGACGCTGCAAGCATTCCCAGCGTGGAAGCCAAAATCAAGAACCCTGTGGAAAACCCTACTGCTGCACGGTAACCGAGATGCCGCCCTGCGAGGATGCGCCTTGAACCGTGGCGTCCACCAATGCATCTCCGTTCGGCAGATTCGGCGGGACCACAACGTTAAGCTGATACGTCCCCGGTCCCACCAGGCCGGCATAGCTGACGGAGGCGGGAAGTCCGCCGATGGTGATCGTCACCTGGTTCGCCAGCACCACTGGCGCCGCCACCAATTGACCTGTGGGAGTTGCCGGGTTGGCCGGGCCAAATCCGGTTGCGTAGAGAAGAATCGTCTCGCCTGGTTGTGCAGGATGAGTCGTCACTCCGGGCAGAAGATTGGCACTCCCCACCAGCGAGTAATCCGGGTGGAGCGCCGCCACATACATTCCGTTGCCGATTGTAAAGAACGCCGGGAAAAACTGGGTCTTTTGCACCGTCAGGCTGTTGCTGGCCTGTTGCGCCACGGTGACCTGGACTTGGACCGGGCCGGTCGTGGCATCGTCCGGCGCGAGTAGATTGATTTGAGTCGGGCTGATGTACTCGATAAACGCGGGCACTCCGTCGATGGTGACCGATACGCCTTGGAGCGAGGTTGGCAGCATCCCGTTGACGAAATCGGAAGTCTGCCAGGTGTAGGTGGACGCCGACAGGTTCGTTCCAAGAATCGTTATCCAGGTAGCCGAAGCGACTCCCACCTGGTAGCTGGCGCCGTTTCCAACGGCGGTGATGACGGGCGCGGGCTGCGCCCCCTGCACCACCAGAGTGATCGCGACCGAAGCTGGGCTCCCGGTTGCGCCGGAGGCGGTGACCTGCACTGTGCCGGTATAAGTTCCGGCCGCCAGATTGACTGGGTTTACGGATACCGAGAGGGCGCCGGCCGTGCTTCCAGACGCTGCAGATCCGGAAGCGGGCGACACCGCCAGCCAATAGTTTCCGCTGGTCGCGGCGGTCCACGACAGTGTGCCGCCGCCGGAGTTGGTAATGGACACAGTCTGCGCAGCCGGAGCGGGGTCTCCGGCAGAGTAGCTGAACGTCAAGGCTTGCGGCGCGACCACCAGAACCGGAACCGCTTGAGTGATCGTAAGCGTCACCGGCACGGAGAGCGGAGTATTCGAGGCTCCGGATGCCGCGATCGAGACGCTGCCCGTGTAAACACCAGCGCTCAACCCTCCTGGTGAGACGGAGATGGAAAGAGTAGCCGGCGCGGTTCCCGAAGCCGGCGACACACTCAACCAGGCTGTAGCAGCCGAGCTCACCGATGCCGTCCATGCCAGCGTTCCGCTGCCGCTATTTGTAATCTGAACCGTCTGCGCCGAAGGAGCTGTTCCGCCGATGGTGTATCCGAATTGCAGGCTAGCCGGCGCTGCGGCGATGGTAGACGGAGAAGACGCCGCCGCCATAATCGCTATAGAATCCGAGCCGTTCGCGGCGAAGACGGTGATCGTGACCAGCCCTGTGAAAGTTGCGGGCAGAGCGGCTGTGATCGCGGTGCTGGTCCAGGAACTGATGCTGAGGACCTGACCCGTGGATGCGCCCTCTTCGATCGCCGTCACCTCGCAGCCTTTGCACTGCGAGCCGAAATCGACTCCGTTGATGGTAATGTTGCCTCCGGCGCCGACCACCTTGGGGAATGTGGTTAACATCGGACCCACGGACACAATGGTGGTGTCGTACTTACATCGCACAGCGGAAGAATATCCCGGGGGCAGCGTGTAGGTGCCGCAATCGACGCTGCCCAGCGACGCGCTGGTCAACTCGAAAACGCCCGTCCCCGCGATGAAGTCGTAATAAAAGATCGTACTGGTGTCGCCGCCATTGGCCAGCCCGACCGTGCCCCAGGTGACCGCGCTCAGGTCCGAAACGTAAGTATCTGAAGCGCTTACCAGCCCAAAGAACATCCCACCGTTCGCCGACAAATAAGGGTCCGTCGCGGGCGAGGTCCCGATGGAGCTCCAATTCGAAGTTCCGCCCAGGAACGATCGAATGATTTGGCCGGTCGGGTGCGACGTGCTGGTGATATTGGCAATTCCTGGAGAGCCGCATAAATATGTTCCGAATGCGGTGTTGGTGAACGCAGATGGGTCGACTTGGCAATACGGCACGATGCGGGTTACCGAGGCCTGTTGGGTCACGAAGCCAAGGGAGGCGCTGGTCAGCGACACGATGCCATCGCTGGCATTGTTGAGTACGGTGCTGGAGGAGAAAGTGGGTGTGTAGATTCCGGCATTGCCGATCACGGCGATTGCACTCACGCCGCGCAAGTCGTCGGTGCGCTGATTCCAATTCGCCATGTTCCACAGGAACGAACTTCCCGGAATTAACTCCGCGGCCTGTGACTGGTAGGCGCTTCCAACGGCATACGTGCCTGCGATGAACGATCCAAAATTCGGTGTCGCGACCAGAACCAACTTTCCGACCAGGGTACTGGTTGGGGGCGTGAGTGTCTGGGCCGGCTGCAAACCCGCGAGATAGGATCGAACGATCAGCCCGCCCAGACTGAAGCCCACCAGGTCGATCTGTGGGACCTGCGCACCTGTGTCGTACTGAATCGAATTGAGGAAGGCCGCCAAGTCGTTGCCCAATGTCTCGATGGATTGATTCGGATCGATCAGACAGTTATCGAAAAGATAGACGACGGGAACGCCATCGTCCACCAGATACTGGGCCAGATTGCCGAACGTATCGGCGGAACTGTTGGATACGGGGCAGGCGCCGTTTGGGTTGTACCCGCTCTCCCACCCATTTAGCAACACCACCGGATTCCGAGTCGAACTGGACGGCACGGCGACCAGAGCCTTCACCGCCACAGTTAGAGTGGCCTGCCGTTCCTCACCGGTTGCGCTAGTGGCTGAGACGGTGACACTGTATTGCCCGGGCTTGACTCGCGGCGAGGCTCCCAACACGATGCGTCCTGCCCGGTCCGGTCCCAGCACGAAGCCGTCGGCGTTGGAACCTTCTATCTGAAGGGTCCGCTTCTTTGCGCTCGCCAGAAAATCGATGGTGTCGTTCGACGCTGCCAGCAGAACCGGCTCGCCCATTCGAACTTCATAGGACGTCTGCTGGAGATCCAAGTCGCTGCGGGCGCCCAATCCTATCAACGTCCAGCAGCAGAATAAGATACACCTCCCCCAACGAGCCATCTATAGCGATGACGCGCCAGACCGGCGAAACGCGCATATGCAAATCGACCGGCGCTGGCTCTCTGTCGTAGCGGCTCTGTAAATAACTAGCCCCGCAAAGGGCCGGTCGCCGGCCCTCAAGTGTTGAACGTAACAATGCTCTTGGCCGCGACCCAGGCTCCGCCTTGCGGGCTGTTATTTAGGAGGATTCAGAGCGCCGATTCTGAGCCGCGGCCAAAGGGAGCGGTTTGCCTAAGTACCGCGAACTCATGATCTTGCCGGGATCTCGAAGGTTGGCGTGCTACACTGACGCTAGCCGTGAGTTCCGAGCGCGATTCCAAAATCAAAATTCTTAGCGAAAACCGCTCGGCCGGCCATGATTACTTCCTCGCCGACCGTATTGAAGCTGGTCTGGTGCTGACCGGAACGGAAGTCAAGGCGGCGCGCGACGGGAAAGTCCAGCTCAAAGAGGCCTTTGGCGAGATCGACCGTAGCGAAGCCTGGCTGGTGAACGCGCACATCAACGCCTACTCGCACGGCAACATCATGAATCACACGCCCGTGCGCCGCCGCAAGCTGCTGCTGCACCGGGCGGAAATCGAAAAGCTGCAGCACGAAACGCGCGAGCGTGGACTCACAGTCGTGCCCACCAAGCTGTATCTGAAGAACGGATTGATTAAGATCGAATTGGCGGTGGGCAAGGGCAAGAAGTTTCACGATAAGCGTGAGAGCGAACGTGAGCGCGAGATGAAATCCGAAGCGAAAGCCGCTCTGGGACGCCGTCAAAAAAACTAAACGAATAACCTACAACAAATCATGGACTCCAAACTTGTTTCGCAAGCCTTTGATCGGGTGCAGGCCGACGCCTTAGCCCTGCTCGTGTTTGCCGAGGAAGCGGCTCCGGCCGAACTGGCCGGTGTTTCGATGTGGCTGGAAGAACTCCGCACATCAGGGGAATTTACAGGTAAGCCCGGCGAACTCGCCGTGCTGCATCAGGCTTCGGGTTTAACCGCGAAGCGGCTGGCAGTGGTCGGGGCGGGGAAGCGGTCCGCCTTCGATTCGTCGGCTCTTCGCCGCGCGGTGGGATCGACAGTCCGATCGCTCAAGCAGAAGGGTGTCAAATCGCTCGCTTGGTGGTTATCGGATGGCGATGCAGCGGCGGTGGTCGAAGGCGCGATCTTGGGCAACTTCGAACCCGATCAGCATAAGACTTCATCGAAGGAATCGAAACCCCTCGAAAGTTTTCTTGTCGTCGCCAGTTCCATTTCAAGTGAGGTACAGGCCGCTTTCGATCGCGGAAAGATTTTAGCCGACGCTCAGAACTTCACTCGCGAACTGGTAAACGAACCCGCCAATCTCTTGACGCCGATGGTGATGGCGGATCGTGCCCGCGCCATGGCGGCCGAGTCCGGCCTCGAGTGCGAGATCCTGGATCAGGACCGCATGCGCCAGTTGGGCATGGGCTCGCTGCTGGGCGTGGCGCAAGGCAGCGCGGAGCCGCCTGCGCTGATCATCGTCCGCTACCGTCCTGCAAACGCAGCGAAATCCAGCGATCATCTGGGCCTGGTCGGCAAGGGCGTCACGTTCGACACCGGCGGCGTCTCCATCAAGCCCGCCGACCGCATGGATGAGATGAAATACGACATGGCAGGCGGCGCCGCGGTGCTGGGCGCAATGCGGGCCATTGCACAATTGAAGCCGGCCATTCCGGTAACGGCTCTGGTGCCGGCCGTCGAGAACATGGTGGGCAGCCGCGCGCAGCGTCCCGGCGATATTGTGACCTCGCTCTCGGGGAAAACCATCGAGGTTTTGAATACGGACGCCGAAGGCCGTTTGATCCTGATCGATGCGCTCACCTATGCGCAACGGCTGGGGTGCACGCATCTGGTCGACGCGGCCACGCTCACCGGGGCGATCGTGGTGGCGCTGGGAACCGTGAACACCGGCGCATTCACCAACAATGACGATATGCTGGCTCGCGTGATGGCTGCGGCCAAGAGCGAAGGCGAGAAGACCTGGCACATGCCCCTCGACGATGAATATAAGGAGCTGCTTAAGAACGCTTTCGCCGATCTGAGCAATATCGGCGGCCGGTACGGAGGAGCGATCAGCGCGGCCTGGTTCCTGCGCGAGTTCGTGGGCGAGACCCCGTGGGTGCATTTGGACATTGCAGGTACAGCCTGGCTGAACGATGCCAAGCCGTTTCTGGCTAAAGGTCCTACCGGAGTCTGCGTGCGGACGTTCACGCAGCTGGCAATGGGCTGGTAATGTGCGGACGACAATCGATCTTCCCGACGAGCTATTTCGTGATTTGAAACTAAAATCCGTCAGCGAAGGCCTGACCTTGAGCCAACTCATCATTAAAGCCTTGGAAGCGCACGTACATCCGACCCAGGGACGCAAACCGAGGCGTATTCGCAGCCCGCTGATCCGCTGCAAGAGCAAGACGCCGATCGCCCTTACCAACAGAGAGATCGAAGCTCTGTTAGCCTGACGACTCGCGATTGCCGCCGACGGACACCTCCATCATCGTGAAGCAATGGCCTGGTTCGAGACCGTCGCGCCGGCGGAGGCCGCGTTCTGCCGAGTCACCCAGATGGGATTCCTGCGCCTTCTTACTAACACACATGCGATGCACGAAGATGTACTGAGCCAGAAAGAAGCTTGGCGCGTATTCGACAAATTGCGTGATGACGAGCGCGTGACCTTCCTCGGCGAGCCCGAAGGCCTCGAACGCGAATGGAGGGCCGCAACCCAGCAGCCAACGCCGTCCAACCAGTTGTGGACCGACGGAGGTTCGCTTTAGCCGAACGTAAACGCGAACGCCTGCGCTCCCGGATCGAGAAACTCGATCTCGAAAGTCCGGTCGTCAATGGCGCTTTTCTGGCGGATCAACTGGTACAAACGATGCTCGGTAATCTTACCGTTCCCCTGCTCATCGGTATCGACGCCGTGATTCACGCCCGGCGCTTGGCCGTCGATCTTGACCCGGAAGCGGACGGGCTTTCCGTCTGGTGCGGGGCCGAGGACCAGATGCACATCCCGCGCGTGAAACCGGAAGACGATCTTGCCCGGTGCGGACTTGAGCGTCGCAACCTGGGCTCCATCGGTCCAGGCGCCGGAGAGTCCCCATTGATTCAATTCCAGATGTTGCGGAGCCGCATAGAGGAACGGCATATCCTGGCGCAGGCCGCCCGGAGAAAGAAAACTATCGGCGCGCTCATAACCAATGTAGGTTTCGGGCGATTCAACATCGGCGTCGGGAGGAGCTTCCGCGCCGCCGCCGTTGACCGTCACAAGTCCAGCCGACGATAATTTCCCATCGCGCTCTTTCAATAGATCCTGGATTTCCTTTTCTGATTCGTCGTACTTGCCCTCGCCGAAGTGATGGAAGCGAATACGGCCGGTGCCGTCGATCAGGTAGTCAGCGGGCCAGTAGGAGTTGCTAAATCCATTCCAGATCTTGCGGTCATTGTCGATCGCTACCGGGTAAGTGATCTTCAACTCGCTCACCGCCTGCTTCACATTGTCCAGGTCCTTTTCAAAGGCGAACTCCGGGGTATGTACGCCGATGACAACCAAGCCGCTGTCCTTGTATTTATCCGCCCATGCGCGAATGTACGGCAACGTCCGCAGGCAATTGATGCAGGAGTAGGTCCAGAAATCGACCAGCACCGCTTTGCCCTTGAGGCTCTCCGCGTTTAAGGGCGGGGAGTTGAGCCAAGCCACAGCGCCCGAAAGATCCGGCAGAGTCTGCGGTCCGGCTGTCGCGCCCGCCGCCGTCGCGGCCATCATCATCATGGCCGGCGCCTTCTTGTCTTCGGCTTTGGGCTGGAAACGGTCCAGCAGGGACTGCTCAACCCCGGACGTACTGGCGAGCGAGATATTGGTCAACAGGCCCCGATCCAAACCGAGGGCAATGACCGCGACGCCTGCCAGGACGGCGACGCCCAGGACGCGTCGAATCCAAACCTCCGCGCCAAACCCGCGCTTGAGCGCGGCGAATACCCGGCCGCCGGCGAGCAATGCCACAGCCAGCGAAGTCGCGGCGCCGGCCGCATAAGCCAGCAGCAGAAAAAGCGTGCGAGTGGTGCTGCCTTCGATCGCCGCTCCTGTCAGGATCAAGCCGAGAATCGGCCCAGCGCATGGCGCCCATAGCAGGCCCGTTGCAACGCCCAACAGAAGAGATCGGATCAGGCTTGGATTGGCGCCGCCGGAGCCGGACGAATTTGCGAGATTGCTTCCCAGCCGGACAAAGGGGCGAGAAAGCCGGTCGGCCAGAGCCGGCCAGAGCAGCGTCAGTCCGAAGATTGCCAGCACCGCCAGCGAAGCCTCCCGGCCGTATTGATTCGCGCGCACCACCCATCCGCCGCCGGCCGTAGCAACGGCGGCGAAGGCTGCAAACGTGAAAGCCATCCCCGCCAGCAGCGGGAGCCCGGTCCTTCGAAACGGCTGATCCGCCTTGGCGAAAACGAACGGGAGTACGGGCAGAATGCAAGGGCTGATGATCGTGAGAATACCGCCCAGAAATGCCAGAACAAGGAGTATCATGGTTGTCGTGTATCTCCGACGCTGTATAGTATACACGCCATACGGTTTGATTTGATATGATCTACGGACAGCAGGAGTGAATTCAATGCCAACACCGACCAATCATTTTACTCGCATCCTTGGTAAAGGGGGCGTAGCCACGCTGATCGCTGGTTTCGCGCTTAATGCAGCCAACCTGCCGAATCCCTCGGCGGATGAGAACCGGTCGCCGAAGACCGAGACGGTGGTGCTCGCCGGCGGATGTTTCTGGGGCGTGCAAGCAGTCTTCAGCGCCGTCAAAGGAGTATCGAGCGCGGTCTCCGGATACTCGGGCGGAAGCAAGGCAAACGCTCATTATGAGATCGTAAGCACTGGAACCACGGGTCACGCGGAGTCTGTCCAGGTCACCTACGATCCGGCGCAAGTATCCTTTGGCCAGCTTCTGAAGATCTACTTTTCGGTGGTTCACGATCCCACCGAGCTGAATCGCCAGGGGCCGGATGAAGGGACGCAATACCGCAGCGAGATCTTCTATACCAACGACGAACAGAAGCGTGTTGCCGACGCATACATTCAACAGCTAACTGCAGCCAAGGTTTTTCCAAAACCCATCGTGACCAGGGTCGCTCCTCTGCAGGCTTTCTATCGCGCCGAGGATTATCATCAGGATTACGTCGCGCACAATCCGACCCAGCCTTACGTTGCTTACAACGATGTGCCCAAGCTGGCGAACTTTAAGAAGCAGTATCCGGAACTGGCGAAAGCAGGCAAGTAATGACTATTTTCAATTCGCCCAAATTCCAGCGTCGCGGTTTTTTGAAGCGCATCGGCGCCGGGTTCTCCGCGGCAGCGGCTTTCAAGGCTTCCTCCCTGCTTGGCGCGGGGAAAAAGGTGAAAATCGTCCAATTTGACGCGGCGGGCATCCGGACCGGCGTGGTCGAGGTCGACAAAATCGAGAAACCTCTGGCCGAGTGGAAGAAGCAATTGACCTCCGAACAATTCGATGTGACGCGCCAAGCCGGTACAGAGGTGCCTTACACAGGCAAATATGCCAACAACCACGCGGATGGGATTTACAACTGCATCTGCTGCAATACGCCGCTCTTTGATTCGAAGACAAAGTTCGAATCCGGCACCGGGTGGCCCAGCTTTTACCAGCCCATCGCGAAGGAGAACGTTGCGGTCCAAGGGGACAACTCACATGGGATGCAGCGCGACGAGGTGCTCTGCACTCGCTGCGACGCCCATCTGGGACATGTCTTTGACGATGGTCCGCCTCCAACCCATTTGCGCTATTGCATGAATTCGGCGTCTTTAAACTTTGTTCTTCGAGGCCGCCATACCTAGAACGCTTTCGACATCGGGCGAACATCGAGGGGGGCGCCCGGACCTTCCGTCAACAAGCCGATGTCCGCGGACCTGGAAGCTTTCAGGCGGGGCAGCTTGACCGATACCGCCCCTCGCGCGGATGTGGTAAAAGCAATGGATGGACAAATCCTCGCAAAAGGCGTCTGGAAGGCGGATTTCATCAATAATCTGCTCTTCGCGCCAGGCTGTTAAGCCGCGCGGGTGAACAGGAGCGCAACCAAATGAATCGCCGGAGATTGGTCGGATCGATGATGACAGGTGCGGCCGTGGCCGCGAGTGTTGGCGTGGCTACCGCCGCGGACCAGCAGATTGAGATTCTGGTGGGCCATTGGAAGAAGTCCAAGGATCTGACGCCGAAGATGGCAGAGGTCATGCCCGCCGAAAATTACGAATACAAGCCCTTCGCGGAAGCCCGCAGCTTCGGGGGTGAACTGGCCCACCTGGCGCAAGCGGAGGGCTATTATCTTGGCCAGTTCGGAAAGGGCCGAGCCCCTGCCGCACCGGCCGGAGATACCAGCAAACCCGCCATGGTCAAGCTTCTCACCGACACGTTCGATTGGTCAATCGGCGTGGTGGGGCAGCTTAGTACGGCCGACTTGACCAAGAGCTTCGGCGGCGGCAAAGGACCCTCGATGACCGGCTTGGATCTGCTGTACCAAGCGATGATCCACACCGCGCACACGCGCGGGTACGCCGAGATGTTCCTTCGCAACAAGGGCGTCGTCCCGCCGACGTATGATGTGTAGACTACCTATGACGTATAGGGTGATGTATAGAGCGGTCTTTGGCGCCCCGGCTCTGTGCGTTCTGGGTGTGTTGGCTCTAAACGCTCAGACGCTGGGCCCGGCTCCCGCTGGCGAAGTGCTCGGCGTCGGGAATTTCATCCATGTGGTCTCCAATCTCGACAAATCCATCGAGTTCTATCGCGATGTGATCGGATTGGATCTTACAGGCGCTCCCGGGCCGCATCTCTTTGCCCCAAATGCAGTGGTGTCGACTTTGTATGATGCTCCTGGAGACAGCCGCGTGGCGAGCCTCCGGATTCCAGGCTCGGAGATGGCCATCGAGATCGTGGAATTTAAGGATGGGAACGCCACGCCAACCCGGCCTCGGTTGCAGGATCCGGGAGCGATTCTTCTGCGCCTTACGATGCGCGACCTGGGTCCGGTCATGGCCCGCGTCAAGCAATCCGAAGCACCGGTGATGACGACCGGCGGCGAGCCCGTGGGCCGCGAAGTTGTGGTCAAAGACCCGGATGGCATCTTCGTCAGATTGACGCAGCTTGAGCCTGCCCCGCCAACGTCCGCGCCCGCAACGGCGAACGTGATCGGAGCGGGTTTCGGGATCACCATCGCCGATACCGCAAAGAGCATGCAACTTTACCGGGATGTACTCGGTTTTCAACCCTCGATTGATACGGCTTTTCATGCCGACGAAAAACAAGCGGCAGTCCTGGGAACTCCTGGCGCGCAACTGCGTCGCAGCACGGCGGTGATTCCCGGCAGTTCCATGCAGATGGAGTTCCTCGAGTTCAAAGGCATCGATTCGAAGCCGGCGCGTTCCGCCATCCATGATCCAGGCTCGTCAGTGCTGCGCCTTCGCGTCCGGGATATCGATCGTATCGTGAAAGCGCTGGGAGCCGCAGGCGATCCGGTTGCATCCGCCGGAGGCGAAGCCGTGAGCATCGGAAGAAGCCGCGCGGTGATCGTGCGGGAGCTCAACAATCTCTTCCTCCAGCCGATGCAAACGGGGCCTACTCCGTAAACCGCAACGTTACGGTTCTATGCGAGTCCCGAGAACCGTCAGAAACTGAGCCAGCCAAGCGGGATGTGCCGGCCAGGCCGGCGCGGTGACAAGCCTCCCGCTGGTGTGTGCCTGATCCATGGCGAGTTCTTCGTACTTACCTCCTGCGGCTGTGACCTCCGGGCTAACCGCCGGGTAACAGCTGCATGATTTACCCTTTAGGACGCCAGCCGCGGCCAGGATTTGGGCCGCGTGGCAGATAGCGGCGATCGGCTTGTCCGCGTGCGCGAAATGACGGACGATCTCCAGAACGCGTGGGTTGAGACGAAGGTATTCCGGTGCACGGCCTCCGGGGATGACCAAGGCATCATAATGCTCCGGATGCACTTCGTCGAAGGTCGCATTCAGAGCGAAGTTGTGACCGCGTTTCTCGCTATACGTCTGATCCCCTTCGAAATCGTGGATCGCGGTGCGCACCGAATCGCCGGCCCGCTTGTTCGGACAGACGGCATGAACCGTATGCCCGACCATAAGCAGCGCTTGAAACGGCACCATCACTTCGTAATCTTCAACGTAATCGCCAACCAGCATCAGCAGTTTCTTCCCAGCCACGATAAACTCTCTCCCTCCACGCTATCGTCTCACTTCTGCAGCCTTGGGAGGTGTCCTCGGGTACCAGTTTTCAAGCGGCCGGTTCGGGACCTTTGAGCCATGGAAATTCCTCTGTTTTGCGGCCACAATCCCCACGGGAGGAGTGCGCACATAATCCATGAGAAAAGTTCCGATTGGTCTCGTTGCAATACTGGCTCTGGCGGCGTTGTGCGCAGGCCAGCGCAATAGCGCCGGCGTTGTGCGCAGCTTCATCTCCACGAATTCCTCATGGGACCCGTATATGGACTCCCCAACCCTGAACCAGCAGCAGTGGTTCCAGGACAACGCTTGGCGGATGCTCGTTTATTCTCCCTATTTCGACCAGCGCTTGTCATGGTATCCGAACGGCTGGGTGTATCTGGATCTCTATGCGATCTATCGAAACAGTCCGTTGGCGACTCAACATCCCGATTGGATCCTGAGAGACCAGAAGGGAAACCCGTTATATATTCCCTACGATTGCAGCGGCGGGACCTGCCCTCAGTACGCCGGGGACGTCACGAATCCCGGCTTCCGGGCCTACCAGATCGCGCAGGCCGCGGCGTTCCTCGGCATGGGTTATCGCGGCCTGTGGCTTGACGATGTAAACCTGGAATTTCGCGTCAGCGACGGGAACGGCAATGAGGTTGCGCCCATGGATCCGCAGACCGGGCAGCAGATGACCCTGACCAATTGGGAAGGCTACGTGGCGTCATTCACGCAGCAATTTCGCTCCGCGTTCCCGGATTGGGAGATCGTGCATAATGCTATCTGGTACGCGGGAGGCACGGCGGGGCCCAACGATCCTTCCGTTCAGAGCGAAATCAGCGCGGCAGACTACGTGAATCTGGAACGCGGTGTCGTGGATCCTGGTTTGACCGGCGGGACCGGGCAATACTCATTCACCGCCTTCCTGGCGTTCATCGACGCTGTACACCAGCTTGGCCGAGGCGTCGTGCTCGATAACAGTCCGGGCCAAATCGACTACGCGCTTGCGTCCTACTTTCTTGTTTCGGATGGTTCTGACGGATTCGGAAGCCAAGGCCTGACCCCGGGTACCTGGCCAGCCAGCTTCAGTATCGATTTGGGTCCGGCCCTGGGCCCGCGCAGCGTCCACAACGGACTCATCTACCGGTTGTTCACCAATGGACTGGTACTGGTCAATCCGCCAGCCAGTCCCAGTGCGTCCATTCCAGCCGCTTCAGCATTCGCTACAGCATTAAGAGAGCGTGGATCGAATACCGATATCGGTTCCTTCACGCTCAGCGCAGGGAATGGAGTGGTCCTGCTCTACGGGCCAGGCCCGCGTAAGCCCTCCCATTTCCCCTGGCAGTAACCGAAGTACTCTCAGTTAGGAGTGCAACGTACAGGACTATTTTGAGAAACCTTGGCTATGGGAACGGCTTCTCGCGGACCGCGATAATCCTTCCACATGGTTCAAGAACTACGGAAACCGCGGCGGCCGGCTCGTTACGCTGCGGCTTGGCTGGTGCTGCACGCTTCGTTGGCTGCGGCTTATAGTCAACCCGCCGGTGCACCCACGCCCGGCGCTTATGTGCTCGGGACAGACGACCTCATCACCATTCAAGTTCTGCACGTGCCGGAGATCACCGACAAGCCTCTGCGGATAGGCGCGGACGGTTCGATCACCTTGCCGCTCATCGGCCGTGTTCAGGCGGCGGGACTCTCCACCACTACGTTCCAAGACAGGCTCGCGACACGATTTGGCGAGTATCTGCAAGCTCCCGAGGTCTCCGTTGCAATCGCGGAATTTCGCAGTCAGCCGATCTCGGTGGCCGGATCGGTAAACACTCCGGGCGTCTATCAACTCCAGAGCGGGCGCACGCTGCTGGAGCTGCTCTCGCTGGCTGGAGGAGCCAAAGCGGATGCGAGCGATACGATCCGGATCACGCGCCGCGTTCAATGCAAAGCCGAGGCCCTCCCGAACTCCCGTCCCGATGTTTCGGGGCAGTTTGTAGTGGGCGAGGTGAGCCTCCGGGAACTCCTCGAAGCCAAGGGGCCGGGCGTCAACGTGGCCATCTGCCCGGGCGACGCGATCACAGTCGCGCGAGCCCATTTGGTGTACGTGCTGGGCGAAGTGCACAAGCCCGGCGGATTCATTCTTGTCGATAAAGAGGCGGCGTCGGCGCTGGAGGCAATCTCCATGTCCGAAGGCCTGCTTCGCACGGCCGCGCCCACCCACGCCGTCATCCTCCGGCCGGGCGCCGACGGCCAGCGCCAGCAGATTCCCGTCAATCTGAAGTCCATCATGCAGGGCAAGGAGAAAGACGTGACTCTGCACGCCGAAGACATTCTGGTTGTCCCGGACAGCATGAGCAAGAATGCTCTCGCCCGCACTCTGGAAGCGGCAATTCAGATGGGCACCGGAGTCGTCGTGTGGGGGAGGTACTAGAAATGCGATTCGTAAGCAGGCGGTCGCGTGGCGGCCGCGGGAGCCAAGCGCCAGCCATGGATGCAAAGCCGTCGATAGACCCGCGACGCGCGCTATCGGGTCGGGTTCAGCCTGCGGCGCCCGCGGGCGAGCTTGAACAACTCAGCATCACTCAGGTCTTTCAGCCGCTGGCGCGTCACTGGTTCGTGATCGTGTTTCTGTCGGTCTTCAGCTTGCTGGTCGGAGCGTTAGTTGGATTAAGGCAGCCTCCTGTCTACCGCGCCACTGCGCAGCTCGACGTCGAGGGGTTGAATAACGACTTCCTGAACATGAAGAATCTGGAACCCATGGCTCGCGACGATTCTCTCGATTCCTATGTGCAGACGCAGATGAAGATTCTTCAAAGCCCGGAGATTCTGCGCCGTGTCGCGGCGAAATTGGATCTGGAGCATCGCGCTGAGTATAACGCCTCGCCTAGTCTGCTTTCGTTCCATTCGAAGTCCGCCAACTCGCCTCTGGGTTCAGAAGATCAGCGAATCCGCGATCTCTCTCAACGCGTGACTGTGCGCACGGCCGGCCAGACCCGCCTCGTCGAGATCACCGCGGAATCGCAGGATCCGGCGCTGGCAGCCGATTTGGCCAATACCTTTGCGCAGGAATATATCGAGCTTGGCGTGGCCATTCATGCCAAGAACGCGAGCGAACTGATGGAAACACTCTCCAGCCAGGTGCGCGAATTGAAGGCCAACCTCGATCGTTCGGAAAGCGCGCTTCAGGCGTACGCCAGCCAGGCGCAGATGTTGGACCTGTCCGAGACGAATCCGAACAGCCTTGCGGAATC
Organism: Bryobacteraceae bacterium; assembly: GCA_036489835.1. Lineage (GTDB taxonomy): Bacteria > Acidobacteriota > Terriglobia > Bryobacterales > Bryobacteraceae > Palsa-187. The sequence goes on along the minus strand of DASXEY010000072.1, from coordinate 32,892 downwards.
GAGCGTGCGGCTATCGCAGGAGTCGTATTCCAAGGCGCGCGAGGAACGGAACGCCGCGGAGGCCCGCTATGTGCGCGTCTTAAACAGTCCTCCCGAAGCGCTGCCTGAGGTCCTGGATGACCCCACCCTGCGGAGTTATTTCGAAAAGCTCACCGACCTGAAGCGGCAGGACGCCGAATTGAGCGCCACTCTGAAACCGACCCATTACAGCGTGAAACAAGTGGAAGCGCAGATCGCGGTGCTCGAGTCCGAAATCGACAAAGGGAAAAATGCGATCGTCCAGCGCATGAAAAATCAATACGAGTCGGCTCGCGATCGCGAACAGATGGAGGCGCGATCCCAGACGGTTGAGACGGATCTGGCCGCGCAGCAGGCGTCGAAATCGGTGCATTACGGCACGTTGAAGCAGGAAGTAGACACCAACCGGCAGTTGTATGAATCGATGTCGCAGAAGGTCAAGGAAGCCGGACTCGCCGCGGCGATCCGGGCCACCAACGCGCAGTTGTTGAGCGCGGCAACTCCTCCGGAATCCCCCGCCAAACCAGTGCTGGCGTTATATGCAATCTGCGGGGGCATCGCCGGCGCGCTGCTGGGAGTGGTGATCGCATTCCTGCGGAGCGGCGCACGGGCGCGGCTCCGGAAACCCGGAGACGCGAACGTCTGGCTTGGTATTCGCGAACTGGCCGCAATCCCGCATACACCGTGCCTGATCCAGAATGGCGGGGCGGCGAGTAGCGAAGATTGGGACCATTTAGCCGAGATCTGCCGCTCCACGGTTGCCTCAGTGATTCTGGCTTCGCCCAGCGGAGACCATCCCCGGATCATCGCCGTAACCAGTACGCAAGCTCGCGAAGGGAAGACCACGGTCGCCGCAAACTTCGCCATCGCTTTGGCGGAGACCAATCAGCGGGTGCTGTTAATCGATGCCAACCTCACCAATCCGCGGCTCCACACGATTTTTGGCGTACCGAATAGCAGCGGATTCAGCGGTCTTCTGGACAACATCGGATCGCGCCCGCGCCGGGCATTCGCCGAATTCTGCGCTCCCACGACGGTTCCGGGATTGTTCCTGATCCCGGCGGGGAGCGGCGGCAGAACGGTGGCGAGCCGCCTTTATTCACCAAACCTGCCGCGCCTTCTGGACAACATGGGGCAGGAGTTCGACACGATCGTGATCGACGCCGCTGCCTTATCCAGTCTCGATTCCCGGCCACTGGCTCGCGCCGCGGACGGCGTCGTGATGGTGATCGGCACCCGTAGCGTCTCGCCCGTCGCGGCGAAGGCGGCCATGGAGCGCCTGGCCGGGGACGGCGCAATTGTCCTCGGGGCCGTAATGAACAATTTCGATCCAGCGAAAGTGGTGGTGCTGGAGCGCAAAGCGCTGCTCTCGCCGCTCCGCGAACAATCCTACGAGGCGATCTAAGACATGGTGAAGCGACTCGATCACATCCCCGGTGGAGAACTCAGCGCTCTGATCGCGCTGGACGGACGGACCGTCCTCAGAGAACGCTGGCAGGCGCCCGCCGCTGTGCAGTGTCAACCGCGCCTCGCGGGAGCCTTGATTGCCGCCGCCGACCTGACGTCGCTGGTTCTTTCGGCCGTCGTCTGCGTGGTGCTGCGCTGGATGGCCGGCGGCGATTATCCGCTCACATTATATTGGCGGCTCTGGCCGGTGTTAGCCCTTTTTCCCGCCGTCTACGCGTTATTCGGACTCTATCCCGGGATCGTCAATAACGCCGTCACCGAGATTCGCCGCATCACGGCTGCGACCACCTCCGTCTTCCTGATGCTCGCGGTCTTGACGTTCTTGATCCGCCTCGAAGAAACCTATTCTCGGCTCGTGTTCTTCGCGTCCTGGCTCGCGGCCCTGCTGCTGGCGCCGATCGGGCGCGTTGCGGCGAGAAGGCTGTTCGCTCGTAAAGACTGGTGGGGCTATCCGGCGGTGGTTTTCGGCGGAGGCGAAACCGGGCGCATGATCGTTCGGTCTTTGCAAATCCGCAGGGAGCTTGGCTTCCGCATCCAAGCCGTAATCGATCCCCGGCTGTCTCAGAAGGAACTTTACGGCATTCCCGTATACCGCCATTGGGAGGATGCTTCGCTGGTCCGTCTGGAAAGCGACGTTTCCCACGCGATTATCGCCATGCCGGAAATGCCCAGCGCGAAGCTGCTTTCGTTGATCGAATCGCACGCAGGTTCCTTTCCGAAAGTTCTCATCATCCCCGATTTCGGAGGTCTGTCGAGTATTGGAATCGAGGCCCAGGATTTTTGCCGCCAGCTTGCTCTTGAGGTCCGGCGCAGCCTTTTACAACCGGGCGCGCAGATCGCAAAGCGGCTGCTGGATATGACCTTGGGAGTTCTGGTGTGTTTGCTGGCGCTTCCGTTTGTGCTGCTGATCTACCTGTTGTTGAAAGTGGAATCGCGAGGCCCGGCCTTCTACAGTCAGACCAGGCTCGGCCGCGGAGGCCGGACTTTCCGGATCTGGAAATTCCGTTCCATGGTGCCCAACGCCGACCGGATCCTGAACGATTATCTTGCCGCTCATCCGGAACTGCGACTGGAATGGGAGAAGGATCACAAGCTCAGAAAAGATCCACGCATCACGCGGCTCGGACGGGTCTTGCGAACGACCAGCCTGGATGAGCTGCCTCAGCTCTGGAACGTAATTCGCGGGGACATGAGTCTGGTGGGTCCCCGGCCCATCGTCGACGCCGAAATCTTCAAATATGGCGCCGCTTATCAACTCTACAAACAGGTGCTTCCCGGAATCACAGGCTTATGGCAGGTTTCCGGCCGCAATAACACCACCTATCCGGAGCGCATCGCGCTCGATTCCTATTACGTACGCAATTGGTCGCCGTGGTTCGACCTTTACATTCTCGGAAGAACAATCAAAGTGGTTATCGCCCATGAAGGAGCTTGTTAATGAATCAGGAGGAAGCAGGAAAAGCCGCACTGGTTATTTCAATCGACCTGGAGATGTTCTGGGGTGTTCACGATCTTTGGAGCGTGGATCAACGTAAGGAGGCGCTGCTCCAGGTCCGCCCCACGGTGTCCAGAATCCTCGATCTATTCACCGAATACGAGATTCACTCGACCTGGGCGGCTGTGGGTTTTCTGTTTTACGCGACGCACGAAGAGTTGATGAACAACCTTCCCGCGATTCAGCCCGAGTACAGCAATCCTGGATTTTCACCCTATCCCAAGCTCAACGTCATCGGCCCGAACGAAATTCAGGACCCCTGCCACTACGGAGCTTCCTTGATCGAGGCAATTCACCGGACCCCGAACCAGGAAATCGCGACCCATACCTTCTCGCATTACTATTGCCTCGAAGCCGGCCAGTCGAAGGCTGCATTTCAGAGCGATCTGAAAGCTGCGGTCAGGGCGGCCGCAAGCTGGGGCGAGGAGGTCCGAAGCCTGGTGTTTCCGCGAAATCAGGTGAATGGTTCGTATCTCGAGTGTCTCGCGCAATGCGGTATCCAATCCTATCGCGGCGCCGGTTCGCACTGGATCTATCGGGAGCGCCCGCGAAGCGAGGAGAGCAAATTCCGCCGGGCCGTCCGCCTCATAGACGCGTATCTCAATCTATCCGGTCATCACACCTATCGATTGGAACGGATCTACCAAAATCCTCCTTTCGACTTTCCCGCTAGCCGCCTTCTGCGCGGGTACACTCCGGCGCTTAGGCCCCTTGAACCGCTCCGTCTTCGACGAATCTGTTCCGGACTGGATTATGCCGCGCGCAAACGCGAGACCTATCATCTGTGGTTCCACCCGGAGGAACTTGCTGTCCATAGTGAGAAGAATCTCACGGCGCTCAGAACTGTCGTCGAGCGATTCGCAAGATTGCGCGACCGAGGGACGATGGAAAGCCTCAGCATGAGCGAACTCTCCGCGCGTGTGCTTTCCCGCCGGGCCGTCCCCGCCGGGTCCGCGATGACCGCCGTTCGCAGGGGAGAGGAGTGATCAAGCGATTCCTCGCAGCCCGAGGAGCCGTGCTTCAGGAATCGGCCGGCGAAGGCCTTCTGAAAAACGTGATGACGCTGACCGGCGTCCAGTTTTTCCGTAAGATTTTGCCCTTGATCACGATCCCGTACCTGGCACGCGCGCTGGGCCCGGAAAGCTGGGGGCTCGTCGCCATTTTTCAGAGTTTGGCGATGTGTACCGTCATCGTCATCGAGTTCGGTTTTCAGCTTTTCGCTACGCGTCAGATCGCGCGTTGCCGCCATTCCAAGGATCTGCTCGCGGACGTGTTCGTGGGGGTGCTGGGAGCGCAAGGGTTGTTGGCTCTTGGGGCCGCACTTACCGTCGCCGCGCTGACGCCGCTGGTGCCCGTGCTGCATGCTCACCCGGCATTCGTCGTTTCGGCGATGTTGTGGTCCATTGCGGAGGGCGTCAACCCGATCTGGTACTTCATCGCGATGGAGCGGATGAAAGCCGCCGCTATGATCGAGATTTGCGCGAAAAGCGCGGCCGCTGCGGCGATCTTCATCCTGGTGCATTCCCCGAATGACGCGGGCATCGTTATGGCCGTTCAGGCGATCGCTCCGATTTTATCGATCGTCGGCGCGCTCCGCCTCGTCCGCAGAGATATTCCCTTCCGTCTTCCTTCGCTGCATCTGATCCGGCAAGCCTTTCGCGGAGGCTGGAGCATGTTTATCATGCGCGGCGCCGAAAGCCTCTACACGTTGGCCAACGCATTTCTACTGGGGCTTCTTGCCGGGCCCGTGGCCGCCAGTTATTTCGCCGGTCCCGAAAAGATCAGCCGCGCGCTGCTCGGCTGGTTGAACCCGGTTCGCGATGCACTCTATCCCCGCCTCAGTAAGCTGGTGCACACCTCCCTCCGCCAGGCCGAACGGCTTGCCTGCACCGGAATCGCAGTCACCATCCTGGGCGGAATGAGCATGGGCCTTCTCGTATTTCTGCTGGCGCCGGTGCTGGTTCACCTGTTGCTGGGCGCTCAATTCGAGCCCGCCGTGAAGGTGCTTCGGATGCTGGCGATCCTGCCTCCGCTCACGTCGGTAACGCAGTCGATCGGCCTGCTGTGGCTGCTGCCCTTGGGCCACGAGCGCATCGTTTCGCGAGCCATCATCGCCACTGGAGTCTTGAACGTGATGCTCGCCTTCATCCTTGTTCCGAAACACGCCCAGATGGGGATGGCCTGGGCTGTGATCTGCTCGGAGGCTTTCGCATGCGCCTGCATCGTTTGCGCCGCGATTGCGCTGGGGCGCCGGAAGCCGGGAAACGATTCCGTGGTCGAGAGTGAGGTCGAAGCTCTGGTGGAAACGCAAACCTTCGAGGTCGCCCGGTGACCGCATATCAGCCTTCCGTATTTCAACCCGTCGCCCCGCCGCTCTACGCCGCCCCCGTACGGCGCCGAACCGGCGCCCGCGGATTTTTGATTCTTGCGGGCTTGGCGATGGCAACCGGTTCGGTCGTAATGGTCGAGCCCGCGCCTTTCGATCTCGCGATCATCCTCCTCTTCGTGGCCGGTCTCCTGTTGCACCGCCTGTCTTTCGCCCAGGAGCATCGCGTCCCAATCCTCCTTCTCACCGCCTTCTTTTTCTCCAACGCGATCTCAATGTGCGCGGCCCCAAACCTGCGAGTGGCGGACGGCTATCTCGCCGTTACGATGTATCTGGCCGTTTCGTGGCTATTTTTCGTAGGACTGACAGGATCGGGCGGCTCCTTCTGCGTGAAATCGCTGATGAACGGATACGCGGCCGCCGCATGGTTCTCCGCGCTGGCCGGAGGACTCGCCTTCTTCGGCGTGATTCCCTATCGCGATCTGCTGTTGAAGTTCGGACGCGCTCAGGGTCTGTTCAAGGACCCCAATGTTTACGGCCCCTTCCTGATCCCCATTCTGATCTACGGCTTGATGCGGCTCCAGCGAGCTCGCCCGTTCAGCCTGCGATTTTTCGGCGAGATCCTCGGTTGCGCCGTGACTGCCACGGGCGTGTTCGTCAGCTTCTCCCGAGCCGCGTGGGCCGATTGCGCGCTGGCCGCTGCCGCATTTCTGGCCCTGCAATTCATCTATAGCGTTCGAACCCGAACGGTCTCCTCCGGCGCCTTGTACTCAGTATTGGCTCTGGTCTTGATCGGCGGAATCGTTGCGGCTCTCAGCCTTGCGGGCGGATCGGAATTCAGCCACATGTTGAAGGATCGTCTCGGCGACAACGGTCTGCATCATTATGATGACGACCGCTTCGATACGCAGCGACGTGCCCTCGAAACCGTGCTTCGGCAGCCGCTGGGTATCGGCCCGGGGCAGACCGAAGTGGTCTTCGATTACTCCACGCATCAGATGTACATTCGCATTCTGGTCGAAACCGGCGTGCTGGGCTTCGCGGCGTTCTACGCCTTCGTGCTGCTGAGTGTCGCGCGCGCCACCCGCCTGGCGCTGACGCTGCGGGACCGTTTCTCGCGAGACATGTTTGCGCTCGTAAGCGCCTCCTGTTTCGGTCTGATGCTGAATGGGTTCGTTATCGACACCATACACTGGCGTCATTTGTGGTTTCTGTTGGCGCTGGCCTGGTGGACGCCGAAAACATCTGAAGTCCAGGGCGAAGCCCAGGGAGATCCAGTATGAGAATCGCTCAAATCGTTACCCGCGCGGATGAGACCGGCGGTGCGCAGGTCCATGTTCGAGATTTATCGGAAGCGCTGCTGGCTTCTGGCCACGAAGTAGTCGTGCTGGCGGGCGGCCAAGGCAGCTTCTCGGCGGAACTGACCGCCCGCGGAATTCCTCATCGGCACATCCCCCATCTCGCCGTGCCGCTTGCTCCCGGTAAGGATTTCCTTGCGCTCTGCGAAATCGTTCGGGAGCTGCGGCGCGTTCAACCCGACATCGTCGCCGCTCATTCCGCCAAGGCGGGCCTACTCGGGCGCATTGCGGCCGCGGCCTTAGGCTATCCGGCTGTGTTCACGCCCCACGGCTGGTCCATTGGCGATCGTATTTCGCGGAGCAAAGGGATATTCTTCCGCTACATCGAACGCGCCGCGTCTGCATTTTCGTCGCGCATCGTCAACGTATGTAATTACGAAGTGGATCTTGCGGTAAGCACCGGCGTGGCGAAGGCTCCTAAGTTAGTCATGGTTCACAACGGTCTCCCGGACGTCGACGACGATTTAAGGGCCAACCCCTCCACCGATCCGCCGAGGCTGGTCATGGTGGCGCGCATGGCGGAGCCCAAAGATCATGCGACCCTGCTGTCCGCTCTGAGTAGATTGCAGTACCTCCCCTGGACCCTGGAACTGGTGGGCGGCGGCCCCTTGGAAGCGACTCTGAAGCAACAAGCGGTCGAGCTGGGCATCTCCGATCGCGTCGACTTTTTGGGGCACATCGCGGATCCATCCGCGCGGCTTCGCTCAGCGCAGATCTTCGTCCTCGCCTCGCGGTCCGAGGCGTTTCCATACAGCATTCTCGAAGCGATGCGAGCAGGGTTGCCCGTGATTGCAAGCCGCGTCGGAGGTATCCCCGAAGCGGTTGAGCACGGCGGAAACGGGCTCCTCACACCCCCGCGGGACGTGGATGCGCTCGAGCGCGTGTTGTCTCAGCTGCTCTCCGCCCCTACGCTGCGGAAGAAGCTGGGCGACAACGGGCGGCGGCGCTTCCTGGCATCGTTCACTTTCGATCAGATGTTCGCGAAGACGATGCTGATTTACCAGCAGGCCCTGAGTGCGCATCCGTACCCTGTTCCCGGCGCAACCTCGATTCCAGTCGCCCAGTCCTCGCGCTCACGCGTCGGTTAGCTCTTTGAGCAGAACTTCCCCGGGTAACCGATAATTGGTGGATGGAACAGCCCGTCGATCCCATCCCTCTCGACGCAATCCCGCTTAACACCCTTCCGCGTGAGACAGAAGACCAGCGGTTTCTCGCCGGCGAACTCAATGTCGAACTGCACAGCGCGGAGCTGAAGAAAGAGCTGTCGCTTCCCAATCTTGTCTTCACCCAGGTTCTGTCGATCCTGGGCTTGTCGTGGATCGGAACCGCGGGAAAACTGGGCGCATCGCACTTCTTCTTTTGGATGGCGGCGATCACGTTCTTCTACATCCCGTCCGCCGCCGTCGTCATTCACCTCAACAACGAAATGCCGCTGGAGGGAGGCCTTTATCAATGGGCCAAGCTGCGTTTCAACGAGATGACCGGCTTCCTGGTGGCATGCAACATGTGGATTTACGCGGTTGTCTTCGTATCTGAAATGGGACTGTTGGCGACGAACAACCTTTCCTACGCCATGGGACCCTCCGGGGCCTGGCTCGCCAACAGCAAGTGGGCCATCGCGATTGCCAATATCGTGGTAACCGCCGGCCTCGTCCTGATCGCAAGGCTTGGCCTGGCGGTCGGGAAATGGGTTCATGGATTCGCTGGCTTCATGATTCTTTTTCTGTTCGGCGCCATGGTTCTCTTCGCCTCTCTACATTGGTTCAAGGGTGCGGTTGTTCAGTCGCCCTTGGCTTTCTCCATCCCTGCATTCACGCTGCTAAACTTCAACATCCTCGGGAAAATGGGATTCGGCGCGATGGGCGGATTCGATGCGGTGGCGATCTTTGCCGGAGAATGCCGCGGCAAGGATGCGGCCGTCACCATTCGCCGCTCGGTCTGGATCGCGACCCCGTTGATCGCGGGAGCGTTCATTCTCGGCACCGCGTGCGTGTTGATTTTCGTGAAGCCAGGCGAGATCGATTTGATCTCGCCCATCACTCAAGTGCTCAATCGCGGAATGCAATCGGCCGGCCTTTCCGGCTCGGCAACGGCGCTTGCGGGCTCCTTGATCGTCCTGACTCTCATCGGCCAGGCAGCCCTGAGTTTCAACTACAGCGCGCGCCTCCCGCTGGTAGCCGGCTGGGATAACCTTCTACCCGAATGGTTCACCCGTCTGCATCCCAGGCACAAGACTCCGGGTGGTTCCATCGCATTGATCGGTGGCGCGACGCTGGTCATCGCCATGCTGACAAGCTTGGATGCCGGAAACCAGGAGGCGTATCAATTGCTCCAAAATGCTTCTGGAATCGCCTATGGGATAGCATATCTGGTCATGTTCGCCATTCCGGTGCTTGCGCCCGGAGAAAAGTCATCCTGGATGCTGCGCGTCGCGGCTGTTTCTGGATTCGCGATGACGCTGTTGTACGTTATCCTTTCCGTCTTCCCCATCATCGACGTCCCGAATCCCTCCGTATTCGCGGCGAAAATCGGCGGGGCCGTCATCGGACTCAACGTTGCAGGGGCGCTCTTCTACTGGCGTGCGGAGACTCGCAGAAAGCGCGTGCTGGGATGAGCGGCTATTTCGACAACACCGGCCGCGACGATGTTTTGAGCGGCGGCGTCAAGATGATTCCGGTGCGGACGCCAAAGGGCACGTTCCACGTGTGGACGAAACGCGTCGGCAACAATCCTCGGATCAAGCTTCTGCTCTTGCACGGCGGTCCTGGCTTCACGCATGAGTATTTCGAGGCGTTCGATAGTTACTTCCCTGGAGCAGGCATCGAATACTATTATTACGACCAACTCGGCTCCGCCTACAGCGATCAGCCGGATATTCCGGAACTCTGGGACTTGCCGCGGTTCGTCGACGAAGTTGAACAAGTCAGACAAGCCCTTGGTCTCGATCTGACCAACTTCTATCTTCTCGGGCAGTCATGGGGCGGAATCCTCGCGTTGGAATATGCCTTGAAGTATCAGCAACATTTGAAGGGCCTCATCATTTCCAACATGGTAGCCAGTATTCCGGCGTACAACGAGTACGCGCAAAGAACGCTAATGCCCGCCATGGATCAACACGCGCTGGAGGAAATCAAGCGCCTCGAAGCCGCGGAAGACTATGAGAACCCGCGCTACATGGAGTTACTGATGCGGCACCACTATGTGCAGCATGTCCTGCGCATGCCGGCCAAAGAGTGGCCGGAGCCGGTAAATCGCGCCTTCAATAAGCTGAACAAGAAGATCTACATCCCGATGCAGGGGCCGAGCGAGCTCGGCGCCGGCGGGAAGCTCGCCAAGTGGGATCGAACTGCGGACTTGGGGAAAATCACTGTCCCTACGTTAGCCATCGGCGCACGCTACGACACTATGGAGCCCGCGCAGATGGAGAGAATCGCCAAGGAGGTAGCGAAGGGCCGCTACCTGTTTTGTCCCAACGGGAGCCACCTTTGATTTACGATGACCAGAAGGTCTACGTCGAGGGGATCGTCGAGTTCATCCGCGACGTCGACGCTGGTCACCTTAAGCCGATGGTTTGAATCGCCGTAGAACTCGCGTCACCATCAGTGGAAGGTCCAGGATCCCAGGAAGCGGATCATCCTTCGCAAACACCGCAAACTCAAGCGGCGTTCGCAGAGATCGCAAATAGCCGCCGAAACTCAGGTTGCCGGCGCGCATCTCCTGCCAGGCCGCGACAACATCGCGCGAAAAGTGCACCCAGGATACACCGGCGCGGCCGCGGATTCGTTCAACGTCCTCGCCCATGGACACGCGCCACATCACATGTGCGAAATCCACTCCGGCCAGACGGCCCAGGGACTGCCACGCCCACGTCCGCGCATTGAAATCGAGAATCTTGAAACAGGCGTCGCGGACGTCGTATTTGAACTCGATCTCCGCCATCCCCGTATATTCAATTTCACTCAGGAACCGGCAGGCAAGGTCCTCAATCTCGGATTGCTCGATCGAGGTTACAAGCGTGCTGGTGAAACCGAAGTCGATCGGGTATTGGCGTGCGCGTCTCGCCACCAGCGAAGCCACCGGCACACCGCCGTCGCAAACCGCTGCGTAGGAAAACTGCGTGCTTCCATTCCCCGGGATCATTTCCTGCACGATGATGGCGTCTTCTCCGTAACCGGCGGCCTCGTCATACCGCCGAAGCAGACTTTCGCGATCGTCCACCCGCCACGCTTTCGCCAGCGTGAACGGATTCGTTTTTTCGCGATTCGCGGGTTTCAAGATCGCCGGAAAACGGCAAGGCAACTGAGCGATGGCCGCGCGATTCGCCGGATAGTAGCTCTCGGGAAAACCGATTCCCAGCCTGGCCGCGCACTCATAGGTAAGCCTCTTGTCGGCTGCCCACCGGACCGTTTCCCAGGGAGGAGTCGTCAGACGGAATAGCTGCGACAGCCTGTCGTGATTTTGCGAAATGAATTTGGCCTCCGCGTCGCCGCCCGGAAACAAGACCCAGCCGTTTAGGCAATGACGCCGGCCAAAGGCGAGAAGCTCGTCGGCAGCGCCGTCCTCGGAGGGTCCCCGCCATTTAAAGCTCGATCCCGCGTAGCGCGAAAACCGCGTGATGGGATGGTCGTGCGTAAGGAACCAGACGGGAATCGAACGGCGGCCCAGACTTCGGACCACCCCCAGGGATCCATGCGCTCCGCCAACCACCAGCGCGCCGGCCTTGCCGCGATGAAGCCCATCTTGGCAAGGGCGCTCGTTTATGGGCGCGGGAGCGACCGTGTCCGGACCCGCGTTATCCACAATTGTGCCGCCAGATTGCATCGTTACTTCCTTCCGTCCAGAATTGCGCGCGCGGCCCGCCGGCCGGCGTAACCCGCGCCCCACACGAAACGCATCAAACCCCCATAGCTGGGCACGGAACTGCACCCAAGGAAGTGAAGGCCTGGAACTGAAGACTCCATCCCTCCCGACAAGACGGGGCATCCCTCCACGCGTTCAATGCTGTCGAGCAAATCGGGACTCAAAATACCTGCCTTCGAAATGTCAGGTTGGTAGCCGGTCGCCAGCAGCGCATGATCCACCGTCAGGCTGGCGCCGTCATCAAGTTTCAAAGTCAATGCGCCTTTCTTCGGCTGCGCGGCAATGACCTCCCGCCCGGAGTGCAGATGCGTCCCCGCCAATCGAGGAAAAAGCCACGCCGCTGCGGCGGGACGCAAAGCTCGCCGGTTGATTTTCTGCCGCAAGGCATGCGGCAGGTTGCGCATAACGACGGGGGTGTCGATCAGCCAGCTCAACGGAAACGGACCTACCGGGGAAGGCGGACTTAGACGATCCATCAGCCGATGCATCCGGTTCACTGAACCGCCCATCTCCCATCCAGCTGCCTCGCGTCCGACCCAGTGAACTTCTCCCCGGCAGATCACCTCGACTTCAGCTCCAACCTCGCGCAGCAGGGCTGCGTATTCGATCGCGCTTTGGCCGCGGCCGATCACTGCGACGCGCCGCCCGCGCCAGGAGGCGAGGCTGGCGTGCTGCACCGAATGGCTGGCCAGCTCGCGCGGCACATCGCGAAACTCCGTGGGGAGGAACGCTTGGTTCGCAAGGCCCGTCGCCATCAGGACATGGTGCGCGTGAATGGGTTCGCCGTCATCGAGGGTCAGACGAAATCCATCGGGAACCCGATCCACCTGTCGAACCTCGCGCCGGTCCAGATCGGGAACCGCGTGGCGTTGAAACCACTCCCCGTACCGGATAAAGTCTTGGATCGGAATCGAAGCCGAGCGTTCGATTCCTCCGCATTCGACGAAGCGGTCCAGCGAGAGGCGTCCATCCGGATCGGAGATATGCGAACCTTGCCAGGGCGAACGAAGATGCATGCCTTCCGGCATGCTCTTGCGCCAGAAAGACATGGTTCTGCCGAAGGCTCGTGTTTCGATGCCTGCGGCGGTCAAGTGCGCAGCCGCGGCTAAGCCGTATGGCCCAGCGCCGATAACGACCGCGCGGGAAAAGAAAGGTTGCGCTCGTCCCGGCCTTGCGATAGTCCTGGCGGGCAAACTCGAAAGGCCCGCACCCATTGCTGCACTCATGCCCGATCCCGTGCGGTTCGAGAGCGAGCCCGGAGCCCAGCCTCATATAGGTGAATCCGCATAGCCAAGCTTCTGAAAAAATGGCAGTTGGGTCAACGGTACTTTAGGTCCCAAATCGTACAACCAGGGTACTGCCAGTACGAAGACCAGTGCGCGCGTCTGCTGTTTGAGCTGACGGATGCTTCACTTCGCCCTTGCGGCCGCAGCGGATCTTGATATATTCTTTTTTCCTATGGCGGACGACGCAAGCCATATAACGATGGAAGACCTCTGGAAGTTTTTGAAGAGCCGTCCACCTGGACAGCTTTGGTCGGCGGTAACCGCGCTTGCGTCCGTTCCGTGATGACCGGCTCGTTCTGGGTCGGATATTACGTCGCGACGCTAAATGGGGGATCTGCGGCAGCCGCCGTGCCGTGTTCGAAGGCAGTCAATTTGCCGATAGGTACTTGGCTCGTTCATTTTGACGCCCGAGGGGAACCTTCCGGTCAACTGGTGGATAGCGTCATTTTCGACTCGAATGTGAGCTAGGTGGCAAACACGGACCAGTCGACCGATGACGTCTCCAAGAACAGGTTGAGGACGACATGGAGAGAACCGCTCAAACCAGGTTTTCCGCTTCGAGCGCAAAGGGTGCGGCGCGCACCCCCAGGTGGATAGAAGCGGCTTCGCGCCGCGCTCCGTTTTGCGCGAGTTCCTCCAAAGAGATGGAAGGCTCGGACGGGACCGGTTACAGGGCCAATATTGCAGGCCAAGTCAGCGCCGACGGCTGCATGATCAACGGAAAATGGACCGACACAAAAGGCAATAGAGGGAGTCTCAACTACCTTTTCAGGCGAGACCGCTATTATGTAGACCGGTAGGCTCGCGGCCGCCGCTGATCTACTCCGGCCCGAACGCCAGCAGCACGTTTCCGAAGGGTCCGCCTCCGACGCCATAGCCTGAGCCGATGTACATCATCCCGCCCACGATCACCGGGCCCACCGACGAAATCGACCCACCGTGCGCATCCGCCACCTTATTCACCGTGTCGAAACTCTTGTTGGTATCGAAATCCCACAGGGAGCTGCCATCGGCAGTGGCCAGCGCATGGACCTTGCCGTCCGTGCCTCCCACAAACACGACCCCTGGAATGATCGTCGCAGCGGCGTTATTGCCGCCACGCCCGCCCGGAGCGTTAATCGGCTGGAACCAAACTCGCTGCCCAGTTGCCATTTTGAGGGCGGACATTCCGCCGCTGCCTAAGCCGTAATAGACGTTCTCGCTATCGGCCGCTCCGCCCCACACGATTCCGCCGCGTCCTCCGCCGGCGTTGGCCGGAACACGCCAGAGAAGCTTGCCTTTATTGTCCGGATCCAGCGCGAACACCTCGCCGCCTTTCGTGCCCGCGATCAGCACGCGCCGACCGTCAGCCAGCGTGCTGAGGATGGGCGAGTTGCCAATATCGGCATCCGGTCCCATCGTCTGTGGACAAGCTTTGCTCTTGTTCTCGCCGAAACAGCCCCCCATGAATGCGTCGTTGGCCTGTGCCTGGTATGACCAGAGAATCTTTCCCGAATCCATATCCACGGCGACAACCGCGTCTCCCAGTGGCTGCGCTGGCTCCGTTTCCGTATCGCCTGTTCCGAAGTACACCGCATGCCGCACGGGATCGACCGTGGGCGAGTTCCACACCGAGCCCCCCGCCGGGCCATATAATTGCACTCCGTTCGAGTTCTTCTGCGTGGGCTTGGGATCGTCCATCATATAGGTCTTCCAGACCTGTTCGCCGGTGTTGACGTTCAGCGCCACCACGCTGCCGCGCGAGGTACAGCATTCATAGTCCGGATTGCCGCTCTGCCATTCTTCCGATGACGACACCGGCACGTACAGCATTCCGTTATACAGCTTCGGAGCCGCGGTGATGCGCGCCAGAAAGAATTCCTCCACCTTGCGTTTCCATAGCAGCTTGCCATCCTGCGCATCGACAGCGTAGACGTTGGCCTTGGCATCGCCGAAGAACACAGCGTATTTTGAGCTTCCATGTCCAGTCACCGGACCGATACTGAGCGCCGGGCGAACCGTCACGCCGGTTTCGTATCCCCAGTACACGCATCCGGTCTTGGCGTCCAGCGAATAGACCCATCCCGTATCCGTGCCGGTAAACACGCGCCCGGAAGCAATCGCCGGCGGACTATACGCGCTAATCCCCAGAGGAAACCCGAACGCCCATTTCAGCTTGAGCTTGGGCACATCTGCCTTGGTGAGCCCGGCGGCCTCAGTCCGTTGAAAACGAGTGTTCTCGATGTCCGCGCCCCAGCCGCTCCAGAACGCGCCCGCGTAAGGATCGGTCATCGCCGGATTCGAGGGGCAAGCGTTCGGAAAATTCTTCGGATTACCGGCTTCCACGCTGCCGATCTGCCGGTAGCCGCCCATGAATTCGGACATCCGCCGCTTCTGCGGATCGGTGAGCCCCTGATCGTGTTCCGGACGGCTGGGCTTGGAGACCACGGCATAGATCTGCTCCGGCGTCATCTGGCGGATGCGGCGGGCGCTCGGCGCTTTGGAGGAATCGTTCTCGCGATGGCAGCTCATGCACTTCGTCTGGAAATAGGTGAGGCCCGTTTCCATGCCGATGACCTGAGGTCCGCCGCCGCCTTTCCCTTTGCCTTTTGCTTGTGGAGCGGGCGCCTGCGCTCGTACCGCGCTAACCCAGCCGAAGCCAGCGGCGGCGCACAGCGCGATCAAGTAACTCGCAACGTAGAGGTTCCGTTTCATAACGCTCCCTAATCTCTCACAAGCATGCGCTCGATGCAAGACGAGAAAATGGAGGAACGCTTGATTACGGGCGGGTTAGCGTTTGTGGAAGCCCGGTAATCTTACGCCGCCCCGGCGTGGCTGACCTTGACGTCCTCGGCGTGCAGATAGAAACGGAACAGGGGTTGGGGCTCCTCGAAGTCCCAACGATCCATCTTCCATTGCGCGCGAAGGAACTGAATGCCGGGATGCTGGGCCAAGTCCACGAACATCGAATAGGTGCCGCAGTAGAACTTCCTGGGAAAAGCGGCAATCTGCTTCCAGTGCTTGCCATCGCAGGAGCCCCAGACGGACACGTCCAGAATCTCTTTCTCAATGATGCGCGTAATGCCCAGGGTCAGCAGCATGGACTTGCTGTCTTTTCCCAGTGTGACTTCGTTGCCGGCGCCATCCTTCCGGGCAACGGTTTCCGGGAGCAAGATTTTGGGAATCATGTCACTCCTTCCCCCCCGACTGCTTTAGATTCTTAACAGACGTTCATTTGCCACTTCCAGCGTCTCATATTTCTTGCAAAAACAGAAGCGGATTAATCTTGCTCCTTCCTCGGGATGGAAGAAGAAGCTGGAGCCCGGGACCGCGGCGATCCCAACGTCCTCTATCAGATGCCGGGCGAACTCCACGTCGTTCGGAAAATTGAAGGCGGAAATATCCGCCATTACATAGTAGGCTCCGCGTGGACGGAAGCTGTGGAAGCCGGCGCGGTCCAGCATGCCCACCATCATGTCCCGCCGGCCCTGATAATCGCTCGAAAGGTGGACGTAGTATTCGTCGGGCAGAGCCAGAGCAATCGCGCCCGCCGCCTGCAGCGGAGCGGCCGCGCCAACCGTGAGGAAATCGTGGACCTTGCGGATGGACTCGGTCAGATCCGGCGAAGCTGCGACCCAGCCCACGCGCCACCCCGTGACCGCATATGTCTTGCTCATGCTGTTGACCATGATGGTGCGGTCGCGCATGCCTGGAATGGTCATCATGGGCACGTGCTCTGCGCCGTCGTAGACGATGTGCTCGTAGATCTCGTCCGTAATCGCAAGCGCATCGAACTCCTGGCAAAGCCCAGCGATGAATTCGAGCTGAGCCTTGTCAAAGACCTGTCCCGTGGGATTTCCGGGTGAGTTGAGGATGATGGCTTTGGTGCGTGGTGAAAATGCGCGGCGAAGCTCCTCGCGATCGAAGCTCCAATCCGGAGGCCGCAGCGGGACGAACTTGCGCTCCGCCGCGCAGAGGAGCGTATCGGGACCGTAGTTTTCATAGTGCGGCTCGAAGATCACGATTTCGTCGCCAGGATTGGTGACTGCCAAAAGCGACGCGATCATGCCCTCTGTCGCTCCGCAGCAAACGGTGAGTTCGCGTTCCGGGTCGAGCTCCAGACTATAATGGCGGCGATACTTTGCGGCGATGGCATCGCGCAGCGATTTCGCACCCCAGGTAATAGCGTACTGGTTGACGTCGCCGGCAATGGCGTCCGCGGCGGCCTGCTTGATGACGTCCGGGGCGGGGAAGTCGGGAAAGCCCTGTGCCAGGTTGACAGCGTTGTGTTGGGCCGACAACCGCGTCATCTCGCGAATAACGCTTTCGACGATATTGATAGTGCGGCTGGCCTGGAAACGGGTCCGGCGCGCGATTTCTGGCGGTGTGACAAGAGCTCGATTGGTGGTGGCAGCCATCAAAACCATAATACCGGGCAAGCCGTTCGCGCGAGGATGCGGCCGGGTCCATGCCTGCGCCAACCGCTCCGCTGAAAAACCCGTGGGGCAGGGGAACTTGTCGCCTGCCATCTGGCCGGCTGCAAAAAGCCGGGGTGGGCGACAAGATCGCCCACCCCACAGCCGCCCAACATGTTCTCATTGCCATGGGTGGGCCGCGGGCCCATGAGACACTCCCTTTGGTCGCGGCTCTATATCGAACGCGTTCCGCGCCCGACCGCAGGAGGTTGTTGATGTTCCGTGGTGGGACAGGCGGTTTCGCTGTCGTTCCGAATGCGCGGGACGTTTAAGGCATGCAACTCGTGCAACAGGCTCCGGGGCGGAAGAATCCGCCCCGGAAAAGCCTGAATCAAAAGCTAAACCGTGCGATCAGCGTCCCCGTGCGGCCCTCAAGATACGGAGCCGTGGCCGCGGTCGGAAGCGCATATCCGGTATTGGGCGTGAGGTAAGTATCGATAACTCCGAATCCCGAGGTAAGTTGCCCCTGCGCTCCGCCATGCACCACCGCGTTCTGCGGATTCGATGTGCTTGGGGGCGGGAGTAACGTCCGGTTAAAGACGTTCACGAATTCGCCCCGCACCTGCAGGTTCATTCTTTCCTTGATCCGGAAGTTGCGTCCGAAGTTCGCGTTTTCAACCGGAGTGCGCGGCGCCCGGAATCCTTTGTAGTACACCGTTGCACCGGCCGCGGGTCCGAAAAATCCGGGAACCAAGCCCGCTGCCGCGCAGGCTGCATTGCTCGGGCAAGCCGACCAGGCGTTCGGATTTAGAACGGTTTGGCTCAGCGTACTATAGCTGTGAATATTGTTGATGTTGCTCACAGTATAAAAAGACTGGCCCGGATTGAGGATGTCCTCGCTCGGCAGGAAATTCAATGTCGGACTCAGGGGAGGCGCAAGGAACATGCCACTCTGGTAGGTCGAGAACCAGCCGACCTGCCAATCGTTGGTGATTGCGTTCACATACCTGGGGAAGAAGCTAGCCTTTGGCACCGTGTAGGTGGCGTTGAAGGTCAGCGTCTGCGGCGGGATCTGCTGCAGTTCCCACACGGCGCTCTGCGGGTTGAAGAAGTCCTGACGCACCGGTCTGGTAAAGCCTTGGCCCCAGGTGTAGGAGCCGCCAGCCTGAATGTGATGCGAGAGGCGCTTGGTGGCCTTGATCTGTAAAGAATCGTATTTGGAATTGCCGGTGGGAGATCCCGAGGGTTCAATCGTACCGTACTGCGGGAACGGAATGATCGTGTTTGCAAGCGAAGTGCTGGTAGGGAAACCGGCGTACGGGATAACGTTTCCCAACCTCTGGATCACTGACGTGCTACTGATCGGCAGCAAGGTCAACTGGTAGTCTGCCAGGTTGTTGTATCCCGGGTTAGCGCAAACTCCGGGGCCGGAAGGGCACGGACCGGTTCCCGGGTAAGGATACAAGCCGTACGCCGCGTAATTTGCCGGTGACAGTTGGCTTTGATAACCCAACGGACCACCCGGTATCCAGGCGGCGCGGTTGCCCACATAGGAGAATTCCATGACGAAGCTTCTGGTGAACTCCTGCTGGAAGCCGGCACTGAAGGTGTTCACGCGAGGCGGCCGGTTTTCTTGCCCATCCGGCATGTAGGGAGCCGGCCCCACCGTACCCGGAACAGGATAAATATTGCTGCTGACGGGCCAAACCGGCTGCTGAATGGCGCCTGGAACCTGGTCGTTTACGAACTGGGCGGCAGGCGGAATATAGGCGGGACTGTTGGCGGCCACGGGATAGACTCCGTTGGTGCCGATCGTCGCGCCGGCCGGGTTCGCGACGAACTGATAGTTTACTCCCCACCCAGCCCGAAATACGGTCTTGGGAGTGATCTGATAGGCGACGCCCAGCCGCGGCCCGATCGCGTAAGGATAGGCGGACTGGTAGAAAGAGCAATTGCAGGTGTTAGCGAAAATCGTTGACCCGGGGTGGCCGCCTGCAAGGGGGTTCGCCAAAGTGGAATCGAACTGCCCCAAGCGCCCATATTGCTCGTGCTCGGGGGTGGCAAAATCCCACCGCAGGCCGTAATCCACGGTGAGCTTGCGCGTCACCTTCCAGGAATCCTGAGCGAACAGCCCCCATTGCTGATTCCCCTCACGAGTGTTCTCCTGCGGTGTCTGCGTGATGGAGCTATAGTCGCCCAGCAGGAAGCTGGCATAGCCGAAGCCCGTGTTGTAGCCGTTGTAACTATTTGTCGGAGTGAACGGGTCGGAGGTGGGGCCGACGCCAGTTGCCAGAGTAACTCCCGAGAAGGCTCCCGTGTAGGTCTGCTCCAGATACAACTCTGCGCCGAATTTGTAGGTGTGCTTGCCGTGAACCCAGGTAGTATTGGCGACAAAGCTGGGTTTCTCCTCGTAATTCAGGGACTGGATTTGCCCGGAGGTTCCAATATTTTGCAAGCCTCCGTAGGCGGTGCAGGGCGCAAATACCGATCCTCCGCAGCTATTCATGCCTGTGAAGCTCGGGAACTGGCGGTCGTTCAAAAAGCCGCCGAGCCCAAACTGAGACGGGTTGAAATCGAGGAACGGAGCGCGGTCGCTGAAACTCGTATGTAAATAGCCCGCGCCCAGGTGCAACAGAATCGTCGGCGTCAGGGTTCGGTCGTAGTTCAGCCGCTCCGTATACGTTGGAATGAAGGTGCCGCGGTACCCGCCGATCTCGGTTGGCAGACCATCCGCGTTCCCCAACGGAGAAGAAATCTGGCTCTCCGTATTATTCTCCGAGTAATAGAAAGACAACTTGTCCTTCGCGCTGATGTTGTGATCGATCTTCACGGAGGGAATCGCGGAGTATCGCCCGCCCTGGATGCGCCCGTCGTAATTGCCGCTGAGATTGGCATTCTGCGACGTGGCCCCTAACGATGTGACCAGGCTCTGTATTTTCACTGAGACGGGATCGAAACGGCTCACTGGGATCATGTTGTTTAAGAACGGCAAAGCATATCCTTGGCCCGCCAGTGGTCCGGAAGTTGCCACGGTTCGCGTCAATGGATCGAAGATCTCATTGGCGTAGTTCACTTGCCCGTGGGGATCCAATTGAACATTCGGAACACCCAGTGCCGTGGTTGGAATGCCGTACTGGGCGCAGAGACTGCAAGTGCCATTCGCCGAGATCGCGGAGAAATCGCCACCCAGGTAAGCGGGCGTGGGCACGGTATCGATGAAGGAGTACTGGGTGCTCTCGGCGAACTGCTCATAGTTGAAGAACCAGAAGGTTTTGTTATGGCCGTTGTAGATTTTCGGGATGACAATCGGCCCGCCCATGGATCCGCCAAAATCGTTGCGGCGGTTGCGCGGGCGATACTTTCCTCCGTTGCCGCCCGTCGGACTGCCGGGGCCGCCGCTGATGCTGAAAGGATCTCCGGCATTGAGGTCTTCATTGACGAAATAATCGAAGCCGTCGCCATGATATTGGTTCGTGCCGGACTTCATGGTCATATTGATGACCGCGATGCCCGCCTGTCCGTACTCGGCTGAGTAGTTGCTGGTTTGATACGCAATTTCCTGAATTGCGTCCGCGCTGGGCTGAGCCATCTGCGTATATTGATAATTCCCGAAAATGCGGGAGGTCGAGTCCTGGCCGTCGGTGCGCATCGTCTCTGTGAGTCCGAAGGCCGAGCCTAAACCGTTCAGGACGAACAATCCGCTGGAGGCGTAACCACTTACGCCCGGAAGCGTAAGCAGGGTGTTGTACGGATTGCGATAGCCGGACGTGCCGGCGTTTACTGTCCCGATGCCCAACAACGGGAGATCGTCGATCTGCTGCAGCGTGATGTTGTGGGCCAACTCACCGGTTTCCGTCTTCAGCAGCGATGCTTCCGCGGTGACGGTCACGGATTCAGAGGATGCGCCGATTTGCAGCGGAACATCTTCTCTCAGAACCTGCGTCGCCGCAACGGCCAGGTTCGAGTGCGAGTAGCCTTTGAACCCCGTGGCTCCCACTGTAATTGTGTAGGTTCCCACCGGCAGGTCGCCAATCGTATAGTTGCCGGTGCTGGTGGATGTGGCTTGATAAGCCACTCCCGTTTCCGCGTTTTTCGCCGTCACCGTTGCTCCAGCGACCACAGCTCCAGCCGGATCGGTTACAGTGCCGGTGATTGTTCCGTTGCCCACTTGGCCGAATGCAAGCGAAGCAACAGCCACGAGAAGTACGACCAGTTGCAGACCCCAACCGCGCATAGGACAGCCTCCTCACCAGAAAATTTTAAAAATTTCTGAAGCCACCCGCAAAGGCTTGAGCGCCTTTCCAAGGCGGCCAAAGTAACGCACCTGCAGCAATTCTGTATGCAAGTATACGTTTGAGCCTAAAACTGGTCAAGATGTTGCAAAATAAGACTTTGGCCGAGTCGATGTCGGTGGCCCACTATGCAGAATGGCCAGGAGGCCGAATGGCGAAACGCGGCTTGCGCTATGGTACAGTACGCCTGTGGAGACATCTCGCCCCCGGCCCGAATGGCTCGCAGCCGCCCGCCGGACCATGGAAATCGAAGCCCAAGCCATCCAGGCCGCATCCGTCCGGCTGGAGGAAAATCTTCTCAAGGCCGTCGACTTCATCCGCGGCCATCCGGGAAAAGTGGTGCTTTCCGGGCTCGGGAAATCCGGACATGTGGGCAAGAAAATCGCGGCGACGCTCCAGAGCACCGGAACCCCCTCAGTATTCCTGCACCCTGCCGAGGCCATGCATGGCGATCTGGGCATGTGCCAGCCCGGCGATCCCGTGGTCATGGTGTCAAAGAGCGGCACTACGTCGGAGATCCTGAGCCTGGTCGCGCCGTTTCGTGAAATGAGATCGCCGCTGATCGGCATCCTGGGCAACGTGCAGTCGCCTCTGGCTCAGGCCATGGACGTGGTCCTCGACGCCTCGGTTCAAAGGGAGGCGGATCCGGGAGGATTCACGCCCACCGCCAGCGTCGCGGTCGCGCTGGCCATCGGACACGCGCTGGCCGTGGCTTTAATGGAATCGCGCGGATTTTCGGCGCAGAATTTCTCGCGTTTCCACGCCGGCGGCCAACTCGGGCGCAGCCTGACCATGCGCGTCGCGGACGTAATGCATCGGGGCACGGAAGTCGCCTGGGTCGCCCCCGCCGATTCCATGAAGCGGGTTGTCGTCGAAATGTCGCGGCATCCTTTGGGCGCGGCCTGCGTGGTGAGCCCGGACCACTCCTTGCTGGGTTTGATCACCGACGGCGACGTGCGCAGGGCGCTCGAGCGGCACGACGACATTCGTCTCCTGGACGCGGCTGGGATCATGACCCGTTCTCCCGTGAGCATCGCGCCCGGGGCGTTCATTCAGGATGCGCTGCGTTTAATGGAAGACCGTCCCTCGCAGATCTCGGTGCTGCCCGTGGTCGAGGGCGAATGCTGCGTCGGCTTGGTCCGGATTCACGACCTCTATCGTTAAGGTGGCCATGCCGTTTCGCCTGTCGTTACAATTCCGAAACACTGCCGCGACCCGTAGTGTATACTTCTTAAAGTTCTAGCATCCGGACCACCGGAGAACGATTGCAGGAGGAGCGATCATGCGTACTGAACTTTCCAGTAGTTCTACCCTTTCCGCCATAGCCATTCTGGCATTGGCTTTTCCAATAGCAGCCCTGGCGGATTTCAGCAACACTCAGACGATTTCAAGCGGTCAGTATCTGAATCTGGCGACGGGCGCGGCCAGCAGTTCCAGTTCCGGCGCGGATCTCGTCTTCAGCGGAACCAGCATAACTCCGCAAGGTAGCGCACAGTTCTATAGCTTCGGCCCGTCCGGGTCGGGCGCCTCAATTATCTACGGAACCTTGACGTCATCCACGGTGGGCTTTTACTCCTACACTACGACGCCGATCAGCGGCAGCAATCTGGCAGCCGGTGAGGTTTTCGTGGTGAAAACGAATACCACCTACTATGCCAAGGTCTGGATCACCGCGGTAAGCTCAAGTTCACTCAGCCTCACATACGATACGTTTGGAGCTCCGGCCGGCGGCAACACGCCCACCATCACAGCAGTCCTGGACGCGGGCAGCTATTTGCCCAACATCGCCGAAGGAAGCATGTTCGTGGTGAAGGGAAGCAATCTCAGCGGAAGCGGCTATTCCGCGACAAGCTATCCGCTGCCCGCCTCGTTTGGCGGCGCGTCAATCACATTTACGCCCCAGACGGGAGGAAGCGGGACGCAGGCGTATATCGTCTATCTCTATAACGAAAACGGCGTAAATCAGCTCGCTGCGATTCTGCCTTCCACGGTGGCCGTAGGTTCTTATAACGTCACGGTTAGTTACAATAACGCAACCAGCTCGCCGTTTTCGGTCCAGGTAGTGAAGCAGAAGCCCGGATTGCTGACGGGGGATTCCACCGGAAACGGCTTGGTGATCGATCAAAATTACATCTCGCAGACGCAGTACGATATCAACCGCTTCACCACCGGCACCATTTACGGCGACACCGTGTCCCCCGCTCATCCGGGGCAGACCATGATTGTGTGGCTGACCGGCCTTGGGCCAGTTCCGGGGGGCGCGGGCGACAATACCGCTTCCACCGGATACAACTTTTTGACCAACGGCCAGACCATCCAAGTGCTCCTGAATGGAACTCCCATCACCCCGACATATGCGGGCCGGGCGCCGGGATTGTCGGCCATCGATCAGATCGACTTCGTTCTCCCGGCAAACGTGACCACCGGTTGCACGGTGCCGCTTCAGGTCTCCGAAAACGGGACGATGAGCCAGCCGACGTTCCTCTCCATCGCGACCGCCGGCGCGGCTGCCTGCGCTCAGCCCGGTTTCACCACCGCGCAGCTGCAAGCGTTCGATAACGGCCAGACGGTCAATTACGGAAACTTCGCTATTTCCCAGGATACGAACAACGTGTTGGGGAAGACAGAGGTCAGCGACAACGCAGTGGGAGCATTCTATCAATACAGCGGCTTTGAACTTTCCGCGATCCCGCTGCAAGCTCTCTCGGGATATACGCCCCCGACAGGATGTACCGTAACTCAAATCACACCTACGTCGACGACGTATACAGCCGGCGGACAGGGCATCC
Source organism: Bryobacteraceae bacterium (assembly GCA_036489835.1). Classification (GTDB taxonomy): domain Bacteria; phylum Acidobacteriota; class Terriglobia; order Bryobacterales; family Bryobacteraceae; genus Palsa-187. The sequence goes on along the minus strand of DASXEY010000072.1, from coordinate 8,607 downwards.
TCTTAGATGCCGGCAAGTTGACGCTGACCGGGCCTTCAGGCTCCGGCCTCAGCAGCACTCCTCTTGGAGAGTCGAACGGACTGTACGACCTCGGGATCGGTGGCACGGGAGCCACTACGTCCTTCAGCATTGTCCCAGGCGCTTATACGTTGACCGGGGCAGGCGGCACCGGAGTTGGGGCGTTCACGGCAAACGTAACGCTTGCCTCACCGCTGACCGTTACCGGAGGCCTTCCTTCCATCGTGAACCGGAGCTCCGGCCTGACATTGAATTGGACCGGCGGGAACGCATCCGATGGAGTGGTGGTCATTGGCTTGGCTGCGACGATCACCAACGACTTTGAGACGGGGGCGGAGTTTATCTGCTATACCACGGCGGGCGCGAAAACTCTGACCGTGAGCTCCTCGATTCTGAACCAGTTGCCGGCAGTGAGCGCCGCGCAATTGACGGCATTTTCAGGCACAACGTCTCTATCGATCGTCACGAGCGGAAACCCCTCCGCTGGGAACGGCCTCTTCAACGCGCCGTTGACCGCCGGAGGCACCATCACGAACGCGACCTTCGTTGGGTCCGTCGATACCGGCACCAGCCCGGTTTATCAGTAGAGCGCAAAGGCTGCGGCGCACCCGCAGGAGATCAGGAACTGTTTCGCGCCGCGCTCCGCTTTGCGCGAGTTCTGCCAAAGCGCAAAGGGTGCGGCGCGCGCTCCGTTTTGCGCGAACTCCTTAAGAGCCTCGCGGCGCTGGCTGCACCGCCGTTTCACGCTAACCAAAGCCGTTCGGCTTCGTCATGATAAATTAGTACCAACGCTTATGAAACTCTGCATTCTACTGGCGACCTTTGCGGCCGCGATTTACGGTCAACTTCTGCCCCAAGGAATAGGTCCGGCGCCCGGCGCCCCTCCTGCCGCGCCGCAAGCGGCGATTGGGCCGGACACCGTGGTCGCCACCGTCGCCGGCATCACCATAACCGTTGCGGATATCCGTAAGATTCTGACCAACGCTCCTGAGCAACTGAAGCAGCAGTTCCAGCAGAATCCGCAGTTGGCCCTCGGGCAGGTGTACTTGATGCGCTACCTGGCGGCGGAGGGTGAGAAACTTCATCTGGATGAGAAGAGTCCGCTGAAGGAAGAGATCGAGGACCTCATCACGCTGCTGAAGCAGCAGATTATGGCCAACGCCATGATCAACCAGGAGCAGAACGCCTACCTGGTAACCGACGAGCAGATCGACGACTTCTACAAAAAGAATGAGCAGCGTTGGGAGGAAGCCAGGATCAAAGTGATCCTGATCGGTTTCAAGCCCGCTCCGGTTACCCCGGCCAAAGTCCCCGCGGCCGCCTCACCAACTCCAGGCGGCGCAACTCCTTCCATTGAAGATGCCCTCGCGGCCGCCGCCAAGGGCGCGGTGGAAAGCGCCCACGCCCCCAGCGACCGTACCCAGGCGGAGGCGCAGAAACTTGCGGCCGATCTGGTGCAGCAGCTCCGTGCCGGCGCGGATTTCGCCAAGCTCGTAACGCAATATTCCGATGATGCCGAATCCAAAGCCATGGGCGGTGATTTTGGCACTCCCATAAAAGCCACCAGCAGCTTTGCGCCGGAACTGAAGAAAATCGTGATGGCGATGAAGCCCACTGAGATTAGCGATCCCGTCCGCCAAGGCAACGGCTTCTACATCATCCGGCTGGAGAGCAAAACCGTGCAGCCAATCAACGATGTGCGTGAATCCATCGTCAAGGAGCTCCGCGATAACCATTTGCACGACACCTTGAACGATTTGACCAACCGTTTCAAGCCACAAATGGTGCGTCCGGATTTCTTCGCCCAACCCGGCAAGTTCCTGTCGCAGCAGGCCCCGGCCCCGGCAGCGACCCCGGCCAAATAAATTCAGCATGGACGGGCAAGCGGTCCGTTTGCCCATACTCGCAGGCCGTCCTGTTTTGGTCCGTATCCGGCCCTCACTCGGTCCGCATCTGGCCGCGACCTCTATTCCGCGCCGCGTCATCATGCTCGATTCCGAAGTGTTGGCGGCGTCGGAATTTGAACGCATTCTGGTGCATGAGATCTTTCATTTTGCGTGGGTACGCCTCTCGAACACTCTGCGATGGGACTGGGAGCGGACCCTGGCCGGCGAGTTTCATCAACACGCGAAAGGCGAGTTGGGATGGAGCGCTGAGCGGCGCAAGAACAAGCTCACCTCCAGCGATCTGCGCGCCCGCGCGCGCCCCTGGCGCCTATATGCCTGCGAAAGCTTCTGCGACACCGCCGCGTGGCGCTTCGCCAGCGTTCGGGAGCACGAAGAGTTCACACTGGCTGCCCGCTTCCGGCATTTGCGTCGCGCCTGGTTCCAGAGGCATATTGAATCGCGTACCGTATTGATATAATCGAGCTGGGATGAATCGGGTACACAGCGGGCGGATTGTAGCGGCGGCAGCGTGCGTCATCGCCGTCTGCTCCCTGGCTTCCTGCGCGAAGAAACGGCAGACGCCGGACTTCGCCCTAAAAGACTCCGCCGGCAAAACCGTGCAGCTTTCCGATTACCGGGGGAAAGTGGTGTTGCTCAATTTCTGGGCCACCTGGTGCGCGCCCTGCAAAATCGAAATCCCGTGGTTCATGGAATTCCAGCGCGATTACAAGGGTCAGGATTTCGCCGTGCTGGGCGTCTCCATGGACGAAGACGGCTGGAACTCCGTGCGTCCTTACATGAAGGACCATCAGTTTAATTACCCCGTCGTAATCGGCAACGACGACGTGGGGAAACTTTTCGGCGAGATCGACGACCTGCCGACGACATTCATCATTGACCGCGACGGCCGCATCGCCAAAAAGCACGTGGGATTGATCGGCAAGAACGACTACAAGGATGAAATTGGAGCGCTGCTCAAGGGGCAGGTTCTGAAGGGTTCGATTCTACCGTGAACCTGGACTTTACAGTAACAAAGAAGCGCACGCTCCAGTTTCTCGCGATCGCGGGCATCGCGGTGTATCTCGCGTCGTGCTCCTTCTACAGCACGGAGTGGCCTTCGGTGAAAGACGAAAAGGACCGGAAAAAAGCGCCCGAATTCGTCTTGAAGGACGCCAGCGGCCAGGATGTGAAGCTGTCGGATTATCACGGCAAAGTGGTTCTTCTGAACTTCTGGGCTACCTGGTGCGGACCCTGCGAGGTCGAAATCCCCTGGTTCATCGATTTCCAGCGTGAGTACAAGGACCGCGACTTCGCGGTGCTGGGCGTCTCGCTCGACGAAGACGGATGGAAATCCGTGAGGCCCTTCGTGGCGAATGAGAAAGTAAACTACCGCGTGATGGTGACCACCGAGCAGGTCGATCAGCTCTATGGCGGCGTCGACAGTCTGCCTACCACGTTCATCATCGATCGCGAAGGCCGCGTCGCCAGTTCCCACGTGGGCTTAGCCAGCAAGAACACGTATCGCAAGGAAATTTTGACGCTGTTGAACGACTCGCATAAAACCGAGCGCGGCGCTGTCAGTTCCATAAAGGGGCCGCTGGCATTCGCAACATTCGGGGCCGCGTGGGTAGGGCCGGCGGTTTCGCCGGTTGCCTCGAAGTAGAAAATAGGAATCAAGGAAATGAAACAGGTTCGCTGGTTTCCGGGTAAGCACGCCGCGCTTTTCGCCGCACTCGCCGTTGGTGTGGGATGCTTCGCGCAAGCCGTGAACGTTCTCCATTTCAATCCCCCTCCGCCCCTGCGGGCCAAGATCGGGACCACCGTCGAGGCCAAGGTGCCGCTCTCGCTGATGGAGGGCTATCACGTCAACAGCAACACGCCTTCCGATGACTATCTGATCCCGCTCCAACTCACCTGGACCAAGGGAGCGCTCGAATCCGCCGGGGTCGTCTATCCGAAGCCGCGCTTGGAGAAATACCAGTTCTCGCCCGATAAGCCGCTCTCGGTCTTCTCGGGGAACTTTGAGCTGACCGCGAAATTTACGGTGCCCGCGACCGCGGCGCCCGGTCCCGCGGCGGTGAACGGGAAGCTCCGCTATCAGGCCTGCAACAACACCATGTGCCTCGCCCCCAAGAGCATGGACGTGGCGCTTCAGGTGGACATCGTAAAATAGCGCCTCCAGTGAAGCTCTTCGTGGTTGTGCTGGCGCTTCTGTGCGCCGGTTGCCGGCGCGTTCCTGAAACCGTGGCGCCTCCGGCCCTGGACGTTGACGCGGGGCTCCTCGCCGAAATCCGTAGCATTCCCGCCATCGACAATCATGCCCATCCGGTACGCCCCCCATCGCCCGGTGAAGCGCCCGACCGCGATTACGACGCGCTCCCCGTCGACAACCTGGAGCCCGCATCCGACCCCATTCGCGAACGTCCCGGCGCTCCTGAGTTAGGCGAGGCGCGCGCGCACATCACGCGCGGCGACCCCGCCAAGGTTCTCGATCAGCTTGGCATCGGAGTGATGCTCGCCAATCGCGTGTCTATGGGACCGCCTGGGGGAAACGCCCTTCCTTCGGACCGCTTCCTGTGGGTAGCTTACGCCGATGCGCTGATGTATCCGCTCCCGAACGATACGATGATTCACAACCCGGACCAGAAGGCGTTCTTCGCGCTGGAAGAAAATCTGCTGAAGCGCTACTATTCCGAATCCGGGGTTGCGGCTCGTCCCGCGAGTCTCGACGACTATCTCAGCAACGTGGTGCGAGCCACCATCGAGCGGCAGAAGCAAGGCGGCGCGGTAGCCGAAAAGTTTGAGATGGCGTATCTGCGTCCGTTCGATATCGGCAATCCGGCCAAGGCCGAAGCGGAAGCGGCATGGGCCGGCCGAGGCCCGTACAAAGCGCTTCAGGATTATATTTTCCGCTTCATCGCGGCGGAATGCGGACGGCTCGGGATGGCCGTGCACTTCCACACAGGCTCAGGCGGGGGCAGTTACTTCGACGTCGCGGGAAGCAACCCGATGCTGCTGGAGCCTCTGCTCGACGATCCTTCCTTGCGCAAAACCAATTTCGTTTTCCTGCACGGAGGTTGGCCTTTTGAGCGCCAGTTAACCGCGCTGCTGATGAAGCCCAACGCCTACGCCGATTTCTCAGCGCAGAATTACTTCAACTATCCCGGCGAACTGGCAAAGACGATTCGCGCGTGGCTGGAGTTCGTTCCCGAGAAAGTGCTCTTCGCCACCGACGCCTATCCTTATTCCGCCGAAGCCGGCTGGGAGGAAACCGGCTACATCGCCGCAACCACGGGCCGGGAAGCTCTGGCAATCGCGCTTACCGGCATGCTCCGCGACGGCGAGATCACCCGAGCGCGCGCCTCGGAACTGGCGCGGATGGTTCTTCGCGACAACGCCCGCGCCCTGTACAAAATGAAGTGACGCGGAGGCTCCTCATCCGGCCCGGCGCCATCGGGGACGTAATTCTTTCGCTGCCTGCCTTGGAAAACGCATGTGCTGATTACACCGAAGTCTGGGCCGCTCGTCCCGTTCTACCTCTGATTCGCTTTGCGGATCGCACTCGCGCTATTGCCGATACAGGCCTCGATCTGGTCGGGGTGGTCGAAAGCGCCCGGGTTCCCGCCATCGAAACCTTCGATTCGATTTACTCCTGGTACGGCGCGAACCGGCCTGAATTTCGCGACGCCGTAAGCCATCTGCCGTTCACTTTCTTACCCGCGCTGCCGCCGCCTGTGGAAGGGATTCCGCGCATCGCCGTGCCGGAAATCCCCATCGAAGATTTCATCGTAATCCATCCCTTTGCCAGCAGCGTTCGAAAACGCTGGCCGATGGAATGCTTCGAGGCGGTGGGCGCGGGATTGGGCGTTCCGGTGCGATGGACCGCTGGTCCCGAAGAACCTCTCGAACACGCCGTGCGCTTTCACGATTTGTACGACCTCGCCTGCTGGCTCGCCGGCGCGCGAGCGTACATCGGCAACGATTCCGGCATCGCCCATCTTGCCGCAGCCGTGGGAACCCCAGTGGTCGCGATCTTCCTGACCACAGACCCGCGAGTCTGGTCCCCGCGAGGCAGCCATGTGGCCGTGCTCCAGAATCCTCAAGTCGATGAAGTAGTCGCGGCGGCGCGGAAGATCATGCGCCGATAGAGGCGTACTCAGTAGACTTCTACGGAAACCTCCGCGCGGGCGTCTCCGTGTCGAACCTCAAACCGGCGGGGCCCCGCGCCTACAAACGCAGGCACCTGCACGTTCGCCTGCCGGATGCCCGTTGCATCGGGGCTCGACACAAATTCCACCGGAAGGCGGCGCTGTTCCCAGAAAACGCGGACGTTATTCCGGTCGGCATTTTCCGCCAGTCCTTCGATCCAGAGCGCGAGGCGGCCGCCGGCATCCAGCAGGACTGAATTCGCCCGCCAGGTAATGCCGTCCGCCACGCCGTGGATCCGAATATGGGTGGCCTGAACTGGGAGGTCCACCGCAATGTGAACGGCCTCGCTAAAGTGGGATCGAGTGGTGCGCAGACGGACGGCGTGCCAGCCTGGCGTGAGCCCCGGAGGCAGGAAGAAGGCCGCGTGTGCCCCCTGATTCCCGCGGTTCAGCGAGATGGCGTGAACTCCGAAGCCACCGATTTCGACGCGCAGGTCCTCGCGGCGCAAGTGCTCATCGGAAGAGGTAAACCAGCAGTTGAGGAATTCTTCGGAGCGGGTATCGAAGTTTATGCCAAAATCGCCGAGCCGTGTGTTGGTGGCCGCTGTAAGCACGGGAGCGGCAGTCGACGGATGCTCCGGCGGCGGTTCCCAGGTGCGGTAACAAGCGATCACCGCGTGGTGGTCTCTGGTGCCCAGGTATTCAACGCGTGCGAATCCTGCGGATCGGCAGAGCGCCAACAGGCAGGGTAGCGTGGGTCCTACCCAGTTGTCGACCTGGTTGGCGAGTTCTGTGTGTTCGTAGAACTCCATCCACGGAAGGGAAGAGTGGCCCTCGTCATCTTCATCGACCACGATGAAGGAATCCACGATGGTGAGCTGCTTCGTCAAAGCGCAAACAATCTCTAGAGCGCGCAACGGGTGCCGCAGGTGATAAAGCACGCCGAGGAACAGGGTGTAGTCGAAAGTGCCGATCCCGCGCTCAGGCAGTTTGTAGACCTCGCACACTTCGTATCGGACTTTCGACTTGAACTCCCGGTGAGAGTGGGAGAAATTTTCTACCGCCGCGATGTCCACCGCGACCACCTCTGCCCCTCGCCGCTCCGCCTCGAAAGCGAACCATCCATCCCAGGTGCCGATGTCGAGCAGGCGGGCGCCAGTGAGGCTCTCGGGGAGCGGAAACTGAGACCACCGCTCACGAAGTTCGTCGAGGGGCGCGAGGCCTTGGACCACCCCTGATGGCAGTTCCATGCTGTGATACCAGCCTGTCTTGGCCAGCCGCTCCGAGGCATCGTGGGCGCTGCGCTTCGCTAGAGTCGCCTCCAGGCGGTTTTGGGTATCTGGCATTTTCCCTTATTGTATTACTGGAGACTCCCCCGCGCTTGCGCGCGTCAGCAAGCCGTCTTGAGGTCCGGCTGCGTCCCTAAAACCGCCGTCGCCTGCTCCAGCGCGCGGACTCCCATAGGACGCAAATCCATGCCATAAACTTTGCGCAGCGCTTGATTGGCGGCTTTGGCGAAACTGTGCACGCCACCCGGTGTGCGGTCCAGGCTCAGCTCCATCAGCGCATCGATGAACGCCGATTCGGCGGCCAACAGCGTCAGAAAACGCTTGGGTTTCTTCCGTACTTCAACCACAACATCCTCATACCAGACCGGCGCGTAGCGGCGGGCGAGCTCCGGCATCCCTGCTGCGTTCAATCGCTGCTCCACCCCGGCCAGAATCGCCTGCAGATTCTTGCCTGTCATTTTCACCGCCAACGCCAGGGTCAAACGGCAATCCGGATAGTCGCTGAACTCGTAAGTAAAGGAACCACGCGGACGGCCGTGGCACACGCGGGCGGCTTGGTAGACCAGCATCGGATGCGCGATTTTGCGATCTTCATATAGGGCGATATCCCGAAAATACTTTTCCGGAATCCAGGTCCGGAACGAGATCTGAAGATTCATCGAGACGTTTTGCCATACCGCGAAATGGTCCGGATGGTTGACCGAGGGAGCGCTCAGCCACGACGGGTCGGTGAGCGCCAGCGTCGCAGCGGCATCGCGCAATACCGTCGCCGCGGTCGGCACAAAGGAAATGACGTCCCCGCGGCGTTCCAGCCGCAGTCCCGACAGAAGTTCGCTGCGTTTCCCCCATTCCCGGCGATCCATATAGGGGAGCCGTAGCGAGATTTCACCCGCGCCATTCCCGGGCAGGCCGTTATCGGAGAGCGCCAGCACCCTTTGACGAATCTCAGGTTCGAGCTCGGCGGCCCGCAGAGGCGTGCCGGCATCGCAGCCGGTTTCCCTCAGCCAGAAAAGGCGGAAGAGTTGAGACATATATGCCCGAAATCATACCCTCCCGGCCTCAAGTGCGGGTTCCGTCATTGTTCGTAACTTGAATATTTAAAGACAGATAGAAATTTAGTTTGGCTTGTGATCCGCTACGACGCGCTTCGCGCGTCCACCGAGGTGGATGAAAATGGGGCCGGTGCTTGACAGGTTTGGCAGGATGGAATCAGATCCCCTGCGAATCAGAGGCCGGCTTTCAGTTGGTGCTTTCTCAAGCCCGTTT
>DASXEY010000053.1:0-168397 GCA_036489835.1 Bryobacteraceae bacterium | reverse complement strand
GCTCTCCCGAAACGGCGGCGATCCCGACGCCACCGGACCGCCGCCGGTTTCGCGTAGCGAGGAGGGTGCCGCTCCGGCCCTGCGCCGTTCTTCAGAAGCGCCGCAACGGAGCCTGTCGTGGGCGGACCGCCACCGGTTTCGCGTAGCGAGGAGAGTGCCGCTCCGGCCCTGCGCCGTCTTCAGAAGCGCCGCTACGGAGCCTGTCGCGGGTGGACCGCTGCCGATTTCGCGTAGCAAGGATGGCGCCGCTCCGGCCCTGCGCCGTTCTTTAGAAGCGCCGCAAGGGAGCCTGTCGCGGGTGGACCGCCACCAGTTTCGCGTAGCGAGGAGGGCGCCGCTCCGGCCGTGCACGGCTCTCCCGAAACGGCGGCGATCCCGACGCCACTGGCCCTTCTGCCGCTTCTGGAGGGTCGCGGCTCAGCCCGGCATGAGAATCGCGGATGCACGACGTCTCAGGAACCTGTCGCGTATAATAGTCGGAGCAACTTCAGGAGGGAAAATGAAGAAGTTTGGTTGGATGGTAGCCGGCGGAACGTTTCTGCTGGCCTTCAGCATGATGCTGGAGGGTGATGGCGCGAAAATTGTCGGATTAATTACGGGAACAGCCGCGTTCGTCGATACGAAAGATCTAAAACCTGGAACATTCCGCAAGATCACGGTCGCGGACCTTCCGGAGCCGGGCGATGCCCATCCGGGGTTTGGAAAGATGTCGCCTCGACCGGAGGGCACGATGCCCCAGGCTCCCGCAGGCTTCAAGGTGGAGCTTTACGCGCATGACGATCTGAAGCAGCCGCGGCAGATCCGGACGGCTCCGAATGGCGATCTGTTCGTCGCCGAGGAAGCCGCGGGCAATATTAAGGTTATTCACGACAATAACGGCAAACCCGAGATTTCGACCTTCGCCACCGGCCTGGCCATCCCTCGCGTGGGCGGGCCTTTCGGAATCGCGTTTTATCCGGTCGGGCCGAATCCTCAATGGGTGTACGTCGGCAACACCGGCAGCATCGTGCGGTTCCCGTACAAGAATGGCGATCTGAAAGCCAGCGGGATGATGGAGACTCTGGTTTCAGACATTCAGCCCGGCGGCGATCACAAGACGCGCGACATCGTCTTCACGAAAGATGGAAAAGACCTGCTGGTGGCTGTCGGATCGGCGGACAACGTGAGCCAAGGCAAGGCGTCCCAGGAACATCGCGCCAATGTTTTGGAATACACGCCGGAGGGCAAGTTCGTCAAAATCTATGCATCCGGCATTCGCAATCCGGTAGGACTGGCGATCAACCCCTCTAACGGCGAGCTGTGGACCTCAGTAAATGAACGCGACAACCTGGGCAACAACCTGGTTCCGGATTACATTACTTCCGTAAAGGAAGACGGCTTCTACGGCTGGCCCTGGTTCTACATCGGCCAGCATGAAGATCCCCGGGCCAAGGCCGACTACACTGGGAAGGACAAGGAAACCCTGCCCCGCCCCGCCGACAAGACCATCGACAAAGTAATCGTGCCCGATGTTTTGATCCAGGCTCACAGCGCGTCGCTGGGGCTGACGTTCTACACCGGCACTCAGTTCCCGGCGGAATATCGCGGCGACGTTTTTGCCGCCGAGCATGGCTCCTGGAACCGGACTCCGGCTTCGGGCCGTGAAGTTGTGCGCGTGCCGCTGACGAAGGGCAAGTCCAGCGGAGTGTATGAAGACTTCCTTACCGGCTTTGATCTTCCGGACGGAAGCACCTGGGGCCGGGTGACGGGTGTCGCCGTGGGCAAGGACGGGTCGCTGTACGTTACCGACGACCAATCCAGCTCCATTTGGAAGGTTAGCTACGTAGGAACGGGAAAATAAAGATTAAGGGAGAATGAAGACTATGAAAATTGTACGAGGGTTGGCAGTATCGGCATTTGTTCTCGGATTGAGTATCGGCCTGATGGCGCAAGCTCCTCCGGCGGGCGGAGGCGGCAAGGGCGGCGGTGGCGGACGCGGCGGCGGCCGTGGCAGGGGCGGCGGAATCCCCGCGCCCTTGACGATCACCGTTACCGGCTACTCCGATGGGGGAATGATTCCGGATACCATCGGGTGCGCGAATCCTAGCGTGCAGAAGGACTCCCCGAAGATCGATTGGACCGGGGCTCCCGCGGGCACGATGGCGTTCGCGCTGATCATGCACGATACGGACGTAAACGTCGGAGGCGCCAACGGCCCCGACGTTCTGCACTGGGCGATTTTCGATATCCCGGGAACCGCGACGGGCCTTCCGAAAGGCGTGCCCAAGATGGCGATGCTCGAGGACGGCAGCGTCCAGCCCAACAACATCGGCGGACAGCCCGGCTTCTACAGCCCGTGCCCTCCGGCCCCGACCGTTCATCATTACATCATTGAACTGTACGCGCTGGATGCCAAGCTGGGTCTGCCGGCCACAACCAATCGCACGGAGCTGCTGGCCGCGCTGGCGATGCACACTCGGGGCAAGGGCACGTACTACGGCATCTATCACGTTTAGGGCCGGTTTCACAAATCCAAGTTGTAAAAATAGGGCGCAGCCAGTACAGGTTGCGCCTTATTTTTCATTGCACAGGGATCGGTGTATAATAACCGAGGACCGAAAGGCCACACCCAGGAGCTACACCACATGACGAATACCACTCGACGCACCTTTCTGACCGCTAGCGCAGCGGCCGCAGTACCGTTCTTCATCAAGGCCGACGATAAGACGGGCACCAAGCCTTTGATCATCGGAGAGGGCGAGCACAAGTACGAATGCATCCATGACTGGGGCGAACTGCCGTCGAATATTAAATACGGCAACACGCATAGCATTAGCGAGGATGCCCAGGGGCACATCTACGTGCACCACACGGTGTACGCGGACAGCCCGAGCCCGGACAGCGTCGTTGTCTTCGACGAGAAAGGCAAGTTCGTTCGTTCCTTCGGCCCCATGTTCCGTGGCGGCGCGCACGGGATGCACCTGCGCAAGGAAGGCAACACCGAGTATCTCTACTTCTGCGATGACAAGCACGGCATCATCACCAAGCGGACGTTGAAGGGCGAGGAAGTCTGGACGATTGGCTATCCGCAGCAATCGCCGGTCTATCAAAAGGGGCCTGGGTCCACCGGTCCGGGCGGCGCGAATGGGCTGAATTACCGTCCCACCAACATCGCCATCGCGCCGAATGGCGACTTCTGGGTTGGCGACGGCTACGGATCGTATTATATGTTCCACTACACAGTGGCGAGCGCCACGGCGTATCCGGTCCTGAAGAATACCTTCGGCGGTCCCCCGGCACCCGCGCCTGGCGCGGCTCCGGCTGGTAGAGGCGGCGGTGGCGGCGGAGCGGCAAGAGGCGGTGGTGGTGGTGGCGCTCGCGGCGGCGGAGCGGCGGGTGGCGGTGCTCCGGGTGCTGCTGCGGCTGCTCCGGGCAGTGCGCCCGGTCCGCAAGCTGCGGCTGGCGCTCCGGGCGGCGGTGCTGGTCGCGCGGGCGGTGGCGGCGGTGGACGCGGCGGCGGTGGCGGAGGCAGAGCTCCCCGGCAGCCCAATTCGGTCGGCGTTCCCAGAAATATGCCGATTGAAACGATGAACAACCCGCACGGCAATTGGGTCGACCTGCGCGATCCCAAGAATCCGGTCCTGCTAGTTGCCGATCGTGGCAACGCCCGCATTGTTCGCTATACGCTGGACGATAAGCCGATCGATGTCATCGGCGGCACGCTTCAGCCGTGTCATTTCTATCCGCACCCCAAGACCGCCGAGGTCGTCGTGCCTGATTTGTCCTCCCGCGTTTCCATCCTGGATAAGGACAACAAGATCGTTATCAATTTGGGCGAAGGCCTGGTCGGCAATCCGCAGCGGACCACCACGGACCGCAGCACGTTTGTCCCCGGCCAGTTCGTGGCGCCGCACAGCGCAATCTTCGATCACAACGGCAACATCTTCGTGGGCGAGTGGGTCGAGATCGGCCGCGTAACCAAACTGCGAAAAGTATCCGCGTAAAATTCAGGGGCGGACCAGAGTCCGCCCCTTCATTCCTTCCAAAAAAATAATGCACACACCATTCTTCGGGGAGTTCATGGGAACCCTGGTTCTCGTGCTGTTGGGCAACGGAGTCGTCGCCAATGTTGTTCTAAAGAAGACTCTTGGCGAGAATTCAGGCTGGCTGGTGATCTGTACCGGCTACGGGCTGGGCGTAATGGCCGGTGTATTAACGGCAATCGCATGCGGCAGCTCAGACGCGCATATCAATCCGGCGGTGACGCTGGGCATGGCGATCGCCCAGAACGACTTCAGCAAAGTCGCAACGTACCTCCCGGCGCAATTGCTGGGTGCGATGGTGGGTGCATTATTCGTTTGGCTGCATTACATGCCGCACTTCGCCGTGACCACTGATAAAGGCTCGAAGCTGGCGTGTTTCTCCACCGGTCCGGCGATTCCTTCCACCGGGTCGAACATTTTCTCCGAAACGCTGGGTACGTTCATGCTGGTGATGCTCATCGGCGCGATCTTCTCGAAGTCGGCGTCTCTCTCAGGTCCCGCGCCTGTGCTGGGTCCGTTCCTGGTCGGCTTGGCGGTGTGGCTGATCGGTTTGTGCCTGGGCGGCACCACTGGGTTCGCCATCAATCCTGCTCGCGACCTGGGCCCGCGCATCATGCACGCGATTCTGCCGATTCCCGATAAGGGTGGATCGAACTGGGGTTACGCCGGAGTGCCGATTATCGGCGGCCTCGTTGGGGGCGTTCTGGCGGGGGCGTTCATCAAAGCTGTGTTTTAAGCGTGGCATCTCACAATCGCTCCTTCACACTCGCGGCTCTGTCGGTTCTCACCTGCGCCGCGGGATTGTGGGCCTTCCAGGCTCCCGCAACAAACCCCGGAGTCCATCCCCTTACCGGCCGCCAAATCGCCGGAGTCTGCGGATTCGGCGGATGCGAAACCTGGCTGGAACGGCCGGAGCGTGAGCAGGAAGAGAATCCCGACGGCGCTCTCGACGCCCTGAATCTGAAACCGGGCATGAGCGTCGCCGACGTCGGCGCGGGCACAGGCTACATGAGCCTGAAGATGGCCAAACGCGTGGGGCCAACCGGCAAAGTCTACGCGGAGGACGTGCAGCCGGAAATGCTGCAACGCGTGCGCGCAAACGCCGCGAAGGCCAAAGCGGCGAACGTCGTGACGGTGCAGGGCAGCTATACCGATCCCATGCTTCCCAAGGATCAAATGGATCTGGTGCTGCTGGTGGACGTATATCACGAATTTTCTGAACCGCAGAAAATGCTGCGCGGAATCCGAGCTTCCCTCAAACCGGATGGCCGGCTGGTGCTTCTGGAATATCGCAAGGAAGACCCCAAGATCCCAATCAATCCGACCCACAAGATGAGCGTGGCGGAGGTCCGCACCGAGCTTGAAGCCGAGGGGTTCCATCTGGCCCAGGTGATCGAAACGCTGCCGCGCCAGCACATCCTGATTTTGACCAAAACAGGGCAGTAGGTATAATGTGACTTATGAAACGAATCGCTCTTCTTCCCCTGCTTCTTGCTGGGGGCCTTAACATTGCCGTGCTCAGCGCACAAGACATGCCGGATGGGCCCGGAAAAGACGCGGTTCAGAAGACCTGCGCCGCGTGCCACGATCTAAGCCCGATTACCTCAATGAACGGCGGAGCCGATATCTGGCAGTCCGTGGTAGACGATATGAAAAGCCGCGGGGCGGACGGCACCGACGCCGATTTTAAGGCGATCGTCTCGTACCTGGCGAAATACTACGGCCCTCCGGTACACATCAACTCCGATGCCGCCGACTCGATCAAAGCCAACCTGGACATCACCGACGCCGAAGCGGCCGCGATCGTCAAGTACCGCACCGACAAGGGCAACTTCCGGGAATGGGCCGATCTGAGCAAGGTTCCTGGTCTGGATACGACGAAGCTCGCCGGACTTCAGGGACGCATCAAGTACAACTAAGTTTGGATCCACAGGCGAAGCCTGTGTTGTTCACATGCAAAAAAGGCGGCTGGTTTCCCAGCCGCCTTTTTCATTTCTACTGAACCAGCGAACTACGCGTTCGCCCGGACCTACGCCTTCACAGATCCATGCGGATCGATGACGAACTTCTTGGCGGCGCCATGATCGAAGTCCTTGTAGCCCTGCGGCGCGTGATCCAGATTGATCATCGTCACGTTGACGGCCTTGGCCGGATGCACCTTGTCATGCAAGATGGCCATCATCAACTGGCGATTGTAGCGCAGCACGGGGCACTGACCGGTATGGAATGAGCACGACTTCGCCCAGCCCAGTCCGATGCGGATGCTGAGCGCGCCGATCTTGGCGTTCTCGTCGATGCCGCCCGGATCGCCGGTGACGTACAGGCCCGGAATACCGATCGAACCGCCCGCGCGCACCAACTCCTGCAGCGAGTTCAGCACGGTGGCCGGACGCTCGACGCCGGCGTCTTTGCCCGTTCCATGCGCTTCGAAGCCGACGCAATCGACGACGCAATCAACCAGCGGCTCGCCGACGATCTGCTCGATCTGCTCGGCCAGAGTGGCATCCTTCCTCAGATCGACGGTCTCGCAACCGAAGCTCTTGGCCTGCGCCAGGCGCTCCGGAATCATGTCGCCGACGATGACGACCGCCGCGCCCAGCAACTGGGCTCCCGCTGCCGCGCCCAAGCCCACCGGGCCCGCGCCCGCGATGTAAACCGTGGTGCCAGGTCCAACGCCAGCCTGGATGCAGCCGTGATAGCCGGTGGGGAAGATGTCCGACAACAGCGTCAGATCCTTGATCTTCGCCATCGCCTTTTCCTTATTGGGGAACTTGATCAGGTTGAAATCGGCGTAGGGCACCATCACGTACTCGGCCTGCCCGCCGACCCAGCCGCCCATGTCCACATAGCCGTACGCCGCGCCCGGACGAGCCGGATTCACGGTGAGGCAAATGCCGGTCTTGCCTTCGCGGCAATTGCGGCAGCGCCCGCAGGCGATGTTGAACGGCACGGTCACGATGTCGCCGATTTCCAGCATCTCGACGTCAGTGCCCTTCTCGATGATCTGGCCCGTGATCTCATGGCCCAGAATGAGCCCCTGAGGAGCGGTGGTGCGTCCGCGCACCATGTGCTGGTCAGATCCGCAGATGTTGGTTGTAACAACTTTCAGAATGACTCCGTGCGGGGCGTCTTTGCCGCCGAACGGATCGGTTTCGCTCTTGGGCATTCTCAGCTTGGGGTAGGGGATGGATTGAACCTCCACTACACCCGGCTTGATGTATGCGACTCCACGATTACTTGCCATGACTGTATCTCTCCTTTTACCTTTTCTTACTTTTCGCTGACTTAGAACGCCGCAGCGCCGGCTTCGGCAACCGCGTGGTCCTGTTCTCCGGATCCGCCGCTGACGCCGACCGCGCCCACGACTTTCCCGTCCTTCTTTAGCGGAATCCCGCCGGCGAAGATCATGATCTTGCCGTTGTTGGACGCGTGGATTCCAAAAAACTGTTGGCCTGACTGCGAGTGCTCAGCCAGATCTTTGGTTGCAATGTCGAAGGCCCGCGAGGTGTACGCCTTCTTCTGGGATATATCAATGCTGCCGATCCACGCGTTGTCCATGCGGACGTGAGCCACGATGTTGCCGCCTCCGTCCGCCACCGCTATGTTCATCGGTTGCCCGATCTCGGCGGCCTTCTTCTCCGCTGCCGCGATCACTCTGCGCGCATCTGCCAATGTCACCATCCGTACTCTCCTTGTGATCCTGATTGGAACTGCGTTGGTTAGTCTCGAAGCCTGTTGGGCCTCAGCAATTATACATCATCCACTCGCGGCCAAAACCTCGCCTTAAAAGGGTAGACTGCATGCACCCGAGGCTGCGTTTGACCGCCGATCGGCCAGCGGACCGCCTGCGGTATTGAAGCTCCTCGTACATCTGACGCGCGTCGATGGAATGGGTTCCGCCAAAGGTGGCGAGGCTTCCCGTGCCGGCTATTTCTCAGTAATGAAACCGCCAGCGGAACTCGGCGTAAATTTCGCGTGGGTCGTTGAAGTGGAATCCTCCAAAGGTCAGGCTGTTATCCAGCAGCACCCGGCGATTCGCCACATTCACAGCCGTCAGCGACAGCCTGTAGGCCTCGCCAAAACTCTTTCCAAGGGAAATGTCGAAGGTCGTGTGCTGCGGCAGATAGTTGCCCGGATATTGCGCGTCCGGAAGTCCGTTGGTGAATCCCGACCCGTAGGACACATTCGTCGAAGCGAACCCCCGCCAGGGAAGGCTCGCATTCACACCCAGGTTCAGGGTGTTTCTCTGATCGTGATCCACCGGAGAAAGTCCGGGGGACGGCTCGCAATCCGGCGTCACGGGCGTTGGGCAGATCAAGCCGCCCGTGAACGGCGCCGAGGCCTGCGCGATCTGATTCGAGTAGGCGATGTGGGCTTGAGCGCGATGCCAGATGCGCGGGGAGCGCAGCGTGAATTCCCACCCTTGAATCAAGGCCCGGTCCCAGGTGAGCGGCCAGAATAAATTCGATTCGCCGATGTTGCTGTGGTCCAGCCAGTTCCTGGCGCTGGTTTGAAAGGTATCGGCGTCGAGGACCCAGCCGCGCAAGGGAATCGCCACGCCGAATTGATATTCGTGATCGCGCTCGCCGCGCAGGGGGCCGAAGGCGAGGCTCTGGCTGCTGGCTAAGTCGAGCAGCGGACCGGAAGCAGTCAGCAGCGGAGGCGGTTGATAAAACACGCCGTAGAATCCACGAAAGACCCAGTTCAGGCGGGGCACCTTGATGGCAACTCCAAAGCGCGGGTCGGGCACGTTCTCGACAATTGACGAACCGGAGTCGAAGTGCGAATAGCGAAAGCCGGCGATCAGCGTCAACCACGAGGTCGCTTTGTAGCGGTCGCTGAGGAAAACCTCGGCTGTGCCGCCGGTTACCGCAGCCGAAGAGGGTCCGAAGTTCTGGCAGCTCCCGCCGCAATCCGTAAAAACATTATTGAAGGAGTTGCCTTGGTGCTGGGCGAATCCGTACACTCCCGCTTCGAAATCGTTGTTCTTGGCAATGGTTGCGTTCACGCTTGCTTGCGCGCCCCCATAATTGGAGGTCTGGTTCACATTCGTGATGACGGGAAAATCGTTCGGGGAAGAATTGTAGCTGGCCTGGTTGTAATGATAGAAGGGCGAGACCGTTATCAGCAGGTTGGGATTAAATGTGTGCAGCCAGGAGAAGGTGACGTAACCGTCCGGTTCGCGTTCACCATCGCGAAGACCGTAACTGGGATAAACCTGATTTCCCGTCGAATTCGGATCCGGGTCTATGGGGATCTGGTAGTAGTCCTGGCGCAAGGAAGCGACCATCCGAAGTTGATCGGACGCAGTGGCGTTGAAGATCAAGGACGCGAATCCTCCGTAGCCGTTCTCCGCATCGTGGACCACCGGCCCTATCGGCGCCTGCAAGCCGTAATTGCTGCGATTTCCGTTCAGGCTCACATAGTAGGCGAAGCGTTTGGTGTGACTGCCGAGATTGATTTGATCGTTGGTCTGGTGCCAGTTGCCAAAAGAGGTGACAAGCTCCGCCTCATTGTCACGCTCAAAGCCGCTTCGGGGCACGATATTGAAGATTCCATACGTGCGGTCTCCGTATTCCGCATCGTAGCTGCCGCGCTGGATTTCGAGATAATCGATGTCCTTGGGATCGATCTGCGGGCCCAGATTGGTGGCGATATTGGTATTCGGCACCGGCACACCGTCAATCAGCCAATCCACTTGATGGCCGCCGCGCATGTGCAGCATGTCATGGGTCACGTATGCCGCCGGCACGTAATCGGTGATCATCGCCAGGCTGTTGGTGCGGTCAGCGCCGGGAGTCTGCGCGATGTCTTCCCGATCGATCAGAGTCGTAGGCGTCACCGAATCCACATTGGCCACCTCTGCCTGGCCGGTGACATTCACGCTCTGATTCACGGCCGCAATCGCGAGTTGAAAGTGAAGAATCGGCGACGAGCCGGAAGCGACCGTGACCGTCTGTTCCGAGGGCGCAAAATTCGGTTGGGTGACGGTGATTTTGTAGTCTCCGACCGGCACGGCAGAGAACGAAAACTCGCCATTGCCGTCTGCTTGGGCGGTTCGGGACCAATCCGATGTCGTCGCCTGCAGCTTTACCGATGCTCCGGCCACAGGCCGATGCTGCGGGTCATGCACGATGCCCTGGATCTTGCCGAAAATCTCTGCCTGTACGTGTGGACTAAACACGAGCAGGACTGCGAGACTTGAAGAGGATACGAGTATTCGCATAAAGCCTCCCAAAAATCTTCTACTGTGAAACAGAAGTGAACGGTCGCTCGCGATAAATTAGTACATTATCGAATAGCTTTAAAAGCTAATTTGGACACACATATCCGTCCCTGTCTTTACAAAGACGCTGTTTTCGAAACTACAGGGCGAAACTACAGGGCAAAACTACAGAGAGGGGCGGGGAGGTCCGCGCTTTTGGCGGGCGCGGCTGAAGGAAACGCGGCAGAGGATCTGATTTTGCTCAGCGATACTTGAATGCACGGCGGCAGCGTCAGAAACTACCCGCGAAACCGTGAAAACAGCCGCTTTCGTGGATTCCGGCTGTGCCAGAACCGTGGCCAAGCGTCCGTATTGCCCGCATACGCCCGTGACCGCAAGGCCCACGGGGAACTGAAGTGAGCCCTGCAGCTTAAGTGCGCAATGATGAGCGCCGAGCCGGCGGCAGCATGCGGGCAGATTCGAGCTTTCATCGGCATACAGGGCTGGGGTGATTAGCGAAATGCCAAAAATCGCCACCAGAAGATATGCCCAGACGCGACGCACGGGGTTATTTTACATGATTTATAATGAAAATACAATGTCTAATGCTTTTCTTTGCGAAGGTGTGCGCACTCCCATCGGCCGCTATGGAGGCGCGCTATCGATGGTTCGCGCCGACGATCTGGCCGCGCATCCGCTGGCGGCACTGAAGCGCAGATTTGCTTCGCTCGATTGGGAGCGCATTGACGAGGTTCTCCTCGGATGCGTAACGCAAGCGGGCGAAGATAACCGCAACGTGGCACGCATGGCCTTGCTGCTCGCGGGATATCCCTCCAGCGTCCCGGGAGTCACGATCAATCGCCTGTGCGCTTCCGGAATGGAGGCCGTGGCGAGCGCCGCGCGCTCCATCATAGCGAGCGAGTTTTCGCTGGCCGTTGCGGGCGGAGTCGAAAGCATGAGCCGCGCGCCGATGGTGATTCCCAAAGCGACTTCTGCATTCTCGCGCAACGCGGAGATCTACGACACAACCCTGGGCTGGCGCTTTGTCAATCCCCTGATGGAAAAGATGTACGGCACGGATTCGATGGCCGAAACGGGAGAAAATGTCGCCGAGGCGCATGGAGTCACCCGCGAATCGCAGGACCGCTTTGCCCTGGCATCGCAGCAAAAATGCGCCGCTGCGCAGGCTGCCGGATTCTTCGCCGAAGAGATCGAACCCGTAAATGTGCCCGGCCCCAAGGGCTCCTTCAAAGCCGTGACCGTGGATGAGCATCCTCGCGCGGACACCACCTACGAAGCGCTTGCAAAGCTGCCCGCGCCCTTTCGCAAAGGGGGAACGGTGACTGCCGGTAACGCTTCGGGCATCAACGACGGCGCGTGCGCCATGTTCGTGGCGTCGGAAAGCGCGGCGGCGCATCACGGATTGACCCCCATCGCGCGCGTCATAGGCTCGGCGGCCGCTGGAGTGGAGCCTCGCGTCATGGGCATCGGTCCGATTCCGGCAATTCAAAAGCTGCTCGACCGTTTCAAAATGACGATCGCCGATATCGACATCCTGGAACTAAACGAGGCCTTCGCCGCGCAGGCTCTTGCGGTAACCCGCGCCTTCGGGCTTCCCGACGACAGCGAAAAGGTGAACCCCAATGGAGGCGCGATCGCCATCGGCCATCCTCTGGGAATGTCCGGGGCCAGACTGGCATTGACTGCCGCGCACCAGCTTCGCCGAACCAAGGCGAAGTATGCAATCGCCTCCATGTGCGTCGGCGTGGGGCAGGGGATGGCGTTGCTACTGGAGCGGGTTTAACGCAACCGCTCCCTCTGCTAGCGGCTCTGAAACCCGGGCTCTGAGCCGCGTCCAAAGGGAGTCAAAATAGGCCTGCGGCCCACGAATGCTGATGAAAAACATGTGGGCGGCTATGGGGTGGGCGATCTTGTCGCCCGCCTGCCGCTTGCGGGCTCCTAGATGGCCGGCGACAAGAGCGGTCAAGGCCGCGCCGCTCGATATGCCTCATCGAGAATCTCGATCACATGCGAAACCCGCTGTCCATGACCATGCTTTTCGACGCCGGCTCGGATTTGCAGCATACAGCCTGGATTGGCGGTGGCGATCCGGTCCGCGCCCGTGGCGTTCACATTCTCCATCTTTTTTTCGAGAAGCTGCATGGACATATCCGTATGCAGAATGTTGTAAATTCCCGCGCTGCCGCAGCATAGATCGGACAGCCGCATTTCCTTAATGGTCAATCCAGGAACGCGGGCCAGCAACTGGCGCGGAGCCGACCGTATTTTTTGACCGTGCGCCAAGTGGCAGGAATCCTGATACGTCACGGTGGCCCGCACCTCGCCCATCCTCGGATTAAGCTCGATGGACGCCAGGAATTCGTTCACGTCCTTCATCAGCGCCACGAAACGCTTCGCCTTTTCCGCATAGGCGGGGTCATGCTCCAGCAATTCGTCGTATTCCTTCAGCGTCGAGCCGCAGCCGCCGGCGTTGGTGAGCACCGCGTCGTACCCGCCGTCAAGCACGGCATCGATATTCTGCCGCGCCAGCTTGCGCGCGGGGTCGCGCATTCCGGCGTGGACATGCAAAGCGCCGCAGCAGGTTTGTGCGTCCGGCACCGCGACCTCGCACCCATTGGCTTGAAGAACTCGGACGGTAGCTTCATTCAGGCGCGCGAACGATACGTTGGCGATGCAGCCGGAGAGAAACGCCACGCGATACTTGCGCTCGCCCTGCGCCGGAAATACGCGGCCCATGTTGCGATAGAAGAAGGGGCGCTCAATGGGAGGCGCAAGCGGCTCGACTTCGCCAAGCTTGCCCATCCACTTCAGAATTCCGGACTCGCGCACCACTTTCTGAAGTCCGGACGCTTGGTATACCCACATCTTCCAGCCGGCGATGCGCAGCAGAGTGCGGCTGGGAAGCAGCTTTTCGAAAACGAACCAGCGCAGCAATCGCGAAGGCCACGGGCGGGTCACGCGCTGCTCGATATCGGCGCGGGCGGCTTCCACCAGGCGTCCATATTCCACTCCCGAAGGGCACGCAGTCTCACACGCGCGGCACGCCAGGCACAGATCGATGTGTTCCTGATAAGACTCCGTGATGGGCGCGCCGTTCGATACCTGGACCATCTGATAAATGCGCCCGCGCGGCGAATCCATCTCCACTCGCAGTTCGCGATAAGTGGGGCAGGCATTGAGACACAGGCCGCAATGGACGCAACGAAGCAGATCCTCCTGCTTGGGTGCGTCGATGTTTATTTGGCGGCTAGAGGCGGCCATACAAGCGCCCCCTGTTGAGCAGGCGCTCAGGATCGAACATTTCCTTCACGTTTGTCATCATCGCAGAGTCTTCAACGGAGGACTCGAATTCACTTGGACGATGAGCGTAGTGCGCGTACACCACGCCGGAGGCGGCACGCACAATCACGCGCACGTTCAATTTTTCCACCAGCGCCGGCATGTCCGTGAGCTTCGCCGGAACGGGGACCACGCACCCCTCGGGATTCGCGGCGAGAAAGCCGGGAGTGAATTCGCGAATCTCTTCCCAGACGGACTCCGCGCACGGTTGAGCCGCGGGAAGTTCGCGCGCATAACGCTCCAGCGCCTTCGCATTGCCGCCGGCGTGAACCAGCATGCGATACCCTGAGGGCCAGTTCACGATGTCGATCGCCGACGGCTGAAGAACCCCGCGCAGGATCCGGTCACGCTCAGAGAAGGCTGCAGCGGCGGTCGGGAATTCCATCAAGAAGCTGCGCGACTCCGTGGGAACCGGAAAGACTTTGAAGTTGACCTGCGAGATCGCCGCCAGAGTTCCGAACGAACCGATCATCAGCTTCGCCATGTCCAGGCCGGCGACGTTCTTGACCACCATGCCGCCGCTCGAAATCATTTTGCCTTCCAGCGTCACAAAGGTCATGCCGATGATCATGTCGCGAGCCGTGCCATAAAGCCGGCGGCGAGGTCCGCTGAGGTTCGCCGCGACGACTCCGCCGACAGTGGAATCCGCAGCCCACCCTGGATCGAGCGGCAGCATCTGCCGATGTCCGGCGAGTATCTGCTCCAGCTCGGCGAAGCGCATCCCGGCCTGGACGCTGACAGTCAGATCGCGGGGATCGTATTGGAGCAGACGATTGAGCCGCGACGTGGAGATGACGACATCTGCGGGCTGAGGAGCGCCGCCAAGACGATCCTTGGAAAAATTCCCGCCCAGCCGGATGGTCCGGTGCGCCGACGCTGCGTCCTGGAGAGATTCGGCGAGTTGTTCCGGAGTCTCCGGAAGAAGTGTGCTCATGCGAATCTCCCATTATGCGGGAGACCGCACTTTGGCCGCTCAATTGGGGCGTAGCACGGTGGCCTCCGCTACATCAACGTGCAGGATCCAGCCGGTTTGCCCTTGCTCGAATGTAAGGCGGACATCCGTGAAGCGCTTGGTGTTCCACAGCGCCAGCATGTCGCGATCAAGGGCGTGTTCGTCGAACTTGTCGCCCGGTTTGGTCTTGATGGTGTTGCGCAGCACATCCTGCGGTACGCGCCGGGCCCCTCGGAAAACGATGTCCTCGATGATGGCGCCCTCGGGTGGCGTCACTGCCGCCACGGCGGCCTTTGGAGCCTGAAGTTGGGCAAAGGTTTCGAGCCGTTTGAATTGGTCCATGGAGGCTGGCAGCGGCATGCTTCCAGTCCCCAAGCGAGTTCCATCGGTGCGCGTGAACCGATCGGCTTTGTTGGCCAACCCGTTCTGCTCGTACAACGTCAGACCCGCGCCGGGCACGTAAAGCAAGGCGTCCTTTTCCGCTGGGTCCGAGGTCATGTGGAACTCGCCAGTCATCGTGGTATCGACAAACTCGATCTCGACGTCGTTGCCCAGGACTGGGAGATAGCGGTAGCGCCACTTCTCGAACGGGAACACCCTAGTTTGGCCGCCGCCTTCCTCGATTGGCCGCTCGTAGGCGCCGCCTGATCTATGTTCCTCGATCTCATCGGGCGGTCCGTACTTGATGTAGATCATGCCGCGATCTGTCTTCCATCCTGGCGCACCGCCCTTCACGCTGAAGTGTTCGTCGGCATAGGCCATGCGGCGATAGTGCTCTTCGCGCGCCTTGTTCTCGACCGAATTGGGGTCTGGGTTACGGCGCAGCCAGAACTGCTCAATGAACTTCTCACGTTCCTCGTCCGTGGTCAGCTCCTTAAAAGCCCGGCGCTCTTCCTCGCTGATGATATAGACAACGTCTTCATTCAGCCACTTCGTGAAAGGATCATCGAGCTGTGCTGCGTCTGCCACGGGCGATACCTTCTGCGCCTGCGCGGCTTGGGCGATCAGCACCGGAGGCCGCGGAGCCGGAGGCGCTGGGAACGGCAAAGCCGTGGGGGACTGCGCGTGCGAGACCGACGCGGCAATCACGAACGTCAGCGGCAGCAAGCCCGCCAGAAATACCGGCGCGGCACACCGGGCGAAGCCCAAACGCGGCCGATCGTGTCCTTCGAGCAAGCGGCGAACTCGATTCATCAGATGACCTCCATTAACTGCCAGGGCCGCTTCATGCGCCGTCCAGCGATTCTGTTCCAGCGCGGTGAGCGCCGCGGCCAGCCCGCGACCGTTGTCCGTCTCCGCAACGACAACATCGTCGCAGCAGTTTTCGCGCTCAGCCCGCATCACGCTCGAAACCCACCACACCGCCGGATGGTAGAACAACACATCCTCAACGATGCTCTGCAAAAGATTGACCAGATAATCGCCGCGCCGGATGTGCGCCAGCTCATGAATCAGGATCAACTCGAGTTGATCCGGCGGGAAGCCCGTGAACAGCGCTGCGGGAACCAAAATGGCCGGGCTCAGGAACCCGACCACAACGGGGACATCGGTCCGGCAGGATTCCAGCAACATCACCGGCCGCGAGAGCCGAATTCGTTCACGAAGGCGCCCCACTTTGGTCCGCCAGACTTCGGCCGCCGGAAACGCCCCCGAACGTTTCAGTCGCATCGCCCCGATCCAGGCGAACAGGCTGCGCAGCGAAAACAGACCAGCGCCCAGCATCCATGCCAGAACAATCCAATTCAGCGGACTGGAAGCGCTGGAGGCCTTCCGATCCGGCCACGCGAAGGGCGCCGGCGGGGGCGGCAGCACATTGAACCGCGGAGCGTTCGAGTGAACCGTCACCGATGCCGCGTGCGGCCAGAACCACCAGAGCGTCACGGCGAATGCCGCAACCATCCCCAACATCGCCGCGCATGCCAATCCATATCGGATGAGCGCCGAAGATGGGCGGAACAGATAAATCGCCATCGCCAGCATGACCGCGATCAACGCGCCCTCCCATAGGAAATGGAACAGCGTCCGGCTCAAGGCGTCGGCGATTGGACCGTTCATTTTGCCCCCTTTTCGTAGTCTTCCAGCAGCTTGCGGATCTCCGCCAATTCTTCCTTCGAAGTCTTGCGAGACGACAACGCGCCCACCACCAGGCTCTTGGCTGAACCGCCGAAAGCCCGGTCCAAAAGGTCCCCGGCGATCTGCCGCTGGGTCCATTCGCGAGGGCGGCTGGCTTGATACACGTGCGCGCGAGCCTCCTCATTGCGTTCCACCAGGCGCTTTTCCACCATGATCTGGAGCAGCTTCAGAACCGTCGTGTACTGCGTGGGTTTTCGCTGTGCGATGGCTTCGTGAACGTCGCGAACCGTGCTGGGACCGCGGCTCCAGAGAACAGTCAGAATTTCGAGCTCAGCCTCGGTGGGACGCGAAGGATCTTGGGGTTTGGAAACTGGCTTGGTCGGCATCTACGAAGAGATTACTACGACTACCTTCGTATGTCAACCTGCCAATCGGCTTAAATTCAAATTCATGAAGCCACTGGAGTGAACAGCCCCATCGCCTTCTTGACTTTATTCACGGTGTCCCTGGCGATCGGCGACACTTTGTTCGCGCCGGCTTCGAGAACGCTGGTCACATACCCGGCATCGGACGTAATCTCGCGATAGCGCTGCTGCACCGGCTCCAGAGCCGCCACCACAGCCTCGGCCACCTGCTTCTTCAGATCGCCGTAGCGCATGCCGCTGAAGTGCTGTCGCATGCTGTCGTCAGACCACTCCGTGAACGCCTGAAAGATCGTCAACAGATTGCGGACGCCCGCTCCCGGATTCTCGAAATCGACGCCGGGATTGGAATCCGTAGTCGAGCGCATGATCTTCTTCCGGATCGTCGCTGGAGGGTCCAGCAGACTGATCGCGTGGCCGGTCCCCGCCGTCGATTTACTCATCTTTTTTTCAGGATCGTCCAGCCCCATGATGCGGGCGCCAACCGTTGGAAGATGGGTCGCGGGCATAGTGAACGTCTCGCCATACAACGAATTGAAGCGTTGCGCGATGTCGCGAGCCAGCTCCAGATGCTGCCGCTGATCTTCGCCCACCGGAACGATCGCCGCCTGATACAGCAGAATGTCGGCGGCCATCAGCACGGGATACTGCAGCAAGCCGTCGCCGATAGTTTCCGCCGCTTCCGACTTAGCTTTGTACTGCGTCATGCGTTCGAGCCAGCCCACAGGAGTCACGCAGGTTAGCATCCACGCCAGTTCGGCGTGTTCCGGTACGGAGGATTGCACCACCAGCGCCGAATTCTTGGGGTCGATGCCGATGGCCAGCAGCATCCCGGCCAGCTCTTCGATCTTGGTGCGCAGCTCCCGCGGCTCCTGATACGCTGTGATCGCGTGCAGATCGACGATGCAGTAGATGCTATCGTAGTCATACTGGATCTTGGCCCAGTTCTTCAAGGCGCCGAGATAATTTCCAATGTGCGGGCTGCCGGTTGGCTGGATGCCTGATAGGACTCTAGCTTTCATCTTGTCTTTCGGAGAACTTCTATCCTAAACGAAAATCCATCCAAGCCGGAGAAATCCGCCGCCAAGCCGCGGACGACAGTCAAGTCGCCAGAGGCGACGGTCAATAAGTCGCCAGAGGCGGCGGTCAATAAGCCGCCAGAGGCGGCGGTCAATAAGTCGCCAGAGGCGGCGGTCAATAGGTCGCCAGAGGCGACTGTCAATGTGGACAAGTGGGTCTATGGCGGCGAAGGCCTCGCCCGAGTAGACGGACGAGTCGTGCTCGTGCCCTTCGTACTCCCTGGCGAGAAAGTTCGCATCGAACTCGGCGAGGGCGTAAACGCCAGTCTCGCCGAGGTGATCGAGCCATCGCCCGACCGCGTCGAGCCTCCGTGCCCCTTGTTCGCGCGCTGCGGCGGCTGCAATTACCAGCACGCGCCCTATGAATTCCAAATCGCGCGCAAGGTTGAGATTCTTCGCGAGCAACTCCGCCGCGTGGGCAAAATCGAATACTCAGGCGAGATCGAAACGATAAGCGGTCCGCCGCTGGGCTATCGCAATCGCGTCCAGGTGCACATACTCTCTTCAGGCAGGGCGGGCCGCAGACTCGGTTACCTCGCGCGGCGCTCCCATAAGCTTGTTCCGCTGACTGGCGATTGCCCCGTAGCTTCGCCGCGCCTCAATCAAGAGCTGGCAGCAATGCGGGAGCGCCTCCACGACGCCCGCTTCCCTCGCTTTGTCCGGTCGCTCGAATTGTTTACCAATGAGACCGACGTGCAGGTGAACGTCATCGAAACCGATCGTCCTTTGCGCCGCGATTTCTTCGATTGGTGCGAATCCGTCAATACGCTCGACTATCCGACGGCCTTCGGAAATTTCCGCGTCGGACCGAAATCGTTCTTTCAAGTGAACCGGTTTCTGGTGGAAAAGCTCGTCGAAGCGGCGCTCAGCGGCAGCGAAGGGAACACAGCGTTAGATCTATACGCAGGAGTCGGTCTCTTTGCGATTCCCATGGCTCGCCGCTTCGCCTCGGTCACCGCCGTAGAAGCTGGTTCGAGCGCCGTCCGCGATCTCGAAGCCACAGCCGCAGGCGCGCTTCGCGTGGAGCACTCGCGCGTCGAGGATTACGTCGCGAGCCTCGAGACCACCCCCGACTTCGTTCTCGCCGACCCTCCCCGCGCCGGTCTCGGCAAAGAAGTAGTGGCGCATTTGAACCGGCTCGCGCCCGCGCGCCTGACCATCGTCTCCTGCGACCCCGCGACGCTCGCCCGCGATCTCGCGGCCTTATCCGGCTATTCCATCGATCGCCTGACAATGGTGGATCTGTTCCCGCAGACCTATCACATCGAGACTGTCGTCCACCTCAAACTTAAGTGACCGCAGATTTAGAGCATCGACTCAGAGCCGCGACCGGAGGAAGCGGTTTCTTCGAGGTTTTCGGCACCCTGCCCAAAGCATCGCTCATCAAATACGTGTTTTGAGTTATCCTGGAACGTTCTCCTCATGTCTTCCATTGATGTTCCGCTAAAGCAGGGCAGCTTCGGGCAAACTGCGCGTAGAGATGCCTGGTGGGTTCAGCCGCTCATCGTTTTCCTCGGATACATGGCCTTCCTGGTTTACGCAACCTGGGCGTGTATGCAAGGAAATTACTATTTGTGCACGACAGCCTGCGGCGGCGCCGATTATCTGTCGCCGTTTTACTCGCCGCTGATTTTCACCACGGCGCCGTCCTGGTGGCCTGCGTTCCTGCCATTTTCGATGGGCCTGTTGGTTCTGCCCTTTCCTGGCCTGTTCCGCTTCACTTGTTACTACTACAGAGGCGCGTATTACAAAGCCTTCTGGGCCGATCCGCCCAATTGCACCGTGGGCGAGCCGCGCAAATCCTATTGGGGCGAGCGCAGCTTTCCGCTGATTCTCCAGAACGTCCATCGCTATTTTCTATACTTCGCGATCGCCCTGATCGTCATCCTGGCGCATGACGGTTGGAAATCGCTCTGGTTCACAGGCGCGGATGGAACCCAGCACTTCGGCATCGGAGTCGGCTCGCTGGTATTGATCGCGAATCCAATTTTACTGGGCCTCTATACCTTCGGATGCCATTCCTTCCGTCATCTGATCGGCGGGCGCTTGGATGAAATGTCGAAAAGTCCGGCTCGCAAATCCTGTTACGATTGCGCGTCGTCGCTCAACCGCAAGCACATGCAGTGGGCTTGGATCAGCATGTTTTTCGTCGGCTTCGCGGATATTTACGTGCGCCTCTGCTCCATGGGCATCTGGACCGACTGGAGAATCCTTTGAGCGCACAGCGCCGTGTGCCTCCGCCGATGACAACGACGATTATGACGACATCAAGAAGCGCGCACGGCTGCGTTGTGCGCGTTAAGGAATAGAGAGTAGATGGCGGACTATCCCATTCATGAATACGACGTCCTGATCGTGGGCGCGGGCGGCGCTGGTTTGCGAGCCGCCATCGAAGCCTCGCACAGCGGCGTGAAGACGGGCGTGGTGACCAAGTCGCTGCTCGGCAAGGCGCACACAGTGATGGCCGAAGGCGGCATGGCCGCGGCCATGGGCAATGTGGACGATCGCGACAATTGGAAGGTCCACTTCGCCGACACTATGCGCGGTGGACAATATCTGAATGACTGCCGCATGGCGGAGTTGCACGCCAAGGAAGCGCCCGCCCGCGTCCGCGAGCTCGAAGCCTGGGGCGCGATGTTCGACCGCACCAAGGACGGCCGCATTCTCCAACGCAACTTCGGAGGCCATCGCTATCCACGTTTGGCGCACGTTGGCGACCGCACCGGCCTCGAAATGATCCGCACTCTTCAGGATCACGGCATCCACCAGGGCATCGAGTTCCACATGGAGACCACCATCCTCACTCTGCTGACGGATGGCGGCCGCTGCGTCGGGGCATTCGCCTATGACCGCGAGCGTGGGCGCTTCCGCATCTTTCACGCCAAGGCCGTCGTGCTGGCGACGGGCGGCATCGGCCGCGCATTTAAGGTGACCTCCAACAGTTGGGAATACACCGGCGACGGCCATGCACTGGCGTACAAGGCCGGCGCGGCTCTGCTGGACGTGGAGTTTGTCCAGTTTCATCCCACCGGCATGGTGTGGCCGCCCAGCGTCAAGGGCATCCTGGTGACCGAAGGCGTGCGCGGCGAAGGCGGAGTTTTGCGCAACAAAGAAGGCAAGCGCTTCATGTTCGACGATATTCCGGCGAATTATAAAGCCCAGACCGCCGACACCGAAGAAGAGGGCTGGCGCTACACGCAAGGCGACAAGACCGCGCGCCGCCCCCCCGAGTTGCTCACGCGCGATCACGTGGCCCGCTGCATTAATCGCGAGGTCAAGGCCGGCCGAGGCAGCCCGCACGGAGGCGTGTTCCTCGACATCTCCTGGATCAAAGAAAAGCTGCCCAACGCCGCCGAGCATATCAAGAAGAAGCTGCCCAGCATGTATCACCAGTTCAAGCAGCTTGCCGACATCGACATTACGCAGGTGCCCATGGAGATCGGCCCCACCACGCACTACATGATGGGCGGAGTGCAGGTGGAACCGGAATCGCAGATGTCCACCATCCCAGGCCTCTTCGCCGCGGGAGAATGCGGCGCAGGATTGCACGGAGCCAATCGATTAGGAGGGAATTCGCTTTCCGACCTTCTCGTATTCGGCAAGCGAGCCGGCGAATACGCCGCAAAATTCGCCAGGCAAACCAGCGCCAGTAAGGTTCCGCTGGATCAAGTGGATGCCGCCGCCAAGAAGGCTCTGGAGCCTTTCGAGCGTGGCGTTGCGGGCGAAAATCCTTTCGCCATCCAGTATGAGCTTCAGGAATCCATGCAGGATCTGGTGGGCATCGTCCGCCGTGAGGACGAGATGGAGCGCGCGCTCGAAAAAATCGCCGCGCTCAAAGTGCGGGCAGCGAAGGCTGGCATTACCGGCAATCGTGAATACAACAACGGCTGGCACACCGCCATGGATTTGGACAATCTGCTGACCGTTTCGGAAATCGTTACCCGAGCCGCGTTGGAGCGCAAAGAAAGCCGCGGCGCGCAGTTCCGCGACGATTTTCCGGAAAAAAGCGAAGAGTGGGGCAAGTACAACCTGCGTGTCACCATGGCGGCCGGCGGAAGTCCCGATGTCGTCCGAACCCCCATCGTGCCCGTGCCGCCGGAGCTCAAACAAATCATCGAAGATCAACAGAAATGAGGCGAGCAGTCTAAGTAATGTCCACCGCAACCTTTCGCATCTGGCGAGGAGATGCCAAGCAAGCAGGCTTCAAAGACTACACGACGGAAGTCAGCGAGGGCATGGTTGTTCTCGACGTCGTCCACAAGATTCAAGCGGAGCAGGCCAACGATCTGGCGGTGCGCTGGAATTGCAAGGCCGGCAAGTGTGGATCCTGTTCCGCCGAGATAAACGGAAACCCGCGCCTGATGTGCATGACTCGCCTGAATTCGCTGCCCATGGATCAGCCGGTGACGGTGGAGCCCATGCATACTTTCCCTCTGGTGAAGGATCTGGTCACCGACGTCTCCTGGAACTTCCGCGTCAAGGAGAAAATCAAGCAATTCCAGCCGCGCAAGCCCGATGCCGCTGACGGCACA
Organism: Bryobacteraceae bacterium; assembly: GCA_036489835.1. Classification (GTDB taxonomy): domain Bacteria; phylum Acidobacteriota; class Terriglobia; order Bryobacterales; family Bryobacteraceae; genus Palsa-187. Next base: position 145,752 of record DASXEY010000053.1, on the reverse strand, counting down.
TGGCGAATGCAGCAGGCCGACGTCGACCGAGTGCAGGAATTCCGCAAGTGCATCGAGTGTTTCCTGTGCCAGGACGTTTGCCACGTCCTGCGCGACCATCACATGCATGACAAGTTCATCGGGCCGCGTTTCATGGTGTATACGGCCGCGATGGAGATGAATCCGCTCGATACAGCGGATCGCATCGGCGATCTCCGTGAGTCCGGCGGCATCGGCTACTGCAACATCACCAAGTGCTGCACCAAGGTGTGCCCGGAAGAAATCAAGATCACCGACAACGCCATCATCCCCCTGAAAGAACGCGTCGTCGACGAATTCTACGACCCCCTGCGCCGCCTGTTCAAAATGTTCAAATAGAGCATCGTGCTCTTCAACCAGATCAAGCTGCGCAACATCCTTTCGTTCAACGAGACGACGGTGGAGTTGCGGGGGCTGAACGTTTTGATCGGCCCCAACGGAGTAGGCAAGAGCAATCTGATTGAAGTGATTGCTTTGCTCCATGCGGCACCGACTGATCTTCAGTCGGCGATCTTCCAAATGGGCGGAGTCCGCGCGCTTATCTCGCTCGCGAGCCGCAGATCGTCGCCGATAGCAGGGATCGAATGTTGGATCGCATCCAGCCCAGGTCTTCGCTACGCCCTGGAATTCTCCGAGGATGCTCAAGGTTTCGTTATCCTCAATGAGCAGATTGCCGCGCTCGAAGGGCCCGACCGAATTCGATATTTTCAGCGAAGCTCCGAGAGCGTGCGTCTGGGCCCCCTTTTTGAGGGCGACCCCCCGGGCTCGGAGGGAGGCGGTATCCCACGCAATCAGTCGGTCCTTTACGCCTACAAAAGCCCAGCGGATCGGACCCCAATTACTCGCGTCGGGCGCGACTTTGGGAAGATCAGGATCTATCGGGAATTTCGCACCTCCGGACCGTCGTCCAGCGCAAGGAACGGGGTCTCCTCGTCCGTTCCAAGGGACTTCCTACGCGACGACGGCGACAATCTGGCGGTCATACTCCAGGATCTCGACTTCAAGGGGGTTCACGCCCAGGTCCAGTCATACATTCGGCAGTTCTGCGATCGCTTCGAGGACGTCAAGTTTCGGCTCGACGGCCCCATCGCGCGGACTTATCTTCAAGAGAGCGGCCTTCTGGAGCCCTTGCCAGCCGTGCGGCTATCCGATGGTACTCTGAAATTCCTTTGTCTCCTCGCAGTCCTGCTTGACCCAGACATCCCTCACTCGTCGTTGATCTGCATCGAAGAACCGGAAGTCGGCCTGCACCCCGACGCAATCAAGATCGTCGCCGCGGCACTGATCGATGCGTCGGAACGAACTCAGTTGATCGTGACCACTCATTCAGAAGCTCTCATTGACGCGCTTTCTCACCGACCGCAAGATGTCCTCGTATGCGAACGGGATTTTAACAACGGCACGCAGTTCAGGCGGCTTGACCAGAAGCAGCTCGAGGGCTGGCTCGAACGATACACGCTCGGCGCTCTCTGGAGGAAGGGAGAGATCGGCGGCACTCGATGGTGACGGAGATCCGAATCTACTTTGAAGGCGACAGCGCCCTGAAGCCGGGGTTCGATAACTTCTTACGTGAGATTAAGGCGGCGGCCGAAGGGCGATGCAGGTTTCGGCTCATCGCCACGAACGCCACCCCGGCGGCGGACTTTCACACAGCGATCAAAACCCATCCGGACGCGGCGAACGTCCTCCTATTGGATTCGGACGAGACGATCGCCGGGGACCTCTCCGTATTCTGCGAGAAAAAGCGTTTAGCCGGTCTGTCAAGTCAAGTTTTCTGGATGGCGCAGATCATGGAATCCTGGTTCCTCGCCGATCCAGAATCGCTCAAGAAATACTATGGCAGTGGATTTCAGGAAAACGCGCTGCATGGCAATCCCAACGTCGAGCATATTCCGAAGTCCGACGTATTATCCAGGCTGAAAGCGGCCACAAGAGGGACCAAGAGGAAGGAGTACCACAAGACGGGCCATGCTCCACACCTTCTCGCCAGCATCAGACCGGACCTGGTCACGACCGCGGCTCCCAATTGCAAGCGCCTCTTCGACGCGCTTCGAGAAAGGTTAGCCGAACAGTGACGTGGCCGGCCGAACTCAACTCGGCGCTAACCTTTCGCGCCCCGCGAGCATCTATCCCTAAAAAGGAGCGCTAGCCATGAAAATCCCCCAGTTCCTTCTCGGCCTAACGGTATTTGCAGTAAACGTGGCCAACGCGGCTTCGAGTTACAAAGTCACTCTGCCATCCGACCTATTCGCGGGAGACGTCCAATTGAAAGCCGGCGAATACACCATGACGCTGGAAGGGAAACAGGCGGTCTTCAAGAAGGGCAAGGACTCCGTTCAGGTCCCCTTCAACATCGAAAAGAACGAAAAGAAGTTCCCGGATACGACGTTGGAACTCGATGGATCGAAGATTCAGTCCATTGACCTCGGCGGCACGGACATGAAGATCATGTTCCGGTCGTCTAAATAACAGCCGCAAAACGAAGCCCTAGATCGCGGCCACGAGCCGAGCAGTTCCTTTCGGGAATTGAGAGCCCGTGACCGGCCCTTGCAGGCTAGTTAGCTTATCGCTGGCGCAAATAACCTATGCCCAACGCCGGTTTCTGCACCCGGGGGTATATACTGGCCTGAGCGGGCCTCAGATTGGCGTTCCCGCGAGGAGAGTCTCTCGAATGAAACAATTATGCCTCGCTTTAGGAGTCGGCGTCACGCTTTTCGCGATTGCAGGAGTAGCACTGCAAGCTCAAAGCACGGGACCATATAAAGTTCTCAAGACCGCAAAAACCGGAGGCGCCGGCGGTTTCGACTACATATACGCGGATGCCGACGGCCGCCGCCTGTACATCCCGCGCCGAGGCAATCCCGCCCGAGTCACGGTCTTTAATCTCGATACGCTTGAGCCGGTCGGCGAGATCCCTAATGTCAGCGCGGCGGGTGCAGCCGTTTCCACCAAGTCCGGACATGGATTTGCCACCAGCCGGCCCGTCGCCATGTGGGACACCAAGACGATGATGCCGATCAAAACCATCGACGTTCAAGGCGGCCCGGACGGAATTCTCTATGACGCTTTTAACGATCACGTCTACATCCTGAGCCACAGCGCTCCGAACGCGACCGTGATTAACGCGGCGGATGGGGCGGTGCTCGGGACCATCGATCTGGGCGGGGCTCCGGAGCAGGCTGCCTCCGATGGAAAGGGCCACATTTATGTCGATATCGAAGACAAAGCCAATATCGCGGTAGTGGACGCCAAGACCATGACCGTCACCGCGCACTACGATCTCGCCGGCAAAGGCGGGACCTGCGCGGGCCTGGCCCTGGACGCAAAAAACAACATCCTGTTCGCAGCCTGCCGGAATCCCCAGACCATGGTGATCCTCAACGCCGGGGACGGCAAGATTCTCGAAACGCTCCCGATCGGCCAGGGCACGGACGGCGCGGTTTTCAACCCCAACACGATGGAAGCCTTCAGTTCCCAGGGCGACGGCACCCTGACGATCGTCAAGGAAAACAGTCCTACCAGTTTCGTTGTAGAGCAAAACCTGCCGGTGATGACCGGCGCCAAGACGCTGACGCTCGATAGCAAGACCAACCGCATCTTCCTGATGTCGGTTGAATACGAGGCCCCAGCCGCCACACCGGCGCCGACGCCCGCACCCGCACCCGCAGCGGGAGGACGGGGCGGACGCGGTGGACGCGGGGGCGGCCGAGGCGCGCAAGTTCCCGACTCGTTTACGATCATCGAAGTCGGCAAGTAGGAGGAACAAAATGAAACCGCTCGCACACCTGTGGTTAATTCCGCCGGCGCTTCTGGCGCTCGCTCCCTTCGCCGGAGCCCACTTCCGCTTGCTGGAACCGCAATCCTGGATCGTCGAAAACCAATTGGGGGATCCGCAGAAACTGGGACCGTGCGGAGGCACGTCCGCTGACGCAGGCACGCCCACCAACATGATCAGCAAGGTCACGGGCGGCCAGAAGCTGCACGTGAAGGTTCAGGAGACCGTCTATCATCCCGGCCATTACCGCATCGCGCTGGCGGTGAATTCGCGCGCGGAGCTTCCGCCCGATCCTGCCACCATCTCCAGAGACTCGGCGAAGGGCCCCATGTCCGTGAGCGCCACGATCCAGAATCCACCCAGGATTCCAGTGCTCGCCGACGGCTTGTTCGTTCACACCGCCCGCACCACCGACCCCTTCGAGACCGACGTCCAGATTCCGAACATCAGCTGCCCGAAATGCACCCTGCAAATCGTCGAGTTCATGGCCGAGCACGGAGTCAACAAGGACGGCGGCTATTTTTATCATCACTGCGCGGACATCCAGATCACCGCCGATCCCGCAAAACCGGTCGATGCCGGTTGGCCGGCCGCGAAGAAGTAGCGCTCTATGTGGTCACTGCCTGAAACAGCAGGACCGCTCCAATGGCGCAAAGCCCTGCGTAGACATATTTAAAGAACGACCTCCCGTGGAGGCGATGATTGACCCCCCTGCCGAGAAAAATTGCCGGAAGCGTGGCAGGCAGCGATATCAGGTAGTAATGCGTCACGGCCGGAATCCACAGCCCTTTCGCCCAATATCCGGCCATTCCTAGAATGCTCGCCGGCAGAAAGTAGCCTTGCAAAGTCGCGCGAAAGTGCTGCGCCGACCAGCGCCGCATGGACCCGTAGATCGCCAGCGGAGGGCCATTCATCCCATATGCCCCGCCCAGCACGCCTGCGGAAAGACCACACACAAGAAGCCACACCAGGCTATCCGTCTTCAATTCCGGCAGCCTGCGGCCAACCAGCGAATAGGCAGAGAAAGCGATGATCACGACGGCCAGAGTTACTTTGGCGGCCCGTTGATGGCTGCTGGTCAGCAGCGCAAGGCCGGCGGGGATGCCCAAAAGCGTGGCCAGCACCAGCCAGTTCGCGCTGCGCCAGTGGATCTTCTGCCAATCCTGGGCAACCACGATCGCGGCGATGGTAATCGAGATCAGGACGGCCAGGGGAGCGGCAATCTCTAGAGGAAGGCGTAGCGCCAGCAAGGGAACTGCAAAGAGAGCTTCCCCAAATCCGAATGCCGATCGAATCAGAGTCGCCGAGAACACCACCAGCAGGACGTACAACGTCAGAGCATCCATCGGCTCAGTTCGCTAGATCTCGTACAGCTGGGCATCGGGTCCGCGCTTCTTTTGCTGCGCCAGATCCACCTTGCGCGACACCGTAGCCAGGGTGGTGCGCTCCAGGATCTCGGCGATTGCGTCGCGCACTTCGCGCATCACGATCCGCGTGCCGCAGGTTTCCACGTCGACGCATTCGTCGCATTTGCGGAAGCGCGTTTCGCTTGCGCACGGCAGCGGCGCAAGCGGCCCTTCCATCATGCGGATCACGCTGGCAAGCGTGATCTGGTGCGGCGGCTGCGCCAGGCTATAGCCTCCGCCTTTGCCTTTCTTGCTCGCCACCAGCCCCAGCCCCTTCAGCGACAGCAGAATCTGCTCCAGGAATTTCTTTGGAATGGCTTCCTCTGTCGCCAGTTGGGTGATCAGAACCGGGCCGCCCCCGTACTTCCGCGCCAGAGCGTAGAGAGCGCGAAGGCTGTATTGGGTCCGTTTCGATAACTGCCGCATGAACCGCGCGCTACTCTCGCAACGCGTTTGAACTCCAGGGCTATCCTAGCAGCCGCTCAGGAGGAACGTCAATGCTGAGCCGCCTATACGAGGGCGCTAGCTTGGTCGGTCGTTTCAGAAGTTAACGAACGTACTGAAAGAAACCGCGCGGCGTGGGGCAGCGATCTTGTCGCCCGCCGGGATTCTTGCGCGCTGCCAGATGGCAGGCGGCAAGATCGCTGCCCCGCAGAGTTTTTCAATGAGTCGTCAGGCAACGACGATCCAGCGCACCTCTTTTCCATCGGTCTGCCCGGGATTTACGCCGCCCGCGCGGGACGACCCGCCGTGACTGCACCGTTCCCGGCAGCATCTCCGCGATCACGTCCGGCGCGCTCTGCGAAGAGGAACGTCATCTCCAATCGGACCTCTTGCGGCAACGCCGCCAGCGCTGTCGTCATCGTAACGGCCGCCGGCGGACCATCCTTAGGAAGCCGGCACTGGGCCGGGGCCGCTTCTCCAACCTGGAAAGGAACGCGCCGGGTCCGCCGCGCCATGCTCCGTTGTGCCGGCGAGTTCCTTAGGAACCGCTGCGCCCGCTTGCGAGTACTGCCAGACACCCGAACAGGCACCCCTCGCCCCTCATCAGGTCGATCATATCGTCTCAGTCAAGCATGGAGGAGAAAGCGGCATCGACAATCTCGCGTTCGCCTGTCCTTATGCAACCGCCGCAAGGGCAGCGGCCTTTCTTCCTTGGATACGGAAACAGGCGAACTCGCCGCTCTATTCCATCCACGCCGCGACCAGTGGCATGAACACTTCTTATTGAAAGGCGAAGAACTCGTCGGTTTAACGCCCCCCGCCCGAGCCACCATCCGCCTGCTGCGCCTCACTCATCCCCACGGCATCCAGGAGCGCCTGGTCCGCTTCGGCTGTCGCTGACCCCGCGACAGCGCCTGAACAAGGCGGCGTACACCGAAGCCAACGACCGTCGGGATCGCTACGCAAATTGAAATCGACGACCGCGACCGGCGGATGCTTAGGGTTGAGCATGAGCAGGAACGTTCCGCGCATACTCGAACTTATGGGGCGAAGCTCCCATATACTGTAGGAACCGTGGGCAACGATATTCGCAGCGGATTGCGGGAAGGGGCCGGGACGTCCGCATTCTCACGTCGAGGGTGGCCCCGAACTCGGTCGGCCCTCTTGGCCATAATCGCGGTCGTGGCCGGTCCAATGTCTCTTCGAGCCGGCGTTTCTATCACCGAATACCCGATACCCATGGCGGGCGGCAACTACCCTGTCAGCATCACGACCGGACCGGACGGGGCGCTATGGTTTACCCAATACGAGAGCAATAAGATCGGGCGGATCACCACAGCGGGGGTCATCACCGAGTACCCTACGTCCTCACCCGTCCTCAACGTTAATGTCTACGACATCACCGCCGGTCCGGACGGGGCGCTGTGGTTTACCGAACAGCTTGGCATCGGGCGGATCACTACAAACGGAGTCAACACTGAGTACGGCCAGACCACCCTCAGCCAACCTGCTGGTATCACCACGGGGCCGGACGGCGCGCTGTGGTTCACCGAACCCTACCGCAACATAATCGGGCGGATCACGACCGCCGGGGCCATCACCGTGTACCTCGTCCCGACGGCCGACAGCGAGCCATCCGGAATCGCGGCCGGGCCGGACGGAGCGCTCTGGTTTACCGAGGTCTACGGTAACAAAATCGGGCGGATCACCACGAAAGGGGTCATTACCGAGTACCCTATTCCGACAGCCGGCAGTTTGGCCAGCGAGATCACGGCAGGCCCGGACGGAGCGATGTGGTTTACCGAATGGTGGAGCGCCAAGATCGGGCGGATCACCACCGCCGGGGTCATCACCGAGTACGCTGTCAGTGGATTTCCGGGTGGAATCACCACCGGGCCGGATGGAGCGCTGTGGTTTGCCGAGTCGGAAGGGGACAGCATCGGTCGAATCACGACGGACGGCGTCATCACCGAGTACTCTGATTTCATGCTCCTTGGTTCGCTCGGTATCACGACTGGGCCGGATGGGGCGCTATGGTTTACAGATGAAGGCGGTCAAATTGGCCGCCTTGGAATCCCCCCCTACGTCTGCACCAACACTGAGCCCCCGGTGATCACATCGATAAAGTCGGCCAGCTCCTTCGGCGGATACCCGTATTTCGCATCCGGCTCCTGGCTGGAGATTCAGGGGACGAACCTTACCGACCCGTTTGACCCACGCCTTTGGGCTAGCGCAAATCCCGGTCAGTGGACCGCGTCGGATTTTAATGGAGTGAACGCTCCCACCGTCCTTGATGGAATCAGCGCCAGCGTCAATGGAAAGCCCGCCTATGTCTGGTATCTTTCGCCCTTGCAGATCAACGTTCAGGCACCCGAGGATTCCTTCATCGGGAACGTCCCGGTCACAGTCACTAACTGCAACGCCACCAGTTCACAGTTCAACTTCCCGCGCCAGCCGCTTGCGCCGGGTTTGCTTGCACCCGCGAGCTTCAACATCGGCGGCACTCAATACATGGTGGCCACGTTCGTCTCGGACGGAGCATATGTTCTGAATGCCAGTACGGCGACGGCATTAGGCTTGACTGGCAGGCCAGCGAAGCCGGGGGATCTGATTATCGCGTATGGAATCGGGTTCGGCGACGTGACTCCTTCGATCCCGCCCGGGGTGATGGCGGAGCAGAGCAACGCCCTCGTTAACCCCGTCGCATTTTCCTTCGGATCGGCGAATGCGGCGGTCGCATACGCCGGCCTGGCGGGGAACTTCGTTGGGCTCTACGAGTTCTACATCACCGTGCCGTCAAACTTGGCTAATGGCGATTACTCGATCAACGTGACGCAGAACGGGACCAATGTGCCGCAGACAATGTATCTGACGGTGCAGAACTAACTAGCCCGCAAAGGGGCCGGTCGCGGCCCTCAATCTCGAAGGTAACAGCCCGGTTCGTGGCCGCGAGCCAAGCTCCGTTTTGCGGGCTGCTACTTAGAAGCCCGCAAAGGGCCGGTCGCGGCCCTCAATCTCGAAGGTAACAGCCCGGTTCGTGGCCGCGAGCCAAGCTCCGTTTTGCGGGCTGTTACGTAGAAGCCCGCAAAGGGGCCGGTCGCGGCCCTCAATCTCGAAGTAACAGCCCGTCGCGTCCGGTTCTGCCGCGTGCCGGTGCCCGTGCTGTATCCATCGAGGTCTGTGGCGACAAGGAACCTCATGCCCCTTGCCGCCTTTTCGTGCAGCCGGGCCCAGCTGCGGCTGTTACGCCGCCCGAGCCGGGACGATCGGCCGTGACTGCACCACTCCCGGCAGCATCTCCGCGATCACGTCCTCGACGCGATCCGCGAAGATGAACGTCATCTCCAGTTGGACCTCTTGCGGCAAATCGCGCAGGTCCTTCTGGTTGCCGCGCGGCAGGATCACGCGCTTCAATCCCGCGCGCCGAGCCGCCAGCACCTTCTCCTTAATGCCGCCGATCGGCAGCACCAGGCCGGTCAAGGTCACCTCACCCGTCATCGCGGTATCGTCGCGAGCCGGCAGGCCCGAGTACAACGATGCGAGAGCCGTCGTCATCGTAACGCCCGCCGACGGACCGTCCTTTGGAATCGCTCCCGCCGGAACGTGGATGTGCAGGCCGGAATTCAGGAACTTCTCCGGATCCAGGCCGAACTCCCGCGCATGACTCCACAGATAACTGCGCGCCGTCTTCGCGGACTCCTGCATCACCTCGCCCAGTTGACCCGTGATGGTCAGTTCCTTGCCGTTGGGCAGCAGAGCGGCTTCGATGTACAGCACATCTCCGCCAGTCTCCGTCCACGCCAGCCCGGTCGCCACGCCCGCAGGCAGATCCTTGCGAGCCTGTTCGGGAAGAATCCCTTCCGGCCCCAACAGCTCCGGCACGTCTTCAGCCTTTACCGCGACGGCGTCCGTGGTGCCCTCCGCGAACCTCACCGCCACCTTGCGGATGATTCGCCCCAGCACCTGCTCCAGCCGCCGCACTCCGGCCTCTCGCGTGTAGGATGCGATCAGCTTGTGCAGCGCGCCGTCCGTAATCGCACATTGCTCCGCCGTCAATCCGGCGTGCTTCAATTGCCGAGGCAATAGATAGCGCAGCGCAATCTGCATCTTCTCCTCTTCGCTATAACCGGAAAGGCGGATGATCTCCATCCTGTCCAGCAGCGGAGCCGGAATCGTATCCAGCGTATTCGCCGTGGTGATGAACAATACCTTCGACAAATCGAACGGCAGATCCAGATAGTTATCGCGGAACGTCTTGTTCTGCTCCGGATCCAACACTTCCAGCAGCGCCGCCGAGGGATCGCCGCGGAAGTCGCGGCCCAGCTTGTCCACTTCGTCCAGCATCAGCACCGGATTCGCGAACCCAGCCCGCCGCATCGCCTGAATCAGACGGCCCGGCAGCGCGCCGATGTACGTGCGCCTGTGCCCGCGCAATTCCGCCTCATCGTGCATGCCGCCCAGGCTCATGCGCTCGAACTTCCGTCCTAGAGCCCTTGCGATGGATTGTCCCAGGCTGGTTTTGCCCACGCCGGGCGCACCCACCAGGCACAAGATCGGAGCCTTCGCCTCGGGATTCAGCTTCAACACCGCTAGCTGCTCGATGATCCGCTCCTTCACCTTCGCGATGCCGTAGTGGTCTTCATCCAGCACCTGCCGCGCGCGCGCCAGATCCAGGCTGTCTTCGCTCTTCTTCTTCCAAGGCAGCTCGATCACATACTCGAGCCACGTCCGGATCACGCTGAACTCCGGTTGAGCCGCCGGCAGTTTCTCCAGGCGTCCCAGTTCCCGTTCGGCTTCCTTGCGGATGTCCTCGGGAAGATCCGCGGCAGTCAGCCGCTCGCGCAGCTTTTCAATCTCCGCCTGGTCTCCGTTCTTCTCGCCGAGTTCCTGCTCGATCGCACGCTTCTGTTGGCGCAGCACGTACTCGCGCTGCTCCTTGGACATCTCCGTGCGAGCTTCGTTGGCGATCTTCTGGCGCAATTCCAGCACGTCCACTTCATGCGACAGCCAGCCGTGCACCATCCGCAGCCCTTCCAGGCGCGTCGGAGTTTCGAGCAGCGCCTGCTCCTTCGCCGCGTCCAGATTCATCACCGAAGCGATGGTGAACGCCAGTTGCAGCGGATCCTGCTCGATCGCGAACATCTGCGTCAAGTCCGGCTGTCCCGCTCCGCCCTGGGCAAGCTTAACGAATTTGACGCCCAGCTCTACCAGCGACAGCGTCAGAGCCTCGGTTTCCCGAGTGGAATCGTCAGGCAAAGGTAGAGGCCGGATGCGCGCCACCATGTGGCCGTTCTCTTCCACCTTTACGATCACCACGCGCTCCGTGCCCAGCACCATGATGTCCAGTTGGTCCGGCCGCGCATGATGATACCTGCGAATGGCCGCCCTGGTGCCCACCGTGTACAAATCGCTGCCATGCGGCGCATCCACCGCCGCATCGCGCTGCGCCACCACCACCAGTTCTTTCCCTTCGGTAGCCAGCGCCGCTTCCACCGCCGCAACCGAGCCCTTTCGTCCCACCGAAAGCGGCATCATCACTCCCGGAAATAGCGCCGAGTTCTTGAGCGCCAGCAAAGGCAGCATCCGCATCGAACTCTCAGTCACTTCTGCCATGTTATTCACCTTTCGTAATACTTATGATGCAGCCGCCCTCGCTGGCGACTCTATTTCGAAAACCATCGCGCCACCGCGTACGTCTACCCGCACCTTCTGCCCATCGCGAACTTCACCCGCTACCAGCTTCCTGGCCAGCGGCGTCTCCAGCTCCTTCTGAATCGCCCGCTTCAACGGCCTCGCGCCGAAAGCCGGATCGTAGCCGACTTGAGCCAACCGCTCCTCGGCCGCGTTGGTCAGCTCCAGATCGATCCTGCGTTCGGCTAACCGCGCCTTCAGCGTGGCCAGTTGGATCTCCACGATCTTTTTCAGATCCTCGCGCGTCAACCGGTGGAAGTCGATGATCTCGTCCACACGATTCAGAAACTCCGGCCGGAACAGCCTCGGCAGATCTTCCTTGGGCGCATTCGAGGTCATAATCACAATGGTGTTCTTGAAGTCCACCGTGCGGCCCTGGCCGTCCGTCAAACGCCCGTCATCCAGCACCTGCAACAGCACGTGGAAAACGTCGCTGTGAGCTTTTTCGATCTCGTCCAGCAACACCACGCAGTAAGGCTTCCTGCGCACCGCTTCGGTGAGCTGACCGCCTTCGTCATAGCCGACATAGCCCGGAGGCGCGCCCACCAGACGGGAGACCGTATGCTTTTCCTGATACTCCGACATATCGACGCGAATCAGCGCCTTTTCATCGTCGAAGAGGAATTGCGCCAGTGCCCGAGCCAGCTCCGTCTTTCCGACGCCGGTTGGCCCCAGGAACAGGAAGCTGCCCACTGGCCGTTTGGGATCTTTCAATCCTCCGCGAGCCCGCATCACCGCGTCCGCAACTGCATCGACGGCCTCATCCTGCCCCACCACTCGTTTGTGCAGTTCTTCGGGCAGATGCAGCAGCTTCTGGACCTCGCCTTCGAGCAATTTCGAAAGCGGAATTCCGGTCCATCGGCTCACCACCTGCGCGATGTCTTCTTCGGTGACCTCTTCTTTCAATAGGACCGGCTCACGCACCGGCTTTGCCAGTTCGCGTTCCAGGCCCGCCAGCTTTCCGTACTTGAGCTCGGCAGCTTTGTTCAGATCGTAGGCCCGTTCGGCTTGTTCGATGTCCAGCTTCACCTGCTCCATCTGCGCGCGAAGTTCGCGCTGCTTCTTGATGGCTTCCTGATCGGCCTGCCATTGCGCTTTCAGCGACGCGGATTCCGTTTTCAGTTCCGCCAGTTCCTTCTCGATCTTTTTCAGCCTCTCGCGCGATGCCGCATCGTGTTCCTTCTTCAACGCCTCGCGCTCGATCTCCAGCTGCATCTGCCTTCGCAGACTTTCGTCCAGCTCGGCCGGCATGGAATCGATCTCCGTGCGCAGCTTCGCCGCAGCCTCATCCACCAGATCGATGGCTTTGTCCGGCAGGAAGCGGTCCGAAATGTAGCGTTGGCTGAGCACCGCAGCGGCGACCAAAGCCGAATCCTTGATACGCACACCGTGATGCCCTTCATAGCGTTCGCGCAGCCCGCGCAGAATCGAAATCGTATCTTCCACCGAAGGCTGATCCACCAGCACAGTCTGGAAGCGCCGCTCCAATGCCGCGTCCTTTTCGATGTACTTGCGATATTCGTCGAGAGTGGTCGCGCCGATGCAATGCAGTTCGCCCCGAGCCAGCATCGGCTTCAGCAGGTTGCCGGCATCCATCGATCCTTCGGCTTTTCCCGCCCCCACCACCGTATGTAATTCGTCGATGAATAGAATAATCTTGCCTTCGGCAGTCTGGACCTCTTTCAGCACCGCCTTCAGCCGTTCCTCGAACTCGCCCCGGAACTTCGCGCCCGCGACCAGCGCGCCCATGTCCAGCGCGACGACTTTCTTATCTTTCAAACCCTCGGGAACATCGCCGCGCATAATTCGCTGCGCCAGCCCTTCCACGATGGCCGTCTTGCCCACGCCTGGCTCGCCGATCAGCACCGGGTTGTTCTTGGTGCGCCGCGACAAAACCTGGATCACCCGGCGAATTTCCTCATCGCGCCCGATCACCGGATCCAGCTTGTTCTGCGCCGCCATCTTGGTCAGATCGCGGCCGTATTTCTCCAGCGCCTCGTACGTCGCCTCCGGATTCTGCGTCGTCACTCGCTGCGAGCCCCTTACATCTTGTAGAGTGCGCATCAGGCGCTCGCGTGACAGACCCAGATCCTTGAAAATTTTCTCGTCGGTGGCGGCCAGCAGAACGTGCTCCACCGACACATAGTCGTCTTTCAAACGCTTGGCCTCGGTCTCGGCCTTGGTCAGCAGCGTCTGCAACCGCGGCGTCACATAGATCTGATCGACGCCAACCGCCCCGCCCGAGACGCGAGGCAATTTGTCCAGTTGCTCAATCAGGCGGCGGTGAACATCCTCCAGCCTGACACCCGCCTTGGCCAATATCGATTGCGCCAATCCGCCATCCTGCTCCAGCAACGCCACTAAGAGGTGTTCAACATCCAGTTGTTGCTGCCCCCTCTGCCCCGCAAGCGACTGCGCGGCCCTGATTCCTTCTTGCAGTTTCTCCGTGAAACGATTGAAGTCCATAAAATCCCTGCCCCTCGTCAACTGAATTCTAGCATATTAGTCTTTGACAGTTCAATAATCTTAGCGTACTATTATCAAGTATGGAAAGCAAGTTGCCTCATCTTTTGACTTCGCTCCCTGGACCGAAGGCCAAGGCAATCATTGAGCGGGATCAACAAGTTATCTCGCCCTCCTACACGAGGTCTTATCCCCTTGTCGCGGAAACCGGCCACGGAGCCATCGTCGAAGACCCGGACGGCAACCGGTTCCTCGACTTCGCCGCCGGAATCGCCGTCGTCGCCACTGGCCATTGTCATCCCCAAGTCGTTCAAGCCATTCAGGACCAAGCCGCCCGTCTGATCCACATGTCCGGCACCGATTTCTACTACGAAAACATGGTCCTGCTGGCTGAGAAGCTTGCAAGTCTCGTGCCGGGCGGGGTTCCGCGGAGGGTTTACTTTGGAAACTCGGGAACCGAGGCGATTGAGGCCGCTATCAAGCTCGCCCGCTATCACACCGGCCGAGGCCAATTCGTCGCCTTCGTGGGCGCCTTTCATGGCCGAACCATGGGCTCGCTCGCGCTGACGGCGTCTAAGAGCATACAAAAGCAGGGGTTTTTCCCCATGATGCCGGGCGCGCATCACGTCCCGTACGCATATTGCTATCGATGCGCCTATGGAAAGACCCCCGACACCTGCGCAGTCGAGTGTGTCAAAGTCATTGAATCCGAACTATTTAGAACCTCCCTGCCCGCTGAAGATTGCGCGGCCATTTTCGTCGAGCCGGCCCAGGGCGAAGGCGGCTACATTGTTCCGCCCAAGAAGTTTTTCGATGAGCTGCGCCGGGTGGCCGACAAGCACGGAATCCTCTTGATCTTCGACGAGGTCCAGAGCGGCATGGGCCGAACCGGCAAAATGTTCGGCTGCGAGCACTTCGATGCCGTTCCGGACGTGATTACGCTGGCCAAGGGCATCGCCAGCGGCATGCCTCTTGGGGCCATGATCGCCCGAGCCGAACTGATGAATTGGCCCCCGGGAGCCCACGCCAGCACTTTCGGAGGGAATCCAGTAGCCGTCGCCGCGTCGCTGACGACGATCGAACTCCTGGAGCAGGAATTAGTGGATAACGCCGCGCGAGTCGGCGAGCACATGATGGCGCGCCTACGCGATTTGCCGCAGCGCTGCGCCAACGTCGGCGACGTTCGCGGACTGGGCCTCATGATCGGAATCGAACTGGTGAACGATCAGGAAACCAAGGAGCGCGCCCCGCTGCTCCGCGATCAAATCGTGCAAATGTGCTTCGAACGCGGACTGCTGGTGCTAGGCGCCGGGCCGAATTCCATCCGCCTCTGCCCTCCGCTTGTGATCACCAAGGATCAGGCCGACTTCGCCGCCGAGACTATAGAGAGCTGCCTGAAGGCGTCGGCACGTCCATGACTCCACCCAGCAGCCACATGGTTTGGCAGAGGATAAAACACAAGGGGGATATCCCCCGGCTGAACGAAATGCGGAGCTGTGGAGGAAATGAAGCCCCTCCAGCATCCCGGCAAGCGGCGGATTTCTGCCGGGCTGTGCCCAAGTGATTGAGCAGCCAGTTTGCAAGCCGCGGTGGTTTTGGCGCACTCATGGCATTTTGACCGGACCTGGGTCGGAGTCGGGCATGAGAACGATCGTGACCGCGATAAGAAGCCACACACCCTGAAGCAGCACAAAGCCCCACAACGGAAAAACCTCCCATAGCGCGAAAACACAGTAACCGACCAGGAAGGCGGTGAACGAGCAGCAGAAAGACGACACCATATCCGTGCCCCAGTCGAGCTGGTCCTCCGTTTCCACGGGCTCGGGTACCGAGGGTTCGCCCTTTACCGGCGGCTTTCGACGGAACGCCATCCGCCAGAACATATGGCCATACAACAGCGCCACCAGGACGGTCCTGACAACCGGCGGAAGTTGCGGCGGGAAATGAAACCGCCACAACGCAAACGCGATGCCAGCCTGGGCGGCCCAACCGATGACGGCGCCCGTCAAAGACCACAACGATAAGCGCACGTTCCGGGCGAGGTTAGTCAAAATCGCGACCAGCGTCTGACGCCAGAACCATGCCGCCGATCTCCCGGTTCGGAACTCCTCCAGCAGATCCCCGGCAAGCGGAGGATTCTGCCGGGCTGTGCCCAAGTGATTGAGCAGCCAGTTTGCAAGCCGGGGAGGTTTTCGCGCGCTCATGGCTATTTCAATGTCGTGAATATCTTGGCTGGGCCAGGGTTGGGATCGGGCTTCAGGACGTCTTTGACCGTCTGGAAAAGCCACCAGGTTTGAATCAAGACGAGGAACCCCAGCGGCACGGTCGCGAATGAAGCGATAAAACAGTAGACCAGTAAATAGACGACAAACCGGATGCACGCAAACATCAGGAGGAGCGTTCGGCGGAGCCATTTCTTGAGCCGTTCCTGGTACTCGTGTTCCCACCTCTGCGCAGTTTCCATCGAAGACAGGATGTCGTCGGCCTGCGCCTTCAGCTTTAGCGCGTTCGGAAAAAAACGAAAAACCGGCAGGAGGAGCACAACCGCCGTTAGCAGAATCGCCACGATTACCTGGGCCATGCCATGCAGCTCCGGCGGGTAATGAAACCACCCGAGGGCAAAAGTGACTCCGGCTTGGGCCGCCCAGCCCATCATGTTGGCGATCAAAAGCCGCTTGAAAAGACGGGCGTTCTGAACGAAGCCATTTAAGATCGCAACCAGGGTCTGCCGCCAAAACCACGCCCTTGATCTGCCGCCACGGAACTCCTCCAGCAGATCCCCGGCTAGCGGTGGATTCTGGTGGTCGAGGCCCGAGCGAGTCAACAGCCAGTTTGCAAGCGCGGGTGGTCTTCGAGGAGTCATCAGCCTTGAAAATATCGCCTTGGTCCCAGATCTTCCCTGAACGCCAAATAAAGCCACATAGCCTGGGTGGCCCCAAAGTTCTGGTCCATGCCAAGAAGCAGCGAAATGGCACAGTAACTCAGCAGCAGCTCGATGAATTGGTTCCAGGCGTGCGCTGCCATGCTCTTCGCGTCCGGCAGGGCCCGCGGCGCCGCCGCCTTTTTCAGTGCAACCTTTGGCGCCTTCGGGGAGAAGAAGACAATCAACCACAAGAAAAAGATCGCCACCGCGATCGAAGCGATGGTCTGAAGGATTGCGGGAGGTTCCGGTAAGACATGAAACCGCCGCAGCGCGAAGGCCACTCCGAACTGAGCCGCCCAACCGATGAGAGAACCCGTCAAACGTCGACCCGCATTCCCGCCCAGGCAACTGAAAATCGTCCCCAGCGTTTGCCGCCAATACCATGCCGCCGATCTGCCGTTCTGGAACTCTTCCAGCAGATCCCCGGCGAGCGGTGGATTCTGGTGATCAAAGCCGAAGCGGCCGAGCAGCCAGGTTGCGAGACGGGGCGGATTCCGCATACTCATGGCTTCTTTAGCTTTGCAAAAAATGCTGGGATCAGGATCAGATCACTGAGGATAAAGTTAAAGAGAACGAACCCTTGAGTAACGAGAAAACCACCTTGCCGCCCCACCCCTGCGATCGTCATCACGCAGTAAAGCGCCAGGCTGTTCCCGAATTGTTCGCAGGCGGACAGCAACGGCCTCTCCGGATCTGAGGAACGACGCTTCAACTCGCGGGCGGCCAGCTTATTCAAGACCAGCGCCAGGATATATGCGATGCTCACTAAAAACGACGCAGGGAGCCCAATGCCATGCTGGAGGCCCAGTGGGAAATGAAGGCTCCACAGAGTCAGGGCGATGCCTGCTTGGGCTGACCAACCGATGACGGCGCCTGTGAAATGTCGCCGGGAATTCCGGCGTTTCGGAGCCATGCAGGTGAGAACCCAAACGAAGGCCTGCCGCCAAAACCATGCCCTTGATCTGCCGCTGTGGAATTCCTCCAGCAGATCCCCGGCCAGCGGTGAATTCTGGTGGTCGAGGCCCGAGCGAGTCAACAGCCAATTCGCGAGCCGCGGCGGTTTTCGGCCGCTCATGTTTTTTTCCGCCTCGCAAACACTGCGGCCGGAATCAGATCGAACATGATCCAGTAGGAAAACAGCAACGCTTGGGAATAGAGGAATCCCCACTGGTACGCAACTCCCATCATCGTCATGAGACAGTAAACCAGGAAGCTGGCGCCGAATTGGTTATAGCCGGAGATGAACAAGCGCTCCGGATCCGGGGAGCGGCGCTTCAATTCGCGGAGTCCTTTCTGCCAGACCACGGCCAGCGCGAAGATTACGATCATCGTTAGGGCAGCCGACGAGAGCGAAACCCCAATGCTGACGGATTTTCCGTGAGGGAGTCTCGGGGGAAAGCGCAGCGGCCACAGCAGGAGGGCGACGCCGGCCTGGAGCGCCCAACCGATGACCGCAGCCGTCAAGTGCGGCCTCGCATCGCGAGCATTCTGGCCCATGCAGGTGAGAACCAAAACGAAGGTCTGCCGCCAATACCATGTAGCCGATTTGCCGTTCTGGAACTCCTCCAGAATGTCTCCCGCGAGGGGCGGATTCTGTCGCGCATAACCGAAGAAAAACAGCAACCAGTCCGCGAGCCGCGGCGGCTTTTGGGCGCTCATGACCGAACGATGCGAGAAGGCCGCAGAGCATTCTCGAGCATCTTAAGAAGCCACATCGATTGGATCAGAATAACGTCCCACAGCGACATATTCCAAAGCCAAGCGGAGGCGCAGTAAGCCAATAGCAGCAAGATGAACTGTACGCAGGCGGAAATCACCGTGTCTGCCTTCGCCGATCGCACCTTCACGCTGCGACTGATCTTCGGCGAGATTCCCAGCAGAAAAGATCCGAAGAACGCCATTAGGACGGCTTCCAACCCGACGTTGTGAGGTCGCGGAGGTTCTTGCACGCGCCACAGCGCGAAGCCGATCCCGGCTTCAACCGCCCAGATGAGGACGCTGGCCGCCACAGGCCGCCAGAAGAGACGGGCGTTCCGGGCCAAGCCAGTGGCGATCACAGCCAGCGCCTGACGCCAATACCAGGCCGCCGATCTTCCGTTCTGGAACTCCTCCAGGATGTCTCCCGCCAGGGGCGGATTCTGGTGGGCGCATCCAAAGCGGTTCAACAACCAGTCAGCGAACAGGGGTGGTCTTCGAGGACTCACGCGATTCCTCCCTTCAATTCAGGCAGTCCCTTCCAGAGGTTAACCAGCGCCCGCTGTGTTTGCCGGACATCCCGCAGGCCCGATTCGGTCACTCGAAAATAGCGCTTGGCCCGGCCTCCGCGCTCAGCCGTCGGATCGCCGAGCCTGGATGCCACGAGTCCCTTCTCTTCCAACCGTTCGAGAGCCGCGTACACGCTGCCGAGAGCCACTTCGCGCCCGCTGCGCTGTTCGATTTCCCGCGAAATCGGAACGCCGTACGCTTCATCGCCCAAGTGAAGCAGCGCCAGCATCACCATGAGCTCGAATTCGCCGAGATATCCGCCGCGCGCCATTTATTCAACTATAAAGAATAAATACCCGGCGCGCAAGAGCTTATTGCTTCTTTGCAGGCGCCGGCGTCGGTGGAGGAGGCGGCGTCACTTCTTCACCGGGCGGAGGGGCATTGGGATTCACCGCGCCACGGCCGCCGCGGCCAGGAGGAACATAGCCGTCGTTGGACGGACCGTTCTGGAATAGCTTGGAATCCTTGCTAAGCGGATTTCCTGTTGCGTACATGGCGTTGGCCTGGCCGAAAATCTTGCCGGCTCTGAGGACATCGTCGTGGACCTTGGTCATCATCGCCTGATACTCGGGAGTGTTCTGAGCGTGTCCCGAGAACGACGCCAGATCGTTGTTGCCGATAATCACGACATCGACGCCCGGCACCGAAGCGATGTCGTACGCATTGGCCACGCCGGTGGGAGTCTCAATCATGATCACCACCAGCATGTTGTCGTTAATGGTCTGGCGGTAGTTGTTGCCCCAGAGCTGCGGAGCCTGGCCCTGACCTGAGCTGCGCCGCCCTACAGGAGGAAAGCGAGCCCACTTGGCGCCTTCACGCGCGCGGTCCACGTCATCGACGGTGGGAATGATTACGCCCAGCGCGCCGATATCGGTGGAATGCTGGATGTGCCATTCCTGCGCATCGGGCAGACGGATCATCGGTGTCGCGGCCACTTTGGGGCAGGCCGCAATCATGGCCTCGACATCGCGGAATTCGAGCGTGCTGTGCTGCATTTCGAACCACGTGAAATCGTAGTGCTTGGCCTTTTCACAATACTCGGCGGGATCGGCCTTGGACTGGGTGTAACTGAAGACCTGCTTGCCTTCGAGCAGCTTCTTCTTGGCGGTGTTGTAGAGCTTCCAACTCCCGTCAGCCTGTTTGGCAAGCGGCGGGGGCGGGTTCTGGGCGGCGCTGCGTGAAACCAGAGCCCAGGAGACGATGGTTGCCGCTAACGCTGCGAGAACAGTGAATTTCCTCATGGTAGACCTCCTGATTCGCGATCAGGACAATCATACGTCAAAGTTGGCTCTAGCGGTACAGGCCGTGCGCGTGAATGTATCCGGCAACCGCGGGAGGCAGATCGGAAGTCAGCATGCGTCCCTCCGCCAGTTCCTGCCGGATTTCCGACGAGGAGACCGGCAGCGCGACGGTCTCCAGCCGGCACACTCGAGCGCCGGCAGGGCTGTCGTAAACGTGACCCGGACGAGTCACCACGATGAATTCGACGCTGGCCACCACGTCCTCCCAGCGGCGCCAGGAACGGATTTCCGCGAACGCATCCGCGCCGATGATGAAGAACAGCGTTTCGCCGGGGACTCGCAGGCGTTCGATCGTGTGGATGGAGTAGCTGACCGCCCGGCCTTCCTCCAGGCGCGAAGGAATGAAGCGGGGATCGGCGGCGCAGGCAAGCTCCACCATCCGATAACGGTCTTCATAAGGAGCGCCGGCGTCTTTGTGCGGAGGGTTGGCCGCGGGAATGAACAGCACCCGGTCCAATGCAAACGTTTCAGCGGCTTCATGCGCCACCACCAGGTGGGCCGCGTGGATGGGATCGAAGGTGCCTCCGAAGATCGCGGTTCTCATTGTGTGCATTGGCATCTGGAACGGCAGGCGAAACCGCCTGCCCTACTAGGCGTGGCGCACGCGATCATAAGTGCAGACCCGCCAGCAGGATTTGCAGCAGCTCTTCCTCGCGCTCAATTTCGACACCGATCTTCAGCCAATAAAGCGGATGCGGCGCGAGCAGCGCGGACGCGCCTTCGGGTAGATTCATGACGTCTTTTTCAGTGGTCACCAAAGCATCGACGCCCGCGGCCGTAGCTTGCGCGGCCAAGCGGCGCAATTCGGAAGGGCTGTAGGGATGATGATCGCTAAACCCTCGCCGGAACGCAACTTCAAGCCCCAGGTCATCGAGCGTGCGCCAGAAGGATTCGGGCGAGCCAAGGCCGCAAAACGCCCCCACTCGGCTGAATGCCGAGGGTCCCAGAACATCTCCATCCAGGCGAACCCACCGCTGCGGGACCACCCGGCTGCGGAAAATCGGCGCGTGCGGGTTGTAGCGGCGAATCAAGCGTTCGATGCCGGCGGTGCCTTGTTCAGGTGCGACCCGGCTCACGATGATGGCTGTGGCGCGCGCGAGGTTTTCGAATGGCTCGCGCAGACGGCCCAAGGGGAAAACTCCACCGGCCAGAGGATCCAGGGCATCGATCAAGACGATGTCGTCGCCGCGATTGAGGCCAACGTGCTGGAATCCGTCATCGAGGAGAAAGATGCCTGGGTGAAGCGACTGCTCCATTTTGAGGCCGGCGGCGAAGCGGTCCGCTCCGATTCCAACGTGCGCCGTCGCGGAGCGCACCAGCGTCTGTGCTTCGTCGCCGGTTTGATCGATGGGCGCGGAGTCGCCGCGCGGGACAATTAAAATGCCCTTCGATTTGCGGCGGTAACCGCGCGTGAGGATTGCGGGATTTCGTCCGGCGGCGAGCAGCCGCTCCGCCAGATGCGCGACGATCGGCGTTTTCCCCGCGCCTCCCATCACCAGTGCGCCGATGCTGACTACTTTCGTATCGAGCGCCTTCGCGGCTTTCAGGCTTCGAGAAATGTTGATCCGGTGCCCAGCGCGCCAGATCCAGCTTAGCGGCGTAAGAACGGCGCCTGCGGCAAGAATTCGCGGAGGGTTGGGAACACCCAGGCCTGCATAGACGCGGACCTCGGCGGCAATTCGATCCACCGTTCCGCGCTTGGCCATCGCCAGTTCGCGGGCTTTGGCTCCGATGGCGCGCGCGAGTTCCGGATTCTCAAGAAGCCGGGCTACGGCGGCGGCCAACTGCTCCGGCCCGGCAATCCTCAGCAGCGCGTGCTGCGCCGAGAATTCATCCGCAATCGCAGCGAAGTTTTCCATATGCGGTCCGGCGATTACCGGTTTGGAGAAGTACGCGGGCTCGAGAATGTTGTGGCCTCCGCGTGAAGCCAGAGTGCCTCCCATGAAGACGACGTCGGCGCGTTCAAACAGCGCAGCCAATTCACCGATGGAATCGAGCAATAAGACGCGCGCGGCTTCGGGAGCAGCGGCTAATGCCGTCCGGCGTGCAAAGGGAATGCCCGCACGCTGAAGCTTTTCCGCGGCCGCGTCGAAGCGTTCCGGCCTTCGCGGGGCCAGGATCAGAAGCAGCTCGGGGCGGTTCATGGCAGCAAACGCAGACAGCACCGCGTCATCCTCATCGGGATCGGATGGCTCTTTCGGAGGCATGGTGCTGGCGGCGATCCAAATAGCCTCCGGCCGCCTGCGGTCAAGAAAGCCGGCAACGTCCGCGGCGACGCCGGAACCCGGCGGGGTGAAATCGTATTTCAGGTTGCCGGCGCTCGAAACCCGTTCCGCGGGTGCGCCGGCGATGACGAAGCGGCGGGAGTCTTCCTCAGACTGGGTGAAAATTGCATCCGGCCACATCAGGGCGTGGCGGAAGAAGCCGCTGGCGGAGCGGTAGCGGGGCAAAGCTCGATCGGAAATGCGGCCGTTGACGATCAGCAAGGACGCTCCGGCGCGCTTCGCTTCGCGATATAGATTGGGCCAGATCTCGGTTTCGAGAATCACCACGGCGGCGGGGCGGAGGCGGCGAAGCACACGGCGGACCACGGATCGATAATCCAGAGGCGCGAAGAAAACACTTTGTGCCAAACCCTGAAGGCGCTGGTCGGCCGTGGCGCGTCCTGCCAACGTGGTCGTGGAAACGAAAAACGGGGTGTTGGGCAGCTCCGAGCGGAGGCGGCGGATCAGTTCGACGGCGGACAGGACTTCTCCGACCGAGACCGCGTGAAACCAGATCGCGCCGGAATTCGTCGTTCTCAGAGAGCTTGGCAGAAAACCCAGGCGCTCGCCCAGTCCGGCAAAGTAAGCGCGCCGCTGAATTCCCCGGTAAAGTAGATACAGGGCGACCAGAGGGCTTAGGGCGATCTGAAGGATCTGGTAGAGGAAATAAATGAGACGAGTGGCGTTAATCGTTCTCTTGAGTATAGCGGTGGCTGCCGCAGCCGACAAGGAGAAAGCGCGTTTTGCGCCCAAACCGGCGTCTACTTACCCGGGCCACCAGACCATGAGCAACATCACCATCGCGGCGGTACCCTACACCAGCGAGGAGCAAGCCAAGAGCGCGTTCGACAAGAAGAATCCGTACAAGTACGGGATTCTGCCGATCCTGGTGGTGATCAAGAACGATACCGGGAAAGCGCTGCGGCTGAATCTGGAAACCGAACTGGTGGACGTGCAGAATCACCGCCTGGACGCGATGCCTCCCGGAGATGTGGTGCTGTTCGACGGAGCCGTCAACAAGAACTGGAATGCGATTCCGAAACCGATGCCCATCCCTCTGCCGAGCCATAATAAGGGTCCGCTGGATACGTGGGAGATTGAGGGGCGAGCGTTCACGGCTCGCCTGATTCCGGATGGCGAATCGGCATTCGGGTTCGTGTATTTTAATAGCGCCCTGCGGCCGGATTCTTATCTGTACGTGAACGGTATCGCCGATGCGGCTTCGGGGAAAGATTACTTTTCCTTCGAGGTGCCGTTTGAAGACCGCAAGCCGTAGGCTAACGAATCTCTATGATTCGCTCGCCGGCTTTGAGGCCGGCTTCAATTTTCGGCCATAAGCACTCAAATTTGGCGAGCAATGCTTTCGCGCGGCAATTGCCAAGACGCACCCAGACCAACCTGGTTTCAGACTTGGGCTGGCTGGCCAAGTAGGGAAAATCTTCGTCCTTACTGATGACGATTCGTCCCTGCTCCGTCGCGTATCGGCAAATGTCGGAATCGGAAGCCTCGGCTAGCCCGACGTCAAGAACATGGCGGCAGTCCAGGCCCCGTTTGGCGCTGCTAAGAGCGTTGCTGGAAGCTGGTTCTCAACCAAGAACTTCACGCAGGAACCTCACGAGGTCTGTAAGACGACGTGATCGGTCTGGTAGGCGGCGTAAGTGATCGCGGCGAGAATATCCTCGCGCTCAAGGAATGAATAATTGCTGAGGATCTCATCAAAGGAAGCGCCTGCGCTCAGAAGCTCAAGAAGGTCTGAGACGCGAAGGCGCTGGCCGCGAATGCAGGGGCGTCCCCCGCACTTGCCTTCTTCAATCGTAATTCGATGAAGATGTTCCAGATTCATTGCTCTAGCCCAACCATACGCAGTATTCCGTTTGAAGGCAAGATGGCGGCAGCTACGAATTGACTCCGTGGTCTCGCGGGGATAAACAGTTCCGAACTAAAAGAACCGTGAGACATCCAACGAATGCGACACCGACAGGAATTTCCCAGTGCTCCACCTGGGCCGTTGTGCAAGTGAGCATCGCAACGAAACACGAGAGGATGCCGAGATAGGCTGCCCGGTCGGCGTTCCTCAGATCTCGATCCAGGGACCTCGCCGTTGCCACGCCCGCACCAACCATAACCAACAAGAAGAGGCCGGTCCACAGCCGAGGGACCGGAACTGAAGCCTTGCTTACTGCGTGCCCACCGGCCGGCATAATAGTCCCATTCAGAATTGCCCCGGCGTATAAAACCGAAAGTCCCCTCGCCCACCGATCGACCGTAAGAACGGCCACAATAGATCCGGCGACAAGCAGGAACCACCCTAAAGGCCGCGGCCGGGGAGCTTGGCCGAGGCTGATCATTGTTCCGCCGGAAATCGCGATCACCAATACCAGTAAGAGAAGAAGCGATGCCAGCAGCGCGAGGGCCGGATGCTTCGTTCCTCGGCCGCGCTTCTTCATGACCCATCGATTCTTACGGCCGCGTGCGATACAGCATCCGCGGGAACGCGATGGTCTCCCGGATATGCTCCAGGCCGCACATCCACGCCGTGAAGCGCTCCACTCCCATGCCGAAGCCGGCGTGCGGGACGGAACCGTACTTACGCAGATCGATGTACCAATCGAAAGCCTCGCGAGGCAGGTGGTGCTCTTCGAGGCGCTTCAGCAGGAGCTCGAGATCGTGGATGCGCTGGCCCCCGCCGATAATCTCGCCGTAACCTTCGGGCGCGATGAAATCGACCCCCAGGGCGACCTCCGGCCGGTCCGGTGCCGGCTGGAAATAGAACGCCTTGATGGCCGACGGAAACCGGTCCACCAGCACCGGACGATCCAGATCGGCGGTCAACAGAGTCTCATCCGTGTTGCCGAAATCGCCGCCCCATTGAATCTCGCTGCCCAGCCCTTGGAGCTTCGTCACCGCGTCGTCGTAGCTCATCCGATAAAACGGCGTGCGCACGGCTTCCAGCTTCGAAACATCGCGTTCCAGAGCCTTCAGGTCTTCCTTGCAATTTTCCAGCACGCGGCCGATCACGAACACCACCATCTCTTCGCCGACGCGTTTCACGTCTTCCAGATCCGCGTAAGCCATCTCCGGCTCCACCATCCAGAACTCGGTCAGATGGCGGCGCGTTTTCGATTTCTCCGCGCGAAACGTCGGCCCGAAGCAATAGACTTTCCCGAAGGAGGCCGCCGTCGCTTCGCTATAAAGCTGCCCGGACTGCGCAAGATAAACTTTCTCATCTTCCGAGTAAGCCACCTCGAACAAAGTCGTGGTGCCTTCGCAGGCCGAGGGCGTGAAGATGGGCGTATCCACCAATACGAAGCCGTTGGAATCGAAATAATCGCGCAGGCCTTTGATCACTTGATGCCGCACCTTCAGCGCCGCATGCTGACGGCGGCTGCGCAGCCACAGATGGCGATGATCCATCAGAAAATCGATGCCGTGATCTTTCGGCGTGATGGGATAGGGATCCGATTCCGGCACGCGCTGGACCACCTGCACGGATTCAAGATCCAGCTCATAGCCGCCCGGTGCGCGAGGCTCGGCGCGAATCTTGCCGCGGACAATCAGGGAAGATTCCTGCGTCAGATCCTTGAGGTCCTCGAAAACGTCCTCGGGCAAATTGCTTTTGACAGCCACGCACTGGATGGTGCCGGAGCCGTCGCGAACCTGCGGGAAGCAGATTTTGCCGCCGCGGCGCAGGTTGTAGAGCCACCCGGCAATCTCCACGGTCTCGCCCGCGTGATTGCCGGCTGCTGCGATTGAGATGCGCGGGATTTCAGGATTCATGGTTGTTTGAGTTAAGTCTTTCCAGATGCTCGAAGACGCGGCACGCGCCTTCCACCGGCTTAGCCACGTCGGGAGCGCAGCGCAGTTCCAGCAACAAGGGATATTGCTGCGGCGCCGATCCCAACGCGCCCATCGCGCGATCCCAATCGATGGTGCCGCCGGGATCGACGAACGGAAACAGGTGCAGATCCAGCTCCGCATCGTTGTCGTGAACATGCGTGGAGCGGATGCGCGGAGCCAACAATTTGTACGCCGCCTCCACGCCTTCGTTCATGTGGGCGTGCCCCAGGTCGAAGCAGACGTTCAATTTCAGATGAGTGGTATTGAAGAAGTACAGCAGACGCTGCGCGCTGGAAAGCGCGTTGGGAGTGTTCTCCACCAGCACTTCCACGCCGCGCTGGCCGGCAAACAGACTGATCTCTTCCAGCGCCGAAAATGCCGCTTCTACCTTGCGCTCGTCGAACTCCTCGCCGGCGACTCCCAGATGCTGGATCAAATAGCGGAACGGAATCACTTCGGCCACTTCCAGAGCGCGCTTGATTTCCTCCACCATCCGCAGACGCTTGCCCTTAATCGGCTCGGCGATATTGATCACCGCGTCGGGTCCGCTGCGGCCCCACACGTCGTCGGAATACATCGGCGAATGCAAGGAAAACAGCTTCAGCTCCGCATCGCGAAACCAATATCCCAGCTCCGTGATTTGCGCCTTGTCGCGATAATCCAGATGCTGGCGCGCGCAGAAAATCTCCACCAGCGGAATGCCGGCGTCCCAGATGCGATCCAGCCAGACCGAAGTCAAATGGTGATTCACCAACAAATGCGTAGAAAGCGCGCGTTGCATGGGTTGAACTGTCGATGCCGGCATGGAAGAGGTCAGTAACCCGCGGCCTTCCCCGGACGGCGCGGGTCGGCCGCGCCTTGCAGCCAGCCTCCATCGTTCACGATGGCTTCGACCACCGCGGCCACTGAGCCGCTGCCGCTGGCTTCGTCGATCTCATGCCCGCGAGCCTTCAGCAGCGCAATCGTGTCCGGCGAAAAGCCGCGTTCGAGAGACAGCCGGTCCGGCATCCACTGATGATGAAAGCGCGGAGCGTCCACGGCGTCCTGGGCGTTCATGCCGAAATCGATCACGTCGAGAATCACCTGAAGCACCGCGGTGGGGATGCGCGATCCGCCGGGACCTCCCGCCACCATGAACAGCTTGCCCCCGCGCGTCAGAATGGTGGGCGTCATCGAGGACACAGGCCGCTTGCCGGCCTCGATGGCGTTCGATTCGCCCTGGATCAATCCAAACATATTCGGGGCTTTTGGTTTGGCGGAGAAATCGTCCATTTCGTTATTCAGCAGAAAGCCCGCGCCAGGAACGGTGATCCCGTTGCCGAAGCCTCCGTTCAGAGTGTACGTCACCGCCACCGCGTTGCCTTCCGCATCCACGACATTATAATGCGTCGTCTCTGTGCTTTCAGATCCGGGAGGTCCGCCGGGCCGGATCTGTGCGCTGGGCGTCGCGTGCTGTAAATCAATAGAAGCCCGCCGCTTCTGTATGTAAGTGGGATCCAGCAGGCCGGCAATCGGAACTTTGAAAAAATCCGGATCGCCGAAATACGCGCTGCGATCCGCGTAGAATCGGCGCATCACCTCGGCCATGTAGTGAATCGTCGCCGCCGACCCAGCGCCCGATTTCTCGTACCCCGACCCTTCCAGCATCCCCATCATCTGCAAAATCCCGACGCCGCCGGAGCTGGGCGGAGGCGCGGTGATCACTCCGTAGTCGCGATACTTGCCGGTGAGCGGGATCCGCTCGACTGCGGCGTAATTCTTCAAATCATCCAGCGTGATCAGGCCGCCGTTCTTGGCCATCGCAGCGGCCAGCAGCTTCGCCGTCTCGCCTTCGTAAAAATCAGCCGAGCCGAGTTGGGCGATACGCTCCAGCGTGCGCCCGAGCTCGGGCTGCACGATTGTGTCGCCCACGCTATAGTTCGCGCCGGCTTTCAGAAAGATTCGCTTCGACTCCGGATCGCGGGCGAGATTTCGCGAGCCTTTGAGCGATTCCTCGAACGCGTATGTAACCGGGAATCCCTTGGACGCGAGTTCAATGGCAGGCTCGACCAGCGTTTCCCATTTCGCCTTGCCGTACTTGCGCTGGGCCATCTCGAAGCCGCGAACGGTTCCGGGAACGCCGGCCGACCGCCAGCCTTCAATACTTTCGCGCGTTGGATTGCCCTTCGCATCCAGATACATGTCGTGCGAAGCGCGTCCGGGAGCGCGCTCGCGAAAGTCGATGAAGGTGGAGCGGCCGTCGGCGAAGCGCACCAGCATGAAACCGCCGCCGCCCAGATTGCCCGCGTAAGGGTAGGTGACCGCCATCGCCAAGCCGATGGCCACCGCCGCATCCACCGCGTTGCCGCCGTTCTTAAGAACCTTGACGCCGATATCGGCCGCGAGCGCATCCCCCGCGACAACCATGGCGTGCTGGGCGTGCTCGGGCTGGCTCGCAAATAGCTTTTGACTCAAGCCGCTACAAACCCCCAGGAGGAGCAAACATCCCACTCGCGCCATGCATCGATCTTACCAGTTCAACCCTTTTTGAAAATCGGCTCTTTTGAAAGACCGCTCCCCGGAAAACGCCGTCTGGCAGCTCGCAAGAGGCAGGCAGGCGACAAGATCGCCTGCCCCACAGCCGCCGGCATGTTTTTCAGGGGGCAGTCCTTGCGCAGTCAGCTCTTCTTCACCAGCGCGGCAACGAACTCCGGATCGGAATCCGCAAGAACGCTCTTGGGAACATAGCCGTAGCCTTTATCGCCCCAGGTCTCGCCCCAGGAGTTTTTGAGAATAAAGAAATTCCCGGTGTAGCCGACGATCAGCATGGCGTGGCGGCCATGTCTTCCGCTGGGCGGTTCCGCGGCGTTGAAAACGCCATCGCGGCCGACACTGGAAAACGCGGGTCCGGTGTTCATGCCCACCTGCACCGGACACCCGGCGCTCAGCACCGTGCGAACGTCTTCAAGGGCGATCGGAAGCGGAGTTGCGTCCAAGCGATGCTGCTCCGCGTCGGCGATCAACACCCGCTCTGAGCTCGCCGGAGTTTCGCTGTCATCCGGCCACAACTCTTGGCGGCAAGTTCCCGCTTCCGCCAGTACGCGGCCAGCATCCGGCCCGTTGACGGTTCCGTCGCCGCCCGAATGCGCGTACGCGTAATCCTGCGCGTCGCCTTGCATGCGCTGGAACTCCAGCATGGTGAACGATGGCGAAAGGCGCGGGGCATTGCCGTCCTTCATGTTCGCGATCATCTCCGCCGCGTGGGTCCAGGCGAACGCCGCGCAGCGCGAGGTCTGGCCCTGATCGCCCACAGGCGTGCAATACTTCCGCAGGTCGACGGCATCCTGCACCGGCACGGAAGCGAACGCCGGAGGCAGCGGCTGCGGAGGCACCGGTTCGCCGCGCGGAGGCACCGACACGTCCACATTGCTCCAATCGATCCCGGTGTACTGCATCATCAGGAATTCGAGCATCGCTTGCGTCAGGAAGCCGAAGGCGTGCAACTGGCCGTCGCGCTCAAACAACTGCACCGTCTGAGAACTACCCGGCGCGATTTCTTCGAAACGCTCCGCGAAACCGGGATCGCCAAACGGAGTGTAGCCTTCATCGGCGCGCTGCGTGGTCATCGTGTCGCCGAAGAATTCATGATCGCCAAAAAGATTCTGCGCGGATTCCTGATAATTGTCCGGCGTCCAGTCGCCGCTGTCATCTTGAAAATCCGCCGCAGTGGCATTGGGGAAATTGTCCGCCGGGATGGCCGTGTCGTCGTCGAGCCCGATCAGATCGTTGGGATCGGAGAAGTCGTCGTTGAGATCGCCCCCATCCCCGTTGTCATCTCCTCCGCCGCCGTCCCCACCGCCGGCGCCTCCGTCCGCAGCATCGGCGTCCTGATCGCTCGAATCCTGGTCGTTATCATCCTGAACGGAAGCGTCCTGATCGCCGGTGTCCGCATCGTCATCGTCGGGGTTCTGATCGTCGCCGGTGTAGCCGCCGTCGCCGCCGTCACCGCCACCGCCTCCGTCACCGCCGTCGCCGCCGTCACCGCCGAAGAATCCTCCATCCCCGTCATCCATCCGATATCCCCAGACTCGTTCGTCAGACATACGGCCATCGTAGCAAGGCTTCTACCGGCTAAAAAATTCGTTAAAAGAGTCATGAATGACGGCAGCCCGTGACAGCTTATACTGCAAGAATCGCCAAGGAGCGATTTCAAGAAATGGGAAACCTGTCTGTTCCTGTTCGCCGCGCACTTGTGTGCGCACTCATTCCGCTCTCATCCGCACTCGCAGTGGCGCAAACGTCTGCGCCCGATTTGGAAAAACGTCTCGCCGATTTAGAGAAAGCCGCCAGGTCCGCGCAAATGGCCGGCGACAACGCCTGGATGCTCACCTGTTCCGCGCTGGTGTTGCTGATGACCGGTCCTGGACTGGCGCTGTTTTATAGCGGGCTGGTGCGCCGCAAGAACGTGCTTGGCACCATGATGCACAGCTTTGTCATGATGGCCACCGTGACCATCCTGTGGGCCGTGGTTGGCTACAGCATCGCGTTTGCCGAAGGCACTCCGTTCTTTGGCGATCTGCGTTATCTGTTCCTGCACGGCGTTGGCGCGGCGCCGAATGACGCCTACGCCCCCACCATTCCGCAGCAAACCTACATGATTTACCAGCTCATGTTCGCCATCATCACGCCGGCGCTGATTTCGGGAGCCTTCGCGGAGCGCATGAAATTCTCCGCCATGCTGCTGTTCATGACGCTGTGGTCCTTGTTCGTCTACTTCCCCATGGCCCACATGGTGTGGGGCAAAGGCGGATTCTTCAACGCCAGCCTGGGCGGCGCGATTCCCGCCTTCGATTTCGCCGGAGGCACGGTGGTGCACATCACCAGCGGCGTTTCGGCGCTTGTGTGCGCGCTCTACCTGGGCAAACGTGTCGGCTATCCGAATGAAGGAATGCGTCCGCATAACCTGGTGCTGAGCGTCGTGGGCGCGTGCCTGCTCTGGGTGGGCTGGTTCGGATTCAACGCCGGCAGCGCGGTCAACGCATCCGGCCTCGCGTCCAGCGCTTTCGTCGCTACACACTTCGGAGCAGCCGCGGCCACGCTCGGCTGGATGTTCGCCGAATGGCTGCATTCCGGCAAGCCCAGCGTGCTGGGGGCGATCTCCGGCTGCGTCGCGGGACTGGTGGCCATCACGCCCGCCTCCGGCTTCGTCCAGCCTTTCCCCGCAATCTTAATTGGAGCCTGCGCCGGCGTTTTCTGTTTCCTGATGGTCACAGCCGTGAAGAGGAAATTCGGCTATGACGATACGCTTGACGCCTTCGGAGTCCACGGCATGGGCGGCACGCTGGGCGCACTGCTCACCGGAGTCTTCGCCACCAAGGAAGTCAACGACGTCCTCTCCGGCAAGCCCATGGGCTGGATTGACGGCAACCCCGGCCAAGTGCTGAACCAGGCCGCCGCGGTGGGCGTGTCCTGGGTGCTGGCCATCGTGGGGACTTTGATCATTCTCAAGATCTGCGACGCTGTAGTAGGCCTGCGCGTTCAGGAACAGGACGAAGTCGAAGGCCTCGATCTGAGCATGCACGGCGAAGAAGGATATAATTTCG
The DNA here is from genome assembly GCA_036489835.1 of Bryobacteraceae bacterium. Taxonomy (GTDB): domain Bacteria; phylum Acidobacteriota; class Terriglobia; order Bryobacterales; family Bryobacteraceae; genus Palsa-187. The sequence goes on along the minus strand of DASXEY010000053.1, from coordinate 113,783 downwards.
AATCGTGAGCGCCCCGTTTGAGCCCACGAACAAAGGAAACTCCATGAAGAGAATCGAAGCCATCATACAACCCCACAAACTCGAAGACGTCAAGGAAGCGCTGAAAGCCATCGGCGTGGACGGCATGACCATTACGGAAGTGCGCGGGCATGGGCGTCAAAAAGGCCATAAAGAGGTCTATCGCGGCATGGAATATCAAGTGGATCTCCTGCCGAAAGTCAAAATTGAAATGGTCGTGGCGGACGCACGGCAGGAAGAAGTAATCCGCACGCTGTCCACGTCCGCGCGCACCGGCAAGATCGGCGACGGCAAGATCTTCGTCTACGAAGTCGCGGACGCGATCCGCATCCGCAACGACGATCGGGGCGACGCCGCACTGTAGGCCGTAACATTCCACCTTTGTAACCATCTCCCAGTCGGGAAGTATGTTGTTTGTACTGATTCCCGGCCTCTGGGACGTACCGGAGTCCGTTCTCCAAGGTGAGAAATATGTGTCGTGCCGGTGTCGGAAGTTTGTCTGCTCTGCTATTCACCGCGCTGCCCGCTGTGTTCGCCGGCAGCGTGAAACCCGCGGCGAAACCCACCACGGATTTGACGGTTATTCTGGACTTTAAGGGTCCCCACTCCCCGAAATCGGTGGCCGCTATGGAGCGCGAGACCCAGGCAATCTTCAAGGGCACGGGAGTGCGGCTGGAATGGAGATCCCTCAATGAGGCATCGAGCAGCTCCATCACGGATCTTGTTGTCGTGAGCTTCAACGGATCTTGCGAGCTGCCGCACGCGCCCCTCGATTTTGAGTTGGGGCCGCTTGCCTCAACCTATGAAACGGACGGCCAAGTGCAGCCCTTCAGCGAAGTTTCCTGCGACCGCGTGGGCGCCTTTGTGCGTTCCGGCCTACGCAGCGGAGACTTCGCTCAGAGCGATTCTCTTCTCGGCAGGGCACTGGGGCGCATCGTCGCCCACGAACTGGTGCACATGCTCACCGGAGCCACGCAGCATAGCGATGAAGGCGTATTCAAGTCCGGATTGACCGTGGAACAGCTGGTCGCCGGACAACTTCTGCTGAGCCCTGGCGACATCGAGCGTCTGCGTTCCAGGCCTTGACCCCGCTTCTACTCACAAGACCGTCAGCCGGCGTGCTGGAAAGAGGCGCGCCTCGAATTCTCTCCTCCGTACGAGCTGGTGAGAATCGCCGGCCGGTCATCGCCGGACAGAACATTGGAAAACTTCGCGGCGATTGTGATGCGGGGTGGATGGGCTTCGCACAATGCCGTCTCTTGCCGCTCAGTCGTAAGGCCCGGCTGGGCCCGACCGCCAGAAGCTGTTTTCCGGCTCTCCTGAGGATACTGTCGCAACTCGAGACGCACCCCCGCAAGCCTCTGCGCTCGACAGGCCTTTGATATTTGCCCTGGATCCGCGCCAGCGTTGGCCGCCGGAGGACACAGGTGAATCCGGCTTCACGCCGCGCGAACGGCTCTCAAAGTTCGACGCCTAACCTTCGGCGCTTAACCTTCAACGAGGCGGCGACCGCGCTCGAACAACTCGGCGGCTTCATCCGCTACGCGGCGGCCCTTCTCAAAAAGGTCCCGGCCCTTGTCCAAGGCATCGCGGCCCACGTCGGCGATGGCGTCGCTACTGCGTTTCGCCTTCTTTGTGAGCAGCCGGCGAGTATCTTTGCCGGATTGGGGAGCGTACAACAGAGTAATCGTGGCGCCGATGGCCGCGCCCGCTACGAACCAAACTAGACTGCCGGAATTGTTCTGAGCCATGCCTTATCGTAGCTCTTATTCAGTGCGCTGGCCACCACAAAATCCTCGCGAAACGATTATTCCGCCAGCGAATCTAACACTTTCTCGACGTGGCCGTCGACCCTCACCTTGGGAAAGATTTTCGCGATCTTGCCCTGTGGATCGACCACCACCGTGGTGCGCTCGATGCCCATGTACGTGCGCCCGTAATTCTTCTTTTCCTTCCACACTCCGTAGGCTTCGGCGATGGCGTGGTCTGGGTCGGGAACTAAGGTGAAAGGCAGGCCGTACTTGGAAGCAAACCGCTCCTGCGCTTCGCTCTGGTCCGGCGAGACGCCCACGATCTCGGCATTCAGCTTCGCGAATTTCTTTGAAAAGTCCCGGAATTCGCAGGACTCCTTGGTGCAGCCCGGAGTGTCGGCCTTGGGGAAAAAGAAGATCACCACGGTCTTGCCTTTAAGCTTGGAGAGCTGAAATGCGCCGGCGCGAATCTCCGGCGCGCGGTCGCCGGCTTGGATACTCATATGCCGTGATTGTAAACTAAACAAGGGTGCCCATGAACAGGAACTATCTCCGCGTTTCGGCCTGCGGCGGCTTGCTGCTTTCGGGCGTCGTGCTGTTCACCACGGCCTCGTCCGGCGCCGCTAAGCCGGGTGACGCGGCCAAAGGCAAAGACACGTTTTCCTCCAATTGCGACGTATGCCATAACACCGACAGCACGGAGGTGAAGGTCGGTCCGGGGTTGAAGGGATTGTTCAAAAAGGCCAACCTGAACAATAAGAAAAAGGTCACCGATGCCAGCGTAATGGAAGTGATCAACAAGGGAAGCCCGGTGGGTATGCCGGCATTTGAGGACCAGCTCTCCGACCAGGAGCGCGCCAACGTGCTAGCCTACCTGAAGACCCTATAGATTTTTCCTTGCGTCCCCATCGTCTAGTCGGCCTAGGACATCGCCCTTTCACGGCGGTAACGGGGGTTCGAATCCCCCTGGGGACGCCAACACTTCTAAACCGGCTGCCGATCCGGGGCCATCAGCCCCCGGACGGTTTCGATAACCGCGATTGCCCTAGACGGCTTGGGCAGAATCAGCAGCTGATTCGATCTTTCTTCAATCTCGGGCGTCTCCGACAGGACCAATACGATCAATGTCGGATGCGTGTTTCTCAGCTCCCGAACCGCCGTTTCCCCTTCTTCCGGCAAGCTGAGATTGACAATTGCCAAATCCATCTCCGCGCCGCGCCAATCCGCCACCGCGCTTGCGCGGGAGCCTTCGTGAACCTGGTAGCCTTCCCGGTTCAGCAGCCTTCTCAGCAGCTTTCGCGAAGCGGGATCGTCATCCAGCAGCAAGATGGCGGGCAGAGCCGCCGCGGGTTGCGAGGACGCGGGTTGAGTCGACGGAGTAACCGCCGCAGCCGAACTCGGGCGCTGCACCGGGGCCATCGATGACGCCCTCTTGGCCAGAAACCAGGGGCGATAAAATCTCAACCGGCAGTTGCGGCAACGAAGCGGGGAAAGGAAAAGGAGCGTGACCGCGAGATCGAGCAGCCCCGTCCGTTCAGACTTGCGGACGTTGCTCCACCCGCACTTCGGACAAGAAAGACGCTTTGCGGATGCTTGCGCCACGCCGGTGTCACACCTGAAAACCAGTATACGGCGTCTTCTCTCCGGCGCCACCAGGGCGCTTAGGGCAGGGGTTTGAGCTCCGGTTGAACGCCTGCGCCCAGCGGATAACGATCCACGTTCAACAGCATGGAGACAAATTGATACCAGCCCATGGCTCCCATGACGTCCACCACTCCGCGTTCGCCGACCGCCTTCACCGCCGCCTGGAACGTCGCGTCGCTCGCCTGATGAGTCTTGAGAACTTCGGTGCAGAAATTGTAGACCGCCTCTTCGTCGGACGCCATCTTCGCTGGACGCCTTCCAGCCGCCACAGCCTGGATGATGTCCTCACTCAAGCCCGCTTGCGCCGCGGCACGCCTGTGCGCGGTCCATTCATACTGCGCGGTCCAGAAGCGCGCGGTCAGAATGATGGCGAACTCGTTCAGCCGGGGAGGCAGGGTGGCGGGGAAGCGCACGCTGGCCCCGAACTGCTGGGCCAGATCGCCCATTTCCGGGCTGCGTAAGAGGATGTTGAACGGACCCCCCACCCCTCGGCGAGCGCCGGAGAGCAGGTGCTCAATCATCGTCCTCTGTGCGGGAGTCATTTCGTCCCAGGTGAGCGGTTTGAAGCGGTCGCCGGCAAGCGTGAATTGGGGCGGCTTGACCGCGGGCGCTTGCGCGCAGGCGATTCCAATCAGCGCACCCAGTGCAGCAAGAAGCAGAGAGAGTCGCATGCTGCTGAGGCTATCATGAATCTGGCGCGTTTGGTCTCATGCTCAGCTTCGCCAGCCAGCCAACAAGGCACGTTAAATCAAGGCTGCGGAGCCTGATCCTTTTTCTTGCCGCCGATGTGCAGGAAGTGGCCGACCGACTTGACAGCCTTCTTCACCCCGCTATCGTAGGGCGAACTGCCCGCGGCTTCCGGCGAAACCTTTCCCTCCGCTCCTTCCACTGCCTTTTCGGCAACCAGCGCCGGGGCAGGCGGCGCGGACTCCGCAGGCGCTGCAACAACCTCGCGGATCACGATTCGTTCGACAGCGGGCGCAGCAGGCTTCCTTGCCGGAAACGGAGTGGAAGCCTGATTTGGTAGAGACAGGGCCGGTTGGGACGAGCCCGCGGTCGCGGACCCGGAAGTGGCGGGCGAGGAGGTCGCCGGGGCCGAGGTCGCAAACCAGGGCGCGGCGTTCGCGCGGGCGTTCGCCATTAGATCGCCTCCGAAACGCCAGAGCATGAATCCGAACAGGGCGATGCAGATCAAAATCGGCGCTCCGATGTTTCGCACGCTCCGCGGAATCAGCCCATGCGCGCTGCCAAACATCAGCATCCCCGCGAGCATAAAAACTGCGCCCATTTCGAAGGCAATTGAGGTCATTCCCGGACATAATCGGCAAAATATTATAAATAGTTTAGGTATACATCGGCGATAAACCAGGCAGCCGCCCCCTTTTAGCTGGCCGAGACCCGCAGGCAGTACCAGGGACTCCAACCGGCGGAGGTCCAGTTTCTCGAAGCGCGGCAGTTCCGCGATAGCTGCCGGCAGGCGCTCTCGGGGATTGCCGCGAAGATCGATGTGCCGCAATTTCTATAAAGCACCAACCGATTCCAGCAGCGAAGTGAGTCGATTATTTCTTAGGTGCAATTCACGCAGACATGAAAGACGCCCGGCCGGCTCGGGCAGAGACGTCAACCCGTTGCCGGAACCCCTCAGCTCTTAAGGAACAGTTCCGCTCGTGGCCGCGACCCAGGCTCCGTTTTGCGGGCGGTTCCTTAGGAGCCCGTAAAGGGCCGGTCGCGGTCCTCTATTCCCGAAAGGAACAGCTCGCTCGTGGCCGCGACCCGGGCTCCGTTTTGCGGGCTGTTCCTTAGGAGCCCGTAAAGGGCCGGTTGCGGTCCTCTATTCCCGAAAGGAAGAGCCCCGCTCGTGGCCGCGACCCAGGCTCCGCTTTGCGGGCGGTTCCTTAGGAGCCCGTAAAGGGCCGGTCGCGGTCCTCTATTCCCGAAAGGAAGAGCTCCGCTCGTGGCCGCGACCCAGGCTCCGTTTACGGGCGGTTCCTTAGGAGCCCGTAAAGGGCCGGTCGCGGTCCTCTATTCCCGAAAGGAAGAGCTCCGCTTGTGGCCGCGACCCAGGCTCCGTTTTGCGGGCGGTTCCTTAGGCGACCAGGCTCGCGATCTCGGAAACACGTTCAGGTCAGCCTCGGATATCTCAGTAAGCGGAGTGCCGGCCAGCGCCACCGTTTCCTACCCGGTTTGTTCCCACACCGATTCCGGAGCACGGCCAGCCGGTCTTCAAGTTGAGATGCGCACTTAAAACAGCAGGAACGAAAACAGCGCGTCGCCAGCCGCCACCAGCAGATACTGATGCCCGTCGAGCATATACGTCTCCGGCGCGTTGGTCACCTGGCCAATGTGCGAATGCCACAAAATCTTGCCATCGGCCGGATCATAGGCCACGATATTGCCTCCCAGATCGCCGCCGAACAGGAGTTTGCCTGCGGTCGTCAACAACCCGGCCGAGCCTCCGCCGCCCGTCCCCGGATACTTGTGCCGCCACGCGATCTTCCCGGTCTTATAATCGATCGCCGTCAGATAGCCGCCCGTCGATCCCAGGCTCTGCTCCTCTTTGCCGCCCAGCCCCATCGCGCCTCTGGGGTCGGTCTCCGTCAAGTAGTACATCGCGTAGCTGTCGTTCTGCGGAACGTAGAACAAGCCCGTATCGGGGCTGTACGCAGGCGGAGGCCAATTCGTAATTCCTCCGTTGGCGGGCGACACCAGCGCTCCGCCGATATCGAAATCTTTCTTGGGATCGCGAATCGGCTGACCCTTCTCGTTCAATCCCTTCGCCCAATTCGCCGAGTCCGAATATTTCGATGTCACCAAATGCTCGCCCGTCACGCGATCGAGCGTGAAGTAGTAGCCGTTGCGGCTGGCCGTCAACACCATCTTGCGAGGCTTGCCGTTGAACTCGCCATCCACCAGCACCGGAGTTTGCGCGCTATCCCAATCGTGCGTGTCATGCGGCGAGGTTTGATAAAACCAAGCCATTTTGCCGGTATCCACGTTGATCGCCACGATGGAACAGGTAAACAGATTGTCGCCCTCGCCGCGAGTTTGCGACGTGTACGCGGGCGATGGATTTCCAGTGCCGATGATGTAGAGATGCGTTTCAGGATCGTAGGAGCCGGGTACCCACATTTGTCCGCCTCCGTGCCGCGCGGCATCCAGATTCGCCCACGTATTCAGCCCCGCGTCGCCTGCGTTCATGGGCACCGCATAATATTTCCACTGCACCGCGCCGGTTTCGGGATCGAAGGCTTGCAACACGCCCGGCTCATCCAGATCGTCGCCGGTGCCCACCAGAATATGATTGCCGATCACGATCGGCGCGACGGTCGAAAAATATTGCTGCTCAAAACTGGCGATGACTTTATGCCAGCGTTCTTTGCCCGTGCGCGCGTCGAGCGACACCAGGTAATCGTCCGGAGTCTCCATGAACAGCCAGTTCCCGTACATCCCCAGGCCGCGATTTCCGATATGCGTTCCGCCGCGCGTGCGCCAGAAATAATGCCACAGCTCATGCCCATCGCGGGCGTCCATGGCCCAAGCGTTGTCCGGCGTCGAAACGTACAGAACTCCGTTCACCTGAAGGATGGAAGCCTTGATGCTGGTGCCTCCGCCAGCGGCGAGATCGCCAGCGCCCTCGCCACCGATGATGGTCTGCCCGCCTCCGCGCCCGCCGCCCGCTCCAGACGTCAGGCGATTGACCCACCCAAGCGTCAGATTCTTCACATTGGCCTGGTTCAACTGCGTGAGTGTGCTGTAGCGCCGTCCGGAATAATCGCCCGAGTAAGTGGGCCACGCATCGCCAAGCGGCTTCAGGATCGACGCGGAATCCAGCCCCTGCGCGCCGGCGATACCGGTTGTCAGAAAGAGCGCGAAAAATAGCTTGTTCATTTCAGAGTCACCATGTACGCAGTCACATCGTGAATGTCTTTATCGGTATAAACCTTCAACAATTCTTTGTGCGGCGTCAAAGGATCGTGGATCTCCACCTTGGGAACCTCGCCATCCCGCGCAATGGTGCGCGATCCGCCTTCGGCATCGATCACCGTCACCGTGAAATCGTCGATGCGGCCCAGCCGGCCGTCCACCTTTTCCCCCGGCCCAAGCGTCACCGTGACGGTGGTCGGCGCGGCTTGCTGTCCGCCTCCGCGGCCACCGCCGCCTGCCGGCATCAGCCAGCGTTGCTGCAGCGTCCGGGCATCCGTGATTCGCCCGGCGATGCCTTTCAAATCACCTGTCACCGAATGACAGGAACCGCACCTGGAATTGAAATACACAGCGCCAGCCTTCGCATCGCCCACTACGATACTGGGCGGCCGGTTCCGGGAAGCATCGTAGCCGGCCACGCGAAAACTGTGCAGAAACGCCGCGATATCGGAGATCTGCGCGGGCGTGAAATTGAATTTCGGCATCCCTTCCGCTACCCGCCCATTCTGGAGCACAGGGCCGATCAGCTCGGAGTTCTGATCGTTCAGCACCACCTCTCCGCGAATCAGATTGGGGCCGTTGTCACCGCCGCGCGCATCTTCACCATGGCACAGCGCGCAATTGATGTCGTAAATCCCCTTGCCGCGAGCCACCATCGCCGGATCGCCCGGAGGCCTGGGCGGATACGCGCCGCCTCCGCCACCGCCGCCTCTGGCCGGCGCCGGAGTCTGCTTCGCTGCGCCCCGGCCGCCAGGCGCCGGCGCTTGCGCAGCAAGTTGCGCCAGACCGGCAATCAAAGCGAACGCGCCGGCCGCGATGAAAATCCTTACGCCGCGATTCATCCGACCAAAATATCCTTTGCGAATTGCAGACACTTGGCCACCTCAATCACCGCGTCGGTTCCCTGGTATTCGTACTCGATATTGGCCGGGAAAGGATATTGCTCCCGGCGCAATAATTGCAGCACCTCGCGAATAGGAGTCTCGCCGTCGCCCCAGCGCACGTTCGCGCCGCGCCCTCCGCCTTGCGGATTCTTGAACCTGTCTTTCAAATGCAGATTGGTAATGCGGTCGTAGTGGCGGCGGATGAAAGGCACGGCGTCATATCCGGCCGCGGTGAAATGGCCGATATCCAGATTGATGCCAATATACGGACTGAAAGAAATAATTTTCTCGAACGTCTCCGGCTTGGCGAACTGTTCCGGATCGCAGACATCGTCATGCCCGTGCCCCGCCCATGTCATCTTATAGCGATCGGCGAACGCAGCGACCCGCTTGGCGATGGTCACCGTGGAGCTTGAGGAAATGCTCCGTGCGCCCAACGCCTGAGCCATGCGGAAGGCGTAATCGATCTCGTCGTCCGCGATGTTGCCGTTCATGTTATAGCACAGGATTCCCAGGTTGATGCCCGCATCGTCGAACTGCTTGCGCAGGTCGCGATACTTGTTCATGGTGGCTTCGGAAGTGCGCCACTGCGTCTGGTCCTGGCGAAATTTATCCTGTGCGGCTTGCTGCTCCGGCGTCAACTGCGCGGGCCCGCGTCCTCCTCCGCCTCCACCCGCTTGCGGAGCTTGCCGGGCCGCGCACGCATCGCCCGAATAATATGCGATCGCTGGAGCTTGCGGCGTTGCTCCTCCAGGGGCTCCGCCGCCCACGCGTCCTGCTCCCGCCCCGCGTCCACCAGCAGGAGCCGCGGCTGCCCTCGGAGGAGCCGTGGGCGCGCCCACCAGCGCCTCGGCGTGGTTCGACATCAGTTCAACTTCATTGATCCCGAGCTTGGCGATAGTCGGAATCAAGTCCATCGTCGGAACGGTGTTGAAGCTGTAGCTGATGACGCCGATCTGCACACCGGCAAATCGCGAATTGGGCTTGGCAATCGGCCTGCGTCCACCACCTTGTGCCCGTAAAGCTTGCGCCCATAACGACCCCGGGAGTGCCGCGGCCGCCATCCTGCCAAAGTTCCGTCTTGAAACCCGCATGGTTTCCTCCCATCGCATTTATCACGAGAATGCGCAGTTAACATTCTACTGCTACAAGGACCTAAAGTTAGGGCGATTCCCGGTCGAAACGAAAGAGGTGGTTGTCATTGTCCGAATCAAAATGAAGGCGCCCCGCCTCAGGTGGCGGCATTCCTGGGCGGCCGTCACGTGCCTGACTCTGTGCGCAAGTTCCACCGCGGACATGCCTCCCGCGCAGCTTATGCCGGCCCAGCTTGAACGAGGAACCGCGCAATCCTCAATCAGCTTCGCGCCCGATCCCCGCATTGAACGCCTGGAGCGTTTCTTCCATTCCTATCATTGCCCCGCGCCGCTTCATGTCCCCGAGTATTTACAGGCCGCCGACGATTATCACCTGGACTATCGCCTGCTTCCCGCCATCTCCATTCGCGAAACCCGGTGCGGCATCACGGACTCGGATAACAATCACTGGGGATTCCGGAATGGGCAGGCCAGCTTTGCCTCGGTGGAAGAAGGCATTCAATTCATGTCGCGGAGGCTCGCGGAGCACGTCTACTATAAGGGCAAGACTCTTCAACAGAAGTTGTTTACATATAATCCGCTGCCCGCCTACCCGGGAGAAATCACGCGAATTATGAGCCAGATCGAGTAACCCAGATCCGGTAACGATGTCCTACCCTTTCCCGATCTAATGAAACGGGGATGTAGACTGACATTTGGAGGCGTCATGAACAAGCAATATTGGATCGCCGGCGGAGCGTTTCTGCTGGCGTGCGGCGTCATACTCCAGGCCGACGGGGCCAAAATCACCAATCTCATTACCGGTTCGCAAGCGTTTGTCAGCGCCAGCGACGTGAAGCCGGGCATGTTCCGGAAGATCACCATGAACGATCTGCCGAAGCCCTATGCGACCGAATCCGCCCGCAACACCAAGCTTGCGGCGCGCCCGGCCGGCGGTCTGCCGCAAGTGGCCGCGGGATTCAAGGTGGAGTTGTACCTTGACAATCTCAAAGGCCCGCGCCAGATCCGCACCGCGCCCAATGGCGATTTTTTCGTCGCCGAGAGCAGCTCCGGAGATATCAAGGTGATCCGCCCAACCGCCGGCGGTAAACCTCCGCAGGTGGAAACCTTCGCCACCGGCCAGCGCGGCGCATTCGGCATCAATTTCTATCCAGTGGGGCCGAATCCTCAATGGGTCTACGTTGGCAACACGCAATCCGTGGTCCGCTTCCCGTACAAGAATGGCGACATGAAAGCCACCGGAGCGGGGCAGACTTTGATCTCGGATCTTCCCAGCGGCGGCCACTCCACCCGCGACCTGGTTTTCTCGAAAGACGGCAAGTCGATGTTCGTCGCCGTCGGCTCCGGCAGCAACGTGGACGATCCCGATACGCACCCTTCTGAATTCCATCGCGCGAACATTCTGGAATACACGCCTGACGGGAAATTCGTGCGCGTGTACGCGTCCGGCATCCGCAACCCGGTGGGACTCGGGGTGAATCCGGAGACCGGCGAAGTCTGGTGCTCAGTCAATGAGCGCGACGCGCTGGGCGACAACCTGGTTCCGGATTACATTACACATGTCACGCCTGGAGCCTTTTACGGCTGGCCCTGGTTTTACATCGGCCCGCATCAGGACCCGCGTCTCGAAGGCAAGCATCCCGAATTGAAAGACAAAGTGGTGGCGCCGGATGTGCTGATGCAGCCGCACAGCGCTTCGCTGGGTTTGACTTTCTACGATGGCACGCAATTCCCGCAGGAATACCGAGGCGATGTATTCGCCGCCGAGCATGGCTCCTGGAATCGAGCCAATGAGTCCGGACACGAAGTGGTGCGGGTGCCTCTTGAGAAGGGTCACGCCAGCGGAGTGTACGAAGACTTCATGACTTTCCTGACTCCGGATCGACAGGCCTGGGGCAGGCCGGTAGGCGTCGCGGTGGGCAAGGATGGCGCGCTCTACGTCACCACCGACGAAGGCTCCATGGCCATCTGGCGCGTCAGTTACGCGGGCAAGTAGGATTTCATCACGCTACGCACAGCGCTATGATCAGGGTATGAAACCGCTGGTTCCTTCCTGGTTTGTGGCGTTGGGGTGTGTGGCCTCGATCGCCTCCGCCGCCGACATCCCCGCCGGCGAGCACGTTCTGTTAAGAATGGTGAACTCGGTCAACACCCGCACGGCTAAGCCCGGCGACCAGGTCTATCTTCAGACCGCCAGCCCCATCGCCGCCAACGGACAGATTCTGGTGCCCGTGGGAACTTACGTGCAAGGCACGGTGCAGGAATCGAAGCGCAGCGGACGCGTGAAGGGTCGGGCGGAAATCGCTCTGCACCTGGAGACGCTGACGCTCGCGAACGGACAAGCTTTCAAGATCGCGCCGCATCTGGCGTCTGTCGACTCCGGCGAGACCGGGCAGACCATCGACAATGAGGGCGCGGTCAAGCAGGCGAGCACCAAGATGCAGGATGCCGGACGCATCGCCATCCTCGCCGGAACCGGAGCCGCGATCGGCGGCGTGGCGACACGAAGCTGGAGTGGCGCGGGCATTGGCGGGGCCGCCGGTGGAGCGGTAGGCCTCGCGACGGTTCTCCTCAGCCGCGGCAAGGAAGTGGATCTGCGCGCCGGCAGCACTCTCGATGTCGTGTTTGACCGTGCGCTGCCTCTCGAATGACGAGCGTTGACCGCCACGATCCCCTTGTGGGACCATCGGACTCGCCCCGATGCACGTCGTCAGCTACAAGGCGATTCGGATGTTCAGCGAAGATCATCCCCACTCTCGCAATGCCTTGGATCACTGGTATCGAGTGGCAAAACGCGCTACGTGGTCCAGTTTCGCGTAAGTGAGGATGTCGTTCAACACGGCGGATTTTGTGAATCCGCATGTGGTGTTCGATATTGGAGGAAACAAGTACCGCCTCATCGCGGAAATAAATTCGCGGAGAGTTCTGTTCATCCGCCGCATCATGACTCACAAGGAATATCTTCAAGGAGCCTGGAAAGCATGAACGCGACACTCATTGTCGACCCCAAGAAATACACTCGGCTCGCGAATCGCATCGTCGTTAAAGCCATCGACACCGGCGAAGAATACGACCACATGGTCGCCGCGGTGGAAGAGCTGATCGTTAAGGGCGAGGACCGCTTATCACCTGAGGAGTCCGCGCTGCTTGAAACCATGGCAATCCTGATCCAGGCTTACGACGATCGCCGCCAGCCGCTGCCCGCGCTGTCTCCAAATCGCATGCTGGCCTACCTTATGGAGACAAGTGGTCGGCCCGCGAAGGATCTGCTGCCCGAGCTCGGCACGCGCGGCCGCGTTTCCGAGGTGCTGAGTGGAAAGCGCTCCATCAGCAAGCAGCAGGCTAAGAAACTGGCTTCGATGTTCAAGGTCGCGATCGATCTCTTCATCTCTTAAGTTACCGGCTGCAAAACGGCCTGGGCCGCGGCCATGAGGGAGCTGTTGGCGCCGGAATTGAGGCCGCGGCTGGCTTTCTTGCGAGCTTCTAAGTAAAACCCGCAAAACGGAGCCTGGCTCGCGGCGACGAACCGGGCTGTTACCTTCGAGATTGAGGGCCGCGACCGGCCCTTTGCGGGCTTTTGAGTAACAGCCCGCAAAACGGAGCCTGGTTCGCGGCCACGAACCGGGCTGTTACCTTCGAGATTGAGGGCCGCGAGCGGCCCTTTGCGGGCTTTTGAGTAACAGCCCGCAAAACGGAGCCTGGCTCGCGGCGACGAACCGGGGCTGTTACCTTCGAGATTGAGGGACGCGACCGGCCCTTTGCGGGCTTTTGAGTAACAGCCCGCAAAACGGAGCCTGGCTCGCGGCGACGAACCGGGCTGTTACCTTCGAGATTGAGGGCCGCGACCGGCCCTTTGCGGGCTAGCCAGCGGTCACGCTAGGCCGGAGTGTGCACTGGGGTCTGATCGAGAGCGGGCTTGCCCTTCTTGCGCCCCAGCTTCTCTTGCAGGCTCGCCAGGTAGGTGTAGACCACCGGCGTCAGATACAGCGTCACCAACTGCGAGAAGATCAGACCGCCCACCACCACCAGACCCAGCGGCTGCCGGGCTTCGCCGCCGGCTCCGTAGCCGAGCGCGATAGGCACCGCGCCCAGCAGCGCCGCCATGGTGGTCATCATGATCGGGCGGAAACGGATCAGGCAGCCTTCGTAGATAGCTTTGAGCGGAGGCAGGCCTTGGTTGCGCTCGGCGTCGAGAGCGAAATCGATCTGCATGATCGCGTTCTTCTCCACGATGCCGATCAGCATGATCAGTCCGACGAACGCGTAAATGTTCAAGTCCATGTGGAACAGATACAGAGTGATCAGCGCGCCGAAGCCGGCCGAAGGCAGACCGGACAGAATCGTGATGGGGTGAATATAGCTTTCATATAAAATTCCCAGAACGATGTACACCACCAGAATCGCGACCACCAGCAGAAGCGCCAGATTCGCCAGCGAGCTTTCAAACGCTTTGGCCGCGCCCTGGAAAGAGAATGTGACGGAATCCGGGACGTTCTCGTCGGCGAGGGTCTGCACCTGCTTTACTACGTCGCCCAGCGAGTATCCCGGCTTGATGTTGTAGGAAAGCGTCACGGCGGGCAGCATTCCGAAGTGGTTGATCGATTGCGGCCCCGCCTCCTGCGTGATCGTCGCCAGCGTCTCCAGCGGAATCAATTGCCCCGTTGTGGACTTGAAGTACAGCAACGATAACGAGTGCGGATCTGCCTGGAACTTCGGCTCCAGCTCCAGCAGAACCTTGTATTCGTTGATGGCGGCGTAAATCGTCGACACCCATTTCGGCCCGAACGCATCGTAGAAAGCGCCTTCCACGTTGTTGGCGTTCACCTGGAGCGAAGCGGCTTTATCGCGGTCGATGCTGACCCGCACCTGCGGACTGGTGATGGCCAGATCCGTGGTCAGGTCCTGAATGCCGGGAACATCGGCCATTGCCGCCATCAGCTTTTCAGAGGTGGCGTATAGGTCTGTCTTATTGGTTGAAACCAGCGAGATCTGGTACAAGCTCTTGGTCACCTGCCCGCCGATTTGAATGGTCGGCGGATTTTGCAGGTACACCTTCATGCCCGGAATGCCCGCCACTTTCGGCCGCAGATCGTCGATAATCTGGTTGACCAGTTCCTTGCGTTGATCGCGCGGCTTCAACCGCACCACCATCTCGCCGTAATTGGGTCCGCCCAGCGTCGAGGCCCCGGTGCCGCCCACCGTTGACATCAGCGCCGCCACGTTGGGATTCTGGCGCACGATCTCGGCGACCACCTGCTGGTACTCGGCCATCTGCTGGAACGAAGTTCCCTGCGCGGCTTCGGTGATTACCGACAACTGATCCGTATCCTGATCCGGAATGAAGCCCTTGGGAATATTGATGAACATGTACACGGTGCCAGCCAGCACGGCCAACCCCGCCACCATCGTCGTCAGGCGGAATCTCAGCACTACGGAAAGGGTCCGATCATAGACCCGCAGCATCCACTCGAAGAAATGCTCCGTCACGCGATAGAACCAGGAATGCTGGCCATGCTCCGGCGCGCGCAGGAAGCGGCTGCACAGCATCGGCGTCAGCGTCACCGAAACCACGCCCGAAATCAAAATCGCCGCGCAAATGGTCACCGCGAATTCGCGGAACAGGCGGCCCAGAATGCCCGCCATGAACAGCACTGGAATAAACACCGCGGCCAGCGACAGAGTCATGGACACGATGGTGAATCCGATTTCGCGCGAGCCTACCAGCGAAGCCGCCAGCGGCCTCTTGCCCATCTCCATATGCCGGAAAATGTTTTCCAGCATCACGATGGCGTCGTCCACCACGAAGCCCACCGACAGAATCAGAGCCATCATGGACAGGTTGTCCAGGCTGTAATGCAGCAGGTACATTACGGAAAACGTTCCGATAATCGAGAACGGCAGCGCCAGGCTGGGAATCACCGTCGCCGAAACGTTGCGCAGGAACAGGAAGATGACCGTGATCACCAGGCCCAGCGTCAGCAGCATGGTGAATTCGACGTCGTTGTAGGATTCGCGAATGGTGTCGGACCGGTCGTAGAGAATCGACATGTCCACCGACGGCGGCAGCTCGCCCTTGAAGCTGGGCAGCAGCTTCTTGATGTTGTCGGTCACCTCAATAGTGTTGGTGCCCGGCTGGCGCTGAATGCCCAGGACGATGGCGCGCTGCCCGTCCTTGTCGCTCTCGTAATACCAGGACGCGGTCTTGTCGTCCTCAACGCTATCTTTGATCACGCCGATATCGTTGAGCCGCACCGGATTGCCGTTGCGATACGCCACGATCAGCGTCTTATACTCGTCTGCCGACATCAACTGTCCGCTGGCTTGCAGAGTGAACGCCCGCTGCGGCCCGGTGATCTGCCCGGTCGGCAGGTTGACGTTCCAGTTTTGCAGCGCCGTCTCGACTTCGTTAATGCCCACCTGGTGTGAGGCCATCTCGTGCGGATCCATCTGCACGTGCACGGCGTATTTCTGCGCGCCCAAAACCTGCACCTGCGCGACACCGCTGATGGTCGAGATTCGCTGGGCTAACCGCGTCTCGGCATATTCGTCCAGCGTGTACAATGGCACCATCTTTGACGTCAGCGCTACGAAAATCACAGGCTGATCCGCCGGATTCACCTTGGTGAACGTCGGCGGAGTGGGCATGTTGTTGGGCAACAGCTTCGAAGCCTGCGTAATCGCGGCCTGCGTATCCACCGCGGCGCCGTCCAGACTCCGGTTCAAATCGAACTCCAGGGTGATCAGCGTCGAGCCCAGCGAATTCACTGAGGTCATGGCGATCAAGCCGGCAATGGTCGAGAACTGGTTTTCAAGCGGAGTCGCCACCGCCGACGCCATCGTTTCCGGACTCGCGCCCGGCAGGCTCGCCGTCACTTGAAGGGTGGGGAAATCCACGTTGGGCAGATCGCTGACCGGCAGCGCGCGGTACGCCACTGTTCCAAACAGCGCGATGGCCGCCATCAACAAACTGGTCGCGATGGGTCGCTGAATAAATGGCTCGGAAAGGTTCATCAGTCGCCAAATCCTAACTCGGGCTCCAGGCTCGCGCCGCCCTTGCGCGTCCGGAACCAGTTCACCATGCCCGCCAGGTAGGTATAAACCACCGGCGTCAAATACAAAGTCATCAACTGCGAAAAGATCAATCCGCCCACCACCACCAGACCCAGCGGACGGCGAGCCTCGCCTCCCGAGCCGTAGCCCAGCGCTAGAGGCACCGCGCCCAGCGCGGCCGCCATGGTGGTCATCATGATCGGACGGAAACGGATCAGGCAGCCTTCGTAGATTGCCTCAGCCGGAGTTTTGCCGTGCTTGCGTTCGGCTTCAAGAGCGAAGTCGATCTGCATGATGGCGTTCTTCTTCACGATGCCCACCAGCATGATTAAGCCGACAAACGAGTAAATGTTCAACTCGCCCTTGAAAAGAATCAAGGTCAGCAGCGCGCCCACGCCCGCCGACGGCAGTCCGGAAAGAATCGTGATCGGGTGAACGTAGCTTTCGTACAAAACGCCGAGGACGATATACACGACGCCGATCGCTACAATCAGCAGCAGCGTCAAATTCTCCATGGAGGATTGGAACATCTGCGCGTTGCCGGTAAACCCAGCCGAAATATTTTGGGGAAGCACTCGCGCCGCCAGCGCGCTGACTTTATCCACTGCCTGCCCCAGACTGACGCCGGTCTTCACGTTGAAGGAAACCGTCACCGAAGGCAGTTCGCCGGAATGGGCGATGCTTTGCGGCCCCACGTTCGGAGTCACCTTGGCCAGCGAATCCAGCGGAACCAGCTGACCGTTGCCGGCTTTGAAATAGATCTTGGAGAGGTAATCGGTCCATTGCTGATATTTCGGCTTCATCTCTTCCAGCACTTCGTACTGGTTCACGCTAGTGTAGATGTTGCTGGTCAGCTCCGGCCCATAGGCGCTATAGAGCGCATTCTCGATCTGTTTGGCGTTCAGCCCGTACATGGCTGCGCGTTCGCGGTCGATCTTCACGGTCATCAGCGGATTCTTGATCTGCAGGTCGGTGGAGACGTCCAGCACCTCAGGCAGTTTGCCCACCTCGTCTTCCATCACTTCCGCCCACTTGAACAATTCGTCCGTATCGATTCCCTGTAGCGTGAACTGATAGCTGCTGTTGCTCTGGCGTCCGCCGATGCGAATCGCGGGCGGCAAGTTCATGAACACCTTGAACCCGGCAAAATTCGATAGCTGCGGACGCATTTTATCCACCAGTTGCTGCGCCGAAAGCGCCCGCTCCGCGCGAGGCTTCAGCGTGATCTGCATCTGATTGTAATTGCCGTTGTTGACGTTGGCCAGAAACGCTTCCACGTTGGGATCCTTGCGGATAATCTGGGCCAGCCGCGTCTCGTTCTCTACCATCTTGCCGAACGCGGTTCCCTGCGCCGCCTGCATATTCACCTGCAACGTGTCCTGATCGGTGTCGGGAATAAAACCGGTGGGCACGATTTTAACCAGGTAGGCGGTGAGGCCCAGCACGGCGAAGAACACCAGCAGCATCAGCGGACGCCATCGCAGCACGCCCCGCAGGCTCCAATCGTAGAGCCGCAGCGTCTTCTGGAAGCACCATTCGGCCGCGCGCGACCATGCCGGTTCCGTCCCCGGCGCGCGCACCTTCAGAAAACGGCTGCACAACATCGGCGTCAGCGTGATGGAGACAACTCCGGAAACCAGAATTGCCGTGGTGATGGTCACCGCGAATTCGCGGAACAGCCGCCCCAGAATGCCGCCCATGAACAGCACGGGAATGAAGACCGCGGCCAGCGACACCGTCATCGAAATGATGGTGAACCCGATTTCCTTCGAGCCTTTCAGCGCCGCCTCAAACGGCTCCTCGCCGTGCTCGATGTGGCGCATGATGTTTTCCAGCATCACGATGGCGTCGTCCACCACGAAGCCGATGGAGAGAATCAGCGCCATCAGAGACAACTGATCCAGGCTGTAGCTGAGCACCGCCATCATCGCGAACGTCCCCAGCAGTGCGAACGGCAGAGCCATGCTGGGAATGATGGTGGCGGAGGCGTTGCGCAGGAACACGAAGATCACGCCGATCACCAGCACCAGGGTGATCAGCATGGTGACTTGAATATCTTTAAACGATGCGCGGATGTTGCGGGACCGGTCAAACCTCACGCGCACGTTGGCCGAGGGCGGGATCTGCGCTTGCAGTGACGGCAGCACTTGCCGGACGGCGTCCGTCACGGCAATGGTGTTGGCGCCAGGCTGGCGCAGGACTTGAAGCTGAATCGACCGCTCCTGCGTGTCGGCGCTATACATCCAGGCCGCCTGGCGCGTGTCCTGCACGCTGTCAACCACGTCCGCGATTTCGCCCAGACGCACCGGAGCGCCGTTGCGCCAGGACACGATCAGGTTCGAAAACTGCGCTGCGTTTTTCAGCTCGGCGTTGGTCGTTACCGTATATGTCTGCTGCGGGCCAAACAACGTCCCGGTGGGCAGATTCGGATTCCAGCTGGCGATGGCGGTGTCCACTTCATTCAGCCCGATCCGTTTCGAAACCAGCTTGTCCGGATCCACCTGCACCCGCACCGCGTACTTTTGCTGTCCCTGCACCTGTACCTGCGATACGCCATTGATCATCGACAGGCGAGGCATGATGATGTTTTCGGCGTAATCGTCCAACTGGCTCATTGGCAGCGTGGGCGAGGTGATCGTCAGCTGCATGATGGGGGACTCGGCCGGATTGTTCTTGCGGAACGACGGGGGGCTCGGCATGCCCGCGGGCAGCAGCGGCGTCACCTCCGCGATGGCCGTCTGCACGTCCACGGCGGCGCTATCAATGTCCCGGTCCAGGCTGAATTGCAGTGTGATCTGAGTTTGTCCCGTGCCGCTCGATGAGGTCATCGAGTCCAAGCCCGCGATGGTGGTGAATTGCCGCTCCAGCACCGTCGCCACGGACGATGCCATGGTGGCGGGGTCGGCGCCCGGAAGGTTGGCGTTCACGTTCAGGGTGGGAAAATCGACGCTGGGAAGATCGCTGACCGGCAGAGTCCGGTACGCCACCACTCCGAACAAGGCGATGGCCGCCATCAGAAGGCTGGTGGCAATCGGACGCCGTATGAAGATCTCAGAGAGGTTCACGCTTACTTCCTCTCTAAGCTAGCCCTTGCCGCCGCCTGGACCGCCATCAGGCGGAGCGCCTTTACCCTTGCCTCGGCCGCCGCCTCTGGCCGGGACGCCATCCCCGATGCTCACCAGCGAGCCCGGTTGCAGGCGCAGTTGGCCTTGCGTGACTACAGTCTCTCCGGCATCCATCCCTTTCAGGATGACCAGATCCTGATCCACCCTCTCGCCGATGGTCACCGGCCGGGCTTCCACCGTGTGATCGTCCTTGACGATGTAGACGAACTGGCCGTCCTGTCCGTTCTGGACCGCTTCATTCGGGACGGTGATGGCGCCGGCCTGCGTGGTCAGCCGCAGCGTCACATTCAGGAACTGGCCGGGCCACAGCTTCAGATCCTTGTTTTCGAACGTCCCTTTGATCTTGATGGTGCCGGTGGTGGTGTCGACGGAGTTGTCGATGAACGTCACCGTGCCCGTCTCACCCGGCCCCGGCTCATCCTGGGCCTTGGCGAGCACCGGCAGTTTCCCGGCGGCCATGTATTTCCGGATGTCGTTCAGCTTGGCTTCGGGGACGGCAAAAGTGACATAGATCGGGCTGACTTCATTAATGGTCAACACCTCCACGGTGTTCGCCGACACGATGTTGCCCTTCTTCACGGTCACGTTGCCGGTGCGTCCGTCGATGCTGGC
This sequence comes from Bryobacteraceae bacterium, assembly GCA_036489835.1. GTDB lineage: Bacteria > Acidobacteriota > Terriglobia > Bryobacterales > Bryobacteraceae > Palsa-187. The sequence continues at coordinate 93,681 of DASXEY010000053.1, read as the reverse complement.
TGTCTGCACGCAATAGCTCAACTGAACCTTCAGGTTGCCGATATTGGCCTGGTCCGCTTCGATCTGCGCCTCGGCGCTATCGATCGCCGCGCGGTCCGCGTCCACGGCCTGGGCTGAGGCGTTGGCGTTCGATGCCAACTGCTCGGTCTGATCCTTGGAAACGATGCCATCTTTAAGAAGTCCCTGATAGCGCTCCGCGGTGTCGCGCGCGTATTGCTGGCTGGCTGTGTCCCTCTTCAGATTTGACTCGGCTTGCGCCTTCAGCGCCTGGTCGCGTTTCAGATTGGCCTGCGCCTGCAGGAGCTGGGCTTCGTACGTGCGCGAGTCGATAGTGAACAGCTTGTCGCCTTTGTGGACGTAGTCGCCTTCTTTAAAGAAGAAGTCGGTTAACTCTCCGGTCACCAGGGACTTAACACTGATGGTGGTGTAGGCCTCCACGGTGCCGACTTCCTGGACCTCAATGGGCACGTCGCGCTTCATCGCCGTGGCCACGGTCACAGGAACCGCAGCGCCCGCGCCGCCGCCGCCTTTCCCCTTACCCTTCTTTCCTCCTCCTCCGCCGCCGCCGCCGTCTGCGTCAGTTGAGAGGGAACTGCATCCGGCGAGAGCCAGGATCGCCAGGACGAGGAAAAGTTGCGGGGATCGTGTAAGAGCTTTCACGGGTATCACGTCAAGTATACTTCGGACAATCTTTGGGCGCACCCGCCCAATGGCAGGGTATGTCCCTATTCTTGTGGCGTAATCCATATTATACCGGTTACGCCGGTGCCTGCACTCTTCTATTTGGACGCGCTGGACGCGCCCGGGCAGACCGCTCCCTCTGGTCGCGGCTCTGAATTGGCAGCTCGTGGCAGAGCCGCGACCGCCGAACTGGCGTTGGCGGCTCCGTTCTCATTCTCCGGCAGCCCGTCCGTGCCATACTGGCGATATCGGCCCTACTCGCACCGCGAGCACGAGCTAAGAAAATGCCCAAGAGCGTCATTGTCGCCATCGATGGTCCTGCCGGAGCCGGCAAAAGCACGGTCGCGCGTTCGGTGGCCCGGCGGCTGGGATTTCTCTATATCGACACCGGCGCGATGTACCGCGCGGTGGCGCTGTGGGCTCTGCGCACGGGAGTCGCCCTCGACGATTTCCACAGGCTGGAACAACTCGCGCGCCAGGCTCACATTGAGTTCGTTGCCGCGCAGGTCCTGTTGAACGGCGAGGATGTCAGCGCCGCCATCCGGGAACCCTCCGTTGCCGAGGCCGCCTCGAAAGTCGCCGCCTGCGGAGGCGTCCGGCGCGCCATGAGCCAGGAACAGCGCCGCATCGCGGCTGCTCACTCCTCTGTCATGGAAGGCCGCGATATTGGAACAGTGGTGTTTCCCGACGCGCAGGTGAAAATCTTTCTCGACGCCGATCCGGGGGAGCGCGCCCGCCGGCGCGCCGTCGAAACCGGAGCCGAGCGAGAACAAGTAGCCCGCGAAATCGCAGAGCGCGACCGCCGCGACCGCTCCCGCGCCGAATCGCCTTTAACCCAGGCTCCCGACGCCGAGTACCTGGACACCAGCGGCCTTTCCGCCGAGCAGGTCGAGGAAGCCATCCTCAAGCTGGTCCGAAAACGGACTTCCAACTAAACACGAATGAACGATCTCCTTGTCATGAAATTCGGAGGCACCAGCATGGGCTCCGCCGACCGCATCCGAGTCGCCGCCCGGCTCGCCACGGAGCAGCACGCTCTGCGCCCTGTCGCCGTCGTCGTTTCGGCGATGTCCAAGATTACGGACCTGCTGCTCGACACGCTCCGCAAAGCCGAGGCTGGCGATCAGACCGATGTCGATGCCAATCTCCGGCACCTGACGACGCGGCACGCCGACGCTTGCCACGCTCTGCTTCCGCACGAACGCCAGGATGCCGCGCTCGCTGGCATCCACGCTCTGATTCAGGAGTTCACCCGCATCGCCAAGGGAATGATGATGCTGGGCGAACGCCCCCCGCGCTCGGTTGACGAGGCCATGGCCATCGGCGAGCGCCTCTCCGCTCTGCTGATGGCTGACTATCTCGAATCCCAGGGCACGCCCGCCGTCGCCGTCAACGCAGCCGAGGTCATCGCCACGGACGCGCTCTTCGGCAACGCTTCCCCGCTGATGGAACCCACGCGGCAGCGCGCCGCCAAGATTCTGCAACCTTTGCTCGATAAGCGGATTCTGCCGGTGATGACCGGCTTCAACGGCTCGACTCTCGACGGCCGGCCCACTACTCTGGGGCGAGGCGGTTCCGATTTCTCGGCATCCATCGCCGCCGCCGCGCTGGACGCCCGCGAGCTGTGGATCTGGACCGATGTCGACGGCATCATGACCGCCGATCCGCGCCTGGTTCCCAACGCTCAAGTGCTGGAATCCGTGACCTACGCTGAGGCGGCCGAGCTTGCCTATAACGGCGCGAAGGTTCTGCATCCGCGCACGCTCGCTCCGCTGGCGGAGCGCCAGATCCCGGTCTGGAGCAAGAATAGCTTCGCTCCTGAAAAACCGGGAACCCGCATCCTGCCCAAGATCGAATGCGTGCAAGGGCCGCACGCGGTGACATCTTTAGCCGACGTCGCATTGGTCTCGATTGAGCCGGCCAGCGCTGCCTTGAGCGGCACGAAAGTGATGGCCCGCTCGCTCGACGCCTTGGCTCGCGCAAACGTGGAGCTTCTGGCCATTACCAGTTCCAGCTACCAGCAGAGCTTCTGCTTCCTGGTGCGCCAATCCGAGCTGGAACGCGCCACCGAATTCCTGGAAGAAGATCTGGCGCTGGAGTTCGCGCATGGCTACCTGAAACCGCTGCACGTGGATGCGCAGGTGGGCTTAATCGCAGTGGTTGGCGAGGGCATGCGCGGCACGCCCGGACTGGCCGGCCGCATCTTCACCGCCATCTCCCGCCACCAGATCAACATCATCGCTATCGCCCAGGGGTCGAGCGAGCTGACCATCGCCATCGTGGTGAATCGAGCCGGCCTGGAGCAAGCCGTGCGGGCCGTTCACGAAGAGTGCGGACTCGGAAAAGAGAAACCCCAATCCAAGGAGCAGAAGGCGGTAACATAAAACTGCCCGCGTCCTCCATTTCCCCAGGAGGATTTTCCGTCCATGCTCCGTATTCTTTGCTTCGCGGCTTTCTTTATTCAGGCCTGCTTTCCAGCTAACCTGGCGATTTCTACGTATTTCAAATCCGGCTTCACGCCCACCGCGATTACCTCCGATGCGCAAGGCAATATCCTCATCGCCGGCGCCGCGGTGATCGACCCTGTGGCGGAAACCACCGGCGCGGCTGTGGTGAAAATCAATCCCTCGGCGACTCAGTATCTCTACCTCACTTATCTCGATAGCGCCGCCGCCGATCAAGTCACGGGAATCGCGGTCGACAGCGCGGGCAACGCCTATGTCTCGGGCTGGACCGTCAATCCGAACTTTGAGGCGGTGGGCGGAGGATCGCTGGGCACTGCTCCAACAGGCAGCCAGGATCCGCGATCGTTCGTCACGAAACTGGGTCCCGATGGCGCGGTGCTGTTCTCGGTGTTCATCGGCGGTTCCGTCGCTTCCGAAGCGAAGGGCGTCGCGCTCACGCCGCAGGGCCAGATTCTGGTGAGTGGACTCGCCCTGGCCAACGGCTTTCCTTCTACCTCGGGAGCCTACAGCGTGGCCACCTCGAACGGCAATTGGTTCCTGATGGAATTGGACCCCACCGCAAGCAAGATGATTTTCTCCGCCACCGGGATCGGCGGAAGCTCCATTGCGTTCGATTCCACCGGCAATATTTATCTGGCGGGAAGCAGCACCGGAACGAATTATCCGACCACTCCGGGCGCGTATCAGACGACGTTCGTGCAGGGCTCCTATTGTTTCGGCTTCTGCCAGATCGGCTTTCCGGGCGTGCTGCAACATGTCACCAAAGTGGACCCTGCCGCTTCCAAGCTGATTTATTCCACCGGTCTGAATGGCCAGACGGGACAGATCGGCAATGTCGCGAATACGGGGTTGGCGGTGGACGCGGCCGGCGACGTGTTTGTCACCGGAATGCTGCTGGAAGCCCAATATCCGTTCACGGTCACGGCGCCGTCGACATCACTTTACACCTCCTACCTCAGTAAGCTAGATCCGGCTGGCGCGTCCTTGTTGTTCTCGATACCGGTGGGCGGAGGCGGCGTGGCTCTCGATTCCTCCGGCTCCTTATATGTGGGCGGGATCGCATCCAGTTATCGGCCCAGCTTGAACGGCCCAGGCAATCTCACCGCGCCGGTTGCGCCTCCTGCGATATTTCCCTGGGTGCCGCAGCAATGCTGGCCCAACAGTGTTGTGGCTACGAATGAGGCGTACGTGATGAAGGTCGACCCCGCCACCGGCAACACGCTCGACGGGCAATGGATCGATGGCTCGGGACCAATTGCGGTGGGCGTCACAATCGCCGGCGGCAATGTGTGGTTGACCGGCTCTACTCCGGCGGCCGATGTGCCGCTGACTCCGTTAGCGCTTCTGCCGGCCAACCTGGGGAGTGGATTCGCGACCGGCGCGTTCTTGTCCGCTGTCAATTTTTCGGCGAGTTCTTCAAGCGGGACGCCGAACATTGCGTGCGTGCTGGACGCGGCGAATTTAGAGCACGTCCGCGCCGTGGGTCCGAACCAGGCGATTTCAATCTTCGGCGAGAACCTGGGACCGGCCACCGGAGTCGCCGCACCCGATGGCACAGATCCAAGCGTTGCAGGCGTGACCGTGACGATCAACGCTGAGCCGGCTCCGCTGCTCTACGTTTCTTCGACGCAAATAAACGTCCTGGTTCCGATGCCTGCTCTTTTGCCAACCAACAACTTTCCGGCGTCTCTGACGCTGGGAGTCAGTGTGAATGGAGCCCAGAGCATCCAGCGTCAGTTTCCGTTCGTGTTATCGAATCCCAATCTGTTCGCGAATCTCTCCGCCACGGTGGGCACTTGCGTGGGCACCATCATCACGAACACTGGATTTCAGCCGTTGGCGCAGAATGCGGACGGGTCGCTCAACTCCTGCGCGAATCCGGCGAAGCTCGGCTCGACGGTCTCGTTTTTTGTCGATGGCGCGGGAGGCAATACTTCCGTTCCGTTGGCCTTGGTGGCGTCGATCGGCGAATGCTCGGCGACGGCGTATGGTTCCGTGATCGACGGATTCGTTTACAAAATGGAGACGCCGTTGCCGAGTTCCTTGAAATCATGCGCCGTCAGTTCGGTGTCTACGCCAGGGGCCGTATTCAGCCTTCCCGTGACGTTCAGCTCCAATGACACGCCGGTGGGCCCCGTGTACGTCATCCCGCCCCCGCTGCAAGGCCCAATCGTCGACTTCACACAGAGCCAGGCCATGACGATGATCCTTTGGGTGACGCAGTGAACGCTACTTCGGCGGCTTCGGGAGCTTGAAGGGCGTCTTCGTCGCCGGACCGGTGGGAACCGCGAACACCGGATCGGGCAGGCCAGGGTTGATCAGAATGGATTCCGAAAAAATCTGATAGATCTTCTCCCCGTTGCGTTCGCGGGTGATTTGCAGGGGCCACTGGACACCGCTCTGCTCGCGATAGAGCCCGTAGCGCGTCACCTCTTCGTACTTGTCCTTGGTCTTGGGGTCGCGCCACACCATGGTCTGCCGAACCGGTAGTTTGGTGAGCTGATTGAAGTACACCGTCACCACCCGGTTTTCCGAATCGACAATGTCGACCATATTGACCGGCAGATTCTCCACTACGTCGGAGCCCTTCCAATCGAAGGTCAGCCCCGGCTCGTCCAAACGCATGCGCAGGATATACAGGACGTCGTTAAGCGTGGTGCGCCGGTAACGCTCGACGCGGTCGTCGTCCAGTTCCCGGGGGCCTTTATAGGTGACTTCCCACGCGCCATCTTCGCGGAACAGCTCGTATCCGTACTCTTCGTTTTTGCCGAAGACTTCCCGCTCCCGCACTCCCAGATCCTTGCCGGTTTTGTCCGGCGGCACGGCGAAGTACTCGGTGTAAATCGTGGCGACCGATAGCCCGGAAATCTTGTCGCGGTAAAAGGAGTAGGCCCGGCCGGACTCGACCCGGTCCGACATGGTGAGGAATCTCTGGCCGCCCAGCGCAGCAACTGCGTCGTCGATGGCCTTCTTCGCGCGCGGATCGACTGGGATTGCCTGCGCGTGGAGGCTCGCGCAGAAAACAACTATAGAAATCAGGCCATGAGTCGCATTGAACAAACCAGTGAATGAACGTGAATTGCGCACTTGCTTGAATTTTACGGTTTTTTTGCCAGGTCCTCAGCTTTCAAACCCGTGTTGAATTGATACCCGGACACCACCGCGTCCCCGGCCTTGTGGCCATCCTGATCCAGCACGACCTTGAACGGCATCTTCACGCCGCCGCCTGCATCGCGCCAATCCGACATTGTCTCTGTAACGATAGACGGCATACCGGTGGGTCCCAGTTCCTGATAAGTCAGGCGCGAGGGGAGCCCCGTGGACGGATCGAATTCCACCTTCACGCTGAGCCCGCCTCCGGAAACCTCGACGGCGTTGTCCCCCACCGCGTTGACCGTGCGGGAGCTGTCGCTGGTCGAAAGCATCAGGGGGCCGAGTTCCCTGAAGATGTCCCCGCGCGCCTGCTTCAGCACCTCGGCGGGCATATTCATCGTCCCTTGCGGAGTCACCAGCCATCCTGTTTTGCCGTCGGTGTAGACCAGCAGTTTCCCGATCGGAAGCTCTTGATCCTGGCGGAACTGGTCTCCCAGAATCTGGGTAGTCTCTTTGACCTTCATGCCTCCGGCCGACGGGTCCATGGTGAGCTCCAGCACCCGCGTGGTGTCCTTGATTGCCGCGAGTTTGTCGGCTCCGCCCATGGCCTGTTGGGCCCGTTCCAGCAGGGCTTTTCCCCGGCTCTGGCTGGCCGCATCGCCCGAGGAAACGGCCGGCGCAGCCGGCTCCGGAATGGTGAGATCGATCGGCGTCACCTTTCCCAGAGTCGTCAGCGGCTTGCCGAAATCCTTGGGATTTCCTACCGCCACGATGGCCAGATTCTCAGGCAGGAAGTGCGCCTTCGCCACGCGCAGAACATCCGCGGCCGTCACAGCCTCAACCGCTTTCTGATATTGAAAAATGAAATCCTTGGGATAGCCGAAATAGGCATAGCGCAAGGTTCGGTTGAGCGTTTTCTGCGGGCTATCGAAGCTGAAAACGAACGCGTTCAGCACGCCGTCCTTGGCTTCCTTCAGCTCGGCATCGGTTACGGGTTTGTCGCGGATTTTGGCCAGCTCAGCCTGAATAGCCTCGATGGTTTCGGTTGTCGTCGAGGACTTGGTGCTGCCCGTAATCAGGAACGTCCCAGGGTGATCGTAGGTTGCCGCCCACGATGCAGATACGTTATAAGCGTAGCCTAGATGCGTGCGAATTTCCTTGAACAGGCGGCTGCGGAACCCTCCGCCGAGAATATCCGACGCCACTTCCAGCGCCGCATAATCCGGATCGCGCAAGGTGCCGCCGAGCTCGCCGATAGAAAAGAACGTCTGCGTGACATCGTCTTTGTCAGCCAGATAAATTCCAGGAGCGGGCTTCGCGGTCACCGGCGGGAACGCCGGGACGGGCGGTTGCTCGACCTTCCATCCACCAAAAACTTTTTCGAGCTTGTCCTTCATCTCGGCGGTGTTGAAATCGCCATAAACCGCCAGCATGATGTTCTTCGGAAAATAGTAGCGATGGTAGAACGCCAGCAGATCGTCGCGCTTGATGCGGTCCAGATCCGCGTATTCCACCTGCCATCCGTAAGGGGTGTCGCGGCCATATAGAATGCGCATCAGCTCGCGGTCGGGAATGGCATCGGCATCGTCATTGCGGCGGGAAATTCCGCTGCGCATCTGCGATAGTGTCAGGTCGATTTTGTCCTGCCGGAATCCGGGATCGCTCATCACATCCTTGAAGATTCCGAGCGCTGTGTCGGCGGTCTCTTTCAATGCGTTAAAGCTGACGTTCGCGCTGGTCTCGCCCATCGAGCTTTCCACCGACGCCGCAATATCCTCAAGCTGCACGTCAAGCTGATCCCCGGTCTTGGCGCTGGTTCCTCCCGAGCGCATCACCGCCGCAGTCAGATCCGCCACGCCGATTTTTCCGGGAGGGTCGAACAGATTTCCGGTTCGAATCGTGGCTGAGCCGCTAATCAGCGGCAGCTCATGATCCTCCAGCAGGAACACGCGCATGCCGTTTGATAGAGTCACCTCGGTGGGCACAGGAACCTTCACCTGGCCTAGCGGCGGATACTTCAGGTCCTTATAGTTGAAGGACGTTGATTTGGTTTGGGCGAATGCGCCTGTCGAAAGGCCTGCCGAAAGGAACGCCGCGAATAAAACCGATGCTTCGAGCCGTCTCATTTTGCGCCTCCCTGCGGCGCTGCGGCGCCTTTCGGCGGAGCATACGTGTATGCCACGGTCCGCCCATTTTGAATCAAATATGTTTTGGCCACGCGCATCACATCCTCCGCGGTCACCTTGTTGTATTCATCCAGCTCCGTAAACATTTTGCGCCAGTCGCCGTAATTGGCTTGGTAGAAACACAGTTGCTGGGCCAGGCCTGAATTGCTATCCAACTGGCGAATCAAGGACGCCCGCAGCTTGGTTTTTTCCCGTTGGAGCGATTCGGCGTCGACCTTGTTTTGCTGAACCCCATCGATAACGGCGTAAAGCTCCTTTTCGTTTTCCTCGACGGTTTTTCCTGCCGCCGGAGCGTCGAAGAAGATGAACAGCGACGGATATTTCCCTCCCGGGAAAGACGCCTGGCTTTCCGCGGCCAGCGCGATCTTTTTATCGCGCACCATATCCTTATACATGATGCCGGTGCGGCCATCGGAAAGAATATCGCTGAGCACATCCAGAGGCACGTCGTCTTTGGAATATTGATCGGGCCGCTTATAGCCGACCAGCAAGAATGGTTGCGCCGGAGACTCCACCGCTACGCGCTTTTCACCGGTCTGCGGAGGCTCAACGGTGCGCACGACGGGCGGAGTGGGACCCGCCGGTAAGCGGCCGAAATATTTCTCCGCCAGCTTCTTGGCCTCAGCGGGATTCACGTCGCCGGCAATTCCGATGGTCATATTGCCGGGCGTGTAGTAGCGTTTGTAGAGCGCCTCGGCTTCGGTGCGGCGGAAGTTTTCGATGTCGCTGGCCCAGCCGATGGGCGAGGTCTTATAAGGATGCGCCGCAAAAGCTGTGGAGAGCAATTGCTCCACCAGCTTGCCGACGGGGCTGGATTCGGTGCGCATGCGCCGCTCTTCGCGGACGACGTCGCGTTCCTTGTAGAACTCGCGGAAGACGGGATGCAGGAAGCGTTCGGATTCCAACAGGAACCATAATTCAATCCGGTTGGACGGGAAATTGTAGAAGTACGTGGTCTGGTCTTCGGCTGTGCCGGCGTTTAATCCCGCGCCTCCGTTCGATTCAACGATGCCGGGAAATTCATTCTCCTCGACGTAGCTGTTGGCCTTGTCCATGGCGACTTTCAACTCGGCTTGGATGGCCGCGATCTTCTGCGGGTCGGCGCGGTAGGCCTTGTTGCGCTCGGCATCCAGGCGGTCGTAGATGGCCTCGACCGCATCCATCGCCTTCTTCTCTTCGGGCCAGTTCTTGGTGCCGATAGTTTCGGTGCCCTTGAAGGCCATATGTTCGAACATGTGGGCCAAGCCCGTTTGTCCGCTGACATCGTCCACGGAACCCACGTTTACATAGGTGTGGAAAGACACCACCGGCGCCTCATGCCTTTCGATCACCAGAAAGGTGAGACCGTTGGCGAGTCTGAACTCGGTGACTTTCTTTTCGAAATCCTGAAGAGACTGAGCCTCGCCGGTCCGCAACAGGAGCAGCCCCGGAATCAATAACACAAGAAAACGGACCTTCATGGTTTTAGGGTATCAGGGGCGGAGCGGAATTTTCCGTTTGGGCGGGCGGGCGGCGGGGTGGAATAATGGTATAGAGGTGTAAAATGGCCTTGAACATAAAGAATCCCGAGGTGGAACGCTTGGCGCATGAGGTCTCCAGACTCGCCAACGAATCCAAAACGGAAGCCATCCGGCGAGCCCTTGAAGAGCGAAAGGCGCGGCTGGCGGTTGCGTATGGACCGCCTCGAACGAAGGAGCGGCTGATTGAGTTCTTCGAGCGGACTATCTGGCCAAACGTTCCGCCGGAGGCGCTCGGCAAGAAGCTCAAAAAACGTGATCGCGAACGGATTCTTGGCTATGGGCCGGACGGTGTTTGACGCAAATGGTACTCGATAGTTCGGCGCTTTTGGCGATGCATTTGAAGGAGCCGGGGCACGAGGAGTGTTTCGAGAAGATCTCGAAAGCGGCCATCGTGGTGATTGGGGCGCCCACTCTCCTTGAGGCGGCAATGGTCCTCAGCGCCAGAACCAAGCGGGACGCACGCTCGGTGATCGGAAGATCGTTGAAGCAACTGCGAGTTCAGGTAATTCCATTCACGGAGGAACACTTCGACGCGGCGGCCGATGCCTTCCTCCGCTATGGCAAGGGCCGCCACCCCGCAGCGTTGAATTTTGGCGATTGCATGTCCTACGCCGTGGCGTTTCTGAGCGGGCTGCCGCTGCTTTATACAGGGAACGATTTCGCACAAACAGATATTCGGGCCGCGTAACGTTTGCAGGACTTCGGCCGCGTGGGTTATCCTTGCTGTACCGCTGCACTCGGCTGTTGCAGTTTTTCCTTCCCCGTAGAATTCGGGCTTTGCCGGCTCTCAGAACGGTTCGAATTTTCCCTCCTCATGCCGAGAACAAAAATCGTGGCAACGCTGGGACCTGCGATTAGCGGGGCTCCCGCTTTGAAGAGCATGTTCGCGGCAGGCGTGAACGTGTTTCGCCTGAACACGAGCCATGGCACCTGGGACGATCATCTGGCGCGCATTGCGAGCGTCCGCCAGGCCGCCGGCGAACTGGGCATTCAGGCCGGAATCCTGCTGGATCTGCAAGGCCCCAAGATCCGCCTGGGAAATTTCGAGGGCGGTCAATGCGAGTTAATCGCCGGCGATGTCTTCAGCATCACTACCGAAAAAGTGCTGGGAAGCGCCGCGCTTGCGTCCACGAGTTATTCGCATTTTGCCAAAGACGTGAAGTCTGGCGACCGCGTGTTTCTGGCGGACGGCAGCGTCGAGCTCAGGGTGTTGGATACGGATGCGGTGTCGGCTCGTTGCGAGGTCGTCATTGGCGGGGCGTTAAGCGATCACAAAGGCATCAACCTGCCCGGCGTGGAGTTGAGCACGCCTTCACTCACCCGCAAAGACATGGACGATTTGCAGCGCGGCCTGCAAGCCGGAATCGATTTCGTGGCGCTGTCTTTTGTGCGGCGCGCGAGCGATCTACAGAGGGTGAAGCTTTACCTGGAGCAGAACGACGCGCAGATTCCGGTGATCGCCAAGATCGAGAAACCGGAGGGCTGGAAGAATCTGGAGCAGATTCTGGATGAATGCGAAGGCGTGATGGTGGCTCGCGGCGATTTGGGTGTGGAGCTGGCTTTGGAAAAAGTCCCGTTCATTCAGAAGCGCATCATCGAGCGGGCTCGCGCGAAGGGGAAATTCGTCATTACCGCAACGCAGATGCTGGAATCGATGATCGAGCATTCTTCCCCGACGCGCGCGGAGGTGAGCGATGTCGCCAATGCCATCTGCGACGGCACCGATGCGGTGATGCTTTCGGCGGAAACATCGACGGGCCGCTATCCTGCGCTGGCGGTTCGCATGATGACTCGCATTGCCCAGGAAACGGAGAGTTGGCTGGCGCCGCAAGGTTTCCCGGAACCGTTGCCGCCGCTGACGCCGTCGAACGCCGAGGTGATTGCGGATGTCGCGTATCACGCGGCCCGGTCGGCGAACGCGTCGGCGATTGTGGTGTTCACTTCCAGCGGAGCCAGCGCGAGGCTGATCTCGCGGTTCCGGCCTCCGGTTCCGATTTACGCGTTTACGCAAAACGAATGCGCCGCGCGGCAGTTGAGCGTCTGCTTTGGAGTGGAGCCGATTCTTGCGCCGGATGTGAAATCAACGGATCTGATGCTGCTGCAAATGGAAAATATGCTGGTGCAATCCGGGCGATTGAAGCCGAACGATAATGTGGTGTTCGTGGCTGGGCAGCCGATCGGGCGCATCGGTAGCACGAACCTGATCAAGCTGCACCGGATCGGCGAGCGGAAGTGAGGCGCCTTCGGCGCTTTGGCTGGTTTTTTCTACCGTTTCTTCATCGTTTTTCGTATTTCGAGGCCCCGGCTTGGCTTGATTACCTTCAAACGGCGAAAAGGACCGCTGTCGACCTCAGCGGCAAGGCTCATTGAGGGATACGCGAACGCGGGGTAGGCTCGAGCACTCTCCCTCGTCCGGTGGTCTGGTTCCAATGAGGAATAGCCAAACTCCCGATCCCATAATCGATGATGAGGGTGGAGAAACGCGGCAGGATAAAGCGGCAAGTGGCAGAAGCGCGAGGAGATAATTTTTCTTGCAAGCGCGTTTTGCGCTCAAGCGGAGTACAATCGAGGCAACGGAACGACAATGAAAGTATTTATCTCTTACGGCGACGCCAGCGATCAGATCACGGCGCTTCGTTTGCAGGCTTTGGGCGCTGTAAACGGCCTCACTGTATACGTTCCGCCGGCATTTACACGCCAAAGCGTCCCACCGTTTCTCGATCCCGAAGTTGCTCAAAAGCTAAATGAGTCGGAAGTGGTTCTGGGGGTCGTAGGGATGGGTCTGACTGAGGCGTGCCGCCGCGAGCTCAACGCAGGCCTAGGCCTTAGAAAGACCATGATCGTGATGGCCTACCCTGCGTTCGCCTCTCAACTTCAGCCGTACTTTGGATCGAGCGTTGTCGTCATCGATCCAGCTAGTCCGGGCGAGGCCGAGATCGGCATTGTCGGACATCTCAAAACGATCCACGCGCAGCAGAGCGCAAAAACGGCGCTATTGGCTTTGGGTACGCTCGCACTCGGCCTACTCATCCTGGCGCCGGCTGATCGAAGCTAACCCGAATGAGGGCGCGCAGCTGTACGATCGACAGTTCGTGCGTCATTGCTCTCGACCATCTCAAGCTGATGCCAAGCTTGAGTCTTCTTTTCTCGAAGGTGCTGGTGCCCAGGACCGTCCGAAAGGAGCTATACAAGCGGCGAGAAACCAAAGATCGGTTGCGGTGGCTCTTCAAGGAATACGCTTTCTTCCAACGCTGCGACCACTACGATCAAGGCGCTGTCGATTTGCTTCTCACAGAGCGATCGCGAAATGGATCCGAGGATCGCGGTGAAGCCGAGGCAGTCGTGCAGGCTTCTCAGGTGGGCGCGGTCGTGACCGTTGATGATCCCTGGGGCAGAGCACTCGCTGAGCGCTTCGAGCTGGAATTCCACGGCACGCTGTGGGTTCTACAGCAATTCCAAAAGGTAGAGCTTCTCTCCTCGGTCGCTCTTCGAGATTGCTTTTCATCACTGCGAGCGCGTGGAGTGCGCTTGCCATGGGACGTCGTAAATGAGTTGCTCTTGAAAATCGGGCAACCCATGTTGTGACTGCGGTCAGCGGTATTCTTCCTGGAGCTTGTCGAGCACGGCGGAGCCGGGGCAGAGCGTTTCGTATGGAATGTGCGCCATGGGCACTTCGGTCGAGTTGCTCAGCTCGTGCATGTCGGCGGAGGATTCGTCCAGGTACAGCAGGCCTGTGAGGACTTCGCCGCTGGCCGTTTTGCTGTCTAAGTATTCGGTTACTTTGGCCCGGTCGGTGGGGTCGTAGTGGGCGGGGGTGCGGGTGAAGCGCACTACGCTGCCGTCGTGGAGGGTGACGCTGGTGGTCCCGTTGGGGCTGATGTTTGCGAGAATCTCCTGGGCGGGCGGGACGAAATCCGTCTCCGTGGCGTGGACCATGTGTTTGCGAGTTGAGAGGTAACTCTTAGTTGAGCCTTCGTGGTCGTTGAAGGTCACGCAGGGTGAGATCACGTCCACTAGCGCGAAGCCTCGGTGAGCTAGCGCTGCTTTCAGAATCGGCACCAACTGTTCCTTGTCGCCGGAGAAACTGCGGGCTATGAAGGTGGCTCCTAGAGAAAGGCCAAGACGCACGGGATCGATGGGGCCCATGCGATTGGCTTCACCGCGCTTGCTCTTGGTGCCGATGTCGGCGGAAGCGGAAAACTGGCCCTTGGTCAGGCCGTAGACGCCGTTGTTCTCGATCACGTACAGCATGCGAATGTTGCGGCGGATGGCATGGCAGAGCTGGCCGAGGCCGATGGAAAGCGAATCGCCGTCGCCGGAGATGCCGATGTACAGCAGATCCCGATTGGCGGCGGCGGCTCCGGTGGCGATGGCGGGCATTCTGCCGTGCGCCGAGTTGAAGCCGTGGGCTCCGCTGACGAAATAAGTGGGCGTTTTCGACGAGCAGCCGATGCCGCTCAGCTTGGCGATCATGTGCGGCGGCGTCGACAGTTCCCAAAACGCTCGGGTGATGGCGGCGGTGATGGAATCGTGGCCGCAGCCGGCGCACAGCGTGGACATGGACCCTTCGTAGTCGCGAATGGTCAGGCCGAGTTCGTTCCGCTTCAGGCTCGGGTGGGTGGCGATGGGTTTTGTAATTGACGGCATGGTCGCTATTAAATCTGTCCTAAAATTTCTTCTACTACGTGTCGGGCGCTCAAGGGGAATCCTCCGTATACAAGGACGGATCGCAGCTTTTCTTTGGGCACCGAGGTTTCTAGCGTCAGCAGCGATTTGAGCTGCGCGTCGCGATTCTGCTCGATCACGAATGTAAATTCGTGCGACGCGAGGAATTCCTCCACCGCGGCGTCGAAGGGGAATCCGCGCACGCGCAGATAATCGGCGGGAACGCCCTGAGCGGCAAGGATGTCAAGAGCTTCGCGCACGGCCGGATCGCAGCCGCCTATTGAGAGAACGCCGAAGCGGGCTCCTTCGCGCGTTTCAAGAATTGGCGCGGGCACGAACTTCGCCGAGGCTTGGTGCTTCAGCTTCAGACGGTCCATCACTTCCTGATATTCGGACGGGGTTTCCGTGTATCCGCCGAGCTTGTTGTGGCCGGAACCGCGGGTGAAATACGAACCCTTGGCGTCGACGCCCGGCAGAGTTCGCGCGGCGACATAGTTCTCATCGAGCGGCGAATAGCGGAAGTATTTGGCGGCGTTCTCCAGATCCTCCGCGCTCAGCACGCGGCCTCGATCGGGACGGAAGGAATCGTCCCATTTAATACGCGGGATGACCCAATCGTTCATGCCGATGTCCAGGTCGGAGAGCATCATCACGGGGGTCTGGAAACGCTCCGCCAGGTCGAAGGATTTGACGGCGAATTCGAAGCACTCGCCAGGATTCGAAGGGAAAAGAAGAATGTGCCGGGTGTCGCCATGCGAGGCGTAGGCGCAGAGGAGCAGATCGCCCTGCTGGGTGCGCGTGGGCATGCCGGTGGAGGGTCCGACGCGTTGAACGTCGATAATCACGGCGGGGATTTCGGCGTAGTAGGCCAAGCCCAGCAACTCGTTCATCAGCGAAATTCCAGGGCCGGCGGTGGAAGTGAAGGCTCGCGCGCCATTCCAGCTTGCTCCCAGAACCATGCCAATGGCCGCGAGCTCATCCTCGGCTTGAAGGATGATGAAATTGTTTTTGCCGGTATCGGGATCGCGGCGATATTCTTCGCAGAAGCCTTTGAAGGCGTCCATCACGGAGGTCGCGGGCGTGATGGGATACCAGGCGGCGACGGTGGCGCCCGCGTAAAGGCACCCAAGCGCCGTGGCCGTATTGCCGTCGATCAGGATCTTGTCGCCGTTCGCGTCCATCTTCGCAAGATGGAATGGAAGCGGGCAATCGAAATTGTCACGGGCGTAATCGTAGCCCAGCTTCAGCGCTTTATGATTCGAATCAAGCAGGGCTTTCTTGCGGCCGAATTTCTCTTCCAGCAATCCGCCGACAACGGTCATGTCGATATCCAGCGCGGCGCACAACGATCCCGCATAGGCAATGTTCTTCATCAAAATGCGCTCGCGCGGATTGGCGAAGTTTTCATTGCACATCCTGGCCAGAGGCACTCCCAGGAAAGTGACGTCGTCGCGATGCAGTTCAGGGTCGAGAGGCCAGCTGGAATCGTAGAGCAGGTATCCGCCGGAGCGAACCTCGCTGACATCGCGCGCGTAGGTTTGCGAGTTCATCGCGACCATCAGGTCGTAATCGAGGGCGCGGGCGCCATAGCCTTCCTTGTTCACCCGGATTTCGTACCAGGTGGGCAGCCCCTGAATGTTGGACGGGAAAAGATTCTTTCCGGTGACAGGAATCCCCATCCGGAAAATGGCCTGCATGAGGAGGCCGTTGGCGCTGGCGGATCCAGTTCCGTTTACATTCGCCAGTTTGAGGGCGAAATCGTTTACGTCCGAATGGGTTCGAGTGTTGACGCGTAGGACGTCGTGCATGATGCTCCTGCGTAGGGGATAAGAAGGTCGAATTTTTGCATATCCCACGCCGCGGTGGGACAGCGTTCCGCGCACAGGCCGCAATGGACGCAGACATCTTCGTCCTTGAGCATGAGGCGGGCCGTTTGAGGCAACGGGGCAGAGGCGTACAGGGCCTGGTCTGGATTCACCGCCGGCGCGGACAGGCGCTGGCGTACTTCTTCCTCTGGACCATCGCGGGTGATGGTCAGGCACTGCACCGGACAAACGTCGATGCAGGCGTCGCATTCAATGCAGAGTTTGGGTGTGAAGACGGTTTCGATATCGCAGTTGAGGCAGCGCTGCACTTCGCGCGCGGTCTGCTCGGGCGAAAAGCCGAGCTCGACTTCGACGTTCAGTTTACGGAAGCGCTCGGTGAGAGCGACGTGCTGCATCTTCTGGCGCAGCGCGGGATTGTAATCGTTGTGATAGCTCCACTCACTGATGCCCATCTTCTGGCTGATCAGGCTGGAGCGTTCGATGGGGCGATCCTCAACCGGGACGCCCTGGCAGTAATTGTGAATAGAGATGGCCGCGCCGTGGCCGTGGGCGACAGCCCAGATAATGTTCTTGGGTCCCCAGGCTGCGTCGCCGCCGAAGAAGATCCCCGGGCGGCTGCACTGGAACGTGGTCTCGTCGACCGTGGGCATGCCCCATTTGTCGAATTCGATACCGAGATCGCGCTCAATCCACGGGAACGCGTTTTCCTGTCCAATGGCCAGGATCACATCGTCGGCGGGAAGGAAGACGGTTTCGATGATCCGCGATTTTTTCGCCTCGGCGTCCCATTCCAGACGCTCAAATTCCATGCCGGTGAGCTTGCCGTTTTCCAGCACGAAGCGCTTGGGGGCGTAGTTGACGACGATCTCGATGCCTTCTTCTTCGGCGTCGTCGAGTTCCCAGGGCGAGGCCTTGAAGTAGCCGCGCGGGCGGCGGGCCATCACCTTAATATCTTTGCCGCCCAGCCGCCGGGAAGTCCGGCAGCAATCCATGGCGGTGTTGCCGACGCCGATGATCAGAACGCGTTCGCCGATGGAATTGATGTGGTCGAAGGCGACGGATTCCAGCCAGTCAATACCAATATGGATACGCGCCGCGGCTTCGGTTCGGCCGGGAATGTCGAGATTCTTGCCGCGGGGTGCGCCGGTGCCTACGAAGATTGCGTCATAGCCTTCTGCAAGAAGATCCCGCATGCTGTCGATGGGCGAGTTGTAGCGGATGTCGACGCCCATGTCGAGAATGGCGCCGACTTCATCGCTCAATACCTGCTCGGGAAGCCGGAACGATGGGATGTTAGTACGCATCAGGCCGCCGGGCTTATCTTGTTTTTCGAACAGAGTGACTTCGTAGCCCAGCGGGCGAAGGTCGTTGGCGACGGTGAGCGAAGCCGGGCCAGCTCCGATCAGCGCGACACGTTTTCCGTTCGATTGCTTGGGGATTTTAGGAAGGAGGTGCGAAATGTCGCCGCGAAGATCGGCGGCGACGCGCTTCAGGCGGCAGATGGCGACGGGCTTGTGGTCGCCGTCTTTCTGAGCAGGATCGTCAACGCGGCTGCGGCGGCAGGCCGGTTCGCACGGGCGGTCGCAGGTTCGGCCCAGAATCGCCGGGAACACGTTCGATTCCCGGTTGACCATGTACGCCTCAGTATATTTGCCCTGGGCGATCAGCCGGATATATTCAGGAACATTGGTGTGGGCTGGGCAGGCCCATTGGCAATCGACTACTTTGTGAAAGTACGCCGGATCGCGGACATCGCTTGTCTTCACTTTAAAGCGCTTTCCCCCCGAAACATGTCGGTGCTCCTGCAACAGTGAGCGTGTTTTCCATTGTAGCAAGCGGTTTCGAGCAAGGCAGGCGGGCTTGTTTACTCCACGATGCGCGAGTCGGCCTGGAACTTCCGGTAATCGCTATAGGTTGACACGACCTCGATGTGCGCGGTTTTCAGCAGCAGCAGCTTGGCGTCGATGCGGACATGCAGATGCGCGGGAAGCCAGGCTCGGTCCTCCCGCCGGGTCATGTCTTCGGCGATGTGCATCGCGCCTGCCGGCACGCGGATCAGGATTCCTCCCCAGGTGATCGGGGCGATGTTGTCGCCCTCCCACTTGGCCAATTTCTTATCCGCCTGATCGATCCAAATGCTCAGATGAAAGAGCTTCGCCACTTTCTGGCCGCAGCCTGTCGATTCGCCGGGTGAGGGATCGCTCTCTACCTTGTAGGCAGGACGTCCGTCGACATCCTCCATTCCAAGGAGGCGGAAATGGAGCGCCGTGAATACCTCGGCGTCGCATTGCCGGACTTGAGCCAGACGCTTGGCTTTGACGTCGGCAGGCTCCTGCTGGCGCTTCCTGGTCTCTTTGTCGAGCTTTTCCTGCTCCGCGCGCTGTTCCTTTGCAGGCAGCGGCTTGCCATCCTTGCCGGTCAGCCTTTGATAGCGTTCGCCATAAAGCGCGATGCTTTCGTGCGCTTCTGTGTTGGACTTGATCACGTTGCCTTTAGCATCCAGGAAGCGGGTCTCTTGGTCGTCGGTGTAGACGTAGTCCCGCGAAGGCTCGAAGTCCAGGTTGCCTTCATCCACGGACTGCTTTAAAAGGTCGCTGAGCTCTGCGTCGGTCAGATTGGCGGGGGCAAGCTGCGTGTCAAGTTTCGAATCCGGGCCCGCCGTGGAGGAAACGATTGTTGGCTCGGCGGGCAAGTTTCCGGCTCCAACGGTCACGCGCATGTTGATGAAGTCGAACGTTACAGGAGACGATTGCCCCAAAATGTCGAGGCCCAGGCTACCATCCAGGCCTTCGAAATCGCCGCTTCTGGCGGTCAAGACCGGCATCCCAGCCGCAAGGGGAGCATCGAATCCGGCGACCCGAAGGGTCAGTCCCCGTTTGGCGATGGCCTCGCGATCGATTTGGCCGATTACTTTAGCGAACGACGGGTATACCAGGGTTTCATCTGTTCCGGTGTCGACACTGAGGGTCAGAGCATGGCTTGAAGCTTCATCGCGGAGGACGCCTTCCGTCAAGACGCCGTCGTGGTATGCCAGATTTGGTTCGGAGGGTTGTGACGGAAATCCAATTTCGAGGGTGCCATCGGCGTTCCAGCGGACGGTTCCCAGCGCGAAAAGCGTTGGCAATCCAAGCAGTCCCGGCACGTCGTCATCGTCTTCGCTGAGGACGAAGAAGGCGACGTTGTGTAAGCGGAAATTTCCGATGGTCAATTCGTCTATCAGCGCGACGCCCTTGGTTTTTTCTTTGGCTCCATCGTAGGCATCGAGCGGAATGGGGGCGGAGAGGACGTTCAGGCCCAGACGCTTGGCCTCGGATGGATTGATGAAGTTGGCGCTGGATCCGGTATCCAACATCATTGCGCTTGCCATCATGGCGCCAGTGTTTCGGCCCATCGTTACTCGAATGATCGGACGGCCGGCGCTGGTCGAATACGGCAGGCGTGAATAGCCGTGCTCGGGGACGGATTGATCGGGATAGCGAGCCAAAGCAGCGTAGAGCGCGCGATAACTCTTGAGAGATCGCGCCGCATCCTGGGCGATTTTGCCGTTCAAGCTTAGCTTTGAGACGGACTGAACGAAGCGGTCGAATTGTTCCCCGGATTCCTTGTAGCGGCCGTTAAGCGCGTACAAATCCGATAGCGCTTCCATCGCCAATACCGATTGCGAGACTTGGTCCACGGTCTCGACGGTCACGGTCTTGGGAGCGGAATCGGCGGCAGCGCGAAGATCTCTCTCAGAGTTTTCCCAGTCGTGGAAAGCGAGTTCCACCATGCCTCGATAGAAGATCGTCGCGCTGGCTGCGGCCGGATCGCCGCCGGTTTCGGGTCGCGCCGGCTCTGTGGCGCTCGTGTTGTTGCGGCGAACGGCATCGCGGAGATGGAACCATTGATTGGCTTCGTAGAGGGAGTCGAAGGACGCATCGGCCGCATGGACATCCCGCATTGGGACAGAGGCTACTGCCACCAGGAATACGACCCATCTGAAACGGCAGGGCAAGATTCGTGAAATGCGCTCCCTGGAGCGGATTATATACCGCCAAGCGTGTGCCCGCACCTCAAGTCTTTCGGCATCTAAGCGATAAGAAGCTTAAATACGGTACTCTTGGAAGCATTAAGACCCAGTTTCGAAGCTATGCGGATTTTAATCGCCGACGACAGTATCGTTTCGCGCCATCTGCTTGACGCTACGCTCCGGAAATGGGGGTATGACGTGCTGATTGCGTCCGACGGGCTGGAGGCGTATAACGCGCTGAAGGATAAAGACGCGCCGCGCATCGCCATCCTGGATTGGATGATGCCGGGGATGACCGGGCCGGAGGTTTGCAAACGGGTCCGCGCGGGCTCGCCGGGATCGGACGGCGCGTATACCTACCTGCTGCTATTGAGTTCGAAAAGCCAGCGTGAGGATTTGATCGAGGGCCTGGAATCCGGCGCGGACGATTATTTAACCAAACCCTTCGATCAGCATGAGCTCAAAGTGAGATTGCGGGCGGGTACGCGCATCATCGACTTGCAGCGCGATTTGATGGAGGCTCGGGAGGCGCTGCGCGAGCAAGCCACTAAGGATTTTCTGACCAACTTGTGGAACCGGTCCTCAATTTTGGACATTCTGCAAAAAGAACTGGTGCGCGGCGGACGCGAAAAGCGCCCGGTGGGGGTGGTGCTGGCGGATCTGGACCGGTTCAAGAACGTCAACGATTCCTATGGACATTTCGCCGGGGACGCGCTGTTGCGCGAATTCTCGCGGCGCATGCTGCTCTCCATGCGGGCGTACGACTCAATTGGAAGATATGGCGGCGAGGAATTTCTGATCATCCTGCCCGGCTGCGATGAGCACTGCAGCGGGAGCCAGGCGGAACGCATGCGGGCGGCGCTGGCGAACGAGCCGATGGTGATTGGCGATGCCAGCCTCACTGTCACGGGCAGTTTTGGAGCCACCAGTTGGCGTCCAGGCATGCCCGTGCATGCAGAAAACCTGATTCGAACGGCGGACAATGCCCTCTATCTGGCCAAAAATCAGGGCCGTAACCGGGTGGCAGTACTGCCGGCGGCGTAAGTCTGTGGTGTCCCGGCTTGATCTCGGCTATAATTAAACTGTCCGAGACACCCATATGTTACGGTTTCCAAGGAGATCCCGGTGAAGCGTGCTGGCTCCGACGATTCATTACGCTGTTCGTTCTGCCACAAAAGTCAAGACGTTGTTGGAAAGCTGATCTCCTCCCCCTCGGATTATCCGCGCGCCTACATTTGCGATGAGTGTATTGCCGTATGCAATTCGATCCTAGAGGATGACCGGCATGAGCAACAATACGGCACTCCCCATAAGCTTCCCAAGCCGCTGGAATTAAAAGAGTATCTGGATCAATATGTAATCGGCCAGGACGCCACCAAGAAGAAGCTGGCGGTGGCGGTCTACAACCACTACAAGCGCATCCAGATGAACAAGCAGCGGTCGGGTGAAGTGGAGCTTTCTAAATCCAACATTCTACTGATCGGTCCGACCGGAACAGGGAAGACGCTGCTGGCGCAAACGCTGGCGAGGATTCTGGATGTGCCGTTCGCGATTGTGGATGCCACCACGCTGACCGAAGCCGGTTATGTCGGTGAGGATGTGGAGAATATCATCCTGCGGCTGCTGCAAAACTCGGATTGGGACGTCCAACGCTGCCAGCAGGGCATCATCTATATAGATGAGATCGACAAGATCGGCCGCAAGGACGAGAATCCTTCGATTACTCGCGATGTTTCCGGCGAAGGGGTGCAGCAGGCGCTGCTGAAGATCCTGGAAGGGACGATCGCCAATGTGCCGCCGCAGGGCGGGCGCAAGCACCCGCATCAGGAATTTACTCCGGTAGATACAAGCAACATCCTATTTATCTGCGGCGGGGCGTTCATCGGCATGGAAAAGACGATTTCCCGCCGGGTGGGCACGCGGACCATCGGTTTTTCGAATCCAGAAGATGGCGCAAGGGAAGCCAGCCGGCGCACGGGCAGCTCCGGCCGCCGGGACGTCAGCCTGTTGGAACAGGTTCAACCTGTCGATCTGATCAAGAGCGGATTCATTCCGGAGTTCATCGGACGGCTGCCGGTGGTGGCCGTGCTGGAGGATTTGGGCCGGGATGCGCTGGTGCAGATCCTGACCAAGCCCAAGAATGCGATCATTAAGCAGTACCAGAAGTTGTTCGAGTTCGAGAATGTTAGACTGAAGTTTAACGACGACGCGCTGGAAGCCATTGCGCAACTCGCCATGGAGCGCAAAGTGGGCGCGCGAGGGTTGCGGATGATCCTCGAAGACCTGATGCTGGACCTGATGTATTACCTCCCGTCTTATAAAAAGGTCCGCGAATTCCTGGTCACGAAGGAAATGGTGATGACCCAGAAGATCAACATGGCGTTGTTAGAGAAGGCCGGCTAAGAAACCGGCAGGACCGCGGGAGTTCGGCGCGTAGCCATTATCCCCTCATTTTCAAAATGTTAAGTTCCAAAGAAAAAACAGAAACACGCCGCTTGCCGATGATGCCCATCCGCGAGGTGGTGATCTTCCCGCACATGATGACGCCCTTCGTGGTGGGGCGCGAGTCGAGCGTTCGCGCTCTGGAAGAAGCGCTGGCGGGCGACCGTAAGATCTTCCTGGCCGCGCAGCATGACGCCACCGTGGATGAGCCCCGGCCCGACGAAATCTTCTCGGTGGGCACGGTCGCCAACATCGTGCAGAGCGTTAAGCAAACCGACGGCAACATCAAGGTTCTGGTCGAGGGCATCGAGCGCGGCAAGATTTTATCGGTGAGCGAGGAAGAAGGCTTTTTCCGGGCTACCGTCAGGACCACCAATTTCCGCATCGAGCATGGTCCGCAACTGGACGCGCTGACTTCGCGCGTGACCGGCCTTTTCGAGCAGTACGTCAAGATCAGCCAGAACGTAAACTACGATTCGATGGTGGCGGCGATCCGTCCCGACGATCCGGGCAAGCTGGCGGATACGGTGGGCGCGAATCTGCAACTGGCGCTGGAAGAAAAGCAGGAACTTCTGGAGATCTTCGATCCCATCGACCGGCTGACTCGTGTCGCCGAGATGCTGGATGTGGAGATCGAGAAGCTGAACGTCGATCGCAGCATTCAGGGCCGCGTGAAGCGGCAGATCGACAAGGCGCAGAAAGAATATTACCTCAACGAGAAGATCAAGGCCATCCAGAAGGAACTGGGCCGCGGCGAAAAGAGCGAGTTCGACGATCTGAAGAAGAAGATCGAGACCGCAGGCATGACCAAAGACGCCCAGGAAAAGGCCATGGCGGAGTTGAAGCGGCTGGAACAGATGCCGCCGATGTCGGCCGAATCCACGGTGTCGCGCAACTATCTGGAATGGCTGCTGGCAGTGCCATGGAAGAAGAAATCCAAGGAAATCCGCGATCTGGTGCATGCGCAGAGCGTGCTTGAGAGCGATCACTACGGTCTCGAAAAGATCAAGGAACGCATCCTCGAGTTCCTGGCGGTTCGTAGATTGGTTAAGGACCCCAAGGGCTCGATCCTGTGCTTCGTGGGACCTCCCGGCGTGGGCAAAACCTCACTGGGGATGTCGGTGGCGAAAGCTACCGGTCGCAAGTTCGTTCGGTTGTCGCTGGGCGGAGTCCGGGATGAGGCTGAGGTTCGCGGCCACCGGCGCACCTACATCGGCGCGCTGCCCGGGCAAATTCTGCAGATGATGAAAAAAGCCGGGGTGCGCAACCCGGTATTCATGCTGGACGAGATCGACAAGATGTCGACGGACTTCCGCGGCGATCCTTCGGCAGCGCTGCTGGAAGTGCTGGATCCGGAACAGAATTACATGTTCATGGATCATTATCTGGACGTGGAATACGATTTGAGCCAGGTGTTCTTTATCGCTACGGCCAATGTGATGCACACGATCCCGCCGGCGTTGCAGGATCGCATGGAAGTGATCCGGCTTTCGGGCTATACCGAGCTCGAAAAGATGGAAATCGCCAAGCGCTTCCTGGTGCCCAAGCAGCGCAAGGAAACCGGGCTCAAAGACGATCAAATCGAATTCCCGGACTCGGGGATTCAGGAGCTGATCCAGCACTACACGCGCGAAGCGGGCGTGCGTAATCTGGAGCGCGAGATCGGCAACGTATGCCGCAAGATGGCGCGCACGGTGGTAAATCTTCAAGCCGTTCCGGAGGACAAGAAACCGGCCGGCAAGATGGAGAAAGCTGTGGTGGATGCGGCCAAAGTCGTCGACATGCTGGGGCCGCAGAAGTTCCGCGAACAGTTGCGGGACACGACCAACGAAGTCGGCGTCACCATGGGCTTGGCCTGGACTGAGGTGGGCGGATCGACACTGACCACCGAAGCGGCGATCATGGAAGGCCGCGGGCGCTTGACGCTGACCGGCAAATTGGGCGACGTGATGCAGGAATCGGCGCAGGCGGCCATGAGCTTCGTTCGCAGCCGCGCGCATTCGATGGGCTTGCCTCGGGACTTCTACCGCTATTTGGACATTCACTTGCACGTGCCGGAAGGGGCGATTCCCAAGGACGGCCCCTCGGCAGGGATCACCATTGCGACCAGTATCACCAGCGCGCTGACCAGCGTTCCCGTCCGGGCGGACATCGCGATGACGGGCGAAGTCACGGTGCGCGGGCGCGTGCTGCCCATTGGAGGACTCAAGGAGAAATTACTCGCGGCGCATCGCCAGGGGATCTTTGAGATTGTGTTGCCCAAGGATAACGAGAAGGATCTCCCCGATATTCCGGAGAACATCCGCAAGGACATGAAGCTGCACTTTGTGACTTCGATGGATGAGGTCTTGAAGATCGCGCTGGAGCGGGAGTTGGAGATGGCTCCGCTGGCCGGGATGCTGACTGCGGCGGAGATCGTGGCGCGGAACCGGGAAGAAAAAGTTACACACTAAAGTTGCGGTGGGCAGGGCGGTTCGCCCGCGCTTTTAGAATCAGTTTCAGGCGAAGCCGCCGGTTGTTTTTGGAATCAAACTTGGGCAGGGGAGACCGCCTGCCATCCCTATGCCAGCGCGGTTTATAATAAGTGCAGCCCGGCCGGAGCAGTTTCCGCCCGAGGCCGAACCCGAGATCGCGTTCCTGGGCCGCAGTAATGTCGGCAAATCCAGCCTGCTGAATGCGCTGGTGTCGGCGGGCAAAGTGGCGCATGTGAGTTCCCGGCCCGGTTGCACGCAGGAGATCAATTTCTATCAGGTCGACGGCGGTTACCGGTTCGTGGACTTGCCAGGGTATGGATTCGCCAAAGTTCCCAAGCGCATCACGATGCAGTGGAAGGCCCTGATCGAGAGTTATCTGCTCGACCGCAAGGCGCTGGAACTGGCAGTAATCTTGGTGGACGCGCGGCGCGGCTGGATGGAAAAAGACGTGGAGCTGCGGGAGTGGTTAGAGCTTCACGACCGGCCCTACGTGGTGGCCGCGATGAAATTTGACAAGCTTGGTTCGCACAAAGAACGGCATGAAAGCCGGATGGCCCTGCGTAAGGGATACGCGGGAGAGTTATTGGAATGCTCGGCCGTGACGGGCCGGGGAGTGAGGGAAATTTGGCAAGCAATTTCGAAAACCCAGAACAATCCGTCCAGGATGTAACGGCGGAGCAGGCAAAAACGAACGCCGAATCGAACGGCGTAGCGGAGACCGCCTCGGCTTCAGAAGTTCCCGCCAAGACGGAGACTCCGGCGGCGAAGCCGGAACACAAGTCCCCAGAGCATAAACCGAGGGGCAGGGCGGCGGCGGCCGACAAAGGCGTCGACAAGGGTGAGGCGAAAGGGCCTCCGCCCGCAGAGGCAAAGCCTCACGCTGAAGTGAAGCCCCAGGCGGCGCAAGTGGAGGCGAAGCCTCCCGCGGTAGCTGTCGAGGCCAAGCCGCACATTGAAGCCAAGCCGCATGCCGAAGCCGCGCCCGAAGCGCCAGCTCCTGCTGCCGCCGAGGCTCCCAAGCCGGCCGAAGCTCCAAAGACGGGGGAAGCGCCCAAAGAAGGCGAACCCGTTCCCCAGGGGCGGTTATTCGACAACAAGCGGCGCCAGCAAATGGGGCAGGCCAAGAATGGCGCCGCGCTCGACTTGGTGGAGCTGAAGGACATGAGCATTCAGAAGCTCAATCAGATCGCCAAAGATCTGGGCGTCCAGGGCTTCGCCGGATTCCGCAAGCAGGAGTTGATCTTCAAGATCCTCCAGGTGCAGGCGGAAAAGAGCGGGCTGATCTTCTCAGAAGGCGTGCTCGAATGCTTGCCGGACGGGTTCGGCTTCCTGCGCGCGCCCGAATACAACTACCTGCCCGGTCCCGACGACGTGTACGTTTCCCCGTCGCAGATCCGGCGCTTCGATCTGCGGACTGGCGACACCGTCAGCGGGCAGATCCGGCCGCCCAAGGAAGGCGAACGCTATTTTGCGCTGATCAAGGTCGACGCCATCAACTTTGAGCCGCCGGAGGAAGCTCGCAACAAGATCTTCTTCGACAACCTGACGCCTCTGTATCCGCAGGCGCGGCTGAAGATGGAGACGGCTCGCGATAACTTCTCCGGCCGCGTGATGGATCTGCTGACGCCCATCGGCAAGGGGCAGCGCGGATTGATTGTCGCCGCGCCGCGCACGGGGAAAACCATGCTGCTGCAGTCGATCGCCAACTCGGTGACGACGAATCATCCGGAAGTGACGCTGATTGTGCTGCTGATCGACGAGCGCCCGGAAGAAGTTACCGACATGCAGCGTTCGGTGAAAGGCGAAGTGATTTCATCGACCTTCGATGAGCCTGCCTCGCGCCACGTGCAAGTGGCCGAGATGGTGATCGAGAAAGCCAAGCGATTGGTGGAGCATAAGAAGGACGTCGTGATTCTGCTGGATTCGATCACGCGCCTGGCGCGAGCTTATAACACCGTGGTGCCGCCGTCGGGCAAGGTGCTCTCCGGCGGTGTGGATTCGAACGCGCTGCAGCGTCCCAAGCGGTTCTTCGGCGCGGCGCGCAATATTGAAGAGGGCGGGTCGCTGACGATTGTGGCGTCGGCATTGATCGACACCGGCAGCCGCATGGACGACGTTATTTTCGAAGAGTTCAAGGGCACCGGAAACATGGAAATCCATCTGGACCGCAAACTGATGGACAAGCGCGTTTTCCCGGCCATCGACATTACGCGCTCCGGAACCCGCAAAGAAGAGCTGCTGCTGCCGCGCGAGGAATTGAACCGCGTGTATGTGCTGCGCAAGGTGCTGAATCCGCTGTCGCCGGTGGAGAGCATGGAACTGCTGATCGACAAGCTGGGTAAGACTCGCAGCAATGCGGAGTTCCTCGGCGCGATGAGCGCTTAGGGCTCTGCTGGTTTCGCCGGCGCTCTCGAGACTAAGTCCAGATCTGGATCTTCGCTTTCGAGAAAAACTCGCCCCATTTCGATGGTCTTGATCATGATTCCGCCGTTGGGCGAGTGCGTGAGATGCCAGTCCATCGCGGGATCTCCAGTGGGGACTTCCACGACATACTCCACCTGACCTGGGGATCCTCCATAGACAATCTTGTCGCCGGTGCGGACCTGTTCTCCAGATTGGTAGAAGATCGACATGCTGCTGGTACAATCAAGCCAGGAGTTCCCGTGGCGACCACATCCACTCGGCTGATGACCTTTGAGGAGTTCGAGAAATTTCCCGACCATCCTCATGGCCTTCGCTATGAGCTGCGCCATGGAGAGCTGTTTCTTTTGCCTCCACCAATACATAAACACTACCGCATCCAGCACCGGCTGATACGCCTGCTAGGGCGCACCGCTGGGAGCGCGGGCGAAGTTGGCACTGAGTTTGGTTTCCGACCCAGGGGCGACCGTGACTATCGAATCGCGGACGTCGTCTTTCTGGCTAAGGAACGGTGGGATAGCATCGACAAGTATCTAGCGGGATCTCCCGACTTGGTGGTTGAGGTCCTGTCTCCCTCCAACACCGAGACGGAGATTCGCGACAAGCAGAAACTATGCCTGGAGAACGGCTCGCGGGAATTCTGGATTGTCGATACCGACCTCCGCGAAGTCGAAGTTTCCACCGCCGACGGCCGCGCAGTGATCTACAAATCCGGCCAGGAGATCCCGCTCTTTTTCGGCGGCCGCATCGCGGTCGACGAGATTTTCTCTTAAGCCGCCCGCTTGACATGGGCCGCATTCGCATCCTTTCCGACGTTGTCGCCAATAAAATCGCCGCCGGGGAAGTGGTCGAACGGCCGGCTAGCGTCGTCAAGGAACTGCTCGAAAATTCGCTCGATGCCGGGGCCTCGGAGTTTCGCCTGGAAGTGGAATCCGGCGGGCGGAAGCTGATCCGGCTCTCTGACAACGGCTCCGGCATGATGCGCGACGACGCGATGCTGGCGTTTGAGCGCCATGCCACCAGTAAACTTTCCGATGTGAAGGATCTGCTCTCGATCGCTACTTTGGGATTTCGCGGCGAGGCACTGCCGTCGATTGCGTCGGTTTCCAGGCTGCTTCTCGAAACCAGGGCGCGCGAGGACCAGGTGGGCACCGCCGTCGAGATCGCCGGAGGAAGATTGCTGCGCTGCGATGAAGCGGCGCTGGTTCAGGGGACGACCATCACGGTGCGGGATCTGTTCTACAACGTCCCGGCGCGGAAGAAGTTCCTGCGGTCGGATCAGACCGAGATCGCGCACGTGGCTTCGCTGGTGACGCACTATAGCCTGGCGCACCCGTCGAAAAGCTTTCTGCTGCGGCACAACAATTCGGAATTGCTGAACGTGACGCCGGTGGAGTCGCTGCGGGAGCGCGTCTTTCAAGTCTTCGGGACGCGCATTCTGGAAGGCCTGGTAGATCTGGGAGAGCGATCGCGCGAATTGGCGATGCCTCCGGAGCCTGATGAAGCTCCCGCGATGCGGCGCTTCCGTCTGCGCGGCTTCGTCAGCGGCCCGCAGGTGCAGAAGCTGAATCGTAATTCCATTTACCTGTTCGTCAACGGAAGGCTGATCCGGGACCGGCTGCTGCTGCACGCGATCAGCGCGGCCTATCACAACCTGATGCCTCCAGCGTGTTATCCCTTTGCGCTGCTGTTTCTGGATTGCGATGCGGAGGAAGTCGACGTGAACGTGCATCCTTCAAAGACCGAGGTGCGCTTCCGGCACGGCTCCGTGGTGCACGACCTGGTGCGCGACACCATCCGCGAAGTATTGATGGCGGAGCGGCCCGCCGCGCGAATTTCGGTACCGTCGCCGCCGCAACCGGCGGTCGGCCTGCCCTACTCCGAGTTCAGCCAGCAGCTTGAGAATATGGACGCCGCCGCATTAGCGACAATGCCTCCGGTGACGCTGCCGCTATCGGCGATGCCTCCAGCCGCGCAGCCAGAAGAGACGAGTGGGTCATCCTTGCCCGAGTTCAATCTTCGCCGGCCTCCCTCGCCTTCGCCGCGGTTTAATTTCTCAGAGCCGGACGCGCTTCCATTGTCGCCGCCAAGTGTGAAGCTGAGCGTGCCCGATACGCACGGGCCGCTGCCGTCCGGCGCGGCCTTCCCTGAGCTAGACGGCGGATTGGACAACCTGGATGCTTTGCGCGATTTGCGGCCGCTGGGGCAGATTCACGACAGCTTCATCGTGGCGGCCGGGCGCGACGGCCTGTGGATTATCGACCAGCACGTGGCCCATGAGCGCATTCTTTTCGAGCAGGTGCTGGCAGCCCGCGCCCGCGGCAACGTGGAGACGCAGCGCCTGTTGATCCCGGCGGTGATCGGGCTGACTGCGGCCCAGCAAATCGAATACGCGCGCATCGCCGAGGAACTGGAAGGACTGGGATTCGAGACGGAACCCTTCGGCAACCGCACCATCGCCGTGAAGTCGGCACCGGCTGGGTTGAACCCCGCAGGTATTGAGAAGGTGCTCTTCGAGATTCTGGAAATCTCCGAGCGCGAGCTGCGCAAAACCTCGCTCGACGATCTGCGCAGTTCCATGGCGGCTTCGATCGCCTGCCGGGCGGCCATTAAGATCAACATGCGGCTGGAGCCGGAAAAGATCGGCTGGCTGCTGCGGGCCCTGGCGGCGACGTCCTGTCCCATGACCTGCCCGCACGGGCGTCCCATCGCGCTACGCTATTCGACTCGCGATATTCTCAAAAGCTTCCACCGCATTTCGTAGACGATGGCCGACAAAGTCGCCCGCGTATGCCACCTCAGAATACGAAAGCCAGGACCCGTGATGGGCACGCCGGCGACGGGATCATACGGCGGTTGCGTTTTGGGAATACATGCCATGCAGCCGATTGCCGGCCTGAAGTGATCCGCAAGGGCATGCGGCGCTGCCGCTTACGGCATTTGCGGAGACGCGCTTGCGAGCGTCTTCGCTACCCAATCGGCGTGAGGCATTCCGCAAGCAAGCAAATGCCTGATTTCGCGATCGACGTCGTACTCCACACGGCGAATTGTGGGCGTGGAGTCGTCGAGTAAAAGGTATGCGGCGCGGCGGTCGCCGTCGTAGGAAAGCCCGACGCTCCCGGTATTCGCGACGACCAAGCGGGGAAGGCTCCGAATGAAGGGATGATGGATATGCCCATAGACCGCGATCGCCCGATCGAGGGGCGAATAAACCGATTCCAATTCGGCATCGCTTGCGGTATGCGAGGGTGAGCGCCAGCAGCTCTCCGGACTGGCGTGAACAAGCGCGGCGTCAGCATGCCTCTGCATGGCCGGCAAGCTGCGTAGCCAGGTTAACCGTTCTTCTCCCAGCGCTCCACGCGTCGCCAAAGCCATCTCGCGCAGCGCAGACCAGAGTGAATCCAGGGCGGGGTGTTGGGTCGCGAATTCCTCCAGAGACTCGGGAACCGAAAGCATCTCATCGGTGTTTCCCCGGACGCCTTGCCAGCCCAGATCGCGAATCTGGTCAACAATCTCCACAGGGCTGGAGCCGCCGTCGGCCAGATCGCCTCCGTGAAGGATCAAGTCCGGGGCGGTTTGCCGAAGGTCGGCCAGGACTGCTTTGAATGCGGTTCCGTTGCCGTGAATGTCGGCGACGACTGCTATGCGCACTATTCTGGAATTTCGGGAACCGGCTCCGGAGCTACGACTTCGATCTCGCGGGTCCGCCGGCTCTGGAGATAGTGCCATACCAGAGGCGCGACGCTCACGAACACAATCCCCAGCACGACCTTCTCGAAATTCTTGCGGACGAAAGGATAATTGCCGAGCGCATATCCGCCCAGAGTCATCGACAGAACCCAGCCCAATCCACCCCAGATGTTAAACGAAAGGAAGCGGATATACTTCATCCTGCCGACTCCCGCCATATAGGGAGCAAAGGCCCGCACGATGGGTACGAACTTGGCGTAGATCAGCGTCTTGCCGCCGTGCTTCTCGTAGAAGTGTTGGGTTCGCGCGACATACTCCTGCTTGAACCAGCGCGAATCAGGCCGCGAGA
This sequence comes from Bryobacteraceae bacterium, assembly GCA_036489835.1. Classification (GTDB taxonomy): domain Bacteria; phylum Acidobacteriota; class Terriglobia; order Bryobacterales; family Bryobacteraceae; genus Palsa-187. The sequence goes on along the minus strand of DASXEY010000053.1, from coordinate 61,860 downwards.
AGATGGCGGGCCCGGTGCGGTAGCCAAGGAAATAGCCGCACTGATCTCCCAGGATCGACGCGAGGCACAGAACCACGCAGATTTGAACGATGTTGAGGTCGCCCGCGCCCGCCACTACGCCCACGGTGAAGAGCAGCGAATCGCCAGGGAGAAAGAGGCCGATCAGGAGGCCGCTCTCGGCGAACACCACTCCGGCCAGCAGAGCGTATCCGAGCCATCCCGTGACCACCTGAGTGAGCAGATGAATCAGGCGGTCTGGATCGGTGAGACTTTTCCAGATATCCAACAGGAAGCCGGCCATTTGGAGGTGGCGGCTCTACCTGGGCTGGTAGGCAGCGCGGAGCGCCGTGATGGCTTTCTCGTTGCGCTTCAGTTTGCCTTCCTTGGTGAGATCCGCAACAATGCTATCGAGCATCAATGCGGCTCTTTCATTGGCCTTCTTGCTCTTCAGCTCCTGGAGGATTTTATCCCGCTGGGACGCCAGCCCGCTGGGATCGGCCGAAGTTTTCTCCAGGATCTTGCAGACGACATCGCGCCCGATGCGCTGCGCGGCCGAGGCGCCGATCACACCGAAAACCGAGCCCACGGGCTGAGTAAAGGCGTCTTCCACGTAGACCGCCTGGCCCAAACCCTCCACCGCATCCGCGCGGCCGAAGAGGCTGGAGGTGACCACATCCAGCTTGTAGGATTTCGCCACTTTCTCCATGTCCTCGCCGCTCTTCACCTGGGCCTCAGCCTTCTTGGCCTCGTCGTCGGCGAGCAATTGAGCCTTCTCCTGGATGAATTTCTGCCGGACCTGGTCCTTTACTTCGTCGAATTCGGACAGATGCGCGGGAGTGCGGGAATTCAGGACGGCCACAGCCAGGCGGTCGCCAGGCAGGGTCAGCACGGGAGAAACATCGTTGGGCTTCATTTGCGCGATCGCGGCATCGATTTCGGGCGACGCGCCCAAGGTCGGGATGGGCGCACCGGCTTCGACCGCTGGAGCGTTTACCAGGTCGGCGCCATACTGCTTGGCAATGTCGGCCGCAGAACCAGGCGATTTCTCCAGCGCAGCATGGATCTGATCCCCCATCATCTGCACCTTTTCCGTGACGTCTTGTTTTTTGAGCTCGTCCGCCAACTCGGCCTTTACTTCGTCGAAGGGTTTCACGCGCGCCGGCTCCTTCGCCAGTACCTGAATGATGTGATACCCAAAATTGCTGGTGACAACGGGACTCAGCTCGTTCGGCTTGAGCGCGAAAGCGGCGCTGTCGAACTCAGGCACCATCTGGCCTTTGACGATCCAGTCCAGATCGCCGCCCTTTTCGCCCGACCCTTTGTCGTCGGAGTCTTTCTTGGCCAAGTCGGCGAAGTCGGCTCCGCCCTTCAACTGTTTCAGGATGTCATCGGCCTTCGACTTCAGGGCCTTCTTCTCGGCGTCGGATTTGCCCTCCGTGCTTACCAGGATGTGGCGCACATGAATGCGCTCCGGCATGCGGAAGTTGTCCATGGACTTGGAATATTCCGCGTGTAACTGTGCGTCCGAGACGGTCATCGCTGCCGCCACCTTCGCCTGATCTACGACCACGACCTGGAAGGAGCTCTTCGCTGGAACGGGATACTCAGAGCGGGTAGCTTCATAGGCCTTGCGCAGCTCATCGTCAGTGGGTTTCACCTGATCCGTGAATTTCGCGGCCGGGAAAGCGATGTAGGAAATCTTGGATTTGTCGTAGCGCCGCGCGTATTCGGCTTCCACTTCGGCCGGCGTCACCACGATGCCTTCCAGGACAGCGCTTTGCAACTTAACAAAAATGATGGTGTCGCGAACCTCTTTGACGGCGTCATCTTCCGTCATTCCTATGCTGGCCAGATAAGCCAAATACTGATCCTTGTCGGCAACTCCGTTTTTGAAGAACTGCGGGAAGTTGTTCATCAATCCGGTCAGCACCTCGTCGTCCGTGGCCGTGATGCCCATTTTTTCGGTCACGTACATGGCCGCCATTCTTTGAATCACCTGATCCAGAAACTGCGGGAGGATCATCGGAAACATTTCCGGCGTGACGCCCTGCTGGCTGCGCATCTTGAGATCGAAGCGCTGCTGGAAGTCCTTCTGCGTAAGCTTCTGCCCCGCAACCTCGGCCAGCACCGTGTCGTCGCTCCCCGTCGAGCTCAGGCCCGAATTCGGAACCAGGTAGGTGACCATGGAGGCAGCCACCACCAGGAGGATGGCTCCCAACATAATGCGGACAAGCTTGTCCCGGCTACGGAATAGATCGAACATACAGGTTTAAAACTCCTAGGTTTGCAGACGCGGATTTCTGCTCTTATTGTACCGTAGAGCATTATACCTTAGCACCCGGTTTGGGCCTCCTGCCTGCGGGGGATCGACATGCAGCTTTCGGTGGGGGCGTTTCCATGCCGGATGCCGACTTCGCCTTCGACTGCGGCATGCCAGCTACAAGCCCTTTGGCAAACTTGCGTGGCCCGGACGGCCCGACGCATGGAACTTGCCGAGATTATGTTCACCCAGTAAACGATCTTGCGAGCGCGCCTTGGCGAGTAGCCGGCGGAGAAGTCGAGCGGCCGTGAATTTGTAACCCCTTCGGGTTAGAAAAGGAGGGCACACAAGAGGTACGAAGAATTCACACGAAATCATGACGCGTTCTCCGGCCTTTTCTCCCAAACTTCTCATAGGTAGCGGCCCCGAGCGAGCTGTCCCTTTCGGGAATTGAGGACCGCGACCGGCCCTTTATGGGCTACCCAGACTAGCAGCCGCGACGGCCGCGGCAGAAGGAGAATACATGATTCTGAGTGCATTCACGTTGTTTCACGTGGTATTGAGCCTGGTGGGAATCGGTTCGGGCTTTGTCGTCCTGTACGGCTTACTGGCTTCAAAACGCCTGGAGTCCTGGACGATGGTCTTTCTGACGACAACGATCGCGACAAGCGTGACGGGCTTCTTATTCCCTGTGCATAGGTTCATGCCTTCGCATGCGCTGGGGATCCTGTCGCTGACCGCGCTGACGATTGCAGTCCTGGCGCGGTATCGTTTTCAACTCGCGGGCCCCTGGCGCCGGACTTACGTGATTACGGCAGTGATTGCCCAGTATTTCAACGTTTTTGTGCTGATCGTCCAACTCTTCGAGAAGGTTCCTGCGCTCAAAGAGATTGCGCCGACGCAGTCGGAGGCGCCATTCCAGGCGGCGCAAGCCGTTGCGCTCTTGCTCTTCGGCGTATTGGGCGTTCGCGCCGCGATGAAGTTTCATGCGGAGCCGCCTCGCACGGCCTGAACCCTTTAAAGGCTGATGGCGGAGCCCGCCTCTGCCGGCTTCTCCACGGTCACCTTGGCGCGCAGGTTGGCCACCCCTGCTGTGGTCCGCTCATCCGTCACCGTCACCGCGATGGCATCGTCCAGCCAGTCGTGCGCGGTGCCGTCAGGATCGTGCGAGGCCACGGTCAGAGTATAGGCGTGGGGGCAGAGATCGCATAGGAACGAGAACGTCACTACAGCGGTTTCGCCCGCTTTCCGCGGCCCGATTTTAACCCGCTCCAGTTCCGTGTTGGTTCCGTACACCTCGAAACCGATCTGGGTGCGGATCAGCAAGCCGAGCACCGGGTTCTCCACCGCGTCATGAAAGCGAACCTCGACGCGCACGCTGACCATTTCACCGCTTTTCCAGACAATGGTCGGCTTGCCGTTTTGGCCCACGCTCTCTAGCGAGATGATCTCCGCCCGGCCGTTGCCGCGACGGAAGGAAGGCGTGAGGCGGGTTGGAATGGTTTCGCCCCAGCTCCGGATCCGATCCGCCACGTGACGGGCGTACTTCGCCAGGGTCTCCTTGGGATCGCCCTTCGCCGCGAGCTCGCCCGCGTCGATCCACCACACCTCATCGCACAACGTTTCGAGAAGGCTGGCTTCGTTCGACGCCAAGAACACCGTGGTTCCGGAGCGACGCAGACGGTCCAGACCAGTCAGCGTGCGCGCCCGCACCACCGCGTCCTGAGTCGCCAGAGCTTGATCCAGCGCGATGATGTCGGCGGGCGCCAGATTCAGCGTCTCGCCCAGCGCCACCAAGCGGCGTTGCGAGCCTGCGATCACTTCACCGTGCTCCGGCGCAACTGCGCCCGCCGCCAGCTTCAGCAATTCGGCGGAGCCGGATCCCTTCTCCCCGATGACACCGATGATGACGCCCGAAGGCGCCATCGCGCGAAATTCTTTCAGGGGCCCCAGCGTCGCATTGCGGAACTCGATCGGCATCACAGATTAGTTTATGTTACCGCGCCGGGCCGCCGTCGGAACACACGTTCCCCTGGATTTTATTGGCCGCGGGCTCCACGCCCGGCGCGGCTTCAATGCAGTGGGTCTTCATGCCGTGCCCGGAAATCGTGTTGTCCCGGATGGTGTTTCCCCGCGTGTCCGCCGGATGTTCCCCGCCGCGGCCCAGGTAGATTCCCGACTCCAGCATCTTCGGCTCGTCCGCTTTATAGACGCATTGGATCGCGGCGTTCTGGTTGCATCCGGCCGTGTTCAGATTCAGGAAGCGGTTGCTGGTGACGGTGTGCGGACCACCGATTAAAAACAAGCCTCCGAATTTCATTCCGTCGAAGAGGTTGTCCGAAATCTCAATATTTGCCGAGTGCATATCCGGGTCGGTATTGTTCATCACGATTCCGAAATGGCCGAATGGATACGCTTCCGCCGGCTTACGATTGATGCACTGGTTGCCGCGAACGGCTCCGTCGTGGAAGCCGTCCAGGTCAAAGCATTTGCCGTCGACCTCCTCGAAGTGGTTGCGGGCATAGGTGGACTGATCCACGTTGCCGGCGGTGTCGACTCCCACTGGCGTGCCTCCGTGCTCGACATCCACCAGCGGCACAGGGTAGCCGATGTTCCGGCCTGTGTTGTCTTCGACGCTCACCCGCGACGCCGCACCCACCTGAATGGCATCGCGCGCGATGGTGTCGAAGCGATTGTGAGCGAAGACTCCGTCTTCCAACCTCGGCGAGATACGCAGAGAATGCGTCCACAAGGCGTTCCCGGCGATTCTGTTAAACACGGAGTCCGTTACTTCGAAACGGCGGGAGCCTTCTTCGAGCAGGATTCCTCCGCTCAGATTGTTGCGGCCCTGCCCGTTGCGCGAGCCCGAATCCTCCACCGTAACTTTGTCGATGCGGATGCCTTCGCACCGGCTCACCAGTATCGGAAAGCTGGACACGTACGTGAGGTGGACTCCGGAGATTTCCAAGCCTTCCACGCGGTCCGCAAGGATGCCGTTGTCGGGATACCAGAGCCGGAAATAGTTCTCCGGAGGGGCCATTTCCAGGACCTTGGGCGCGGTCTCGCGATTGCCCTCGATGCTGAAATCGCGGATGCGAATGTTCTTCGCCCCATCGATCACCAGGATTGCCCGGCCGCGAAATCCGTCGGTAGCTTTCAGCACGGTGCCCGCGCCGCCTGCGATTTCGAGATCGTGCGCCCCCTGCGCCAGCGCCATCTCAGAGGAGATCTCGATGACTCCCGCAGGCAGGTGGATCGTGCCCGTGGTTTGAGTCGCCAACTGCTTGCGCAGGCGTGTTTCGGAAGATCCTCCGCAACCGGCCAGCAACATCAGCGCAAGGGCGATTGTGTTGTGGCTCGGCAAACCGCTCCCTTTGGTCGCGGCTCTGTTAGAGGCTGTGGGCATTTGACGGCGATTCAGAGCCGTGATCAGCGGTTTCAGGGCTGCTTGACCCACTCGCCGATCCAGTCGAGAACAGTGTGATACCACAGCACGCTGTCCTGCGGCTTCAACACCCAGTGGCCTTCGTTGGGGAACTCCAGGAGCTTGGATGGAACTTTCTGGATCTGAAGCGCGGTGAACAATTGCAGACCCTGCTCCAGAGGCACGCGGTAATCCTCCTCGCCGTGGATCACCAGCGTGGGAGTTTTGAAATCCTTCACGAAATAACTCGGCGACCAGCGCGAATACATCTCCGGGTTATCCCACGGCATGCCTTTAAATTCCCACTCCGGAAACCATAGTTCCTCGGTGGACAAAGCCATGCTGCGCAGATCGAAGACGCCATCGTGAGAGACCAGCGCCTTGAAACGGGTGGTGTGGCCCAGAATCCAATCCACCATGTAGCCGCCATAAGAACCGCCCGCGGCCGCCATGCGATCCGGGTCCACATACTTGAGCGCGGCGACGGAATCAGCTACCGCCATGATGTCGTCGTAGGCCTTCCCGCCCCAGTCCCCATTGATGTCGTCGATGAACTTTTGCCCGTAGCCGGTGGACCCGCGCGGATTGGGCATCACCACCAGATACCCAGCGGCCGCGAACACCTGCGCGTTCCATCGATAGGTCCAGCTTTCGCCCCACGCGCCCTGCGGGCCGCCGTGAATCAGAAAGATCACGGGGTATTTGCCGGTTTCGGTGAAACCCGGCGGCTTCACGATGAAGGCGTGAATGCGCGTCTTGTCCGGACTCTCCGCATACATCTCATCAAGCGCGGTCAGTTGAACTCCGGAAAGCAGCGCGTCATTCAAGTGCGTCAAGGCCACTTCCGGACCACCCCCGGAGCTGGCTTTATAAATCTCGGCCGGGCGCGACCCGCTTTCCTCGGTGTAAATCATGGTTCGCCCGTCGGAGGTGAACTGCACGTCGTCCAGACTGGACGATCCCGAGATGATGTTCCTCGATCCTCCGCCGGTGGCCGGAACCATCTGCAATCCGGTACGCCCCCGATCCTCCACCGTAAAAAATAACCGCGTCGAATCCGGCGACCAGGTGAAGCTGCCCACCCACCGGTCCAGCCCCTCGGTGACGCTGGAGGATCGGCCCGTGGTTCGATCCAGCACCACCAGCCGGAAGCGGTCGCTCTCATACCCGGCCCGCGCTTGCGAGCGAAACGCCAGCAGTTTCCCATCGGGCGAGTACTGCGGCGAGTTGTCCGCGCCCGGGCTGGTGGTGATCTTTCTGGGGTCGCCGCCATCGAGCGATACCTCATAAATGTCCGAGTTAGTGCTCAGCGCTGGCTCCGGATCGGCATTCATCACGAAGGCCAATTCGGTGGAGTCCGGAGAGACGGCGTAGTCGTCCGGACCGCCCAGCGAGAACGGCGGCACGTCGCGCAACCCCGGAGTCAGATCCTTCACTTCCGTGCCGTCAGCCTTGACGGTCAACAGGTGCTGGCGCCGGTCGCCCTGCCACTGGTTCCAATGCCGGAAGAGCAGCGAGGTATAGATGCGCGCCTTCACTTTGTTTTGCGCCTCTTCGTCGAGCTTACGTTTGTTGCAAACGTCATCGTCGCCGCACACCGGGTAGACGCTGGATGTAAACACCAGTCGCTTGCCGTCGGGCGTCACCAGCAGACCGCCCGCTTCCGTCGAGAGATGCGTGATTTGCACGGAGTGGCCGCCATCGGCGTCCATCACCCAGATCTGATCCGACCCTCCGCGATTGGAGATGAAATAGATCTGGCGCGAGTCGGGAGACCAGCGCGGCCGTTCATTCGACGAGCCTTCCTGAGTAAGCTGCCGCGGCGTTCCCCCTTCAATGGGAACCACGTAGATCTGCTGCGGCTTGGTGTTCTGCGCCACATCCGGGATTTGCACCGTGAACGCCACCATGCGTCCGCTGGGGCTCAGAACCGGCTCACCGATGCGCTCGATCCGCAGCATCGTCTCGACTGTGAGGGGCTGCTTCTGGGCCAAGACAACCGAGGCACAAAAAAGCGCCAATAATACACGCATACTGACTATTGTAGGGGACGATGGTCAGCGAAGGAACGGAATGTAGGCGCGCACGCGCGAGCGATAGGCGATGAAAGCATCCCCGAAGCGCCCGGCCAGCAAGCGGTCTTCCTCCCGCGCGCGAATCTCGGTCCCAGCCAGAATAAGGGCCACTCCCGCCACAAACATCGGCCACCAGGTCAGTGCGAAACCCGCGGCCAGCCCCATGCCCACCATCGAGGTATAAATAGGATGCCGGACCCAGGCATACGGACCGGTCTGGATCAGTTCGTGACCTTCAATGAGCGCCGCTTCAAACCGCCATTGTTTCCCAAGATGGCGAGTGGCCGACCAGGCCAGGGCTGCCGAGAAAGGCGCGAAGATCATGGAAGCAATTAAGGACGGCGCGGATTTTTCGAAGCCCACTGGGCGGACATGAACCGAAATCAGCGCGAATCCGAGCCCCGTCACAACAATTCCCCACCTGGAGGCGGGCGCGCGCACCGTTATTTTCCCGCTGCCCGCGCGCATCCGAGGTCCCCAAAAGGCTAATGCCCATGCGAGCCAGCAGAGGACGAGTTCCACAATCGCGGCGTTCTCTAGCATAGGTCGTATTTTATCGGAGATCTGGGACACTCATTTTGAAACGACGAAACAAGCCGCCCAAACTGAGGCGTTCAACCTCCCCGGTGCCTTTACTCTAAGAGTCGAGTTCTCCCGCGAGGACGACGGTCGATGGATTGCCGACATTCCGGCTTTACCTGGGTCACGGTGTATGGTCGGACCCGTAAGCAAGCCTTGGCTTCCGCTGAGGCGCTCGCGTTGGGAGTAATTGCCGATCGTCTGGAGCACCGAGAAGCGTGCCTTACCGCTGGTTCGCCTTCAAAATCTTCTTGCGCAGACGGATGGACTTCGGGGTCACTTCAACGAGTTCATCCTCGCGAATGAATTCGATGGCCTGCTCCAGATTCAGCAGCCTTGGAGGAACCAGGCGGATGGCCTCATCCGCGCTCGATGCGCGCATATTCGTGAGCTTCTTCTCCTTCACGATGTTGACATTGAGATCCGTGTCGCGGGCGTTCTCGCCCACGATCATCCCTTCGTAAATCTCGGTTCCCGGAGCTACAAACATTTCGCCGCGTTCCTGTAAATTGAAAAGCGCGTAGCCAGTGGTGGTGCCGGAGCGGTCCGCGACCAGCGACCCGCTAGGCCGCGAAGGAATGTCGCCCTGCCATTCGATATAACCCTCAAACAGAGTGTTCATGATGGCGGTGCCCTTGGTGTCGGTGAGCATTTCGCTGCGCAGTCCGATCAACCCGCGCGAAGGCACCTTGAACTCCAATCGCACGCGACCCGAGCCGTGGTTAACCATCTTGCCCATTTTGCCCTTGCGGCGGCCCAGCTTCTCGATCACTACTCCGATGAACTCTTCTGGGCAGTCGATGACCAAGAGTTCCAAAGGCTCCGACAATTGCCCATCGATTCGCTTCGTCAGAATTTCAGGTTTGCCGACGGAAAGCTCGTAGCCTTCGCGCCGCATCATCTCGATCAGAATGGCAAGCTGAAGCTCGCCACGGCCCATTACCTTGAAGGCGTCAGGACCGCCGGCTTCTTCAACCTTCATCGAGACATTCGTGAGCAGTTCCTTATCCAGCCGGTCACGCAGATTTCGCGACGTGACGAAGTGACCTTCGCGTCCCGAAAACGGCGAGCTGTTGATGCTGAACGTCATCGCGATCGTGGGCTCGTCGATCAGAATCGGCGGCATCGGACTCGGGTTGTCCACGCTGGTGATTGTCTCCCCGATGGTGATGCCTTCCACTCCCGCAATCGCCAGGATGTCGCCGGGATGACCGATGGTTTCATCCACGCGTTTCAGCCCTTCGAACGAATACAGCTTGGTGATTTTGGTTTTCTGAATCGACCCGTTCAGCTTGGCGATCGCGACTTCGTCACCCAGGCGCAGGGTTCCGTTAAACACGCGGCCGATCGCCAGGCGTCCCAGGTAGTCGCTGTAATCCAGATTGCCGACCTGAAACTGGAGCACGCCTTCGGAATCGCCCTTTGGCTCCGGTGTGTGCGCGATGATCGCGTCGAACAGCGGGCGGAGGTTCACGGCCTCGCCATCCGGATCGGTTTTGGCGATACCCAGCCGGGCGTTGCTATAAATCACCGGGAAGCCCAACTGGTCTTCTTCAGCGTCCAGATCGATGAACAGATCGTAGACTTCGTTGAGGACTTCCTGAATCCGCGCGTCCGGGCGGTCGATTTTGTTAATCACGACAATCGGCGGCAGACGAGCTTCCAGAGCCTTCATCAGCACGTAGCGGGTTTGCGGCAGCGGACCTTCGCTGGCATCCACCAGCAGCATGACGCCGTCGACAAGCTTGAGCGCACGCTCCACCTCGCCGCCAAAATCGCTGTGGCCTGGGGTATCGACAATGTTGATCTTGACTCCGCCGTAATGAATGCCGGTAGCCTTGGAAAGAATGGTGATGCCGCGCTCACGCTCCAGATCGTTGGAGTCCATGACGCGCTCGGCGACTTCTTCGTTTGCGCGGAAGATGCCGCTCTGGCGGAGCATCGCATCCACCAGCGTGGTCTTGCCGTGATCGACGTGAGCGATGATCGCGACATTTCGGAAAAGAGGATTGGTTGACACTGACTCCTATTGTCGCGTGCGACGATGGAGGTTTGCATGTCATCTTTACCGTCCGTAGTTATTGTCGGCCGTCCGAACGTCGGCAAGTCGACTCTATTTAACGCGATTCTGGGCCAAAGGCGCTCGATTGTGGGCGATGAGCCCGGCATTACGCGCGATCGGATTCAAGGCGAAGCGGCCCATCGCGGCCGCCGCTTTGAGCTGATCGACACCGGCGGGATCATTCCCAACGATGACGAAATGATCCCCAGCCAGATTCTGAAACAGGCTCGCGTTGCGCTGGAGAACGCATCGCAGGTAATCTTTCTGATCGACGGGCGGACCGAAATTACCGGGACAGACCGCGACCTGGCCAAGATCCTGCGCAAGATCGGCAAGCCTGTGACGCTGGTGGTGAACAAGATCGACCACATCCGCCGCGAGGATCTGACGCACGAGTTTCACGCGCTGGGCTTCGAGCATCTGTTTCCGATCTCAGCCGAGCATCGTCTAGGATTCGAAGATCTGCTCGATCACATCACGGAAGATTTTCCGGTTGGAGAAAAAGAGCCGGAGCCCGCCGACACGAAGCGAATCAAGGTGGCAATTTTGGGGCGGCCGAACGTGGGTAAGTCGACGCTGTTGAATACACTGACGGGTTCAGAGCGCTCAATTGTGTCGCCGATCGCCGGAACTACGCGCGATGCGGTGGATGAAACCGTGATCCATGACGGCGTTGAGTATGTGTTCGTCGACACGGCCGGAATCCGCCGCAAGGGCAAGACGCATGAGATGGCTGAGAAGATGAGCGTGGTCATGGCTCGTAGACATCTGCGCATGTCTAACGTCGCGATTCTGGTTCTCGACGCCACCGAAGAGGACGGCATCGTGGCGCTGGATGCCACCATCGCCGGCTATGCCCATGAGGAAGGCCGAGCCGTGATCCTGTGCGTGAATAAATGGGACGCGGCATTCGGAGATGAGCCGATGCACAAAAAGAAGGAAGCCTTTCTCGAAAAAATTCAGGATCAGCTGAAGTTCCTGGACTATGCCCCGATAGCCTTCGTCTCGGCGTGGAAAAAGCAAGGCACTCGCGCGCTGTTTCCGATGATCCGGAAAGCGTATGAGTCGGCATCGAAGCGCATCGGCACGGGCGAGCTGAACCGCTTTGTCGAGACGCTGCGCTGGGAATACTCGGCCAAGATTCACTACATTACGCAAGCTTCCATGCGTCCGCCGACGTTCATCGTGTTTACAGACAGGCCTAGTCTGCACTTCTCCGCCGAGCGTTTTCTGATCAACCGGCTGAGGGAAAAATTCGGCTTTGAAGGCACGCCGATCGTGATCAAAACCAAGCGCCGGTAGCGCAACTCACCGCAGGGCCTGCGCGCGGGCGACAGCGGCGGGGGGCTGGATCGCCTTATACGCCGCCACCACTGCGCCGACGGGTCCGCTGGTAACTACGCGCCCGCGCTCAATCCACAGCGCGTGTTGGCAGAGCTGGCTCATCAAGTCGACCGAGTGCGTGGCCAGCAGGATGGTCTTGCCCTCGGCTTGAAACTGGCGCATGCGCTCCAGGCACTTGGCGGCGAAAGCCTGATCGCCCACGCCGATCACCTCGTCGATCACCAGGACGTCGGGATCAACGTGCACCGCCACGGAGAAGGCCAGGCGCATGGTCATGCCGCTCGAGTAGGTGCGTAGAGGCTCATGAATGAAATCGCGCACGCCGGAGAACTCTACAATTTCCTCGAAACGTTTCGACGTCTCGCGCCGGGAGAGCCCGATCATGGCGGCGTTGATGCGCACGTTCTCTGCGCCGGTGAGGTCGGGATGGAAGCCGGAGCCGAGCTCCAGCAGGGCGGCCACGCGGCCATGCACTTCGATGCGTCCGGAGTCAGGCGCGGAGAGCCCGCAGGCCAGATTCAAGATCGTGCTCTTGCCGGCTCCGTTGGGACCGATCAGGCCGAGACCGTCGCCGCTGGGGACTTCAAAGGATACGCCCTTCAGCACCTCGATGCGCTGGGCTCGGGAAGGATGGATTAAGTCCGCAATGCGATCGCGCAGCAGGCGCGCACCGCTGTGGTGCGGGAAGGATTTGACGACCTGATCGAAAACCAGAGCAGCCATCAGATGTGCTCGTAGAAATGGATCTTCAACCGTTGAAAGATAAATGTACCCAAGGTCAAGGTGATCGTAGCCGCAAACAGCAGTTTCGGAATCAGCCAAGGCGCGGGTGCATGATGATCGATCATGATGTCGCGCATGGCCATCACCAGTGCGGCCACGGGATTAAAGCTGTACACGTCTTTATACTTGTCGGGTATATTGCTGAACGGGTAGAAAATCGGGACCAGCCAAAACAGTACCAGATTGAAGGACTCCACCACGTAGCGGGTATCGCGGACGAAAACGTTGATGGCGCTCGCGCCCAGGGCCAGCCCGCATACGAAAATGATGTAAAGCGACCACACCACGGGAAGCCAAAGCCAGTCTCGCGTCGGGGGCAGGTGAAAGAAAAGCGCGAAGGCTACCAGCAAAGCAAACTGAATCAAAAGATGAACGAAGTTGGAAAGAACCGAGGCCACGGGCACCACTTCGCGGGGCACAGTCACGCGCTTCACCAGGCCGGCGTTCTCGACGATTGAAGTGGTGCCGCTCAAGACGGCTCCCGTAAAGAAATTGAAGGGAATTAACCCGCAAAGGATGAAGAGCGGATACGCCGGGGTCTTGTTGTCGCCAAAGACATTCGAAAACACGAAGGTGAGCACGCCCATCATCACCAGGGGATTGACGAGGCTCCAAAGGATGCCCAGCGACATGTTGCGGTAGCGGATTCGAAAATCCTTGAGGATCAGGTTTTCGAGGAGAAACGGCAGGTCGCCTCCCCACTTGCGCGGTGGCGTAGACATCAGATGCACCAGTATACAATGGGCCGCCAGCCTGCCTTGCGATTCACGCCGCGGCGAAGCCGCTTGTCTTGGTTGAGATACACTGTAGTATTAAAAACTATGACAAAGTCTTGTTTCGCTTGGATGGTTCCGCTTGTCTTTGCCGCCTCTTCCCTTTATGCGCAAACCACTGCTTCTGTGGCCGGAACGGTGACCGACTCATCCGGCGCGGTAGTCGCGGCCGCGGATGTCACTGTAAAGGACGTCGATACCGGCGCAGTCCGCAACACCGTCACCAACGCGGCTGGACTGTATCAGGTGTCTTCGCTCCCCATTGGGCAATATGAGATCCACGCCGTCAAGAGCGGCTTCACGGAAGAAGTCCGTTCCGGGGTCAATCTGGTGGTGGGCCAATCCGCGACCGTGGATTTGAAATTGGGGGTGGGCCAATCCAGCCAGCAGGTCACGGTCACCGGCGATGCGCCGCTGGTCAGCGTCACCACGTCCGATATCTCCGGCCTGGTGGGCGGCCAACAGATTCGCGATCTTCCGCTCAACGGAAGGAGCTACGACGAACTCATGACGCTGAATCCCGGGGTGGTCAATTTCACTTGGGAGAAGACCGGGGGCGTGGGCGTATCGAATTCCACCAACGGGAATAATTTCGCGGTCTCCGGGAACCGGCCGCAGCAGAATCTGTACCTGTTGAACGGGGTCGAATTCACAGGCGCTGCCGAGAACAATATGCAGCCAGGCGGAACCAGCCAGCAGCTTCTGGGCGTCGACGCGGTGGCCGAGTTCAACATCCTGCGCGACTCTTACGGGGCGGAATACGGGAAAAGGCCGGGCGGGCAGGTGGTGATCGTGACTCGCGGGGGCGGCAATGAATTTCATGGGTCGGTGTACGAGTTCCTGCGGAACAACGATATGGATGCACGCAATTTCTTCGATCCCAACTCCGCGCCAGGGTTCCAGCGCAACCAATACGGCGTCGCGATGGGCGGGCCGGTCAAGAAGGACAAGACTTTCCTGTTCGGGAATTTCGAAGGACTCAACCAGCATCTGCACCAGACCGGCGTGGATTCCGTGCCGGACAACAACATGCGCAACGGCTATCTGCCCTGCGCACTGGTCACGCCGGTGCCCAGCGGTTGCGCGACGACAGGCCTGGCGTTCGTGGGCGTATCTCCGCTGATTAACGCCTGGCCGGCGCCCACGCCCGGCGCGCCCGACTTTGGAGGAGTCGCCGAAGCGTTCAACACTCCGCTCCAAACCATCCGCGACGATTTCGGTACCGTGCGCATGGAGCAGATCCTTTCCAGGAAAGATTGGCTGAGTGCGATCTATACCATCGACGACAGCGCGGACTTTACGCCGACCAACTTCAACGCGTACGATTCCGACGTCGCCAGTTTGCGCGAGCAAGTAGCTAGCCTGCAGGAAACCCACGTGTTTTCGTCCACCGTTCTGAACTCGGCGACGCTGGGGTTCTCACGCGCCGGCTACTTCTTCACGGGCGAACCTACGCCGGGCTCCCCGGCCGCGAGCCTTCCCGGCTTTCTCGCCGGCGACCCTATCGGAGCACTGGTAGTGGGCGGCAGCGCAGCCTCGAATCCAGCTTCGACACTGAGCGGCGCCGGAGCCAATAACGGGAGCAATCTGCACGTCCATCGCAATATCTTCACCTATGAGGATCATGTCTCCATCACCAAGGGCCGGCACCAGTTGAGCGTGGGTGCGTCTTTCCAGCGTTTGGAATCGAATGAGCTTCTGGCGCTGAGCCAATACGGGCAAGACACTTTCACCAGCCTGCAAACCTTCCTGCAAGGGTCCGGGACGCTGTTATTCGATCCAACCCCCACGCCGCTGGGATGGCGTTCGACGCTGGGCGGGATCTATGCCCAGGATGCCATTCGCCTCACTCCGCGGCTCACTGTGACGCTCGGATTTCGGGACGAATTTACGACCGGATGGAATGAGGTTCATGACCGCGCTTCCACGTATACCTTCACCAACGGCGTCATCAATACGCAGCCCAACATAGGATCCTCTGCCTTCACGGTCAACAAAGCGAAGTTCCTCCCGCAGCCGCGCCTGGGACTCGCCTGGAGCCCGTTTGGAAGCGCGCACAAAACCGTGATTCGCGCCGGTTTTGGAATGTACAACGATTTGCAGGACGCGCTGGGCTATCGCACGGATCAAAACGCGCCGTTCAATCCGACGTATAGCGTCGCGGAGACGGTGTCTCAATTTCCGCTCTCGACGGTTCCGGCCGCGGCCAAGCTGGCGCCCGGAGGAGTGCAGCCCAATCTGTATACACCGACGCTCATTTCCTGGTCGTTCCGGATCCAGCAGGAAATCACGGCCAACACATCTCTGACCGTTGGATACGTGGGATCGCACGGCTATCATGAACTTCTCGGCATCGACGCGAACGAGCCTTTCCCGGTGATTTGTCCCGCGTCGCCTTGCCCGGCCAATTATCCCGCCAGCTTTCCGGCCGGCCTGGCGGGAACGCCGGTGCCCGCGGGAACCTATTACAATCCGACCGCGACCAAGCCGAATGCAGCCCTGAACAATACGTGGACTTACTTTTCGGAGGCGAACAGTTCCTACAATGCGCTGCAAATCGACGTGAACCATCGCTTCAGCAAGCGCTTTTCCGCACGCGGCGTTTACACCTGGTCCAAGACCCTCGACGACGGCGATTCTCTCAATTCGACCACCTCCGGCAGCGAACCGGCGCTGGCGTCGAATCCCTTCAATCTACGCGCCGACTGGGGCCTCGCGAATTTCGACGTCAGAAACGCGGGCGCAATCAACGCCCTGTATCAGCTTCCTTCCGCGCATAACCGTCTGGCCGACGGCTGGAGCCTCAGCTCCGTCGTGACGCTGCAGGGAGGGTTTCCGTTCACGCCGCAGCTCAGCTACAATCCCTCCAATTCCGGCGACACAAAGGATCCGGTGCGCCCGTACGTGAATCCGGCGTTTACCGGCCCGGTTATTCTGGGAACTCCGAATGAGTGGTTCAATCCGGCGGCATTTCTTGCGCCCCCTAACAATAGCGGCTTTTTCGGGAACCTGGGACGGGATACGCTGATCGGTCCCGGCTTGGCCACCTGGGATCTGGGCGTTCACAAAGACACCCGGCTTCGCGAGAAGATGAACCTGCAATTCCGGGCTGAATTCTTCAACCTGCTGAATCACGCTAATTTCAACACGCCCAACCCGGTGACGTTCACGGCCAGCGGCGTTTCGCCGACTGCGGGTTTGATCACCAGCACGGCAAGCTCATCGCGGCAGGTTCAACTCGGACTAAAGCTTCTGTGGTGATTTAGGAAAGTAAATGGGGAACGGGCAGAAGCGCAGTCCCACGCTGGGTTAGCCATCTGGTGTACGCCCCGCGCAGGGCTCGCAGAGTCCCGATGCCGGGAATGGACGCACTGAAATCCGGCGGCTTACTTCTTGTCCGCGTCCGTCGGCTCGTTTGCGGAACCGCCCAGGAGCATACGCTTCCCATCCGGAAACGTAATGTTCTTGCCGACCGCGATACTCCCATGGTCCTTGCCCTGATAGCCTTCCACGACGATCTCGGTTCCGGGAGGCAGGGACCTCTTCGTGACGCCGAGCCTGAGCAGGGCATTGGGGCTGCCACCCTCGATCATCCAGTTGGTGACGGTGCCGTCCTCGTTTTTCACGTCGAGGTGAATCCAGGAGTGAGGATTCACCAGTTCCCATTGGGTAACTATTCCTTTGAGCTTGATAGGCCTGTTGACGTCGAATTCCGCGGAGAAGGCGTGATGCGCCCACGCCGGCGCCGCCGCCAGTAACATGCCGAGACTGCTAACAATAACCAATAATTTTGTTCTCATTGATGGCTCAGTTTCCGTTTGCCTATCCGTTCTGTGACTCATGTCCTACTTAGCGGCCTTCTTCTCCGCCGCTTCCCGCTCGGCCACGCGAGCGCCTTCGAGCGTATTGCGAAGTGAATAATTGCCTTCGTGGCAGGCGTATTCAAAGATCGGTCCGGCAACTTTGGACCAAGCCGTCTCCGCAGTCCAGGGCTGGTCCCAAGTCTCGGGATCTTCCACCGTGAATCGGTATAGAATCGTGTCCGCGTCGACGCGCGTGAAGCGTTCCACCACATGGAGCTTATCGCCGGATCCGTGGAAGGGATTGCGGGCGGTGAAGTTGGTGGTGTCCACCACCAACGTGTTGCCTTCCCAACGGCCGGTCGAGTCGCCTCTAAATTGGCGTACGCCGGCGGGCAGATGCGGGCGGCCGTCCATGGAGACGATCCGGACGGAGTGGTTCATCTCGTTCATAATGGCCACAACTCCTCCTCCCTGGACAATTTGGAGATTGTTATTGTAGCCGCCCGAGAGCATCGGCACGGACTCCTGGGCGTCAATGATGCAACGCGAGCTCAGCGAAAGGTCCTCCGGGCCGTCCAACTCATGTCCCCGGCTCTTCGCGGCGATATCGGCGTTTCTCTTACGCGCTTCGGGCAGCATCGGAGGCAAGGTTCCCGTCTCCCCCACGATCAGTGAGGTGCGCCGGCTCCAGGAGAGCTTGGCTTGGCCGCGGTCCGTTCCGAATTGGGTATAGTCGTAATGCACATCGGCGGTGGTTCCGGGCTCCGTCGGGCGACCCGCCTCTTCGTTAAGCGCAAGGCGGTTCTGGTCTTTTTTGATCAGGTCCGCCAGTTCCGCTTCGGTATAGAATTCTTTCGCGCCCAGTTCTTTGGGCCGCTCCAGGGGCGTAAGGGTGTTGTTGGTCCAGACTCCCTCCAGGTCGGGGTGGCCATCGGGCGTCCGGGGCGGCGTCCAGGTCTTATTTGCGCCGACGGTCGTATTGACCGCCTTCGTGGCGGACGTCGCGGCCTGTCCCGAAGCGGGCGTCTGCGCACAGAGCATGACGGACGCCGTCAGAGCGGCGGCGGTCGATGTGAAAAAGCGATGGCCCATCCCGAGCCTCCCTTCTGAAGTGGCGCAGCCTGCGAATTTGCAGCAGTCGCTTTCGCGCGCCATTGGATTATCAAAGAATAGAGCTCTGGTGTGAATCCTAAATGAACGTAGCTTGAATAACGCCTGAACCGTTCTTCAACCTATTTTTTTTACCCTTCTGACTACAATTCATGAAACGCTCACATTGCATTCATACCAGCGCTCTATTCTTGGCAAGTACCGTAGGAGGGCGATTTGACCAAGAGACTTGGTTTGCTATTTGTAATCGGTTTATCGGTGGTGAGCTTCAACAGAGGCGTGACGCCGGCGAATGCTCAGGCTCCGGTGTCTTTCAGTAAAGACATCCAGCCGATACTGGAAGAAAACTGCTTGACCTGTCACGGCCCATCGATGCAGAGTTCCAGGCTCAACCTGAGTTCTTTCGAAGACGCGGTCCGGGGCGGCGCTCGCGGGTCCGCTATTGTTCCCGGACGGGCCGAGGATAGCAGGCTCTACCGCATGGTCGCAGGTCTGGACAAACCGTTGATGCCTCTGGGCGGCCCCAAGCTCACAGACGCACAAATAGCTGCCATCAAGACTTGGATCGATCAGGGCGGCCACTGGGACACCTCCACCGTCGCAGCAAAGACGCAGCCCGATCCGGCCGCGTTCGCGAAACTGGAAAACGCTCAACTCCCTCCCGGCGCCCGCGATTACTGGGCTTTCAAGTTGCCGGTGCAGGCGCCGCTTCCCGCCGTTGCCCAAGCGTTCTCGAATCCAATCGACCGCTTTCTGGAAAAAGCTCGCGAGGACAAGGGTCTGAAGACGGCTCCGAAGGCCGATCGGCTCACATTGCTTCGCCGGGCGTATATGGATTTGATCGGCCTGCCTCCGTCGCCTGAAGAAATCGCCGCATACATGAACGACACGGCTCCGGGCGCCTGGGAGCGGTTGATCGACAAGCTGCTCGCGTCACCGCACTACGGCGAACGATGGGGCCGCCACTGGCTGGATGCAGCACGTTATGCAGACTCAAGCGGCTATGAGAATGACACGGACCAGCCGAATCTGTGGCGATATCGAGACTACGTCATCAAGGCTTTCAATGACGACAAGCCCTACAACACTTTCATAAAAGAACAGATCGCCGGCGACGAGATTCCCAACAGGACCGACGACAGCTTGATCGCCACCGGCTTCCTGCGCGCGGGTCCGCGCGTCCGGAATCATGAACACGCCAATCCGGCGCGGCGCTACGACTACCTGGACGATGTGATTGGCGCGGTGGGTAAGGGCATGCTGGGACTGACCGTTCAATGTGCGCGCTGCCACGACCACAAATTCGATCCGATCCTTCAGAAGGATTATTACGCGATGGAAGCGTCGTTCTTCGGTTACGTGGAAACCGACTATCCTCTCGGCCCACGCGAGCAAGCCGATGCCTACATGCGGAAGATGACCGAAATCAGCGAGAAGGTTGCGGCGCTAAAGGAGCAGGTCGACGCAATCGACAAGCCGTACCACGATAAGCTGGCGCTCGAAGAGATTCGGAAGAAGTATCCGCCGGAGGTGGTTCACGCGGTCGAGAAGCCGGAGAGCGAACGGACGCCTGGTGAGAAGTTGATCGCAATCCAAGTGCTCGAAGGAGCCAGCGGTCGCTCGGCCTCTGGCGCCGACAAGATCATGAGTCCCGAAGATGCGGCGAAAAAGAAAGCTCTGAACGATCAGATCGCCGCTCTTAACGCCGAAAAGCCCGCGCCGGTTCCGATGGCGTCGATTGTCACCGATGGCGATTGGCGCAGCGTTGAACTGGGCTACGGAGACAAGAACGACGGTGCTTGTCCGAAATGCGAGCTTGAGTATGTGGGGGCCGGGAAATTCATCGATTTCGGGCCCGGCAAAGGAAACTACAAAGTCCCGCCGTCGTACTTCCTGATGCGCGGCGATCCGGACAGCAAGGCATATCCGACCAAGCCCGGTTTCATCAGCGTGATCACGCAGGGAAATCCACCCACAGAGCTTCCACCCGCTGACGGGCGGACATCCGGACGCCGGCTGGCGCTGGCGGAATGGCTGATCTCACGCGACAATCCGCTGCCTGCCAGGGTGATGGTCAATCGCATCTGGGAGCACCATTTTGGAAAAGGAATCGTGCCCACGCTGGACAATTTCGGCAAGATGGGTGAGCAGCCCTCAAATCAGGCACTACTCGATTGGCTGGCCGTGGAATTCGTGAACAAGGGTTGGAGCATTAAACAGATGCAGCGGCTCATCATGACGTCGGAAGCTTATCAAATGGCGTCGGAATATGACGATGCCGCCAGCGCGAAGATCGATCCCGAGGACACGTACCTGTGGCGGTACCGCATTCAGAGACTCGAAGGAGAGATCATCCGCGACAACATCCTGTCCGTTGCAGGCTCCATCGATTTGACGATGGGCGGCCCGGCGATCTTCCCGCACGTCGACGACTCCTTCATCAAAACGCTGTTTCGCGGCATCTACAGAAATCCCGAGGCAGACAGCGCCGACCAGTGGCGGCGAAGCCTCTATATCTACCAAAAGCGCACGCTTCCAAATCCTATGCTGCAGGTCTTCGACATGCCTGACATGAGCCAGTCTTTCGGCGCCAGGTACGTATCGACGGTGCCGACGCAGGCGCTGCAGCTGATGAACGACAACTTCGTCCTCAACCAGGCGCAACTGTTCGCGGACCGGGTCAAGAAAGAGGCGGGCGATGACGTTGCCAAGCAGATCGATCTGGCCTACCGGATCGCGCTGACGCGGCCGCCGACACAAAGGGAACTTTCATTGGCGACCGACATGATTTTATCCGGTTCGCTTGTAGACTTTACCAACGTCATGCTCAATCTGAGCGAATTCTTATATACAAGGTAATCAAAATGAAAACTTTTTGGAATCGACGCGATTTTCTGTTTCAGTCCAGCGGCGGCATCGGCGGGCTCGCTCTTGCTCAAATGCTTTTCGATCAAAAGCTGCTTGCGCAGGCGCCAACCGACGTTTGTGCGGCGGCCCCAATCGGCGGCAACCCCCTTGCGCCAAAGGCTCCCATGTTCAAGCCTCGAGCGAAAGCCGTCATCTCGATCTTCAATACCGGCGGGGTCAGCCAGATGGAGACCTTCGAATACAAGCCTGCGATGGAAAAATACTCGGGCCAGGTTCTCGGCGGGGATGTCCGCGTCCACGATGGCCGGCCGGGTCCGATCATGCCGGGAATCTTCAAATTCCAGAAGTATGGACAATGCGGAAAGGATGTCTCGGAGATCTTTCCGAACATCGCCACGAAAGTGGACGAGATTGCCTTTGTGCACTCGGTCTGGGGAAGGTCCGACGATCACGTACAATCCACCTACGAGATGCAGACGGGGCAGCTCCGCATGGGTTATCCCAGCATGGGCAGCTGGATCACCTACGGTCTGGGGTCGGAAAATGCGAACCTGCCTGGATTCGTCGTGTTGCAGGACGCGCGCGGCGGCCCGCTCGGCGCACAGAACAACTGGCTGTCGGGCTTCCTGCCTTCCACGTTTCAAGGCACTCCATTCTTAGCCGGCGACAATCCGATTGTCGATTTGAAGCGCCCCGCCGGGGTGACTGCGGATCAGCAGCGCCTCCGCCTGGATATGCTGGCGAAGTTGAACGAGATCCACGCCGAGCGCTATCCCGGCAGTTCGGAGTTGGCGGGAAGGATCTCTTCCTACGAGCTCGCCTACCGGATGCAGGGCTGCGCGCCGGAAGCCGTGGACTTCAACCGGGAGTCGGACGCCACCAAAAAACTGTACGGATTGGACGAAGAAATCACCGCGCCATTTGGCAAGCAATGCCTGATGGCCAGGCGTTTGGTGGAGCGCGGCGTCCGTTTCGTGCAGGTCTTTTCAGGCGGGCTGGGCAGCCAGAATCGGGATACCTGGGACGCTCACGCCGGCATGAAGGAGAACCATTCGCAGCATGCCAAGGAAACGGATCTGCCTATCGCAGGCTTGCTGACAGATCTGAAGGCGCATGGTCTGCTGGATGAGACTCTGGTGCTCTGGCACTCCGAATTCGGCCGGATGCCTCTCTCGGAGAATGGCGTGGGCCGCGACCATAACCCGGGCGCGATGACTGTGTGGATGGCAGGTGCGGGCATCAAGGGCGGCCAATCGATCGGAACCACGGAC
Source organism: Bryobacteraceae bacterium (assembly GCA_036489835.1). Lineage (GTDB taxonomy): Bacteria > Acidobacteriota > Terriglobia > Bryobacterales > Bryobacteraceae > Palsa-187. Next base: position 39,508 of record DASXEY010000053.1, on the reverse strand, counting down.
GAAATCGGCTACAAGGCAGAAAAACAGCCGGTCTCCTATCATGACTTGCATGCCACGATCCTGGCTCTGTTGGGCATCGAACATACCAAACTGACATATCGATACAATGGCCGCGATATGCGGTTAACGGACGTCTCCGGCGAAGTGATTCCGCAGATTATTGGGTAAGGAGTCTTTTAGCCGCTTTACCCTGGAGGATGGTCCCGGCGCAAGTCTCGTGGTTGTTCCGCGATATTGTACGCTGAGTTTGGGGACGCCGAGGTGAAAAAGTCGGTAGCGATTGTGTTCGTGCTGGCAGAACTTCTGTCCACCGGGTACGGGCAAAACAGAACAGCGGCGATCGCTCCCTTCACTCTGACCTGGAGTGCGGGTAAATGCCTCGGATGCAAGGTCGCCGCTGCACTCGGAGCGATTCAATTCGTCAGTCGTAGCGAAGCGTGGGCGGTTGGCTTCGGCGGGGGGCGAGGTGGTGCGAATGTTGTCGTCGTCCATAGCACCGATGCCGGTCGCACCTGGAGAGAAGTGCCCCGGACCCGACAGTACACCGACCCAGACAGACAGCTCGCCTTCTCGTTCCTGGACATAGCGCGCGGCTGGATCGAATCGTGGGGGAACCTCGCGGGCGACCCAGAGATAATCGGTACGCGGGATGGGGGTCAGCATTGGCAAAGCTTGTCTCAACAATTCTTGCAAAGAATGCAGTTCATTGACGATAGCCATGGGTTCGGAACCGTGGCCGACGAGTTCTTTCGGACGGATGACGGAGGCCGCTCCTGGGTAGAAACCAAGATCCCGGATATCGGTTTCATCGACGGCATGGTCTTCCTGACGCCCGACAATGGATGGATCGCCGGCATCAACGGAAAGGACTTCCTTGTGTTCCGAACCACCAATGGGGGGAGGGACTGGGAAGAGTCCCGCACGACTCCTCCGCAACAACTGGAACGGGTGCGGGATCTGTTCTTCTTCGATCAACAGCGCGGCTGGCTCACCACTTGGAGTTCCAAAGCTGAGGGCGCCTATTTGTACTCCACAGTTGACGGAGGAAAGCACTGGACGGCGGATACTGACCCATTGTTTCAAGGGAAGGACAAGCAGGCGAACTTGGTTCGATTTACTTCCAGAGAAAGAGGCTTCGTCTTCTTTTTGGAAGGCAAAGGGCAAAGCAGGCTTGCGTACACGACTGATGGGGGGACAGATTGGCACAGGCAGGCGTTGCCGGGATACGTCGATGAGTGCCAGGTCTTCGAGGGCGATCTTTTGTGCAGTTCTGCTCCTGGATTCCGACTCTTGACCTTACATCCAAAGTGACGCCGTGCGCGATCATTAGCCTCCGAGTTGGAGATGCTGCCTGGGTACGCCGATAGCGTGTACCGTACTCGAGGGTGAGCGCCCCGCTGCCGCCTGATCTTGAGGGGACGTCTTAATTCGGGACGGAGGGGCACCCGCAAGTGGCTCCTTACGCAAACCTCCGTGGTCGTTACTCGCGGCTTATTCTATTTGCGCCCGTACTTACTCGCCAGATAATCTACCAAAAGATCGACGTCTCGCTGGGACACGCCGGCATCCAGGCCATTCATTCTCGTGACGATGTCGAACCATTCCTGCTTCGTCGCCTCTGTAGAGCGGATCAAACCGGCGTCGTGACAGGAGGAGCAAATGCCTTCGATGTACCGCTTGGCTATCTTCTCCTCCGGGCTATCCGGCTTTGCGGCCGTAGCCGAACTTTCCGACTTTGCGCCTGAGGCGGGGCCGAAGTACTTCGCCAGGTACTCGGTTGCGACATCGACCTCTTTGCCGTTCAACTGGGCACCGTATTCTACCATCTTGACGACCACCTTTTTCCACGCTTCCTGGCTCTGTTTCAGGCTGACCACCGGTTTCAGGCTGTGGCAGCTGACGCACCGATCCTCGAGCAGTTTCTTGCCTTCGCCCTCAGGCAGCTCCTGCGAAACTGCCATGGACAGGTTTGCGAGAACAAAAGTCAGGACCAGCCAGATCGCGGGTTTCCGAACATGCGGCACAGTATTATCGCAAGGCAACGAACGGTTCGCCCACGCCGGCCGAGGCTTCGGATTTTGACTCACGGATATTGGCGGGGGTGAGTTTGAGCGCGGCTACTTCAGGTGCCATTGCACGTAAACATAGCACCCCACAGTTACGGAAGAATGAACAGGGCCTTTCGACTCGGCTTCAATCCGCTCTTGGCCGGATCTTTATTAATACGTATCCATTACCGCGTAGATGCGGGTTCTTTCAAGCTATGAATTCTACGTGGTATTGCGTTTGAAGCTCCTATCTCATCAAGCTGCAATTCGCGGCGCGTAGCCTTGTCATAATCCAGCCGATGTTTTCCGGAATTCAGGAGTCACGAGCCATGGTGAGCAATCTCCTTGTTCCGCGGATCGCGTTCAGCATCATGCTGGTCGCGCAAATCGACCCGGGCTGTAGTTAACGCGAGCTCGGAGGGAATATCTGGAGCGGACCACGTGTGATCGACTCCAGCGGTGCGGGAAACGACTACAAACGCTTGGGCTTGCGGTGACCGTGGAACCAGCGGCCTGAGCATATTTCAAAGGGGTTAACCAAGTGCAATCTCAATTTTGTCGAATGCTGACACGCGTCAATGCCGGTGTGCTGCTGTTGGCCAGTTGCTTCAGTACGCATCTTCTTGCGCAAAGCGCGTCCGTCCGCGGCCAGGTGCTGACTTCCGGCCAAGCTGCGGTTGCGGGCGCCGACGTCACGCTTCTCAACACCGACACCCATGTAGCGCTGAAGACTGTCAGCGATGCCAGCGGAGTGTTTATCCTCTCGCCTCAAACTTCCGGACGGTATCAAGTCACCGTGACCGCTGCCGGGTATTCAACTTGGGTCCAATCCGACATCGTGCTGGAGGTGGGTGAGAAATACGACCTGAATCCGGTGCTGAACGCCGGTACCGTGAAGGACACTGTAACCGTCACCGCCGCGGCGCCGGAGATCAAAACGGAAGACTCCGACCTGAGCACGGTGACCGAAACCGCCCTGGTCGCGAACATCCCGCTGGATGTTCGGAATCCCCTGCAAGAAGTTAACTTCACTGTCGGTGTCACGCAGAGCAACTCACTGACCGCCGGGACGAACGCTACTACCCAGAGCACCACCAATACCTTCTATATCAGCGGCGCGAAGGGCGGCGAGTCGGAGGTAATGATCGACGGGGCAACCGACACCATCAACTACGATACCCATGCGGTGGGCGACATTCCCGGCTTGGATGCCGTGCGGGAGTTCCGGATTTACACCGAAGCCTACTCCGCGGAGTTCGGCCACACCGCCGGCGGCGTCGAGAGCTTTACGATCAAATCAGGCACCAACGACCTGCATGGGGGGGCTTGGGAGTATTACCGCAGCGACGTGCTCGATGCCAATGGCTATAATGCCAATACCGCGCTCCAGGCAAGGCCTTCGTTTTCAAGAAACCAGTTTGGATTCCAAGCCGGCGGCCCGGTATTCATTCCCAAGCTCTACCGCGGACGCAACAAAACTTTCTTCTTCTTCTCCTACGAGGAGCTTCTCGACAGCACTCCCGGCGCCGGCTTCACCACCACCGTGCCCACTGCTCTCGAAAAAACCGGCAATTTTTCGAAGACTTTCAACACCAATGGCTCGCAGCTTGTTATCTACGATCCTTCCTCACTCAGTAACGGAGTTCGCACGCCGTTTCCCGGCAACCTCGTTCCCGCTTCGCGGCTAAATCCCGTGGGTATGGCGCTGCTCAACCTGTATCCGCTGCCCAACAAGGCCGGCGTGAGCGGCAGCGACCAGAACAACTTTTTTTCGGACGCTCCCAGCACGGACAAGAACTACACCTACGATATCCGGATCGACCACAAATTCTCCGACAAGCAGAGTATGTTCGGCCATGTCGACGAATTCAACGACCACATTCTCTACGGGGCAGTGTTCGGGCAGCCGAGTCTTACTCCGCAAAATTCAAACGATTACATTCCCGGGCGCAACATCTTGGTCGGTCATACGTGGGTAATCTCCCCGTCCGTGATCTTCGAACAGCATGGCTCCTGGGCACACATGGAATCGCATCGCGGCTCCGTCGATCCTCTGGGGACTTCGCCATTCGGCATTCCAGCGTCCGCGACGCCAGGCTTGACGGCGACCTTTACCCCGCAGGTGGAGGCCGTTTCCGGCCAACTCGGGCAGCTCGGTAATTCGGAACCTTACGAGCGAAACCCCAACTCGGTCTACCAATACGCTGCCTCCGTTACGTGGGTGAAGGGCATTCACGTGATGAAATTCGGCACAGACCTGAGACTCTACCGCGACCAACTCTATGATCCGCAACTTTTGACCGTGAACACCTCACGGACGTTTACCGGCGGCCCGACTGCGAATGCACCCGGCGGAACCACCGGAAATGCAATCGCGGAACTGCTGCTCGGCCAAGCCACAGTGACCAGCGGCTACGCTCCGCAGGTGAACTTCGGGCACCAGTATTACGCGGCTTACGCTGAGGATAGCGCAAAGGTCCGGCGTAACCTGACGATTACATATGGACTGCGGTACAGCTATGAGGGCGCCGACACGGCAAGAGGCAATGAATTGAGTTATCTCGACACAGTCAGTCCGTCTCCGATTGCCTCTCAGGTTCCATCGATTCCGAATCTCATCGGCGGTGTCGGGATTGTGGGTCTGAACGGTGAGAGCAGAACGTTGCAGAATCCCGGAGCGCTCCACTTCGAACCGCGGTTGGGTTTAGCCTATAGCCCAAATGCGAAAACGGTGGTGCATGCCGGCTTCGGGATCTTCTGGCATCCGACCGCGACTTACCAGACCAATCCCGCATCGTTTGGGTTTACGCGAAAATCCACCTCGATCGATGCCGGAACCGACGGAGTCACCCCGCTCTATAACCTCTCCAACCCGTTTCCAACCGGCCTGCCGACTCCCTATGGGAACAACCCATCCGCTTTACCCGGGAACAACACGGGAAGCGGACCTCTTAGCATCGAACTGGGGCAAAGCATCTCGGGGAATCCGCGCCAGCAGAGCGATGCCTACCAGACAGTCTGGTCGTTTGACATTCAACGATCGCTGCCCGCCGGCTTTGTCGTCACCGCGGCATACGTCGGCAGCGTCGGCAATCGTCTCTACGGCGCGGTTCAGCTGAACCAGCTCACGGATGCAGATTTGGCTCTGGGAAAAGGCCTGAATACGGTTGTGCCCAATCCCTTCTATGGGGTCATTACCGACCCGAGCTCCATCCTGAGCAAGAGTACGATACAGGCAGGCTACTTGCTGCGAGCCTATCCGCAGTTCACGAACTTTGAATTGCTGAACAGCGGGTGGGGACGCTCGATCTACCAGGCCGGCCAATTCACACTGGAGCACCGGCTCGGCCGGGGCCTCTCATTCCTGCTGGGCTATACCTACAGCAAAAACATGGATAACGTTGGTGAATCCGGCACCTCCGCCAGTATTCAAGACAATGGCTGTCTTAAATGCGAGTGGTCTATCGCCGACCTGGATCAGACCAACGTTGTTCGGTTGAGCGCACTGTACCAACTTCCCTTCGGCCCGCATATGCAATTTCTCAGCCATGGGGTGTTAGGCCATGTCCTCGGAGGCTGGGAGCTTGGCGCCACCTATCAATACAACACCGGTCAGCCGCTTTCCCTCACATCGCCGGTGCAGTCGGCTTCTCTCGGCTCCGGATCGCCGATGCGCCCGACGTTGGTTCCCGGCCAAAGCATCACGCAGACGGTGGTCAATTCAAAAACGGGCGAGGTGTCCAGCTTCAACCCAGCCGCATTTACCGAGACCGGGACGTATGCCTTCGGGAATGCCCCACGGTACCTGTCGAGTGTGCGGAATCCAGCCCTCTCGGACGTCGATGCGCTTCTCCAGAGAAAGATCAACATCAACGAGCGCATGTTTTTCACGCTCCGTTTCGAGGCGCTGAATGCGCTCAACCACGTAGTCTTTGGCGCTCCGGACGTCGGCGTAACGGATACCAACTTTGGCTACAACGCTCACGTTCAATCGAACAACCCGCGGATCGCTCAGGCAAGCGCACGGTTTACGTTCTAACCCGTCCCTCCCGGTCGCTGGCGGCTCTCGCAGCCGCCAGCTTGTCTTTATGGCTGTTCGTCTCGTTTCGTAAGCAGCAACCGACCAAGTGATTTGTTGAGGAGATTGCAGATGAGTACTCGAATTCTCGCTTCCACCCTTGCCGCCGCGGTATTCCTCGCGGCGTCAGCGTTTGCGCAGCAGACCTATAAGGCTCCGCGCACCTCGGATGGCAAGCCAAATATCAATGGGATCTGGCAGGCGATGAACACCGCGGACTGGGATCTGCGGGCGCATGCGGCTTCGCAAGGGCCGCTGCTTTCACTCGGGGCGGAGTTTTCGGTGCCGCCTGGAACGGGCGTGATCGACGGCGATGGAACCATCCCGTATCTGCCCGCCGCAGCAGAACAGCAAAAGAAGAATTTCGCGAACCGCCTGACCCTGGACCCGGAAGTGAAGTGCTACATGGGCGGCGTGCCGCGGTCGACGTACATGCCGTACCCGTTCGAGATTATCCAGTCGGCGCACGCGATCATGATCGCGTATGAATTTGCGGGCGCGGTGCGATCTATCAAAATGGATCATCCGACCGAGGCCCCGGCGGATAGCTGGATGGGCTGGTCCAACGGGCATTGGGAAGGCGACACGCTGGTGGTGACGGTAACGGATCTGAACGACCAAACCTGGTTCGACCGCGCGGGCGATTTTCACAGCGACGCGCTGAAGGTGACCGAGCGATACACGCCGCGCAGCGCCGACACCCTGATGTATGAGGCCACCATCGAAGATCCCAAGACCTTTTCGCGGCCGTGGAAGATCAGCATGCCGCTTTACCGGCATGTGGAAAAGAACGCGCAGATACTGGAATACAAGTGCCCCGAGTTCGCGGAAGAAGTTCTGTACGGAAAATATCGAAAGCAGCAAGCGGCCAAGTGATCTGATAGGGACCGCAGAGGATTGTTCGAGTTCAAGTAAATTGCGGCACGAAGGAATTCTGCACAGGGCCTGAAGCCGGCGAGGGGCGAGGCTCGTGGAGATCGAACCCGGAGATGCGCGTCGCTGGGTCTTTGGGCTCGGCTGGGCGATTCGTAGATCCCGTCTAGTTGCTGGGCCAGGTCGGCCGAAGTTCCTCCGGGCTTCCGCGGATTCTGATCGATCCGGGGATTCGATGAACTGCGAAGGGAAATTCCTCTATGGCAGCGATCAATGTCCGCGATTGTGTTGGTCCTGAAATTCCTTCAGCCGGCCCAGATCATCCGCCAGCACGGCTCGATCACGCTGCGCAAGGCGGTTGTCGTTTGAAGACTTCCGGATGGAATCGATCACATCATTGAGGATGCCGTTATCCCATCGGCCCTGATCGAGATCGGCCTGCATTTTGGTCAGCTCTTCTTCCGTCTTCTGCAAGCGCGTGCGCTCTTGATTGCTTGCCTTGACAGCACTCCAGGTATGATCCAGATCGGTCTTCACATTCATGAAAATGTGGGGCCGCCACCCCTCGCCGCGAAAGCGCTCGTCGCGATCGTGATACCAGTCCTGCGCGGCGGCAGTGAACGCCAGCATCCCGGCGATTACGCCGGCTGTAAAGGTTCGCTTCATTCGTGATGATCCTCCTTACTCCATTATCGCGAAGGGGGGCCAAATTAGGCCTGACGGCCCGTGAGCGGCGAATATAGTTAGCTGTCCCAAGTGAGCGTTGGCCCGGATTCGTTGGGCCAGGGATCTGGGGACTCCACGTTTGGCTACCTAAATCCGTCAAACCCAATTAAGGAGGCAGGGATGCGACTGCTTGTGTGCTGGCTTGCCGCGGCCCTGTTCGCCGAGGCCGGAGTGGTTCAAGGAGTGGTTCTGGAACAGGCCTCGGGGTTTCCGCTGGCGCGGACGAGCCTCCATTTGGACCCGGTTCCCAATGCTAACGGCGATGCGGTTCGCTCTATGCAGGTTCGCGCGGGTAGAAGAGGAGAATTCGTCTTTCCAGACATTCCCTCGGGGACGTACGTATTAACGGCGACTCGGGCGGAGTATGCTCCAATTGGATACGGCCAGAGGCACCCGAATGGGCAGGGCACACCCATTCAGGTGACCGCAGATTCGAACTTGTTTGCGGAATTGCGAATGCCTCGCCTGGGGGCAATTTCCGGGAGGGTGCTCGACGAGAACGGAATCGGTATCTCTGGTGTTACCGTGATTGCCTACCGGGCCAGGTTGCCGTTGCGTCAGGCTGGGCAGGCAGAGGCAGACGATCGAGGCGTTTACCGGATTCACGGGCTGGATCCCGGCAAATACTGGATTCGTTCGTCTGCATACAGTCTGGATGACGGGACGGGCCTGTTGCCGACATTTGGACCCCAGTCGCGTGACTTGCGAAACGCGGGGATACATGAAGTAAAAGTAGACAATGAGACCCAGTATGCCGACGTTGAGCCGGAAACTGGTTCACTTTTCAGCCTCAGCGGGCGGACGACGTGCGCGCCGGAGCCTGCGGCTAAGCCGGATGGTACTCCGCCTCCTCAACTCAAGGTCACGCTCTCGTCGGAAACCGGGCGAAAGAGCATTGAACTGGTTTGTGGAGGGGGCTACCGGTTCGACGGCCTCGCGCCCGCTCATTACGAAGTATTCGGAGAGCTTGAGGATAGCTCGGAATCCGGATTTGTCGAGCTGAATTTGGAAAAGAATAGTGACCTGGGTGCAATTGCGTTAATTCCTCCTCCCCAGGTTGAGTTTGTTGTGAGCCGCTCCGGGCAGGGTGAAGCTCGCGACGTCCCTGTAACGCTGATAGGGCGGAGGGACGACCTGTCGGAGGTGGAGCAGTCCCGGGTCCTCAAGACTCCGCGTGCCGCTCTCGCTCCCGGACACTGGAACATTCAAGGAAGCGCCGGATCGGGGCAGTACATTGAAGCCATCGGTCCGCCGACGCCGCCGGTAACCCAGACGGGGGCGGAGCCGCCGCCTGACGATTCCTTCCGCGTGTTGATCGCAAATCGGCCGGGGATGTCAGTACGGGTGGTAATCGCCGAGCCGGCGGGGATAATCACGGGTACCGTTGTAAAGGAGGGCGCGCCGGTACCAGGCGTTCCGGTGTTCTTGTGGCCCGTGGCCGCTGAGGTGCGGCGGCAACTGGGAGGGACTAAGCAGCTTTTGTCGAGCACCGACGGAAAGTTTCGCTTTGAGGCGCTGCCGCTGGGCGACTACCGGTTACTGGCGAGCTTTGACGTTCGCGAGGTTGACGCCCAGCTCTTGGATCAGGCCAATGCCGTGACGATTCGCGCAGCGGCATCCGCGTCGGAGCCGCTGGAGTTGCCGCTTTGGCTGGAGCCATGAATGGCGTGGTGGGCCAGAAGGGGATTGCATCAGGGAAACTCCACAGCCTGCCGGTAAGCGCAGGGGCCTTTCGTCTTCATCCCGGCCGATTCGTCCAGCTCAATCAAACGGAAGGGTTGGATTCCGCCCGCCACAGCGGAGCGTGGGGCGCGGTGGGGTGGGCGATCTTGTCGCCCGCCTGCCCCAAGGGTTTTCAGGAGCTGTCTACGGTAACGGAACCCTTCAGTTCACGCCGAGGTCGTAGCCCTTACCAAGCAGCCCCTTCTTTTCATCCCCGCTGCCGAGGATAAAGAAGAGATATTCGCCTTTCTTGATCATCGGAACGATGACGCGGTACACGCCGGTGTAGACTTGCTTCGACTCAACCTCCTTGACCGAACTCACCGGGAACACGGGCTTACCCGGCTTCGTTCCAAAATCGAGGTCCCTGCGGTTTCCGGATTTATCGAGCGCCAATAGAGTAAAGTCGTCGATCGAGGCTTTCTCGGACAGCCGCAGATAGAAGATCGAGGAGGCGCTCATTACGCGTGTTTCGGCTTTTGGCCCGACCACGGAACCAATGATGTGGCCGTTCACTAATCCGGCCGAAAGTGCCGACATTTTGCCGGGTTGTTTGTAAGGGACAACCGTTTTAAGAGGAAGAGGCGTAAACCGATCGGGGTTGGGTTGGTAGTAGTAGATGCCTGGATCCGGGGGAACCTTGAGCACCAGAGGATCGGACGGGGGCTTGGGCGGCGGAGGCGGAGGAGGCGGCGGCGCCGCCGGCGCGGAAGGCGGAGAAGCCGGTGGCGGAGCAGGCGCGGGAGGCGCCGGGGGGGGCGGCGGCGAGTACGGAAGAGCGGGATTCGTGAGGTATTTGATCACAGTCTCGCTTACTCCGGACTTCTTGAGCTCAACAATTTCGTCGGTGTTGAGATCGAACGGCTTGGCATTCACCTTCACTTTGGCGACGATAACTTCTTCGGAAATCCCAGCCTTCGACAGACTAATGACTTCCTCGATAGTCAAGGTTCCCGAAGTTGGCTTCGGCGTATCCTGAGCGCATAGAATCGAAATACTCAAGATCAACAAAGTCACGGGCCACAGGCGCATTTTGGTGTGCTCCAAGGAAAAGGTTATCACCCTCAGCCGCACTTGGCTCGATCAGATCAACGCCTTGAAGTTGCGCCGTCAGGCAGGAGGCGATAATCTGATGTAGATCGTTCTTAGGAAGAGGCGCCGATGCAACCAATGGACGCAACTGCCGCGGCACCAAGGTCCGACACTCTAGGCTTGCTTTATCAAAGCATTCTGACCGGGATTGTACGCATCCAGTCAGGCAGGCAGCCGCTCTCCGATGTTGAGACGTTCCGAAGACGCATGAAAACCGCCCTCCAGGAGGTGGAGCGCGAGGCCAGCGTCGCAGGCTACGGGCCCAGCGAAATTCGAGACTCCGAGTTCGGCGTGGTCGCATTCCTTGACGAAACCATTCTGTCCTCGAAGGATCCCAAGGCCGACGAGTGGCGTAAGAGGCCTCTCATCATTGAGCTATTTGGGCAGGCGGTGGCCGGTGATGCGTTCTTCGACAAACTGTCGGACCTCGAGCGCGGAAGGGACTCCGTGCGCCTTGCGGATGTCCTGGAAGTTTATGTGCTCTGCTTGTTGCTCGGGTTTGAGGGCCGGTTTGCCCCTCCGTTGCGCGGGGAGGCGATGCGGATCGTGGATCGCTTGCGGCGCCGGATTGAATCCATCCGCGGCATCGATTACAAACTCTCTCCTCCTTTGGAATTATCGAGCGTAGCGCCGGCTCCGCCTCCCTCGGCGGACACCGATTGGAGGCTGTGGGCAGTGGGCGCTCTGGCTGCGGTTGTTCTGCTCTTCCTGGTCTATCGTTTCTCGCTTTCCTGGCACCTTAGAGACGTCGAAGCCATGTTGGAAAGTGTGCGCTGAGGCATTCGTGGCATGACGATTCGGCGGCTTCTGCTCATTCTCTTCCTCTATATCCTGCTCGTCTGGATTCTTGCGGCGTACCTGCATTCGGGCGATATGAAGGCCTTGACCGATCTGGGACTTCTGTGGACGGCCGTCGGCGTGGCCGCGCTGCTTGTCGGGGTGCTTCTCGAAAGAGTGATTAGCTGGTGGCGTGGCCGCCAGATGCAGAAGACGGCCAAGCCAACTCAACCTGCGGTGTCGAAGGTCCTTCAGGAAGACGATCTGGCTCTGCTAAGTCTGATCAAAGAGGCCGATCAGCGTCTGGCGCAAGCTCCCGGCGGGACTGGGGCGACCGGAGTCCTCGGTTTGCCTCTCTTTCTGGCATTAGGATCGGAACGGGCAGGAAAAACCGCTGTGATTCATAACAGCGGAATGGAGCCGGCCCTGCTGGCCGGTCAGGTGCTTGGGAACGCCGGTTCGGTGGCCTCGACAAAGGTCGCCAATTTGTGGCTGGTTCACCAGTCCCTGCTGCTTGAAGTGAGCGGCCGCCTGTTCAATAGCGAGCGCCTGGGAGAGTTTCTGAGTGTCCTCCAGCCGGCGGACCGCCCCACCTGGAAGTCGTGGGTGGCGCCGCAACAGGCGCCGGCGTCCTTGAGAGGGGTTCTCCTTTTTTTTGATGTGCGCGAATTCATGGGAACTCCGGAACCCTCCAAATTGGATCGCGCGGCGCAAAACATACGGGCTCGCCTCCGCGCGGTGGCCCAGGCGTTTGGGGCGGAGTTTCCTGTTTATGTTCTCTTCACGAACACGGACGCGCTGCCGTACTTCGAAGATTTTTTCAACTCTATGTCCGCGGAGGAAGCCGCCCAGGTTCTCGGAGTCCTTAAGGAGAGCAGCAATGACAACGCGGAAGGCCGGGTCTGGTCTGAAGCGGAGACCAAGCGGCTGAACCAGCTTTTCCAATCTTTGTTTCTTCGCTTGAGCGACCGCAGGCTTATCGCTCTGAGCCAGGAGACCGATCCTGCGCGTAAACCATCGATCTACGAGTTTCCGAGAGAATTTCGAAGAATTCGCGCTCCTCTGAATCAGTTTCTCGTGGACGTTTTTAAGCCGGACCCGCTCGCTCCGGGACCCCAACTGCGCGGTTTTTTCTTTACGGGCACGCAGAAGGTGGAAGACGCTCGGCAAACTCCACCGGAACTACCCAGTTTCCAGCGGCCTCGCGGCGCTGCTCCGGATGCGACGCAATTTTTTGCGGCCAACGCTGCCACCACCATGATGTACCGTTCGAAATCCAAGGGTGGTTTGGTGCGGCTCACAGAGCGGTGGGCGTTTGCGACCGAGTTTTTCCAGAAGGTATTGAGCGGGGACCGGCCGCTGGTCAAGCCAATCGCAACTCTCCCTAAATTCGCACGGCAGCAGCGGATCGGTACTGTGGTGGGGGCGGCTCTGGGGGTGCTGCTGGCTCTTATTTGGACCGTTTCCTGGATTGGCAATTGGGGGATGGTGTCTCAGACTGAAGCTGCAGTAAAGGGAGTTCAGGCTGGGAACGGCGACCTGAATCTCACGAACCTTCAGGCGCTGGATCGGCTGCGCGAGCAATTGGAGCAACTCTATCGTGAGAATCCGCTGCATCTGCACTGGGGACTCTACACGGGCGATGACTTGCGAGTCGCGGCGGCCAAGGTATACTTCGCGCGTCTGAAGCAGTTGAGCCTGGATCGAATGAATCAGACCCTGGCAGTAGAACTCCGATTGGCCGGGAGCGCTGATCAGAAGGAAGATTCCAGCGCCGTCTACGACCTTTTGAAGACCCACCGGACCATCGCTGCCCGGGCGTGTGAGGTGGATCAGCCGCTGGTTCGAAAAACGCTGCTGGAAATTGTCCCGGAAGCACACAAGGGCCTGGGGGATTCAGAGCGTGCTCTTCTCGATACGCAATTGAGCTTTTATGTCACTCAGCTTGCCGCCGATAAAAACCTGCCGGTATCGCTGACGGAGGACACCGCGGGGGTGGCCAACGCCCGATCCTACGTCCGGAAGGAGAACGGATTGGACCAGCGTCTGCGCGGTCTTTTGAGCGAAATTGGCCGCCAAGTCAAGCCTTTGGCGGTTTCTCCGGAATATCGAGCCGTTCTCAGCGGACCGGCCGAGTTTCCCGGGGCATTTAGCAAGGAAGGTCAGTTGATATTCGAAGATCGGGTGACCAAGGACAATTTCAGCTCGGAAGAGCGTTGCGTGATGGGCGAATCGGCTGGGCAGCAGGTGGCGCAACGTCTGGACACCGGGGCCCGAGACCGGCTGCGGTCGCTCTATTATCGGGAATATGCCGACGCGTGGCGCGACTTCCTCAAGTCCTACAGCGTGCTGCGATATGGCAGCCTTGATGATGCAGTTCAGAAACTCAGTTTGCTGAGCGACTCGCAATCCCCTTTGCTTAAAATCGTGAGGATGGCCGCCGAAAATACAAACTTCCAGCAGCCGAAGCAAGGCGAGTTGAATTGGTGGGATAAGGCAGCCCAAAAGGTCGGCTTCGGCGGGCTGGCGCAGGCCGAATCGGACGCTGCGAAAACGCAGAGCCGCGTGAGTCAGATCCTCGCCAACGACGCTCCTTTGATGACCGCTGCGGATGTTGCCACCCTGTTCCAGCCGGTTTTAGTCACTACGCCGCCCGCCGACCTTCTGGTAAATGGCAACGACAAGGACTATGTAGAGGGCCTCAGAAAGCTGAGGGAAGGCCTGGATGCCTTCAATCGGGCATCCACTGCAGATCGGCCTAACGCTCTTGCCGGCGCCAATGCTGCGTTGATGCAGGCGCGCGCCGCGCATGCTGCTCTTGCGGACAAGTTCCCGGACGTAGGCAAAGAAGGATTGAACAAACTCCTGTCGGATTTGTTGAAGCAGCCCATAGACTTTGCCTTCAACTTGATTCCGGCGAATTCGGGGATCTTATCCAAAGACCGGAAAAACGGTGAGCTGAGCCAGGTTTGCAAGGAGATCAATCCGATTCTGGCGAAGTATCCTTTTAATTCCAAGGCAGATGTGGATGCCAGTCTCAATGAGGTTGAGAAAGTATTTGCGCCAACCAAGGGATTGGTCTGGCAATACCTCCAGAAATCCGCTTCCGACCTGGTGGTTCCGAAGGACCAGGGCTGGGATGCCAATCCGGGTCTCCAGGGTTTGAAGGTGGATCCAGCGTTACTGATCTTTCTGAACCGCTCCCAGGATATGAAGAGGGTATTCTTCAGCGAAAGCGGGATCCAGAAGCTCGTCTATGTTTTGCGAAAGGTGCAAGGCCAGACGATCGGAGTCCATCTGATCTTGGATGGCCAAGAACTGCTGCCCGAGGAAGGTCTCCGGAAGACTTTCACGTGGCCGGGCACAACTCCAGGAGCGGAGGGGAACGAGGTATTTGCGGGGGGCGGAACTGCGGGATTTGGAAAATTTGATGATCCCTGGGCGGTCTTCCGGCTGTTCCAGAACGCGGATGAGCGGCCGCTCCTGCAAAGGGAGGTTAAGTGGAGCTATAGCCGCGGCAGGGGCGGCGCCGCCCTCCAGCCGATGAATCCTCCTCCGAAGATTGAAGTAGTCGAGTTTCCCGGCGGCGTGGATCTGTTTAACCCAAAGTTCTTTGAGGATTTGAAGTGCCCTGGCAGGGCAGTCTTGGTGAACTGAAGCTGCACGAATCACGAGGGCTTGGAGGTACTTGGCGGCCGGAACTGTGATATAGTGCTTTAATCCGAGGACCCTCAGAGCTTTTGCCGAGGGCTTCAGCGCTTAGGAGACGGCTGGTCAGGGGGAAGGAAGACTATGGGGAAGGAAAGTTTACAGAAGAAACTAAGCCGGGTGCGGCCGCCTCGTGTTCACATTACCTATGATGTCGAAACGGGCGACGCCATCGAAAAACGAGAGATTCCGTTCGTGGTGGGGGTACTGGCCGATCTTGCGGGACAGCCTGAAAAGCCGCTGCCGGCACTCAAGGACCGCAAATTCGTCGAGATCGACAAAGACAATTTCGATCAGGTGTTGGGCAAGATTAATCCTCGCCTTGCTTTCAAGGTCGATAACCGGCTCAGTGAGGATGATTCGCGTCTCGGAGTTGAGCTGAGATTCAAGTCCATGGAGGACTTTGCGCCGGCGGCTGTGGCGAAACAGGTTCCCGCTCTGCGCAGGCTCCTGGAGCTTCGCACCGCCTTGCATAATCTGCGCAATAGTCTCATTGGAAACGACAAGCTAGAGGTGCTTCTCAAGGAAGTGCTTTCCAACCACGAATCGCTCCAACGGATTGCCGCTGAGGCGGGAAACCAAGCCGGCGGCGCGAAGCAGGAGGGGTAATCAATGGCTACCGATCCAACCAAACTTAGCGCGAGCGCCGCGACTGTCACCCAAACGGTGGCCCCGCGGAGCCTTTTGGACACCATCGTCGAAGAGGGGCGCCTGGGGCAGTCCCCGGAAGAGCAATCCAAAGGGAAAGAATGGGTCAAGGAACTGGTTGACCAGGTTCTGGAAGGGCAGATCCGCGTCGGCAAAGACACCGACGAGACGCTTGGCAGCCGGATCAAAGAACTGGACGAATTGATCTCGGATCAGCTCAATGAAGTGATGCATTCGCCCGAATTCCAGAAAATGGAAGGTTCCTGGCGCGGCCTACAGTATTTGGTAGCCAACTCGGAAACGGGGACGATGTTGAAGATCAAGGTTCTCAACATCTCCAAGAAGGACATTCTTAAGGACTTCGGCGAAACCAACGATTGGGAAGCGGCGAAACTCTTCAGGAAAATCTATGAAGACGAGTACGGAATGCTCGGTGGCCAACCCTATGGGTGTCTGATTGGCGACTTTGAGTTCACCCGCCATCCTCAGGACATTCAAATCCTTACCAATCTGTCCAACATCGCCGCCGCGGCGCATGCGCCATTTCTGTCGGCGGCAAGTCCGGCGTTGTTCAACTTCGAGTCATACACCGAGCTGGCGGGTCCGCGGGATCTGGCCAAGATTTTCGACACCGAGGCCTACAACGCGTGGAAGGACTTCCGCAAGTCGGACGACTCGAAATACGTAGGTCTTTGCCTGCCGCATGTTTTAATGCGCCTTCCTTATGGCAAGGAGACGGCTCCTGTCGAGGAGTTCGATTACGAAGAGAAGGTGGATGGGCGGGATCACAAGAAATACCTTTGGGGCAATGCAGCCTATGCCTTGGGAGCCCGGATCACGGACGCATTCGCGAAACATGAATGGTGCGCCGCCATCCGAGGCGTCGAGGGCGGAGGTCTCGTCGAGGGGTTGCCTTCTCACACCTTCCAGACCGACGACGGCGACGTAACCGTCAAGTGCCCAACCGAGATCGCCATCACGGACCGGCGCGAGAATGAGCTCTCAAAACTCGGGTTCATACCAGCGTGCTATTACAAGGGAACTACCAACGCGGTATTCATGGCGACGCAATCCGCGAACAAGCCGACGCAGTATTTGAATGCGGACGCGAACGCCAACGCGCGACTGTCGTCGCAGCTTCAATACATGTTTGCTGTCTCGCGCTTCGCCCATTTCCTCAAGGCCATGATGCGGGATAAAGTCGGCAGCTTCATGAGCCGGGAGCAGTGCCAGAAGTTTCTGAACGATTGGATTACGAACTACATCTTGCTGGATGACTTTGCCGGTCAGGACGCCAAAGCGAAGTTCCCGTTGCGCGAGGCTCGGATCGAGGTTTCCGAGGACCCGGCGAAACCGGGTGTATATAAGGCGGTAGCTTTCCTCCGGCCGCACTTCCAGTTGGATGAGCTGACGGTGTCTTTGCGTCTGGTGGCTCGACTGCCTGAGTCGAAAGGATAGGGACGGATACAAAGCGGACGCCCAGGCGGGCGGTGCGGCCTGCCTTGGCATCCAGAATCGCCATGGGATCCCATAGAGCTTCCATGGCCGGCCGCACACAATTGCAATAGTTCTTTCAGGAGGAAATAGCCAATGATCGACATGTATTTGACTATTGACGGTGTTAAGGGCGAATCGACGGACGACAAGCACAAGGACTGGATTGAAGTGCTCTCGTACGGCCACCAGATGTCAATGCCCGTCTCGAATAGTAAGAGTTCGGCTGGCGGCGCATCGACCGGCCGAACGCAGCACGGCGATCTTGCCATCACAAAATATATCGATCTGGCCTCGCCGAAGTTGGCTGAGGCCGTTTCAAAGGGGACGCACTACAAGACGGCTAAGTTGGAACTGTGCCGGGCGGGGGGAAGCCAAGTGCCCTATTTGACTGTCTCGCTGGGGCAGGTGCTGATATCTTCGGTCCAGCATACCGCAGTCGCTCCTGCCAACAACGCGGCGGCCACCAGTGAAGCGAACACCGATCATTTGCCTACCGAGACCGTCACTCTGAACTACGGCACCATCGAGTGGAACTACACCCAACAAAAGAGAACGGACGGCAGCGGCGGCGGTAGCGTAAACACGAAGTTCGACCTGACGGCGGGCAAGTAACAGGCTGGCAGCCTCCGAGATGGCGGGTCGAGTCTATTTCAGCGACGAGCTGCTTCAACCGATTTCGCCCGAGAATCCAGGAGGGCGGGATGTGCGCTATGAACCCGTCTTCAGCCAGATACTGGAAGCACGCCGCGCGGATGACCAGCTCAACGTAGGCGCATGGGAAAAAGAGGGCGGCCGCAAGGCCGCCGAATGGGACAAGGTCGCCGACTTGTCTTCGCTGGTCTTGAAGGAAGTCAGCAAGGATCTCCGTGTGGCGTGCTTCCTGACCGAGGCTGCTTTGTATCTGGATGGCTTCGCCGGATTGCGGGATTGTCTGCGTCTGATCAAGGAATTGATCTACCGGTTCTGGGACCAGGGTCTCTTCCCAGAGGTTGAAAGCGGCGATTTGGATTACCGAGCCAGTGCCCTGGGCTGGATTAACGACCGCATGCCGGACGTGCTGCATCTGGTGCCGATCACCGATCGCGGCGGAGGAAAAGAGCAGAACTACAGTTATTCGAGGTACTTGCAGGCCCGAAAGATCGGCACCGAAGAATCGATCCAAAAGCTCTCGAGCGAGACACGGGAAACCTTCGCCGGGCTGCGGCAGCAAGGCTGGATTACGATGGATGCCTTTGACGCTGCGATGAAGGCGACCAAGCGAAAACAGTTTGAGGCTTTCTTTCAACCGTTCGAAGAATCCTACGAGAACCTTTTGATCCTGGAAAAGGTAGTTGATGAAAGATTTGGCGGCGCTGCGCCCGGCTTTACGCTGGCCAAGGAAGCCTTTCAGGAGATGCGGGGATTGTTGGGACCCGTTCTCAAGCGCAAACGCGAGGAGGAGCCGGACGCACTTCAAGGGCAACCCGGCGAAGCTGCCGCGTCGACTGCGCCAGTGGCTGCGGTAACCGGCTTGTGGTCGACGGGAACGCCGAGCGAGGCCACTTCGGGATCCTGGCAGCATGCAGAGGCGCTGGTGCGCGCGGGAAGCGTCGACCTCGGTCTGGAACAAATGGCGGCGTTGGCCGCGCAGGAGACTTCTGGAAGAGACAGATTCCTCCGTAAGCTGACGCTGGTGGATGTCTGCGCCAATACGGGGCGGGACCGCTTAGCGCGGACAGTGCTAAAGGAACTGAACGAGCAGATCACCCAATTCAAGCTGGACCAATGGGAAGGCTCCGCATTGGTCGGGGCGGTTTGGTCCAGGCTGTACCGGCTGTACAAGAGCAGCGATATCGGCGGAGAGCAGGATCAGGCCGCCGCCCTGTACAATCAGCTCTGTAAGCTGGACCCCTGGCAGGCCTATCGGGATTGCGAGGACTGAGTTCTTCTATGGCGCATCCGCGAGGGCGGCGGGTTGCCGCGTCGCTCTTCGACCGTTTGACCGACCACGATCCGCGAAACTCGCATGAGGCGCCGCGCCCAGAGTCGGAGCAACTCCGGTCTCATAAAGAGAGCGTTGCGCGGGACCTGACCAACCTTTTAAATACCCGCCGAAGCCAAGCCGATATTCCGGAGGAGTTCGTTCTCACGCGCGAATCGCTCGCGGCCTACGGGGTAGAGGACTTCACCACGGCTCCCATGGACCATGAAGCCATCCGCCGGGCAATCGAACGCACGGTCCGGCTCTTCGAGCCTCGGCTGGTGCGGGTACAGGTGGATCTGGTGGAGGGCGGAGATTTTACATTCTCATTCCGAATCATCGGGATGCTGCGGGTAGATGTTGGATTGGAGCCGGTTGTCTACGACGCCGATCTTCCAAAGGAATCGCGAAGGTTTCAGGTAATCCCGAGCCGATGAGCGACGAACTTTACTCGTACTACGAGCAGGAGCTAACCTTCTTCCGGCAGATGGCATCCGAGTTCTCGCAGAAGTATCCCAAAGTTGCGGCGCGCCTGCAAATGGAGGAGACGAGAGAGAGTGCCGACCCACATGTAGAACGTCTGATTGAAGCGTTTGCGCTTTTGGCCGCGCGAGTCCGGCGGAAGATCGACGATGAGTTTCCGGAAGTCGTCGAGTCGTTACTCAACATGTTGTTTCCCCACTATCTGCGGCCGGTGCCGCCGATGGCCGTGGCGCAGTTCCGCTTTGAGCCGCAGCAAACTCGCCCGTCCGAGCCGGCCTCAGTGCCCGCCGGCTCGCTGCTGGCGTCGCATCCAGCGGGTGGTCAGGAAGGTACTTTCCGGACCGGATATCCCACGATCATCTGGCCGCTGAGAATTACCGCCGTGTCGCTTAGCCCCGTAGCCGCCGTACAGGCCACGGGTGTGCCCTCGGATGTATCCTCGGTGCTGCGAATTCAAATTGAGACGCTGGGAGGGGTGCCGATGGCGAAGCTCCGGATTCCCTCTCTGCGGTTTTTTCTAAATGGGGATACAACAGCGCATCATCTCCTGTACGAGATGCTTTTTGTGCACGCGGCCCGGATTCAAATCCGGCCTCGCGACGGGAGCGCATCCGCGGAACCGATCGTGCTGGGCGCGGAGTCGATACGGCCTGTGGGTTTTGAATCCGAGGAAGGCCTTCTCGCCTACTCCGACCGGAGCTTTTTGGGCTACCGATTGTTGCAGGAATATTTCCATTTTCCTCAAAAATTCTTCTTCTTCGATTTGGCTGGCTTGGACGGCCAGCCCATCGGGCGGCTCGGCACGTCTTTTGAAATCCTGATTTTCTTTCGCGACTCCGAACTTCGCGATCGCTTGCCTTCCATCATGCAAGCAGTAAATGCCGAGACGCTCCAGTTAGGCTGCACGCCGATTATCAACCTCTTTCAAAGATCCGCCGAAACAATCCGCGTATCCCACGCCTCCACCGAATACCAACTGATTCCGGACCGTCACCGGCTCAATTCCATGGAAGTGTATTCCGTGGACCGCGTGACTTCGACAGCCGCCTACTCCGAGGAGCCGCAAGTCTACGAGCCGTTCTATTCATTTCGCCACGCCAATGCCGGCAGAGAGGCCCAATGCTATTGGTACGCGCATCGGCGGCCCTCTTTGCGCAAAGACGATGAGGGAACAGAAGTGTATCTGTCCCTGGTGGATCTGAATTTCAAAGTCGCGAATCCGCCCGCGGAACTACTAACAGCCCGCCTCACCTGCACCAACCGGGACTTCGTGTCGCGTCTTCCATGGCGCAAGGAATGGGGTGAGCTGCAAGGCGAGGGCCTGCCGCTGATCCAGGCCCGATGCATTGTTCCGCCAACAAAAACGGCCCGTCCGCCGCTACGGGGAAGCCTGCAATGGCGGCTGATTTCGCATCTATCGCTGAATCATCTTTCAATCGTTCAAGGCGGGGGCAGGGAAGCCTTGCAGGAAATTCTACGGCTCTACGCGTTCTCCGACGACGAAGACATGCGTCAGCGGATCGCTGGAATTACAAGCGTGAAGAGCGAAAGCTCCGTCAGCCGGGTGCTGTTCGAGCTTGGCCCCACATTTTGCCGTGGCTTGGACGTCGAGTTGGAATTCGATGAAGAGCAGTTTGCCGGCTCCGGCGTCTTCCTGCTGGCCGCCATACTCGAACGCTTTCTGGGGCTTTACAGCGGGATCAATTCGTACAGCCGGCTGACGGCTCGGACGCGGCAGCGCCGCCAAATGGTTAAGCGCTGGCCAGCCAGAATCGGGGCGCAGAACGTCTTATGAGGGAAGCTGCTATTCCGTTGGACCAGCGCCTATTCGAGTCACCTTTTGAGTTCGATTTCTTCCAAGCGGTACGGTTGCTGCATTTAACCCTGGATGAACGGACAGGAGTGGGACGCTTGGCGAAGCCCGACGAGGAGCCCGTCCGATTTAAGGTGCGGCAGAGCCTTGAATTCCCGCCCAGCTCCATTCACTCCTTGTCGGCGGAGACGGATCCGCCGCGCATGACGGTGGCGTTCTTCGGATTGACCGGAGTACAGGGCGTCCTTCCACATCACTATACGGAACACATTCTGGCGCGGGCCACGACGAAGGACTTCGCCATGGCGGAGTTTCTGGACCTGTTCAACCACCGGATTATCTCGTTGTTCTACCGGGCCTGGGAGAAGCATCGGCTTCCTGTCCGGTTTCAATTGGCATTCGTCAAAGGGGAACTGGACGAATTCACGCAGTACCTTTTCGATTGGATCGGTTTGGGCACCGCCGGCTTACGTGGAAGAATGGCGGTCCGTGACCAGGCGTTGCTGCGTTATGCCGGCCTGCTGGGTCAGCGGCCTTCCTGTGCGTCCGCGCTGAGGGGAATTCTGCGGGATTACTTCGGAGTAGAAGTAGAGATCGAGGAATTTGCCGGAGCGTGGTATTCGCTTGCTGAAGAGGATCAGTCCAACTTGGACGAGGAGAGTCTGAAAAACAGACTGGGAGAGGGAGCGCTGGCCGGGGATGCGGTCTGGGATCAGCAGGCACGCTTCCGCATCCGGCTGGGGCCGTTGAAGCTGGTCGAGTTTCTGGCGTTTCTGCCGGACGGAGATGCGATTGGCGAGCTCCAGGATTTGGTTCGGTTTTATGTGGGGCCGGTGCTGCGATTCGACGTGCAACTGGTGCTGAAAGCCGACGAGGTGCCCTTTAGCCAACTGGGAGACGAGAGCCGGGCGGGTCCCAGGCTCGGGTGGTGCGGGTGGGCGAAGACTGAGGAGTTTCAAAACGACGCAGGAGATGCGGTCTTCGGTTGAACGGAATGTGCAGGGAATAACTGGCCTACCGGGTGGCTCACTTCAGATAGCGAAACACTCTGGGGCGAGCCCCGTCAAACCAGTACTCCATTCTGGAGGCGAAATATGGCGGACTATGCGGCTTTGGATTTGAAGCCGTCCACATATCATTCACTTGCGTCCATTTTTCATTGTTCTTGTTTAGGCGTGGGGTTTTCGCGTTGTTCGGGTCCGTCGCGAACGAGCAATAAATCGCCATATGGCCGGGCCAGAGCAGAATGTCCCCGTCCTGTTTCCGTTCGCCAGCTTGCAGCTCACGAAAGAGACCACTTTTGAGGGCGTATTCGGGAAAGGTGTGCGAACTTTGATACTCGTACGGGCACGTAGCGACCGTGTAGATCTTTTGGGTTGTGCCTGAGCAGTCCCCTGCGACTCCCTTCTCCGACTTCGGACCATTCTCCTTATAGGGCGTTCCTTTCCAGGTCGCCGCCTCCGCGACGATAAGCCGACCATCGCTTAGCGGGATATCTTTCTTCTTGGCGGCGGCGCCGTTTTGCTTGGGGGCATCGAGCGCAATGCGATACCCGGTCCCGCTGACAGCGGCGTTTGGGGGCGCCGGAGGATAGCCGACGGACGTCGGGGTCTCCGAGGCCTGTCTGCACAGCGTGCCAGTATCAATCTCCGATCGATTGGTTTCGGAACATGCTGGTCTCACACTATTTCCATCAGGCATGCTTCTGGTTCCGCGCTGCTGCGTCCGTCAACGGCTAGAATAGCATCTGTCGATATAGCCCTTCGATGCTCACTGCAAATCCATGAGTGTCGCAGACCGGCGACGCCAGTAAGCGTTCTCGCATGATTAAGCGCAACCCCGAAAGCCTTCGTCTCGTGCCGGGACTAAGCGCCAGCTTGACTGCCATCGATATGTAATCCTCGACGCAGGGCGCAATAAACTCGCGCAGGCCGCCGGCCCGCAGAATCGAGGCGCTGGTTCGTGCCGCCCAGCGGTCGCCTCGGAACGCCAACACAGGCACTCCCTGCCAAATCGCTTCGGTGGTGGTTGTGCCTCCGTTGTAGGGGAAGGTATCGAGGGCGATGTCGATCTCTTCATACGTTCGCAGAAATTGATAGTGCTCGGCTGGGCCTTCGAGGCGAATCCTTGAAGGGACGATGCCGCGAGCCTCAAAGAGCCGATGCACGAACTCTCTCACGCCAGGGGAGGCGAGTTGTGAGTTTCGCAAGATCAGGGTGCTTTCAGGAGCCTGCTGCAGTATCCTGCTCCAGGCGGCAACGACCTCATCGTTGATCTTATACAAGGGCGCGAGGCAGCCAAAGGTAATCGCGCGAGTGGCGACGCACGGCGGAAGAACCACGTTAGGTACAGGATAAGTGACCTCGAAGGTTAGATAACTGCCCGGAACGCGGACAATCTTTTCGCAGTAGAACTCCTCTTCCCCGGGCGGGATAACCTCATCATCGCCGATCAAATAGTCATAGCAAGGCATCCCTGTTGTAGCGAACATGTTAAACCAGCCGACAATTACCGGCGCGGGGCGAAGCGCGAGAAGAGGGAGCCGCCGGATGGCGCTGTAGCCATTCAGATCGACCAGCAGGTCAATTACGCGCTTGTCGATTTCGTCCGCCGCCGATTCATTGGAGAGGTTACTGATGTCGTGAAAGACGCAGTGCTTGGGGACACTTGGCTGGATGGCAGACTCGGGTGCGTCGGAGAAGAGATGGACCTCGAATTGTTCTTGGTCATGGTTCCTGATTAACGCCCAGACTGGTTTCATCCAGTTGCGATTTTGAAAGAACGACGATACATACCCGATTCGTTTTCGCCGCTGGAGTGCACTTGCACGGTTCGGGAATCGCGAGGCTGGCCGAGGCGCAGGGAGATAGCGCAGGGCCCAGGCTTGGCGCGCCCCAAGTATCGCCTGGTTTCCATCCCCGGGACTTCCGGGAATGATTGTCGCCAGCGCAGCCATCGGCAATTCAGGATTGCTGCCATTCGCAGCCTGCCTGAATAGAGCCGCGGCTTCGCCAACTTGCCCCAACTTAAAGAAGACTTGACCCAGATTGTGAAGCGCCTCTGCCCAATCCGGATGGATCTCCAACACCTTATGAAAGCAAACTAAAGCGGATACGTATTCTCCCCGCGCGCTCTCCGCACAACCCGCGGCGTACCACGCCCGCGCCATCCCAGGATTGTGTTGGAGTGCGATAGCATATTCGTCGACCGCGCGTTCAAACTGTCCCAGCGTTTGCAACGCATCGCCGAAGTCACAATGCAGATCGGGGTCATCCGGCGATCGCAGCAGAGCCTGTTTAAGAAGATGCAACGCTTTTTCCGCGCGTTGCGATGCGGTCTCCGCCTTGCCGAAAGGCTCCATGAAGAACGGACCGCCGGCCGTTATTCCCAGACCACTACGACTTCCATTTTGGGCTCCACGATTTCGCTGGGAGCGAACACGGAGATACGCCGTGACATCACGATCCGTTCCCATAGCGGGCCGGTCCGGTTGATTTGGAAGTACTGATTATCCAGCTTCATTGGTATCGCTGGCGGGACCACCTGTGAGTGAATCAGATTCACGCCAGCCAGGGCGTTCCGCACAACACGCTCCATGTCATCCGGAGCTGCCATTTTGAGATAGATCGGCACCTTTTGGATCAAGTCGCCGACGCCCATCTTCGCGCTGACGGCCAAGTAGAACTGGCCGGTTTTAAACAGCGTGTCGTCCTGAACAGACCCGGACCACACGAAGCGATCCGTCAGAGTAAGTGGGATGGATACATACTTCGAAGGAATCACGATCTCCATCAAGTCTCGGATATGCGCATCGAGCGCGCGAAAGCAGGGTCCGAGATTGTCGTGGTCGTAATCCGGAAGATCGCCCGGCCCTCCTTCCAACGAGAATGTGGAGAGCGCACCGGCAAGACGAAGCATCGCGACGAAGGCGGCCTCGGGATGGCCGCGCCGGGTCTTGAAGATGTGGCGGAGTTCGGGAAGATAGCTATTGACGGTGTGCAAAAGCCAGAACTTGTCTGTTTCAGAAGCCGAGAAAGCGGCGGCGGCTTTGCCTCGCTCCCGGCGTGGAGCGGAAAGAGAAGAACTCTTGGTCAAAAGGATTTCCACTTGCCGGCGGAGCAGGTTCAGCAGGTAGTCGCTGGCGGCGAGATCCAGGCAGGGAGGCACGAATGCGGCACGTAACGTCGGAGTTCCCGTCGGGCTTCGCTCTAATTGGGCCAGCCGGATGGATCCGTAGCCATCGCGAAACTCGGTTCCGAAGAGGAGCCGGAAGCTCTTTAGCCCCACCTGAACGGGCTTTTCGTCAGAGCCCTGATTGCCATCCGGCATCATCCGGGTCTCAGATACGTAGCGGGTGTCGGCTGGACCGGAGGAGTCGCGCTGCCCGGGTAGCGTGACGTTCCGGGCGTTCAGGCGGCGCTCGGGAAGCGAAAGGTAGACATCGAGGGTTTCGTCCGAGGATGGCCAGTGACGAGCGACCTCGCGACTGGGCGGCAGTTCGTCCGACTCCGGCATGTCGAACGCCTCGCCATCCGGCAATATGCCGCGGGCGGCGGTTAGCTTGAAAACGCCGTTCGAGAGCGCTTCCGCGTCGATGCCGATTTGTGTAACTCCGTAGTTGGCGAAGTGAGAGGCGCCAAATCGCGAGTGGACGAGATCTTCAAAGTAGGAATCCTGCGCCTGAAAATGCTGCGGGGAGAGGAACATCCCCTTGGTCCAGACCACTCTTGGCTGGCGCTTCATCCGATTCAGATCTCCGCCTGGTGCCGCTTAACGATCTCCAGCGCCTCGTCGCGCAAGGGGTCACTGAGGTTCCACAGGCTGTCAGTGTCGATGATCTCGGCGAACGAATCGCCTCCTGAAAAACCACTCGCCAAAGCGACCAGTTTGTCCTGCGGGCGAAATGTCCGGAAAGGCGCCGAAACAGTAACCAACGGCAATTCACCAAGCTGTGGAGATTTGCGAACCTCGACCTTATAACGCAGACCAGTCAAAAGATCGGTCAGGGCCGGAATTTTGGCGAAGAGCTGGTTCATCAGGCACGCCCTCAGAATGAACGCTCGAATGGCCTCCGGATCCCGCTGTCCGTCTCCGGAAATCACGCTCCGCAGTGTGGCCAGGGAATAGGACGAGCCATAGGAAATTACCCACGTAAGCGGGGTCTTTACCCGGATGGGCTGCCAGCCGCGGTCCGTTTCGGTGGCATGCGCATATTCCCATTCGTCGAACTGAAATTGCGTCGTGACGGATTCGAGGGGCGTGCGGAGTTCGGGTCGCAACGCGAAGGGCTTCACGGCGACGCGAGCATATAGCTCCTGAAGTTCGGAAAGATTGCGATCGGCGGACCCGACGGGTTCTTTGCCGCTGCCCTCCATGTGGTCTCCGAGAAAGCGGCGGGGCCGGAACAGAGGGGCCATCGCCTCCAGGTGAGCCTTGAGGTGGCGCAAACACGCCTGAGAAACGCTCCTCGTGAGGCCATGCAGGCCGAGCAGCTTTGCGGGTTCCAGGTCGAAGGACATGGGTAAGGGTTTACTATACCAAAAGCAGTGTCAAATTGGACGATCCCGCGTGGCAATGGCGACGAAAATCCTTTCTGACAAAAGGACTTGCGGCACTGGAGCAACGGCAGGCGCATTCGCCGTCAGTCCCGGCGGAAACCTGCAAAATACCAAGCGCCTTCTTGAAACTGGCGGCTGGCAGGCTCTTTCCAGGCATTTGCCTCCGATAATAAACCGTTTTGACGTGTGACAGGTGCGTCCGTTTCCAAGCCGAAGTCCTTGGCATATCGCGTGACCAGCTCCTCGCAACAATACAGCCTGAGTTGGTGCGGAGTGTTCGGGGCGGAGAGCATGTCGATAAGCCGTGCCGGCGAAACGGGGCCGCCGGCGCGATAGCGCACGCCCGCATAGAATCGACTCCCGTTTTCCCGCCACCAGCTTTGCCATTGTTCGGGATTTTGGGAAATTCGCGTGATGGTGGATCCAAAGGGTCTTCCATCGCCTCGATCGAGCGGCTTACCTTGCTTCAACTGCTCCCGCTCAGAGTCAGACAATTCGGCTTCGTCGATTTCATCCGGAATGAAAACCGTCTCATACAGGTTCGCGCCCGTCAGGCATTCGAGCGCCATTGCGGCGGGCTCTGCCGCTTCGGGATCCTCCAGCTTGGGCAGAAACAACGGCACACTGGCAGGATCGCCGAGCAGCGCGAGAGCCGTCAGGCAATCTCCAGAACCAGCCTTTCCGGCGAGATCGGTGAGAAGTTCCAGCGCGCCGTGCCCGCCCCCCATGCCAAGGGGTAAAATCGGCCAGGACTTGGAACGGCCCTCCCGAAGGCAGTGATCGAGAGCGCGAGGCTCGCCCAGCCGCAGAAGTGCCAGCGCGGCGGCAGAGCTGATCGGCTCCTCCTGGCTCTTCAGGCAGTTCAGCAGGGCTTCTTTGGCTTGGTCGTCTCCGACACGGCCGAGCGCCCAAACAAGTTCGGGCAGTGCGGCCGTCGTGCACCGTTGCATAGCCCTTAGCAACTGCGGTCCACTTTGCACGCGGCGGTATCCGAGTGTCCTCGCCAGGATCGGCGCGAGCTTCGGATCTCCGGCCCCCAGTAGAGTGAGAAAATCCTGCGTCCATGCGGCCGGAAGTTCGTACTTCAACGCGTCTGCTATTGCCGAGGCCTTCTCGGCATCTCCCGGTTCAAGCTGATCGAAGGACGCCAGCACCAGGTCGCGACGGCCCTGCCGACAGAAGACGCAAGTCGCAGCGTAAAGCTCGCCGAAGTCGCCTTCGGCAGCTTGGCGTTTGCAGACTTCCAAGGCCAGCTTGTCGCCCACGACCAGGCCGTCAATGTGGGCTTCCAGGCGATCTTCAAAATCACCGATTTTCCGCCACTTGATTTCCGGATTCTTGAGGAGTGTGCGGCGCTGCGCATAGAGGAAAGATGCTTCCTCGAGATACTCCTCGTAGAGTTCGATCAGAAAGGCTCGATAAGACGTTGCCACGGCTATATTTCACGCCCTACGGCCAATGCCCTCAATTGTTCGGGACCGCGCGGAAGCGGCGCGTGGCATCGCCAGGTAAGCGTTACGATTCTTTCGATCATATTGACAACTACCGTATCGAGCGCCGCGCTCAATACCTGAGTAGCTTGGCCAGCGATGTGAAAGTGGCATGCTGGCGCCGGGGTTCCGGGTAGATCAAAGCTCGCCGGCTCAACAGAACAGCCCGTGATGCGAACAGATTCATTACCAAGAAGGTACCCCTGAGCGACCAGCCCGGAGGACGCTGCGTTGAAGAATCTGAGATCGAAGTCCCCAGGCAAACCCGGCATCCGATCCTCCATCCACACTTTGTCGAACGTTCCCGCGAACTTTGCCCGCGGTTGCCAGTCCGGATTGGTGAAACCAAACCCGATCGGGTTCGGGCTGCTTTTCATGTCACGGATTAGATCGCGCGGGTCCTCGATGTTGGGCAGCGGCAGACGATCCTCACGCGCGAATGTTTTTTGAAAGCCGCAGCCCAGCGGATTTCGCGAATCCTGAACATGGAGGGCCGGATTGGCGTGGCTCCGGTCCCATCCGCCAAACGCTCGCTCATAAATGAGCGGCACCTCTTGAAACGGCTCCGGGCCGACGAGGTTGGGGCCGGTAAAGCCAGAAAACCAAAAACGATCCCCGAAAACCACCGCTTTCTTGCGCAGCGATCCAACCGAGAAGTCCACTTCGACTTGGGATGCAGCGCCGCGCGGCGCTGTCGCATTTCCGATCAGGACAACATCGGTGGACGGTTTGAAATAGGAGCACTCCGGCTCATACCTGTAACTGGATTTGCCGGGCTCACCAAAGGGCTGGCCGGCGTGGTAAATCGGCTGCTTCTCCTCGGCCAAGGTCAAGCCTTCCGGAAGGATCGAATACGTTGCTTTGGTCACCGCCACAGCGACAGGCACGCCTTCCCGATCGGCGAGATGCAGGACTCCGACTTCAAAGGGCAGGTCGTTCTTGATCTCTGTGTGGGCCACCGGTCATTCTCCGGGAAATGGGACAAGCATAGGGAGACGGGCCACGGAGGGGCAAAACAGGTACTCCTCTTGGGTTTGCAGGCCCACCTTCTCCGCGAGTCGAAGGATCGCGAGCCCCTCAATGAAGATCCGGCGATCGGCGTTCACATGCACATCCTCAAATCGCCCTGCCTCGATCTCGGCATCGATCTGGCGCTGGTGATCCTGAAGTAGCCCCGCGAACGATTCATCGAAGTTAGCCTGACTCTTTTCGAGGAGACTCCGGACTACATCCAACCGGGCATTCGCCTCGTCTTCGACGTATGCCTCAAACTCGCCCAGCAGATCCTGAGCCGGCCTTTTCTCCGCACCGATAAGCCCGTGAATCAACTGAACATAGCAATAGTCGTCTTCATATTCGTGGCCTGGACGAAAGTCGCCGGGCGACAGATCCGCGATTTTCCTGGCCAAATCGAACTCTCCGGCCGCGAGCGTATCGATAAAGGCTGAATACCATCCGGAAGACCGGTGATGATCCTCTAAGTGGCCCTCCCCAACGCAACGGGTCAGGTAGCGCTCACGAACACGGCCGCTGCGAATCAGATTATGATAAAACCCGTCTACCTTCCCATGTACGGACAGAATCGATATCGCGAGTGTACGCAAGTTCCGGCATACGTCCGAGGCCAGTTCGCCCATCTGGTTGAAGGGAAATTCAGGGTTATAGATGCCAGCCATCCAAAAGGCAGTGCCGTAACACTCCGGGCCGATTCTGCTCTCCAGGTTCATTCGGGATAATCCAAAAGCTCAATCCAGCGAATCCCGGTGAATCCGGCCTTGTCAATCGCAGCCGCGAGGTCTTTCCTCACCAACGTGACCATGTCAAAATTGCTTATACGAAACATCTGGCGTGAAGCATCTACAGCATCCTCCCGGAGAACCAATCTCTTGACAGACTTCACCTCAAGCGGGTCTATGCGACTCATCGAAGCGCGGGACGCGGTTAGGTCAAGGCAGTCGATGTTCGAGACGGGATTTATTATGTAGTATTGCGTCTTAATGGCTTTTTTCTTGTGGTCGCGCACGATGACAGGATGGTATTCAACGTGTGATAGTTTCTGCTCTTCCAGGAATTGCTTCAGTGCCGTGGATCCTATAATGATTGAGTTAATACTCGATAAGCTGTCAGTCAGAACCGTGTTCTTGGGAAAGTCCGAACTCATCCTAAGGCTTGCGTCTTCGGGGAATTCTCCCGTCAGGATCTCGCCACTCCACAGCCGCCCGAGTTCATCGAAGCCCGTTAGCCGGCCCAGGACTGCAGCGTTTGCAACCTTGTTGGAGGGGCCCCAAATCAGATATTGCGCGCTCATTTTGCTCATCCCCCCAGCAACTTGGCTATATTGCTGATCCAGTCGGTAACACTTGTGCTGTCCGATTTCAAAGGAAAACTTCGCTCCGTCGCCATTGCGGCCCGGGCCATCGAAAATGGCATGTACCACCCGGTGCCAACGGCCCCGTCCGCTTTCTTCGCATCCTTCCACGCGGTATGCGTGCCCCCTTTCCGTACGCCCCTGTCCCGCAACTTCGACCGAAAGTCCGAGGAGTACTCATCCAGCTCAGCTGCAACGTCCTGGTCCTCCCCCTTGTGTTTGCGGGCCACGATCTTCACTCCAACCCGCACAAGCACTTCCGTAACTTCCTGGGTGTAACCGTTGGTGGTATTGTGGTCCCAGTTATGCTGGCAAATATCCACAAACTCGGGGCCTCCTCGGACTTGACTAAAGGCGCTTCTCACAGGATTAATTGTGCAATAATATTCCACCGTTGCGCCCCATACAGGCATCGCAACCATGTTTTTAGCAGCGTTGATGCACCATTTGGTTTGCCGTAGGATAGGCTTTATCTTGGGCGTGGCAACCAGTCCATCGTTGATGGATGAAACGCAAAGTATATGGTGCGCCTGGCAGCCGGATCTCCAACTGGCGCTTTGGCATTTCGCCTGGTAATTATTCTCCTTGCAACCCCGAGTCGGACAGAAGGCGCCGATCGGCTTGGGCTCTTTGTGCGCGTCATCACCTGCCATTGTCAGCCCTCCGAAGCAGGATCGCCCCGCGTTGAGATCCATCCGATGTGGATAAGACGATATTGTGGTCTGAGCGCGTGTAGCCACGCGCCATGGAACGAGCCGCAACCGCGGCGCCCAGGGCGCCGCTGGCGGCTGCCGTATCGCCGAACGATATCGCGGGGAGCGACACCGGCAATTCGCTATCCATTTTGATTTGTCCTCCGCACCGCACCAGAAACCCTCCGAGTTCTCGTGCGCGGTAGACCTCGCCATTGTGATCCGAAGTGAACGACAATCGCAAAGGTTCCGGCGAACTTCGGAGGGACGCCCATGATTGCAAATTCCGAACCGTTCGCCACAGACCGCCGCCGTCAGACGTCTTATCCTCCATCAGCGTCTTCGAATCTTCTCCCAGATTGACGGACTCTATTGAGCAGATTTCAGGCAAAGAATTGGCGCGGCCAGTGAGGAGAAATATCGCAGCACCCTCACCTGGCATGAGACCCGCGGCATGCGCCGGATGCTTGAGACGATCCGACCTGAGCAGCCATGTGAGCGTGTCCTCATCCAGAAGTGAATCGACGCCACCAACGATGCAAGCCGCCGTTTTCCCGGAATTCAAGTCGGCGACGGCTTGATGCAGCACTTGAGCAAAGCCCGCATGTCCCGCCAGCGACAGGGCTTCGAGCTTTGGCGCATGGGACCATCGGGCAAAGCGGCTGGCTTGAGTCACGAGCCTGACAGCCAGATCGCGCGGGGAAGGCGGGACGTCAGCCTTCTCCATGTCAGGACTTTCATCGGGTTGCCGATTACGCGCCGGATCCGGAAGCGAAAGGTAGACTCCCGACGCACGCAGGACTTCCGGGAACTCGGCGACCCGGCTATGGAGGTCACGCATCGCGCCCGCAAGAAGCCGTGCCAAGCGGCCGAAGCCCTCGAATCCCTTTGCGAGAAGCTCTACTTGATGCCCTTTTGCAAATTGCGGGTCCCCGATTTCCTCGGTCTGAAAGGGAAAGTGATCAAGGACACAAGCGCGAAGTATCCCGGCACGGCTCGCTGCGCAGGAAGTTTCCCAATCCAACCCAAGCGCTGTCACCATTCCTACGGCCGCGATTCTTGCACCCATAAGCGCCTAATTGAGCGGTTCCTGGCAGATGTAACACACATCCTTATCGCCTCCCATGGTAATGATAGGCCCCTGGACAACAGGAAATGGCGGAGTGTTCTTGTTATTGTGAAGCATCATGTCCATCGCGCGCGCCACCCCCTTGCCTTCGAACAATACGTCGAACGAATAGTTGACGAATTCGGCTTTTCCCTGAATTACTCCTGACGCCACGCCGCCCGGAGCATTCCCAGGCTCGTCGCCGTTGCTAGTGGAGAAATTCGAGTCCTTGACGCAGGTCGGGTTGCCATCCGACAGTACGGTGCTGGCCCCGTCGGCCGTGTCAGACGATTTAGCAATGTTCGGGTAGGGAATGGGAACGGGCGGGGCGGGTGGCGCTGGCGTCAAACACGTATCGGGAAGGGCCTGGGTAACTCCACTGCTCCCCGCATGGACCACCGACATACCGTCTGCGCCTACTGTTACCGACATATGCGCTTAATTCAGCCTCACGGATGAGCCTTGAACCTTGTTGGTACGGCTGGCCCGGCTGACAATATCCTTGCCGCCCAGCCGCAACTTCCCGTCCCTGGATGCTTCGACACGCGCCTCGCCGCATTGAAGCGAGATTCCCTCCTCCGCTTCGATGACGATCTTGCTGGCTTTGAGATTAAGCTGGCGTCCCTTGGTCCGCACCCGGTCTTGAATGACACCTAGAACGATCGGCCGGGCGGGGTCGCCCTGCTCAAACACCAGCAGGACCTTCGCGCCGGGGTGCAGATCCTCGACCAAAGTCCGAGCTTCTAGAGGGCCCAGCGGGTTGGCGCTGAAGTCGACCGAAACGACTCCGTCGGAAGCGATCTTGCTAACCTCGCCTACCACTGGAGCCGTGCTGGCCCAAATCGCGCTTACGCTGGCTGGATCAGCGGAATCAGTTCGCTTTGATCTTGCTGCCTTTGATGGTAATGTCTCCGTCTCCAGTAACAGTGATTTTGTTTCCTTTAATCGTGATATTCCCATTTTTCTCCATGATGATTTCGGCGGAACCCGACGTCAAATGAATCTCGTCGTCGGCAGTGATCTGAACTTTCTGCGCGGTGAGGATATATTCCTTCGTGACCTGATGCTTATGCTGACCGGCGATTTCTTCTGACAAATCCTTGCCGATGCTGACACTCTCCTTCCCGGTAATCGTGTGGGTGTAATCGTTCGCGACGGTAAGGGTCTTGCTGCCGCCGATGCTTTCAGACTTATTTCCGCCGATGCTTTCCCCTTTTACCCCGGCTACGGTTTCCGACATGACTCCACCCACGCTGATTGCGAGCGCGCCGCCAACGCTGATTTCCATCGCGCCCCCCACTGTTTCGGAATAGTTGATCAAGACGTTTTCACTAAGAGTTTTTTCGACCACGATCGACATTGCGCCATCGATCGTCTCGCTGTGATTTCCGCCGACTTGGATGATCTTGTTCCGCTTTATGGTCTCAGATTTGTCGCGATCGACTTCGAGACTCCGATCACGCTTGACGAGTTCGCTCTTATCATTGTCGATCTGAATTACTTCATCATGCCCGACTTCTTCCGTGCGGTCGTGCCCGACAAACACAACCTCATCATGCTCGATCTTCTTGTGCTGATCGTATTGAGCATGGATATTGATCAACTCCGTCCCCTTGGTGTCATCCATGGAGATTTCGTTATAGCCGCCGCCCCCCTTGGTTGAATCCGATTTGAATCCACTGATGGTCTTCTTCGCGTCCAACGGCCACGGCGGCATGTTTTCGGCATGGTACACGCGACCTACGATGATGGGCTGGTCGGGATCTCCTTCCAGGAAGTCTACAATGACCTCCTGCCCAATGCGGGGGATATGGATTGCGCCCCAGCCTTTGCCGGCCCACGGATAGGAGACGCGCACCCAACATGACGAATCTTCGTTCTTCTTGCCTTCCCGATCCCAGAAAAACTGCACTTTCACGCGGCCGTATTGGTCGGGATAGATTTCTTCGCCGGCAGGGCCCACGACTACCGCCGTCTGGCAGCCTTGCACGCTCGGCTTCGGAGTGGTTCGCATCGGGCGGAAAGGAACGCTGGCGGGAATTGCTTCAAAGGTGTTCGTATAAAAGAAACCTTCATCGTGGCTGCCGGAACCATAGGCCCCGCCCATCGTACATTGATGGTGGACAGCCGTCAGCATCCATTTTTGATTCATGTCCTTCCGGTAATGATCGATCAGTTCGACGGTTGAACCGGTGGTGAAGCAGCGGCAGTTGGATTTTCCGGTGGCCCGGCTCTTAAAAGCCACGGTTTCCTGCAGGCGCGTCTTAGCCAGTTGGTCGCCGTCGCCCTTCTTCGAATAGAAGCCGGGATAGTCGTAGATCTCATAGGTGCCCTCGTCCTTGACAGTCACCATGAGATTGGTGCTGGGCGTCTCAAAGTTGTAGTCGGTGTGAGACCAAGCGCTGGGACGATATTCCTCTTCAGCGCGCCATTCACTGACGACGTCATCGGGGTGCCAGTTGCCAGGGGAGAAGTCGCAACGCGCCTTCGGCTGTGACGGGCAAGGTTTATGGGCGGCGCCATCGTCGGCGAGTACCAAGGTATGCTTCGAGCCGTCCGGCGCATGCTCAAAAAAATACCAAATCCCCTCTTCCTCCATCAAGCGGGATACAAAGTTGAAGTCGGTCTCGCGGTATTGAACGCAATACTCGCGCTGGCGATACGAGCTGTACAGGCGCAGCTCAAAGTCTTTAAAACTGAGCTCTTCAAATATCTTCTTTAGGATATCCGGCACCGTCTTACGCTGGAAGATGCGGCAATCCGCCTTTCGCGTAAGGAACCACAACCAGGGAACCATCTCCGCGTGGTAATAGGTAAACCGTTCGTCGCGTCCGCCCTGGGAAAACCTGCTCACGAAGCCGTTCATGCCGCGCTCGGCATCCAAAGTCTGAACGTGAACCGTGACGTTCTTGCCAACGATTCCTTCGAAAGAGAGGGCGTCATCCTCCGAGAGCAATTCAAGTTGATAGCGGAAGAGCTGAGAGACGGATTCCTGGCCGGAAATGCTGCGAAGCAGCACGGCATCCTTTCCCAGGGGAGTGTCGATCCTGAGTGCCCGGCCCGTCTGTGTGAATCCGATCGCTTCCATTTCTATCCAGACCTAATTCTTCTTGGCGGGCACCGATCGTTCCGCCGGCTTTGGCCCCATTGGCGCTACGAGGACTCGCCAATCTGAGCCGAACAAGAAATGCCGAGGCGCGGCGGAATGGCTGCCCAGTGTGAAAATGCGGCGCTCGGCGTGCGGCGCCGAATCGTTGAGGATCAGGGTCTTGGGCGGCATTACAATATTGGCCTTGCCTTTTCCAACGCTAGAACTCCTGAACGCTTCTCGCCGACCGGCGGTTCCAGGCCTTCGAGTTCTTAGGATCTCCGTAGTCGATTTAGGTCTCCGCCGCACATCGCGGCCCAGGTTTATTAAAGTATGCCATGACTTCCGCTGGTGGGGGCCAGTAAAGATCCTTGACCAAAACCGTATGAAGGTGCACGACTCTGCTGTGACTATTGGCGTGGAAATCGGCATCCTAGTAATCCTCCGTGTGCTTGAGATCTAAAGGCGTGTAGCCCCCCGATCAAGAGTAGGAATTTTATACTCCGGCAAGAGCATCTTGCTAAAGTCCTCGCTCGCACCGAACGCCGTAACTCATTCGGCTGGTCTTCATCGCTGCCCAAGTCTTTGACCTGTGTCTTCCCGAGATGTGGCTTCCGGCAAGACGCACCCTTGTAAAGGGTGCAGGTGCGATACTGCCGCCAAACCCGCAGACCGGCCGAAATCAAATCAACACGCCTAGGCTTAAGATCTCGATGAAGAAGATGGCAATTCGTACGCGGCTTGGGCGCCCAGCGCAGCACCGCACATTCCCTGGTCGCTACCGCGGCATCCTGTGGATCGCGAGCGGGTTCGAACGCAACTTCACGCTTCGTCACCGGATCCAAGGCGCAATAGAATCCCCTGCCACCCTTTCCCAGTTCTCTACGGATCTCGTCCCAGCCGGTGGCGAACATAAGAAAACCTCGAGGATTTTCTATAGATCATACAGGAATCCTGGCATGGACAGGAACCGAGCTGTACTTTCGGAATTGAAGGCCGCCCTTTTCTGCATGCCAACACAAAATGAACAAGAGTGCAGGGCTGCAGGCTGAAGGTAAGTTGGTTGCCCGGTATGAATCGAATTGGTCGCCGTACTGTGCCAATGCGGTCCCGGCCTGAACCCGTTTTTTTCGTACATTGGGAGCAGAGTACTGGCTTGGGGCCATCTGCCAGAGTGTTATTCTTAAGCAGTGCCTCTCCTTCCACAGCTAGAGGATGCGACAAAATGGCGCGGCGCATTGGCAGATATGAGGTAATAGCCGAACTCGGACGTGGCGGGTTTGGGCAAGTCTTTCGCTGCCTGGATCCGAATCTAGGTACGCCGGTCGCCATCAAAATACTTACCGCGGACGGCGATGCCGGGATGATGGTCCGGTTCCGCAACGAAGCGGCAACTTCCCGGCGTCTGAAGCACCCCAACATCGTCGCAATCTACGACTTCGGCGAGCAAGACGCCGTGCCCTACATCGTGATGGAACTCCTTGAGGGGGAGGATTTGCATCGCGTCATCGAGGCCCGCAGACCCCTGTCTTTGCTGCACAAAATCGGGATATTGAGCCAGATGGCGGCAGGCCTAGGGCATGCCCACAACGAGGGGATCATTCACCGCGACGTGAAGCCCGCCAATGTGATGCTTCTTCATGACGGAACCGTGAAGATGATGGATTTCGGGATTGCTCTGATTACACAGTCGACTCACTCGCGCCTGACGCCGCGCGGCGCGGTGATCGGGACGTTCCGCTATATGGCACCCGAGCAGTTTCGGGGCGGCGAACCGGATGTTCGAAGCGACATCTTTTCCTACGGCTTGATTGCTTATGAACTGCTGAGCGGTGTGCATCCGTTTTTCGCCACCGAAGCGGCCGCTCAGATGTACAACATTCTAAACGTCCAGCCGGTGCCGATCCGTCAATTTTGCCCGGATTGTCCGGTAGAGCTGCAAACCCTACTCGCACGCCTGCTGTTAAAGGATCCCGACCTCCGCTACCAAAGCCTCGATGACGTCCTGGCCGATCTTGAACCGGCATTGCTCAAGCTCCGCGAGAGTCGCTCAATGGAGCTCATCAACGAGGCCCATTCCGCCAAACGCCAAAACCAGTTGGAGAAGGCCCAAGGACTGGTCCGCGAAGCTCTTACCCTGACTCCAGCTCTGGAAGCGGCTAGAGAGTTCCGTGAGCAGCTTCAATCGGAGCTTCGACGGCAGGCAGTCCGTCCACGAGTCGAGGAGTTGGTCAAGCGGGCTCGTGAGGCGATGGCCGCCGGAAATCCGAGCGATGCCGCCCAGGGGTTTGAGTCAGCGATCGGTCTGGATCCCCTCGACACGACGCTTCAGGGACTGCTCAGGGAAGCCCGCGAGGCTGCGGACCGTTTACGAGACGCGCTTCCACTGGTCGCGGATGCCGACAGAGCCCTCGCAAATGGCGACGCGGCAGGTGCGGCCAGGATTGCGCGCAGAGCGGTGGATCTGGTCCCTGGCTTGGCGCGGGCCAAAGATATTCTGGTGCAAGCGGAGACGGCCCTCGCCGATGAGCGCCGGAAATTGCGGTTTGCGGAGGATGCAGCGCGCCTGCGGCGATTGATCGAGGTCCATTCGTGGAAAGAAGGCTCCGAGCTTGTCGCGGCACTGAATCGAGATTTTCCGGATTATTCAGAAGTTCGGATCCTTGAGGAGAAGTTAACCGCCGCGCAGAAAAGAGAAGAGGACGAACGCACTCTGGCTGCCGGTTTGACAACGGCTCGGGCGCAGTTCCGGGATGGAGATTTGTCCGGGGCTCTGGACGGCCTGAAATTGCTCTCGGTCCAGTTTCCTCAGTCCGCTGACGTCGGAAGCCTGCTGAACGCAGTCCAGTTGGAGGTGGACGAGAAGCGTCGCCGCGATCTCGTCACCCGCGCTGTCGAAGAAGCCCGGCGCCTGGCGGCGAGCGAGCAGTTTGAGAGCGCGGTCAAGGCTCTTGACGGCGCCCTTGTCCGGTATCCGGAGGATCAAGATCTACAACGTGAACGTCGAGCCGTTGTGGCGGCCAGCCGGGAAGCGGCCTGGCGCGCTGCGATCCAAAAGGCGATTACGCGGGCGGAGGAACTTCGCTCGCAAGCGCGCCATGCCGAAGCCGTGCAGCTACTCGACTCATTTCTCCCGGCGGATGGCGGTGATCCGGCCATCGTAGCGCTGCGCGACTCCATTATGGCGGAGCACGCGGACGCACGGAGAGCCGAAGAGTTGCGCGATGTGATCCGCCGTGCGAATGAGTTGATTGCGAAGAACGAACTGGATAGCGCAACTCGCATGTTGCAGGCTTCTCCCACGCACGTAAGAGAGAACCCCGAAGTCACCCGTCTGCTAGGTGCGGCTGAGTCGCAAAAACGCTTGCGTGCGGAAAAACAGACTGCGTTTGAGGCTCTGGCCCTGGAGGTTCCGCCCTTGTGCGAACAGGGGCGCTTCGATGAGGCGTTGCGCGGAGTTGACAGCTTCGAAACCCAGCACGGGGGCGATCCGGGAGTCAGTCGGCTTCGGAACCGAATCCTCAGCGACCAGCACAAGGCGCAGCGCGGCGCCGAGGAATTGCTGGCCCAAGCGACAGCGTTGATCGCCGCCAATCCCCTGGAGGCAACGGTCTTGTTGGGGGGCGCTCCAAATCAATTGCGTGCGCGTCCGGAGATCCAGAAGTTAGAGCAAGCCGCGCGGGACGCGGCCGCCGAGCAAAGAAACCGCGAGGCCCTGGCGGAGCGAATCGCTCTCGCGAAGACATTGTATGCGGAACGCCGGTTCGCGGAGGCCCTCA
>DASXEY010000049.1:0-2663 GCA_036489835.1 Bryobacteraceae bacterium | reverse complement strand
TCGAGCCGCCCACAACGGTGTCCAAAACAGGAATGATGAGCGTTTTGGCGGCCACATGGTCGATGAAGAGAAGCATCCATGCGCGGAGTGCTTCAAGCGGCGGCATGGTCGTGGCGAAGCGCTGTTCGGCTGCTGCAAGCTTTTCGACTTCGCTGCGGTAGACGGCTTCGATGAGGTCGTCGCGATTTGGGAAGTGGCGATAGAGGGTTGCGTTGCCGACACCGGATCGGCGTGCGATATCGTCGAGGCTCGCAGCAGCGCCGTCGCGCGTGAAGACCTCCTTAGCTATCTCAAGCATGCGCTCACGGTTGCGCTTCGCATCGGCGCGGGGTTTACGGGCAGGCGGCGGTGGCGTGAGCTTCTTTTTCGGCATACCAGCGGTGGCGAAATCTTCTGCAACCGGGGAGTATCCCCGTTTATCTATTAAAGTGGGGACTGTCTCCGTTTTATTCGGCGGAGACGCAGATGTCAATTTGCGCGATCTTCCCGGATCGCGTCACCACAACAGGAGGATGGCAATGCGTGTTTTTGTGACGGGAGCAACGGGATTTATTGGAACGGAACTGGTAAAGGAGCTGATTGCGGTAGGGCATCATGTGCGTGGGCTTACCCGCAGCGACGCTGGCGTGGAGCAGCTGAAGGCAGCGGGCGCCGAGGTGCATCGCGGCGACCTTCAGGATCTCGATAGCCTGCGCAGCGGAGCGGCTGGAATGGATGCGGTGGTGAACCTGGCGTTCAGTCATGACTGGTCGAAGTTCGCGCAGAGCGCGGAGGACGAGGTAAAGGCGATCGAGGCGCTGGGGTCGGTGATGGCGCCGGGGACGCTGTTGGTGGTCACGTCGGGGACGGGCATGGCGAGCGGCGGCCCGGGCCATCTGCGCCTGGAAAGCGATCCGCCGGCGCTGAATCCGGCAATCCCACGGAGGCCCGAGCAGGCGGCGCAGGCCGTGGCGGAGAAGGGTGTGCGTGTAGCGATTGTGCGGCTGCCGCAGGTGCATGACACGCGCAAGCAGGGTCTGGTGCCTCTGCTGACGCAGATGGCCCGCGAGAAGGGTGTATCGGCGTATATCGGAGACGGCGCGAACCGCTGGGCTGCTGCTCCGCTGAAGGATGTGGCGCACCTGTACCGGCTGGCGGTGGAGAAGACGGGCCCGGGCGTGACGACGTATCACGCGGTACAGGAAGAAGGCGTGTCGATGCGGGAGGTTGCGGAGACGATTGCGAAAGGGCTGAACGTGCCGGCAGTTTCGATAGCGCCGGAAAAAGCGGCCGAGCACTTTGGGTGGTTCGCACATTTCGCAGGAGTGGATATGCCAGCTTCGAGCGGGTGGACCCGCAAGACCCTGGGGTGGGAGCCCACCGGACCGGGGCTGATCCAGGATTTAACGAATATGAAGTATTTCTGACAGAGCTGCCAACAAGAGCTGCCAAGAGCAGTTTTGACAACCACCTAAATTAAGATGGCAGGCCCACGGGATTCTCCGGGGCCTTACTTTTCTGTCACAGCCGTATAGTCCGCGTTACGTCGGAGAAAGCGAGAACCAACCCTAACCGCCGATGGAAAAAGATCGTCTATATCCTCAATGAGTCTCCACAAGTCAGCCAGTGTCGCGGTGCTCTGTCTTCTGTTCTTTTCCACCTGCATGCGGGCCGAGGCCCAACAGCCGCAGGGAGCGCCGCAACCGTCAGCCCCGGCTGCACAGTCGATCGCAACCATCACGGTCAACGCGAAACTCGTCAATCTGCCAGTGATCGTGCGTGACAAGAAAGGCGCCCTCGTCCAGAACCTTACGAAGTCGGAGTTCGCGCTGAGCGTGGATGGCCATCCGGAGACTATCCGGTATTTCGACAAGGACAACGATCTGCCGCTGACGCTGGGGCTTCTCGTCGATACCAGCGGGTCAGTGCGGAGTGCGCTCGACGACGAACGGACCGCCAGCGAAGCGTTTCTGAATCAGATGATGACGGCGCCCGCGGATCGTACGCCCGATCAGGCTTTCCTGATCCAGTTCGCCCATGAGACGGAGTTGCTGCAGGATCTCACCAGTTCCCGTCCCCGGCTGCACGACGCACTCAACCAGGTGGGAACAAGTTCCCCGGATGAATCCCGAAACGATCAGAACACCAATGGCGGCAATTCCGGATATGGGGGATATGGCCGCCATGGAGGGCATCACGCCGGCGGAACAACCTTGTACGACGCGATCTTTTTGGCCTCCGACTCGCTGATGCAGAAACAGCACGGACGGAAAGCCCTGGTCGTTTTGACGGACGGCGAGGATCGCGGCAGCATGGAGACGCTTGCCCGTGCCATCGCGGCGGCGCAGCGGGCTGAAACTGTGGTCTACGCCATTCACTTCAAAAGCGAGCAACACGGATACGGTGGCCATCACGGCGGCGGCTTTGGCGGTCGCGGCGGGGGCTTCCCCGGCGGAGGCCAACGGGGCGGCGAGAATCGTCCCGACGGCAAGAAGGTCCTGGAACAAATCACCGGCGAGACCGGCGGGCGCATGTTCGAGGTTTCGGGCAAGCAGACCTTTACCACGATCTATACCCAGATCGCAGAAGAGCTTCGCTCGCAGTATCGCCTCGGTTACACGCCCGACGCGGCCACGGCAGCCGGAGGGTTTCACCGCGTCGCGCTTACTGTGCCGAAGGACAAA
>DASXEY010000127.1:0-306128 GCA_036489835.1 Bryobacteraceae bacterium | reverse complement strand
AAGGGGCTCAATCGCCGCCCCTTCCCCTGGACCCCATCCTGGCTCAAATACAGTTCTTAGAAAGGAGCCTCGGTATCCCCCCTCCCTTTAGGCTCATCCTTCGATGAGAAAATGCTCAGTTCGTGCCCCCATCGCTCCGTTCCTGTCCTCGCCTCCGGCTGCAGCGTTTCCGAGCCGCGACCACAGGAGCGGTTATTCGCGGACAATGCGGATGATCTTGCCTCTGCGCTCGATGGTCGACACTTCCAGCGCAGTCACGCGAATAGCCAGATCTTTTCGAATTTAAGAGCAAGTGCGAGCGAAATGATCCGAATCCGGACTGCGTTCAAGCTCTTGAGGAACAGCCCGCAAAACGGAGCCTGGGTCGCGGCGACGATGGGAGCTGTTCGTTTGGGGGGATTGAGGGCTGCGACCGTCGCTGGCCGGTTAGCGGTTGAAGGGCGTCGATTATTGTACTCGATGTGTCGAGCAGGCCCAGAATCGAAAGGGTAGTTCTGCCATGATCTTACGCTGCGGCTTTGGCAATGATCGCACGAGGCGCCATCGTGATCTCGATGTACCTCAAAAACCCCGATTTCGGAAACTCCGGGGCGAACACTCTACGAGACTGCATGCGGCCGAAGGATTCAAGAGCCCGGCAGGCACCACGGGCTGTCGGAGCGGCTGTTGACGGATAGCTCAATGACGCTCGATCCGGTTGGCCACGATCCGGTCCGCCAGCGCGCCGTCGTGGTCGCCGATCTCGTCCCGCGTCAAGGCCCGGGCGCGGTAGACATAGGGAGCATCGGGCTCCTCATGAATCGCCGCGTTGTAATCTTCGATTGCCTGAGGGTGTTCCCCCATTAATTCGTGCAACTCACCGCGCTCATAGAAAGCGTGCGCGTTGGGTTCCAGATTGATAGCCTGGGTGAATTCGTTCATGGCCCGAACGCGGTCTCCCCGCTCGCTGTAGATCGTGCCCAGAGCGGTATGTGCAGCGCCCAGGCTGGAGTCGAGGCTGAGGGCCTGCTCGAAATCCGCCATCGCGGCATCCACTTGATTCATGCTTTTCCGGACCAATCCGCGCTCGAGATAACCGGAGGCGAGATGCGGCCAGATCCCGACAGCCTTGGTGAATCGCGCCTCGGCTCCCTTGGAGTCCCCCGCGCCCATGAGAAGCATGCCGTCCTGAAAGACCTTTTGCGCGCGGTCCGGCTCAGAAGCGATGTACGCGTAAATTCCCCACGCCAGGGCTCCCGCCACGAGCACCGCAGCGGTGCCCACCACCAGCCTGCGGCGACGGAGCTTTTCTTCCTTGGGTAATCCCGACTCTTGCACTTTTACCGCGGGAGGAGGCTTGATCGCATTCCATAGGCGCGTGAGTCCCGAAGGATGGCGGTCCGTCTCGCGCTCCCGCTCGCGGCCAGGAACTGCCGGGGGTGGGAGCATCGTATTCCTGAACCGCTTCCAACTCGAATCGGCCATGAAGCCATTCATTATAACAACCGGGCGTTTCGTAACGTCGCCACGCGATGACAGACGATTGTTTGGAACGCCGGAACGCG
This sequence comes from Bryobacteraceae bacterium, assembly GCA_036489835.1. Taxonomy (GTDB): domain Bacteria; phylum Acidobacteriota; class Terriglobia; order Bryobacterales; family Bryobacteraceae; genus Palsa-187. The sequence goes on along the minus strand of DASXEY010000127.1, from coordinate 304,584 downwards.
GCGCGCTGAACCATCGGCTCATACAGCGACGATGCGGTGCGCAGCAGCATCGTTTCACCCTCGCTGTTTGCCTGGACGCCAGCGACTGGAGCGTTGCTTACAGCGCCGTGATACGGCGCTGGACCAGAAGAAAATAAAGCGCGATCGCCGCCAGTGCGGAGCCTGCAACCGCCACCGTCGGCGACAAGCCGAATACGGGAATCAACCGTCCCAGGACCAGGCCGCCCATCGGGATCCCGCCTCGAAACGCGACGTTGTAGACGCTCATCACACGTCCGCGCATCTCGTCGGCCACCATCAGTTGCACCGTCGACAGCATCAGCGATGCCGAGCCCATGGTCGCCATGCCGCTCCCAAACAGCAGCACGCAGGAAAGCGGGAGCCAGTGCGACAGCGCGAAGCTTGAAATCAGGACACCCAGTCCGGTCATCAGCAGCAGCACGGTCCGGCCCTGATGCTTCATTCGGCCCAAGGCCGCGACGATCAACCCTCCGGTTACCGCGCCGCCGCCCGAACAAATCAGCAGCAATTGATATGTCTTCGGTCCCTGCTTAAACACTTCCTGCACAAACACCGGCAAAAAACCGACCAGGGTGAAACCTAGCAGGGTCATCAGGAACGCCAACAGCACCAGGGGCTCCAGACCCTCGCGCTGGCGGATGAAGCGGAAGCCCTCCTTCATGCTGGTCCAGATCCTAACGCTTGATTTCGCGGGAATGAATTTAACCTGGATCATCAATAGCGAAATGATTACCGCGATATAGGAGACGCCGTTCAGAGCGAAGCACCAAGTGGCGCCCAAAGCGGTGTAGGCCAGGCCGCCGATGGTCGGCCCCACGATCCGAGCCAGGTTGAACTGAATCGCGTTCATGGCGATGGCGTTCGAAAGATCCTCAGGATCGACCAGCGAAGGCAGCAGAGCCGAATACGCAGGGCCGCCCATGGATTGGCCGCATCCAACGAAGAAAGAAAGCCCCAGGATTTGCCATATATGGACGCGGTGAAAATAGAACAGCCCCGCCAGGAGAAAAGCGCAGGTCATCTGGATGTATTGCGAGCCGAGCAGCAGTTTGCGACGGTCAATGCGGTCCGCCAGCACCCCGCCCACCAGCGAAAACAGAATGATCGGCACCTGTCCCAGAAAGAGATCGAGACCCAGGTAGAACGGATCCTTGGTCATGTCGAAGACCAGCCAGCTTTGCGCGAACTGCTGGACGAAGGTTCCGATCTGGGAGGTGCAGGCTCCCAGCCACATGAGGCGGAAGTCGCGATAGCTTAATGCCCTGAAAACGCGATTGATCAAGGGGTACCAGTTAGTGGGCGAGCGAGCGAACACACCTATTCGGGGACGCAAAAGCGAGCATAAGCGGATTCTAGCAGGTTGCTGTTCGCCGACGCTTACTTAATGAACCGGCGGACGGAAGGAAATCCGTGAAGCATCGCGTCATTCGAATGGTTTGCGCGGTAGCGATCGCCGCCGCAGGAGCACGTTCGCAACCCGAGGCGAAAGGCTTAGCGTTCGAAGTGGATTCGGTGAAAGCGGCGAAGCCGGGCGCCGCCGGCTTCGTCCTCCCTGCGCCAAGGCCCGGCGGCCAGAGCTATCGGACGGCCAACTCGCCGCTGATGGTCATGGCCATGAGCGCATATCGCATCACCGACAGCCAGATCCTAGCGCGCCGAAGTGGATGATTTTCGACCTCTGGGATGTCGATGCCAAGGCAGAGCGTTCGTCCACTTCGGAGCCAGCTTCAAGCAGTGTTTCGGACCTTGCTGGCCGACCGGTTCAAATTACGATTTCACCTTCAAGGAAGTCGACGCGTATGTCCTCAGCGTGGATAAGTCTGGATCGAAGCTCAAGCCGGGCAGCCCGGGAACTGGGACTTCGATGCCAGAGTTGTGCTGGGACTTGATCTTCCCTCTTGGCGCTCCGGTTATCAATGAAACCGGCCTCGAGGGAGCTTACGATTTCAAGCTGGATCGATACCAAGAGACGACCGGAGCAGCGGCGCCTGTGCTCAATGGTCAGCGGGGACCTTATCACCGCGGTCCGCGAACAGCTCGGGTTAAAGCGGGAAGGCGTTTTACTTTTGACAGTCACCCGTCATAGGAACTCGTCCTGCCTAATAAATCTCGAAGCAGAAGACGCGGTTGGATCCCATTGGCGACAGCACGTACTCGCCGTTATCCAGCACTTCGTCGACCTCGATGCGGTACAGTCCCCGCTCAAGGCGGGTGACGGCCAGGTGCAGAGCCTTGGCGCTGCCACGGCCGCCCGATAGGTCCACTTCACGCCGCCCGCCTTTCACGTCGAACTTGTACAGTTCGATGCTTTCGGGCGTCAGCTTGTCGCTTTGCAGGATGAAGATCGGCTCGGCGAGAGGGGTGCGCGCCGAGGACGTCGGCCCCGGCATGGTGTATTTACTGTTGCCGCCTTTGCCTTCTTCCTTGGCTTCCCCTGACTCGGTGGGAATCAAGTTGTCGGCGTGGACCAAATACAACATATCCGGCTTGGGCGGCCGCGGACCGGTGTAGTCCGCCGTCCATGCAATCCCCACGCCGGATAAAATCAGAACCGCGAGAGCAAAGGCACGGCGTTCGAGCATACGACTCTTATTTTAGTCCGGTCTAATCGGTCTTGCGGAAGAGGTTATCGAAAGCCGCGCGCGCGTCGCTGGCGCTACGCGGCACCGGGACCCCGCTGGCAGGATTAGACGAACCATTAGGGACCGGGCTGGGCGCGGGTCCGTGCACCGCGTCGCGCGCCACCGTGACGCGCGGCCGGAACAGCTCGCAGGTATTGGCTTGGTCCTTGATGGGGATTCGTACAGGGATGGGTTTCAGGCACTGAAAGCGGGTGGAAGGCTCAAAATTCGAGCACTGTTTGCAGCAGTGCAGCGCGGCGCCACACTTGGGGCAGTTGCCGCGGAAATCGACACCCGGGCCCAACGTCGCGGAGCAACTGAAGCAGCGCGAAGCCGTTACCGACTGCACCAGCCGCGGCAGCCGCGGCCCGGTGACGTCCAGGGGAGGCCGGGGTCCGGCTGGAGGCCGGGGCCGTTCCTCACGTCTTGTTTCCGAATGAGAAGAAGAATCGCGGCTGGAATCCTGATAGCCGTTCTGGCGGTACTTGCGGTCGCCTTCCATAAGTTGCTGGTTGGCACTCCTTTAGATTTACGTCTGCCCGCGGATCTGCAACTGTTTTAGCTGCAGCCGTCTTAAGATGATTTACGTCCGTGTGATTGAATCTACATCCGTGTGGTGCTGCGACTTCTCACTGCAATTTGTTTTCGGAATATGGAGAGCGCGGGCACAGGCCAAGACGGGGAACGGTTTGGATGTGGTGCCCGCTCAATGCCTAACCACTATGTACCACGAACCGGCCGCGGAATCCAGTAAAATCTTTCGCGTACCTCAATATTCGGCGTTGAGCCCTTCGCGCATTAGAGCAATTCGCTCAAAATGACTTCGCTGCGAAACGTTTCGCGTTCTAAGCCCACTAACTTTCTCCCGCCCATTTAATCGGAGCGTTACACGGCCGGCTCAAAGGATCGTCAAAATGATTGGGAGTGACCCGGGCCGAGCAGCCTAGCCGCCCAGTGGCCAGCGGGACGAAATCCGTCCCAAACAAATATTGGCTCCTTTGTTGCTGTTGTTCCAAGGGTTCCATGGGACCCACGGGATCGAGGGCCAGCACCTGCGTGTCGACCAATTCGCCCTCCGCGCCCACCCGGCCCACCACCGCTTCCACCCGCAGATCGCCGGGAGCCAGACCTGCCAGCTCCACCGTGGCGTGCAAGGGCACCGCCGTCCCTGCCAGGACCGCTGAACTATCCACGCAGCAATCCAAAATCCGCACGCGCGGCCACTTTTCGGCCACATTCCGGTTCCAGATGACCCACTCGCGAGGTTGCTCAAAGGCGTTGCGGCTGGCTTCGGAGAAGGCTTGATGGGCCGGTTCGTAGAGCTCACTCCGGTATTCGCCCACCATGCGCTGGCAGTTGAACTGGGAACTGACGTACTCCAACGATTTTTTGACGCGCTGCATCCATTCCGTGGGTACGCCTTGCTCCCGGTTCTCATAGTACATGGGCACGATTTCTTCCTCGAGAATCGAGTACAGGCCGGCGGCGTGGGCCTCATCGCGATCGGGCGAGTATGGCTCGCGGTCGCCGATGGGCCAGCCGCCTGTGCGCTCGGCGGCTTCGTCGAACCAACCGTCCAGGATGCTGAGATTCAGGACCCCGTTCAAGCCCGCCTTCATCCCGCTGGTGCCGCACGCCTCCTCGCCGCGGCGGGGGGTGTTCAGCCACACGTCTACGCCGCCCACCAGCTCCCGCGCCACCTGAATGCCGTAGTCTTCGACGAAGAGGATGTGTCCGGCCAGCTCCGGCTGGCGCGAATGCTGGACGATCTCGCGGATCAGAGACTTGCCTGGAACATCGGAAGGGTGCGCTTTTCCCGCGATCACAATCTGCACCGGCCGCGACGGATTGGTCAGAATCCGCGTAAGGCGGGCCATGTCGCGGAACAGCAGGGTGGCCCGCTTGTAAGTGGCAAAGCGGCGCGCGAATCCGATGGTGAGGGCTTCCGGGTTGAGCGCTTCCTGTAGCCGCCTCACTTCCGAGGAAGCGGCTTTGCGCGCCTGCGCGTTGGCCACCGCCCGCTCCCGCACAAAAGCGATCAAACCGCGTTTGCGGCGGCGATGCGCCTCCCACAACTCGGCGTTGGGGATCTCGGAAACCTGGGCCCAGATGGCCGGTTCGGCATAGGTTTCGCGCCAGTCCGGCCGCAGGTAGTGGTCGTAGACATTCGCCAGATCGCCATTGACCCAGGTGGACAAGTGCACGCCGTTGGTGATGGACGTAATGGGCACCTCCCAGACCGGCAGTTTGGGCCACAGATCCTGCCACATCTGCTGCGACACCTGGCGATGCAGCCGGCTGACCGCGTTGCGGTAGGCCGAGGTTTTGAAAGCCAGGATGGCCATGGAAAACGGCTCCCGCGAATCGCCCGGATTGCGGCGTCCCAGCGCCAACAGATCCTCGAAGGGAATGTTCACCGCTTTGCAATAGTCCAGGAAGTACTCATACATCAAGCCGGGTTCAAACAGATCGATACCCGCCGGCACCGAAGTATGCGTGGTGAAAATATTATTGGAGCGGCTTGCCTTCTGCGCTTCCTCAAAGGTCAACTGAGCGGTCTCCATCAGCACGTGGATACGCTCCAGGGCAAGAAACGCCGAGTGCCCCTCGTTCATGTGGTACACGGTGGGCTTCAGCCCCAGGCGGTCGAGCGCGCGCAGTCCGCCGATGCCCAGGACAATCTCCTGGCGGATGCGCTTATGTTGATCCCCCGCGTAGAGCTGGCTGGTGATGTCGCGATGCCCGGCGTCCTGATTCTGAGCGATGTTCGAATCGAGCAGATACAGCTTCACGCGCCCGACGTCGATGCGCCAGATCTTGAGGTGCACAGGCGTACCGGCCAGCGTCACCGTCACCGTGACGTCGCCGCCGTCGGCGTCCGTAAGAGGGGTAATCGGAAGCGCGTGGAAATCGTTCACAGGCGCACGCTCCTGCTGCCATCCGTCGGGATCGAGGGTCTGCTGCAGGAAGCCTCTCTGGTACAGCAGACCCACGCCGACCAACGGCAACTGGGCATCGCTCGAGGCCTTCAAATGATCGGCTGAGAGCACTCCCAGGCCGCCCGAATAAATCGGCATGCAGTCGATCAGCCCGTATTCCATGGAGAAATACGCGGTCAACATGGGCGATTCGGTGGAGGTGGAAACCACGGCGGAACCCGTGCTGAGATACGCGTCGTGGATTTCGCAGGCGCGGCGGTGCAGCGCCAGGAAGCGGGGATCCGCAGCCGCGCGCATCAGCGTCTCCTGCGACACCTGCCCCAGCAAAACCACCGGGTTGTATCCGGAGCGAATCCACAGGGCAGCATCGAGACGCCGGAACACGGAACGAATGAAGTGGTTCCAGCTCCACATCACATTCAATCCCAGCTCCGGCAAACGGCGGAGCTGTTCCGGCAGTGCCGGGCGGACGAGGAATTCCTTGATCGGTCGAATTTGAAATGACATCTAGATGGCGGTAGTTCAGGGCCGGCGGCAGCGTCGCGCGCCTGCCCCGTCGCTGTGCGACGGCATCGCACGCGTTATGCTAAAAGCTTGCTTAAATTCTATCAACTCGCGGTCGTGGCCGCTGCCGTTGCGCTTGCCGGCTGCGGCGGAAAAACCATCAAGCCTATCGTGGTCGGCTCTCAGAACGGCACCGCCCAGACGGTTGTGGGCGAGATCGTGGCCCAACACCTGGAGCATCGGATGGCGCGCAAGATCGGGCGGACCTTGGGCGCGGCAAACGAGCTGGGTGTGTATCAATTGCTGCTGGCAGGGGAAATTACGCTGTATCCGACGTTCACCGGCAACATCGAAACCTTGATCATCCGGGAGCCGCCCTCCTCCGATCCCAGCGTAGTCTGGACACGTTCGCAGACAGAGATGAGCCGCACCGCGCACCTGGATCTCTTCAATCCGCTGGGATATGAGAATCCGCCGGCGATGGTGATCCGGACCGCCGACGCCGAGGCCGGCAACGCGGCCACCCTGGGGCAGGCGGCGGAAGGAAAGACTCAATGGAAGATCGGAGTGAGTTACGAATTTCAGCAGCGGAGCGATGCCCTTCAGGCCCTGAGCAGCTATAAGCTTCCGATGTCCCAGGCGATCCGCGGCATGGAAGCCAGGCAACTTTTCCCGTCGCTGGATAAAGGCGACCTCACCATGATTGCCGCCGATTCAACCGATGGACATTTGACCTTGCCGAACTATCGCCTCCTGGCCGATGACAGGCACGCTTTCACCCCCAATCAAGCCTGTCTGCTAGTGCGCCAGGACACGCTTGCCGCGGAGCCGGCAATGCGCGCCTATCTTGCTGAGCTTTCAGGAAAGTTCACCACTGAGGCAGTCCGGAAAATGAGCGCGGAAGTGGAATTGGACCATCGCCAGCCAGCCGAAGTTGCCGCCGCATTTCTGGCGCAGGCGGGGCTGAAGTAGATTCGCAATTCGCGTCACTCGGGATCAGGCTCCCATCCAGCGTTAAACTCCGGGCGGAGATCGGGCCGCAGGCGAGCCTGCGGCTCGCCGTATTCCTTCTTCCATTCTCCTGTTTGGGCTCCAGATAGCCTTCCCAGCGGGACCAGGTGTTGGGATCTTCCTCGACTTCGACTTCCGTGATCTTTTCACCGCTGCTCTGTGTGGATATGCGCGTCGCTTTCACCGTGCAGAGTCCGCCCTGAAAGTCGTCCTCGCCATGCTGCAAATAGATCGCCGACTCGATGTAGATTTGTCTCCCGGCTTCGGCTTGTCCATAATCGCGCGTCAAAACTCGGTGAGGCTCAGGATGTTGCCGTCGGGGTCCTTGAACCACGCAACCTTGACGCCGCCGGGCGCGGTCCAGATGTTGAGCTCATCCTGGGAGTCCATGTACCTTTCGAACTTCACACCCTTCGTCGCGAGGCCCTTCACCGTCGCCCCGATGTCCGGCACTTTCCAGCCCAGCACGGTGAACGGCTGAGGCGTGAAGGGCTTCGGCACGCTGGTCACGCGCAACATGATTCCGTGCGCATCGAAGGCCGCTGCGAAGCCGTCCTGGCTAATCAGAGGCAGGCCCAGCGTGTCACGATAAAACTCCACCGCGCGAGATGCGTGGGTGGTGGGAGCGAACGCCATGACATCGAACTCGCCGAGCGAAGTTGTGTCCATGGGTTCGATTGTAGCGAACCGCTTCCTTTGGTCGCGGCTCTGTAAGCGGCTCCCTGAGGCGCGAGTGGGGGGGCTGGGACTACTGCGCGAAGCGGCGGAAGAAGCTTTCGGCTTTCCACTGCGGGCGCGCGGGAGCATTCGCCACGGCCTCCGCCAGCGCCAGCATCAACCGGTTATACCGGGCCGCGCCCTCCAGATCGACAGGCTGGTTGAGATCGTCCGAGGGCGCGTGATAGCGGTTCGCGAGCCACGCCTTTTGGATTTCTTCTTCCTTGCTGCCCGGCTGGAAACCGAATTCGAGCATCACTGACGGCACGCCTATGCGAATGAAGTTGTACTGGTCGCTGCGGATGAACACGTTGCGCTGAGGTTGCGGGTCGGCCTGCACTTTCACGTCGAGCGCCGTGGCCGCATGCCGGACCGCATTGCCCAGGTCCGATTCATCCAGTCCGTACACGGTTGCCAGATGCAGTGGATACAAAGGCAGGAACATATCGTTGTTGAGATCGGCTATCATGCTCCTGCCGGGCACCGTGGGATGCGCCGCAAAGTAGCGCGAGCCCAGCAAGCCTTTTTCTTCGCCGGTGACCACAACGAACAACAGCGAACGCTTCATCTTGATCTTCTGTTCCTGAATGCTAGCGGCGATCTCCAGCAGTGTAGCCACGCCCGACGCATTGTCCATTGCGCCGTTATAGATCGGGTCGCCGTTGATCGGCTCGCCGGCGCCCAAATGATCGATATGCGCCGAGAGCACTACATATTCATTCTTCAAGGCCGGGTCTGAGCCGGGTAGTGCCGCAATGACGTTCTGCGACTCCACATCGCGCTCTTCGATTTTCGTTTTCGCGCGGAGGGCCGGCGCCAGGGCGAAATGTGGGAGCGGCTTGCCCGCATCCACCAGCGCCAGCAGCTCGGCGAAAGTGTGGCCTGATCCTTCCAGCCACTTATCGGCTCGATCCGGATTCACCGTGACTGCGATTTTCAAATCCGCCGAACCGTCCAAGGCCGGGTCGGCGAGATTCATAGCTTCCTGGAAGCGTGCCAGAGCGGAACGGCTCCAGGGAATATCGGCCGCGTGCGGATTCTGGATGGTCACCACGCCCGCGACGCCTGCCTGCTTCAGAAAGCGAGCCCGCTCCAGCGTGTACTGATAGTGCGATTTGAGCGCTCCCGGAATATTCGACGGCCCTCCACCGAAGATCACGATGATCTTGCCGCGCAGGTCGAGCCCGGCAAAATCGTCGAACTTCATTTCCGGCACGGCGAGGCCGTAGCCGGCGAACACCAGCGGAGCCTCGACAGTTGGGGCCGGCGGAGCTCCGCGGCCGATGTAAGCGTCTTCGCCCAAAGTGAGACGCTCGGCCTTGCCGTTGCGGATCAGTTCGAGGCTGCACTCCGGCTCGACGATTTTCCAGGCGTGTAACTTTACCGGCTGAAGGAAACCATCGGCTCCGCTTGGATTAGAACCGGCAGGCTTCAGCCCGGCTTTCTGGAATTGCTGAACTACATATTCGGCAGCCTTGCGATGCTCCGGACTACCGGTAAGGCGTCCGCGCATCTGGTCGTTGGCGAGCGCCTCGACATAGCTCCACCAGCGCTTGCCGTCGGAAGCGCCCGCGGCGAAAACAAGAGCCGCGGCGGATCCAATGAGCGCAATCCGTAGGTGTTTCATGGCGTTAATTTCTTCAAGTCTATTACTTCCTTTTGGGAGGCGTCTACTTGAAGGGTATGTTGACTACGGCGTAGCTGCACGGTGTTGCATCATTCATCACTAACGTACTGGAAGAAACCGCTCCCTGCGGTCACGGCTCAGAAGGGCTGCTCGCCGAGCCGTGACCGCAGGGAGCGGTCTTCGCGAAATACGGGTGGTATTTGCGAAACGGTGTGCTTAGCGATGCCGCTTGGGGTGCCATGGTCAAAGAGTATGAGCATCCGCCGACGAGGTTGCGCCCACGGCAACCGGAGGCGCGTCGAGACTACGGGCGGCAAATTTGAGGACGGCCTGAAACTGCTCTCGCGTCACGCCTTATTGTTCAATGATTTCCTCTAATGTTGGCGCCCACCTCGAAATTCTCGAACACCATAGCCACCGGCATCCGGGTGTCCTTAAAAACCCACGCGCCGCTACATCTATCGGCACGCTTTCCACAGCCGGGCATTGCGACCAATCGAGAGCTGCCATATTCTTCCCATCTTTCGTCCTACGCCAGCCGCGTAGCCCGCGTGCTTCAATATGCCGCGATCCTCTTTCCTTCAGTAACCTTGCCGCTGGATTTCGGGGCGAGCTTTACTTCCAGCTTGTGTTCGCGCGGAGCGCCGGATGGCGACGGCACAAACCCGACGGTGTAACTCGAGCTGAAACGGGCCAAGGCATGCTTCTTGACTCGCTCCATAATGTCGTCGGTTTCCCCGCCGGTCATGGAAACCGCCCCCGGCGAAGGGGTCAGCACAAAACCCTGCGCGTCCGCGTCGGGTGGTATGACGAAGTGATTCACGGCCTCGAAGTTGAGCCCTCCGGTGAGATTTCCCAAGAGCTCAAAGGGGTAATTGATGTACGAAGCGATGTAGTTCCCGCACTTCGAACAATAATATGCGCCGCCCGGTCCAAACATGGAAGGCTTATTGCCACCGCCGGCATCATCGTTCAAACCGCCAAACGCATAGAAGCCACCCCTCACAGGGCCACGATACGTAAAGCCTTCGTACGGCAGGACCCATGGGAAATCGGGGAGAGCTACAGGATAGATAGGAACTCCGGCCGCCGCTGCCTGGTTGGCAAGGTCCTCAGGCGTTAGGGAGGTTCCCTCCGCGCCGGTGGAAAAGATTACCAGGGCACGTCCCGCCTTCTCGGGATGCGCTTTTTCCTCAGCAGGCAAGGCACTGACGGCCGAGTCTCTCAAAACCGAAAACGCTCCTGCCAACGACCAGGGCTGTGGAAGATTTCCCTCCGCCTGCCACTGACGCTCCATGTTGCGAACGGCGAGACCTGCGGGCAATGGGATGTCCACATCCTGACCGGTCGCTGGGCCCGCCAATCGATGGAGCGCGTCGCTGAGGACTCTTGGATCGCTGGTAGATTGGCACAGCCGCTGCAACTTAGTTTGATCAAACCGATAGATCGAAAACCGAATTGTGACTCCACGTTCGTCGAGGAGCCGCCGTGAGATCGACTCACTCCAGTAGCCGGCGAGTTCCTGGAGGGCTTGGGCGTCCCAAAATCCAGCGGGTCCCTTCTGGCCCGCCTTGGGGTTCGTCACGTCGAACATCACCGCAAGATCGAGCGTGAGATGGGCGGGAGGAGCTTCAAAAACCGTAAACCCGCGCGGGACTCCGTCTTCGAGCAGCACCACATCCGAGGGCTTGAGGTCGGAAACCGAACGCGACCCGCGGCTAACCTGGAACGGAACGATCACCAGGTCTGTCCCGGAGTGAAACGACGGCTGGGAAAAGCACAAGCCGGCTAGCAGCGCGGTTGCGGCAGTCGTGCGGCTGGCCCTGGCGACCATATCGAAAAAGACGCACCGCCGAGCCAAAAGTAACTACTTTTTATCACTACCTACTTCTTATGACTCTCGCCTCCGGCGAGGCCCGTCCTCGCGAGGAAGCCGGTATCCAGGCGGCCGGCGACGAAGTCGGGGTGATCCAGAATCTTGCGGTCCAGCGGAATCGAGGTGTAAATTCCCTCGATCACGAACATATCCAGAGCCCGGCGCATGCGGGCGATGGCTTCATCGCGGTCTGAGCCGTAGGCGATCAGCTTGGCTACCAGCGAATCGTAGTGCGGAGGTATGATGCCGTCGTGATAGGCGGCCGTGTCCACGCGAATGCCTACTCCGCCCGGCAGATTCAGAGCGGTGATGCGTCCTGGCGAGGGCGCGAAAGTCTCCGGATGCTCGGCATTGATGCGGCACTCGATGGCGTGGCCGCGAATCTGCACTGGCTCCGTCAAAATTTCATCGAGGCGCTCGCCGGCCGCGATGCGAATCTGGCTCTTCACCAGATCGACGCCGGTGATCATTTCGGTGACGGGATGCTCCACTTGAATCCGCGCGTTCACCTCGATGAAATGCAGGTTGCCGTCCGAATCCATCAGGAATTCCACCGTCCCGGCATTGGTGTAGCCGACGGCTTTAAAAGCCTCGCGCAGTTTATCCGATACGCGCTTGCGCATTTCCGGGCTGACGCCGGTCGAAGGCGATTCCTCAATCAGCTTTTGATGCCGGCGCTGGATGGAACACTCGCGCTCACCCAGAACTTCCACGTTGCCGTGCTCATCGCAGAGAACCTGAAACTCGATGTGGCGGGGATTCTCCACCAGCTTTTCCATGTACACATCGCCGCAGGAAAAAGCCGCCGCGGCCTCGGCCTGAGCCTGCGCCAGCAGCGGTTGCAGAGCCTCCTCCGAACGCACCACGCGCATGCCACGCCCGCCTCCTCCGGCGGACGCCTTGAGCATGATCGGATACCCGATCTCACCGGCGATCCTGGAGGCTTCCTCGGCATCCTTCAAGGCGCCCTTCGATCCTGGAAGAATCGGCACTCCGGCTTCTTCCATCGCCGTGCGGGCCAATTGCTTCAGGCCCATCATGCGCATCACTCCCGGCGTGGGGCCGATAAACTTCAGCCCGCTGGTTTCGCACACCTCGGCGAAATCGGAGTTCTCAGAAAGAAAGCCGTAGCCCGGATGCACCGCGTCGGCATTGCTGATTTCCGCCGCGCTGATGACGCTGGGAATGTCCAGATAACTGCGGGCGCTTTTCGCCGGACCGATGCAGATGGCCTCGTCCGCGAAGCGGGTGTGCAGGCTGTTGCGGTCGGCTTCGGAATAAACGGCGACCGTGCGGATGCCCAAATCCTTGCACGCGCAGATAACGCGCAGCGCGATTTCCCCGCGGTTGGCAATCAGAATTTTTTGAAACATGCTTTTCTTGAAAAATGCTTTGGATACGCGCCGGCTAACGGGGAAGAATGGCGAACAGAGGCTCGCCATATTCGACGGGGCGTCCGTTCTCCACCAGCTTGGCGGCGATTACTCCGGCCACTTCCGCCTCAATCTCATTCATTAGCTTCATGGACTCGATGATGCACAGCACTTGCCCGACTTCCACGGAATCGCCGACCTTGACGAAGGCAGGCACGCCGGGAGAGCTTCCTTCATAAAACGTCCCCACGATGGGAGACTTGACCAGAACGTGGTTGGAATCCGGGTCGGGAATTTTCGCTGCCGGTGCAACGGCGGGAGCCGGGGCAGGTTCCGGGGCCGGGGCGGCCGAATGGGTTTGCACATGGCTCACGCTCGCCGCAAAATCGCCGGCACGGCGAATTCGCAGACGGTCACGGCCCCGCTGCAACTCCAATTCCCCGACGCCACTCTCGTTGAAGATTTGCAGCAGTTCCTTGATTTCTTCGTTGGTCATTTACAGGTTGACAAACTCCTTGGAAGTCGGCGTGAGCACTTCGCAGCCGCGCTCGGTCACCAGAACAGTATCTTCGATACGTACGCCGCCGAAGCCAGGAATGTAAGCGCCCGGCTCAATGGTAATGACCATGCCGGCGCGCAAAACCAGTGGGTCCTTCTTGGCTTGGTCCTTCTTGATCTTGTCCTTCTTGCCGATCTTCGGCGATTCGTGAATCTCCAGACCCAGACCGTGGCCGGTGGAATGGACGAATTCCTTATCCAGATTGTGGCGCTTCAGCACGTCGCGTGCGGCTGCGTCCACTTTGAAAACCGGGACGCCCGGGCGCACGGCATTGAGACCGGCCAATTGGGCTTCGAGAACGGCTCGGTAAAGATCGCGAACCTTCTTCGGTGGTAAGCCGGTGTAAGCCATTCGGGTCATATCACTGGTGTAGCCATCCAGGGTTGCGCCCATGTCAATTAATAATAGTTCATTTCCCTGAACCCGTCGCGCGGAAGGGTGCGCGTGCGGAAGCGCGGACCGTTCTCCGGCGGCCACAATAGTGTCGAAGGCGGGCTTCTCGCAGCCCAGCGTCTTCATCTGGAACTCCAATTCGGCAGCAATTTCCAATTCGGACAAACCCACGCGAACCCGTTTCATGGTTCGAGCAAAGGATTCGGAATTGGCCAGGACGCTCCGACGAATCAAGGCGATCTCGGCCGGCGATTTCACCGCTCTCAGATCTTCGACAAGGCTCGCAACAGGATGGAGCGATGCGCCGGACGGCAGGGCCTTCTTGAGGGTGGCGTACTGGTCCAGGTTCATCCAGGCCGGCTCAAAACCTATGTGCTTGAGATGCTTGCGCTTGATGACCGCGGCTACGCCCTGGATCAACGGCCCTTTTTCGACATGCGCTTTGCAGGTGATGGTCGCGGCAGTCTCGGCGGCGTAACGAGGGTCGGTAAAGAAATGCGCTTCGAGCGGAGTGATCAGCATCAATCCGTTCGACCCGGCATAGCCGGATAAATACCGCACGTTGGCGGCGGAGGAGATGATCAGCGCGTCGACCTTGCGGGAGGCGAGTTGGAGGGAAACGCCTCGGCGGCGCTGTTCGAGTTCTGTCAACCTTCTAGTTTAGCGAATCGGGCGCTCCAGAACTAACTTCCCGTGCTCTTGGAGTTAGACAGGGCGGAGGCGACGGAGGAAAAGATCTTGCTGATGTTTGCCGCCACGCCAGGCATGATTGCTCCGGCCGCGACCGCGACAAAGCCGGCCATGAGAGCATACTCGATCAGATCCTGGCCTGTGATGTTCGCCCGGAGGGCGTCTGCGCTGATTCTCAACTGACGGGAGAGGCGTTTACCTCGATGTAGGACTGCCATGCATCGATTATCTGCAATCAATCGTTTGCAGGCACTTAGGGCGTTGGCTTAATCTCATGGCCAATCCGCCCCTACTGGCTTGGCCAACCGGTCCTCCATGGGTACTAGGAGGGGGTAGTAGGGACGGTGGTTTGCCGTAGAGTCAACTCCCCGTGGTTTGGGCTGTTAAGAGGACCGAGCCGGCCTGGGAGAAAAGCTGGCTTACGCCTGTCGCCAGGGTCGGCATGACGGCTGCGGTAGCGACGGCGAGAAACGCCGCCATGAGCGCATACTCGATCAGATCCTGACCGTCAGTATGCACCCGGATTCGGTGGATCCAGATCTTCAGTAGAAGCATACACTCCTCATCGGCGACGATTCAACTTGAAAGAGTTGGCCTTACCGGGTCCGGAAGGTAAGCGATGTGGTGGGCGCACTGATGCGGCCGGTGGGATTGACCATCGTATCGACGTCAAAAGGACGGCCGATGCGGTTTCCCGCGAGGTCTTCGAGCGCCATGTCGATGATCAAAGTGAACTCCGCCGCCTTCCAGCGCTGGGTGGGCTGAAAACGCCACTGGGTTTCCCCAGGTCCGACGCTGGCGACCCCTTCGACGCCTGGAATCTTGAACACGTCCTGGAGCAGTGCGTAATCCAGAGGCCGGTCAAAATCGATTACCAGCGGATTCACCGTTGCCGCTGTGGGCGCGGTAATCTTCCACTGTTTGGGATCGATGCCCCGGCGCTCGGCGGGACCGGCGGTGAATTCGTGACGAAAAGCGGCTTCAAGCGGAACGCCGTGGGCGTCCTTGAGGTTGCGGTCGAGGATCAGGGTATAGCGCTTGCCCTCTTCGAGTACCGGGCCCATATCGACGTTGGGTTTCACTCCGCGCTTGATACGCCCCGGATCGAAGAGCAGCGTGAGGCGGGTGTGATCCCGATTCCAGAGTTCCTGGTCGAGTTCGACGAAGGGGAGGACGGAGGGTTTGCCATCCTGGTCGATCAAGTGAATCTTCGGCCAGATGTCGCCGCTCTGCATAGGCGCGGAGAAGACAAGGTAGAGCTTGAGCTGGTTGCTGGGGAGCGTCGGGGCGGAAGGATACATGGCGACGACTCGCGTGGGAGGGGCGGCTGCCATCGCGGGACCGTTAAAGACTGCTTCGACGGGCGCGGAACCGGCGAGATGGAACGCGGCGCGGTAGGTGACTCCGGAAGCCAGCGGAAATCGCGGGTGAAATGTCAGTGTGCCGTTTTCGACGGAGTAAGATCCGAACAGTGGAGGCACATCCGGGCCGGTTGAAACGGTGAACACGGACGCCCAGCCAGAAGCAGGTTCGGCCGTCGCGGTCCATCCAGTGACCTTGAACGCTTCGTTGTCGAGCTGAACGGAAACGCTCGCCGCGGCTCCCAGATTGGACAGAAGGAGCGCGGCGAGCGCGAGTTTCGACAGATTCACTTCGGAACTACGGAAGCGCGACGGTGCGCAGATCCAGTCCGCCGCCGCTGACTTCGCTGAGCACCAGCGCCTGCTTGTCGTCGTAGGCTTGCAGGTGCTTCACGTCCTTCAAGTCATCAATGGTCTGGAAGGGAACGCCGGCGACATCGCTATGCTTGGTGATGGCCGGGTAAGTCTCCAGGTGCGCCGCATCCAGCTTGGTGACGCCATGCGCCGAGTTGGCCATCAGGATATATTCGTGGCCGTTCTTCTTGTAAGCGACCATGTCGAGGGGACGGTTGCCCGCACCCATCTCGGCGATGGTGGTGGCTTCAATCTTCGCGCCGCTCTTGAGGTCGCTGACCGGGATCTTCACCAGGGGCGTGCAGGTGTAGGCGGCCAGAATGAACTGCTGCTTGTTGATGGTGTAAGGCACGAAGGTGCGGATGGGAGAGTTGGTTTCGAATCTTCCATGCGAACCGTGATACATCTCAATGCTGGCGCCCTTATCCACCGTCGCGAACGGGAATGGGACCACGCGCATGTTGGACGAAAATTCCTCGTTCGAAAGTCCGGCAACCAGGATCTTGCCGTCCACGTAGCGGACTTCGGTGATGGTGTCCAGCTTATCGGTGCCGCGGGTGGAGGCGGTGGGATTGGGCAGCGCCTGGGCCGCATACTTCACGTTGTCGAGCTTCACTTCAGACAGCTTGCCGGTGGAATCCAGCTTCAGGATCACGGCCATGGCGTCGCCTCCGCGGCCGCGGCTGACGGAGATGTAAACGTTCTTCGAAACCGGATTCGTAACCAGGTCGCGAATCGAAATCTGGTCGCGAGTGGTGCCGAGGGCGGCGGCGATCTTGCTATCGATGCCCTGAACATTCAGGGACGCGGCCGGGCCGGTCTTGGTGTCGCCAGTATCGATGGCCACGATTTGCGCGCCGAGCGAATCGCCGACGAAAAGGATTCCATCGGGGCCAAAAGCCAGCGGCCCGGCGGACTTAACATCCGCTTTCCCCATGGTCATGCCGGTTGTAGCCGGCGCCGCAACGGCGAAGGCACAAATGGAAACGAACAGGACGAACGTCATCAAGCGGGATAGTTTCATCGTGCAGTTCTCCTTCGAAGAGTGAAGTCCAGACGGGTCTGGGACACTGTCAAGGAATATCACGATCGGCCCAGGAAAACAATCGGGGCTCCGCCTATACTAAAAGCTAGTAGGATCATGAGAATCCGCCCGCTCCTCCTGTTTGTCCCCGGCGTTGTCCTTGGCTTCGCGTGCTTTGGGCAATCCAATCCGGACTTTCGTCAGACCACTTGGGGAATGTCGAAGGCCCAGGTGCTGGCGGCGGAATCGAAGCCGCCGAGCGAAGTCCGCGAAAGCAACGGCGAAGTGGTGGTGCAATTCGACTCGATGAAACTGGCCGGGCTGGATGGCAGCGTCGTCTACCTCTTCGCCAAAGACAAGCTGGTGCGGGCGAAATGCCTTCTCGACATGCGGCACGAAGACCTGAACGACTTCATCGCCGACTATCGAGCGGTCGAACCGCTGCTGAGGAACGCCCTCGGCGAGCCCACCTGGCAGCGCGCCGTTTGGGAAGACGATTCGACGCAGGATGAAAAGAAGGGCTATCTGGACCAGGACCGGGCCTTGGCTGAGAATATTTTTCCGTCCGACAGGAACGTCGGGTTGGCGGTCTCTCTGGGGCACCTGAAGCTGTATACCGAACTGGGCGAGGGCCGCACCAAGGTTATGCATGCGATGACGGGAGCGGACGGCCGCATCACTCACCAGATCGAGTATCGCAGCGTGGAACTTGGCGATCTGGAAGAGGAAGTGCGCCGCCAGGCCGCGAAGCCCTGATTCTTCCAGCCTCCGTATCATTTACCGGATGCTCACGTTGAGCAGCACCAGCCAATACTGAACCGATTGCAGCAGGAAACCGACCACAATCAAGGCCACGCCGAAGACGCCCATGCGCTTCTCAGGCAGATGGTCCGCGTTCCATTCGACGAAGGGCATGCAGGCGCTGCCAATGGCCGTGACCACTCCAAGCATGAGTCCCGTTTTCAGCCCGATTCTGAGCGCGTGTTCCGGTTGCTGAGCGACCAGGCTGCTGAGGTAGCCGGTAACGGCGTAGCCCACCGTGCGATTCAGCACCCCCAGCATTTGACGTCTACTTATGCGCGGGCGCGTGCCCGGCTGGTAATCGGTGGTGGGCCGCATGCCGAGCCGGTAGGCCAGAACCTGCCCCACCGTGCTCAGCACTCCAAACGTGACTCCAAATGCGCCTCCGTACAAAAAGGCTGCGCCCACAGCGAAGCTGGCTCCGCGAGTCGCGCTCATGGCCACGTCATACCAGAAACCCGGGTTCGGCCGATGCCAGGCGGCTCGCGACAGCTCCCAGCCGAGTGTGATGCCGTGAGCCAGGCCGGTCACCAGGCCGAATACGGGCCCCAGAGCAAGGCCGAAGCCGGTTCCAAAAAGCGCCCCGTAGGTGACCGCCCGCGTCAGAGTCCGCAAGGGACCGTGTTCGCCGCCCAGCAGGTCATAGGCAAGGTAAAGAGCGCCCAGTACGTCGATCGAGCTTCCGAGAATGCTGACCAATGCGAGTGCGTGCTTGTCGATCGTAATCATCGGCGATCGGGCATCTCGGCAAATTCGCCGTTCTTGAGGATGAGAAATGACTCGGGCCGCCCGCTGGTCAGGAGATCCCTTGTTGGAGTGTCGAGGCCCTCATCCGCGAGTTGGAATGTTCCGTGGTGCATGGCGATGCTGGTCTTTGCGCCCAGGATCGCATGCGCGCGAACCGCTTGATCGGGACCCATATGCACGGGCGACATGAACCAGCGTGGTTCGTACGCGCCGATCGGCAATAAGGCAAGATCCGGAGGCCCAAACCGTTCCCGGATCCGGGCGAAATGAGGTCCGAAGGCTGTGTCGCCGGCGAAGTATATCAGCTGCTCTTGAGATTCGATCACATATCCGCACCAGAGGGTCTTGTTGCGATCCCAGAGGGCGCGGCTCGAGAAATGCAGGGCCGGGACGCAGTGAATGGCGATGCCCGGGAACGACACAGACTCGCCCCAATCCAACTCCTGAACAGTGGGCCCTATCTTCCTCGAACGCAGCAACCGAGCCACGCCAAGCGGAACGATGAATGTGGAATTTCCGCGAGCCGCGAGCCGGCGCAACGTCGGCAGGTCCAGGTGGTCATAATGATTGTGGCTGAGCAGCACGATGTCGATGGGCGGCAGAGCCTCCCACGCGATTCCCGGCTTTCTTCGCCGCCGTGGGCCGGCCCAGGATAGAGGGCTCGCCCGTTCGGACCAGATCGGGTCCGTCAGGATGTTGGAACCGTGCTGCTGAAAAAGCACTGTGGAATGGTTTATCAAAGTGGTCCGCAGTCCGCTGCCTTTCATGCGACAGGGCGGCACGGATGGCTCGACGTCTGAGATGAATTTGGGCGAGGCTTCCGGCCGGCTGGTCAGCTTCCATCGCAGGGCATCGAGGTAACCGCCCGCCTGGGGAGCATCCGGATTGTAGAAGCGCTTTCCGTCAAAGTGCTTTGGCGCGTCCATCGACCGCTCCCTTTGGTCGCGGCTCTGTATCTGCACCCGACCGACAAATAAAAAACCCAGTCACCGCGCGCGCGATGACTGGGTTCTTTTTCTCACGCTGGAACGAATCTATTGGCAGCCCTTGAGGCCTTTGGTCAGGCAGATCGAGGACGTGATGTCCTTGGGGATCTCCAAGCCCTGCGCGGCCATCAGTTTCTTGATGAAGACGGCGGTATCGGGATGCGCGATGGCGGACTGCACACCCACGCGAACCAGACCCTCGGCGTAATGCAGAGGAATCCAGGTCCACCCCTTCATATCCCCGTTGACAGTGTCGCGACTGCCGAAATCGTGCAGATCGAGCTTGGCTCCATGGTCCACCAGAACCTGGATGACATCGTTGCGGCCTTTGTGAGCGGCGCCGTGCAGGGCTGCGCGACCGTCGTCATCCTGGGAGTTGGGATCGACGCCCAGGTCCAGGATCATCTTCACCGCTTCCAAGTTCTGCTCCGGCGACCATTCGTAGGTGACGCCTTCCACCCATGCGATTCCGGAAGCGACTTCCAATGCCGAGACGTTGTGGGCGGTTTTGATCTTAGGGTCAGCGCCGTGTGCCAGCAACAGCTTCATCAATTCCACATCGCCCGATTGGGAAGCCCGCAGGAACGGAGTCGCGCCGTCTTCCTGCAGCCACTGCATGGTGAAGTTGGTCCGGGTTTCGGTGGAATCGCCAGTGCAGCTGGTGGGCGTCGAACGAATTCCACAGACGCGCACATTGACGTTGGCGCCCTTATCGATGAGGGTCTTGATGTAAGCCAGATGATCCATGTCCGGCTTGCGGGCAGGATAATCGCCGCCTTCGATGTTGCGGTTGTCGGTGGCGATGTACAGCGGACTCCAGCCGCCATGGTTGGCAATGTTAGGGTCGGCGCCCTTCTCCAGGAGATAAGTGGCCAGGATGTAGTGCCGGTTCTGGGTGGCCGTCAGCAGCGCCGTCCAGCCGTAATGGGTGGTTTGATTCACATTGGCGCCCGCTTCGATCAACTCCTTGGCGCATTCCAGGCAATTCTGCCGAGCCGCAAACACCAGCGGAGTGAGACCGCCGCCGTCGCTATCGGACTGGCGTCCGAAGGAGGCCGCCGCGGCCGCTTCGTCGGCTGCCTGGACATCCACCTCAGCATCCGCGCCGGCCGCGCCCGCTGCAGGAGCTGCTGCGGCTCCGCGTCCGCGGCCACGTCCTCCGCGGCCGCCTCCGGCTGGCGCGCCTCCCGCCGCAGGAGCACCCACCGATGCAACTTGACCTGCTGCGGCCGGTGCGCCGCCCGTAGCAGCGGCATTCGCGCCGCCTCGGCCTCGTCCGCCGCCGCCTCCGCCTCCAGCAGCGCCTAAACCGCCCGCCCCTTGCGCCGAATTCCTGCGCGCGGCCACCGACGGAGCCAGATACGCCCTGGCGCCTTTCGTATCGTTATTCGTCACAGCCGCCACGTCCGCTCCGGCCGCGACCAGAGCCTTGACAGCTTCCGGATGCCCCTGCTCCGACGCCCACATCAGAGCCGTGGTGCCGCGGAGCTTCTCTTTCGCGTTGACGTCGGCCTTGTGATCGATCAGAACCTTGATCGCCTCCACATTCCCGTTGCGCGACGCGAACATGATCGGCGTCTCCTGATTGGGATCGCGCTCATTCACGTCCGCGCCGGCGGCTAGCAATTTCCCGATCATCGGTCCGCTGCCGTTGATGCTGGCCAGCACCAGCGGAGTAAAGCCGTCGCGGTTGGGAGTCTTCACGTTGGCTCCCGCGGCGATCAGCAGGTCCGCGATATCCAGGTCGTTGCGGTACGCCGCCCATTGAATGGCGGTTGCGCCGTCGGCCTGGGTCATGTTGACGTCGGCCTTCTGCTGGATCAAGGCTTTCACCGCTGCTTTATCGCCCTTCTCAGCGGCATCGGCTACCGGACTGCTGGCGGCGCTGAACGCCGCTAGCGAGGTCATCAAAACCACTCCACACGCTGCCATGATGTAACGAACGCGCATTTTTCGTTTTCTCCGTTTTACAGTTCCTGTCAGTACAGCGGTTAAACCAAACCAGGAAGGCGGCCGGTGCTGTCACCGATCGATTCCTGATGAATTCCATACAGATCCAGGATGCTCAGCAGCATATTCCCGGTGGTGATGGTCTTGGTGGGGAAGGCCAGATGGCGGCCGCCCTTGAGCTGGCCGGAGGCTCCGCCCGCCAGGATATGCGGCACGTCGTAATGCAAGTGCTGGTTGGAATCGCCCATGTTGGTTCCATACAGGGTCAGCGAATGGTCGAGCAGGTTGCCGTCGCCGTCGGGGGTGCTCCTTAATTTATCCAGGAAGTACGCCAGGCATTGGACGTGATAGCGGTTGATCTTGGAATAATCCTTGATGCGATCCGGGTTTTCGGCGTGGTGCGATCCGCCGTGGAAACTGGTATTGGTGCCGCTGGCCGGGAAGTTGCGGCCGGTCAGATCGCGGGCGTACAACATCGTGGCCACGCGAGTGGTGTCGTTGCGGAAACCCAGCGCGGTCAGGTCGAAGTGCAGCTTGATGTGCTCGTCGAAGGATTCCGGAATTCCCGCTGGAACCACTACGTTCTCGCCGGTGACCACGCCGCTCGACTTCTTGGCGTTATCCAGGCGGCGCTCAATTTCGCGAATGTCCTCGGTGAACTCATCCACCTTGTGGCGGTCGCCGTTTGGAAGATTCATCTTGAAGCGGGCCAGGCTCTGGCTGACCGAGTCGAGAATGCTGCGATCCTCCTCACGCCGGGCGGCGCGCTCCTCGGGAGTCTTGGCCTGCACGTCGCCAAAGAGCTTCTCGAAGATGATCTGCGGATTCAATTCCATCGGGAGGGGCTGGTTCGACGAACCTGGCACATAGTCCTTGGACTCAATCGACGGAGGAGCCCAGGAGATGGAGTTGGTGTAGGCGCAGCTGTAGCCTTCCCCGCAGTTGCTGGAGTTGGCGCCGGGATCTTCGATGGCCATCTGCAGCGACGGAACGAGAGACTCCCGGCCGATCTTCTGCGCGATCAACTGGTCGATGGTGATGCCATCCATGATGTCCGCGCCGGTGGCTTTCTTGGGCTTCTTGGCGCTCATGAATGCCGCCGCAACCCAGTGATCCGCGCCGGTCACGCCGGGAGGCGGCTCGGCCGACTTGGTCCACATCCCGCTAAGAATGACGGTTTGATCCAGGAAAGATTCGTGCACCAGCTTTCCGTCGGCGTCGACCACCTTGTCGAGGGGCTCCATGATGCTGAGCATCTTGCCCGACTCCAGCTTGGGGCTTTCCGGAATCCAATACCCCGGCGCCATGCCATGCGGAACGAAGATGCCCATGAAGCGGGTGGGCCGCACCGCCGCCGTCTTACTCAAAGGCGTCTGCGCCGGAATCATGGAATCGAGCAACGGCAGAGCCAGCGTAACGCCCGCGCCACGCAGAAACGTCCGCCGGTGTATGTGCTTTTTGGTAATGAACATTGTTTCCGCTCTCTCCTTATTTTTCTAAACTATTTTCCTGAACTGGCCGGGCGATCACCGCTCGGCCACCTTCTTGTTTTCCTGGCTGCCTTCTGTGAGCAGCTTCTGATTCATTTGGAACGGCTCGCTCTTTACCACTCCCAGCACCAGCGACGAGAACTTGTAGTTGTTCTTTTCGGCGTCGTGCACGATGGAGCGAACCAGGGGCATGTCGTAATATTCGGTACCGCGGCCCAAGCCGTAGATCATCAGCTTCTCCGTGATCACTCGGACAAACTGCGGCGAATATTTAACCAGCGCCGCGCGCAGCCCGGCGACGCCGTTCAGTTGGGTGCCGTCGACCAGCACTCCCTGCGCGTCGATGGGAGTCCCGTCGTCGCTGGTGCGCCACGCGCCCACCGCGTCGAAGTTCTCGAGCGACAGCCCGATCGGATCCATGATCTTGTGGCAGCTCGCGCAAGGCTCATTGGCGCGATGCAACTCCATCTGCTGGCGCATGGTCGGCTTTTGGCCGCCGTGCAGTACGCCGGCCTGAGGCGGCAGCGGCGGCACGTTGGGCGGCGGAGGCGGAGGCTCCACGCCCAGGAATACCTGCATCACCGTTTTGCCGCGGATGGGCGGCATGGTGCCGTTGGGCTTGGAAGAGATGGTCATCAGAGAGCCCTTGCCGAGCAGGCCGCGGCGCATATCGAACTCCGGAGTAAGCTCCACCCTGCGGAAATTACTTCCATATATATTCGGGATGCCGTAGTGCTTGGCCAGCCGCTCATTCAAGAATGTGTAGTTGGCGGTGAGCAGATCCGTGACATTGCGATCTTCATGCACGATGCTGTTGACGAACAGCTCGGTCTCTTTGCGCATGGCCTGGCGCAGGTTGTCGTCGAAATCGGGAAACTCCACAGTAACCGGAGTCTGAGTCGGAAGGGCGCGGAGGCTCAGCCACTGACCCGCGAAGTTCACCACCAACTGATCGGAGCGCTTGTCAGCCAGCATGCGCTTGACTTGGCTTTCCAGCACCGCAGGTTCATGCAGCTTGTTTTGCGTGGCCAATCCCAGCAGCTCTTCGTCAGGAATGCTGGACCACAGGAAGAAGGACAGGCGCGAGGCCAATTCAAGATCCGTGATCCGATAGGTCTTGCCCGGAGCTACGTTCGCCGGCTCGATTTCCCGGCGGAAATAAAATTCGGGATCCATCAAAACCCGGCGCAGGGCCATCTCGACGCCGTGGTCGAAATTGCCGCCTTCGTTGCGTCCCTGCTGATAGAAGCCCATCAGCGTTTCGGTATCCTGGTCGGTCGCCGGACGCCGGTACGCGTGACGCGCCAGCGACGTGACGATCTTCTTGGCGCAGGCCGTTTCCTCGGCTGCGCTCGCGGGCTTGCAAACGAAAATCTTGCGGCGAGCTTCGGTATCGCCCGCGCCCTTCGCGTTGGTGGGCCCGTCGATGCGAATCTTGCCCACGTGCGGGAAGAAGTTGTAGCCGGGCAAACCGCCGGTCTCGATGGTGGCGCGCAGGAAATGCTCGTCCAGATCGTTGCCCGGAGCGTAGTTAGTGGCCAGGAAGGTCACGACCACCGTGTGCAGACCCGCGGTCGCTTTGAAGGCAACGTTGAAGGTGCCATCGCCACCGCCGCCGCGTCCGCCGCCACGTCCGGCAGCCGCTGGCGCAGCTTGCCCAGGCGCCGGCGCCACCGGAAGCGGCGCGCGCCCGGTGTCCCAATCCCACAGCTTGATCCGCTCGCCGTCCAGCAGGAACTCCAGCTTCTCGCCGCGAATCTCGCCGAATGGGTTGGTATTACCCATGTTGCCTTTGCTGATGGGCGTGACCTTCAGCGCGTAATCGCCATCGGCCGGAAACTCATACTTCACGATCATCCCGCCGCGAGTGCCGAAAGGCATGCCTTCAATGTGATAATCCTCGGAGGCATCTTCAGGGATCCGGAAGGTGGTCTCGACGGGAGTATTGACGTCGCCGACAGCCAACCGGCTGATCTTGCTTGCGGCCGACGTGTAGCCTTCGAGCAGAGCCGGCGAAAGTGACAGGCCGCCCGCCACGTTATCGAACCCGCTGTTGGAATCGTCAGACGGCAGAAACTTGGAAGGATCGACTTCAATCGCCAGCAGATCGCGAACGGCGTTCGCGTATTCGGCGCGATTCAAACGATGCAGTCCGGGCGGGGGCAACTGAGCTACTTTGTGGCGATCCAGTTCATTCTCCATCCACACCGTCATCGCTTCGTAGGTTTTGGCATCGGGGCGGGGCATTCCGGCCTTGGGCATCATGCCTGACCGCAACATGCGCACCACCTTCTCCCACTTCTCCGCATCCTTCTCTACATGCGCCGTGTCGAGCTTGTCCAGCTCCAGACCGGCCTTGGCGTAAGGACCGCTATGGCACGTCACGCAATACGCTGTGACGTAATTCTTTTCCATCGCGGCAGAGGCGATGGCCGTAACCGAAGGAGGGAAAACCTTGGTGACGGCAGGAGCCGCGGGCGCGCCGGCTGCGTCGGGCTTCGCGCCTTGATCCACCCAATCGGTGATGATCTTGATCTGCTCCTTCGAGAGCATGTCGCTAGGCGGCATCTGGTTTCCGGTAGTGTCGGTGATGCGCTTCACCAGCATACTGGTCTTGGAGTTTCCCGGAATGATGACCGGTCCCGCATTGCTGCCGGCGAGCGCGCCTGCGGCGGTATCGAGATGGAGACCCGCGGAAGCCGAAGGGCCAATGTGGCACGCCGCGCAGGTATTGAAGATAGGCTGTACTTGCTTGGCGTAGTCCACTGTTGCGGCAGGTTGTTGAGACGGCAGCTGGGCCGCGAGAACGAGGAGCATGGCAACAGGAATCAGCGTGGATCGCATAGGAACTTGAACCCTCTCACTCAGGAGCACGAAATCCTAACAACCACAGCAGTTTATCCGAGTTTTTCATGGAGCACAAGGGGTCCTACTACAGAACGCCTGCATATGGTGGTCTTGCGCTATTCTCGATCCGTGTTCGAGCCCGTGCACCCATTGAGTGCGCACAGGTGAAAATCCGATTCACACGGGGATCTCATTGATTCGCGGACCTAAGTACGACTCGCGATAGAGCTTTGTCGCCCAAAGCCACAGGGTTGCGACAGCTACTCCAGTTGCAATCACCATCAGGGTGGTTGCCGCGACGTGGCTGCCAGGCCGGGTAGGAATCGGCAAAGATAGCGCCGTGAGCATCCCGAAGAACCCGCAGATCGGGGGCCAATGCCACGTCTGCAGGATCCGGTTACCCAAAATCGCCACTGGGAGAAGAAGAATCAGAAGGTAGTGGTCCCACGTGAACGGCGAAAGAAGCGGTATCGGGAGAACGAAGAGAGCGTATTCCAGGTCCAGGGAGCCTCTCACCACGGGGCGCTCGCCGGTCCCGCGATGCACGAGCCATGCGGTAGACCCGACGAGCAACAGCCCCGCCAGCGATAAGAGCAGCATTGCGAAGCCTGGGCTTTCCTTCAATCCCAAATCGCGGGTCAGGAATCCCAACACCGAGATATTCATTGGGCTGGAAGAATATCGCGCGACGACCATGTGCGTAGTCTGAAAATAGTCGAGATAATCCTGCCATCGGACGACGGCCAGGGATGACCCCACCAGTGCAAGGATGGTGAGGCATGCCGCCCAGAATGCCCTGCGGTGGCGCAAGAGGAAGTACACCAGCAAGAGCCCTGGATATAACTTGAGACACGTTGCCACACCGATAGCGATTCCCGCCCAAGCCTCTCGTTTCACCCGGAGACACCACCAGCCCAAGACCATCAATGCGCTCAATACCAGCCCTGACTGGCCCTGCCGAAACAACGAGATCATAGGCCCCCAGCCGAGGATGATCGCCACAAACGCCAGGAGCATCCGCCCTTGCATTGCCGGCGCGAAAGCCTGGCGCAAAAGGAACAAGACTACGCCAAGCGCAGCGAGCGACAATACGCTGATCCCAAGGCAGGACCCTCGAACGCCGACCAGGGCGACAGAGAGCGCATAGAACATTGTCATCAAAGGTGGGTGGGCCTGACCCCAGCCATTGGGCCCCCCGGTGAACGTGTTTTCCCACGCCTCCTTAATCCGTAGTGTGTGCCAATGAGTTCCCAGAGACCATTTGGCCGGATCGTTCCGCAGCGCGTCGAGGACGAGGGAGTTCATATCGGGACGGTAAATCGGCTCGCCGCGCAAGAGCAGTTGCGCGGAGGCGGTATCCTGTGACACATCCAGCGGCGCCGTGTAACACAGATCGATCGCGATCGCCGCATTCGCCACACCCAGGCAGGTCGCGCAGACCAGAAACCAGGGGGACGAAAGCCATCGCGCCATCGTCGTGACCGGCATTTCCGGCGGGGTCCTGACGCCTCGGCTTCTCCACATCCAGAGGGACATCGCAAATCCGCCTAATAAAATCCAGAACGTGGGATAAGCGAGGAGCTCTTTCAGCAGGTCAGATATCGTCGCGGACATGAGGGCTCCCTGTGTTTCCAGATGATTGCCGGCCGCATTCGCCCGCGGGGCATTGCTTCATCCCAGCCTTCCAGCGCGAGTTTTAATCTTCAGCAATTGGACCTTCTGCACTTGGCGCGGTCTGATTCGCTGGATCCCGCGACGCAGCCGAAATTTCAGGTTGCACACCAGATAAGCGGCAGGCAGAACGCTGAATGTGTAGACTGGATCGCGATAACGGCCGTCCGTTTGAACAACATAATATGTGATGGGAAAGATAAGGAGTATCAATGATATCGGCAGGGCGCCTGGTTCGCCGCGCAAGATCAGCCGGACCAGACCTGCAAAGCCTGCCGCTGTGATCATCCAGAGCGGATAACGGTAAAACCGCCCGAAATCAGGAGGAAACCAAAAGTAGAGGAAGCGCTTTCGCGTCAGTTTCCAGAATTTACCTGGATTGGCTCGAATCCACGCCACTGCCGCTTGACGTTTCCGCCGGTTGTACTCTACCTCTCCGAGTTGTTTGACCATCGCGGCTTCATCTTCATCAAGATTTGGGTGTCGCATCACCAGCACGTTGCGCCAGAAAGTCGGCTCTGCCCGGTCGTTATTCGAAATCTGAAGTTCCAAGCCGAGATTATCGCGGATGAAAATGAAAGAGTCGAAACGTTGATAGTTGCGAATGATCCAAGGGCCGGCGATCAGGCTGGTCACCAGCAGCATCCCCATGAGTGACTTCAGGAACGGTCCCGCTGAGAACCGCCCGTATTGCCACAAAGCCGCCAAGACCAGCGCGGCGAGCACAGGCAACAGAGCCGGGTTAAATAGTAGGATGACGCCCCACAGGAGCCCCTCTGCAACCAACCAACGCCGTGAAACTGCGGCGCGCCATCCATGGCGGAGAGAAAGTATTGTAGCCAAAAGGAGCAACGCCGCTGAATTCGCGGCCTCAAACGATGAAACAATTTCCAGGGGGCTCATCGGCCACATAGAAATCGCCGCAGCCAAAATACCAACCGGCAGGGAAAGGCCCAATGAAACCGCGAGCGCCGGCATCATACCATCGCGCAAGGCGCGGAACGTCGAGTTCATCACTTCTTTTGCCCGTTCCGCCCCCCGGCCCATCCCGAACACCCGAAACATTCCACTGAGCAGAAGAGGCTGAAGAGGAGCCATGTGGGCGGTATAGCCGGTTTCGATTTTGTACGGATTTGCAAATCGTCCCGTGGTTGCGAGGGAGACCGCAATCCTCGACGGTTCTGCCGCCAAGCCCATCGGCGTAGAGGGCAATATGGCAAACACATAGAACAGGCGCCCGATTTCGGAAACTAAAAAAAGGGCAATACTTGCCTTCCACAGCAGGCGCCTTTGATCGCGCCGCTGGTCGTCACGCGGATCGTCATGGGAAACCTGGAGAGAGTCGTCGTAGGCGGCTTCGGGGCGATCCCCCAAGCCAGGCTCGGCGCCAATGCCGGGAGCGGCAGTGATTGTCTCTGCGGGCCAATCCGTCTTATCAAGCGCCGAGCCCAGATTGTGCAGGGACAGGGCAAACTGAGTCTCGTCCGACTTGGAGCCTGCGGCTTCGCGCCAAATCGCTTCGCGAGCCGTATCGTCATCGTAGTTGCGTTGTGCCGTCGCCCATTCTGCGACCTGGTGGCCAATTTCAAAAAGTCGTTCGACCCCGCGCATAACGCCCCCAACGGTTGATCGGTGGAATTTGGCACTTACCTTAACGAGCCGGCGATGGGTTCGGCGTCGCGCCCCGGGACTTGAACAGGCCGCTCCGGTCCGACCTGCTCAGGCCCCTGGGCAATGAAACCGCGGCCAAACGGCTTTCTCAAAAAGCGTTGCGTTCGCCAAATGCCCGGGCTGATGCAATCATCTTGAAGCAGGATCAGCGCACTGAACCAAGATAAGTGCGCCATCAAGCGCCGCGCAGGGAGCTTGCGGCACAATCCGCGAGCTTCAGCGCATTGCTGGAGGATTCGAGAATCTGATCCAACGCCCAACGGGACGCCTCTTCTATGCCACCGCTTGCTTCCCGCGCGGCCGGGATCACAGCAATACAGTATTATTGTGAATCGGCAGCAGGCACCGGCATGGATTCTGAGCGGCGGCGGAGGATCGAGGAAATTCTTCAGATTGCGCTTGCACGTCCGGCAGAAGCCCGGCAAGCCTATTTGGAGGATGCCTGCGGAAGCCATGCCGAATTGCGCTCCGAAGTCGAGGCGCTGCTGCGTCACGGGGACGCCAAAACCGAAACCCTGACTGTCGCGGCCGCGCCGCCGCTCCAATTTGGACAATACCGAATCCTGTCACGTTTGGGCTCTGGCGGCATGGGCGAGGTGTATCGCGCGCACGATAGCAAACTCGGCCGCGATGTCGCGATCAAGACGCTGCCCCCGGCGTTCGCGCGCGACCCGGAGCGGCTGGCGAGATTCCGCCGCGAGGCTCGCACGCTGGCCGCGTTGAACCATCCCAACATCGCCGCGATCTATGGCCTCGAAGACTCCGGCAAAGGGGACTGCCTGGTGCTGGAACTGGTGGAGGGGAAGATGCTTGAGGGGCCGCTTCCCGTCGATCGCGCGCTTGATTATGCGCAGCAAGTGGCGGATGCTTTGGAAGCCGCGCACAGCAAGGGAATCGTCCACCGCGATTTGAAGCCGGCTAACATCATTGTCACACCCGAAGGCCGGGTAAAAGTGCTGGACTTCGGGCTCGCGAAAGCGATTTGGGGAACGGACGAAAACCAGGATCTATCGCAACTGGCAACCGTGACTCTCATGGAGACGATGGCCGGGCAGATTGCCGGCACACCTCCTTATATGAGTCCGGAGCAGGCTAGGGGAACGAATATCGGCAAGCCCACTGACGTGTGGGCCTTCGGATGTCTGCTGTATGAGCTACTCACAGGGAAACGGGCGTTTCAAGGCTCGACCACCCGCGACACGCTTGCGGCGGTGCTGGAGCGCGAGCCGGACTGGAAGCTGCTGCCCGCGGCGACTCCGAAGCGCGTGAAGGAGCTTTTGCGGCGTTGCCTCGACAAGGACGCCGCTCGCCGTCCGCAGAGTATTTCGGAGGTTCGCAACACCATCGAGCGCGTGCGGCGAGGCTGGAAGATCTGGCACATCGTTGCGATTGGCGTGGCGGCTTCGGCGACTGTGGCGCTGGGCGCCGGACTGTGGCTGCGCGGATCGTCGCACCCGGCGGATCGATCCGCATGGGTTCAGATTACGAAATTCGCCGACTCCGTCAGCCAGCCTGCTCTCTCGCCCGATGGCAAAATGGTCGCCTTCATTCGTAGCGACGACACGTTTACCGCAAAAGGCGAAGTCTACGTCAAGAGGTTGCCCGATGGCGCGGCGGTGCAACTCACTCACGACGGCAGCTCGAAAATGAGTCCTGAATTCTCGCCGGACGGATCGCTGATCGCGTACACGTCCCGGAGAGGGAATATCTGGGAAACCTGGATCGCGCCCGCCGGTGGAGGGCAGCCTCATTCCTGGTTAGCCAACGCGTCCGGCTTGACATGGTTCGGGAAAAACCAGCTGTTGTTTTCCGAGATGAAGAATAAGGACAACCACATGGGCCTGGTGGCTGCCGGAGAGAATCGCGTGGGCGCACGAGACGTCTATCTGCCCGCCGGTCTGCGGGGCATGGCGCACCGCTCCTATGTTTCGCCAGACGGGAAATCGGTGTTGCTGGTGGAAATGGATAACGGCGGGTGGCTTCCTTGCCGGGTGCTTCCTTTGGACGGAAGCTCGATCGGCAAGCAGGTGGGGCCGCCCGGTGCGCGATGCACCTTCGGCGGCTGGTCTCCCGACGGGAAGTGGATTTATTTAAGCTCCTCGGCCGGCGGGGCGTTTCACACCTGGCGTCAACGCTTCCCGGATGGCGTGCCGGAGCAAATCACGTCGGGGCCAAGCGAGGAAGAAGGCATCGCTATTTCTCCGGACGGCCGTTCCCTGGTCACCTCGGTCGGGCTCAGGCAAAGCGTGCTCTCGATCCAGGATTCCAAAGGAGAACGGCAAATTTCGATTGAGGGCGACAGCTTCGATCCGAAATTCACTCCCGATGGCACGAAACTGCTGTATCGAATCATGAAGGGCGCGTCTCCTAAATCCGATCCGACGGAGCTGTGGATTGCAGATCCGGATTCCGGCACAAGCGAGCAGTTCCTGCCCGGCTTTCTGATCGCCGGAGCGCCCGGACTTGCCTATGATATTTCACCAGACGGCCAGCAGGTGTTCATGGCGCGGTTGAACGAGCACGGAATTCGAGAGGTCTGGGTGGCGCCGCTCGACCGGCACGCGCCGCCGCATCAAATCCCGAACCTGGAGGGCGACTTTCCGATTCGCGAGGTAAATGGAGAAATCTTTTTCCGGAAGACTGATTCGCCCTCGGTATTTTCCGTCTACCGCATCCGAGAAGACGGAACAGGGCTGCGCAAAGCCGTGGAGCAGAACGTGGTCACGATCAGGGGCGTCTCGCCCGACGGCAAATGGCTGCTGGCGAGCGTTTCAAGCACCAGCCCGGTGACGGTTTTCCCGCTGGATGGCGGCACGCCAACCCTCCTTCCCGGTAGCGTTTTATTCGTCGCGTGGTCACCTGACGCCAGGTTGATTTTTATCTCCATGTCGTCGCGCAACACCGTGCAAAGCACGGCCGGGAAGACGTACGCGATCCCGCTGCCCGCCGGGCATATGTTTCCAGATTTCCCTCCAGCGGGTTTTCAGTCATCGGCGGATCTCGAGAAGCTCCCGGGAGTGCGGGTCATCGATTCTTATGATGTGGGGCCCGGTCCCACGCCGGATGTGTATGCTTTCTCGCACGAGACCGTGCACAGGAACCTCTTTCGCATCCCGCTGCCCTGAGGCGCGGGGTTACCAAGAGGAATTATGTACCGTTTGCTTTCGCCGGCTAACCGGACGAACATAGATGCATGGCCGCGGAAATCGAATCGACAACGGGGATGCTGCCTTATGAGCCCTTGCCGGCGTTTCAAGCCAGCCCTCTGCAGGACGACCGCGAAGCCGCCAAGTGCCATGGAAAACGCATCGGCATTCTGATCGTTACCTATAACGCGGTCACCACTCTCACAAAGGTTCTCAAGCGCATTACTCCAAATGTGTGGAACAACGTCGAGGAGATTGCCGTCTTCGACGATGCCAGCCAGGACGACACTTACGAACTGGCGATGGGCATTAAGACTCTTCGGCAATTGCCCAAGCTCACGGTGCTGAAGCACGAACGCAACCTGGGTTACGGGGGCAATCAGAAGGCTGGCTATCGTTATTTCATCGAACGCGGCTTCGACGTGGTCGTGCTGCTCCACGGCGACGGGCAATACGCGCCGGAGATTCTGTCGCACTTGTATCAGCCCATCGTGGCCGGAAAGGCCGACGCTGTTTTTGGATCGCGAATGATGAAAACGTACGGAGGTCCGCTGAAGGGCGGCATGCCTTTGTACAAGTATTTGGGCAATCGCATCCTGTCGGTTTTCGAGAACGCTGCCCTGGGTCTGAATCTGACCGAGTTCCACAGCGGCTATCGCGCTTACAGCCTGGCGGCGCTGCGGAAGATCGACTTCACGCATATGACCGATGATTTCCACTTCGATACGGAAATCATTATTAAATTGCATCACCAGGGATTTATCATTTCCGAGGTTCCCATTCCCACGTACTACGGCAACGAGATCTGCTACGTCAATGGGATGAAATACGCCCGTGACGTTTTCCGGGCCGTCCGCCGTTATAAACGCACCCGCCGTTCGGTGGCGCGCTGCCCTGAGTTCGCCGAATACTTTATCCACTACCCCATCAAGAGCAGCAAATCATCCAGCCACGATTATGTTCGCGGCATGGTGGGGAGCAATAAGGAAGTGCTGGATATCGGCTGCGGCGAAGGCGATTTTGCCGGAGAACTGAAGAAGAACGGCAACCGCGTCACCGGCGTGGATCTGTTGCCGCAACCCGCCAACTCCGCGGCTTTCGAACAATATTTCAGCGCGGACCTGGACGATGGAATTTCCCCGGTAGTGCACGCGCTGGGAGACAAGCGCTTCGATCGCGTTCTGTTGCTGGATATTCTGGAACATCTGCGCTCTCCGGATCGCATCCTGACGCAGTGCCACACGCTGCTCGACGGCAACGGCCAGTTGATCGTTTCGCTTCCCAACATCGCCAACATCAGTGTCCGGCTACTGCTGCTATTCGGCCGCTTCGACTACACCGAGCGCGGCATTCTGGATCGCACCCATTTGCGTTTTTTCACTCGCAAAACCGCGCGGCGATTTCTTCAGGAAAACGGATACGAGATTGTTCAGGAACGTTTGACGGTGATGCCGATTGAGCTGGTTCTGGGTCTTTCGCCCAGCAGCCTGGCGATGAGGATGCTCAACCGCGTACTTGCCGGGATGACCAAGGTGATGCCTGGGCTGCTGGGTTATCAGATCGTACTGGTTGCGCGGAATTCGTGAAACTCCCTTTCCTGTTTCTGTTTCTCTTGCTCACAAGTCTCGAAGCACAGGCCGCTAAGTGGATCGTCTATGTTGGAACGTACACGAGCGGCGACAGCAAGGGCATTTACGCTTTCCGGTTTAACGATTCGAGCGGAACGCTGACGCCGATGGGCTTGGCGGCGGAGACACCGAATCCGTCGTTTTTGGCCGTAGGTCCCGATCGGCGTTTTCTGTACGCGGCGAATGAGGAAACTGCGGGGGGAGTGAGCGCTTTCGCAATCGACACGGGCGAGCTGAAGCTGTTGAATCGGGTGTCGTCGCGAGGGTCGGGGCCGTGTCATGTTGCGCTCGATAAAACCGGCAAGTGGCTGTTCGTGGCGAATTACAACAGCGGCAGCGTGGCTGCGTTTCCAGTTCACATCGATGGAAGTTTGGGTGAGGCCTCGGCGTTCATGCAGCATTCCGGGTCGAGCGTGAATCCGCAACGGCAGGAAGGTCCGCACGCACATTCGGTGAATGTCTCGCCCGATAACCGCTTCGTGCTGGTGGCGGATTTGGGGCTGGATGAAATTCTGACGTACCCGATCGACGCCGCGAAGGGACTGGTTCAGGCGGAATCGTTATTCAAGGTGCAACCCGGTTCCGGTCCGAGGCATCTCGTATTCGGCACGGACAGCCGCTTTGCATATGCAATCAATGAAATGCTGGGAACCGTGACGGCATTTCAATACGACGCGGCGAAGGGGAAGCTGAAAGAACTTCAGACGATTCCGAGCTTGCCTGCGGGATTCAGCGGAGCGAACAGCTCAGCCGAGATCGCCGTGCATCCCGGCGGAAAGTTTCTGTACGCCTCGAATCGCGGTGACAGCAGCATCGCCATTTTTCGCATCGATGCCGCGAAGGGCACGCTCAGCGGGTCCGGCCACGTTTCCACTGGAGGCAACACGCCTCGTAATTTCGCGATTGATCCCAGCGGCAAATTCCTGCTGGCTGCGAACCAGGATTCGGGAAATATCGTGGTATTCCGCATTGACCAGAAGACCGGCGCCGTGACTCCGGCGGGCGTCGAAGCAAAAGTCGCCGCGCCGGTGTCGATTGTATATACTCAGGCTCGATAGACATGTTCAAGCGCCTGTTCGTGATTGCAGTGTTGGCGGCGAATTGCGGCTGGGCCCAAGCGGCTCGCCAGGAAATCACCGTCAACTATCCGGCCAGGGCCCCGTCGAACTGGCCTTTGTTCATCGCCAAAGAGGGCGGATATTTCGAGAAGTACGGGCTCAACGTGAAGCTGACGTTTGGAGTGCATCCGGCGGGCATCGCGATGCTGATCAGCGGCGAAGCGGCGATGACCAACTACACGCTGGAACAGGCCATGCAGGCGGCTTCGAAAGACGCGTCGCTGGTGGCCGTCGCCAGCGGCTACAAGAAGGGGCTGTGGGCCCTCATGGCGTCGAAGGACATCGCCAACGCTCGCGACCTCAAGGGCAAAAGATTGGGCGTCAGCCAGATTGGCGACGCTCCTTATAACTACACTGTGGCGATGCTGGCAAAGTTCGGCGTCACGCAGCGCGACGTCCAATGGATCACCCTGGGAACGGACGTCAACGGCCGCGCCGCGGCTCTGGTTGCCGGGCGGGTTGACGCGACGCTGCTGACCTCGCCCGCATATTACAAGCTGGAGGAGATGGGCTTTCGCAGCCTCGGCAATCTGGTTGATTTTGATGACATTTATGCGCCCACTGTGTATCTGTTCAAGAAGTCGACGCTGGCGGCGAATCCCAAGCTGGCGGAGACTCTGATCAAGGCGCAGGCGGAAGCCATTAAACGCTTCTATGATGACGAGGCGTTTGCCGTGAAAGCCTATCTGCCATATGATTCGCAAAGCTCCGGCGACATTGAACGGCAGTACGATCATTATAAGAAGACCAATACCTTCGAACGCATTCCTTATATTCCCGCAGCGGCCGTTCAATTCGTAGTGAATCAGCAGGCCGATCCTCAAATGGCCGCGCAGATGAAGGGCTTCGATTTCCGCAAGGTCATCGACAATACGATTGTCGACCGGCTGGTGAAAGAAGGCTTCTTTGAGCAGTTGTTTGGGGCAGCCGTGAAGGCGGAAGAAGAGAGAAAGGCCAAGACCGCGTTTCGGTAAGGCGCTACTTCCAATAGGCGAAGCCCATGCCGCTTCCGGTTCCGGCTTCCGAACGATAGCACGGGACGTAATCGATCAAACTCATTTTCAATCCGGCTTCGGCCATGGCGCCGGCGACTACAACCCAATTCTTGATTTCAGAAGTTCCGGATTCGAACATGCATTCGGGGAGGGCGGTTAGCGCCTCTGCATTTGAGCTGAGCATGGCGTCCAGAACCCTGTGATCGAACGATTCGTCGACCACGAAATGGCTCAAGCCTCCTGAGGCGATAAAGGCGACACTTTTATTGGATGCCCACGATGACACTGCGCGACCCAGCATGCGGCCCAGGTTGTAGCAGCGGGCAACCGTGGGCTGATTGGGCGGATAAAACGTATTGATAAAGACGGGGACTTCGGGAGGAACATGGTCCCGCATGACTCGGCGATAAACGAACCCGAAGGCGTGCGGGACGGCGTTGGAACCGATTTCTCCGGTGGGCAGACGAGTCATTTGCGCGAGGTCGAAACCTTCCGCCGTGGCGCACTGGAGCAAGTGGCGGCCGAGGTCGGGAACACAAGGGTAGCGAGTGTATTCGGCGGGAGTGCGGTCGAGCTCGGCGCGCGCGATCCCCGGCGGAAGCTTCGCCAGAAACTCAGGCGTTCGCGGAATGCCTTCCACGTAATCGCCCCAGAAGATTGCGAAGGCGGGGATGTGTTCCGCGGTGAAGATTTCCATTTGATCGTTGCCTACGACGATCGCAATATCCGGCAGGTTTTCCTGGTAAACGTCGCCCAGCGTGGCGATGGCTCGCTGGCAGCGGAAGTAGCGCTCCGCTCGAACTTCGGGCGAGGCTTGCGCGGCGAGATTTTCGTCGCAGCGCAGGGCGGACATTTCGTTAAAGGTGTAGGTCTTGCCTTGATAGAAATGCTTCGGGTTGGCGCGATCCGCAATCACGCGGTCAGGCCAATACTCGGGAGCGATGGAAAGCATGGGACCGTGCGAAGAACCTAGTCCCAGAGCAATGCGAGCCACGCGCCCAAGTTTACCAGACACGTGATATCGTTCCTTACATGCTTTGGCTTTACATGATTTGCGTACGACGAGCGTTCCTGTTGATTCCGGTTCTGACGGCGGCTGGCGCGTTCGCGCAGACGCCGGCGCTCCAGAAAATCACCGTCAACTACGCAGCCAAAACCGGCACCACCTGGCCCCTCTACCTTGCGAAGGAGGGCGGCTACTACCAGAAGTACGGGCTGGACGTGAACCTGGTTTTCGCGGTGCATCCGGCGGGAATCGCGATGGTGGTGAGCGGCGAGGCGGCGATGACCAACTATCCGCTCGAGCAGGCGATGCCGGCCAGCTCACGCGACGGGTCGCTGGTGATCGTGGGCAGCCAGTACAAGAAGAGCCTGTTTGCGTTGATGGCGGCCAAAACATTTTCGAACGTTCGTGAACTGAAGGGGAAGCGCATCGGCGTGAGCCAGATTGGCGACGCCCCGTACAACTACGCGGTGGGGTTGCTGGCGAAGTTCGGGCTGACTCCGAAAGACGTCGAGTGGGTTCCGATCGGCACGGATGTAAACGGTCGCGCGGCGGCGCTGATGAGCGGGCGGGTGGACGCGACCATGCTGACCGCTCCGGTCTACTTCAAGGTGGAGGAGCAGGGTTACAAGAGCCTGGCTAATACCAGCGATTACGACGACATTTTCGCGCCGACGGTCTACGTGTTCAAGAAGACTACGCTGGCGGCAAATCCGAAGCTGGCGGAATTGCTGATAAAGGCTCACGCGGAGGCGATCAAGCGGCTCTACGGCGACAAGGCCTTTGCGGTAAAGACGTACTTGAAATACAATCCGACCGACGATCCGGCGGATGTCGAGAAGGTTTGGGATCGATACACGAAAGCCAACACGTATGAGCGCGTGCCGTATGTGCTGGCCGCGGCGGTGCAATACATCATCAGCCATCCGGTGGATGACCAACTGGGCGCTCAATTGCGAGCTTTCGATTTCCACAAAGTCATCGACAACGGGACGGTGGACCGCCTGGTCAAAGAAGGCTTCTTCGAACAGCTATTTGGGCCGGGAATCAAAGCGGAAGAAGAAAGCAAGGCGAAGCTGGCATTTCGGTAGAGTGCTCAGCCGCATTCGCCTGATGCGTGACCTCCTGATATACTAGTGACTTAACCGACCCGGTTTAAGCAGGACGGGCGGAGGTGTGTGCGCCGTGTTCTTTAATATTCGTGATCTGGAAGTTCGCGCCGCACCCTTCGATGTGGAGCTGGGCGCGGGGGCGATTGAGTTTCCCGATCTGAGGCTCCGCCAAGTCGGCCCTTTGAAGGCCGTGGGGAAAGCCGAACTGGTCAGCGAGTTCTTGGCTGAGGTGCGGGTCTCGGGGCATCTGTCGGTGCAGATGGAAGCCGATTGCGACCGCTGCCTGGAGCCGGCCGCTTGCCCGATCGACGGGGATTTTGAGCTGTACTACCGGCCGGTGACGGAGGGTCTGGGCGAGGAGAAAGTGCTCGACCCGGGCGAAGCGGAGATGGGGTTTTACGAGGGCGACGGCGTGGAGTTAAACGACGTGTTGCGCGAGTTTGTGCTGCTCTCTCTGCCGATGCAGAAGTTGTGCCAGGCCGGGTGCAAGGGGATTTGTCCGATGTGCGGGCAGAACCGGAATTTGAACGAGTGCCATTGTCAGGCGGAAGCCGCGGACGACCGTTGGTCAGCGCTCAAAAGTATTCAATAATCAGCAGGGTGCGGCGGCGCCCTCATTGCAGTCAAGGAACAACGCCGCTGGGCTCCTTTTTGCAGGGTAATCGTTAGAAGAGGAAATAACAAGACAGTATGCCGAATCCAAAACGCAGACATTCCAAGGAGCGCACCTCGACTCGCCGCGCCCATGACCATTTGAAACGCAGCGGGTTATCGGAATGCCCCAACTGCCACGAACCCAAGCTCCCGCACCGTGTGTGCGCGCATTGCGGCAAATACAAGGGCCGCGAAGTGATCGAGGTCGTCGAAGAATAACCGCCCTCTGTCTCCCATGCTGACCATAGCGGTCGATGCCATGGGGGGCGACCACGCCCCCAAATCCGAAGTCGAAGGCGCAATTACCGCGGCCCGGGACCTTGCCGTCAAGGTGATCCTGGTAGGCGTGGAGGACGCGGTGCGCAAAGAATTAGCGCGGCATCGCGGAGTCTCAGACCTGCCCATCGAGGTGGTTCACGCCAGTGAATTCATCACCATGGAGGATTCCGCGGCCAAGGCCGTCCGGACCAAGAAGGATTCCTCGATAAAAGTAGCTTCCCGCTTGATGCGCGAGGGGATCGCGCAGGGAGTTGTGTCGGCCGGCAACACCGGCGCGGTGATGGCGACGGCCAAAATCGTACATGGCATGATTCGCGGAGTGGACCGGCCGGCGTTGGCGTCCGCTCTGCCGACGCAAACCGGCTCTCCCGTGGTGGTGCTGGATGTCGGCGCCAATGTCGATTGCACCCCGGAGATGCTGGCGCAATTCGCCGTGATGGGCGAGATTTATTCGCGTACGATTTTCCGCAAGTCCAGCCCTCGCGTGGGCCTGCTCTCCATCGGCGAAGAGGAGCACAAAGGCAACGATCTGACTCGCGCGGTTCTGCCACTGTTGAAGGCTCTACCTCTCAATTTCATCGGCAATGTGGAAGGCCGCGACGTTTTCACCGGAGTCGCCGATGTGATCGTCTGCGACGGCTTTATTGGCAACGTGCTGCTGAAGGTGGGCGAGGGCGTGAGCAAAATGATGCTCACCATGCTCAAGGAGTCGCTTGAAGCCACGGTGACGCGCAAACTGGGCGCGGTGCTTTCGCGCCAAGCCTATCGTGAGCTGCGCAAGCGCGTCGACGATTCCGAGTATGGCGGGGTTCCGCTGCTGGGCGTAAAAGGCGTCAGCATTATCTGCCACGGGCGGTCTAACTCCAACGCCATCAAGAACGCCATCCGTGTGGCGGCCGAGTCCGCAGAAGGGCGAATTAGTGAGAAGATTGAAGCGGAGATCGAGAATAGCGCGTCTTCTAAGGCAGCCAGTCAAGGAAGAGTCCAATGAAGCTCTGGATTTTCGCTTCGATATTTTCGTCGGCGCTGCTGGCGCAGACGCCGGAGAATGCCGTTAAAAAAGAAGATCCGGTGCAGTGGGCGCTTTCCTCCGACGTTGCAAAGGCTGATCCCGGCGCGGCCGTGCCGCTACATCTGACAGCAAAGATCGAGCCCGGATGGCACCTGTATTCGCTAACCCCGACAGGGGACGTCATTCCTACCTCGGTTGTGTTCAAGGAAAACCCCGCGCTGGAGTCTACAACCGTTTATCAGCCTCAGCCTACCAAGAGGCTCGACCCGATCCTGGGTCACGAGATCGAGACGTTTACGGGCGAGGCCGTGCTTCTGGTTCAGGCGCAGCTGAAGAAGGACGCGCCTCCGGGCGAATTGGAGTTGACGTCGAAGGTACGATATCAGACCTGCAACGACAAGAGGTGCCTGCTTCCGAAGACGAAGACCGCAGCATTCACGCTGACTGTGGAGAAGGGCGCTCCAGCGCTGGCGGCGTTCGTGATTCCGGCTGGATATTCTGAGGCTAAATCGGGCCCGAGCGCGAGCTCAATCGCCGAGGCAGTGGGTTCCTCGGCGCCAGCGGCCGATGCTGCTCCGGCGCCTGCGACGTCCGCAAAATCGGACGGCATTGGACCGTTCCTGCTGACAGCGTTCGGCATCGGGCTCCTGTCGGTGTTCACGCCTTGCGTCTTTCCAATGATTCCGATTACCGTTTCCTTCTTCCTGGGACAGCGCGGAGGGATTATGCAGGCGGTTGTGTTTTCGCTGGGCATCATAACGCTATTCTGCGCCCTGGGTTTGGGCGTGACGGCGGCTGTCGGACCATTTGGAGTCGCTCAGCTTGCGTCCAACCCCTGGGTCAACGGTTTTATCGCAGTGGTGTTCGGAGCCTTCGCTTTGAGTTTGATGGGCGCGTTCGAGATCACTCTGCCCTCGGGGTTGCTCACCAAAATGGACCAGGCTTCGCGGCGCGGAGGCTATCTGGGCACGCTGCTGATGGGCCTGACGTTCTCGCTGACTTCGTTTGCCTGCGTGGGACCGTTTGTGGGATCGCTGCTGGTGTCCTCCGCGCAATCGAAGGGGCCGCAGACGGTACTGGGGATGGTAGCCTTCGCCAGCGGTCTGGCGTCGCCGTTCTTCTTTCTGGCGGCATTTCCGTCGTACCTGAAGAAGCTGCCGAA
This sequence comes from Bryobacteraceae bacterium, assembly GCA_036489835.1. Lineage (GTDB taxonomy): Bacteria > Acidobacteriota > Terriglobia > Bryobacterales > Bryobacteraceae > Palsa-187. The sequence goes on along the minus strand of DASXEY010000127.1, from coordinate 263,242 downwards.
AAGCGGCGGATGGCTGGTGCGCGTGAAAACGGTGATGGGCTTTGTCCTGCTGGCGCTGATGTTCAAATACCTCAGCAATATCGACCAGGTGCTGCAATCCGGAATCCTTACCCGGGAGCGGGTTCTGGCGGCTTGGTTCGTGCTGATCGCGATGCCGGGTTTGTATTTGCTCGGCCTGCTCCGTCTCGAAGGGATCGAAGCCGATGAGCACCTGGGCATCGGACGATTGCTGACTGCGTGCGCGTTTTTGATTCTCGCGTTTACGCTGCTGCCGGGGATGTTCGGCGGCAGGCTGGGTTTGCTGGATGCCTACCTCCCCGCGCCTTCGGAAAGTTCGGGTCCATCGGGGTCCGCCGCCGCATCAGGCAGGCCGGCGTGGATGAAGAATCAGTATCGCGAGGGTCTGGATCGGGCTCGCGCGGAAGGCAAATTCGTGTTGGTGAGTTTCAGCGGCTACGCGTGCACCAACTGCAAATGGATGGACGCGAATATGTTCCCTCGGCCTGAGATCGCGGATGCCATGAAGGACCTGGTGCCGGTGGAACTCTTCATCGACGGCACGGACGCGGCTTCGGAGGCCAACGAGAAGTTCGAAGAAGACCGGTTCAAGGTTGCGGAGATGCCGTATTACGCCCTCCTCGATCCGGATGAGCATGTGGTCGCGACCTTCGCCGATCGCACTACCGACCCACAGCTCTTTCTCACGTTCTTGAAGAAGCGGCCTGGAGCGTAGATGCGATGCGCCGGGCCTGGGCTCTTCTCGCTGTAGTTGTCCCCCTACTCTCCCAACAAGCCATTGCGCCGATTCGCGGATTCCCTTCAGAGGATTGGAAGGCGGAGCATGCGCTGGAGGACAAAGCCAAGACCATCCCCGCGCCTGCGCGCATTCACATCTACATGGAGCGGATTGCCTCCAAGCCGCATCAGGCGGGATCGCCGGAATCGAAAGCCGTAGCCGAGTATCTGGCCGCGCAACTCAAGGACTGGGGTTTGGAGGTCCACACCGAGCAGTTCGAGGCGCTGATGCCATATCCCACTTCGCGCCTTCTGGAGATGACCTCTCCAGTGAAGTTTCGCGCGGAGTTGAAGGAGCCCGCGATCCCGGAAGACTCCGGCGCCAGCGAACCCGGTCAGCTTCCGACGTATAACGCCTATTCTGCCTCAGGCGATGTGACCGCGCCCCTGGTTTATGTGAACTACGGCATCGCGGAGGATTACGACACGCTGCGGCGCGAGAATATCGAAGTCAAGGGCAAGATCGCGATCGCGCGCTATGGCCGGAGCTGGCGCGGCGTCAAGGCGAAGCTCGCGCAGGAAAACGGCGCGGTGGGGTGCCTGATTTATTCCGACCCTCGCGAGGACGGCTACTTCCAGGGAGACGTTTATCCTAAGGGTCCCATGCGACCGGAGCTGGGCGTGCAGCGCGGCAGCGTGCTGGACATGGCCTTGTATCCGGGCGATCCTCTGTCGCCTGGATGGGCTGCGGAGCCGGGCGCCAGACGCCTGCCGCTCGCGGAAGCCAAGACGCTGATGAAGATTCCGGTGCTTCCCATTTCCTATGGCGATGCCAAGCCGCTGCTGGAACAACTGGGCGGCATGGTGGTTCCGGAATCCTGGCGCGGAGCGCTGCCGATCACGTATCACTCGGGACCCGGGCCGGCCATCGTCCACCTGAAGTTGGATTTCGATTGGTCCACCAAGCCGCTGCATGACGTGTTCGCAACTATTCCGGGGGCGTTCTCCAAGGACCCCCAACGCGACCAGTGGATCATCTACGGCAACCATCACGATGCCTGGGTCAATGGAGCATCAGATCCTGCCAGCGGCGCCGCCGTGTTGATGGAAACCGCACGAACTCTGTCGGTGCTGCGGCGGGAGGGCTGGCAGCCGAAGCGGACCATCGTCTTCGCGCTGTGGGACGGCGAAGAGTTTGGGCTGATGGGCTCGACCGAGTGGACCGAGAAGCATCTGAAAGATTTACAGGCGAAAGCCGTGGTGTATCTTAATTCCGATAACACCGGCCGTGGCGCGCTGAGCGCCGGAGGGTCGCATAGCCTGGAGGCGTTTCTCGCTGAGGTACTCCGCGACATCAGCGAACCGGTGGGCACGCATACTCTTCTGGATGCGGCCAAGCTTAATTCAACGGCAACGCAACGGGCCAGAAGCGGCCAGCCAGGCGGAGCGCCGGAGTTTCACCTGCTCCCGCTCGGCTCAGGCTCCGATTACGTGCCCTTTCTCGATCATGCCGGAGTCGCCAGTATGAACCTGGGTTTTGCCGGGGGCGACGCCGGAGTTTATCATTCGATCTACGACACGCTCGGCTGGTTCGACCGCTTCTCCGACGGCAGCCTTGTATATGGGAAGGCTCTGTCCCAGGTGATGACGATGTCGATCCTGCGGCTGGCCGGCGCCCCCGTGCTGCCATTCGAATTCGGGTCCCTGGAGCGCACGGTTCGGGGATACACCGAGGATCTCCAAAAGCTCGCGACGCAGGCGCAGCAGAAGCGGCCCGGCTCGCTGGACCTGCGCGGAGTGCAGCTTCAATTGATGCGCTTGGACGCGGCTTCGCGGGCGTATGAGGAGCAGTTGGCTCTGGTCACCAGGCGTGCTCTGCCGGGTTCGGCTGATCGTTCGGCGCCATCTGCGGATCGTTTCACCAAGGCAAACGAAGCACTTCAGAAGGCCGAGGGCACGTTGTTGTCGGCGGGCGGTTTACCCGGGCGGGAATGGTACCAGCACCAGCTTTACGCTCCCGGACTGTATACCGGCTACGACGCAAAGACGATGCCGGGCGTTCGCGAGGCCGTGGAGGCTGGCCGCTGGGACGAGGCCAATGAGCAGGCTCGTCACGTGGCGCAAGCTCTGCGGGCGCTCACTTCTCAAGTGGAAGAAGCCACCAGGCTGCTAAAGTAGACCCGATTGCCGAGAGCCACCGGTGGCACTCGGACGCCGTCGATGGAGAGCCGCGGCCGAAGGAAGCGGTTGGGCGCGTGTTGACAGTTTGCCTTCGGCGTTCACGAGGCCCGGGAGCAGGCCAGGCACGCGAGCTCTACGGGTTCTGACTTCGAAGTGGAAGCCGGGAGGCGGGTGAGTAAACGGAGCCGCCAGCCGCCCCTTTGCCGTCAGCCGACGGACAGTACCTTCAATGGTTTCGCTACGTATGGTACGTACGGGCATCGAACGCTTGGCCTTAGCCTTTGGCGCAGGGACTCAAAAAAAGGCCGGGCGCTCGGAGAGAGCGCCCGGCAAAAGAGCACCCGCAAGCGGCTCGGAGGTTACCGCTTGCGGCAGTGGAGGAATCGTTGAGAGATGGGAAGTTAAGCCAGCAGCCCGCCGTGACCAAGACAGGCAATTTCCCACCCCGAGATCCTATACCGCGCCAACATCGGGGGCAGAACTAAGTCTACAACATTAGTCTTGGCTGAGCGGAAACATCCTGGGGCGGAAATGATTGGAATATCGTCCTTGTAGCCCAGCAGCAGGAGATTCCCGGGCTCGACTGGGGCAAGAAACCGCTCCAAGTGGCATCCGACGCGGACCATAGCCCGGCCGACGATGTCATCGGGACCGGCCGGAGCCGTGGTGGACGCAACCAGAACGGCGGTTGGCCGGGCGCGCAGCAAATGCTGCAGGGAGCGTGCAACAACGTCTTCCTCTTCCGTGGCCGGCAGCGCGAAATGGACGGCTGTTCCGAACTTCTCCAGCCGCTGGCGCATGACACTCTCGAAGAGCGTTCTTGCACGCTCGCCATTCATAGCGTCGCTATAAAGCACGGCCACAGAAGGCGAGCGAATCGGCCGAGCCTGCAGGATCGGTCCGCGTTCCCGCAGAATATTGATGATCGCCTCCAGATGGGCCTGGGCCACGGCAAACGGCACGGTCTTGACCGTGGCGATCCTCTGACCTGCGGCGGCAAAACTGAAATTCATGTTGGTGGCGATGACGATGCTGGAGGCGCAATTGACTGCCCGCAGCAGATCGTCGTCTATCAATACGCAGCAATCCTCGGTGGCAAAGACGTTCGCGCGCCCGCCCGCTGCCAAGCGGATCTCCAGGCTTCCGCAAACCATCTCGACGGCCACCTGGCTGACGGCGGCATCCTCGCCGACTTCGCCTTCTTCGAGCTCCGTCACCCAGACGCGGCCCAAGCCTTCCGTCTCCAAGAGGCGAACATCTTCCTCACTTAGGAGGTGTCCCTTCGCGAGCAACTTTCGGCCGCCAGGCCGAAAGACTGTGCTTGAAAGAATCCTCCCCGTAGACTGCTTCACATCAATCGTGAGGGCTCGCATTGGTACCTCCCGGCCAAGCTCGCTGGGCTACGCAGCAAGGCCGCCATCCTTAGTTCATAGTGCAATACTCACCAGAGTATTCTCACCCTATTATTTGGATTCGTTGTAGTTTATTGTCGCACTCTTTTCCACATCTGCAAGCGAAAAAGATCGGCGAGGTCTCGCGTTCTCCAGAAAACCAAAGGAAAAGCAGGCCGTTTTGGGACTACGGAACGAGCCGCGTACCAATCTTGGAATCCCCTATAAAAAGACCAGAGATTCCCGGATTCGCGCCGGGCGCAATGAGCACTTCGGCCACGCCTGCATGCAGCGCGAGCATGGCTGCCTCCAGCTTGGCCTGCATTCCACCCGTGGCCGTGCCGTCTTCAATAAGGCTTTGTGCTTCCTCCGCGGTCAGAACTGCGCGGGTGACGCCTGCCCCGTCGCGCACCCCGTCAACGTCGGTCAGAAACAGTAACGTACTGGCGCGAAATGAAATGGCTAACGCGACCGCCATTTGATCCGCATTCACGTTGAAGATCCGCCCCTGCGCGTCGCCTGCGACGCAGGCCACTACGGGAAGGTACTGGCTGCGTACCAGAAGTTCTAAAAGCGTCGAGTCGCTGCATGCAGGCTTGCCGACCTGTCCTAAGGCGGAATCCAGGATTTCGGCATCGACCAGGCCGGCATCCAATCCAGTAAGTCCCACTGGCTTGGCCCCGGCCGCCCGAAAGGCCGACACTAATTCGGTATTGACGCTTCCGGCGAAAACCTTGACCACGGCATCGATGATTTCGGGGGTGGTGACTCGTAGTCCATTGATAAAGCGGCTTTCTACGCCGCGCTCCGCCAGGAACCGAGTCATCTGTTTGCCGCCTCCGTGAACAATCACGGCCTCGTATGGCGGCTTTGCGAAAGCGGCGATTTCCCGGGCGAGCCGGATACGGGAATCGGGATCGTCGAGGAGAGTTCCTCCCAGCTTAATTAGGATGCGCATTCACGGTAATCCTTCGATTGATCAGGCGATCAGCCCGGAAGTCTCGGGGAAGCCCAGCGCCAGATTTAGATTCTGCACTGCTTGGCCTGCTGCGCCCTTCACCAGATTATCAATGGCCGAAACGACCACAGCGCGGTGGGTAACGGGGTCGTACTTAAGTCCTAAATCGCAGAAATTAGTGTGGTTAACCTGAGCCAAGTCGGGGACCTGACCGGGCGCGTACAAACGTACGAAGGGCTCGTTTCCATACCGTTTTTGGTAGATACCAAGCAGATCGTCTGCCGACGTGATGGACTCGGCGGCGCGAAAATAGATCGTCTCTAAAATGCCACGATGAATCGGAATGAGCTGGGCCGTAAAGCTGAACTCGGCTTCATTTAGCCCCGAGATACGCAGGACCTCGGGAACGTGGCGATGGTCCAGGATGGAATACGCGGAGAAGTTTTCGGTGACCTCGCAGAAACTGGTCTTGAGAGAAGGCTTGCGCCCGGCTCCGCTGACGCCGCTCTTGCCGTCGCAGACGATTCCGCATTCACGCGCAATCGCTCCGGCTTCGATCAGAGGCTTGATGGCGAGATTGGCGGCGGTTGGGTAGCAGCCCGGATTCGAAATGAGGTGAGCGGAAGGAATGCGGGTGCGACAGAACTCAGGGAGACCGTAGACGGCTTGCGCGAGCAAGGCGGGCTGCGTGTGCGGTTCTTTATACCAGCGCTGGTAATTTTCTGGTGTGCCAAGACGGAACGCGCCGCTCAAATCGATAACCTTGATTCCGGCGTCGAGGAGACCGGCGGCGAGATTCATAGACACTTCCGGCGGCGTCGCCAGAAAAACGGCTGCGAGTCCGGCGGCCTTAGCTTCGTCCACGCTGAAATTCAAACGGCGAGGTCCGGTGTGGCCCAAGGGGCGGGGCCGGTCTTCGGTCTCGCGATGTTCGAGTAGGACCGGCTCGACGTGGGGGTGTCGTGAAAGAATTTGGATCAATTCGGCTCCGCTGTAGCCGCGAAAGCCGACGATGCCGACGGGCGTGGACATATTCTTACTTTAAACTGGAACTCTTCATTTGGAGCAAGCGTCGCACGGATTGACGGGAGTGCCGCTGGAGGCGTCACTGCGTCGGCAGGCGCAGGAGTATACTGATATTTGGCATACAGTTGAGTGGTGAAGGAGATCCCCGCTATGAATCGCTACCTCAAGTTCGGAATTCCGGTCACAGCGATCCTGGGAACGCTGGTGTGGCTGGCGGTCAGCACGCCGAAAGAGTCTGTCGGCTACTTCAAGACGATTCCCGAAGTAAAGCAGATGGGCGAACAAGCTCAAGTCAAACATCTGCGGGTGAACGGATACGTCAAGGAAGGCTCGATCGCCCATGAGGGATCGAAGACTGTTTTCATGCTGGTGGAGAATCCTGGAGACGGTAACGTTGGCGACAATTTGAAAGTCGTGTACACCGGAGACGATCCGCTTCCGGATACCTTCAAGGACCGTGCGCAGGCGCTGGCGGACGGGAAATTGGGCGCGGATGGAGTGTTCCACGCCACGCAGATTCAGGCGAAGTGCGCATCGAAGTACGAAGCTGCGCCGCCTCCGGCGAGTGCTTCCTCCAAGCCCATTTAGAATTTTCGGTTAGAGTTTTTTCGACCACTTAGGTTCAACCACTATGGAAAACGTTGGCGCGCTGGCAATCCTGCTGGCCTTCTGCTTTGCGATCTACGCCATTGCTGCGTCCTTAATCGGCAAGTGGGCGAAACGGTCTCTGCTGATCGTGAGTGCGGAACGCGCGGTCTACTGCGTGTGGGCTCTGATCACCACGGCGGTGGGGATTCTGATCTACTTGCTGCACACCGGCGATTTCCGCCTGAGCTACGTGTACGAGACCAGCAACGTGGCCATGTCTCCCCTCTATAAGTTCACAGCTTGGTGGGGCGGCATGGAAGGATCGCTGATGCTGTGGTCCTGGCTGCTGTCGACGTATGCGGCGGTGGTGGTTTTTCAGAACCGGAAGAAGTTCCGCAACCTGATGCCGTATGTGACGGGCGTCGTGATGACGGTGCAAACCTTCTTCCTGACGCTGAACGCGTTTGTGGAGAGCCCCTTCAAAGTGTTCTGGGCCGGCAAGGGAGTGCGCACCGACCTTGTCGATGGCCAGGGACTCAATCCTCTGCTCCAGTATTGGACCATGGCGATCCATCCGCCCATGCTGTATCTGGGCTACGTCGGGTTCATCGTGCCGTTCGCTTTCGCAATGGCGTCGCTGGCGACGAAGCAGCCGGGTGAGGAATGGATCAACACCACACGCCGCTGGACGCTGGTGACGTGGTTGTTCCAGAGCACCGGTGTGCTGCTGGGCATGAATTGGGCGTACTCGATTTTAGGCTGGGGCGGCTACTGGGAATGGGATCCGGTGGAAAATGCTTCCCTGCTGCCATGGATCACTGCGACGGCGTTTTTGCATTCGGTAATGATGCAGGAAAAGAAGGGCATGATGAAGGTCTGGAACATGGTGCTGGTGAGCACCACGTTCTGGCTGTGCATCTTCGGAACGGCGCTGACGCGGACGGGGATCGCGCAATCCGTGCATGCGTTCGGAGAATCGCCGTTGGGGCCGTACTTTTACACGTTTCTTGCGCTCGGCATTGGCGGCACCGCATGGCTGATCCTCAGCCGCCTGGATTATCTGAAAAGTGAAGCTCAACTGGAGAGCGTGCTTTCGCGCGAATCCAGCTTCATGTTCAATAACCTGGTGCTGCTGGCAGCATCTTTCGCGATCCTGTGGGGCACTCTGCTCCCAGTGATCTCGGAAGCGATGGGGGATAAGCACAGCGTTGACGTTCCGTTCTTCAACCGCATCAATATCCCGATTGCTCTGTTCCTGCTGCTGCTGACAGGAGTGGGTCCGCTGATCGCGTGGAGGCGCAGTTCGTTCGAAAGCTTGAAGCGCGCGTTCATGTGGCCTACCATTGCCGGCGTAGCGGTGAGCGTGGGGCTGGCGATTGCCGGAGTAAGGCAAATCTACCCGTTGATCTCCTTCATGCTGTGCACTTTCGTTCTGATGACGGTGGCGATTGAATTCACCAAGGGCGCGAATGCGATCCGGACCAAGAGCGGCACGAACATGTTGATGTCCATGATGGAGCTGACGCATCGCAATACCCGGCGCTACGGCGGCTACATTGTGCACATCGGGATCGTCATCATTTTTGTGGGTATCACCGGCTCGGCGTTCAAAGTCGAGCAAAAAGGCAAGGAGTTGAAGATCGGCCAATCCACACAGATCGGAAATTATACGCTGAAGGTCGACGCGATGGGCGTCGGCGCGAACGCAAATTACCGCTGGTGGAGACTGGATTTGGGCGTATCGAAGAACGGCGAGAGTCTGGGCGAGATGCACCCCGAGCGCCGCTTCTACATCAATAAGGAACAACTGGACAGCGAGGTGGCGATCCGCCACAGGCTGAATGAGGATCTGTACATCAACTTCCGGACCGACGACGATAATCCCGACCAGGTGATTCTGGACAGTTACATAAATCCGCTGACGACGTGGGTGTGGATGGGCTATTTTGTGATTCTGTTCGGCACCATTATCTGCCTCACGCCTCCCAAGACGCGGATGGTGTGGCCGCGGATGGAAGTAGTGGGAATCGCAGGGAAACATGCAAAAGTGGAAGAGTAGTTTTCTGGTAGCGCTGCTGGGCGCCGTGGCGCTGGCGCAAAGTGCGTCGGAGTGGGACAGCTCCGCTGTCAACAACATTGCGGCCAAGCTCCACTGCAGCTGCGGGTGCAAACAGGATATTGCCTGCACCATGTCGCCTTATCCTTGCCCGGTGTGCAAGATGAACAAGATGAGGATCTATAACATGCTCAGCCAGGGCATGACGGAGCCTCAGATCCTGGATACATACGTCAAGGAAGAGGGCAAGGACGTTCTGGAGGTTCGCTACGGCGCGGAGGGGCTGATCGGTCCCATCGCCGCAATCATCGGCGGTTTTGCGCTGGTGATCGTGGTAATCCGCCGGATGCGCAAGCAGACTGCAGCTGTCCCCGCAGGGCCTCCGGTTGACCCGGAGATGCTGGCGCGGATCGAAAAAGATTTGTCGAAACTGGACTGATGATTCTCACTTCGTCGGTGATCGCGGTGGTGGCCGCCACAGTTTTCTTCACGCTGTTCGTGCGTTTGAAGGATATTCCTCCGCCGGAGCCTGTGTCGCCGACGCGGCATCTGGAAGAACGCAAGGCTGCGATTTACGAAAATCTGCGCGATTTGCAGTTTGAATTTCGCGTGGGCAAGCTATCCGATGAGGATTATCAGCAGACGAAAGTGGGCTTGCAAAAGGAACTGGCTGGGGTGATTGGGGAGATCGAACGCCTGTCGGCTGCGCCTGCGGCGGCGGCTGCCAAAGAGAAGCCTGCGGCGAAGGTCAAGTCTGCGGCTGCCGCTCCGGCGCCTAGTACAGTCTGCCCGCACTGCGGTGCGAAGTTCCAAAAACCGATGAAGTTTTGCGGCGAGTGCGGAAAGGCCATGGCATGAGAAGACTGTTGCTGCTCCTGGCATTCGGCCCTCTTTTACTTGCCGAGATCAGCGGCGTGGTGACCAACGAGACCACCGGTAAACCGCAGGCGGGAGTCGCGATCAATTTGGTGCATCCGGGGGAGAACGGGATGCAGACTCTGGCGACGGTGACCACGGACGCCGAGGGAAAGTTCAGCATCGATCAGCCCCTGCCGCCTCCGCCGGCGCTGCTGCAAGCGTCCTATCAGGACGTCCAATACAACCTGGTTGTGCCGCCCGGCCGGCCCTCGACGGGAATCGGGCTCAGCGTGTACAACGTCACCAACAAAAAATCCGACGCGTTACTGGAACAACATCTGGTGGTGATTGAGCCTACCGGAGACGGCGTCAGGGTGAACGAGACGTTCCTGATCAAGAACAGCGGGACCACCACCTTCCTCGATCCGGCCCAGGGATCGGTGCAAATGTTCCTGCCCAAAGCGGCACAAGGCGCCAAGATCACGGTGGAAGCTCCGGGAGGAATGCCGATCAGCAGGGCTCCGGAGAAGACCTCGCAGGCTGATGTCTTCAAGGTGAGCTATCCGGTGAAGCCCGGCGAGACGGTCTATGAAGTCGCTTACATTTTGCCTGCATCCAAAACCTTCGAAGGCAAGGTGATCGACAAGGTCCCTCCGCTGCTGGTGACTCCTGAGTCCGTGCGGCTCTCAGGGCCCGATTTGAAGGAAGACGGGATCAAGGACCTGGGGCAGGGGGGGATGCGCGCGCGAGTGTACGAAGTCTCGGCCGTCTCGGGGGCATCCTATGAGGTGAACATCGACGGGCTCGGCACGCTTCAAGCCGCGGCTGGCGCGCAGGCGAACGGAGACGACGGCTCGCCGAAGACAGTCGCCGGAAACGCGCGCCTGTATCAGCGGCTGCCGTGGGTGCTGGGACTGACTTTCTCGATTCTGGCTCTGGGCGGCACCCTGCTGTACCGGAGAAGCGAGGCTTGAGTTCGGCTGCACTGGAATGCGCACTCGAAGTCAGGGGCGTCTGGAAATATTATGGCGATTTCCCGGCCCTGCGCGACATTGCCTTTCGCGTAATTCAGGGCTCGACCGTAGCCTTGTTAGGACGCAACGGCGCTGGTAAAACGACGCTGCTGCGGATTCTGGCCGGCTTGTCGAAACCTTCGCGTGGATCGGTGACCATTCACGGCGCCAATGTGCGCGAGGAATCCACGCGGCGGCGCATTGGCGTCCTGGGTCACGGTATTTCTCTTTACGACGAGCTTTCGGCATTCGAGAATTTGCGGCTGTTTTCGAAGTTGTACGGCATCGAGAATCCCGCAAAACGAATTGACGAAATGCTGGAGCGCACGGACCTGACGCGCGTTCGCGACGGTTTGGTCCGCGAGTTTTCGCGGGGTATGCGGCAGCGCCTGGCGGTGGCTCGAGTGTTTTTGCATGACCCTGAGGTGCTGTTGCTGGACGAGCCGTTCACATCGCTCGACGACCGCGCTATCGGCGTGCTGCAATCGCTGCTGAACGAAATGCATGCGCGCGGGCGGACGATCGTGATGTCCACGCACCAGCTGCGCGAGGCGCTGGAAGCGGCCACGCATGTCGCCATGCTCCAGCGCGGCCAGATCGTGCATGCGGGGGAGCGGCAGCAGGAGATGCTCGACGACACCGGCTGGCTGTACCGGACGTATGGGGAAAACTGACCGGTGTATCTGCGCCAGGTGTTGACCATCGCGGCGAAGGACCTGCGCGCGGAGTGGCGCACGCGGGAGGCTTTTAACGCTTCCTTCGCGTTCATGGTGGTGATCCTGGTGCTGTTCAGCTTCGCTTTCGATCCGGGCAACAGCGACATCAGCATCCCGGCCATCGCGGGAGGCATGCTGTGGATCGCGTATTCCTTCGCGGCGGCCCTTACGCTGAATCGCAGCTTCGCAAGGGAGCTCCAAAACGACTGCCTGGATGCTCTCTTGGCAGCGCCCATCCTGGCTAGCGCTCTATTCTTCGGCAAAGCGCTAGCGAATTTCGCACTCCTGATGGTGATGGAGATCGTTTCGCTAGGAGTGTTCAGTCTGCTCTATAACGTCAAGGTCCTGGCGCAGATCTGGTCCTTGTTGCTGGTGATCGTGCTGGGGACCTGGGCCATGACGGTGATGGGGACAATGTTCAGCGCTTTGACGGTGAACCTGCGTCTGCGCGAGCTGATGCTACCGGTGATGATGTACCCGTTCCTGGTCGTACCTTTGTCGGCCGCGATCACGCTGACCTCGGATCTACTCAACGGAATCTCTTTCGGCGCGGAAAACATCCTTTGGCTGAAGGTGCTGGTGTTCTTCGATGTTCTTTTTACATCGTTAGTCGTGTTATTGATAGATGTTGTGCTAGTGGGGTAGACAGATGCGAGAACCAATCAAATACGTGCTGCTCACCGCTTCCCTGGGGCTGCTTCTCTGGAGCCTCTATAAGATCGGCTACGTGCTTCCGCTTGAGGCCAACGTCGCGGCGTATCAGATCCTGTATCTTCACGTGCCCAGCTTTTTCGCCGCTTTCACTGGGTTTTTCCTCGGGCTGTTCGCCAGCGGAATATACCTGGCGACGGGAAACTTCAAATACGACTCTTTTGCCGCTGGCGCGAACGAAGTCGCGCTCATGTTCGCCACAGCCGGCCTTGCCAGCGGAATGATCTGGGCGCGTTATGCCTGGGGCATCTGGTGGACCTGGGACGCGAGGCTCTCCTCCATGCTGTTGTGCTGGCTGGTATATGTAGGCTACCTGTTCCTGCGGAAGTCCGTAGAGGAGCCTACGCAGCGTGCGCGGCTATCGGCTGTGCTTTCGATCTTCGGTTGCGTCAACGTAGCCTTCGTGTACAAGTCCATCGAGTGGTATCGCACCCAGCACCCCTCCCCGGTGTTGAGTTTCCGCAACGGCGGCGACCACATGGGCCCTGGCCTCGAGGCCCCTATTTGGTGGAACTGGCTGGCGCTGGTCTGCCTGGGAGTGGTGATCGCGATGGTGCGGATGCAACAAGGCGAGATGTCGCGGGAAATCGACGCACTGCGACGCCAGGCGCATTCTTATTGACCGGAGAGAATCTTCTTGGAACAACGTGAGCTCCACTTCGTGATGTACGGCCTAACGGCCATTCTGATGGTGATCGTTTTGTACATTCTTAAGTTGGATGCGGACGGACGGCGTCTACGCAAGGAGCTCGACAGGGTGCGGAAGATGGTGGGCGGCTCGGAAAAGCGGGACTGATCGTGGGCGGCTTTGCTTCCGAAAGATTGTCGAGCAGGTGTAGCTCGACGGAGTTGCGCTGACGGTCGAGCTAAAGATTTCGGCTTTCATAGGCAGCAAGAAGCGGGTGCAGAAAGAAGCCGAACTCGCAAAAAAAACATCTTGGGCCGTGAATGCACGTGAATGAACTTGTATCGCAAACCCGCCCAGTTATGGACCCAGAATCACTTGCGCGGTAACGGGATGTTGCGCATCTTTCGTGTATTCGAAGCGTAGAAGCCATTCGCGCCCATCCGCTCCGGGGGCGAATTTCCATTGGCGCGCAGCCTTGAGCGACAAATCGCCAAAATATTTGCTCGATCCGCCGGATTCGATCTTCGCGCTGGTGACAGCGCCGGCCGCATCTGCTTGAACTCGCACCACGATGGGCACCTTGCCGTGGACGGTCGTGCGGGACTTCGCGGGAACGTCCGGGACCATCGATTGAACTACGTCGGCAGCGGTCACACCCTGCGCGGGCAGGAAGGCAGAGTTCGAGGGAGGCGCAGGCGCGTTGGCGGGCGGCGTATCGGGTTTGGCTGCAGGGGCGGGGTCCGGTTCCTTCGCCGAGGGCTTGGGCTCGCGGGTGGGCTTCGCGGGTTGAGCCGCGACGACGGGTGGGGGCGTGACGGGCTCCTGTGGCGTCGTGGATTGAACCGGGGGCTGCGCCGGTGCGGTCGTTGCGGGCGGGTCCGACGATGGGGAACTCGTGAAGAACGGTCCGCCATACTCCCACACGGCAGCGCCCAATGCCACGACTGCGACCGCCGCGGCGGCAGGCAACAAATAGCGCGGCCGAACACGCTTAGGGGCAGGCACCGTGCCCCGGTCCAGCCATTGTGTAATGTCGGCAATGGTCCAGCGGCGTGCGGGATCGCGTTCGAGGCAGCCCGCCGCGACATCGCGGAAGGAGTCCGGCCGCAGCGAGTCCGGAAGCCGCAGGAAGTTGCCTTCAAACCGGGGCAGCTCTTTCGTCATGGCCTCGACCAGCGAGACGCCCAGGGACCAGACATCGCCAGAGGGCGTCACTCCGGAAGCCGCAAGTTCCGGGGGATCGTAAGGGCTTGGCGTCGATGAGGAAGCGTGACGCTCACCCTTGCGCAGCGGCGAATCTCCGGAAATTTTCAACTCTTCCTGAACCGATAGGATATTCGAGGGCTTGATGCGGCCGTGCGCGAAGCCTTTTCCGTGAAGGTACGCCAGCGCCTTGGCCGCGGGGGTAAGCATTTCGCGAGCCTCTTTAGGAGTAAGAGGACGATCAACGCCGGACAGATCTTCCTCGGCGAATTCCATGGCGACGTAAACCAGCGGCACGCCGTCCAAAAGCCCGCGGCCCCACTGGAAGACGCGGCTGAGATGGGGATGCGAGAGCTTGGAGGCTTGTTCCCATCGCGTCAAAGGAAGTTGCGCCACAACCTCTTCGGCGGGGACGAACTTGACGGCGCACCGTTCGCCGGCACGCTCGGCAAGGTAGACAGCGCTCGATTCGCCGCCGCCCAAGAGCCGGAGCAGAGCAATGCCGTCGACGGCCTGGCCTTCATGCTGTTTCCAGGTCGCGATCATAATGTGTCCGTACTATTCTACGCTGCCCGCTCCCGTTCCGTTGCAAGGCATCGCGCTAGGGACGACTGATAGACTGGGGACTTGATCTATCGACTGGTTTGGGAAAACCTCAAGCACCGCCCGGTGCGGACCTTCCTGAGCGCCATCTTCATAGGCATCTCCGTCACTCTGATTCTGACCATCGTAGGGCTCAGCAGAGGCGTGCTGGACGATATCCAACAGCGCGCCCGAGGCACCGGTGCGGACATCGTGATCCGGCCTCCCAGCAGCGCCGTGCTGGGATTCACGGGCAACATGAAGGGGGGCGAAAAGCTGGAGGCGCTCGTCCGCGAACGGCCGCATGTTACGTTAACCACCGGCACTCTGGTTCAATCTATCGGAAATTTTCAATCCATCACCGGAATCAACTTGAAAGAATTCAATGCTATGAGCGGCGGATTCAACTACCGGGAAGGTGGGCCGTTTCAAAGGCCCGACGACCTGATGGTGGATGACAGTTACGCCCGCAGCAAGCACCTGCATGTTGGAGAGGAGCTTGACTTGGGCAACGGGAAGAAATGGCACATTTGCGCAATCGTGGAGCCGGGGAAACTGTCACAGCTCTTCGCACAAATCGGGCCTTTGCAGGAGATGTATTCGGCCACCGGCGAATTTTCTGCGATCTACGTGAAAGTGGATCAGCCAGCGAATATCCCCGCCGTGAAGGAAGATTTGAAGGAGCAGCTCGATGGTTACCAAGTCTATACCATGGAAGAGCTTATCGGCTTAATCAGCGTCGACAATGTTTCCCTGGTCAAAGGCTTCACCCAGGTGGTGATTGGAATCGCCGTGATCGTGGGCTTTCTGGTGGTGCTGTTGACGATGTATACGGCGGTGCTGGAACGCACGCGGGAGATCGGAATCCTCAAGGCGCTGGGTGCGTCGCCCGCCTATATTTTGGGGATCCTGATGCGGGAGGCGATTCTACTGGCGGTGTGCGGTTCGCTCGCCGGCATCATCATGGCCTTTGGAAGCCGATACCTGATCTATCGATTCGCTCCGCCCTTTTTGTCGCAAATGATTGTGCCGGACTGGTGGCTGAAGGCGGGGGCCATTTCGCTGATCGGAGCGGCGCTGGGGGCGATCTACCCGGGGCTGAAGGCCGCGCGGCAGGACGCCATCGAGGCTCTGTCTTATGATTGAGGCTCTCTCCTATGATTAAGGCTTCGGATGATTGAGATTCGCAACCTCAAGAAGATTTTCTACACTGGCGAGGTGGAGGTTCATGCGCTCCGCGGCGTCGATCTTTCGGTGGCCCAAGGGGAGTTTGTTGCTGTTTCGGGCCCCAGCGGCTCCGGCAAATCGACCCTGTTTCACATCCTGGGCGGGCTAACGCCGCCGACGTCGGGAAGCATCCACATCAACGGCCGCGACCTGTTGGGCATGACCGACGCCGAGCGCACGGAGTTGCGCAAGACCGGCGTGGGCTTCGTGTTCCAGAAATACAATCTGCTGCCCACCTTGACGGCTGCCGAGAATATCGAGATCGCGCGCGACATCGCCGGCCGGAAAGGGCCGCGTAGCGCCCAATTTGAGGAGATCGTGAAACTGTTGGGGATCGCCGGGCGCTTGGATCACAAGCCCCGGGCACTTTCCGGCGGCGAGCAGCAGCGCGTCGCCATCGCCCGCGCCGTCGTTAACGATCCGGGTTTGCTGCTGGCGGACGAGCCGACGGGCAACCTGGATTCGGAGAACTCAGTAGCCGTGCTGAAGATTCTGGTCGACCTCAATGCGCGCCTGGGCCAGACCATCCTCATGATCACCCACGATCCCGAGGCTGCTTCGTTCGCACATCGTATTGTCAGGATGAAAGACGGCCGGATCGTCCATTAGGCTTGCCCGATTCTAGCCATGCAGAAGTACTTTGCCGCTTGGTATCGGTTTAGGGGCGAAGATCGTTACCTCATCTGGATCACGAACGAGTCCGACTCTGTTGTGGTCAATTCCGACGGGTATATCCCGAGCTTCGCAAGTCTAGCCGTCCTGGGAGAATATGCGGCGCTGAACCACTATCAACTCGAAAACGAAGAGCCTGATCTTCACGATCTGGATTGGGTAGCTTCATGGACGGCGTCGCCGCGGAGACGGGTGGATTGCGAAAAGGCCTTGGCCGCCTGGAACCTGTTTGGGGACGTTGCAAACTCGATTGGCGAGCGGGGATCGGCTTACAAACGTTTGGATGCGCCGCTCAATCCGATTTACCAGAAGCTTTTCTGGGGGAACAACTTGCCGTCGATGACTCCCAAGGGCAAACACTTTACTCCCAAGTGGTCGGCAGGGGAAGTTCGCTCGGTAGCTGAGCTTTTGCTCGCCGGATTACGGATGTTCGAGAGCTCTACAAGGCCTTGGCCTCAGTTGGAATGAGGCTCGGGAACGAAGGCTACGTCGAGAATCTGCTCCAGGGTATACGAGCAGGACGGCGGGAAGCGATTTTTGTTGAGGCCCGTTTGCGTAACCGCCCGGTTGATAGCACGTTTATAAGTCGCGTCGAGCTCATCGGAAGGGAGACGGCGCAGGCTGGGAGAATCCAGAAGGATCAACTCGATCTGCATTCGCTGCTCATCAATCGTCGAGCGCCATGAGGGTGTCCGCCTCTCGGGTTGGAACTCCCACTTCAGCAGATGCATCACCAGGACGATCAGACGTGATCGCACCTCTCGCCGATCCCGCTTTCCCATGTCTTCAATTTCTTCCGCGACATGCTCCAGGTCGACTTCGGCGAGCCGCCCCTGGCGAATCATTTCCGCAGTGGCTTGGGTCCATTGAAAAAAATCGGTGTCGTAGCCCGCGCTGGGGTCGACAGCGTCTTGGTTGACGATGGAAGGCGCCGCGTGCTGTTCCTTCACGGCCATAATTCATTATCCGACCTTTTGCCGTATGGCGAACGCGCAGGAGACGGCAACCGGACAGTCTCCGCACCTGGGCTTGGATCGTTTGCAGAGCTTTTGCCCGTGACATTTCAGCAATAAGTAGGCGCGGATCCGGGCATCGAATTTCAGCGGCACACCCATTTCGATGATGCGGTGCGCCTCGCTGTAGGTCCTCCCGTAATTTTCGGGCTCCTTTCCGGTTTCGATGCGCACCAGAACGTGCGGGCAATTCGATGGCACCGCTGCCACGGGAGAGATGCCAGCAAACAGAAGAATCCGGTCAACACCCGGATCGGCGATACCCGGAAATTTCTTCAGCGCCGCACGAGCCTTGGAAATCGGAAGCCTGACAAGTGCGGCTCGTAAATCGCCGTCGAACTCCTTCTGAATCCGCTCCGCGATTTCCTTCAAATGCATCGCGCGAAGTTCGGGCATCATCCCGCCGGGCTTCAAAGCGTCGGCGAGCTTGGCAGGATTCGCTGCAAGTATCTGCTCCGGTTCCACGCCGATCCGGCTCTTTAACGAATCCCAGCCCTTCGCGCAAGCGGCGTAGCTCGCCGGATATCCGCAGTGCCACCCCACCAGGAAAAGATAGGGGTCGGTGGGCCAATTTGGTTGCTGGATACCATGGAAGGCTTCCAGGGCGTCCAGCAATCCCCCTATCCGATCTTTTTCCACTTCTTTCCCGCGCGCACGGTGAAACGTTCCTGAGGATAAATCAGCTGGGTCCAGCGCTCGCTGTCGATCTCCACCGCGCCGGCCTTCAACAGCCGCTCTGCTTCCGTCCGCGACGGCGCTAAGCCCGCGCCCACCAGCATCTTTGGAATATTGGTGCCGGAGCCATTGCTGGAAGTCGTGAACCATTGATTCGGAATTGTCTCGACATCGGAAGGTTCGGCGTGCTGCCGCACCTCCCGATTGAAATCCTCGGCCGCTTGTGCGGCTTCGGCCTGGGAATGAAAATCAGCCACAATCGTCGAGGCCAGTTCCATCTTCACTTCCATTCGTTCGCGCTGCTTCAACGCAGCGATTGCGGCCAGCGAAAGATCTGTCAGCAATTCCCAATACCGCCACATCAGATCGTCGTTGATGCCCATGATCTTGCGGTACATGACCTTGGGAGGTTCCGTTATGCCGATGTAGTTGCCTTTCGATTTCGACATCTTCTCGACGCCGTCCGTGCCCTCAAGCAGGGGAGTGGTCGCTACAATCTGCGGAGCCTGGCCGAAGTCGCGCTGCAACTCGCGGCCTACCAGCAGATTGAACCTTTGATCGGTGCCGCCCATCTCCACATCGCACTTCAGCGCCACGGAATCGTAGCCTTGCACCAACGGATACAGAATCTCGTGCATGGAGATCGGATGGCCTTCTTTGTAACGTTTCGAAAAATCGTCGCGCTCCAGAATCCGAGCCACGGTGTATTTGCCGCATAGACGGATCACGTCTTCGAACTTCATCGGATCCATCCATTCGCTGTTGAAGCGGATCTCCGTCTTCTCGGGATGCAGAATCTTGAACACTTGGGCCTTGTAGGTCTCGGCGTTTTCGTTGATCTGGTCCCGGGTCATAGGCGGACGAGTCGCATTGCGCCCAGTCGGATCGCCGATCATCCCGGTCATGTCGCCGATCAAAAAAATCACGGTGTGGCCCAGGTCCTGAAAGTGCTTTAGCTTGCGCAACAGCACCGTGTGACCGATGTGCAGGTCCGGAGCCGTGGGATCAAATCCCGCTTTCACCCGCAACGGGCGGCCGGCTTTGGCGCACAATTCCAGGCGCTCTTTCAAATCCTGTTCGCGGATGATTTCGACCATCCCCTTCTTCAGGTACTCGATCTGTTCCAATACGGTCACCCTCCCATTGTAAAGTGGAACTATGCGGTTACTCCTTGTCGCGCTCCTGATTTCCGGCGTAGCCTACTCGCAAACTCCGTTCCAATCCTTGTCTGATCGGTTCTTCGACGAGTATTTCTTCCCGAACAACCCGACCATAGCCACCTCCGACGGTATTCACAAGTACGACGGCCAATTGGAAGATTTTTCCAAAGCCGGCATCGCGCATCGCACGGCGGAGCTCAAGAACTGGGAAACCCAGTTTGCCAAACTTCCCCCCACCGACGATCGCGACCTGGTACTGAGCTATATTCGCGCCAGCCTTCTGGAACTGGAATCGGTTCGGCAGTGGGAGAAGAATCCCGACAACTATTCGAGCGGCATCACCAGCAGCGCGTTCACCATCATGAGCCGCAAATTCGCGCCGCCGGAAGCGCGCCTGAAATCGCTGATCGAGCGTGAGCGGCGCATGCTCAAGGTGCTTCAAGACGGCCGCGCGAACTTGAAGAATCCCCCGCGCATTTACACTGAAATCGCCATCGAGCAGATGGACGGCAATATCGAATTTTTCCAGGACGATGTTCCGCTGGCGTTCAAAGACGTCAAAGATCCCAAGCTTCTGGCAGATTTCAAAGCTTCAAACGGAGCAGTCATTGCCGCTCTCAAGGACTACGGGACCTTCCTGAAAAACGACCTGCTGCCAAAGTCCAATGGCGATTTCAAGCTGGGCGCGGAAAACTTCTCGAAGAAGCTGCTTTATGAAGAAATGGTGGACATTCCTCTGGACCGCCTGCTGGAGATCGGTTACGCCAATTTGCGCGAGAACCAGCAGAAGTTCCGCGAGACCGCCGCGAAGATCGACCCGAATAAGACTCCGCAGCAGATTCTCGCCGAATTGGAGAAGGATCATCCCGCGCCAGCGGACCTGCTGGGCTCGTTCCGCGACACGGTAGTCAAACTGCGCGATTTTATCAACGAGAAGAAGATCGTAACGATCCCGTCTCCGGTGCTACCGATTCTCGAGGAGACTCCGCCGTTCATGCGGGCCCTGACATTTGCATCCATGGACACTCCGGGGCCGTATGAAGAGGTTGCGAAGGAGGCGTTTTTCAACGTGACCCTTCCCGAAAAAGATTGGGCGCCGGCGCGCGTTGAGGATTATATGGGCAGCTTCAATCGCGGCACCATCCTGAGCACGGCAGTTCACGAAGCCTATCCAGGTCACTACGTGCAGTTTCTGTGGGTGCAGCACCTGGATTCAAGAGTGCGCAAACTTCTGGGAGCCAATTCCAACGCGGAAGGCTGGGCGCATTATTGCGAGCAGATGATGCTGGACGAAGGCTACGCCGCTGGCGATTTGCGCATGCGCCTGGGTCAATTGCAGGACGCGCTGCTCCGGAACGCCCGTTACATCGTCGGCATCGAGATGCATACGGGCAAGCGCACCTTCGACCAATCGGTGGAGTTTTTCGAAAAGGAAGGCTACCAGCCGCACGAAGGCGCCTTGAAGGAAACCAAGCGCGGCACGTCTGATCCAACGTATCTTTACTACACACTGGGCAAGCTGCAAATCTTGAAATTGCGGGAAGATTATCGCAAGATGAAGGGCGCGCAGTTTTCGCTCCAGGATTTCCACGACAACTTCATGAAACAAGGATTTCCGCCCATCAAGATCGTGCGGCACGCGATGCTGGGCAACGATTCCCCGACGCTCTAGCCAAAGAATGCGCATCCTGATCTCGGCCGGTGAGGCGTCGGGCGACCTGTACGCTTCCCGCTTGGTCGAGGCTCTGCGCGCTCGTCATCCTGACGCAGAGTTTTTCGGCTGCGCTGGTCCACGCATGCAAGCCGCTGGGGTGCGGGCGGTTATCGACATGCGCACGATCACGGTGGTCGGCTTGGTGGAAGTGATCCGGCACATTCCCCGCATTTGGGGGCAGTTCCAAAAGCTGACCAAAGCGGCTCTAACCGAGCGTCCGGAGATCGCAATCTTGACCGACGCCCCCGATTTTCACCTGCCATTGGCCCGCCGTCTGCATCGCCAGGGTGTGCCGGTGGTGTATTTGATTGCCCCGCAAGCCTGGGCTTGGCGCGAAGGCCGCGTTCGCACCCTGCGCAAGACCGTTCGCCGCCTTCTCTGCATCTTTCCCTTCGAAGAGGATTTCTTCGAACAACGGGGTGTGCCGGCCACTTACATCGGCCATCCTTTGGTTCGGCTTGTGAAACCCAGCCTCGACCGGGCGGAGTTTCGGAAGAAATTCGGCATCGAAGAGGATGCCAGAGTGCTCGCGCTCCTGCCTGGCAGCCGCCACGGCGAGGTGGAACGGCATCTTCCAGCCCTTCTCAGCGCTGTCGACTTGATCCGCAAATTCCACGCCATGATCCCGATTCTGGCCCTACCGCCTGGTTTTGGAGAGCTAACCCCAAATTTGTCGGAACGAATTCGGGCTGCATCCATCAAAGTAGTTGATGGTTTCACCTGGGACGTGCTCGCTCAGGCGGAGCTGGCTTTGGCCAAAAGCGGTACCGTAACGGTTGAAGCAGCGCTCCTGGGCGTACCCATGGTGACCTTTTATCGCGTAAACGCGTTAAGTTGGATAGTAGGGAGGTGGCTGGTCAAGGCGCCGTTTTTGTCAGCGGCGAACCTGGTGGCTGGCCGCCGTATCGTGCCGGAATTGATTCAGCATGAGATGACACCGGAGCGGATCGCCGCCGAGGCGATTCATCTGCTTGACGACGAATTCGCGCGTACGGGCATGCGATTCGATTTGGCCGAAGTCGCCAGGAAGCTGGGCGGCACAACGCCGGCAGGATCCGTTGTGCCGCGCCTGGATTTGGAGAGCGTCGGCGATCCGATGGAGATCGCTGCCGATTGGATCGAAAGAGTTTGTAGTGAGAGAACTTGTAGTGAAACCGGGGGGTGACGTGAAACCTGGGTTGGATGTGCGATCGGGATTTGCAGCAGGAAGAAAAAGCAGCTGGCGCAAGCCAGCTCTTGCCGCAACATTGGTCTGTCTGGCGGCGTTGGGACAGGCGCAGAACCGGCAGCGGATCGATGTTCAGAATTACGACGGGGATATACGCATCGATCCCAAGGCCCAGACTTTGGCTGCAACCGTCACGGTCCACTTCCTGGCGGTTGACGACGTTAGCGCGGTCTCGTTCGAATTGAACAACGCCCTTAGCCTCGACAAGGTCACGGACGAACAAGGGCGTCAGATTCAGGCCTCGCGGCTCCAGGAAGATATGAGCGTAAAGCTCACCCTGCCGCAGCCGATCGGCAAGGGACAGCCCGGGACGCTGACTTTCATCTACGATGGCAAGCTTACCGGCGACGAGGAATCGCCGGTATCAGGCATTAAATTTGCCGCGATTCATCCGGACTTCGCGTTTCTCCTGTATCCCGCGCGCTGGTTTCCCGTGAACGATTACACGGTGGACCGCTTCGGCTTCGATATGAAAATCACCGTGCCGGTGGGCTACAAGGCGTTGGGCAGCGGTCTGGATTCGAATGAGCCGTCGTCAGACGGCATGACCACCACGCGATGGAAATTTTCCCAGCCCTCCTTCCCGGGAAGCATTGCGGTGGTCAGAAACGAATCCCCGAACACGATCACTTCCTCCGGTGTCGCCACCACGTTGTGCTTTCGCGATTCCGCGCCAATGGCGGCAGCTTATGGAGAAGAATTCGCGCGGGCGATGACGTTCTTCACCGACTTATATGGCATTCCGCCTAAGACCAATTTGACCGTGGTGGAGACTGAGGACGGCGCCCCCAACGGATACTCGGCTCCAGGTCTGGTTTTTCTGTCACCGAAGGGCATCGCCAAAGACGTGAATATGAAACTGGTGGCCAACCAGGTCGCACGGCAATGGTGGGAAGAGGAGATGTCGCCTACCACCCGCAATCATCTGTGGATCGAGAATGGGATGGCGCGCTACTCCGAGCTGCTCTACATCGAGCATGTCAACGGCCCCGGAGCTTTGGAGACGGAGCGGCACGATGTGTTCGTCACTGCCTTGACAGTGGACAATCCCCCGCTAATCCAATCCGCGCGGCTGGAGGATTATTCGCCCGAGTATTGGGCGGCGACCGCAGGCAAGGGCGCGGCCGTGATTCAAATGCTGCGCGACGTAATGGGCGACGATAACTTCATGAAGCTGCTGAAGGCCGTGCCGCAGCGATTCGCGTGGAAATCCCTCAACACCGACGATTTTCACGCCGTCGCGCAGGAAATCTACGGCCAGAGCCTGAATTACTTCTTTCAGCAGTGGATTGAATCGAGCGGCGCGCCGCAGTTCAAGCTCAAGTACACGGTGATGCGTGTCAAGAATGCGATCGTGTCTCCGGGCGCCGATCCTCAACCCGGTTTCCGTGTGCAGGGCACGGTCACCCAAGATCTCGACCTGTTCCGCATGCCTGTAACTTTGCACATCGAGACCGACGGGAATCCTCAGGATGCGCAGGTCGAAGTGGTGGGTACGTCGTCTGAGTTTGCTGTGGATACGTTCGGCAAGCCTCGGAACGGCGCGGACGGAGTGACGCTCGACCCCAAGGACAAGGTGCTGAAGTTCAACGACACCACTCGGGTGGAAGTGGCCATTCGCAAAGGCGAGCAGCACGCCGAAGTCAACGAGTTTCCCCAGGCTCTGGCTGAATACCAGAAGGCGCTGGATGTGATGAAAAACAGTTCCCTGGCGCATTACCGCATCGGCGAGCTATTCTTCCTGCAACAGAACTGGACCAGCGCCGCCAATGCCTTCCACGACGCGCTGCAAGGCGACCTGACCCCGAAGTGGACCGAGGTGTGGTCGCACATTCATCTCGGCTGGATTTACGACATCAGCGACCAGCGTCCTCGCGCGTTGAGCGAATATCAGCAGGCTCTGCGCAGCAAGGATAACAGCTACAACGCGCAAGAGGAAGCCCAGAAGGGCATCGACCATCCTTATCAGCGGGCGAAGACGGCCGCGAACTGAGGAGTCTGACAAATCGGCCGGCTCTGGTTCCCGCGCCACCGGGAGCCGTCACCGTCCGCGAGCGCGTCTTGGGACACAAGCCCAACTTCCGGCGAACCTTCCTGACTGTGCGGCCCCTCGACGATTTCGGGCCGGACCGGGTGGGACATTCTTCAGCGAGGATTAACTTGCCCATGCCGGTGCCGGGACGGCTCCATCATATGCTTCGCAGTTCCTCCGCTAACGGGCAATCACCGGATCCTTGAGTTGGATGAGCTACGGGCGGCGAGCCGGCTTATCCGGACTATCGATGCCCTGCCAATAGTCGATCGACGATTCGTCGATCTGCTTCTTGGCGGCGGACAGGTGATTCGAATCCAGTTCGACCGCTTTCAACTGTTCCGGTGTCGCGGAGAGAAACGCTCCGGTGCCGGGCCATGCATTGCTGCCCTGGAGCACGGCGCGCAGCACTCGATCTAGGCGGATCACCGGCATTGTGGCGAGTGGTTTGTCCGTCTCTAAGTGATCCATCTGCAGGTCGGAGGAATCTCGAATCAAAAAAGTCGGCCCATCGGCTGCGTCGATATCGATGTTGTGCAGTTCCAGCCCCTTCGTGTTGAAAGCCTGCAATCCGCGCTTGCCTGCCCCCACCAGATCGTGAATGCGCAGGCCGGAGATGGGCATTTCGGGAAGCCCCTGAATATCGACGACCACCGGCGCGCCGCTTACGGTCACGTTGCTGATGGAGATGTTGCGGAAGACGGGAGTGCGCTCAGAGACCGGCTCTTCCGGAATGCGGACGTAATAATTGGTGACCAGGATTCCATCTCTGACCGGATTGTCGATCACCCAGTTATCGAAACGCAGGTTCTCAACCACTCCACCGCGGCTGCGCCCGCTCTTGATGCGTATGCCGATCTCGGTTCCTTTGGCGACGATGTTGCTCGCGG
Source organism: Bryobacteraceae bacterium (assembly GCA_036489835.1). Lineage (GTDB taxonomy): Bacteria > Acidobacteriota > Terriglobia > Bryobacterales > Bryobacteraceae > Palsa-187. The sequence goes on along the minus strand of DASXEY010000127.1, from coordinate 237,985 downwards.
CGACGTTGCGGACTCCGCCCGCCGTCTCACTACCGATCACCACCGCTCCATGAGCTCTTCCAAATGTGCAGTTGGTGATGGTGATATTTTCCGTGGGTTTCCCCACGCGCCTGCCGTCCACGCCTTTGCCCGACTTCAGCACGATGGCGTCATCCCCGGTGTCGAAGTATGAATCCGAGACGCGGACTTCGCGGCTGGAATCGATATCGATGCCATCGGGGTTCGCGCCCGGATAGGTCTCGATGATGACGTTGCGAACCACCACGTTTTCGCAATACAGAAGGTGGATCACCCACATCGACGACCCCACCACGTGGATACCCTCAATCAAAATATTCTTACTATCCATGGGCCGGATGAAGCTGGGACGCAGGCTTAGAGCTGCTTTGCGGAAGTCAGCCTCGGGAACTGTTTCTTTTTTCTCCAGGCGATCCTGAACGCTGGTCCACATGGCGCGGGCCTCGGGATTGCTCATCTGCTTCACCCATGCAGCATTGTCGGTAGTCAGCGTTCCGCGCCCCGTGATGGTCACGTTCTGGAGATTTCGTCCGCCGATCAGCGGAGCGGGCGTGAGACCCTCCGTGCCCTCGGAGCGGCCAGGAACTAGCGGATATTCAGAGAGGTCGGTGTGGAAACGCAGGGTCGCGCCGGCGTCGATGTTCAAGACGATGTTGCTGGCGAGCTCGATCGCGCCGGTTTCATACGTGCCTGGGGGAAAATACACCGTGCCTCCGCCTTGCTTCGCGCAGGCTTGAATCGCGTCGTGGATGGCTTTGGTTGCGCGCGCGCTGGCGTCGTTTTTCGCGCCGTAGGCGGTGACGTCGCACATGGAAGCGCCTTGCGCGGATAGCACACAGATGAAAAGCAAGAGCCGGGTCTTCATAGCGGTCTCCTATTTGAGTAGTTTGTCGAGAATGGAACGCGGAACTTCCAGCACCCCAGCCATGTGCAGCCCATCCGGGAAACGAATCGTACCGGAATCGCTGAAGGTCCAGAAGTCGCGGGTTTTTATCAAACCCGTCGCTCCGGTTTTTGAATTTGTATCGTAAATCCACCATTCGCCTGCGAGTTGAATCGCGGCGGGGTTCTCAATGAATTTCTCGGTGAAGGCGTCTCGTGACGGTCCCCATGGGCCGATTGGACTGTCACCAAACGCCACCCTCAGGCGATGCATGGGAATCGTGTTATCGGTGTGCAGCAGCGCGAACTTCGAGCCGTCTTTGAGCAGCACGCCATCCTTCGACGCGTAGTTGGGATCGAAAAGAAGTTTGGGATCGGCGAAGCTCTGGAAATCGCGAGTAGTGGAGTACCAGATGCGGGGATTGGTGTCGACCTCTTCCTGGAATGCTTGAATCGAGTTCGCGGCCATCGTGGAAGCCCATGTCACGATGAATTGGGTGTGATCGGAGTCCCAGAAGAGACGAGGCGAGGCGACATCGAGCGCGTTTTGCTTGGACATGATCTCGATTCGCTGCGGGTGCGTCCAGGTAATCAGATCCTTGGAACTTGCATAGCTGAAGCTCTTGTCGCCACGCGCTCCGCGGGCCCAGACAATGTGGAAGGTCCCGTCGGAGGCCCGGAGCAGGGAAGGGTTTTGCAGATCTGGGACGGCCAGCCTTGAGCCGCCCGCGAGGGTCCATCGATAGCCATCGGTGCTGTAGGCGAAGCGCAAGCCATCGTCGCTCGCCGCCGTCGCCAGCAGGACCGAGCCTCGGTCGAGCGGCGCAGGGTCATTCTTGGAGGCTGCGGTTATTTTTACCTGCGACCGGACAACTCCGGTGTGGGGATTCCAGCCGTCGACTCCTCCCAACACATTCTCAATCGAATATGTTTTAGCCTCGGGATCTGTGAGGCGGCGCGCCCAACCAGCGCGAGCACTGATATCGCCGCCTGGGCCCGTGCTGGCGTACTCCCCATATCGCGCGGTCTTCTCCTTCGCCGGATCGTTCCAGTTGTTCCATCCCACAGGCCTGACCGCGCTGGACATCTCCGTATTCAGAAATACGGTGGCCGCATAACCTCGCCAGGGCCGGCTGAGATACGTCAGCACATTCGGCTCTCCCGTGATCTTCGAATGCAGGAAAACATATCCGAACCGCTGATCCTGAGGAGTGTTGGGAGCTGTGATGTAGCCGTTGGCGGTAACGTGGATTTCGCAGTTGTCGAACACGGCGGTCGATCCGCCAAAGATGAAATCGGTGGCCCCCTGGATGTAGCAGTGATCGAAATACTGGCGGCCCGCTTGCGCCAGCAGGGTGTCCTGAAAACCCAGGAAACGGCAGTAGCGAAAGACGCCGCGATCGCTCATGATCGTGAGCGCGAGCGCCTGCCCTTGCCGTCCTGCCGAGTTTTCGAACGTAATGTTTTCGGCTGTGAAATCGTTCGCTTGAATGAAAACAGTGGGAGTATCGAAGGTAATCAACGCGCGTCCGTTGGGTCCGCCAGTGGGGGCTGGGTGAACGTCGAAGGTGATAACGGTGGTCTTGGCATCGTCCCCGCGAAGGGTCAAAAATGTCTTCTCCGGCGGAACAGTGACGCGTTCTTTATAGATGCCGGGCTTGATGTGAATAACGAAGCGCTGGTGGGAGTGTGTGGGCGCGTGGTCAACAGCTTCCTGAACGGATTTGAACTGGCCGGTTCCGTCGGCGGCGACCGTCACTTCACGAGGAGTGAGTTGGGCGGCCGCGCACGCCGCCGCAGCCCAGACCAGAATCGCGATTTGAGGGCCCTTCATGCACCCCTGATTGTACTTCAGGGGTCGGATGGTCAGTGCTTGGCCCGATAAATCTGGCGGCTGGCTCTGTTCTGCGCGTGGTTGATCTGCTGCTTCTGCGCGCCGGTGAGTTTGCCGCCGTTAGCTTGCCGATCCACCGCGACCCTCTGATTGATCCCCTGCTCGCGATTTTCGAGTCTCGCCGTCTGCCCCGCCTTCAGCAGTCGGAGCCCAAGCGGCAGCGAACGAGAGCAGAATCGGGATCAGTGCGTTCCCATTTGTCAATCCGTTTTTGTCAATCCCTCAGCACCAGACTAAGACTGGACTCGCCCATGGTCCCAAGCCAACTTCAAGCGGGCCGGAAAGGAGTATGCCTGTAGGCGTAGAGCACGGGAGACAAGCTACTTCGCGCCCGCCACGGTCAGACCGCGCTGCCGGAGCAGACCGTCAATGCTGGGAGCCCCGCCGCGCCAAGTTTCGTACATTGTCTCGAAATCCTCCGAACTCCCGCGCGAGAGCACCATCCTCCGCAATCGATCGCCGTTCTCGCGAGTCAGTCCGCCGTGCGCGGCGAACCACGCATACGCATCGTCGTCGAGCATCTCGCTCCACAAGTACGCGTAATAACCAGCCGAGTAATTGTTGCCCCAGATGTGCAGGAAGTACGTCGAGCGATACCGCGGCGGCACAGCATCCAGCGCCAGCTTGGTTTTGTCGAGGGCTGCGCGTTCGAAGGCATCCGGCGATTGCAGCGGAGCGTCCGCCGGCAAAAGGTGCCATTGCATGTCGAGCTCGGCCGCGGCCAGCAGCTCCGTGAGCAGGTAGCCTTGATTGAAGGTGTCGGCGTTGTGCAGCTTGGCGACGAGGTTGGCCGGCATCGGCTCGCCGGTCTTGTAGTGCCGCGCGAAATGGGCGAACACCTTGGGGTCGTCGCGCCAATGCTCATTGAACTGCGAGGGGAACTCGACGAAATCGCGAGGGATGTTTCCTCCTAGTGAGGGATACTCCACCGAAGTGAACATCCCGTGCAGCGCGTGGCCGAACTCGTGAAACATGGTGCGGACATCGTCGTAGCTGATCAGCGCAGGCTCACCTGGCGCAGGCTTGGCGAAGTTCGCGACATTGTACTCGATGGCCCGCGTGCCCATCAGCTTTGACGGCGAGACGAAGCTGCTGGTCCAGGCGCCGCCGTCTTTGTTGTCGCGCTTGAAGTAATCGCAATAGAACAACGCGAGAGGCTTGCCGTCGGCGTCCGTCACTTCGAAGACACGCACGTCGGGGTGGTAAACCGGAATATCTTTGCGCTCCTGAAAAGTGATGCCGTAAAGCTGCGTAGCGGCGTAGAAGACGCCGTCCACCAGCACTCGATTCAACTCAAAGTAGGGGCGCACGGCGGCTTCGTCGATGTCGTATTTCGCCATGCGGACCTTGTCGGCGTAGAACTCCCAATCGTAAGGCGCCAGCTTAAATCCGCCCTTTTGCGCATCGATAACAGACTGGATGTCTTTCGCCTCGCGATTGGCATTTGCCGTCGCGGCGGGAACCAGTGCGTCCAGGAAGCGCAACGCGGCTTCCGGAGTCTTGGCCATCTGGTCTTCGATCTTCCACGCGGCGAAGGTCGGAAAGCCGAGCAGGTTCGCCTTCTCCGCCCGCAGCTTCGCCATCTGCGCGATGGTGTCACGCGTGTCGGTGTCGCCGCCCCGCTCCGCGCGATTCAGACTGTTGTCGAAGATAGCCTGCCGCGTCGCGCGGTTCGTCAACGACTGGAGCACCGGTTGCTGCGTGGTGTTCTGAAGCAGAAGAGTGTAGCCAGGCTGTTTGCGAGCCTTGGCCGCAACCTCGGCTGCGGCGATCTGCCCGTCCGTCAAGCCAGCCAACGCGGCTTTGTCGGTGGTCGTAAACGCAGCGGCCTTGGTGGCCGCCTGAAGCTTCTGGCGGAACGCGCTCGTCAGCACCGAAAGCTGCTCATTGATTTGCTTCACCCGAGTTTTGTCCGCGTCGGAAAGACTCGCGCCAGCGTGCGTGAACTCTTCGTAAGTCTCCTCGACCAGCCGTTTCGATTCCGCGTCGAGACCCAGCGTGTCGCGTTTGTTGTAAATGGCCGCGACGCGCGCAAACAGCTTCGGATTGAGCGTGATTGCATCCGCCAGCGCGGCCAGCTTCGGCGCTTCGATCTCCTGAACTTTCTGGATCGCCGGATCGGAGTTCGCTTCCGCCACCCCGTTCATGGCCCTGCGGACACGTTGAAGCAGCTGCCCCTCCTTCTCCAGCGCCACCAGAGTGTTCGCAAAATCCGGCGGAGCGGGATTGTTCGCGATGGCGTCAATCTCCTTCATCTCGGCGGCAATGCCGGCCTCCATCGCGGGCTGGTAGTCGGAATCTTTGATCTTGTCGAAGGGCGGCGCTTGAAACGGCAGCGTGCTCGGCGCATAAAAAGGGTTGGATGGGCCGAACGCCGGCGCTGGTGTCTGCGTCCGCGCGCGGGAGCTAAGGGCGATTACGACAGCAAAAATCCGCACAGCGGACTTCGCGTTTCGGGAAGACGCGGTAGGGCGCATAGTTTGTACCTCGACGTCGTACCTTAACAGCCCCGGCAGGCGAAATCACACGTTGATGGCGCAGCCGGGGAAGCCTTGAAAGCAAAGATCTTTGAAAGCAAGATCTTTGGAAGCTATGATAGCGCGAGTTTACTTATGCGTCGGATCGATCCAGCGCACGTCCGAAGGGTCTTCCGGACTGGGAATGTCCAGGTTGACCACCACCGGATCCTGCCCGCTGCGGACGATCACCGCTTCCACTGGCTCGTCGGGTTTGGCGTTGATCTCCTGGTGCGGAACATACGGGGGCACGTAGATAAAATCGCCCGGCCCCGCTTCTTCCACAAACTCGAGATGATCGCCCCAGCGCATGCGCGCCCTCCCGCGAACGATATAAAGGACGGTCTCGACATCCCCGTGATGATGCGCGCCGGTTTTGGCGTTAGGATTTACGATGACGGTTCCGGCCCATAGTTTGCTCGCTCCGGCGCTCGCATGAGTGATGGCGGCGGCGCGGTGCATGCCCGGAGTCTGCGGAGTGTTGGAATCCAATTCGCCCGCGCGGACGACGCGTACGCCGTGACGTTCCCAGTCTTGGCGTTCCTGGTCCACCGGTTCTGGCCTATGCTTGCCAGCCGAGCGCGGTCAACTGACCTTCCAGATACTTCAGACCGTCGGAGAGCGTCTTGCGATACCGGTCATCGCGGCACTTATCGAGATCGCACAACACGCGCGTCCGATGCAGCAGCAGGCTATCGAGTTCCCTCGACGCCCTTGCCTTCTCCAACGTATGCGCCGCCTTGTGTGCAGCCTCGGCCTGGGTTCGGCCTCGGAGCGTCTCAACGGATTCAACCTGCGCCTCGACCGATTTACTTTCCCAACCTCTAGCCATTTGTTTCAGTATACGCCATACGTCCTAATGGGCCAATACCCCGTTCCCGAGGGGAAGACGGCGAATCAATTGTCGGTCGGCTTCTTCTCCACGTGATCGACCACCAACATCTGTACCGGCGACTTCCTCTTCTCGATCTTCAGCCCGAGTTGCTCCTGAATCGCATCGAATATGCTCGGACCATCAGGCTCGTCGGTGTCCGTCACTCGCCCAAAAAGCGCAGCAGTATTGGCCGGATTTGACCAGAAGATCGTGTAGTCATACTTGCCGGGGAGGCCCGTGGCATCCGTCAGTGGACCGTCGAGGGTTCGCCTGCCAATCTCGTGGGCCAACTCCGCCGCCGTCTGGTTGTGCATGCGCATGCCCACCTTGCCCCCCGGCGCACCTCCGATCCATGGGCCATTTCCTGGCGGCGGAATGGGGAAACCGTCGTCTCCTACCCTCGTTGGGACGGGTCCGCCCTTTTTCGAGTCGTCGTTTGCTCCAGGTGGGTCCGGCGCGGCAAGCTTCAACTTCGGACCGCCCTTCGCCACCAGTAGCGTGTACATGTCGATATCCTTGGTGGTCCAATGAACCTTGAGCCCGAGGCGCTCCGCCATCAGATTCTGCAGCATCACGTTAAACTGCTCCCTCGTGGTCTCGATGGGCATTTTGGCCTCAATGTCGAACTGCTGCTGCTGCGTGTAGCCCTGCGGCATGGTCAGCCGGTAAGGGGGGATGTCGTACGCGATAAGAATGAGGTTCATCGCGTCGAATCGAGCTGAGAATCGCCCTGGGTCCTTGTCAGTAGGTCCTGGAATCCCCGACGATCGAAATCCCGTATCTCTTCCATCCGGGGGCGGCGCTACCCTGACCGAAGCGACCTCAAACGTCAGCGTCGGCGAGACGGACTGCGCCCGGAGAGTCACCCCGTGCAGCAAGCCGATGGCGACGGGCGCAGCGACCGCGAACAATCCCGCGGCGGCGAGCAGCGCCTTCGTGCCGGCATTCAGATTCTTCACGATCCTCTGATTCAGGATTGCCTCGATCCTCACTCTCAGATTTGAGCCGGACACTCCGGCCACGCACGGCACCGGCGATTCCAGATAAAGTTCGCAAACCTTGAGAATGCCTCGGGCGTACACGCGAGGTTCGTTGCCAAGCTTCAGCACCTCTTCATCGCACGCCCGCTCCCGCTCTTCAAAGATCCGTTTGCCGATCCACCACGTCATCGGATGGAACCAAAATACGGTCTCGACAAACATCTGAATCAGGCCAATGAGATTGTCGCGGCGTCGAACATGGCAAAGCTCGTGGGCGATGACGGCCTTCCACTGTTCCGGCGTCAGCCTTTCTGAGATACCCTCCGGTAGGAGCAAAATGGGCCGGAAGACCCCGAAAATACCCGGTTCGATAAACACCGGAGAAGAAATCGCACCAATCGGAATACCCAAGCTCATCAAGCCAAGATCCACCGGCGACCCGGCACGAACCGCGGCATCGATTCGCCGCCAGCGGATCAACCACGAAACCGCAACTCCCAGGAACCCGCACACCCACAGCGTCCAGACGATCGCCGGAACTACGTTCGCTCGCGCCGCCGGCTTGACCACTTCAGACCCTAAACTTGCCGGAGCCGCAAATGGCTGGCTCACCTGGTCAAGCGCGATCGAAACGCCCGCACCGGCCGGGGCCTGCGCCGCTCTCCATGGAACATGACTGCCCAACGCGATCAACACGGAAAACGGCACCAGAAACTTCAGCGTCGCCGTCACCCAGACCCAATGCCGCACCTGCGCCGAGTTTTTCCGCAAGGCCAGAGTCAACAGCCAGGCCGCACTCGCAAACGCCGTGGACTGCCACAAATGATTCGCAATGGGCGATAAGGATTCGGGGATCATTTGGTTTTCTCCTCAGATGGGTCCTTTCGTTCATGTTCCGAGACGAGCTTCTCCGCCTCCCGCATGTCGTCCCGGGTGAATGAGCCGGATTCGATCAGGTGAGCGATGATGGGCTGGGTTCTGCCGCCGAACAAGCCCAGGAGATCGTCTATCAATTTGCGCTCCGCCTGTTCGCGCGAAACCGCTGCCTCAAAAATAAACGCCGTGCTGATTTTCTTCACCCGGCGAAGGGCCTTCTTCACTTCCAGGCGATAGACCATGGTTTGCACCGTGCTGTACGCCGGTCTCTTCCGCGCGGGGAAGGTGTCATGTATCTCCCGAATGGAACACGGTCCTTTGGTCCACAGAGCCTCCATGATCGTCAGCTCCAGCTTGCTTAGTCTTGGGAGCGCCATCTTTCCTCGTTACTCATGTAAGTTAATCTATTACAGTTGTAGCTCTCCGTCAAGAGATTTTTTTGCGTACTGGCAGCCTGCCGGAGGTCCGCGCATCCGGAACGACAGAAGAACCGCCGGTCAACCACGGAACGGTTTCAGGGACGTCTGAGGCAGATGTGCCATTTGGCGGCCCAAAATCACGCCAAGGCCCGAAAAGAAGCCGCAACACGTTCGTCATGGAAAATTAACCTAAAACTCATTTTCAGCCGAGGCCGGCTGGCTATCATTGTTGAGCGCCACACCGCGCACAGGAAAAACATGACAAAACGAACACTCACCGCGGCGATCTTATCTCTCGGAGCCGCTTTCGTCCTGACGGCGCCCGCGCACGCTGGCACGATTGCCGTCACCTTCCCGACCTACTACGACAGCCCCGACGGATACGACTTCGTCACCACCTTCCCCCCGCCAGGCTCGACCACAATCGGCACTTTTACGTTCTCCATCCCCGCCAGCGAACTGCTGGGAATCACCATTTCCGGCACTTTTGGGAATCCGGACAATCCCACCACCGCCCTAAGCGATTACTACCTCGGCTTCAGCGGCGACGAAACCGCTGTCGAGGTGGCAGCTTGCGATAGTGTCGTGGCCGATTGCTATTCCAACGAGGACGGCCCGACTGTGTGGGCTTACACTCTTACGGCTGGAAACCTGAGCACCCTCGCCCCGGCCATCGCCGGCGGATCCCTCGATTTCACATACACCTGGGACAACAACACCGTGGTCACGATTCCAGGCGATGACCAGTATGTCTATGCTGGCGACCCGACGCTCGACATTACGGTCTCACCCGAACCGGCCACCGTGCTGTTGTGCTTCGGCGGTTTGGCCGCGCTCCTCGCGCTTCGGCGCTTCCGCAAAGTTTAAAGGAGATCGTCGCAATGAAAAAAATTGATTTCACTCTTTGTGTGAGTGCGGCCCTGTTCGCTCCGGTCTTTGCCGGAACAGCCGTGGCCCAGAGCGCTGCGTGGACCGCAACCAGTCCAGCGGTTCAGGCAACCATCGCGGGAGGTCCCTGGACCCTGGGGCAGGGCGGAACCTCCACCGGCGGCGGCGCGTACGATGGGCCGATCCCCTACTGCACGCCCGGAAACAGCGCCGGCGGCACGGAACTCGTGAACTCTCCCTCCACCGTCAATACATTTAATCCGTATTATTTCCCGTTTATCGTGGGCTCCGGGCAAAGCGTGAAGGGGTACTTCGATTACCGTCCCAAGAACATCAATGAAGCCATTGTCGAGGCCACCAGCACCAATGCCGGCCAGAGTTGGACGTTTCAGCAAATGGCGGAACAACTGACCACCGAGTGTCCCAACAGCGACGCCAACACCGCCAACAGCGGCGGCAACGATGACGGCGAAGGCCATCCCAGCATCATCAGCTTCGGCGGAACCACCTGGCTTTATACCCTGAACCGGACCACGCCGCATGTCGATTCCGACGGCCTGATCGTCCACAACATTCTGCCGCGAGGCGTGAACGCGCTGAATCCTCTTCCTCTCAACAGCCCGTTCCTGCAACCGCCGGCGGCCAACGTCATCGCCGGTTGGAATTTCAACAGCCTCAGCGGGACTCAGCTCACCCCCGCGCCGTCCACCGGCGCCGGATCCGCGCATTCGCTGGGCATGACCAACGGCTATACATATACAATGCCGCCTCCCAACGTGGGCAGTGTTGACGGTTCCAACGTCACCAAGACCACTCTGAGTTCGGACCCTTCGGGCGAAGCGGCGGGCAACATCGGCCCCAACAATAACGAAGCCTGGCGCATCGTCGGCGCAGCCACCAAGGCCGCGCCCGGTAACGGATGGAATCTTGCCGCACCTCCCTGCACGCAGGGTGCGGAGTTCGATGTCAACACCACCGGGTATCACTACATCATTTTCCAGTACGACTGGTACACCACCAATCAGGGCGTGCGTGATCTTCAGGCGCTGTACACCACCGATGGCAGCACCTGGACGCCCGTCGGTCCGATTCAGGTTTCGGGCGGAGGCAGCGCTTTCAACAACCAGATCACCATCAACTTCCACGCACTGGGAATCACCAGCGTCGAGAACAATCCGAATTTCGGCGTACGCCTGGTTTCGGTCTTCGATCCGGCCTACATTGGAACGCCGGCATATTCCATTCCCCCGGGCGGCACCGTCTGCTCGGCAGGCGCCACTGGCGCCTACACCGCCGCATCTCTCGGAACCAACAACCAGCCGGTTGTGTATAACAACAACTCGGGCAATTGGCGCTTCGACGAGGTCAACGTCCTCGGCACCACCAGCAGCACCAATCCGATCACCAGCGATCCGATTGTGAACACCACCGGCCTGGTGAACCCGGACGGATTCCTCGCGGTGGTGCCGAACACCTATCCCATTCAGGTTCTGTACATCAGCAAGACGCTGAACTCGGATTACCTGCCTCCCACCAGCTATCCGATCTGCCCCGCATCGATTCCCAGCGGCAATTTCAATGACGACGTTGAAGTCGTGCGCATCGCGACTACAACCAACTTCATCAATTTCACCGATATCACTCCGTTCAACACGCCCAAGTATTCCATTTCCAGCTCCCCGAACACCCCGATCCAGATGGTTAACGGCTTGAGCGATCCCTCGACGACCTCCTATTCCGGTATCCGCTGGGTCTCCGGCAACGGAACCCTGATCAAGCTGAGCAATGGGAACTGGGGCTTGTTCTTCGGCGGCGGCAATTGCCTGGATGGCGATTCCGACGCTTTCCATGCCATCATGTACGCCGAGTCGAACGGAAGCGATCTGACCAACTGGACGGTGATCAACGGCATCAATAATCCGATCGCCTCCATTGCCACGGTGGCAAATGTCACCGATCCTCAGTCGGGGCTGAACGTGACCGTCCCGTCGACGACTCCTGTGGTGTGCCAGGTAGCGGCCTGCACAAATAACACGCTGCCGTGGTTCAGCGGCCGCGTCTACGCTCCCAACGCCATCGTGACCAGCACGGGCGCTGTAAGTCTGGTGTTCGCGGGATACGACGCTGGCTTCCAGCTGAGTGGCAGCTCAAAAGATTACAGCAGCTACCGCAACATCGGCCAGGTCGGTCTCTCGGTCGCCAATGTGACCCTGCCCTAAGACTCGCCATCGTTCAAGGTTCGATCTGCCCGGCCGCGCTCCCACGTTGCCGGGCATTTTGCCTTCCTGAGAAGCCTGGGCCCGGCAGCGCTGATATCAATGTAAAGATTAACCTTCTCTTGGTGGAGGGAATGCCCGGAATGTACAACCCGACGCGGTCGGGTGGCGCACGTGTCCGAAATCCGGATTCTTGCTCTCGCGGCAGTATCCGGGCATTCTCCGCGGAGAGCCCGGCCCAGCTAACCCACTTGTAAGCCCGCGAAGGGCCGCTCGCAGCCCTCAAGTCCCGAAAGGCTCCGCTCCTGGACTGCGACCCGGTTCTCGTTCCCTCATTACGCGACGCTCAGTTAGGAGGAAGGTAGTCCCTGTGGCCGGATCGTTTTGCTAAAGCCGGGAGGACGAAAGCACCCCCGATACGGTTGCCAATATGTAGTAATCTTGGCCCGATGGCAGATCGCCCGAATCCGGTATTCCGAACAACCGAAGACGTCTCGCTGATCGGCACGATGGCCACCTACAACACACAAGCGGAGGCCTCTGAAGGCATCCCGCAGCAGTGGCGCGCGTTTCTGCAGAGCCATCCCGCGCTGCCGGCCAGTTCGAGACTCTACGGTGCGTCGCCCTGCACTGGCGACCGCAAGATTCACTATCTCACCGGCATCGCACAGGAAGGCCCGGAGAGTGTAGACGGTGGGGAACGCCTGATTCTGGCAGCGGGAGAGTATGCGGTGGTTCTTGTAACCGACGAAGCCTTACTTCGCAATACCTGGATCTGGTTGTTGAGCCATTGGCTGCCGGCCTCCGGTCGTCGAGAGAAGAGCGCGCCGGAGTTCGAGCGGTATACCAGCGTGTCGGAAGCCGGTACACCCATCGGACCGGTAGAAATCTGGATTCCCCTCGATCCACCTGCGGGTTCTTGAAGGGTCCGCCCCTTTGCCACCGCTCGCATTCGAGGCGCCGGGACGGGCTCATCCTGAATTTTGGCAGCTCGCCCCGGCGCACCTCCGAAATGTGGCCGCGCCGCGCGAATCGTCGGCAAACCGCAAGAGTAACCGCTCAAGTTGATCGCGCACGGCCGTTCTCCGTGTGGCCCGTCGTTCGCACGGAACGGATCGGCAGAACGCCGCGAAAATCCTTGCCTGTTGCTGTTCTCCGGTCAAAATCACTTTGCGTTTGACCTATTTCCAAGCGATTTGGCAGGTCCGGCCGTGCTAGCCTTTGCTATGGGATGATGCCGGCGCCGCACAAGCCGCTTTCGGCCCTTCTCTCGCAAATTCTGGTCGCCTATAGTGTGGAGCTCGATTGCGAATTCGAGCGCCGCATGCTGCTAACGCAGAGCCGTAGCGCGCGCCTGTCGCTGGTCACTTGGCTTAATGTGCTGCAGTTTTTGGCCGACGGACCGGTTTCGGTTCGAACGCTAGCTTCGCGCGCGGTCACGGGCGAGGCTGGCGCCACAGCCGGGCTTGGTTGCCTCGAACGATGGGGCGTCGTTGCGCTGCAGCCCGGAAAGCGCGCCGGTTTCGGTAGCGGCCGAGGCATCCGCGCCGATTGGCCGGTTCGGCTCACGGCCAGCGGTGAAACAGCCGTCAGAATCTGGCCTGGCCTGATCCCGGAAATCGACGCCCGCTGGTCGAAACGCTTTGGCGGCGACGCGACGAGGTTGCGCCGCTTGTTAGAAGCAATCGAGCGTCAGATCGACCTCGAATTGCCGCAGGGCTTGCCCGTTGCGATTCTGAAGCTGCCGGAGTTCGGCCCTCGGAAATCGGCTGCGGAAGACGGCCTGCCGCTGCCGGTGCTGCTTTCCCGGGTTCTGCTCGCGTTCGCGCTCGATTTCGAACGTGAGTCGCAAACGCCGATTTCGCTGTGCGCAAACGCGATCCGCGTTCTCAGTGACGAGCCGATCCCTGAAACGGAGATTCCCAAACGAACCGGCTGCTCGGAAGAGACCGCAGGCATTGGCTGGCAGCACAAGCCGTACATCATCGTTGAAAGCGAACCTGCGCGCGGCCGCGGCAAGTTCGTGCGCTTGTCCGAAGCGGGCATCCAGGCGCAGCAGGAGTATTACAGCCGCACGCGCCATATTGAGAAAAACTGGGAGAAACGCTTTCGCACTGCAACGAAAGAAATTCGGGAATCGCTGACGACTCTGCTGCAAAGAGGCGAACTGTCTGAGGGCCTGAAACCGCCTCCCGGGACGACCCGCGCCGGTGCCCAGACGCCGGCCCTAGGCCGCGTCGACATTGGACCTGCGGCACGCCAACGCAAGCGGGATTTGGTAATCCAGACGGAAGCGTTCGTGCGCGATCCGGCTGGCACTCTGCCGCATTATCCGCTCTGGGACATGAACCGCGGCTTCGGTCCATAGCAAGCATTGCCTCCTTTGGACGGCCAGCACAACGCTTCCGAGAAGGAGGTCGCACGTTTCCGGGCAAATCGTCGGCCGCTTGTACAGAGGTCGGTTTGATCCAGCCGCGCGAATCCCGTACCTGGCCGGAAAACGAAGGTTCGGGTGAGGTTTCTCTATCGCCACGCTGACAAGCTTGGAGCTAAGAGGCGTTTCCGTATTTAGCCCGCAAAGGGCCGGTCGCGGCCTCAATCCCGAAAAGGACAGTTTCCGCTTCTGTCCGCGACCCAGGCTCCGTTTTGCGGGCTGTTACTTTGAAGCCCGCAAAGGGCCGGTCGCGGGCCTCAATCCCGAAAAGGACAGCTCCGCTCCTGTCCGCGACCCAGGCTCCGTTTTGCGGGCTGTTACTTTGGAGCAGGCGCCGGTGGCGGAGCCGGCGCAACTCTTGGCGCATCCAACAGGCTCTTTAACTGGCGATACGCCCGCTCTTGATACGTGGTCTTCAGGCGCTCTAAACCTTGCAGGCGCGCATCGCCGGAGTCGCCCGCTCGAAATCCCTGTTTCTTGAGGCAGCGGCCCAGCAGCAGGGTCGCCATCGAGTCGTCCGGATCCCGCTCCAGCTCCGCGCGGAAGCGTTCGGCCGCGCCCGTGAAATCGCCTTTCTTCCACAACGCGTAGCCCAGATTAAAAAGATACACAGGATCGCCCGAGTCTCCGTCCACGGCTTTGCGGAAATCGTCGACGGCCTGGGGCAGGTTGCGGCGGCTTTCCGCGGCGCCCAGATTGTTATAGACCTCGCTCAAAGGAATCGCGGCGGCAATCGGTTGCAGCGCCTTCTGCGCGCCGGCGTAGTCGCTGGCTTGAAACAGCGCCAGCCCCAGCAGGAAAGCTGCCTCATGCGACTCCACTTCGTCGGGACCGATTTTTTGCAGCCACTCGGCGGCCTGCCGGTACTCCTTGCGCTGGTAATGAATCTGGCCCAGCTCGTATTCAGGATGGGCGAAGCGGGCGTCCAGCCGCGCGGCTTGCAGGAAGAATTTTTCGCGTTGTTCGGGAGCGGCCGCCATCAGGCCGCGAATATAATTTTCCTCCGCGTCCAGGCGGATGGGCGATCGCAGCGACTTGAAATCGGATTCCGGGGGCGCCAGCGAGGGCGCCAAAAACTGCATGGCTTGCCAGGCCAGGTGAGCCTCCATTGTGGAAAGATCCTCGATCGCGCCGGTCTCGGCGAACTCTCCGCTCTGGCGAAGATGCCTGCGGTCCAGAATGCGCGCGGAAATCTTGAGCGAGCCGCGAGAGTCCCCGGCAGCGCCCGCGGGCGCGGGCTGGACTTCGAAATTGCCGTAGATCACCTGTTCGGCGTCGAGAGCTTCTCCGATCTTCATCACCGAAGCCTGGGTCAGCGGCGAGCGCAGGCTTAACCCCAGGCGCCGGTATGCTTCCTCCAGGTCCTCGCGGCTCAGCGTCACGAATCCGCGAAGCTCCAGAGCGTCCCGCAAAGTCTCCGCGATGCTGACGCCGATCCAGTCCGCATTCGACGCCGTGGCCGCTCCGTGTTTCGCGGAGGCTCGGGTTGCGTCATTGGAGAAGTGCAGCACCGCGCAACTATCCGCCGCGGCCGCCGAGGCAGTAGCGCATGCCGCGACCGCCAACAGAACGTATCCTCGCATCACTTGTGTTAGTTTACCCGCTCACGGGAGGCGATTTCGCTTTCGCCGCCAGTTCCCCGGCCAGTTCTAAAGCCCGCCGGATCACCTCAGGCTGGTCGCCGAAGCCTTCCAGCCAATGGATTTCCGGGTCTCTGCGGAACCAGGTCCATTGCCGCTTGGCGTACTGGCGAGTCGCGGTCTGGGTAGAAACGATGGCTTGTTCCAGGGTGATCTTGCCACGAATGTGCTCGATGGCCTGCCTGTACCCCAGCGATTCGAAGGGTTTTTCGTCCCCTGTGGCGCCGTGCGCCAGCAGGCCGCGTACTTCCTCAATCAGGCCTCCGGAGAACATGGATTCAACCCGCGCATTCAGACGAGTAAAAAGCTCGGTTCGGTCCGGGTTCAGGCCGATCTTGAGAATCGTGTATCCCTGCAGCCGTCCAGTGGGTTCAGGGCGGGGAAGGCGGCTTCCAGTCAGGAGCCGGATCTCCAGGGCTCGAAGCGTCTTCTGAACATCGCGGGAGTGAATCCTCCGCGCCGCGTCTGGCTCCAGGCGGGTGAGCAGGCGATGCAGCGACCTTGGCCGATTCCGCTCCCGTGCCTGCAAGCGCTCCCGGATCGAAGGGTCGCGCGAAGGCAATTCCGGGAGGCCATCGAGCAGCGCGCGAAGATAGAATCCAGTTCCGCCAGCCACAATCGGCAGGCGCCCCGCGGCAACGATTTCCGCGATCGCCGCCCGGGCGCGCCGGGCGTAGTCGCCTGCGGAGAAACCATCTGCCGGGTCGAGTACGTCTAACAGCCGGTGGGGTATCTGTCTGCGCTCGAGGAGCGGTGTTTTGGCGGTCCCCACGTCGAAACCGCGATACAGTTGCAGGGAGTCGCAGTTGACCAACTCACCGCCGAGAGCTGCGGCTATGTCGAGCGCGAGAGACGATTTACCGGCCCCCGTCGGTCCGGCGATCACGATTAGAGCACGGCTCACCCGGTTTATCTTAACGTGGACGAAAGTGGGCCAAATGCCTTAGTTGATCCATAGCGGATCGGGATATACTGATTATGGGTTGGCCGAGCCGGCGGAGGCCGGAGAAACGAGAGACGCGAATGCGAATTGCAGTGCTGGTGATGTTGACCGCCGGATGCGCGGCCTGGGGACAGAATAACGCCGCGGCTGGCGCCGCTCCGGTGGATCGCGCCTCGGCCTACTATCATTATTCACTCGCGCACATTTATGCAGAGCTTGCCAGTGAGCCGGGCGGACGCGAGTATGTCGACAAGGCCATCCAGAACTTCAAGGACGCTCTCGCGGCCGATCCGAACAGCTCTGCAATCAGCGATGAACTGGCCGAATTCTACGTGCAGGCCGGGCTGCTTTCGGATGCCGAAAGCGACGCCGCGAAGGCGCTGGCCAAAAATCCCAACGATCTGGGCGCGCTGCGGCTTCTGGCCAGAATCTACACCAGCCAGATTGGGGGTCCCAACAACACCATCAATCAGGACATGCTGAAGAAAGCCATCGCCCAGTATCAGAAAATCAGTGCTGTCGCGCCGAAAGACGTGGACACATGGGTGATGCTCGGCCGGCTTGAAAAAGCGGCGCAGGACAACGCCGAGGCCGAAAAGGCCTACAAGAAAGCTCTGGAAGTCGATCCCGATAACGAAGACGCCTTGACCGGCCTGTCGCTCGTGTATTTGGACCTGGGAAATAGCCAGGCTGCCGCGGATACGTTGAAGACGCTGGCCGATAAGAACCCCTCCGCGCGCAGCCTGCAGGCGCTTGCCGAAACCTACGAGCAGATGCGCGAATTCGGTCTGGCGGCCGACGCCTTGAAGAAGGCGCTGACGATGAACCCGCCTAACGCCGGCGACGTCAAGCAGGCCATGGCCCAGGACTTGATCTACGCACAACGGTTCCCCGAGGCGCTACAGATCTACGAAGCCCTCATCGCCGACGATCCCATGGATGCGCAATCCTACCTGCGCATGTCGCAAATCTACCGCACCCAGAGAAAGTTCAACGACGCCCGCACCGCCTCCGATAAAGCGCTGGCCATCGATCCCGCAAACCTGGAAATCCGCTACAACCAGGTGAGCATCCTCGAAGATGAGGGCAAAACCCAGCAGGCGATTCAGACCTTGAAGGACATCCTGGATTCGACCTCCAAGCGCACCTATACCCGGCCGGAGCGCAGCATGCGCGGGGTCTTGCTGGAGCGCCTGGCGGCGTTGTACCAGAGTGGCGAGCAAACCGATCTGGCCGTGGATGCATTACGGCAAATGGCCGACGTGGATACCGACGCGGGTGCGCACGTTGCCGCGGAGATTGTAGAGACCTATCGCGCCGGTCACGATTTCACCAAGGCTCAGCAGGAAGCCGACGCCGATCTCAAGAAGTATCCCGACGATCGCACCTTGCACATCGCACACGCGGAGTTGCTGGCGGATCTGGGCAAGAACGACCAGGCAGTCGCCGAAGTCAAGAAGCTGATGGACGGCAAGAATGACCGCGAAACCGACATGACGCTGGCGGAGCTCTACGACAAGGCCCATAAGTTTGACGACGCGGCCAAGGCTCTGGACGCGGCTGAAAAGCTTTCCACCACCGAGGAAGATAAGTCCAGGGTTTGGTTTATGCGCGGCGCGATGTATGAGCGTCAGAAGAAACTCGAGCTTTCCGAAGCCGAGTTCCAGAAGGTGTTGAAGGTGGACCCCGAAAGCGCCTCCGCGCTGAACTACGTCGGGTACATGCTGGCGGATCGCAATATGCGCCTCAAAGACGCTCTGGATATGATTACGAAGGCTCTGGAGCTTGAGCCCGAAAATGGCGCGTATCTGGATAGCCTGGGGTGGGTTTACTTCCGCTTGGGCCGGCTGCCGGAAGCCGAGGAAAATCTCAGGAAAGCCGTGGCAAAGACGCCCAGCGACCCGACCGTGCACGATCACATGGCTCAAGTATTGATGGCCGAATCGAAAGTGCAGGAAGCCATTCAGCAGTGGCAGACGTCGTTAAAGAACTGGGACGCCGGCGCTCCGGCGGATCTGGAGCCGGCTGAAGTCGCGAAAGTGAAGAGCAATTTGGCCAACGCTCAATCCCGGCTGGCCAAAGAAGCCAAGCAGAAATAATCAGGCGGGAGGGGCGCTCTTTGCGGGTGCGTTCCGTTTGAGCGCGATCGTTAGGTAGGCGGCGCGCCACGTCGGGTGCGTCCGTTAGATAGCCAGCGTGCCCCAGTGGGCGCGCGCATTTAAGATAGAATGATAGGAAAAAATAGGAGTCTTCAGGTACATGCTGCGTTTCCGTATTCTCTCCGCGTTTGTGGTGTGCGCTAGCGCGCTTGCTTCCACCTCCATCGCCTCGGCCCAGGCCAAGATCGGCGTCGTCAACTTTCAAAAGGCAATCGGCGATACGCAGGAGCTTAAGAAGGCTCAGAACGATCTGATCGTCAAGTTCAAGCCCCAGCAGGATCAATACGACAAGGCCAACCGCGACTACAACGATCTTCAGATCCAATTGCAGAACAGCCAGGGCAAGGGTCTGAGCGCAGCCGCCGAAGTGGATCTGCAAGCCCGGGCCCAGCGCGCGCAGCGCGAAGTGGAGCGCCTGAAGGAAGATCTGGACGCCGACGTTCAAAAAGAGCGCGACGAAACCATCCAGCGCCTGGGCAGCCGCATGACCGAGATCGTCAAAAAGCTGATGGATGAAAAAGGTCTGGACGCAATTTTCGACTCGGCGGCTCTGGTGGCCTTCAAGACCACGGTCGAAATCACCGCCGATGCCACGGCGGCATACGATAAGGCCTACCCGGTAACGGTGGCGGCAGCAGCAGCAAAACAATAGCTATGGCCGGCTATCTGGACTCCTACGGAGTTGCCGATGAACGTCGCGAGAAGCTGGTAAAGCGCATCGTGATCGTCACCTTGAGCGCCATCATCATCGTGAGCGTTCTCTATTTCTCCTTCCGTACGCACGGCCAGGAGAAGGTCATGAGCCAGTTCTTTCAAGACCTGGAGCAGCAAAAGTATCAGGAAGCCTACAAGCTGTGGGGCTGCCCGGAGAATTGCAAATATTACCCGCCCGACAAGTTTCTTGAAGATTGGGGTCCGAAGAGCCCGTACGGCAGCGCCTCAGCCTTCAAGATCCAGCACATCGATTATTGCGATGAAGGCGTAGTCTTCGATGTCACCTATCCCAAAGCCCCTGAAGATGTCGGGCTGTGGGTGAATCGCTCCACCGATTTCATCAGCTTCAATCCCACTCCGCGGTGTCCCGGCCGGCATTTGCAGCTCGGGGCGTTCTTCCACAACCTGTTCTCGTAGCCTGGCAGTCGTTTCGCCCTTACTGCGGACGCCACGTCATGTCGACGCGGATGGGCATCTCATTCTTCACCGGTACCGCCAAAAGCGACGGCGGATCGATCTTGAAATCCGAAAGCGTCGCTGGAATTGTTCCCGTGACGCGAATGTCTTTTCCCTTCGCCGCGCACTGCAGCTCGACTTGTTTATACGTATGAGTCTGGCCGGCGAACTGAATCTCCAGATCCGCATGCACGGTTGCCGGCGCGGACGCGGGCTCCGGTATTTGCGTACGCACGGTCACCAGGGGAAATTCGCCGCCCTTCGTCACTTGCAGCATGTGCAGGTCGCGATTGCTGTCTCCCGAATCGAAAGACTTCACCGGCACCGCGATCAGGAAATCGCATTGTCCGGCGTGGCACACCCCTTTGCCTTTCGCCATGTGGCTGACGCCATCGGTATTGTGCAGCGGGTGCGAGACATGGTAGCTCAGCGTGGATTGATCCAGAATCCATTGCGCGTCGGCAGCCGCGGCAAGCGCGGGAAGCATTGCAAGCAGGAAGGCGAGTCTCATTTCCACCTAAAACTTAATCGACACCGACACCACCGCGAGCCCCAGGGATAGATACGTGACCGTCGCCACGTCCGAATGAATCTTGGCGATTCCATGCACCCTCTCGCCCTTATATTCCTGATCGAAGGCCATCGCGCCCAGGATCGGAGTCAAAATCATACCCGGACCATGCACCCAAGCCAGCGCTTTGTGCAGGCGGATCTGTCCGCGAGTGGGCGTTCCCGGAATCTTGGGCGCGCGCAGCGCGTAGTAGGCCGTCATGCCGTACAGATCCGCCGTCACCGCGCCCAGAGCGCCATGGATGTCCCGGCCGGTCGCGCTCGGATGCCTTCCCCCGGCAAGTCCGGAAGTCGCGATCGTGGCGATCAAAGGCGCCAGCGTGATCAACCCGAACCGCTGATGCATCTTGAGCATGTGCGATCGCTTGTCCAGCCGCGCCTGATCCGCGGCGCTTCCTTGAGCTTGAGCCGCGGGGATGCCCAGATCGCCCAATGTTGGCGGAGCGATTCCGGAAGACGCAGCCAACGCGATGTCCAGCGTTTGCCGGGCTCCTGCCGCGAGCGTCACGTTAGCGGTCTTCGCAGCAAATCCTTCACCCGATGTTGAAACCTCGTAATCTCCGGGAGCAAGATTTGGAACGGTGTAGACGCCGGCGGCATTCGCCTGAGTGTCTGTCGATTGGCCAGTGGCCACATTCTTGACGGACACCTTCGCATTAGGAACGGCGGCTCCGGAGGCATCGGTGACGGTTCCCGTCAGCGTCGCGGCCACCCCCTGCCCGTGCAGAATGCCGAACAAAAAAGGCAGCATCGCCAGCCCCGCCGCTTTTGAGATCAGCGCCAGATACTTCATGGACGTCTCCTCTTCCGCGGTCGTTTCATCGCGGCCATGCCCCGGTTTAATTCTTGGCAGTGATCTTCCCGAAGCGGCGGCCGAGAATCATCTTGATCAACAGGTGATCGGTGGCTTGGGTCATGCCCATGCCCACGCCAAAATTGAACTCCCATTGCGGCGACAGATTCAAGTCGGTAACGGCGAAAAGCTGCTGGCCCTGATCGCGAATGGCATCGAAGCCGGTGACGGGCCCAAGCACTCCGTAATATTCGAAACCGGCGTTGACCTTTTTGGAGATGTCGAAGCCGGCCTTGACGTTGGGTGAAAACACCAGGCCCTGGTTCACGTCGGGCCCGTGGAAGCTTCGGTCCAGCACCGGGTTGAAGGCGAGATACCAGCGCCCCACCTGCTTGTCGATGATGGGCCGGATCTCCATCGTCCAAGTATCCGGCGAAAACCGGTATCTCTGATAGCCCACCTCAAGCGACAGGCTGACTCCCACCGGCCATTTCCATTCATCGGGAACGCGCACGCGCGGGCGGATGTGATCGCCCACCCACTGCCAGCCCTGCCCCGGCTGCGCGGAGGTGAAGATGTAGAACCCAAGCTCAGACCAGGCGTTCAGCCCCTGCGTGATCTCCACGGTTTCGTGCAACTGGTGCTCCGTGCCCAGCACTCCGTCCGTAATTCCCTTGCTGCCTTCCACCGTGAAGTTGCTGTGCAGTTCCACCATTGTGGTTCCCGGCTCCTGCGTGTCCGAACCGTAAACCTGGATCTCGTAATTCCCTTGCGCATGCAGAAGCGCGAGCGGGAAGCAGATCGAGAGAAGGAGGGGCGCGATGGATCTGTTCATGAGGTAATCGATCTATTTTACAGATCGATCCTGAGGATTTCCTTTAGGCAAGCATGGGCGGACGGGCGTTGGGAAGACGGGATTGCTCCGCGTCCGGACATTCACTAGAATGAACTGGATGCTTCGCCGCGAATTTCTGGGAGCAATGGGCGCGGCCGCGATCGTGCCACCGCTGCTCCGCGGTCAAGGCGTTTGTCCGGCTGATCCTTCGAAGGCCGACTACACATTGCATATCGGGCCCGTGAGTGTGGAGCTGGCGCCGAAGAAAATCTTCAAGACCACCGGTTTTAACGGCGTCGCGCCCGGACCGATGCTGCGCGTGAAGGAAGGCAAGCCGGTCACCATCGACGTGATCAATCAGGGCTCCTCGGAAGAACTGGTACATTGGCACGGCTTGGAGATTCCATCGAACGTCGACGGCTCCATGGAAGAGGGCACGCCGATGATCCCGCCCAAGGCGTGCCACCGTTATACGTTTATTCCCACACCCAGCGGCACGCGCTGGTATCACAGCCACGTCTCCGCGGGCCGCAACTTAAATCGTGGAACCTATACCGGCCAATTCGGATTCATGTACGTTGAGCCCTCCTCCGACCCGGGCAAATACGATCAGGAAATCTTCCTGGCCCTGCGCGAATGGGATCCTTATATGAGCGGCGGCGAGGATGGCCTTGAAGTCGCGTACAAGCTTTTTTCGATCAACGATCGTTCGCTGGGCTCCGGCGAGCCGGTCCGCGTGAAACAAGGCCAGCGTGTTCTGTTTCGCATCCTCAATGCCAGCGCCACCATGCATCGCCGCATCGGCTTTGGCGGGCACACGTTCCAGGTGACCGCGCTGGATGGAAACACGATCGCGGCTCCGAAGACTGTCGAAGCTCTGGAACTTGGCCCGGCGGAGCGTATCGACGCGATTGTGGAGATGAACAATCCAGGCGTTTGGATCCTGGGCGCCGACGAAGATCACGACCGGCAAGCCGGCATGGGCATTGTCGTCGAATATGCGGGGCAGGGTGGAGCGCCGCAATGGATTCGTCCGAGCGGCAAGTGGGATTACTCCGTGTTCGGCGCAACTCCGCCGGCGACTGAGCCTGAGGCCGAGCGCGTCCCGCTGGTCTTCCGCAAGAAATTCGCGGGCACACGCTGGGTCGACAATTGGACCATTAACGGGAAAGGATTCCCCAAAACCGATCCTATAATGGTGCAGGCCAATCGCCGCTACCGATTGGTTTTTGACAATCAAAGCGACGAAGCCCACCCGGTGCATCTGCATCGGCACACATTTGAACTGCGAAAGATTGCCGGCGTGGCCACATCCGGCGTTCATAAGGACGTCGTGGTGGTGCAGCCAATGAGCCAGATGGAAGTGGATTTTGTCGCAAATAATCCTGGACCGACGCTGTTCCACTGCCATCAGCAGATGCACATGGATTACGGATTCATGGTGCTGATGAAGTACGTCTGAAGTTCTACGTCAATGGATTGGATTGCCGGCGCATCCGCGCGGCCCAGCGCAGAAACCGCCACAACTCCCGCCGGTGCTCCCAAGCGAAGCTCCGAAACTGACTCGGTGTGATGTCGCCGGCGTGCCAGCCCCAGTACGTCTCGATACGCCAGAGCAGATAGCGGCTACGCCACGGCCGCAGGCGATGGCCTTTGGCCGCCTGCCACAGAAATCCGAGCATTATTTCGATTTGCCAGCCGGTGGCGGAGGAGCCTTGTGGTTGCCTTGCGCATCCGTCGACGCATAGTACCCGTTGCGATAGCGGACGTTAGGCTTGCCCGGTATGTTCACTTTTACTTCGATGGTCCGATACTTCCCGTCGAGCGCGGTGTTCAAGGGCGTATATCCCAGCAGATACTGATTGCGAATTTCCTTGGCCACCTGGGGCGTAATCTTCTCTACTTCGGCCAGAGTCTTGGGATAGTAATCCATGCCGCCCGAGGCCTCCGCCAGAGCCTTGAGGGCGCGTTTCGCGGCTCGCGCCTCGCCCGCGATTTCCTGATCCAGCAATCCGATGGAGTAAATCAGCACCCCGCTCTGACGAGCCTCGCGCACCAGCTGCTCCAGGGTTTCGTCGCTGGTATTGTCGTTGCCGTCGGTGATCACCAGAATCACCTTCTTGTCGCGTTTCGCCCCTTTTACGGTGCAGGCGGCGCATTGTCCCTTCATGTAGTCGAGGGCCAAATGGATGGCGTCGCGCATGGCCGTGCCGCCGCGCGTCTCAGTCTTATCCAGCGCAGCCTCCAGCAGTTTTGTGTCGCTGGTGAATTCCTGATCCATGTACGCGTTGTCGTTGAAACCGATAATGAACACTTCGTCGGATGGGTTGGAGGCCTTCACCAGTCCCATGGAAGCCGCGTTCACGTTGGCTTTCTTATCGCGCATGCTTCCGCTGTTATCGATGACGATGCCCATGGAAACGGGCACGTCCTCATTGCTGAATACTTTGATCGGCTGCTCCACGCCGTTTTCCAAAATCTTGAAAGCGGATTTCGGAACGCCCGTGATCGGCTTGCCGTCCTTGTCGCCCACGCTGACGTAAACATCCACCTCCCGCGTGTCCACGGTGAAGGTTGGCAGTTCGTCCTGGGCCACGATGACGGCCGCAGCCGCAAGAAACAGCCCGAGGAACAGGTAGCGCGGTTTGGCGAAGCGCGCCACGGCTCCCGCCGAGCCAAGCTCCGCTGCGCCGCGTAAAATTCGAATCAGCCGCATCATTTACTTAAAAGATACCCCGGATGGTTTCCTCGATGACGCCGGAGACGCGTAATATCCGTTGCGCGTCCGCACCGTCGCGCTTCCATAACCTGTTAACTTGACCCTGATCTGGCGAAACGTTCCGTCCAGCGCGGTGTTGGTAGGCGAATACGCCAGGATATATTGATTGCGTATTTCGTGAGCCACCTCAGGCGTGATCTTCTCCACTTCGGCCAGATCCTTAGGATAATAATCCTGGCCTCCGGACGCCTCGGCCAAGTCCTTCAGGGCGCGTTGGGCGCTCTTGCGATCGTGCGCGTCTTCTTCACTCAGCAGGCCGATGCAATAGATCAACACCTCGCTGGCTTGCGCTTTACGCACCAATGGCTCCAGATCGATGTTGCTGGTGTTGTCGTTGCCGTCGGTCACTACCAAAAGCACCTTGCGGTCCCGCGTCGCTTTTTCCTTCATGTAGTCGATGGAGGTGCTGATGGCGTCGCGCATGGCGGTGCCGCCCTGCATGTCGATCCGGCCAAGCGCGATCTCCAGCTTCTTGATGTCGCTGGTGAAGGGCTGGTCCAGATAGACATCGTCGTTGAAATCCACGATGAACTCTTCATCCTGCGGATTGGAATTCTTCACCAGCGCCAGCGCCGCCGCGGCCACTCTGGCCCGCTTATCGCGCATGCTGCCGCTGTTGTCGATGATGATGCCGATCGAAACCGGCTGGTCCTCGGACCGGAAAACCTTGATCGGCTGCTCGATATTGTTCTCGTAAACCTTGAACGCGGATTGCGGAATTCCGCTGATGGGCTTGCCGTTCTTATCCAGCACGCTGACCGGAAGATCCACAAGCTGGGTTCCGGCGCGGAAGACGGCGATATCGTCGCCCGCCGCGGGGTCTGCGGCGGGGGCCGGGGCTATGGGCGCGGCCTGATTTTGCGCCGCCGCTGGGCCTTGAGCGCCCGCTGGGTTTTGGGCGATGGACTGCCGGGCCGACGTCATCGCGACAATCAGGGCAAGCAGAGCGGCCGCTTTATTGAGTAGGCGCATAGTATCCGAGACGCCACCGCGGCGAAATTTGTCCCAGTCCTTGAGTCTTCACCAGCTTCACCTGGACGCGGCGGAACTTCCCGTCCCGATCTTTGTTCTTGGGGGTATAGCCGAGCACATACTGGTTGCGCAACTCCAGTCCGATCTTGGCAGCGACATCCGGCATCTCTCCAATATTATCCACTTCGAAATCCCGCCCTCCGGTCTGCTCCGCCAGATCGCGCAGAAGGTCTGGCCCGTCGGCTTCCTCCGGAGTCCGCCCTCGCGAGCCGTACGACTCGAAGATGCCAATGGCGTAAATCTGTACATCGGCCTCGCGCACGAAATTCCGTACTTCGGATTGCGTGTAGCGGCTGGAATTGTCCCCGCCGTCGGAGATGATCAGGATGGCTTTGCGGGGATTCTTCGCCTTCTTCATTTCATTCATGGCCAGATAAACGCCGTCGAGCAGGGCTGTCCTTCCCTTCGATTGCGTGAACATCAGCCGGTTCTGAATCTGTTCGGTATCGGGCGTAAAGTGCACCGTCAAATCCGCCTGATCGTTGAACTGAACCAGCAGAAATTCATCCTCGGGGTTGGCGCTTTTCATAAACTCCGCCACAGCCTGGCGGGACCGTTGCAGCTTGCTGCCCATGCTGCCGCTGGTGTCGAACACCACCCCCACGGACATGGGCGCGTCTTCCGCGGTGAAGCTCTCGATCTCCTGTTCCACGCCATTTTCCAGTAGTTTGAAGTTCTCTTTATCGAGTCCGGTGACGTACTGTCCCAACTGGGTGGTCACGGCCACGGGAATCAGAACCAGGTTTTTGTCGACACGGATGTCGGCGCGATGGTCCAGCACACTTTCCGGAGCCACTTGTCCCAGATGGGGTCGCGGCGTGGTCAGGACTTCGGGACCAGGGGCAACGCCCGCGCCTGCCGCGATTCCGCCGGTCGCCTGCTGCTTGCCGTCCTGATCGCCCGCGACCAGATTGGCGGCAAAAAACAGCGCACCTAACATCGCACACAAGACGAACGTCGCGAGCGTAAAAAGACTGAGGGCAACTGGAAAACGCTTCATGCACCGCACCCTGGCCTTAGTATAACAATGAGTATCCGGGCCCACACCTACACGACGCTCCAAAGGGCCTGAAGTGTTACGAACGTCAACTGCCAGGAAGGCCCGCCCGCATGCTACCATCGTACGTGCCGAAAAGCATTCTAGGCGTTATCCCCGCCCGGTATGCATCTTCCCGCTTTCCCGGCAAACCCCTCGCCGCCATAGCTGGAAAGACCATGCTGCAGCACGTGTGGGAACGCGCATCGCAGGCTCGCTATCTTACGAATCTGGTAATCGCCACCGATGACGAGCGCATCCGCGCCGCGGCGGAAGATTTTTCCGCGAAGGTTGTGATCACCCGCGCGGACCATCTCTCCGGAACCGATCGCGTGGCCGAAGCCGCCTCCGCATCCAACGCCCAAATCATCGTGAATATTCAAGGCGACGAGCCCATGATCGACCCGGCGGCCATCGACGCGGCCGTGCTCGGCATTCTGGATCAGGAGGATGCGCCGATGAGCACTCTGAAAACGCGCCTCTTCAGAGCCTCCGACGCCGCCGATCCAAACATCGTGAAAGTGGTCACCGGCGCCGACGGCAACGCGCTCTACTTTTCGCGATCGGCCATTCCTTACGCCCGTGATTCGGGCGGTCCCTTCGCCCGCGACGCCGACAGTAAGCCGGCGTACTACAAACATATTGGATTGTACGTGTACCAGCGCGATTTCCTGCTGGCCTACCCGGATCTTCCCGTCGGTCCGCTGGAGCGCGCCGAGCGTTTGGAGCAACTCCGCGCGCTGGAAAACGGATTCAAGATTCGAGTGGTGGAAACCGATTGCGATTCGCTCGGCGTCGATACGCCCGAGGATTGGGAGAAAATTTCCGTTCTATTCGAGAAAACAACAGTTTAATGATGACTTTTTGTAAACCTGGTTTTTAGTAAAAATGGCTAAATATATATTCGTGACCGGCGGCGTGGTTTCGTCCCTTGGAAAAGGCATCGCGGCAGCCAGCATCGGCTGCCTGCTTGAAAGCCGCGGCCTCAAGGTGACGCTTCAGAAGTTCGATCCTTATCTCAACGTCGACCCCGGCACCATGAGCCCGTTCCAGCACGGCGAAGTCTTCGTTACCGACGACGGCGCCGAAACCGATCTCGATCTGGGCCACTATGAGCGTTTCACACATGCTCCGCTGACGCAGGCCAATAACCTGACCAGCGGCCGCATCTATGAGCAGATCATCTCCCGGGAGCGCCGCGGCGACTATCTGGGCAAGACCGTGCAAGTGATTCCGCACGTCACCAATGAGATTAAGGCCGCGGTGCGGCGCGTCTCCGGTCCCGTTGGCGAGCCGTCTTCGATCGATGTGGTAATCGTCGAAATCGGCGGAACCGTCGGCGATATCGAATCGCTCCCGTTTCTCGAAGCGATTCGCCAGTTGCGGCATGAGCTGGGCCGCGAAAATACTCTCTTCGTTCACGTGACTCTGGTGCCCTTTATCGCCGCCGCGCAGGAGCTGAAAACGAAGCCCACCCAGCACAGCGTCAAGGAACTGCGGGCTATTGGTATTCAGCCGGATATTCTTTTGTGCCGCAGCGAAAAACCCCTTCCCGACGACATGAAGGAGAAGATCGCACTGTTCTGCGACGTGGATGTGCCAGCGGTAATCACCGCCAGCGACGTCGCCAGCGTCTACGAATGTCCCCTGGTGTTCGCGGACCAGGGCGTGGACGAAATCGTTCTGCGGCTTTTGCACATCGATGCTCCGCGGCGTGAAATGGCCAGGTGGAGCGACATGGTGCGCCGCATGAAACACCTGCCCCGGCAGGTGTCAATCGGCTTGGTCGGCAAATATGTCGAGTATGAGGATTCCTATAAAAGCCTCAAAGAAGCCTTGCTGCATGGCGGCGTCTCGCACGATGCCAAGGTCGAGATCACCTGGATAGAATCCGACCGGCTCAAATGGCCCGACGCGATTGAAGAGTTGAGCAGCTTCGACGGCATCCTGGTGCCCGGCGGATTCGGACGCCGGGGCGTGGAAGGAATGCTGCATTCCATCCGCTTTGCTCGCGAATTCAAGGTTCCCTATTTCGGTATCTGCCTGGGTATGCAAACCATGGTGATTGAATTTGCGCGCAATGTCTGCGGCCTGCCGCAAGCCAATTCAACCGAATTCGATCCCGCGACTCCGGATCGCGTCATTTATAAATTGCGCGAACTGAAAGGAATCGACGAATTAGGCGGCACCATGCGCCTGGGCGCGTATCCTTGCCTGCTGGCCGAGAACAGCTTCGCTCGCCAAGCGTATGGCTCGCGCGAAATCAGTGAGCGTCATCGCCATCGCTACGAATTCAACCGCGAATACGAAGCCATTCTGAAGCAGAACGGATTGCGTCTGACCGGCGAAACTCCCGACGGCGTCTATGTGGAGATTTGCGAGTTGCCCGGCCATCCCTGGTATTTGGGCTGCCAGTTTCATCCCGAATTCAAATCCAAGCCTCTGGAGCCGCATCCTCTCTTCCGTGCGTTCATTGGCGCGGCGCTCGAGCATCGCTGCCACAAGAGCCATTCCGGGGAAAAAAAAACGGCGACGAGGTCCAGTAGCGCTCGTGTTACCGCTTGAAATCGGCACGGTTCGCGTTGGCGGCGGCGCTCCTCTAACGCTCATCGCCGGGCCCTGCGTAATCGAGAGCGAAGAACACGTTCATTTCCTGGCTAGCGAAATCGCGGAGCTTGGCGTTCCGTTCATCTTCAAGGCGTCTTTCGACAAAGCCAACCGGTCCAGCGTTTCGTCGTATCGCGGACCGGGTTTGAAGGAAGGCTTGCGCATCCTGAAAACCGTGCACGACCTGGGTATCCCCGTGCTCACCGATATCCACGAGCCCGGCCAAGCCGCCGAGGCCGCGGAATCCGTGGACGTTTTACAAATTCCGGCGTTTCTGTGCCGCCAGACTGATCTTCTCGTGGAGGCCGGACGCACCGGCCGCGTGGTGAATATAAAGAAAGGCCAGTTTGTTTCCCCTCTTGATATTGGCCTTGCCGCGGAAAAGGTAGCATCCACCGGAAATAATGCGATTCTTTTAACCGAACGGGGCGCGACTTTCGGATATAACAACTTAGTGGTGGATATGCGCAGTATTCCGATCATGCGCGGCTTCGGATGGCCGGTGGTGTTCGACGCGACGCACAGCGTTCAGTTGCCGGGCGCGGCCGGAACCAGCTCCGGTGGCCAGCCCGAATTCATCGAGCCCCTGGCCAGCGCCGCGGTCGCCGCCGGAGCGGATGCAGTTTTCCTCGAAGTCCACGAAGCCCCGGAGCGCGCCCTATCGGACGGCGCCAACGCCCTGCGTCTGGACAAGCTCGCCCCGCTGGTCACGAAGCTGCAACGCATCTGGTCGGCGTGCCGGTAGCGAGGCGCCTCGAACAATTGGACGATCTCTGGAATTCCGGTTTCCGGAGCGTGTTCGGAAAGTAGCCGGCCGGCGGCATCCCCTGAACCAGACGGCGCGTCCACTCGACATCGTGGGACTTTACCACATGCAGTTCGATCGCCCGACCCGACTGGAGTTGCTCCGAATTTGAAATCCCGGGCGTTGATGTCGGCGGCCGCCGCGCAGAAGAGTTCGACAAGATTCCGGTGGGCGTGGAATGCTGCGACGTGCAAGGCCGTTGCTCCGTCTCTGTCCCGTGCGTGGACGAGAGCCGGATCAGCCGACAGCATCGCTTGTGCGGTTGGCAGATCGCCCGCTTCAATCGCGGCGAAGAAATTCTTTCATCCGCGAAAGCAGATTTGGGACGCATGTGAGCGCGCCAGGCGCGGGCGTATGACAATAAGAGACGGCATGAAAGCGGGGAGAGCATTGCTGTTGACATCGTTCTTATTTAGCCCCACGGCGGTGTTTCCGCAGAGTTCTTCGTCCAACCTTTCGTCTGCGGTGAGCGCTTACTGCGTCCCGTGCCACAACGCCCGGCTGGCGGAATCAAAAATCTCGTTCGACGCTCTTGATGCCCGTAGGCCGTGGGCCGACGCGGACACCTGGGAGCGGGTTCTGCGTCAGTTGCGCGCGCGGACGATGCCTCCCACTGAGAATCCGCGGCCGGATTCGAAGACCTACGAAGCGTTGGTCTCGGAGGTTGCGTCTTCCCTTGACCAGAGAGCGCCGGCCGCCCTACAACGGGGAAATGACTTGGAACTGGCTGCGCGCCTCGCGAAACTTCTCTGGAGCGGCGCTCCGGACGCGGCCCTTCTCGATGTCGCGAAGAGGCGCCGCCTGCATGATCCCGGGGTTCTCGAAACGCAGGTCCGGCGAATGCTCGCCGATGCCAAGGTCGCCGGGTTAGTCAACGGCTTTTTCAACAACTGGCTGGGGCTGGATCAATTGGCCACGATGCCCGCCGACCCTGCGGCATTTCCGGAATTTGATCCTCAGCTACGACAGGCGCTGCGGCGGGAAACCGAACTCTTCGTGGAAAGCCAACTCCGCGAGGATCGTCCAGCGGTGGAACTCTGGACGGCGAACTATACGTACGTGAACGATCGCCTGGCGCGGCATTACGGAATCCCGAACATCACGGGGCCCGAGTTTCGCCGCGTCACGCTGGACGGAACCGAGCGCGCGGGCCTGCTGGGGCAGGGAAGTTTCCTCATCACCACCTCGGTGCTGACGCGGCACGAGGCCGTGGACGGGCCTTCCACTTCTCCCGCCGCTCGCTCGAAATGGATTCGGATTCACTTCCTCGGCATTCCGATGCGGCATCCGCTTCCGAATTTGCCGCAGCTCCAGAAGGGCATTCTGCTGAGCGCGCAGCTCCGCGAACTTCAAGACCCTTCCTGCACCTCCTGCCATTCAAATTTCTTCCCCATCGGTTATGCGCTCGAGAATTTCGATCCCCTCGGCCGCTGGCGCACCGAAGCGGACGATGAACCCATCGATGTCTCGGGAACGCTCGTAGACGGAACCGAATTTTCGGGACCCGCCGAGCTCCGCCGTGTCTTGCTCGAACGCTCGGATGCCTTTCTCACGACGATCACCGAGAGACTCCTGGCATACGCCGTTGGCGGCAACGCCGGCGTTTCTCAGCCCACGCCCGCGGAGCGCATGCCGGCGGTTCGCGCGGTTCTGCGGGAAGCGGGAATGAAACATTACACTTGGTCTTCGCTATTCGCAGGGATCGCCGGGAGCGCTCTGTTTCAAGCGTCTGAGTGAAAGCCCGCGAAACGGCGCCTGGGTCGCGCCACCAGCGGCTGTTGCTTTCGGGAATTGAGGGCCGTGACCGGCCTTTTTGCGGACCAGGCAGACAACCGGCAATACTTCTGCTCGTCGTTCTACCGCGCTCTCTATTTTCCACCCGGCGGAGAACTGGTCTTCGGCGCGGGGTTTGCATAAAGCATGGTCCGCAGCAACGGCAAGCCGCTGTGCCAGTCGAACGCGTAGCTCAGATTCACCAGAGCCTGATAGGTGACCATCCTGTAGCCGTTCACTTTACTGCTATAAGCAAAGATGTCGAATTCCGGCTTGATGGAAAGATTGCCTCTGGCGGCAATCAGCAGGGAATTCGACAACTGATCGAAGTAATGAATATCGGTGGCGACATCGTTATGTCCGTTCGCAAATAGATTCCCTTTATTCTCCAGTAAGTAAGAAAGCTTGGTTGAAAACGGAAGCGGGACGTTGACGCTGAAGTTCACGAATATCCCGAGCTCGGTGCGATCCACTTTATAAATCGAAAGCGGCGAGTAGGCGAAAATCGTGGGCGTCGAGAGCGGAGGCAGATACGGCGAACCCAAAGGCGCTGCGGTTGCGGAAGGCGCGGCTGCATAGCTGTAATAGGACACGCAATCGAGCAGACTCTGGTCCCCTGGATAATAGGCGGGCCCTGCACTGGGCACGGGAGGGCTCGCGTATACCGCGTTATGATAATCCTCGCCGGTGCCCGCCGGACAAACCTGATTCCCGAACTTGTATTCAGAAGGCAGCCCGAAATTTCCGCCGCCCTCCACGCCGGCCTCGATCCAGCTTCTGGAATCTTCCAGCCGGAAACCGGCCTTGGTCAAAGCCCGGTAAGTGCGATTCAGATTCCGCAGGTAAGTGGAACGCTGCGCATCCTTGAGGGGCAGGCCCAGCAGCGGGCTGATGAGCTGCGTATCCAGCCGTTCGGAAACCAGGAGCTTTAGATCGGCCGCCTGCTTCAGTCTTGGAAACAGCCGCATCAGCGCCCCACCCTCCAGACCCAGCGTGTTGGAGCTGAGGGATCGGATGTAGTTCGGCGTATAGGGCGTGTCCTGGGTCTTGGAGCCGAAATACGAGAGATCGTCCATAGCGAAAAAGTCGAACCTGCGGCCGGACCACCGCAGCCGCGTGCGATTGTCATAATGCAGAGAAAAAGAATCGGGGGCCGTGAGCTGGGAGATCGGGTTGCCCGCGAATTTCGCCGCCTGCAAATCGATGGACGCGACTTGCGCGCCCGGCGGTGCGTTGATCGCTTGCAAGGTATTCTGATGCAGGTTGAGCGATGCGCTGAGGTCCGTCTTTTCCACGGTGATCGAAAATCGCGGCTTCTGCTGGCTGGTTCTTTCCGCCTGATTTGCTCCTTCATAGAGCGAGTAACTGCGTTGGTATTGCCACGAAGGAACGGCCCAGGCGACGAATTGCCTCCACGCGGTGTATCCCGAAGTTGCATCGAAAGGAGCCTGTTTGGATATGTCCTCGTAGTCTCCGGCTCGCAATTGTTCGGGGCCGCAATCCGTCCTTGCGAAATCAGGGTCGGTTGAGACCAGGGCCTTCTGAATGGCGCGGCAAACGATATTTGCGATCGGATTCAGATTGCGAAAATCGCGCGGGCGCAGAGGCGGCGGCACGGCTGGGGTCAGAAACTCCGTGTATCCGGTGTCGCCGAAAGCCAGATAGTCAGTCACCGCGACGCTATAAAGAGCGCCGTCTTGAATGGTTTGGGAATTTACAATGATTCCCTTCGTGGCGAGTTCCTGAAAGACGCCGACGGGAACCAGCGCTCGTCCTTTTTCCAGGTCGATATTCACGGAGTTATTCTCCGCGGCAGCAATTGCCGCGCTCTTCTTGAGTAGCGACGTCAGCATTGCGCCCGTCACCGGCAGTGAAAGCGCATAATCGTTCTTCCAGTACACGCGGTCGATCGCCTCCTTCAAAGTTTCCGGCGTAATCGTCAGCTCGCCATTCCGCTTGGCCTCAAAAACATCCCGGCCCTGCATCAAAGCCAGGTCGGTGTGCAGAGTCTTCTGCATTTCGAGCAATGCCAGCCGTTCCAGGATCTGCTGGGTGGTCCAGAATTCGCTGGAATCGGATTCGTCGGAGGACGGCTTGACGCCGTCTTTCAGCAAAGCAGCTCGGGCGGCTTCGCGAAGCGTCATCGCTCCGCCGCTGGGGCGATGGAACACGTAGTCCGACGCCGTGGTCTGGTTCGTCAATTCCCACTTTCCGCTGCATAAGCCTGTGATGCAGTCCGGCGGACGCCGAATCGTCGCGCGTTGAACGATCAGAGTGATCTTGCCCGGAACGCTCGCATTGTAGACTGACCCGGGCGTAACCAAAGCCGGCGGGCGGCCATCCGTTCCGCGCTCCGGCTGGTCCACGATTTGCTTGGATATCTCAATGTTGCCGGTCTCATGGGCGTCATCCGTCTCGGAGATGACCAGATCGAAGAGGAAGCCGATGTTCGCCACCAGGTTTGCCGCAGCCGCGTTGGGCATGTGCGCGAGCAGTACTTTGCGCGCATTCTTGCAATCCTGGTGTGCGTTGCATTCCTGCATAAGCTGATTCAGCGCCATGGCTGGATCGAGCACCTCCACTTGCGAATCGTACTTGGAATTCTTGTTCAACCACGCATAATTCAGGCGGCCGATACTTAAGCCAACGGCCGGATCAACGACGCCGAAAATGGCGATTTTGTTTCCGCCGGATTCCTTCACGACGTAGGGAGGAATTGAAATAGCGGCGTCCGTGGGGTATTGAAGGAACGGCGCATGCACGCTGAATAACTGACAAATCGGAAGTTGGCCCTTGGGTGGGTTCTTCCATCGCATGCACACTCCCCAGTCAGTATCGGGCTGAAGGATCTGTGCCTCGGCTGTGTAGTAGAGATCGTTGTTCAATTGACCAGCGGCTGCGGCCGTCGCATCCCGATCGATTTTCAATTGGACACAATGCTGCAGGTCGAGCCGGTAAGGGTCGCGAAGGCCTGCGACGGCGGGACAAAACTCGACGGTATCGAACCTATATTTGACGCTCAGTGTTCGGGACGACGCGCCGGGATAATCCAGGACCACGGTAGCGTTCGGGCCGGGTGTTTGCGGGCGTGTGTTAAAACGGGCGCCATCCAACTCATTCTGGAGAACCACTCTGCGATTGCCATGGTTGGGATCCAAAACATCGAACGCATTATGGATGGTGACCTTTCTAAGGTAAGGAAGCACCGCAGCCGGAAGGTCAGCCTGAATCGTGGGCTCTCCTCCGTTCTGCTTCTGCACCACCTGGTAGTTCAGGGTTTGGTTGCCCAGCGGCCCGCGCTCCCGCTGATAGTCCGGAATGCGCGGATTGGCGCCCGGCACGGTGGTGATCACGGCAAGATTCGATGCCAGCATCGCCACTTTGGGAAACGCCGAGCCCTGCCCGTCACTCATTAAGAAACGGGCGAGCATCCGGAGCCGCTCCGGGCCGTAATAAAAATCGGCGTTTCCTGGAACGATTGCGTCATATTTTGCGAAGCGGATGAAGCAGCCCACGTTGTCGGCGGGAATTGTTCCGTACCCGGCGGCCAGCGAGGCGCCAAGGCGGCCGTGCACGACTTCGTTATCGTTGTCATGCAACCACTGGTGCGAAGTGAGATAGTCCCAGGTCCACAAATCCTTGGGCTGGCGATCGAGCCCGGACTCTGTCTTGTCCAGGAAGGTTCGCGATTCCAGGTCCATGGCGAAGTTGTCGCCCATGCCGACCAGGATTTGCGCATCCTTCGATTGCGCCCGCAAAGCGGCTGCGAAATCTCGCGTTGGGGGACTCATGGTGGAAGGATCGTCGACACAGTGATCGAAGTTGAGGCGCGATTGCTGCTCGGGATAACGGAAGTAGCCGAGGGTTCGTCCCGTATAGACGACGGTCAGCGGAGCTTGAGCGGCCGCCGGAAAGCTCCACAACAAACAAGATGCCAACATGACAGAAAGCCTGCGCCCCATAAGCAAAAGCTCCATCACAAGAGAATAGCTGCTCTTGGCCGTGGGCCGGGATGGACGCGCCGCTTTGGCATCTGAACCCTGGCCATCATTTCAGCAGTGATCGCCGTTCAAATCGCGGGAGATCGCGCCACGCTGTGGCGGTTCGCGTCTACGATCATCCGTAGCGTACCGCTGCTTACAGTCGCGGCTCTGAACGGGCGTCGGCAGAACGCGCCCCTCTCTGAGCCCCGACCGTGACGGAGCGGTATACTCGTCTTCGATCGCGGGGGTGAAATGTCCAGGTCGATTCTAGCCGCGGCGATGCTCTCGGCGAGCCTTCTTCCGGCGTTCGGGCAATGGCTGCATTACCCCACCGCAGGCATCCCTCGAACCGCGGACGGCAAGCCTAATTTGTCCGCGCCCGCGCCCAAGGCTCCCGACGGCAAACCCGATCTCTCCGGGCTGTGGATGCCGACCAGACCAGCAGGCAGGATTCCGGCGGACCAAGGCTCTTACGCTGGATTGCAGTTCTTTATGACACCCGGCACAAGCATTCCTCCGATGCTGCCGGAGGCGGACGCCCTCTATCGCAAGCGGCTTGAAAACTTCGGCGCGGGCCGGCCCTCCGAACACTGCATGCCGCATGGCATTCCGGACGCCATGATCGTTCCTGGGCCTGTGAAATTCGTGCAGAATCCCGGAGTTACCTATTTGCTCTATGAAGAGTTCAATCACTTCCGCCAAATTTTCACCGATGGCCGCGAATTTCCTCGTGATTTAACGCCGGCGTGGTTTGGATATTCTATCGGCAAATGGGATGGCGACGTTTTTGTTGTCGATACCGCCGGGTTCAATGACCAGACTTGGCTCGACGATGCCGGCCATCCTCACACAGACCAGCTGCGCACCATCGAACGCTTCCGCCGGCGCGATTTCGGGCATATGGAGTTGCAAGTGACCATTGACGATCCTAAGGCGTACACAAAACCCTGGACCGCCAATATTCAGCTCACGTTCATGCCCGACACGGAGATGATCGAGGACATGTGCGACAACGAGAAAGACGCTCGCCACGCCGTCGGCAAATAAACTGTAGAATAAATCGCCGAGGTATAAAATGACTGCCCGTTTCCAGGTTGCGATCCCCGTCCTGTGTTCGTTTAGCTTAGCTTTGATGTTTTCCTCCGTTTTGCCTTCACAGGACAATGGCGGGGCCCCGAAGGGCCCGGTTCAGCAGAAAGCCAAGGGCAATAATCTGATCCGTCCTCTGGCCGATCTCGAGAAGGAAATGAAGGGCAAGATGGAGCGAATCAAGGTTCACAGCGCGTCGCTTGCGGGCAACCTTGAAGGCGACTCTCCGGACCGCGACGTGTTCGTGTATCTTCCGCCCAGCTATCAGCTCCAACCGAATCGCCGCTACCCGGTCGTATATACCTTGCACGGCTATGGGCTTCATGCCGAGCAGTGGGTGGGATTCGCGAACTTCGCCTCGCTGGAAAAAGACATAGCGGCGGGCACCGCGAAGGAAATGATTCTGGTGAGCGCCGACGCCTACACTCTTGAGAACGGCAGTTTCTATTCGATCTCGGCGACTACCGGCGATTGGGAGACGTTCGTGGCCGTCGAGCTGGTCGGGTACGTCGATAGTCACTACCGGACTCTGGCGAATCGAGCCAGCCGCGGTTTGATGGGACATTCCATGGGCGGTTATGGAACGCTTCGCCTGGGGATGAAACACCCGGAGGTTTTTTCGAGTCTCTTTTCAATGTCGGCCTGTTGCGTGCTGGATACGGGCGAAGTCACTCCGGCAATGATTGAGCTGGAAAAGGTCAAGACGAAGGAGGATGCCGCGAAGGTTCCATTCGCGCAGAAGTCGCCGCTGGCTCGCGCGGCGGCTTGGTCGTCCGATCCGGATCGTCCTCCGCTCTTTTTCGATTTGCCGGTGAAGGACGGCAAGCCGCAGCCAGCGGTGGCCGCCAGATGGATGGCGAACTCGCTGATGGTGATGCTGGAGCAATACAGCCTTAGCTTGAAAAAGATGAAAGCGATTGCCATGAACGTCGGTTTGCAGGATGCGCTGCTTCAAACCAATCGCGATATGGACCAGGCTTTGACCGCGGCCGGTGTCGCGCACACCTTCGAGACGTTTGAAGGCGATCACAACGGGCAGGTGGGAATGAATTTCGAAAAAAAGGTGCTGCCGTTCTTCTCAAATCAACTTTCTTTTACGGAGGTCAATCCATGAGAGATCAAACGAGGAGAGGTCAAGTGATGCCAGGTCAAGCGATGAGAGGTCAAGCGATGAGAGGTCAAGCAATGAGAGGTCAAGCGATGACACGCTTTATCTTGACTCTGGCCGTTTTTGGAGGTGTCGCCGTGGCGCAGACGGGCGCGCCCTCCAAAGGGACCTATTCGCGCATCAAGGTGCACGGGAAGTCGCTGGAAGGAAATCTTTCCGGTGAGCCGGCCGATCGCGATGTGTCCGTGTATCTTCCGCCCAGCTACCAGACCCAGGGCGCTCGGCGGTATCCAGTGGTGTACTTGTTGCACGGCTACACGAATTCCGATGTGGGCTGGTTTGGGCCGGAGTCGCGAGGTTCTTTCGCCAACGGCAACACCATGACCGCGGCAGCCGACCGAGCCTTCACCACCGGCGGCACGCAGGAGTTTATTCTGGTGATGCCCAACGCCTACACGATGTACCAAGGCAGCATGTTTTCCAATTCCGTCACTACCGGCGATTGGGAAGGCTTCATCGCGAAGGACATGGTGGCCTACATGGACTCCCACTATCGAACCATTCCGGATCGCGCCAGCCGTGGGCTGGCCGGGCATTCCATGGGCGGC
Source organism: Bryobacteraceae bacterium (assembly GCA_036489835.1). GTDB lineage: Bacteria > Acidobacteriota > Terriglobia > Bryobacterales > Bryobacteraceae > Palsa-187. Next base: position 199,058 of record DASXEY010000127.1, on the reverse strand, counting down.
TACGGAACGTTCCGGATCGCCGCGAAATATCCGGAGGTGTTTTCGAGCATTTACATCTTGAGCGCCTGCTGCCTGACTGCCAGCCTGAATCCGAGTCCGCAAGGCTCAGCCCGGGCCGAGGCGCTGAAGAGTCCGGAGGATGCCAAGGGCGCGGAACGCGGGCTGGCCACGCTATTGGCCGAAGCCGCAGCCTGGTCGCCGAATCCGCAAAATCCGCCGTTTTATTTCGATCTTCCAGCCAAGGACGGCAAGATCCAGCCGGCGGTGGTGGCGAAATGGGTCGCCAACGCTCCGCTGGCGATGATCGATCAGTACGTGACGTCTTTCAAGACGCTGAAGATCGGCGCGGATGTCGGGGACAAAGACGGCCTGGCGGCGAGCAATCGCGAATTAAACCGGGTGCTCACGAGCTACGGCATTCAGACTGTCTTCGAGGTCTATGACGGCGATCATACGAACCACATTGTGGATCGGATGGAGCACGCGGTGCTCCCGTTCTTCGCGAAGAATCTATCGTTCAAGGCGAGCCGGTAAACAGGGCTTGTAGCAAGAGCCCTGGCAGGCTGAATGCCTGCCCCACGGGCTTGCAGACTTGGATGCTGCTTTGATGGGACAGGCGGTTTCGCCTGTCGGTTCGCATCAGATTTTGGTTGGATCCGGAATCGCGCCAAAAGTATCCCGGGCGGCAGCAAACGCCCTTGGCGGCGGCGGCTGGTTCATCATCGCCCAGTACATTCCAACGGTCCGCATCGTCTCGCGGAACTTATCGAAATCGACCGGCTTTTGAATGTAGCTGTTGACTCCCAGACGATAGCTTTCGACCAGATCCTTCTCTTCCTTCGACGATGTCAACGCCACCACGGGAATGGCGCGCGTTTCGGCCCGCGCTTTAATTTCCCGCAGGACTTGCAGTCCGTCGACTTTCGGTAATTTCAAATCCAGCAGCACCAGCTTCGGAGGGTTGTCCGGGGAACGGCCCGCGAATGCTCCGCGACAGAGCAGGAAGTCCAGCGCCTCCTCCCCATCGCGAGCCACTTCGATGCGGATATTGCTGTACTTATCGAGTTCCCGGCGAGCCAACTGCAAATCCACCGGGTCGTCCTCTACAAGAAGGATATCTACTATGTCACTGTTCATATATTCTGCCCCTTGATCAGTACCGGCTCCGGCATTTCCGTGGCCGGTGGAGCAGACAAAGTGAAGAAGAAAGTTGCGCCTTTGTCGACTTCGGCGTGGGTCCAAATGCGGCCGCCATGCTTTTGAATAATTCGCTGCACTGAGGCGAGACCCACCCCCACGCCTTCGAAATCTTCCTGCCGGTGCAGCCGTTGAAAGACGCCGAAAAGCTTGTCGGCGTACTTCATGTTGAAACCAACTCCGTTGTCCTTGACGAAGAACACCGCCTGGTTGTTCTCTTCGTAGAGCCCGATCTCGATCACGGCGCGCTTTCGGGGCGACGTATATTTGACGGCATTGGAGAGCAGATTGGAAAAAACCTGTTTGATCAATCCGGCATCGCAATCGGCAAAGGGCAAGTCGCCGAGCTGCCAATCTACCTGCCGGTGCTTCAACTCCGGAGCAAGTTCCCGGATCACATCGCTGACCAGGGAATTGAGGCCAGTCACCTGGGGCCTCAACTCCTGACGCCCCAAGCGAGCCAGACTCAAAAGATCGTCCACCATGCCCGCCATTTTCCGCGTGGTGTCGCCAATCTGGCGCAGCAGAGCCTGTATCCCCGGATCGGTTTGCGGGCCAAGGTCCTCGATCAGCGTGGAGGAGAAGGCTTGAATGTGGCGCAGGGGCGCCCGTAAGTCGTGCGCGACCGAGGAGGTGAAAGCCTCCAGTTCCTGGTTGCTGGTGGCCAGCGCAACATTTCTGGTCGCCATCGCCATGTTCAGCTTTTCGATTTCGCGCTCCGCACGTTTGCGGTCGGAAATATCGCGGATGGCGCTCGAAACCAGCATGCCGTCGTCGGTTTCAAGCGGGCTGAGACTGATCTCAACAGGGAATTCCGAGCCATCCTTGCGCTTTGCGAACAGCTCCAGGGCGGCTCCCATGGGGCGCGCCAGCGGGTGACTGAAGAAGCTTGTTCGATGTCCGAGGTGGGCGCCGCGCAGCCGCTCCGGGACCAGGATTTCCATCGGTTGGTCCAACAACTCCTCGCGCCGGTACCCGAATAGCTTTTCCACCTGCGCATTCACCAGAACGATCACGCCTTGCCGGTTCACGACGATCACGGCGTCGGGCGCGGCTTCCAGGAGCTGGCGAAACCTCCGCTCCGCACGGATGCGGTCGGAAACATCGCGGATGGCGCTCGAAACCAGTGTTCCGTAATCGGTTACCAGCGGGCTGAGGCTGATTTCCACAGGGAATTCTGAGCCGTCCTTGCGTTGTCCGAAGAGCTCCAGTGTCTGGCCCATGGGACGCGCCAGCGGGTGGTTGAAAAAACCCTCGCGGTGCCCAGGGTGACGGCCGCGGAAACGCTCCGGAACTAACATTTCAATTTTCTGCTCCAGCATCTCTTCCCGGCGGTACCCAAACATTTTCTCGGCCTGAGCATTCACCAGGACTATATTGCCTTCCTGGCTTACCACCACCATGCCATCTGGAGCCGTTTCCAGAAGTTGATGGAAGAGGTCCTCGGCGGTCATCGCTCCGGGAGTGACCGGATGGTCCTTCAGGAGAGCAAGAAGGCGCTTGGGCATGTAATCGTTCCTCGACGCCCCTTTGGGATTGCGCCAAAAGAGACGCGTTTTCGAATGGCCGCCAAAAGTAAAACAATTTAAGGATAGTTCGACGGTGCGAGCATGACATTAATCCAGAGCTGGCGCAATTCCCCTTCACTTGGCGTAGGAATATGCACCAAGAAAAGTCTGGAAATACGGTTATAAATATTTCGCCAAGCCGCCATAATAAGACACGCAGTTATGTCCGATTAACCTGGGGAGGAAGCCGCGATGAGAGGACCAAAAGAGCGGAGCGTTTGTCTGAGGCTGAAGTCCTGCGTATCTGGGACGACAGGTGGAACTGCCTGTCCCACCATGGGGCAGGCATTCAGCAGGGATGTTGGTTGTGCCTGAGCCGCTCTCTATTCTGGTGGTCGAAGACGAAAAGGCGGACTTCGACATGGTGGTGCAGGGACTGGAGCGCGCGGGATTGCACGCCTTGTGCCGCCGCGTAGACACCGAGGCAGACTACCTCAACCAACTGGCGGGCCGGCCCGACGTCATTCTCTCGGACTACGTTTTGCCGTCGTTCAGTGCATTGGATGCGCTGCAGTTGCTGGGAGAAAGCCGGTTGGACATTCCATTTATCATCCTGACCGGAACCGTGAGCGAGGAGATTGTGGTCGAATGCATGAAGCGCGGCGCGGCGGATTACCTTCTTAAGGATCGAATGGCGCGGCTGGGCCCGGCGGTGACTCGCGCGATTGAGGAGCGGGATCTGCGCACGGAGAAAGGGCGCGCCGAAGCGAATGCCATGCGGGATCGGGCGCTCAAGGAAATAGCCGAGGGCCGCGCCGCGCTCGCGGGGGAACTGGCACTGTCCAATTGCGAGCTCAAGGAGTCTAACCGGCGCCTTAAAGAAACCCAGGCTCAATTGATCCAGCAAGAGAAGATGGCTTCGCTGGGTCAACTGGTTGCCGGGATCGCCCATGAGATCAATAATCCGCTGGCGTTTGTCGTCAATAACCTGTTTATCGTCGAGCACGGGCTGGATGTTCTGGGTCCGGAGATGGAGCGGAACATTTCGGAGCCGTCGCTGAAGAAGCTGCAAAGGGTCAGGGCGCGCCTCAGCGAGATGCGGGAAGGCCTGGACCGGGTCCGGGAACTGGTGCTGAATTTACGGATGTTCTCCCGGATGGATGGGGGCGTGCTTTCGACGGCGAATGTCGCGGAGATGATCGATGCCGTGCTGCTGTTACTGAAACACAAGATCAATGGCGTCATTGGGGTGGAGAAGAACTACGCCGCCGCGCGCATGCTGTGCTGTTATCCCGGACGGCTGCACCAGGTGTTGATGAATCTGATTGGCAATGCTGTCGACGCGATTAACTCCATTAAAGCCGATGCCGGCGGAGGAACCATCGTCATCAGCACCAGCCAGAATCCCGGGTTTTTTATGATTTCGGTTCGCGACACGGGCGCGGGCATCCCCGAATCGATCCGAAGCAAGATTTTCGACCCCTTTTTCACCACCAAGCCGATCGGCCAGGGCACCGGCCTGGGCCTGGCGATCTCCTATGGAATCGTTCAGGATCACGGCGGTTCGATCGAGGTGCAAAGTGAACCGGGCGTGGGCACGGAATTTATTGTGAAAATTCCAAGGAATCTGGAATCGCAGAGGCAGCCATGAAAGACACGTTGTTGGTTCTGGATGACGAAGCGCTGATCCTCGCGTCCCTGGAACATCTTTTCGAAGACGATTATGAAGTCCTGACAGCCACCGACGCGGGAGCGGCTCTGCGGATGGCGCTGGAGAACGATGTCGCGGTCATTTTGTGCGATGAGCGCATGCCCGGCGTGGCGGGCCACGCGTTTCTACGGGATATGCGGGAGATCTCGCACGCCGCCCGCGTGATGATGTCGGGATATGCCGACATGGTGGCGCTGACGGAGGCGGTCAACGGCGGACAGATCTTCGCGTACATCGATAAGCCCTGGGATCCGCGGAAGCTGAAGGCCACGGTGGCCGCAGCGGTGGTGCATTTCAAGCTGGTGAGGGACGTGGACAAGGAGCGCGGATTGCTGCGCGCCCTGATGGAAAATATTCCGGATCCGATCTACTTCAAAGACTGCCAGTCCCGCTTTACCGAGGTGAACCAGGCGCACGCCCGGAATCTCGGAGCCGAAAGCTCGGAGGAATGTATCGGGAAAAGCGATGCGGACTATTTCGATACGGATGACGCGCGGCGCTGGCTAATAGAAGAAGAGGAGATTGTCCGGTCGGGCCAGCCGCAGGTGGATAAGATTGAGCACCAGGAAAATCCCCGCGGGGGCTCGTCCTGGTGGTCGATCACCAAAGTTCCGATGTTCGACCGGAGGGGCAAAGTTTCCGGGATCGCGGGGGTCTCCCGGAACATTACCGCGTTGAAGAGGAGCGAGGAGCTGCTGCGGGAACAGAACGAGCACAACCGCTTGATTCTCGAGACGGCTCACGATGCGTTCCTCGGCATGAACCCGGACGGAACCATCACGGCGTGGAATCCTCAGGCGGAGCGCACTTTCGGATGGACGGCCGCGGAAGCGCTGGGACAAAGCTTGTGCGATACCGTGATCGCGCCCGCGTACCGGGAGGCTCACAAATTTGGTCTGGAACATTTCCTGACAACCGAGCGGGGATCGTTCTCAAACCAAGTGATTGAGATGGTCGCCCGGCATCGGAATGGAAATGAGTTTCCGGTGGAAGCGACGGTCTGGCCGGTTCAAATAGGAGGCGCGTGCAGCTTCAACGCCTTCGTGCGCGACATCAGCGACCGGAGGCGGGCGGAGGAAGCTCGCAGGAAAAATGCAATCCGGGTGCAGCTCCTGCAATTCGTGACCATGGCTGCCAACCGGTCTTCCAACATAGAACACACAACCAAAACCTGTCTCGACCGGATCTGCCTGGACATAGGCTGGCCGCTGGGCCATGCCTGCTTGAGGGCTAACAACTCGGCCGAGGGGCCGTTGTCGGTGAAAATCTGGGGTCTGGAGGATCACGGCCGGTTCGCGGCTTTCCGCGAGGCCAGCGATGGGGAAGCCGGGCCTGTCGAGTCCGGCAAGCCGGAGTGGATCGTCGATCTAACGGATAGCCAATCCTTTTCGCGATCCCAGGCGGCAGCGCAGGCGGGACTTCGGTCGGGATTCCGGTTCCCGGTCCTGGTGGAAGAGAAAGTCATGGGAGTGCTGGAGTTCTTTTCGATCGAGACGGCGCAGCCCGATGAGGATCTCCTCACCTTGATGGAGCATATTGGAACACAGCTCGGCCAGGTAATGATCCGGCAGCGCGCCGAAGAAGACCTGAAACGCGCCAAAGCCTCGGCGGAATCGGCGAATCGCGCCAAGAGCGAATTCCTGACCACCATGAGCCATGAAATGCGAACTCCCATGAACGCCATTCTGGGGATGGCGGATCTTTTGTCCGAAAGTTCGCTACAGGCCGAGCAGCGGGATTATGTTCGAATTTTCCAGAGGGCTGGGGCGAATCTGCTGGATCTGATCAACGACATTCTGGACCTTTCGAAAGTTGAGTCAGGGCATCTGGAACTCGAAACGATCGGTTTTGAACTGCGGCCTCTGCTCGAGAAGATTATCGAGATGATGGCGGCGAAGGCGCGGGACCGAGGATTGAAACTCACGCTGGAGATCGCGCCGGCGGTGCCCTTAGGTTTGATCGGCGATCCCAAGCGCCTGCAGCAGATTCTGGTGAATCTGGTCGGAAACGCGTTGAAATTCACGGAGAGGGGGTCGGTGACACTTCGCGTGGAAGCGGAGCCGGACGTGGCGGGTTGGCTGCGGTTCAAGGTGATCGATACCGGAATCGGGATCGCGGCCGAAAAAACGGAGATGATTTTCCAAAGTTTCACGCAGGCCGATTCTTCCACCACCCGCAAATACGGCGGAACGGGGCTGGGACTGGCGATCAGCCGAGGCTTGGCGGAACTGATGGGTGGGCGGATCGGCTGCTCAAGCGAGGTGGGGAAGGGAAGCACGTTCTTCCTTGCTGCACCATTCGACAGGCGCGAAGATGCCGGGAGTCCGGAGGGAGGAGAAGTGGTTTCCATCGCGAAGCCAGCGGCCGGAGTTCAGAGGCCGCAGGCGGTAAAGCGCATCCTGATCGCGGAAGACTCCGAGTTCAATCTCATTCTGGTTCAGGCGTATCTCAAAGACAGCGGTTTTGAACTGGACGTCGCGGAGAATGGAAGGATTGCGGTAGACAAGACCATTTCCGGGCATCCCGACCTGGTATTGATGGATCTGCAAATGCCCGTGATGGACGGATTGGAAGCGACTCGATTGATTCGCGAATGGGAAGCGAAAACGCATTCCCGCCCTATTCCCATTTTCGCGCTGACGGCGCATGCGGCGGGGGAGGGGATCGGGAAAAGTCTCGCATCCGGCTGCAATGAGCATCTCACTAAACCGATCAAGAAGGCCGTTCTGCTGGAGGCGATTTTCCGGTATGTGGGCGGGAAGATCCGGATCACTCCTCCGAAGGACGTCGAAGACCTGGTTCCCAGTTATCTGGCGAACGTCAGGCGCGATCTGGACCGGATTCTGGCGGATGTGGATTCCAAGAATTGCGAGAGCGCGGGCAGGGTGGCGCATCAACTCAAGGGGTCGGGAGAAGGCTATGGTTTTCCCGAGATCACGCGAACCGGGGCGGCGGTCGAATTGGCCGCCCTGGAAGCCAATGAAGCGGAAATTCGAAGCCACATCCTGGCGCTGGCTGCGTATTTAGATCGTGTTGAGATTGTCGCTGAAAACAACCACTCCTTAGTATTCACGAAAGAGTATTAACGAAAGGCCCTTCGCCCGTCTTGACTACCCGCAAGGGGACGGGACCGCTCCTGGACCTCGAACGGCAGAGACTCATCGATTGACGATGGCGCCGAGTTTCCTAGGACAGCGACGCCCACGTGGCCGGGAGCCGATGAGGGACCCGGACTCTTACGGCTTGAGGATAGTCCGGCGCCGGCGAGATGCTAACGGGGAAAAACGGCAAGTCATTCAAAGGCGGGTGAATTCAGGTGCTGCGGCGGCGGTTCTGTACAGAACTTGGCGGCAGAACGGAGCGTGGCTCGGTGGTGCTGGGGGGGCTCTTGATCGTGTGGAGGCCTGAGGCGGCCTTGTGCGGGCTCTCCTCGCGGAGTCTGGCTCGGTGGGATCTGGAGGGGTTCTTGATCCGAGGAGGGCCGAGCCGGCCTGCTTGCTCGCAGAACGGAGCCTGGCTCGGTGGGTGCTGGGGGGCTCTTGATCGTTTGGAGGGCTGAGGCGGCCTTGTGCGGGCTCTCCTCACGGAGTCTAGCTCGGTGGGAGCTTGGAGGAGTTCTTGATCGTGTGGAGGGCCGAGCCGGCCTACTTGCTCGCAGAACGGAGCCTAGCTCGGTGGGAACTGGCGGGGTTCTTGATCCGGGGAGGGCCGAGCCGGCCTGCTTGCTCGCAGAACGGAGCCTAGCTCGGCGGGTGCTGGGGGGCTCTTGATCGTGTGGAGGGCGGAGGCGGCCTTGTGCGGGCTCTCCTCACGGAGTCTAGCTCGGTGGGATCTGGCGGGGTTCTTGATCGTGTGGAGGGCTGAGCCGGCCTACTTGCTCGCAGAACGGAGCCTAGCTCGGTGGGAACTGGCGGGGTTCTTGATCCGGGGAGGGCCGAGCCGGCCTGCTTGCTCGCAGAACGGAGCTTAGTCAGTCGTTTCTAAGTTCACTAACGTATCAGGAGAAACCGCTCCCTGTGGTCACGGCTCGGTGAGCAGCGTTTTCCAAGCGGCGATCCGCTGGAGGGGTCTCGCGGAATACGAGATGGTATTTGCGAAATGGTGTACTTAGCTCGGTGGGATCGTGTGGAGGGCTGAGCCGGCCTTGTGAGGGGTTTCCGCACAACGGAGCATGGATCGATTGGTGATGTTGGCGGGTTCTTGATCGTTTGGATGGCCGAGCCGGCCTTGTGTGAGCTTTAAGAAATCGTCCGCACGCCGGAGGCTGGCTAGGGGGGAACTGGCGGAGTTCTGAGAAGGCGAGGCGGTCCTGCGCGGACTTGTGACGCGCTGCTCATTAACACACAAAAACCGCGGATTGCTTGGAGTAGGTTTTGATGGCTTCGAGAAGATCCTGTTTCCGAAGCGGCTTCGAAAGATGGCCGGAGCAGCCTGCCAGCGCGCCTTGGCGCCGCTGCGCGCGCAGATCCTCCGCCGAGAGAACCACGATGGGCATGCGCGCGCGATCCTTCCCCGTTTCCAGTTCGCGGATTCGTTTGGTGGCGGCATAGCCGTCCATCAAGGGCATGCAAATGTCCATGAAGGCGAGGTCGAAGGCTCCGGTGGAGGCCAGTTCCACGGCCTCCTGTCCGTTCGTGGCACGCTCCACTGCGTGGGGCTGGCCGCGCAAATAGGCCTTGAACAACTCGAAATTATCCTCCGAATCTTCGGCGACGAGGATGCGGAGGGCGCGTTGAACTTCGGGCGCCCGTTCGCTATCGGGCAGAGGCCTGGTTTCAGGCGTCCGTTCGTTCCCAGGCTGGGAGTTCAGAGAGCCGGATGGGAGCGCAACGCGGAATGTTATGGCGACGCGCGTGCCCTTGAGCGGATCGGTGGAGACCTCGATACGGCCGCCGAGGGCGGCCGCAAGGTGGCGAGCCGCGACTAGGCCGAGGGCCCCGCTGCCGGACAGGGAGGAATCGAATTCAAAGTCGCTCTGCTGCAGGGCGCGCATCAGGAGCGGCGGGAGCATTCGTGCCGGCGCCACAATCTCAAAGGTGAGATCGGTCATATCCGGCGAGGGCAGCGCCCTGAGATTCAGATGAACATCGGGGCCATGCTTATGACTGCCGTTGGGGGCATTGCCGTTCGAGGCATCGCCGTTTAAACCACGGCCCATGTCGTTCCCACTGAGATCCATGCCGCCGAGCGAACTCACCACGGCCTCCGACATCCGGAACAGAGCGGGGCCGATGCGGTCAAGGTCGGCCGCGACGACAGGCGGGACGCTGCTGTCCACGTTGAGGGACAGGCCCATACCCTTTCTTCCAGCCATGCCGCCCAGGGCGTCGCCGACCCGGCCAACCAGCGCGCCCAAAGAAAAGTGGGTTATGACCGATCTCTCCTGAGGGCCCAGGCCAAGAATGACGCTGACGTCTTCAATGCCCCGGAAATGCCGGTCGGCCGCGAGGCGGCAGGCCTCGATATACTCGCGCTGGGTGGGATCGAGTTTCCCCTCGCCCACGAGATCGAGGAATCCGAGGATCGAGTGCATGGCATTCCGTGCATCTCCGTTGAGCGCCTCAATGAGGCCTTTCACATGTTCGATGTTCATTTGAAACGCTTCCTATTCGCTAAAGACGCCATGGGTCGAGCCCCTTGGCCTGGGGGACCGAGAAAAACTCGACGAATCGCTTCCTGGGCCGCGGCGGGGCCATGTGGGCGCCATTGGGGCCGTTGCCGACCATTTTCTGGGCGATGGCCTGGACCTGTTTGCCGAGGGGGCCTTTGGGATTGACGCCGGTCCCGTCCTGAACGGCTTCACTGATGCTGCGTTCGTCGGACGGGATGGTGAGGCAAATGGGCAGACCGAGCGTCCTCTCGATGTCGCGCATGAGCAAGGCTCCGCGCTTGTCGACGCGATTCAACAGGACCGAGACGCGATCGATGAGATTCAAGGAGCGAAGACGCTGGATGGTGTGGCCGGCCATGTGCAGGCTGACCAGATCGGGGCTGCACACTAGAAAAATAGTGCCTGCCTGCTGCATGGTGGCGATCTCGAAATCCTCCAGGGTTCCGGGAAGATCGACAGCCAGGGCCGTGTATTGACGCCGCGCCCATTTGAGGACGCCCAGGAAATGCTCAAGCGGCACTCGGGCTCCGAATTCCTGCGGAGCGGAGCCGAGAATATCCAAGTTGCCGCGCTGCGATACAAGCTGATCCCACAAGGTCTGATCCATGCGGCCGGCGTTTTCGAGCGCATTGATGATGGAGTTGGTGGCGTCCAGCTTCAACACGAAGGAGGTGATTCCAAGGCGCATATCGAAATCGAGCAGCAGCGGCCGGCGGCCCTCAAACTGGGCGCATGCGAGCGCGGAATAGACGGCGAGGCTGGAAGCGCCCGAGCCGGGCTTGGCCGGCAGAAAAGCGTACACAACGCCATCTCCAGGGGTGGACCCGGAAACGCCGGCCAGCTTTCGCGAGACGTTGAGCACGGCGGTCTCGACATCGCGGCTGGAGAAAGGCTTCGGCAAAACCTCGCAAATGCCGGCGCGGACGACGGCGATCATGTCGGCGTGGCTCAAGTTCACGTTGAGCGCGACAGAGCCGATGGACGGGCAGGAGCGGTTGATTTCGCCCGCAAGCGCGATGGCGCGTTCCGTATTGTTGTGAAAATCGATGAATGCGATATATTTCTTGCCGGTGTCTTCCAGGGTGCAAATCTCGGAGGCAGTGGGGAACTCCGGAATGATCAGAACGGAGTTGACGCCTACCGTGGTTTCGAGGGCGGCCTCGAGCTCAGCCCGCAACGCAGGGTCCTTGGAGATGATGGCGGCGATCATCGGGCGCGCCTGTCTGGGAAGTCGGTTCCGTGAGTTGAATTACAGTTCCACATTTGATCGAACGCTGCTCCTGAAGGGAGGTGTGGCGACCGAACCACTTACCGTCCCCGGTTTGCTTATCGATTGAATGACTCGACATTCCTTTAGGGGTTTTCCGAATGTTCTCTCGCCGGGGGCGAGGCATCCGGTTGCCACAGGGAGACCCCTCGTCTCGAGGGGCGTTGTCCCGCGGCCGTGCTATATTGGACGCCTCCCGGACTTTCAACCGCATGGCAGTTCCAGGCCTCTTAGATTTCTTGCAGACGACTGAGCTGTTTCGCGAGGTTCCCTCCGAAGCTCTTGAGCAGCTTGCCGGGGAGCTGACGGAGATCTCACTGAGCGCGGGCGAAACATTGCTCCAGCAAGGCGAGTTGGACGCGAATTTGTACCTAGTTCGGGAAGGGAGGCTGCGCTTGATGAGCGGCCACGCGGCCAACGATTCGCAGGCGTTGTTCGACGTGCAGCCGGGAGAAAGCGTCCGGGAAATGGCCGTGGTTTACCCGGAGCCCTCGCCGGTGGCGATCGAAGCGATCACAGGCGCGCGCGCCTTGGCTCTGTCGCGAACTGCCTTCGACCGTTTCTCGGAAGCTTATCCGGACGCTGCTTTGGCGGTGATGCAGGCGATGAGCAAGAGCATGCAGTCCTATCGCCTTTCGGTCGCGTTGCATCGCAGTAATCTGTTCCTGGATTTCCAGCCGGAGGCGTTGCGGGATTTGCAGTCCGAGCTTGAACTGTTCACGATCTACGGGGGCGAGGTGTTGTTCCGACAGGGAGACCGAGGCGACTATCTTTGCGTGATCGTCAGCGGCAGGGTCAGCGTGTCGGTGCCTCCGGAACCGGGACGAGGGAGCGTGGTTACCGAACTTGGCTTCGGTGAGCTGGTGGGGGAAATGGCCGTGGTCAGCGATCAAATCAGGACGGCAACAGTGAAGGCCACGCGCGACACTCAGCTAGCGAAGCTTACGAAGGCTGCGTACGAACGGTTCCTATCGAAACACCCGGCTTCCGCGGTTCAGATGGTCAGCCGCAAGCTTGCGGAGCGCCTGAGGGAAACCGCCGCTGGACACGCGTGGAAGCCGCGGAGTGTGTCGACGTTCGCCGTTGTGCCGGTGCATCCCGATTCGCCGGCCGGGGACTTTTGCGAACGGCTTACGAAGGCTCTATCGGCATTCGGGCCTGCGATGCATCTTACAAGCCGCGTTGCAGATTTAAGCCTGCGAGACGATGGCATCGCGCAGACCCGGGAGAGCGGCGGCCGCAACATCCGCCTGGCGGAATGGCTCGACCGCCAGGAGCTGGAGCATAGCTATCTACGAAGCCGATTCCACGCCCTCGCCGTGGACTGAGCGCTGCATCCGGCAGGCGGATCGCATTCTATTGGTGGCCGATGGTGATTCCGATGCGGCCCCCGGTGAAATGGAGACCGCGCTCGAGAATTTGGTCGGGAGTCATGGCGAGAGTCCGCCGTCCCTGGTTCTGGTGCATTCGGAAGGCGCTCCCGCAGGGACGGCTCGATGGCTGGACGTGCGCCGTGTGGAGCGCCACTTTCACGTGCGCGGTGAAGACAACTTCACCGTGGAGCGAGTGGCGCGAACCATCACCGGACGCGCCATGGCCCTGACGCTGGGCGGAGGATTCGCGCGAGGGTTGGCCCACATCGGCGTGTTGCGCGCTTTCGATGAAATGGGAATCGCGGTCGATGCAGTAGGCGGGGCGAGCATGGGCGCAATCGTCGGGGCGTTTTTCGCCATGGGCTGGGACCGCTTAACCATCCGGCTGCAGATTATGGCGATCTGCAAGGAGATCTTTGGGGATCTCACATTTCCTTTCATCGCATTCAAAAGCGGGAGAAAATTCAGCAAATCCATTCGTGAGCTGATTGGCGACATCCAGATCGAAGATCTGTGGATGCCGTATTTCTGCGTTTCCGCGAATTTGAACCGGTCCGAGGTGAAGGTGCATTCGCGAGGTTCCCTGGCGAAAGCGGTGCTGGCTGCGTCGCGCGCCCCGGGAGTGTTTCCACCCACGGTGTATGACGGCGAATTACACGTGGATGGGGGCGTGATCAATAACGTTCCGGTTGATCTGATGAAGGATTTCTCCAACTCAGGAATTACGGTTGGCATTGACGTTTCTCCTCCGCACGAGTTGAACGCAATTCCCGACTACGGAGATACGGTTTCCGGATGGCGGGCGTTTTGGCGGCGTTGGAATCCGGTACGGGGGCGCTCTGTGTATACGCCGAGCATCTTATTAGTTATGATTCGCACGCTGGAATTCACGGGGATTTCCAACAAACACACTCGCCTGAAGTTCGCGGATATCTATATGTATCCGGAGACGTTGAAATTCAAGCGAACGGACTTCCATTTGGCGGCCGAGATTGAAGACGCTGGCTACAATTGCGCGCGCAAGGCGGTGGCGGAATGGATGGAGAAATCGGAGTCGGCGGCCGCGCGGAGGCCGGATCTCTTCCGAAGACCGACCAAGGGCCGTGAATGAACCTGAATTCACAGGGTTTTTAGGAATGCAATCAGGGCGCGTTTGTCGGCGTCGGTGAGGCTGGATCCGAAGTAGTGGCCCCGATTGACGATCAGGTCGGGGCAACGGCTGAGTTCCAAAAGCGGATCTACCAAGGGCGCGAAAATTCGGCGGCCCTCTTCATCGTTCGCATTCTCAGCGGCCTGGAAGGCATGCTTGGCTTGGAGGAGCACGCGGACCAGTTTGGCATCGTGTTCCACCCGCTGAGCGGGCGACAAATTGTCAGGATATAAGTCGAGATTGGCAAACAACCCGACCGGAATGCCGGATGGGATCGGGCCGATTTGGATACCGTCCGCTGTAAAGAGTGTTGGAAATAGCTTTATTGCCGGTTCAAGCAGCGTCATGAGGGTATCGGGCAGGTATCCTTTCGGCACGCGAAGATAACTGCGCGATGTTGTGCGATCGATCTTGCCGGGAACCTTGTCTCCCAGGTATTGGTCCTTTTCGCGGAGTTCCGGCCACAGCATCTGTTCAATAGATGCTTCAAAGGACTGCATTCGCGATTCGACGGATACCCCAGGATTGAATGGACCCACCGAATTGTTCAGCAAGAAGGGGGCTTGCGCCCAAACGCTGACCAGTGAAGCGGGGCGCGTGAAGCCTCTGCCTCCGCCGGGCAGCGTATACGTCTTGGCTTCGCCGGTTACCGGATGATAGTAGGTGATGACGCCGGCCGAGGGCAGATCCTTATAGGTTTGCGAAGTGAAATTGTCCCAGATGCTTCCAGCCAATCCGTTGGTGGCGAGAGCGCTGCAGGCGTTGGTTTCGAGCAGGGTCACGGGCACACGGGCGTCGGTGGAAAGAAAGTTGTCCTTGAGAAAATCATCGGCCAGCGCGATGGCCCGCATCCGGGTCTTGAAGCCGGTGGTCTTTGTCCATGCCCAGTAGCGGTTCCAGCAAGCGATGTATTCGGAGGCCGCACAGGTTGAGGGGTCTGAGTCCGCCGGAGGGTCCGGCGCTTTGCTGGAGTGGCAAGCGGCGCATTGTTCGGCAAAGATGATTTTGCCTTGCGTGAGCGTTGCGCGATCTTCGTAGAGGTATTTCTCATGGCCGGGAGCATCTTCAAGATGATGAGGGGCGCCGGCTGTGACCAGGAACCGGGCCATATCGAACGTCTGCCGCTCAGTGGCTTGAAAGTAGACTGAGTGAGGGCGCACGACGGACATCTCCATGGGAGTTGTCTTCGTTCCTCCGATGATCGGATTGAAATGCAACAACCATTCTTCGCTAAATGTGCCGATATTCAGATATACGCGATTCAGCGCCGCTAAAGCTCCCACGGAGTCGGCGGCATCCTTCAGGATATGCGGCGTCCAAACGGTGGAGGGAGGTTGAAAGAATTGGGTCAGGGGGCCCGACTTGACGTAATCGTTAAACTGCTTGTTCAGTAGATTTGCGTGCGACAGGGTCTCCTTGCCCCGCAGCGTGGCTTCCAAAAGCCGTGGACCGAGATCGTAGATGGCGTTCATGGTGCGGGGATTATCGATGTTGTCAGCGGAGACCAGAGAAGTATCCATGGAACCAGGCCGGTAAGTATGAAAAAGCTGGAACGCGAAATTGGACGGGTCCGATTGCCAGGAGAAGATTCTGTCGGTCCAAAAAGTTTGCGCACCGGCAATGGAACTCAAATTCGCCCATGCCGGGTGTTCGGGGTCGGCGGGAGGATTTAGGGGGCTCGGAGAGACGTGGCAGAACGCGCACGCCATGCCAACGCGATACGGCCGGATGAGATCCTTCGATTCATAAAAGGATGGATCGGTGTAGAACCTGACGCCATCGCCCCATTTTCTGGCAGCGGCGGCGTCAAAGGCGGGATTCGGAAACAGTCGCAAGCCTACGATGCCGGTCGCGTAGCCGTAATAAGAGCCTGGCGGCATCGTGCCGCCGCGCGCGCCCAGGCTGACGCCTGGGTACTTGGCCGGGTCTTCGAAGGGATCAGGTGGGCAGTTGGGGCCAGTGATCCTTTGATCCAGCCAGAGCCCGAAATGCTTTGGATCCGGACCTCGGGCTTGGGTGAAACATGGCTCGTTAATTAATCCGAGATAAGTCCATCGATTATCACGACTGAATTTGTAGCGGGATGTCAGATTGTGTTTTTGATCCGCGGAGAGGGAGGGATCTTTTTCCGGGTCATAAGATGAGACGGTTTTGAGAAGATCGAGAAGGCCGAAGCTTCCTACAGACATGAGGTCCCAGAAGCGGTCATTTCCGGCAGTCCAGACCATCCAGGTGTCGCGGCCACGGATTTCTTCGGGAGTTAGCGGAATGGCGCCGTCCATGTCGTGGAAGAAATCCTCGTCCGCGGCGGGAAAGGACTCCGCGGTGCGATGGGCCTGGTAGGCTTCGTCAAACACCTGGCCGGAATGAGGAACCGTGAGCCGCCTGTGGATGAAGAGCGCAACGAGGCTGAGGCATATTGCGAGCGCAAGAATGAGTACGATCTGCAGTGCGGCCTTCACCTCCGCGATTATAACCGGAGCGGAGGCCCCGACTGAGCACGCGAGGGTGGGCCGCGCAGGTGTCAGGCACATCAGGTGCGGGATTTGAGATTATGGCGGTGTATGGCGACGGCGCGCTCCTCGTTGTTCGCAGCTTTGTTGCTAACGTTTGGGTGCACTGGCGGGACTGAAGCGGCGGGAATTGATTATCGCGATTTCGTATCGGTCACCGGACTCAGTTTGGTTGGCGCCGCGCAGCAAAATGGCAGTCAGGTGCGCTTGACTCCGTCGCGCAGTTATTTGGCGGGCGCGGCCTGGTTCCGCGACAAACAGCCGGTAAGCAAGGGGTTTGAAAGCATCTTTCGGTTCCGGCTTTCAGATCGTGGCGGGGCGGGGGGAGGGGCGGACGGAGTCGCCTTCGTGCTGCAGAACAGCGGGCCGACGGCACTCGGCGGAAGGGGCGCGGGAGGGGGCTTCGCGTTGAGTGAGGGCGCGGGCGACGGAGCGGCAGCGGGAATTCCTCAAAGTATCGCGATATTCTTCGACACGTTTCGTAACCACGATATCGGCGACCCTTCCAACAACTTCGTCACTATCTCTACCGCGGGCACTCCCCAGGAAATGAGGTGGCCTCCGCCGCGACTGGCCTTGACCAAGAACCTTGCCGTTAAATTGAAGGATGGCAAGAAGCACACCGCGCGGATTTCGTATCAGCCTCCTGTACTGGCGGTTTATCTGGACGACGCGAGGGTTCTGGTTTCGACAGTTGATCTATCGACGGTGACGGACGCCGATGGCGCGGCTTGGGTTGGTTTCACGGCGTCCACGGGAGCGGGCTATGAGAACCACGATATCCTGAGTTGGACCTTCTCGCGGCTGGATGCCGATGCGACGATGGTCTCCTCGGTCCTCTCGTTCTCAAAAGCCGAGTGTCTACCGGGACGCAATCTATGTACTCCGGAGCATGCGGTCATTGACGAGAGCGATGCGGGCTCATTTCATATCGTCTTGCCGGGGAACGTGGAGTCGGGTGTGAGCATTCCGAATCCAATGGGACGGCCGGTGATTATCAGGGGCGCGAGCGGAAGCGTGTGCCATGACGTCCAGACGCTGGGAGTCGCGGGATGTGTCGGCCCCGGAGCGCTGATTCAGCGGACTGCGGACGGTCGAACTTGGTTTTCTGTAAGCACAGGTGAGCCGATCAGAGTGAACGAAGGATATTTCGAATTTGAGGCACAGATTCAGTGACGCCGCTCAAGGGATCTTTCTACGTCCTGTTTCTTTATGACGTGGCGGAGCAGATCCAGCTCGACCGGCTGCGCGGGATTATTGGCGCCGAGCCTCCTCGCCGCGAACCGAGTTTCAAGCATCGAGCTCCGGACTATGTGCGCTTTGAGCCATCGCCGGTGGTGGAATACACGGGTTCGATCGCGGTTGCGGGGAGCGATGCGTTCGAGAGCCGTATCAAGTATTTCGATTATGGCGTCGTATGCGTCGAACTGGAACTGCCGTTTGCCGCTAACTGGGAAGACCTGACCCGCTTATCCAGCCGGCTGACTTCGGCGCCGGAAATCGAGGCTCGGACGCTTGAGCTGGCTAAGTCTCAATTGAAGCGGGTGAGGGCCGCGTTGATTCAACCCTATGAATCCTGGCTCAGCGAAGACTACTATGTGATTCACATAACGGATGCCCGCGCGGATGATGGAACTGTACTTCCGGCGGCGGCGATGCTGACCGGTGAGGGGGAGTTCATCGCGCGAATCGTACGCGGGGAGTCTGTCGCGCTTTCCGAATCCGAACGGGACGAGGCGCTCACCGCGCGAATTTCTTATTATCCAAGCGATCTGCTGGTTGCAGGATGGGTGGCTGCCTTGGTGTATGACGCGCCCGAAAGCGCCGTCGCCGTTGTGGATTTGTTGGAGTACGCTAATTCCCAACTTCTTGAATACCGTCACTATGACGAAACACTGACTCGGGTGCTTAAGAATGCGTATGAAATGCTGGAGCACAAGGGCCTTCCTTTGATTCGTCACTGGAGAATGGCGCGGCAGGCTGAGCGTTTGAACGCGATGCGGCTGGACATTATCGAGCTGACGGAACGAACCGACACTGCCATCAAGTTCCTAAGCGATATGTATTATGCGCGCGCCTACCGCATGGCTTCTTCAAGAGTGGGCGTCGGGGACTATCGTAATTTGGTGGAGCAAAAGCTGCGGATAGCGGGAGATCTCTACGAATTCATGGTTAACGAGTTTCATCAAGCTCGCGGATTTGTTCTGGAGGTGATGGTGGTGGCGATTTTGGTGATTGAGCTGATTCACGTCTTCCATTGAGCCGGGCGGAGTCAAGGAACCGGAGCCACTCGCCCATGCCAGCGCCATTCTTCGACGAGACATGTAGCAAGGGCATGCCGGGGCGCACTCGCTGGACGTTCGCCTCGGCGAGGGCGGAGTCAAATTCGACGGCTTGGGCCAGATCCATTTTGGTGAGCACGGCTAAGTCAGCGGTATTGAAAATGGTCGGATATTTGAGGGGTTTATCTTCGCCTTCGGTTACCGACAAGAGAACTACTCAGAGATCTTCGCCAACATCGTAAGAAGACGGGCACACCAGATTCCCGACGTTCTCGATGAACAGGAAATCCAATTGATCCAGATCCCAGCCTTCCAGAGCGGTGCGAACCATGGCAGCTTCCAAGTGACACAGAGTTCCGGTGGTGATTTGCCGGACCGGAGCCTGGGAGCGAGCCAGCCGCACTGCATCGTTTTCTGTCGCAAGGTCGCCAACGAGGGCCCCGACGCGGCGGTCAGGGCGGAGCAGCGTGAGTGTCTTCTCAAGGAACGCGGTCTTTCCGGAGCCTGGGCTCGAGACCAGACTTACGACATAGACTCCTGCGTCGTGGAAGCGCTGGCGCAGCGCCCGGGCCGCGATGTCGTTTTGCTTCAGAATGTTCTGCCTCACTTTGATGAGACGAGGTTGCGGGGTCATTCCAGTATCTCCACAGTGAATACCTGTAGCCTGTGAGTCACGCCAGACACAAGGCTCTTACATCGGAACATGCGAACGATTGGGCTGAATCCAGGCGGGGAACTTCTCCGGTGAGCAGGCGCGGCCGTTGTACGACCCTCTCGCTTGACTCCTCTACAGCCATTTTGACAATGCCCGCGATCGACAGTTCATGCATGTTCAGCCGGCGACTACGCAGCCGCGGCCCTGCCATCCGATCTGCACTAAACCGCCATCCTCCGCCAGAATCGGTACAGTGCGCTGGCCCCCGGAAATCGCTATCATGCGGGCGCGAGCGGCCGGGTCGACTTCGACGTCGTATTCGACATATTCATGACCCTTCCATTCGAGCCATTCACGCATATCCTGTGTGTAGGGACAGCTCTTGGTTCCGAAGAGTTCGAATTTAGGCATGGCCGAGCATCTCCAGCGTTTCACGAATCACATGATAGGTGGACGCTTGAACTTCCTGAATGCGCGGGATATAGTCGGATTTGACCACCAGCGGAAAGTCGGCCAGTCTGCGCCGCAGGATCTCTCCGCCGTCATAGCCCAGCAGCGCAACGGTGAGCAGCCCGCGTTTCCGCGCTTCTTCGAGGGCCATGATGATGTTGCGCGAGCCTCCGCTAGTGGATATTCCGACGGCCACATCCTCGGGCCGGGCGTGCGCGATGATTTGGCGGAGAAAGATCAACTCAATCCCGACATCGTTGGCAATCGCGGTCAGATTGGCTGGTTCCATGGACAAGGAGATAGCAGGAACCGGGCGGTACCCCTCTGGCGGAAGCACGCAGTCAATGGCGAAGTCGTTTGCGTCCGTGGCTGAACCTCCGTTGCCGAAGACAATCAGCTTTCCGCCACGAGTCAGGCGGTGATGAACCGCACTGGCGGCGGCGACGATTTGTTGGGATGCTTCGTCCGCTATCTGGGCACGCAGCTTCGCGTCTTCCTGGGCCTTCATTCTGATTGAGGCAGCGACTTCGCCTACCACATCATTCATGTCCTCTCTAACTTCGCTTGGTCCGAGGAAGGGATAAAGGAATCCTGACTCGCCGACGTCACCGCCCAGCTCGCGATGCTCGAAAAAGACGTGCACTGTTTCCCAGAGTGTGTGATAGAGAATCTCCATCAGCTCTTGATGGACAAAAGGATTCGCAGTTGGAGGCTGAAGCGTGTAAGAACCTATGTGGCCCGGAAGTGCGAAGGTCATCGCTCCACGCTTGTGCGCGAAGGCGAGCGCCTCTGAGACTTCCGCATCGCCTTCCGGCGGCCCGAAGCCCATCACGATGTCGTCCGGTAGAAGAATCGCTTCCAGCCACGGACGGAAGAGAAGCGAAAGGTCCAGGGCGGGCAGAGCTCGCTTTCCGACGATAATCGGATGGACGAATTCGACGGAGACGTGCTGAGCATCGGTGGCGTAGGGACCTTTTCCGAAGGCCAGGAGCCGTCCGCCTCTCAAAAAGCGGTCCGACATCTCCCGGCAGGCCAAGGCCAGGGGCCGGGCTTGGTGCGCGAAGAAATCCTCAAAAATGCGATTGCGTTCGAGAAGCCGATCCTGGACGCCGGTAACCGGATCGCACGTCTTGACCATTTACTCTCCTAGCAGATTCTCGGGAGCGGATCGCCCACCAGCATGTCCACGATACGGCTTCCTCCATAAAGGGTCGTGACGAGAACGCAGCCCGCCGGCTGATCGCCAATTTCGCCGATGACTGCCGCTTGACTCCCGCCTGCCGTGGCGTGCAGGGCATGCAGGGCGGCTTCGGCTTGTTCAGCGGCGACGACGGCGAGAAACTGTCCTTCGTTGGCGATGTGAAGCGGGTCGAGACCTAACAGCTCACAGGCGCCGCGGACCTCGTCGCGAATGGGAATGTGTTCTTCCATGAGCGTGACTCCTAGTCCGCAATCGTGTGCAAGTTCATTCAACGACGTAGCGACACCTCCCCGGGTGGGGTCGCGCATCCAGTGTACCGCCGCGCCCACTGAGTCCGCCAGAGCCTCCACCAGCGGGAGCACGGAACGCGTATCCGAGCGGAGATCGGCGTTCAGGTCCAGTTCGCCGCGCGCCAGCAGAATGGTGACGCCATGATCGCCAATGGGACCGGATAAGAGCACCTTATCGCCTCGGCGCACGGCGGCTGGCGAGATGCTTAAACCTGGAATCAGATGTCCGATGCCCGAGGTCGTGATGTACATCTGATCGGCTTTGCCGTGTTCGACCACTTTGGTATCGCCTCCCGCGATGACGACGCCCGCAGCGCTCGCGGCAGCGGCCATGGCCCGGACTTCCGCTTCCAATATTTCCGTGGGCAGCCCAGCTTCGAGGACATAGCTGACGAGCAGTGCCCGCGCCCTTGCACCGGAGACAGCCAGGTCGTTCACGGTTCCATTTACCGCGAGGTCACCGATTGAGCCCCCTGGGAAACGCAGCGGCCTGACGACGAAACTGTCGGTGGTCATGGCGACGCAGGCGCCGTTTATGTCGATATGGGCGGCGTCGCCCAAGGGCGCGGCAGCCGAGCCGAACAGGATCGGCGCGAATAAACCGTCGATGAGCCGGCGGCTGGCTTTCCCACCGGCTCCGTGAGCCATCTCAAGCTGCGGATCGCGAAAGCGTATCTTGGAAACGACGCAGGCCATTCCGTTAGGCCCCTAGCGCGGCTGGAATCGGAGGAACATTCGTCAGAACCGCAGTCTTGCGGTGTTCGTAATTGAAATACGCGGCGCAGGAACCTTCCGACGACACCATCAGGGCGCCGATGGGGTGCTCCGGGGTGCACTCTTTGCCAAACAGCTTGCACTGCGCAGGCTTCAGCACTCCTTTCAACACTTCCCCGCACTGGGCGGCTTTCGGATCGGTGACTCGGACGCCGGGCACTGAGAAACGATGTTCGGAATCCCACTCGCTGTAGGAGTCACGAATCCGAAGAGCTGACTGGGAGATGAAACCTAACCCCCGCCATTCGAAATACGGGCGAAGTTCAAAGACTTCGGCGATGGCTTTCAGAGCGGCGCGATTTCCTTCCCAAGGAACGGCGCGCTTATACTGATTCTCAACTCTACACTCACGTTGATTCAATTGACGAAGCAGGCGCACGATGGATTGAAGAATATCGAGCGGCTCAAATCCGGCAACGACGATCGGCTTCCCTTCGCGACTCGCGATCCACTCATATGGGCGGCATCCAATTACCGTCGAGACATGGCCAGGGCCGATAAATGCATCGATGCGCATATCGGGAGAGTCGAGAATTGCCCGGATGGCCGGGATAATGGTCACGTGATTACAAAATACCGAGAAGTTATGGATGCCTTGAGACTTGGCGCGCATCAGCGTGAGAGCCGTGGAGGGAGCCGTAGTCTCAAAGCCGATGGCGAAAAACAGCACATGCTTATCCGGATTGTTGCGTGCAAGCTTGAGCGCGTCCGATGGCGAGTAAATAATACGGACATCCATCCCGCGAGCTTTATACTCAAGCGGGCTTCCGTGCGTTCCCGGGACGCGCATCATGTCGCCGAACGCCGTGAAGATGACGTTTGACTGCTCCGCGATGGAGAGTCCATCGTCGATTCTTCCCATGGGAAGCACGCACACCGGGCAACCGGGGCCGTGCACTAACTCAATATTGGGCGGCAAGAGGTCCTTGAGTCCGAACCGGTAGATTGAATGAGTATGGCCGCCGCAGACCTCCATGAAACGGTAGTGACGGCCCGGGTCGGCTAATCGCCTGATCTCGTCAGCAGTCTTGGTGATTAACTCGGGTTCGCGAAATTCGTCGACGAAACGCATTGATGTTCTCCTGTCAACCCCGCTGTCAACCAGGCGCCGCTCTGCTAGACGTTTCTTCAACTTCGCCGAAGCCATAGCCCTGAACTTCTTCCATAGCGGCGTCGCTTTCGCCGAGCTCCGTTAGCATTCGCAACTGCTGTAGCGCCTCGGATTCGCCGATCTTACTCATGGCAAAACCGACGTGAATCAGTACCCAATCCCCCGTAACCGGAGGCTCCTCCTGTAATAGGCCGAGATCCACTTTGCGGCGCACCCCCAGAACGTCAACCACTGCCAAGCTCCGATCCTCCGGCAGCAATTCAACGATCCGTCCGGGTATAGCGAGACACATATTCTTATTCCTGCTTTCGGGCGACGATGTCGAATGTGAACTTCAGCTCGTCTTTCAATTTGAGTGCGCCACCCGCGACCTGAATGGATGGAAGTTTGAAGTCGCTTTGCAGAATAGAAAACTCTCCGTACGCGCGGAGCATGTCACCGTTATGGGTCACCTGAGCTGTCACGGGGAGGGCGCGGGTGACGCCGTGCAGTGACAGGTTGCCTTTGAGTGCGATCTTATATCTTCCTCCACCCAGACTTTCCGCGGAGGTTCCGGTACTTTCAAAGGTGATCGCAGGGTAGATCGAGGTTTCTAGGAGCTTCTCATTCATGGTGGCCTCCATTTCCTTGCGATCCTTGCTGCTGATGTCGTCCGTCACCTCCAGCGAATCAGCGCGGATTGTCAGCCGGAGCGAGGCTTGGGCCGGAGCGGAGGGGTCAAAGTTCACTTTGCCGGAAAACTCCCGGATCGCTATGTTTGGATTGTGTCCCATCGCTGAGAGGAATCCAGTGGCGAAGGCGCGAACGGTGAATCTGCTGACGTCCTCGTCGAGGAGATACCGGCCTACCGCGGTTTCGGAATGCACCGCGCTCACATAGCCCTCAATCTCAGGTAACGTTCCAGGTCCTTTGGAATCGCGGATCCAAGGAGGTTCCCAATCTTCATGCCGCCCAGGTATTCCCGCACCACTGGCGTCGATAGAAGGAGTCCTGCGCCGAAGATTACCAGCGCCGCGCCGCCCAACATGAATAATGTGTCGCGGGTCTCATCGGAATTCTGACCGTTTGTTCGTTCCGTAACGTTCGTTGACATCGCATCTCCCCTTTCCTAGTTCAATTGCACTGCTATGTGCGCCGGTTCATTCCTGAGTGCCGTCGAGATCAGCGTTTCAATCAAAGCGACGGCCTCATCCACTGCAGACGATACCGCATCACTTAACCCCAGTTTGCCTTCTTCATCTCCGAGGTCGCCCGGCTCACAACCGACGATAAGAATCCGGCCGGGCGCGCCGCCCATGGAATGAACCGCGCGAAGGACGTTCATGGGATTCATGGAGTGCGTCTCCAGCCGAGCAGGCACGTCGTTCGGCATGTTCGATCCGATTTCATCCGGTTCTACCAAGTAAATGGTGCCCGGATGGCCGCCTCGCGAGCAGGCGTCCACCAGGATCACGAGCTCGTAGGGATTGAGAAGCGCGTATGTGAGATCGATGCCGCGAATTCCGAAGTCTTCGAGGACCACCGCAGAGGGCAGCGGGCGGTCTGCGAGGCGGCACGCAACCTCCGTCCCAAAGCCGTCGTCGCCAAGGAAGATGTTCCCGATGCATGCGATCAGGACGCGCTTGCCTTCGTCACGAAGAGAGTTCATAGCGGTTCAATCTCCTCCGCGCGGAAGAAAAAGCGATGGCCGGGCTGCCGGAGCATTCCTAAGTCTTTGCCGGGATCGTCATCCATCACGATGGCGACATGGGCATTGCCCTCATAATCCTGCTCGATGCTCTCGATAATGCCGATTTTTCCCGCCAGGGCGAGGTCCATGATGTCGCCTCCCTCTTTCGGGCGCAACCGGACGCGATCGCCGGTGGCGAACTCGACGCCATTCACCGTCACCTGGTCGAGCGTTGGCTTATCTTCCAGAAGTTGCCATTCCCACTCATTCATAATGAGCGCTCCAAGTTCGACCGCAAGCTGCGCAGGGCTCCATGGAGTTTCTGGAAATGTTCCGGCGGGAGCATTTCCGTTCTTTCAAGAATCTGGCGGGCGCGATCGTCGCCGTTTCGCACTTCGAATTTTTCGGCATCAGTCATGGTCAGGATTCGCAGCGCCAGGATCTCGTCGATTTCGGTGCCGTCGAAAAGGTCGCCGGGACTTTCGGGCGCGATCTGCGGATAGTCGTAAAGAATAATTGGCGCAGAAAGGACCGTTTCCTGTTGTCCTTCTTCTCCAGCGAGCACCGGCCACGCGCCGATGTTACGGCATTCCGAGACGGCTGTCCGATACTCATCGGGGGGATCGATGGAGGATATAAACCTTCCGCCGGAGGCTTGCAGGATGCTGTGCACGGAGACTAAAGATCGTTGGAGGATGTCGTCGCGAGTCAATGCCGCCGCATTCGCCAGCTTAGCCAGATTCCGGATTACCAGAGTGATCTTGAAACAGTGGTCGTCGACCGGTTGTGCCGTGAGTTCTATTTCGCCTTCGATTGCGTCGAAATGAAAGCGGTGTAGAAGCGGCTGAGCGCGCAAGGCAGGAAGGCTGGCCCCACCGATTGAAGCGGCTCGCTCCATGGCTTCGTGGCCGGCGGACAACTGCAGGAAACGCACCTTGACTTCCGCGGGCGTTCCCGCGTTGCCGATCAATAAGCACTCAGTCTGCATTTCCCAATTGTCTGAGCCTTCCTGCAGCTCACAATATTCGCGTGGATAAAGGACTCCAAAGTTGAAGCGCTGCTGATTCTTAACGGCGGAGGCGCGGTAAGGGTAGAGCATGTACCCTTCATAGAGCACAGCGTTCGCGATCTTTTCGACGGAGTCATTGGTCACGAAACAATGGCCTCCTCCGGCGCTAGAATCCTTTCGATTGCCTGCTCCCAGGTGGGAATTCCGTGCCGCACTTTGTACTGATATAACTGATCGAAGACATCCTTCCTGAGGCAGAGCCAAGCCGTGTTGGGATAATAAGCTTCCATCATATCTTTCCAAATATTCAACGGAAGGCGGAATTTGGTTTCTTTGTCCCAGGAGATTGGCGCTACTTTGAGTGCTCCCGCGGGGTCCGCATAGAAGACGCTGCCGCTGAACATCAGGCAGACGGGAATGTCCCCGTCAACGAGACCGTCGAAATACTTCGTGGTCGCGACGCTGAAATCGAAGCTGCAAGGGACCTGTAGATCGATGGTGGTTGCCCCGGTGAATTGGGGCACCACGGAGCTGGTGTTGGTCCAGAGCAGATTGCGCAGGGTCTGGCCCCAGCGTTCGGGCTCGCCGAAAAGATCTCGAAGCCGCTGCTGATCGAGTGCGGTGTAGCGGCGGCGAGTTACTTCAATCTGGACCTGGCTGCGCAGGACTACGGTGTGTATCGACTCAGTGGGATCTGCATTCGCCACGCGCAGTTTGAAGGCGAGAGTTGGCGCCGCGGCGAAGGGGACGACTTCGGCTTTTTCGACGGTGATGGTGAGATCAGGCATGAGATGTCTCCGCCATTTTCGACGACCCATGCGGAGATCTAGTCTTTAGATCGCCGAAGAACTGGCCAATCTCGCGCCAGACCTCCGTTCCGCCGGATAGACCGCTCCAGCGGGTTCGAATCAGGCCTACCAGCTTGAAGCATTCGTCGATGGGAACAATGTAATATTCGGGATCGGTGAAACCGCGGGAATGGCCGATTCGATTTACCAGGAGGGCTTCGACGTCAGGCTCCATGTCCCGCAGAATCAAATTGTCGGCCTCAATTTCATCCCAGGTGTCGAACGACAACAATGACTCAGTCGCGCCGGCTGGACTTGGATACAGAGCGATGACCCTATCTTGAGGACTGCTTTTGAAGAAGAAGGCCATGTTGATGGGCATCATCAATCCATCCCACTGACCGTCCGTCATCCGAAAATCCGGCAAGAAGCGGATGCGGCGAGGAATGCGCTTGTATTTTGTCTGCCCTTGGTTGCTGAACAGAATGGCACAGGCATCGCACGCACAGATCATCTTTCGGCTGACTGAGTCCAGCAGATGCTGGTGACGCTCTGCCAACACTTTACTGCACATTTCACACGCCTCTGGAACGGGAAGATCCGCCGGTGATGACCGGCGGACGTATTGCCGCAGAACGCCAAATGAACTACTGGGCTGCGACGATTCGCTCACACAGCCCCCTGCAGCATTTCAAGGGGCACGAAGTCCCGTTTCGACGACGGCTCCTCGATGATCAATTCGCCGATGTCGGGAGCGGCCCGGTAGACGGCTTCCTCCACCATCCCCCTTAGAACGTCCACCGTCGACCCGCATCCATGACCGTTGGCATGGAGACGCAGACGAACTGCAGCGTCTTGAATGCTGAGTAACTCGACCTCGGCTTCATGGGAGCGAAGGCGCGAGCGGACCTTATCCAGGGACTGAATCACCCGCGTTTCCAGACCGGCGGGATGCAAGCCGTACAAGATCAAAAGACTCGACGTGAGCTCATCCCGGCTGAGCTTCTGAACGATGCCTTCGCCTGGGTCGCCGGCGTTGCGGATTAACTCGATGATTCGTTCGATCCCGGCGCCGTGGAGATCCATCACTATTTGCACTAACTCCTGCACGGTCGCCCGCAGGCTCGGATCGGCCTCCGTCTCGATTTTGCTTAATAACTGTTCGATCGATCCGAGCCGCTGCTGAAATTCCGCTTGTGCGGGCATTTAGAGATCTCCCTATATCCCCTTCGGCTCAGCCATTAGAACCAAACATGGGCGAGTGGCGAGTCTCTAGAATCTTACCGCCGCCATCATACATGTGCACGCCGCAAGGAAGACAGGGGTCGAAGCTCCGGACCGCGCGCATGATGTCGATGCCCTTGAACTTGTCCCTGCCGTTCTCTTCGAAGATCGGCGTATTCTGCACGGCGTCTTCATAGGGACCCGGCGTGCCATAGGAATCGCGAGGATTGGCGTTCCAAGGCGTGGGCGGATAGGGATGATAGTTCGCGATTTTGCCGTTCTTGATCACGACGTGATGCGAGAGAACTCCGCGAACCGCCTCGTGGAAGCCGCAGCCGATTGCGTCGTCGGGCACCGTGAACTCCGACCATGTGCGGGTTCTGCCCGCGTGCAATTCTGTGAGAGCCTGCTCGGCGAAGTGCAGAGCCGCGGCCGCCGCGTAAGCCTGGAAGTAAGTCCGGGCCCGATCGCGTTCGATGGCGTTACTCCATTTTGGAATCTTCCATTCGAACTCCACCTCGGGCTTCGACGCGGTCTTCGGCAGATAAATCTTGACGCTCTTGCCAGTGGCTTTGATGTAGCCGATGTCCACGATCCCGGCGAGCGCCGTCGCCCAGAAGCGGGCGATCGGGCCGCCGCCGGTGTCCAGTGCAAGATAATCGCCGGTGCGCTTGTCATACCAGCGGGGAGACATGACCCAAGTGTATTTATCTTTAAAATCGCGCTTCTGCGGCCGCGGAGTCGTAGTCTGATTCCAAGGGTGCCGCTGATCCACCGGATTTCCCAGCGGATCCTGCTTGACGAAGGTTTGGCCGTCCTTCCAGTCGTCGTAATAGGAGCTGCCCAACAGAATGCGAATATTCAGATTAATGTCGACAAGATCCGTGGTGACCAGTTCGCCGTCCACTACCACGCCAGGGGTTACGAACATCTTACGGCCCCAGTTACTCATATTCTTGTAGGTGTAATCGCAGTGTTCGGGATCGTTGAAAGAACCCCAGCACCCGAGAAGGATGCGGCGCCGCCCGACTTCTTCATAGCCCGGTAAAGCTTCATAAAAGAAATCGAATAAATCATCATGCAACGGGACGACCTTCTTCATGAACTCCACATACTTCATCAGGCGCACGATGTAGTCGGTGAAAAGCTGCACCGTGGGAACCGTGCCCACTCCGCCGGGATAGAGCGTCGAGGGATGGACGTGCCGGCCTTCCATGAGACAGAACATCTCCCGAGTCATCCGGCTCATCTGGAGCGCTTCAAGATAAAACGCGCCGGAGAATGGATTCAGCGCGGTCATAATTTCCGCGATGGTTTTATAACCGTGCAGGTGTGCATGCGCAGCGCCGGTGTTTTGCGCCTTCGTCCACACGCCGGGGTTGGTTTCCTTGACCATCTGTTCGCAGAAATCCACGCCCACCAGGTTGTCCTGGAAGATATTGTGGTCGAACATGTACTCGGCGGCTTCTCCCAAATTAACGATCCATTCGCCGAGCGCCGGCGGACGAACGCCGAAAGCCATGTTCTGGGCGTAGGTGGCGCAGGTGGCGTGATTATCGCCGCAAATGCCGCAAATCCGGCTGGTAATGAAGTGGGCGTCGCGAGGGTCCTTGCCCTTCATGAAAATGCTGTAGCCGCGAAAGATGGAAGAAGTGCTATGGCATTCGGCGACGACGCGATTTTCGAAGTCGATCTTCGTGAAGATGCCGAGGCTGCCCACGATCCGAGTAATGGGATCCCAGTTCATTTCCACCAGGTTTCCGGTTTTTCCAGGAGTCTTTACGTTTGGTGCTGTAATTGTGCTCATTTTGATCTCCTTGTCGGTGATACTCAATACGCCTTCGGCAGGTATCCGGTGGTCAACTCAGCGCGAGGATGTCTCCACCTCGGCTCCTTATTGACAGTGTTGTTGGTGAAGGACCGGAGCGCGCGGATAGAGCGTCCGTAAACACTAATTGTTCCGGTGGAGACTTTGGCGCCGGGCGGTTCATCCATGAAGGGCATGAATTTGTCGGGGAATCCAGGCATGGTGCAGCCGATGCAGATGCCGCCGACGTTGGGGCATCCGCCCATCCCGTTCATCCATCCCCGCTTCGGCACGTTGCAGTTTACAACCGGGCCCCAGCAGCCCAACTTGACGATGCACTTCGAAGAGTTATAGTCGTCGGCAAAATCGCCCTGTTCGTAATAGCCGGCGCGATCACAACCCTCATGCACCGTCTTGCCGAACAGCCACTTGGGACGCAGTTGATCGTCCAAGGGAATCATGGGCGCGAGACCGGCCACCTGGTAGAGCAGGTACAGCACGGTCTCCATGAAGTTGTCCGGCTGCACAGGGCATCCTGGAACATTGACAATCGGGAGGCCAGCTTTCGATTTCCAATCCCACCCGAGGTAATCGGCGAGTCCCATGCAACCCGTGGGATTTCCTTCCATCGCATGGATGCCGCCGTAGGTGGCGCAGGTGCCGGCGCAAACGATCGCCAGAGCTTTCGGCGCCAGGCGATCGATCCACTCACAGGTTGTGATGGGTTGTCCGGTATGAGGGTCGGTGCCGAGCGCGGCCCAATAGCCCTCTTTCTTGATCTTCTCGTTGGGAATGGATCCTTCGACTACCAGAACGAAGGGATCGAGGCGGCCCTGGTCGGCCAGGTGCCAATACTTGAGGAAGTCGTCTCCGTTTTCGTAGGCGAGGACCGGATTGTGAAGATGTACTTTGGGGAGGCCCGGGATGGCTCCAAGAACGACTTCCTCAATGCCGGGCTGAGTGGCCGCGGTTATCGAGACCGAGTCCCCATCGCAGCCCAGCCCAGCGGTTATCCATAAGATATGGACCTCGGCGACGGGTGAGGCCTTTTGGGTCTTCCGGCCGTAAGGAACAGTTTCAGTTGGCATACTTGGCTCCTTCAGACTGCGTGGTTCTGACTTCAACGCGTCCCTATCGCTGTGTGCTTCCTTGCACGCTCAGTCCGGCTCTTATTGGATCGCTAATGCGGAAGTTTCTCAAGCGGAGCGATCCTGTTTTCCCGTTCATGGGAACCACTGATTAGCGACTAAGGGATTCCCTGTTGCCGCGTGATCAAAACACCGTAATCAGAATAAAGATCCGCTGAGATCGGCGGGTGTTTCAAGAAGCCCGGTTTGATTTATCGGCAGCTGTCCATTGAATGGCACGCTGAACCAGTTCGCGAGCATTCTTAAGTGACAGCTTCACTTTGATGTGGGCCTGGTAGGATTCAACTGTCTTCACGCTGATATGAAGTTCTTCGGCGATCTGACGGGTTCCGTGCCCTTCCCCAATCAAACGGAAAACTTCCAGCTCGCGATCGGTTAGTTCGGAAATGGGAGACTGCTGTTCGACCTGGTTGCCGCCCACGAATCGATGCAGCATGCGGCTGGACATCTGCTCACTTACGTATATATCTCCAGCCAGAATTCGCCGAATGGCCACCAAGACCCGTTCGGTGGCCTCCTGCTTCATGATGTAGCCCTTGGCTCCGGCTCGCAGAGCGCGTTCGGCATAGAGCGATTCGTCGAGCATGGACAGAACCAGCACCGGTAAATGCGGTTCGCGCACCCGAATGTCTTTGAGCAGATCGAGGCCGTCGGGCCCGTTGAGGGAAATGTCCACGATGACCAGGTCGGGGTTCAGTTGCGCGATCCGCGTCAGCGCGGAAACTGCCTCCTCGGCATCGCCGCATACCGCCAGATCCGGTTCGCGGTTGATCAGCAGCGCCAAACCCTGACGCACGATGGGATGGTCGTCCACGATAAAAACCGTGCTCTTGGGGGTCCCGCGCAAACCTGGCGTCACGTCACTCTGCATATGTTTCGCCGCCTTGATGGTCCCCGATCGGAAATAAGCATCTCACTACCGTTCCGTTCCCCGGGTAGGATTGCACACTCAGCGATCCGCTGATCATTTTGGCACGATAACTCATGATCCGCAGCCCCAGCCCTGACTGACTCTTGGGAACCACGTCGAAGCCGCAGCCATCGTCTCGAATGGTCAGCACGCCTCCTCCCCTAACGACTGCCAGCAGGATCGTAATGTTTTGAGCTCGTCCGTGCTTGATCGCGTTGGTTACCGCTTCCTGGGCCAAACGATAAAGCTGATCCGCCAGAGCTCCGTCGTACGCAGAGACAAAATCGCAACACTCGAAGCGGCAATTGACGTGATACAACTCCCTGATTTCGCCGGCCCAGCGCTCCAGCGCCGACATCAGGCCACGACCCTCAGAGGCCACCGGCAGCAGGCCGCGAGCCAGCTCACGCGTCATTCGAATGGACTCGTTCACTAACCGAACGATCTTCGCGGCCTCAGCAGATTCGGGAATCGCTAACTCGGCCAATCGGTCCTCCAGGACCTTGCCCATGAATGCGACCCCGGTCAAATGCTGGCCGAGCCCATCGTGCAAATCCTGACCGATTCTGCGGCGTTCGGTCTCGCCGATTTCCAGAATTGTTTTCTCCAGGCGTTTGCGGTCGCTGATGTCGCGGATCGCGCTGGAGACCAGTACGCCTTCTTCGGTCTCCAGCGGACTGAGGCTGATCTCGACGGGAAACTCGTGTCCATCCTTGTGCAACGCGTATAGCTCTACGCCTGCGCCCATGGGGCGGACATGTGGCTCCGATGTGAAGGTTCTGCGAAAGCCGGGATGCTTGCCGCGCAAACGCTCCGGAACCAGTTTTTCAATTTCCCGGCCGAGGAGTTCCTGCCGGCGGTAACCGAATAGCTTCTCAACCTGGGCGTTCACCAGGACAATCTTCCCGCTTTGGTCCACCACCACGACAGCGTCGGGCGCGGCCTCCAGAAGTCCGCGAAATTTTGCCTGAGCCCGTCTCTGCTCCGTGACGTCGATGCCTGAAGCCACGATATACGTGGGAGTTTGTTTGGTGCCGGGGAGGACCGCGGCTGACCATGCGATGATTTTCTGTCTGCCGTCCTCGGCGACCCAGCGGCTTTCGTGTTCGGTGCGCGCCAGGTTGTCGCGAATCTGGAAGAATATGTTTTGGAATTCAGCGGCATCCTCGGGGGCGACGAATAAATCCCAGACGTATTGTCCTGAAGATTGCTCGATCGAATAGCCCGTGATCTGCTCGCAGGCGCGATTAAAACGTACGATCCGGCCTTCCCGGTCCAGCACGACCACCAACGCGCCTACTGTATCGAAGATCGCCGAAACAAGATTGCGCTCTTCCTGCAATGCCTCCTGTGCCACTTTCGTTTCGGTGATGTCGAAACCAACGCCGTGAATGAACCAAGGCTCGCCGTCGTCGCGGCGGACCAGGCGGGCTTCACAATGAAACCAGACGACCCGGCCATCGCGCGCCAGCACGCGATAGGTAGATCGCAGGGCTTTGCCCGAAAGGAACATCTCGGCAGCTTCATTGCTCCAGCGGGTTTTGTCGTCAGGATGGATCTGGTGATACCAGCGCACCGGATCTTCCAGCCATTCCTTCTGTGAGAAACCCAGCGTGGCCTCGATCTGAGGACTCACATAAGCCTCGCCAATGGCTTCGTCCAAATACGCCATGAATACAACGGCGGGAATCTGATCCAGCAAAACGCGATAGCGGGCTTCGAGGGTCGGACCCGGACGTCTCGGGCTGCTCGAGGATTCGAGACCCTCCGCAGCCTCCTGAAAAAACACACTGGCGAGACTGGTAAGCACCGCTTCCGCGTCCACCAGGCTGTTTGGATTAGGAGTTGTTGCGTCGAAGTTCACGCTCATTCGTCCCGGCGCCGCCGCCAGGTCGGCTCCTTATTTAAGGATGCCTGAGTGAAGCGCCGCAGCGCATGGATGGCGCGGCCATAGGTCATCACCGCTTTGGAAGAAAGTAACGATCCTGGCGGTTGATTCATGAATGGCATGAATTTATCGGGAAAGCCAGGCATAGTACATCCGATGCAGATTCCTCCCACATTCGGGCATCCGCCGATTCCCGACATCCAGCCTCGCTTGCCGACATTGCACTGCACCACGGGACCCCAGCACCCCAGTTTCACGATACATGTTCGCGATCCGTACTCTTCGGCAAATTCGGCTTGCTCATAGTAGCCGCCGCGGTCGCAGCCTTCGTGCACCGTTTGCCCGAACAGCCACGTGGGTCTCAGAGCGTCATCGAGCGGGATCATCGGCGCCCGATCGGCGGCCATGTGGAGCAGGAAGAGTAGCGTCTCCATGAAGTTGTCGGGCTGCACGGGACATCCGGGAATACACACGATGGGAATCCCGGCTTTCGATTTCCACTTCCAGCCGAGGTAATCGGCGAGCCCCATGCAGCCTGTCGGATTGCCTTCCATCGCGTGAATGCCGCCGTACGTTGCACAGGTTCCCGCCGCGATAATGGCCCAGGCTTTGGGCGCAAGCCGGTCAATCCATTCGCAGGTGGTGATCGGCTGGCCGGTTTTCTGATTGGTTCCGAAGGAGGCCCAGTAGCCCTCGGCTTTATTGGTTTCGTCGGGTATCGAGCCCTCGACAACAAGGATGAACGGATCGCGCGCGCCCTCCGCCGCCAGATGGAAACGCTTTATAAAGTCGTCTCCGTTTTCGTAGGCGAGAAACAAGTTGTGGAAGTTGACTTTGGGGATCCACGGCAGAGCCCCCAGGACCAGATCCTCGATACTGGGCTGCGTCGCCGCAGTCATGGCGATGGTGTCGCCGTCGCAGCTCAGACCGGCGTTGATCCAGAGGACGTCGATTTCTTTGATGGACATTTGAGGAAGGTAGCGCGATCTTGCCGCCGTCTGAGAGGATTCTACCCTATCGCCGAGCCGGTTTCCGATTGCGTGGGCCGGTTTAAGATAGTTGTTCCATGTTGGAGCGATGGTTCTGGGGCTTGATCGCGGTTGTCGCAGGCGTTCTCGCCACGGTGCAGATCCTCTCCATTCGACAAGAGGCGCAGACTTGGGACGAGGGTTTTGAGATCGTCGGCGCCTATCAGTATGTGATCACGGGCGAGTATCGCGCATCGCTCGAAAATCCGCCGCTCGAACGGATTTTGGCGGGCATTCCGCTTCTGTTTCTGCGGCCGGACCTCAAAGGAGCAGCGCTCGGGGCGCGCAACACCGCGGCCAGCGATGTTGATGCGGGCGTGGAGTTCCTCTATCACAATCGCATCCCTGCCGACACGATCCTGTTCGCGGCGCGCCTGCCTATGATCGGCATGACGCTTGGACTGCTCTGCGTTCTGGCGGCGTGGTGCCGGAGGCGATTCGGCGCTGTCGTGGGGATTGTCGCTGCGCTGCTGTTTTCGCTCGATCCGACGGTAATCGCGCACGGCCGCTACGTCAAGAACGATATGACGGTGACGGCCACGGCGTTTGTGGCGGTGATCGCGTGGGAGTGGTTCCTCAGCACACGACGCAGGGCTGCGTTGATCTGGTCGGGCGTAGCTCTGGGACTAGCCTTGGGGAGCAAGGACTCGGCTGTATTTCTTCTTCCCGTATTTCTGGTGCTGTATGTTCTTCAGGAGTGGCGAACCTTCTCCTTCTTGCGGGCCTTGCGATCGGTTGCAATCGCGGGAGGGTTGGCGGGCGCTGTTGTCGTGATCCTCTACGCGCCGTATGCAGGGGCGCTGCTGCCGCACGGGAGATCGTCGCCAGGTGAGCCTCTGCGGGATTCGGTGGATCATGCCACTGCATTCGGGAGAGGCCTGGCGTGGCTGGGGTCGCGACTGGGCTGGCGGGGCCATCCCTATCTTACCGGTCTCACGCAGTTCGCGGCTCACGGCGGCGGGACGCATCCAGCTTATCTTTGGGGCGATCGTGGCTCCTCGGGCTGGTGGTATTATTTCCCGTTCGCGTTTGCGGTGAAAACGCCTGCGGCGATTCTGGCGGCACTGGCACTGTTGTTCGCGATGGCGGTTGCATGGCTGCGATGGAAGCAGATTCGGGATGCGCCACTGGCCTGGTTCGCCATGATGGTTCCGATCATTTTCTATGGAGCGTTCTCGGCTGCCGGCCACGTCGATATCGGTCTGCGCCATCTTCTACCGGTTTATCCGTTCTTCCACGCGCTGCTGGCGGCGGGGTTACTGACGCCAAGATGGCGATGGAAGGCTCCGGCCATGGTCATTATCCTGATCGCGACCGCAGTCGAATCGCTCGCAGCGTATCCCTACTACACGGCGTTCTTCAATGTCCTGGTGGGAGGGTCGAAGAACGGGCCGAAATATCTGGTGGATTCCAACATCGACTGGGGACAGGATCTGAAGCGGCTGGGCCGCTTCTCTGCCGAGCACGGCTCGCCGACCATCTGTACGATGTACTTCGGCACCGCGCCGGATTGGTACTACGTGCCTCGGGCTGGAAATTTCCCGACAATTGTTGAACTGCGTAAGGGAGCGGATCTGGATTGCGAGTTCGCGGCGGTGAGCGTGACCCCGCTCGAAGGTGTTTACGTTCCCGAAGAACAGTTTGCGTGGCTGCGCGACGTGCCTCCGCTCAAGCGCCTCGGTTATTCGATTTACGTCTGGGATTCTCACGATCCGGCAGTGGTCGCGGCGCTCGCACGCCTCCGCGTGGATTCGGGAACCGCTCCGCGCTAGGCATATGCTACTTGGTACAATTATTTCCCTATGCGACGAATACTTGCCCTTCTAAGCTTCTCTGCTGCGGCTGCCTTCGCGCAGACGCCCACGATTGCGAGCGTAACAAATGCAGGGTCCTTCGGCACGCAACTTTGCCCTGGCTTGATCGCGACAATCTTTGGCGCGAATTTCGGAACGAGTGCTGCAAGCGTCTCGTTCACCGTTGGGGGGAAACCGGGATACGTTTTCTCGCCCATTACGACTGGCCAGATGAACGTGGAGATTCCTTTTGAGGCTTCCACCGGGCCAACAACTCTCGTAGTGACCGTCGGAGG
Organism: Bryobacteraceae bacterium; assembly: GCA_036489835.1. Lineage (GTDB taxonomy): Bacteria > Acidobacteriota > Terriglobia > Bryobacterales > Bryobacteraceae > Palsa-187. The sequence continues at coordinate 162,405 of DASXEY010000127.1, read as the reverse complement.
CGTCCAATCGGCTCCGTTCAACATCACATTGAATTCCGTGTCGCCTTACTTCGATACCCAAAGCGGCACCGGCTCAGGGCTTGCCGCGGTCTATGACTCGGCTGCGGGGAGTGCTCTTGTTACTGCGGCGGCTCCCGCCCACACCGGCGATGCGGTGTTTGGCTACGCCGTTGGACTGGGGGCGACCAGTCCCGCGACGGCGACAGGTTTGGCGACAGCCACCAACACACTCCCAACGCTTCCGACAGTAACAGTCGGCGGTGTCGCAGCTACGGTCGCGTTTGCGGGAATTCCAAAAGGGAATGCAGGCTTGTACCAGGTGAATTTCACGATCCCTTCGGGCGTCTCAGGGACTGTGCCCCTGGTGATCTCGGTGGGTGGAGTGAGCTCGACCATGGTTGCCGCGAGCACGGACACTGCGGTTACTATTGCTGTGATCGGCGGCACAGTAACCCCGACCGTGACGGGCGTGCAGAATGCAGTATCCTACGGCACGACCCTCTGTCCCGGATTGCAAGCGATCGTATATGGCACAGGTTTCGGTTCCACTGCGGCAAACGTGTCGTTTGTGGTCGGTGGAAAACCGGGATACGTGATCAACGCTACGCCTAATCAGTTGCTGGTGGAACTCCCGTTTGAGGCCTCAACCGGGGCAACAACGATGACAGTTACGGTGGGAGGCGTGGCATCGGCTCCGCTGAGTATTACTCTGAGCGCCGTCTCGCCTGCCTTCCTCCTTCAGGCCCCTCCAACTGGGGCACCCACCCCCCCTGCTGGCACGGGCTTGGCGGATGTCATTGAGACCAGTACGAACACTCCGGTGACGCCCACGGCCCCTGCTCATGACGGGGACAATCTTTATGCCTACGCCGTAGGACTCGGACCCACCAACCCACCCACCTTGACGGGCCCCGTGACGACCCCCAACCAGACAGCCACATTGCCGACGGTAACCGTAGGCGGTGCCGCGGCCAAGGTCAGCTCCGCCGGCACGACCCAGTATGTCGGCGTCTACCAGGTGAATTTCACTGTGCCCGCGAACGTCCAGGGCACTCAGCCGCTGGTGATTACGATCGACGGAGTGAGTTCCTCCACGATGGTGACGCTGGCAACCCCTGGCGTCTCCTATATCGAGAACAATGCATCTTTTGCGTCTGCGGGAACGGTATCGCCGGGTTCCATCGCCAGTGTGTTCGCCAACAGCCTCGGCGTCGCCACGAACGATCTTTCCATATTTCCCGCAACGACCGACAAAGGCGTGCAGGTGACCTTCAACGGCACCGCCGCGCCGTTGTTCCACGTGATTGGCGCACCTAGCCCCGGAAATCCGCAGCAGATCGATTTAGTGGTCCCGACGAATCTGCCAACCACCGGAACGGCAAACATTCAACTGACCACATCGTCGGCGTTCTATGGAAACTTTCCGGTGAACATGGTCCCGTCGAATCCTGCCTTCTATCGCATTACGGATTCCGCTGCCACGCCCCCTCTGGTCAATGTGATCGCGCAATTCGCCAACACGGCGTGGCTGGCGCTGCCGGTTTCCACCACCTCCAACATAGGTCTGCCTGCCTGCACCTCAACAACGAACGTGCTTTCCGAATGCGGACGGCCGGCGACCATAGGCGATACTCTGGTGCTTTACGCGACTGGCCTCGGCTTGGCAACTCCCGGTGGCAGTCCCACAGGAGCGCCGCTGGCAAATGGCCAGGTGCCGCCCGCCGATGGCAGCGTTCTGTACGAAACGCCCACCACGCCGGTCGTGACGATTGGAGGCGTTCCCGCAAAGGTGCTTTTTTCCGGCCTCGCGCCTGGATATCCGGGCGAGTATCAGGTCGACGTCACGGTCCCCACGGGCGTCGCGAGCGGCGACAACGTTCCCGTGGTGCTCACCATTCTGGGTGCGAGCGACAGCTCCACTACGATCTCCATCCAGCCGCGTCCCAGCAGTTAGGTTCGGTACGTCAACCAAGTGGCGGACGATGCGATTCTACAGCTACGCGGTGTAAGTAAACGCTTCGGAGCGCATGCCGCCGTCACGGGCCTGGACCTCGACGTTCATCGAGGCGCGTTCTTTTCCGTACTGGGGCCTTCGGGCTGCGGCAAGACCACCACTCTGCGAATGATCGCGGGATTCGAGACGCCGGATCAGGGCGAGATCCTGCTGAATGGCTCGCGCATCGATGCGCTGCCGCCTTATCGGCGTAATGTCAATACGGTGTTTCAGAATTACGCGCTGTTTCCGCACCTGACGGTGCGCGGCAACGTCGAGTTCGGACTGCGGCGCATGGGGCGAGCCGGGATCGAAGAGAAAGTCCGGACGGTCCTGGAGCAGGTGCGATTGGGCGATAAGGCTTCGCGGATGCCGGCGCAGCTTTCCGGCGGCGAGCGGCAGCGCGTGGCGTTGGCTCGGGCCCTGGCGCTGGAGCCGGACGTGCTTCTGTTGGACGAGCCGCTCTCCGCCCTCGACCCGCAGCTTCGCAAACAAGTTCGCGCGGAGCTGAAGGATCTGCAAAGACGCATCGGTGTGACCTTCCTGTTCATCACGCATGACCAGGAAGAGGCGCTGTCAATGTCGGACCGGATTGCCGTGATGAACCGCGGCATGGTGGAGCAGGTGGGCACGCCGGAAGAGGTTTACCGGCGGCCTAAGACTCGTTTTGTGGCGTCGTTTCTGGGCGCGATGAACTGGATTGGCGGCGTAGGTGTGCGTCCCGAAGCCCTGACGATTTCGCGTGAGGCGAATCCGCAAGGGCGTCGAGGAGTGGTAGTGGGCAGCGTGTTTCTCGGTTCGGCGGTGCATGTGGAAGCGCGGCTGGACAGCGGGGAAATCTGCACGGCGCAGGTCGCGCACGATGCTGCTACACTTCGCGCCGGCGAAGCTGTCTCTATCGGCTGGAGCGCAGCCGACGAGTTGAGGTTCGAATGAGGCGTCTGCGACGCCTGTTTCTTGCACCCGCGGCTGCTTTACTCGCCGTGACGTTGGCTGCGCCATTGGTGATCGTCTGCCTCTATAGCCTGATGACGCGAGGCGCTTACGGCGGCGTCGAACGGCCGTTCACCCTCGAAAACTATACGCGCTTCTGGGACCCGCTCTACGGCGCGATTCTATTGCGCTCTTCTTGGATCGCCGCGGTGGCGACTCTGCTATGCCTGGCGCTGGCGTTTCCCCTGGCGCTATTCATCGCGCGCAGCGGCCAGAAGAAGAATTTATATCTCAGCCTGGTAATCCTGCCGTTCTGGACCAGCTTTCTGATCCGGACCTACGCGTGGATGTTCCTGCTGCGCGACACCGGCCTGATCAACACCCTGCTTCAATCCATGGGCCTGATTCATGAACCGCTGCCGCTGCTCTACAACAACGGCGCGGTGATTCTGGGATTGGTGTACGGATTCCTACCCTTCATGGTGCTGCCCTTGTACGCGACGCTGGAACGCATGGATCCCAGCCTGGCGGAGGCCTCCTCCGACCTGGGCGCGCGTCCGCTGCAAACACTGTGGCGAGTGACGCTGCCTCTTTGCGCGCCAGGCATTCGAGCCGGATCGATCCTGGTCTTCGTGCCGTGCCTGGGAACGTATTTAACCTCGGATCTGCTCGGTGGAAGCAAGACGATTCTGATCGGCAATCTGGTGCAGAATCAGTTCACCACCGCGCGAGATTGGCCCTTCGGCGCGGCGGCCTCGCTAGCGCTGATGGCTGTGGCGATGGTGCTGCTTCTCGCCGCACGCCGGCAGGGCGAAGAGATGTTATGAATAAGCGTCTGCTTCCCTTGTACGTCGTGGCGGCTTACGCTTTCCTGCACGTCCCGTTGCTGATTCTGGCGGTGTTTAGCTTCAATGCATCGAAGTTCACCGTATGGGAAGGATTCTCTCTGCATTGGTATGCGGCGCTGGCGCAGGATCGCGATTTGATCGACGCCGCGGCCAATAGCCTGATCATCGCCGTGGTTGCAACAGCGCTGGCGACAGTGTGCGGAACTCTGGCGGCCTATGCTCTATGGAAGCGGGCTTCCGGCTGGATTTCCGGATCACTGTATCTTTCGCTGGTGACTCCGGAAATTGTAACCGGAGTTTCGCTGCTCGCGTTTTTTCAATGGACGTTCCGTTTTCTGAATCTGCGGCTGGGCATGCACACAGTGATTTTGGCTCACGTCGGATTTTCGCTAGCCTACGTAGTGGTGGTGGTACTGGCGAGGCTGCGGACGTTCGATCCCGCGCTGGAAGAAGCCGCCATGGACCTGGGCGCGACAGAGTTTACGGCGTTTCGCGCCGTCACGGTTCCGTATCTGGCTCCCGCGGTCGCCGCGGCGGCGATGCTGGCGTTCACTGTGTCGATTGACGATTATGTGATCACCAGTCTGGTTGCCGGCGTGGATTCGCAGACGCTGCCGATGGTGATCTACGCGCTGGCGCGAAGAGGCGTTAGCCCGATGCTGAATGCGGTCTCGACGATCATCGTAGCCGGCCTGGGAGCCCTGGTGCTGCTTTCAGAAAGATTGAGAGCAAAATGAAACGGCGGGCCTTCCTCATGGGCGCAGCCGGCGCAGCGGCCTGCTCCCGGCGGCCCCGGCTGAACGTCTACAACTGGTCTGACTACATCGCGCCCGACACGATCTCGAATTTCGAGCAGGAGTCCGGCATCGAAGTTCGCTACGGAACCTACGAAAGCGTTCCGGAGATGCTGGCGAAAGTGATGGGCGGCAATTCGGGCTGGGACGTTGTCTTTCCGTCGGCTGAATACATTCAACCCATGGTGGAGATGGGCCTGCTCGCCCCCTTGCGCGCGGACCGGCTTCCAAATTTGAATGCACTGGAGGCTTCGTTCCGGCGTCCGCCCTGGGACCCGGAGTTACGCTGGAGCGTTCCCTATATGTGGGGCGTTACCGGCATCGTGTATCAAACCGCTTTGAATCCGGCGCCGCTATCCTGGCGCGACTTGTGGAACGGACGCCTGGGAGGAAAGATCACCATGCTCGACGATCCTCCTGAGGTCTTGGGCGCGTGCCTGCAAATGCTGGGATATTCGTTGAACTCGAGTCGCCCGCGGGAACTCGCGCAGGCGCAAAAGGAAGCAATCGCGCAAAAAAGCCTGGTGCGGGCGTACCTCAACGCGGAAGCGAGAGACCAACTGGTGGCGGGCGATGTGGCAGCCGCGCAGGCATGGGCCGTCACTGCGGCGCAGGCGATTCAAGCGGCTCCCGGAAAGCTCGCGTTCGCATTCCCGCGGGAAGGTTTCGCGCGCTTCGCCGACACCATGGCGATTCTAAGGGAGAGCCGCCGCCAGGAAGCCGCGCACTCCTTTCTCAATTACCTGCTGCGGCCCGCCGTCTCGGCGAAGATCGTCATCGCCGTGCAGACAGCGACCGCGAACGGCGCCGCGCATGCTTTGCTGCCGCCCGAACTGCGCGACAACCCGGTACTATATCCATCGCAGGAAACGCTGGCCCGAGGCGAGTGGTTTGAGCCGCAATCGGCCGCCTCGCAACGCTTGCGGGACCGTTTGTGGACCGAAATCAAGAGCGCCTGAGACGTCGGTTGTGAGCCATTTTGTCCCCTCTGGGCGGGACATTTTGTCTCTTTGGATCTGCATGCAAGTAGTAAGGCCCGTTCGCATCCTATGCCTGTCAAACGCCTTAGGGCATTTGGCTTCCAGCGGCCTGAAAAGTGCATTTACAGGCACTCCCGCGGAGCAACGGGAATCACATCGTGAAAATTGTGCGCGACAAACTCGGGACGTGGGCGTTCCTGTACATGCTGGTGGGCGCCGTCGCGTTCGCTCTTTATCTCGCGGTCGCAAAACCCCATGACGTCGGGCAATTCCTGCTGTACCTGGTGTGCGCCAACGCGGCCGTGCTGGGCCTGAGGCTGATGGCGGGTCAGGGCCTGCTTCCCGCCGGATTCCTGATTCTGCTGCTGGGGGTAGAGGATCTAAGTCTGCCGGAGCTCCTGTTCATCGCCTTCACGGTATTGCTTCTGGGCGAGCTTCAAAAAGATCAGCGCCGGCCTCGAGTTCGGGACATGCTATTCGCGGTCGCCAACGTCACCATCGGGCTGGCCTCGGCGCAGCTCATCTACCGGCTGACGCTGCATATGCATTACAGCGCGCTGTTTCCGATGCCGATTATCGCCAGCTCCTTCGTGCTGCTCTTCAATTATGGCCTGGCCAGGACGCTGCTGGCCTCAGGTGACGCTCCACTGATCGGTGTCTACCGGAGCGAATGCCGCCCGCTGTTGCCTTGGTTCATCACTGCGGCTTACCTGGCGTATTTGGTGCGCTGCGCCAGCCGTGAATCGGGTGTGAACGCGGCTCTGATCGCGCTGCCGATTCTTTTTGCTCTGGATCGCGGCTATCGGGCCTGGTCGGACGCCAAGGAAAATCACGCGGCGGAGCTGGCTTTGCTCCATCAGCGAACCCTTGAAACGCTTTCGGTGGTCATTAATGCCAGGGATCACTCCGCCCACCACCACCTCCGCCGCGTCCAGTTCTACGCCAAAGCCGTGGGGGAAGAACTCGGATTGAGCGTAAGGGATTTGGAAGATCTTCACGTCGCGACCTTGGTCTACAATATCGGCCAATTGGGCGTGCCCGATCACATTCTGCAGAAGGCCGGCACGCTCACGGGCGAGGAATGGGAGAAGGTGAAAACCCATCCTATGACCGGTTCTGAAATGCTATCGCGCATGAATTTCCCTCCGGGCGTGCGAGCCATCGTGCAAACGCACCACGAGAAATGGAATGGAACGGGTTATCCGGATGGCCTCAAAGGCGAGCAGATTCCTATTGGCGCGCGGATTCTGGCTGCCGTCGATTGCCTGGACGCGCTGGCTTCGGAGCGTCCCTTCCGGCGCGCTCTTCCGATCGATGAGGCGATGGAAAAGGTTGGTTACGAGGCCGGCAAGAGTTTCGATGCGCGAGTGGTCTCCATTCTTCAGCGCCGGTATGTGGAGCTGGAAAAGAAGGCGCGCGAAGAAGCCCGGCATAATTCCGCACATGGCGCGCCGATGGCGACGGCTCCGCGAGACTTGGGGAAGCTGGCGGCCAGACTGCTGGTCGAATCCGAGTTCGCGGCCAACTCCATTGTGAGTCCGATTGTCTCGGCCCGGCAGGAGACCCAGCTATTGCAGGTGTTGGCCAGCGATCTGGCCTCGTCCTCGGGATTCGATGGAATCGCGGCGGCGGCACACAAGTGCCTCACGGAGATCGTGCAATACGATACGTTGGCGCTCTACATTCGGCGCGACGACAAGATCGAGGCGGTGAGCCTGCTGGGAAGGAGCGGGCACCGGTTCTCGAGACAGCCGCTTCCATTGACGTCGAGTTTATCCGGGCGCGCTCTGCGCGATCGCAGCGCGGTGTTGAACGGGGAACCCCGCCATGAACGTAGTTATTTGCTGGACACGGGAACGATTCACCCGTTGCAATCCGCGCTGGCGATGCCCCTCGAAGGCCGGGATGGCGTAGCCGGAGTGCTTACCTTGTATCACGTCGGCCGTGAAGCTTTTACCCGCGACCACCTTCGCTTTCTCAAGGCCGCGGGGAGCCACATCATCGTTGCGCTGGAGGGCGCACAGCGTTTTCAGGATGCCGAGAACCTGGCCGGTACGGATCATCTTACAGGCGTCGCCAACCCCCGGTCCCTGGCTTTGCATCTGGAGCGAGAGCTGTCCAGAGCCAAGCGCGAAAGGTCGACCATCGGAGTGCTGCTGTGCGACTTGAACGGCTTCAAACAAGTCAACGATCGCTTCGGGCACCTGAAAGGCAATGAGGTCCTGCAACGCGTGGCGCGAGGGCTCAAAGAGATCTGCCGAGGCTCCGACTATCTGGCACGCCTGGGAGGAGATGAATTCGTCGTCGTAGTTCCCGGTCTCAACGAAGATTTAGATTCTTATGTGGCCAGACTGGAGGCGGTTACAGTGCAAGCCGGTTGGGCGGTGTGCGGTGAGCAGTGTCTTTCCCTAAGCGTGGGAATCGCAATCTATCCCGCGGATGGCGAGGATCCGAAGTCATTATTGGCGGAGGCGGATCGTCGCATGTACCAGGCCAAGGATCGGCACAAAAACAGCCGGCGGTTGTTGAGCGAAGGCGCGGCGAGCGGAGGCTCCTAGCGTCGTGAAGATTCCCGCCCCGATTGCTTCTCTCCCGGAAAGTCGCGGTGTGAGGGGGCTGCGAACAGCAGCCCCACGAAATTCGCCCCTCCGGTCACGGCTCGGTGAGCGGCTTTTGCAGAGCCGCGACCGCAGGGAGCGGTTTCGGCCAGCTAAGCCGCCAGGCGCGGCAGCACCGTTCGCAACAGCGCCGTCAGGGTATCCCGAACGCCCGCGCCGGTTTCGAGCACTTCTTCATGCACCAGCTTGCGAGCCACAATGCCCGCGGCCATGTTTGTTACGCAAGAAATTCCCAGCACCTTCATTCCCAGATAATTCGCGGCGATGGTTTCGAGCACAGTGGACATCCCCACCAGATCCGCGCCGATCGCGCGCAGGTAACGGATTTCTGCCGGGGTTTCGTAGCTAGGGCCGGGAACCGCCGCGTAAACGCCTTCTTCGAGGGTGATGCCCAGTTCCGCTCCCGCCTTCCTGGCAATCTCGCGGTAGGCGCGCGAGTACGCTTCGCTCATATCGGGAAAGCGCGGACCCAGCGAATCGTCATTCGGCCCGGTGAGCGGATTTACGCCTAATAGATTAATATGGTCGGAAATCAGGACTAATTGTCCGGGTTTATAGGAAAGATTAATGCCCCCTGCCGCGTTGGTCAGCACCACGCTTTGCACTCCACGCCGCGCCAGATCGTACATCCCGAACGCGGATTGTTGCGGAGTGTAGCCTTCGTAAAGATGCGCCCGTCCGGAGAGCACGATCACCTCGGTGTCTCCGATGCGCCCCGTTACCAGCTTGCCCGCGTGGCCCACCGCCGTCGATACCGGCCATCCCGGAATCTTCGCGTACGCAGTTTCGGTGCGCCCCTCCAAAGTATCGGCGAGGCCGCCTAAACCGCTTCCGAGAACGATGCCGATCCTAGCGCTCATTTTGCCGCAGCTCCGATCATTTCGGCCCCTCGCTGAGCCGCGACCGGAGGAAGCGGTTACAGCGGTTCACAACATCATCCCCGCGATGCAGGCGGACATGAAGTTGGCCATGGTCCCGCAAGCCACGGCTCGCAACCCCAGCCGCGCCAGGTCCGATTTGCGCGACGGCGCCAGGGCTCCGATGCCGCCCACCTGAATCGCCACCGAGCTCAGGTTGGCGAAGCCGCACAACGCGTATGTGGCGATGACGAAGGATCGGGGATCGAGCGTATTTCCAATCTTGCCCAGATCCACGTAAGCCACGAATTCATTCAGGATCAGCCGCGTGCCGAGCAAATTGCCGACCGAAGCGCAATCGTTCCACTTCACTCCCAGAAGCCACGCCACCGGCGCGAAAATACGCCCCAAAATCAGCTGTAATGATCCCGGCATCCAGCCCAGAAATCGGGTGTAATGCAGGGCCAAAAGAATTCCATTCACCATCGCGATCAGCCCGATAAATGCAATCAGCATGGCCCCCACGTTCAGCGCTAATTGCAATCCGTCGGAGGCGCCTCGCGAAGCCGCGTCGATGATGTTGACGCCGGGCCGCTCCACTTCGATCTTGATATTGCCTGCCGTAGCCGGGGAGCCGGTTTCCGGAATCATCATTTTGGCCAGCATCAATGTTGCCGGAGCCGTCATGATCACCGCGGTCAGCAGATGCCGGATCTCCACGTGTGCGATCAGGACATACGCTGCCATCACCGCCCCCGACACGTGCGCCATGCCGCTGGCCATGATCGTGAACAGCTCGCTTTCGGTCATGCCCGCGATAAACGGACGGATGGTCAGCGGAGCTTCCGTTTGGCCCATGAAGATGCTGGCCGCCACGTTCATCGACTCCGCGCCGCTGGTGCCGAAGACGCGCTGCATGATCACCGCCATGGCCCGGACCAGAATCTGCATGACGCCGAGATAATACAGAATGCCGAACAGCGAAGCGATGAAGATGATAATGGGCAGGACCTGGAACGCGAAGATGGTACCGAACATATCGCTGGGCGCGCCCAGCTTATCGCTGAAGACGAATTTGCTGCCTTCGGCGGCGTAGTCGAGCAGGTGATTCACTCCCGCGCTCATCATCTGAAAGGCAGTTGCAACCGGAGTTTTCAGCACCAGGAAAGCGAAGCCGAATTGAAGCGAAAGCCCCCACCCCAGCACCCGCGGCTGGATCGATTTACGGTTGGTGGAGAAGAGGTACGCCACCGCCAGTACCGCGAGGATGCCTAGGACGCCAGTGAATCGCTCCATAGGAATCGCTGCGGCGTCAAGGCTGTTTTAGCCCACGACTTCAAGGATCAAAGCCCGCTCCAAAGGTGCGGCCGCGGAGATCTTGAACGCGTCTTCCACCAGTTGCGCGGCTTCCTCCACGCGCTCCTCACTGGTGTAGTAGAGCCGGCAGAGAACTGCTCCTGCGTCCACCTTCTGGCCGATCTTCACTTCCAGAATCACGCCCACGGCCGGGTCGATCGAATCTTCCTTGGTGTCGCGTCCTGCGCCGATCATCGCCGATGCCAAGCCGATGTACTCGGCCTCGATGGCGCTCACATAGCCGGCACGCGGCGAAGCGATCTCGCGAGCCCCGGTCGCGTTCGGCAGCAGTTCGAAGCGGTCCAGCACAGCCGGATTTCCGCCCTGCGCCCCGATCACTTCCTTCAGCTTGCGATAGCCAGACCCGTCCAGCAGCTTGGTCTGCGCCAGCTCGCGAGCTTCTTCGAGAGTGGCCGTGACTTTGCCCAGATGAATCATCCGCGCGGCCAGTTCCAGCGACAAGCGCGTCAGATCCACCGGTCCCGCGCTCTGCAAGGTCTGCGAGACTTCCATGACCTCCAACGCGTTCCCGATAGCGAATCCCAGCGGCTGATTCATGTCGGTGATCAGCGCTTGCACCTTGCGATCCTTGCGCCGCCCGATGCCCACCATCATCTGCGCCAGCCGCCGCGCGTCCACCTGCTTTTTCATGAACGCACCGCTGCCCACCTTAACGTCCAGAACCAGCGCGTCCAAACCCGCGGCCAATTTCTTGGACATGATGGAGGAAGCGATCAGCGGAATCGATTCCACTGTCGCGGTCGAATCCCGCAGCGAATACAGCTTGCCATCGGCCGGAGCCACCTGCGGTGTCTGTCCGATAAACGCCAAGCGGTGCTGGATCAGCTGTTCCCGGAATTCGTCGACGGTGAGATTGGTGCGGAATCCTGGGATGGATTCCAGCTTGTCCAGAGTCCCCCCGGTGTGGCCCAGGGCTCGCCCGGAGACCATCGGCACCGTCACCCCGGCGGCAGCCGCCAGCGGAGCCGCGATCAGGCTGGTTTTATCGCCCACGCCTCCGGTGGAGTGCTTATCCACCTTCACGCCCGGCACCGCGGAGAGGTCAACGGTCTCGCCGGATTGAATCATCCGGTCCGTAAAGACGCTGACTTCCCGGTCCGTCATGCCCGAATAAAACACAGCCATGAGAAACGCCGACATCTGGTAATCCGGGATGGCGCCGTTGGTATAGCCGTCAATGAGGAAGGCTATTTCTTTAACAGATAGCTCTTCCCCGTCCCTCTTACGATGGATCAGGTCAACCGTTCGCATGCAAGAACTGAGGGTACCATCTTATTTAATTGGAAGTAAAGGACGTATGTTCACGGTTTGGCTTTGGCCTCCCCCGGGAGAGCGAAAAGATAGGACTCCGTTCCCAGCAGTTTGAGGTTTACTTGCGCCACTAATTGGAACCACAGCCGCCCGTAGGTTCCGCGGAGCCCGTTCAAAGGCCATTGCGAATTCGGCTCTCAAGGGCGCTGTGGACGCCTTGCTCGTTCACATTCAGCCAAATCAACATGGCTCCCTCGAAGCGGCCTCCCTAGGTTCTCGACCCCACACCGGCGCTGCACAGCATCCCGACGGATTGCTTCGGCTAAACATTCCAGGGGTGGAGAGCAGAAGCTCGGCTGCCGTCTCCGCGCATTCAAGTCCGCAGGCTTGAGCGGGTTGCGGCCATACGCGCCGGCAATTGGTGGGACGGGTTTTGACAATGTCCTGCGCCGTACCGAATGCTCGCGAGCAGCCGGCTTCAGTTCTTGTCGGAGTGCGCAGCTCTTGGAACGATTACCGCTTTGGTTTGGGAACGGCTGAGGCCGGCCCGAAGAAAACCGAGGATTCAACTCCAGAAAGCCGAAAGTGCACCTGGACTTGCAGCGTGAGCGTGGTCGGGTTTCCGTCCAGGTTCGGCGGCTGAAAGCGCCATTGCTTCACCGCCTCCAGTGCGCTTTCCTCAAGGCCCAGGCCCAGCGCGACGCCTTGTCCGATGCTCAACGACACTGGCCTGCCGTCCTGGTCGACAATTAACGAAATCGGGACAGTCCCCTCCACCCCCGCACGCCGAGCCTCGTCCGTATATTCAGGCTCTTGCTTAAAGACGATGGCCGAATCCGCCAACGGTTGCATCCGCGGCTGCTCAGTCAATGCGGGTGGATGCATTACGGCGACCTGGTTCGAAATTGCCGGTGAAGCAAAATCCTCCGGTCCCCAAACCAGGCTCAACGTACACGGAACCGATATCGGATTTCCACCTTTCATACCGGGGTGGAAATGCCAACCTTCGATGACACGAATGGCCTCCGGCCCCCACACATCAAAGGAGTCGTTTACCACCTCAAAGTGACCCGGATTTCCATTCTCGTCAATATCGAACGACACCGTCGCGCTAGCGCCCCTCCCGATCACCGATAAGATGCGAGCTTCATCGTACGCGTCGAAACCGATTCCGGAACCTACCGGATAATCTGCGGCGGCGAAGGTCGGCCTGGACGCTCCCTCGGGAGTCTTGAACTCGGCGCCAACCAGGTGCCAATGCGAGTGCTTTGAAGGCAGCGCAAAGTCGACTTCGAACGTCGCCAACTGCTTCGACCCAGGATTGAACCGCCACCCCTCGGCCGCGGCGACCGCTCGTTCGTCCAAACCCAATCCCAGCGGCTGGTTGATCCGCAAGTCATGGAGCGACCCATCGTCCGCCACTGAGCCGCTGACCAACACGCTGCCCTCAAGTCCAGCCAGACGCGCTTCTTCGGAGTACTGCCCTTCAATCTTTCGAGATTGTGCCGCCGGAAGAAAGATCGCTGGGCTCACCGGCTGGGCGCTGCCTTTATTACGGAGTCTATCCACGACGATCAGCATCTGATCCACAAAAGCCGGAATTTCATCTTTCACCGCCGCCCACTGCGCATCCGTCATATCCTGAGGCTTCCCGGAAGGGGCAAAGATCAGGTCCAGATTGGCGATCATCGCGACTGCTGCGTTCCGCGCCGCGTCCAGATCCGCTGGCGTAGGCGCGGGCTGAATCGCCGTCGGTTGCGAAAGAGTAGCATATAGGGCGCGGAAATCGTAGGGGCGGGTTTTAAGGATTTCTTGCGCCGTGTCAAAGGCCTCGCGAGCATAGTTTTTCGGGGCAACGGTTTTATCCTGCGCGAAGGCACAGCCCGCGACCCACGTCAGCGCCGTCAGGAGCCTGCGCATGCCGGAAGTATATCACCGCCGCCGCACGGCATCCAGGGTCTGTAGCTTCGTCGTCAGCCACGCCTCCAGAGCGTTCTGCCGATCCAGCGCTCGCGCCAGAGCTTCGCTCGTCCGCTCCGGCGATGGCCCTCCCGTAATCCTGCGAATGCGCACAAAATTGTGCGGATCGAGCGCCTTCTCAATTTCCTCGATGCTCAAAGGAAGCGACGGGCGAACGCGCTTCAGCGCCGCGGCGATCGCATGCGGATGATCGTCGAGGCCGCAGGCCCGCACTGCCTCCGCAACGGCCGCATGGGCTTCCCGAAAACTGATTCCGAGCCGGCGCACCATCGTATCCGCCAGCTCCGTCACGGTTAAGAAATCTTTCCCGGCGCGGCGAGCCATGTGTTCCCGGTCCACCGTCGCCGTCCGCATCGCCGCAGCCAACAGGCGCAGGGCTCGCCTGGCGTCGGCGAACATCATCGACACCAGCGGCTGCAGATCGTCTTCGCTATCGTTGATGTCACCGAAAGGAGTATTGTGCGCGCAGGTCTGCACCGCCTGAGCCTCGCCGAATGCCCGGCTGGCCAGGATGCGAGTATGCTCCAGCGCCACCGGATTGCGCTTCTGCGGCATGATGCTGGACGACTGCACGAAGGCGTCGGAGAATCGCAGGAATCCGAACTCGCGCGTCGACCACAGCAGCAGATCCTGAATCAGTTTGCCCAGGTTCACCATCGCCACCGCGACCACCCCCGCCGCCTCGGTGATGTAATCGATGGCCGCAATCGCGCCGTAGGAATTCTCCGCCAGCCCCTCGAAGCCCAGCAGCCGCGCAGTCTCATCGCGGTCGATCGGAAAGCCCGAAGTGGTGATGGCCGCCGCTCCCAGCGGACACAGGTTCATGCGGCCGAATGCCGACTGCATTCGCTCCGCATCGCGATCCAGAAATTCGCAAGCGGCCAGCAAATAGTGCCCCAGAGTGGTCGGCTGCGCGGGCTGCGTGTGCGTATGCGCCGGCATTACCGTTTCCAGATGCTTCGCGGCCAGCTCGAGCATCACCCCGCGCAACTCGGCGATTCCAAGCGCCGTAGCCAGCAACTCCCTGCGAGCCGTCATGCGATAAAGCGTGATCGCAATATCGTTGCGGCTCCGCGCGGTGTGCATCTTTCCTGCTATGTTTTGGCCCGCAACGTTCCGCCCGCAAGCTTCCTCGATCATCCCTTCGACGAAATAAAACAGGTCCTCGTACGATCCGTCGTAGCCCGCCTTGCCGATCCGATCGCGATCCAGGCCATCCAAAGCCGCGATCAACACGCGCTCCTCCGCCTCACTGAGAATTCGCTGCTTCGCCAGCATGCGGGTGTGCGCATAATGAATGTCGATCAGCGATTCCAGAAGATGCTTCTTGGCATGCTCGAAATTCGGCGCAAGCACCGTCTCGGAATACACCGGAGAAGGGAAGCGATCATCCATTCTTTACACCGTCCCGGCTACACCAAATCGAAGCTCTCGCCGCGCCCAGGCTGCGCCACTTCTATACCGAATTCCTTCTCGATCACCTTGGCCAGCACCGCTGCCGCAGACGGCTCGCCATGCACCAGAAATACCTTCTTCAGCCCGCGAGCCACCGGGCGCATCCATTCGATCAACTCGCCCTGATCGGCGTGCCCGCTCAATTCATCGAGCGACGTGACTTCCGCCCGCAGCCTCACTGGCTCGCCGTAAATGGGCACCTCCGCGTCGCCATTCAGAATCTTGCGGCCCAGCGTGTGTTCGCCCTGGAAACCGGTGATTAGAACCGTATTGCGAGGGTCCTCGATGTTGTTGCGCAAGTGGTGCAGAATGCGCCCGCCTTCGCACATGCCCGAGGCCGAGATGATCACGAATGGCCCGTGCAGATTATTCAGCGCTTTGGATTCGCTCGCCTCCCGCACGTATTTGAGGCGGAAGAAGCCGAACGGGTCCTCGCCCTCCAGCAGGTATTTGCGAGCCTCGTCATCCCAGCATTCCGGGTGTTTGCGGAATACCTCGGTCGCGTTCACCGCCAAAGGACTATCGACGAAAATAGGGATCGACGGGATCTTGTGGGCGTCCATCAGCTGGTGCAGAAGCAGCACCAGTTGCTGCGTGCGCCCCACCGCGAAGCTGGGCACGATGATCTTGCCGCCGCGCCCGGCCGTGCGATTCACCACCCCTGCCAGCCTCTCCGCCACATGTTCGATTTTCTTGTGGAAGCGGTCCCCGTACGTGCTTTCCATGATCAGGTAGTCCGCCGCGGTCAGCTTTTCCGGATCGCGGAGGATCGGCAGGCTGTCGCGGCCAACATCGCCTGAAAACGCGAGGCGCACGCCGTCAGCCTCGACCACCATCGATGTCGACCCCAGCATATGGCCCGCGTCATGCGTCTGATACACAAACCCAGGCGCGACCTCCTTCTTCTCCCCGAGTCCCACCGCGCGGAACAGTGGATAGGTCCGTTCAGCATCCTCCGGCGTATACAGCGGAATGCATTCGGAGTCGTCGCGCCCGATGCTGCGCCGGTGCGCCCTACGCTGGTTGCAAAACTTGACGTCGTTCAATTGGAGGTACGCCGAGTCCGCCAGCATCGCCAGGCACAGGTCAATCGTCGCCGGCGTAGTGTAGATCGGACCTTCATAGCCGTTCTTGACGAAAGTCGGCAAGTTTCCGCTGTGGTCGATGTGCGCGTGCGAAAGAATCACGCCGTCGATGCTCGAGGCCGGAAATGGAAAGTGGCTGTTCCGCTCGAAAGCTTCCTGCCGCCGCCCCTGATATAAACCGCAGTCGAGCAGAATCCGCTTCCCCGCGGCCTCCACATGATGCATCGAACCGGTGACGGTCCTGGCCGCGCCCCAAAATGTGATTTTCATTGAACTACACCACTATACGATGCAGGAGCGGAGCGTGTGCGGTTAGAAGAACCCCGGTCAGTTGCCGGAGGGCCGGTCTGCATGGTCGATCGCCAGCATCTCCACTGGCCGTCGCTGCGAGGTCAACGCCAAGCCAAGTTGTAATGCGATGGCCGTGGACATTTCAGACCGGAGATCGTCCAAAGGGTCGTCAGTGTCGGCGATCCTGGGGCGGTCCGCGTTCCACAGCAGAGTGAAGTTGAATGCACCGGGGAGTCCTGTACTATCCACCACAGGCAGCTTCAGGTCGCGCGAAAGGATATTGACGAATTGGAGCATGGTCACGCCTGTGGCCTCCAGACGCCCGCGGCCGTTGACATAGGACGATCTTGCCGCAGCGCCGGCTGGCTGAAGCTTCGGGGCATTCTTTGTCACCCCCAGAATGAGAGTCTCACCGGTGCGGGTTTCGCGATGGATCTTCAGATGGAAACGCTCCGCGAGCAACGTCTGTAACATCTGGTTAAGGACGTCCTCACCGAGGGGTTCATCCGCTTTGGCGGTGATTTGGAAGCGATCGGAATCGGCCCACGCGGGACCTCCCAGGACGCGATCCTCTCCGATTCCATAAGCGCCGGAGATAATCCGCCTCAGCGTCACATTCGTCCCCCTGACAAGTCCGGGGCCGGTTTGGATTCCCGACGGCCCGTCCCTTTCCTCGGGATTGCTCGGGCGAATGGCTGCGGCTTCGAATCGCGGTGGCTCGGATTGCGCCGCTGCCGCTTGAGCGAGGCTCGCGGCGAGAAAGAGGGCGGAATATGCGGCCGCTCGAAGCATAGCGGTCCTCCTGCGGATAAGACGAGCGAAGCCGGCCCGGCGTGCAGTGGCAACAACCGGGCCGATTCGAGAGTGCCTTGCGAGGTGACCGAGCTGCGGTCGGTTGCCATAGCTTAACGGTAGGACGGCTCGGCCGGAAAGCAATCGTCTGTTGGCGCCGCCTGCCGCAACGGAGTCGACGCGTTATGCTGTATATCGTGCGATACATATCGGCTTCGCTCCTGCTAACGGCTGCCGTTTTGCTTCTCACCGGCTGCTCCGATTCGACGCCTGATACCAAGTCCGCCAAGGCCTCTGCCTTTCCCTACGGCCCCGGCCCCGGAACCACCAGCAGCAAGAGTCCCCTCGCCAAGTTCATCGAACTCGCCGGTTTCCGGCTCACGGAAGGGACGGGAGGCAAGCTCAAGGTCAAGTTTTCGGCTATCAACCATTCAGACGCGGAGCTCGAAGAGATGGAAGTGCACGTGCGCCTGATCACCAACGTCTTCAAACCCGGTGACGCTCCAATATGTGAATTCGACGCCAAGATTCCCGGACTGGGCCCGCAGGAAGATCAGGACGTGCTGACCACCAGCACGACCAAGCTTCACGCTTACGAACTGCCGGACTGGCAATTCCTGCGCGCCGATTTCGACATCACCTCGCCCGCTCCATGACCGAACGCCTGTACTACTCCGATAGTTATCTCAGCGAATTTCGCGCTCGCATCGTCAGCACCGATCCCGCCGGCCTCCGCGTTTATCTCGACCGCACCGCGTTCTATCCCACCTCGGGAGGGCAACCTTTCGATATCGGAACGTTAAACGGAGTCCGCGTCGTGGACGTAGCCGATGAAGACGGCCGCGTCGTCCATGTGCTGGCTGCCCCGGTGGCCCCGGAAGAACTGGAAGGCCGCGAGATCGAAGGCCGCGTCGACTGGGCGCGCCGCTTCGATCACATGCAGCAGCATACCGGCCAGCATCTCCTTTCCGCCGTCTTCGAAGAGCTCTTCGCCGCGCCCACGCTTAGCTTCCACATGGGTGTCGAGTCCTCCACAATAGACATCGGGGTCCCTTCCCTCGATCTCGATCGCGCGGCCAGCGTTGAGGATCGCTGCGCGGAGATCGTTGCCCAGGCTCGACCCGTCGCCGTTACCTACGAAGACGCCGCGTCCGTCTCCGGCCTGCGCAAAGAATCCCAGCGCACCGGAACCTTGAGGATCGTGTCCATCGCGGATCTGGATCGCAGCGCCTGCGGGGGAACGCACGTAAGCTCCACTGCCGAGATCGGCGCGGTGCTGATCCGCAAGCTTGAAAAGGTTCGCGGCAACGTGCGCGTCGAATTCGTTTGCGGCCGCCGAGCCCTCCTCTCTGCCCGTCGTGACTTTCGCCTGCTGTCGGAAATCAGCCGCGAATTATCAGCTCCATTCGAGCGTGCGCCGGAGCTGATCGCCGCTCAAACCGCCCGCCTCAAGAGTCTCGAAAAATCGAGCCAACGCCTCGCCACTGAGCTGGCCACGCGCGAAGGCCGTGAATTACACGCCGCAACCTCGCCCGATGCGGACGGTCTGCGCCGCGTCACGCACCGCGGTCCCATCGACGACGCCATGCGAGCCCGTGCTCAGGCCTTCACCGCCGCCGGCTCAGCCGTTTTTTTGGCGATTTGCGAAGATCCTCCCTCGCTCCTGCTGGCGGCTTCCTCGGACTCCGGCATTCACGCGGGCAATCGGCTCAAGGCGGCACTGGGTGCCGCCGGGGGCCGCGGCGGAGGCAATCAAACTCTCGCCCAGGGTAGCGTGCCTTCCGCCGAAGCACTCAGCGTGGTTACCGGCTCGCTTGTTTTGCTACGCTGAGGTGATGCCAGAAAACTTTCGCCGCTTCAAGGCTGGTCCTGATCCTTTCGGCCGCACTTGGGAAGTGGAATTCCGGTGGCAGCAAACCGGAATCTCAATCCGTCACGCGGACACCGTGGACGTTAAATTTCAACTTTGGACTGAAGGCGAACCCAAACAGGAGAAGGTGCTTGCGTTGTCTCATCCTGGTCTGCTGGCCTTAAGCCAGGAAACCGGACATCCACTCACTGACCCCTGGTGCCTCAGGTTGGCTGCGGCGCACCTTATTGCCATGATCGAATCCGGCGAAGATCTGGAGAAGACTTTGATTACCCTGACTCCCTCAGATCTGCGCAGCGCCGCGGGCGTCGTGCAGCCTGCATAAAACTTTCATGTGTGGCCCCTGATGTGTAACTTTGGGAGCGGTTTGATCGTGATAAGACTACAGATAGGCCGGCGCTCTGTGGTGAACCGCGCGCGGCTGGGGAGGAACGAATGGTGAATTGCCCGCTTTGCGACGCTTCCATGGACGTCGACGAAGAGGAATTGGACGAAGGCGACGCTCTCGTCTGCGAGGAATGCGGCGCGAGTGTGACCGTCAGTAGTGTCTCTCCGCTCGAGCTTGCTGCTGAAGCCGACGAAGATCTGGAGGACGACGAAGAGTTCGACGACGATTTCGACGAGGACGACGAAGAGGACGAAGAAGAAGAGGAAGATGAGGAGGAGTAGTGGCCTTGCTCCGACGGTCGAGTCCGCTTTGGCGCTGGCGCTGATGACAATGATGATTCTCGCCAGCGCCTCCACGCTGCCCGGCCAGAACAGCAAGAAGGAGAAGGATGAAGATGCCAATACCCGCACCCTGCGGGGGACCGTTCTCGATGCCGCCGGGAATCCGGTGGCGCAGGCGGTAGTGCAGTTGAAGGATAGCCGCACGCTCCAGGTGCTGTCGTTCATCACGAAAGACGACGGCGAGTATCATTTTGCGAGCCTCAAGACAGACGTTGAATATGAAGTCAAGGCCAACCACGGAGGCTTAACGACGGATTGGAAGCGCGTCAGCATCTTCGATACCCGCAAGATCGTGATCGTGAACCTCAAGCTGGAAAAGGGAAAGGAGAAGGGGAATGAGTCTGGAGATGACAAGAAGTAACCTGAAATGCGTGCTTGTGGCGCTTGGCGCCGCCGCGCTCGCCGTCACGCTTCCGGCGCAACAAGCCGCCCCGCAGAAACTCACTCCGGTGCCCCTGGAAGCCTATCCCAGGCTCATCGCCGCGCACAAAGGGCACGTCGTGCTGGTGAACTTCTGGGCGACGTACTGCATTCCGTGCCGCGCTGAGATCCCGGAGATGGTCAAACTCGCCGACCGTCTGCGCGCCCGCGGTCTCGACTTCGTCAGTATCTCCGCCGACGAGCCTGAGCAGGAGCCGCAGGCCCGCAAATTCATCGTCGCCGCTAAAGTCCCCGGAACGCTCTACATCAAGAGCGCCGAGGATGACGATAAGTACGCCGCTGGCATTCATCCCCGCTGGGGCGGCGAGTTGCCCGCATCGTTCATCTACGACCGCACCGGCAAGAAGGTCGGAGCCTTCATGGGCGAGGTTCCCTTGAAGAATATAGAAGACGTAATCGCGAAGTTCCTTTAACGCCCTAAGCACGCCCTCTCGCATATACCCCGCTGGACACCTTGTGGGGCGGGCGATCTCTTTGCCTGCCATCTGGCGGGCGCACGGCTGAGCCTGCGACCGAAAAGAGGCTTTTTCCAATACGTCTACTGGCGTTCTGAAAAACGACCAACTACGGTATCGCGAACGCTACCAGGGAATCGCCTAAAGGCGCCATCCCGGCGATGCCGTGTCCTCCTGCCGCAACAACCAAGTATTGCTTTCCATCAGGGCCGCGATACGTCATTGGCGTGGAACGCGCGCTCGTCGGCAGATCGCCCTTCCAGATCTGTTTTCCTGTCTCCACGTCGAAAGCGTAGATCGCTGGGTCGAGCGTGCCGGCCATGAACACCAAACCCCCAGCGGTGACGATCGGGCCTCCCAGCGCAATCGAGCCCGAACCGGCGGGACCGTTCGGAAATTGTCCGATCGGAACGCTCCACTTGAGTTCGCCTGTGTCGCCATTCACGCCATTCAAGACGCCCCAGGGTGGAGCGTTGCAGGGTAGGCCGGAGGGGCTGCGAAGAAACCGCCGAGCCATCCCGTAAGGCGTTCCGTCCTGGGGAGCGAATTCCCAGTCGCTGGCTGGGTTTTTCCCGGCTTCGCTTCTTTCACGAGCGAAATCGGCCCGGGGGATCAGCCGCACCTCCGCCGCAAAATTGTTCGTGGGGATCACCAGAAGATGATGCGCATCGTCGAAGGCCGCTCCTCCCCAGGCCATGCCGCCGATGTTGCCCGGGACGATGTAGGATCCGCGAACGCTCGGCGGCGTAAAGACGCCTTCGGAGCGAAGTTTTCCGATCTCGCCCGCGCACCACTTCCGGTCCGTTTCATTGATGCCCCAGGGCTCAGGAACCTTTTGCGGGGCGAGCCCCGGCGGCGCGGCGGGGATCGGCTGCGTCCGGGAGGAAGCTTCGCCGGGAACGTCGGACTGGGGAACGCGGCGCTCCGTCACGTCGAAGACTGGCTTGCCCGTCTTGCGATTCAAGATGAAGAAGAACCCGTCCTTCGAGCCCACCCCCACCGCTGGAATCGTCTGTCCGTTTCGGTGCGTTTCAAACAGAATTGGCGGCGACGCTACATCGTAGTCCCACAAGTCGTGATGGACAGTTTGAAAGTGCCAGACCCGCTCGCCCGTGTCCGCGCGTAGAGCAACCACCGAGTTCGCGAACAAGTTGTCGCCGGTTCGTTCGCCCCCGTAGTAATCTGGGCTGGGACTGCCTGTGGGAACAAACACCAGATTGAGCTCCGGATCGGCGGCGATGACGGACCATGCATTCGCCGCGCCGGTCCGCGCCGCGCTCCCGTTCTTCCAACTGTCCGCGCCAATTGCTTTCGGATCTTGCGGGATCGGATCCCAGGTCCATTTCAGCTTACCTGTGACGACGTCGAATCCGCGAACTTCGCCGCTGGCTTGGCTCACAGACCCGTTGTCCGCGACTCCCGATCCCACCACGATCGTATTTCCGAGGATGGCTGGGGGAGAGGTCTCTTCGTAGTCTGCAAAACCGCGCGGAGCAATGCGCAGGTTATCCCGCAAATTGACAACCCCGTTGTCGCCGAAACCGGCCCTCGGTTTCCCGGTCGAGGCATCGAGTGCGATGAGGCGTGCATCGATGGTTGCGACAAAAATGATGCGGTTGGCGGAGTCGGCCGATTTCCATGTCGAGACTCCGCGGTTCGCGAAGTCTCCATAACCTTTGTCCTTGAGAACCGCGGAATCGTAAGACCAGCGCTCTTTTCCAGTGACCGGATCGAGAGCAATCACCCGGCCCAGCGGCGTTCCGAAGAAGATCGTCCCGTCAACATAAAGCGGAGTGGCCTCAAACGCGGTGGGGCGTGAATGTTCCGGTTGATACGCATCGCCGGTGCGAAATGTCCAGGCGACCTTGAGCGACGCGATATTCCGGCGGTTAATCGCGGTGAGCGGTGAAAAACGCCGTCCTCCGGAATCTCGTCCATACGCCGGCCACTCGTCCTCAGGCTCGCTGGTGACGGCCGGCGCAACGAGAGCGGCGATCACAGTAGCGAACAAAGCCGATAAGAGAATCCGTGCCACGATCCACTCCGCTTCGCCCCAGGATACACCAACCGCGGTGAAATTCATGTAAACATCCCCGCCCAACACCGCGTCGTTATACAGTGAGTGACATAGGGCGAGCGATGTCTAAGAGTTCCATTCTGATTGGTTGTCTGGCCGGCTTGCTGGCAGGGATCTACCTATTCGCCCAAGCCCCGAGCCCCGCCAAAAGCGCGTTCGCGATGGACTTCGTCAAGCTCGCGCCGGGTGAGTTCATGATGGGCTGCTCCGCCGACGACACCGCCTGCGAAGCGGATGAAAAGCCGGCGCATAAGGTTCAGATCACGAAGGCTTTTGAGATGGGCAAGTACGAAGTGACCCAGGCTCAATGGCAGGCCGTCATGGGATCGAATCCCAGCACTATCAAAGGCGACGATCATCCGGTAGAGACCGTGTCGAAGGACGATGCGCATGCGTTTCTCGCCAAGCTCAATGCTCAGAACGACGGCTACAAATACCGTCTGCCTACAGAAGCGGAATGGGAGTTTGCGGCCAGGGCTGGAACAACCGGCCCCCAGTACGATTCGCTCGACGATGTCGCGTGGTACGGGGCCAACTCTGAGGATGAAACGCATCCGGTCGGCACAAAGAAGCCCAATCCCTGGGGCCTGTATGACATGTTAGGCAACGTGCGGGAGTGGGTGGAAGACCTGTACACCAGGGACTTCTATAGCAACAGTCCCGTCGCAGATCCAACCGGGGCGCAGGGTGGTCGAGGCGGTCCGCAGGGCTTTCAAGGCAGGGGCCGTGGTGGACGCGGTGGGCCGAAGGGCGGAGCCAGAGGCGGCCCCAAGGGCGGCCAAGGTGGCCGGCAGCTCCCCATCATGCGCGGCGGCGGCTGGGACAACAATGCCAGCTTTCTTCGTACGTCCTCGCGATACCACTATTACGGCCCTAGTTTAAAGGTGAGCGATATCGGCTTTCGTGTTGTGCGCGTTCCCGCCTAGTTTATGTTGAAATGTGACGCGCCGAGGGAGATTGTGACCATGAAAAATGTATCGATTCTGGCTCTAACGTTGTTGGGGATTTCGATCCCTGTTCTCGCCCATCACTCGTTTCAGGCCGAGTATGACCAGTCAAAGCCGCTCACCTTGGTGGGAAAAGTCACGAAGGTCCTGAACGATAATCCTCATGGATGGATTTACCTGGATGCGAAGAATGAGCAGGGCAGGGTCGTAAATTGGGCACTGGAGATACCCGCGCCCAACGCCCTCCGGCGCAACGGCTATGACCGGAGTGTTTTTGCGAGCTTCGTGACATCCGGCGAAGAGGTAACGGTCACGGCCTACGCCGCAAAGGACGGCTCCAAACATGCCTGGGCCGGAGGCCTGACCCGCGCCGACGGCCGCACCGTCATCACCCTGGGCGGAATCCCCCAGCAGGGTGGCGGCCGTGGAGGCCGCGGACCGTACAACAATAATTAGGTGGCGCAGGCTTCAGCCTGCGGAACGCGTTAAGCCGCCGTCCGTTCCTTCTCCGTCAAATAATCCGCATACGGACCCTTGAAGTCCTCGATCTGATGGTTCTCGAAACTCCAGATCCGCGTAGCCACTTCATCCACCACGTCATGATCGTGAGTAACCAGCAGCACCGTTCCGTCATACTTCTGGAGCGCAATGTTCAAAGCATTAATCGATTCCAGATCCAAGTGGTTGGTCGGCTCGTCTAACAATAGAAAATTCGGTTTCTGAAGCATCAGGCGGCAGAAAATGATGCGCGCTGCTTCGCCGCCGGACAAATTCTCAGTACGTTTGGTCGCATCCTCACCGCTAAAGAGCATCTGCCCCAGCAACCCGCGCAGTTCCTGCTGCGACGCCGTCGAATCAAACTCGTGCAGCCATTCCAGCAGCGTGACGCCCGGCTGAATCGACTCCTTGTGATCCTGAGAGAAATACCCGGCCGTCACCTCATGCCCCCAGGTGACCACTCCGCTATCCACGGGAAATTCGCGCTCCGGCGGATCCACATAACCCGTGGCATTGCGCAGCAGAGAACGCAGCATCGTCGTCTTCCCAGCGCCATTGCGGCCCAGCAGCGCAATCTTTTCGCCGCGGGCAATCGACGCTGTGAAGTTCTGAATCACCTTCAGGTCGCCGTAAGACTTCGACAGCCCCTTGATTTCCAGAGCATGCTTCCCGGAAGGCCGCAGGTTTTGAAAGCGAATAAAAGGCCGCTGGATATTCGATTTCGCCAGATCCGAGGTCTGAATGCGCTCGACCTCTTTCTTGCGCGACATGACCTGCGATGAACGAGTACCGCCCGAAAACCTGGCGATGAATTCCTTCAACTGGGCGATCTTTTTTTCACGCTGTGCGTTGCCGGCTTCCACGCGCGCGCGGATCTGCGTCTTCGCCAGCACCATGTCGTCATAAGCGCCCGTGTAGGTGATGATGCTTTGATAATCGATGTCCGCAGTGTGCGTGCAGACTTCGTTCAGAAAATGGCGATCGTGGGAAATGACGATCAGGCAGCCGTCGTACGCCAGCAGATACTTTTGCAGCCAGTGCACGGACTCCAGATCAAGGTTGTTGGTCGGCTCATCCAGCAGCAGCACCGTCGCCTTGGCGAACAGCGCTTGCGCCAGCAATACACGCATCTTCTGTCCCGTTTGCAGCTCCGACATTTTGCGGTCATGCAGCGCCTCCGGAATATCCAGACCCTGCAGCAAAATGGCCGCGTCCGTTTCCGCCGTGTAGCCGCCTTCATCGCCCACGATGCCTTCCAGCTCGCCCACCCTCATGCCATCTTCGTCAGTCCAGTTGGCAGCGTTGTCGTAATATCTCTCGCGTTCCTGCAATGCTTCCCACAGGGGCGCGTTCCCCATGATCACTGTATCCAGAACGCGGAACGCATCGAAGGCGAACTGATCCTGGCGCAGCACCCCGACCTTCTTCGGCCGCGTCACGGAGCCCTTGGTGGGTTCAAGCTCGCCGGTCAGGATTTTCATGAACGTCGATTTGCCCGCTCCGTTGGGACCGGTGACTGCATAGCGCCGCCCTTGCTGGAACGTGGTGGTGACGTCCTCAAAAAGAATGCGGGCGCCGAAGCGCATGGTTATGTCATTAACGGAGATCAAGGTGTGGGTTCAGGGACGCGTGACTCAGGTCCCTGCAATCAAGTATACCGCGGCGTCGGAGTTAAAATACGTCGCGCGTTTGAATATTACGGTATCCTGAACGATTGGTCGATCTGCACTCGCACACCGATGAATCGGATGGCACGTTCTCGCCTGCGCAATTGGTCCAGGAGGCGCGGCGTGTTGGAGTCGGCGTGCTTGCAATCACCGATCACGATACGCTTGCAGGCTACGATCAGGCGCTTGCTCTTGCGGCCCCCGCCGGCGTGGAATTGATCTGCGGCATTGAGTTGTCGACCGAACTCAATGGGCATTCCGTCCACCTCCTCGGCTATTTCATGCACGGCGGAGAGTTGACCGAATTCCGAACCTGGGTTCTCACCATGCAGGCGTCACGCCGGGAGCGTAACCTTCGCCTGGCGGCCCGTCTGCAGGAACTGGGACTCGATATCACTTTGGAAGAGGCTACCGCGCGCGGCCGCGGAATGACCGGACGTCCGCACTTTGCCCGGATCATGGTCGAGAAAGGCTACGTCAAGAATATTCAACAAGCCTTCGACGACTATCTGGGGGAAGGGGCCAAGGGCTACGTAGAGCGGTACGAGCCGACGCTCGCGCAAGGAGTCGAAAGGATTCGAACAGCCGGAGGAATCGCGTCCCTGGCGCATCCCGTCCGCCTGAAAGAAGATCTTGCGTCGATACTCCCAGGGCTCCGCGACGCCGGACTGAATGCAATCGAGGCCTATCACAGCGATCACTCGCCGGAGCTGACGGAGCTGTACCTGTCCCTTGCCCACAGCCATGACCTGCTGATCACCGGAGGCTCAGATTTTCACGGAGCCGTGAAGCCCGGCATTGAATTGGGAACGGGGCGATCGGGCAACTTACGGATTCCGAATGAGATCGTCGATTGTCTCAAGGCAGCGTTCTAAGGCGGGGGTTGGCGGGGAGTGCCTATAGAACAGCCCGCAAAACCGAGCCTGGGTGTGCCGCCACGAGTGCGGTGTTACTTTCGGGAATTGAGGGCCGCGAGCGGCCCTTTGCGGGCTGGCGAGTAAAATGTTCACTGGAATCATCGAAGAACTCGGGTTGGTCGTTTCCCTAGATTCCCGCGAAGCGGGAGCGAAGTTGCGCGTTCGCTGCGCGACGGTGCTTTCCGATCTCACCGAAGGCGCCAGCATCTCGGTGAACGGCGTCTGCCTGACAGCTCTGGACATCGGCCCGGATTCCTTCGCCGCCGACCTTGCTCCGGAAACGCTCGATCGCAGCAATCTCGGCGGCCTCGCCGCGGGATCTCCGGTCAATCTGGAGCGGCCCGTGACTCCTGCCACCCGTCTCTCCGGCCATATTGTGCAAGGCCACGTCGATGCCACGGGAATTGTCGAGGCGCTGGAAGATTTAGGCAGCGGCAATTGGTGGCTGAAGGTGCGTGTGCCTGCGGCGCTCGATCGCTACCTGGTTCACAAAGGTTCCATCGCCATCGACGGAATCAGTCTGACCATCGCGAGGCTCGATCCCGGTCCCATCGTGGGCATCACCATCATTCCGCACACCGTCACTCACACCACGGTCGGCTCTGCGAAGCCGGGAACGCGGCTGAATATTGAAGTCGACGTTCTCGCCAAGCATGTGGAGAAATTGCTTACTGGAACACGGGCTGAACCAGCATCCCATCCTTAAGGGTTTTTTCGGCAAGCAGCGCCACCGAGTCGTTTTCGCTCAGTCCGCTCGTCACCTGCGTGCGAGTGACGTTGCCGATGCCCAATTTCAAAGGACGCCAGTGGATTGCGTCGCCCGCCAGAACGTACACTCCCTCCTGCCCGTTCTCATTGCGCAAGGCCTCTTTCGGAATGGTCAGAACGTTCTCGGCCGCTTCCGCGCGAATCTCCACATTCACGTTGGCCCCGGGTTTCAGCTCGCGTTTGGGATTGTCGATCAGGCACACCACCTCGCCCACCTGGCGAGTGCCCAGAGCGCTGATCTGGGTCGGCAGTTTATTCACCACGCCCTTCCACTCCCGGCCGGGCAAGGCGTCCCATGTGATCCGCACGGGCATCGCCTTGGCCACGCGCCCCAAATCACGTTCGTCCACATACACTTTCACGTCGACTTGATCCAGGCGCCCGATCATCGCCACCGTGTCGCCGGCGTTCAGATAGGATCCGCGCTTTACGTCGAACTGATACACCTCTCCATCGATGGGAGCACGCACCACGCTTTGGCTGATCTTCGCCTCGGCCAAGTGCAGAGCCGCTTGCGCATTGCGCAGTCGGGCTTCGGCGGAGGATCGATCGGTGGGTGATACCAGGGCGTTCTGCTGTTCCTTCAAGCCCTTGACCTGAGCCTCCAGGTCGTCCACTTTCTGCATCTTGGCCGTGACCTCGGCCTTAGTGGCGATCTTCTCAACCAACATGCCCTGATACTTTTGATAATCCTCGCGGGCATGCTCCAAGCTGAGTTGCGCCTGCTCCAAGTCGCTTTGCAGCCGCGCTCGATCGGCAGCTCGCCCGCCGGATGAGATTACGTCGAGATCCGCGCGAATCTGTGCGATGCTGGCTTCGGCAGAGTCACGCTCCGCGACCGCATCCGAGTCGTCCAGGCGCAAGAGCGCTTCACCCTTTGCCACAGGCTGGCCAAGCTGGATCAGGATCTCCTGCACTGCTCCTGGCCGTTCCGCATGCGCCCCGGCCGATTCCACGGGTTCCACTTTGCCATTGGTAGGAACCACGCTGACGATGGTTTCCCGCGCCACATGCGCGAAGTTGATTTCCGGCGGCTGGGATTTCCATTTGTCGATGCGCCATGCGGCCACTCCCGCTCCGATCAGCAGGATCGCGGGCAGCCAATATCGCAATTTCACTGACGCGTCCTCATCGGCCAGAACTCATTGAGCAGACCTCATCGAGCACCCAGGGCGCAATAGTCGAACAGGATCTGCCATTCGGCCCGCTGAATTTCCAGGGCCGCTTGCGCGTGGGAGGAACCCGGCTGCTGCCGCGCGCGGTCGCAGAAGGAAAGGAACGCATACGGATCCCAATGGCCGACCCGAAATTCGGCGCGCGGATAACGCACCAGGATGCTGGCGGCTTCCGTGCTCAGCGCGTCGAAAACCGGGTGGGCATGGGCTTTGCGGAACCAGTAAGCGGAGTTGCCGGAATCGCCCTCCTGGCGATGCACAATGGCGTGCCACAGATAGCCCTCTGTGCTGCTGCAACTGTCGGCCAACTGGTGCGCCTCCTCGAAACAGGAAAAATACAGCCACAAGCCGGCCATCGCTGCCTTGGCATCGTCGCTTGCCGGAAATACCTGGGACGGCTTCCAGGTTTTGAGAATCCGATGCCCTTCTTCGCTGGAGCAGGGGCCGCAGGTCAGCGGCATAAGCCGGTTCCCGTTTCCGTCTAACGCGAGCACTCGGGCCACCTCGGGTCCGTACTTAGCTGGATCAAAGTCCATGGAACAGGATACCCTCTTATTGTAATGCGCGCTCTTGTGCTTTCCGGAGGCGGCTTGTTCGGGGCTTGGCAGGCCGGTGCCTGGGCCGCTCTGGCTCCATCTTTTCAGCCTGATTTGATTGTCGGCGCCTCGGTCGGCTCCCTGAACGGCTACGCCATCGCCTGCGGCGCCACTCCCCAAATGCTGCGCGATTTGTGGCTTCAGGAAGACGTTGCGAGTCTGCACCGTCTGGAGGCGAGCCTCAGAATCCTGACCAGTGGACGCAAGCCGGAGGTCGACTATGCCGTGCTGGTCACCGACCTCCTGCGGTTGAAGCCCAAGGTCTATCGGGGAAAAGAAGTCACGTGGAGACATCTGGCTGCATCCTGCGCCGTGCCCCTGGTTTTCGCCCCGGTCCGAATCGATGGCAGGGCGTACGTAGACGGCGGCCTGCTGAATCCTCTGCCGGTATATGCCGCGGTGGATCTCGGTGCGACCGAGATCATCGGTCTACAAGCGCTGCCGGAAATCCCCTCGCATGTGCTCAAGCCCTTTGTCTACGGATTTCGGGCGGTGTTCGGGCATAACCCAAGTTTGCCGGGCGGAGTGCGATTGACCGTTTTGGAACCGAGCCGTCCTCTGGGCTCCCTGAGAGACGCGTTGCGCTGGAAGCATGCGAATATCGAACGCTGGCTGGAGCAGGGCCGCCAGGACGCCACCGGCCTCTTTGTCACGCAAAAAACATTTCCATTGTGAATTGTCTTGGTGGATAATGGGCAGGAGCCTCAATGCCCAGCTATCGAATTCACCGCTTGAAAGATCACCTGCGCCAGTACTTCCGCCACGCGCCGCACGTCAGCGGAGCCGCCTCCGTGAAACCCCGCGATTACAATCCCGGGGACGCCATCGAGGCTAAATCTCCCTACGCGGCGTTCTTCGATTTGCGGGGAAGTTCCACGCCGCTCGAGCCTGGTGACTTGCTCGAGTCCGAGGCAGGTGAGCTGCGAATCTTCAAGTTCGTTGGCTTCGAGGAAGCGCGCTGGGTGATTCCGGACCCTAAACTTCAAGCTCCCGCCGAGACCGAAAATTCCCATGAGGCCATAGCCATTCCTGCTGGAATAGAATAAGAAGTTGTGATAAGATAAGCCTGGGTTGTACGGATAGGTGGTGCTGTAAGAATGGACGGGTCGTTCAGCGAAGAGCGAACGAGGCTCTTTGCCCTGGTTTCTTATATGCCAGAACCTCTGGCCGGGTTCGTCGACGCTCTGCGCGACGAACTGGCTCCGGGGTGCAGGCTTCGGGCTCACATAACGATTCTCCCCCCGCGGGAATTAGGTTGTGGCACAGCGGCAGCTTCCCAGGAGCTTCAGAAAATCATAGCGCAGGCCCGGTCTTTCCGTGTTTCCCTGGGCGAGGTAAAGGTTTTTAAAGGCTCGGAAGTCATCCACTTGGCGGTGGAAGACGGCATGGATGCCTTCCGCGAACTGCATGCTCGGCTAACCCAGGGCGTTTGCGGCGCACCTGAGTTGTGGGGTTATCAACCGCATGTCACCCTGGCCCAGGATCTGGAACCCGCCGCTGTTTCATCCGCTTTTGAGTTGGCCGTCCGGCGCTGGCGCGAGTATTCCGGACCCCGCTCTTTCGCGCTCGATCAGCTCACGTTTGTCCGCAGGACCCTCGAAAACGAAGAGACTGCGTCGCGGGATGGTTGCTGGGTGGATCTGAAGACATGGGAACTGCCGTCGGCCGTGCTGGTTTAACCGGACTGGAGCGACGGAAACCGCCGGTCCCACGCCGCAATATCAACAGTCTCGAACCCCGGTGGGGCAGCATTCAGCCTGCCGGGACTTTGCCACGGGCTGCTCGTAGATAACAGCCCGCAAAACAAACCTGGGTCGCGGCCACGTGCGGGGCGGTTCCTTTCGGGAATTGAGGGCCTCGAGGCACCGCGAGGCGCTTTCCGGGCTGGCTAGAACATCTTCAACTGGCCGTCATCGGGTTTCTTTGTCGCAGGGCGCCTGCGCAGCGAACTGCCGATCACTCCCAGAACCTCGACGCCGGAAAGGGCCATGCGTGGCACGAAAATGCGCTGGTTCTGATAGCTCGGGTCGGCGGGAACGGCGCCGAAGCCGGAGGCTTCGATTTGCAGCAGGTTATTGGGCAGGATGCCTTCGAGCCAATCGCCGTCGCGGAACCGGAACCGGACCCATAATCCAGATGTTTTGGGGCGGGTGGCGAAAGCACGGTGGTCCTGCCATGTTTCGCCAGTATCGAAATCACGAACAAAACACACAAGTTTTGTTTCGGAAAAGGGCACCCGCACCAAGCTTCCCTCAGGACGTAGAAGCTCTACCGCATCCCCTTCCAGGCCGCCTGGAGTTTGCACGAACCCCTGGAGCGTTTCGCGGTCGAACCTGCTCACTAAGACCTTTTTATTTGAGGCAAGCGCCATTTGGCCTGGGTTTATTTTGTTTTTCTTTCAAACAAAGTCGCAAGATATTGTATCATTGGCTAAATGCAAGCGAAGGCGCCGGTGGTGTCTCCCTTGTCGGGAGCGGCCAGGGCCTTTCTCGACTTCTGCCGTGTCGAAAAGGGCTTAGCCGCCAATTCCATCGCTTCTTATCGAACTGATTTGAAAAGACTTATGATGGCCCTGCCGGTTCGCGAGGCGGACGCAACCGCGGATCATCTGGGATGTTACGTCCAGTCCTTGTATAATGCCGGAATGTCCGCCCGATCCGTTGCGCGCCATATCGCGACTCTCCGCAACTTCTACGGGTTCCTGGCGCGGGAGGGAACCATCGCCCTGGATCCGGCTGAACTTTTGACGCCGCCCAGGCAATGGTTTACGCTTCCAAAGTATCTTAACCGGGAAGAGGTTGAACGCCTGATCGTGTCTCCGCCGGATACCAAACCGACCGGTCTGCGGGATCGCGCGATGCTGGAGATGTTGTACGCTACCGGGTTGAGGGTCAGCGAGTTATGCGCCTTGGAGCTGGCCGGGGTGGAGCGGCAATTGGGGGTGTTGCGGGTGCTGGGCAAGGGCAATAAGCATCGCATGGTTCCGTTCGGCCAAAGCGCCGGGGAAGCCATGGACCGCTATCTGCGGGAGGGACGGGGGAAACTGCTGCGGGGAGCGGCCAGTCCGCACGTCTTTGTTACGGCTCGCGGCGGGGCTATGACGCGGCAGGCGTTTTGGATGTTGCTGAAGGGCTATGGACGCAAGGCCGGGATCACTTCGCGGCTGACGCCGCATGTGGTCCGGCATAGCTTTGCGACGCATATGGTGGAAGGCGGAGCGGACCTGCGCAGTGTGCAGGTGATGCTGGGTCATACGGACATCTCCACCACGCAGGTGTACACGCATGTAGCGCGGCGGAGGCTGCGCGAGGTGGTCGACCAACATCACCCGCGTGCTTGACGGCGCCGCGGCGGCCGCGGGGTAAATGCGGGGGAAGGGCGAGGATCGAATGAGCGACTACATGTTTATGCTGGAAAGCCACCTGAGCGCGGATCAGTTCCGCGTCGTGGGTGAAATGCAGGCCCTGGCCACCGCGGCCGGCGCGAGCCTCTTCCTCACCGGCGGCGCTCTGCGCGACATGCTGGGCGGTTTTCCGGTCCGCGATCTGGACTTCACCACGGAAGCCAATGCATTGAAGCTGGCGCGCTCAGCAGAACAAAAGCACGGAGCCGAGATCATATCCACCGATGAGCTCCGCAAATCGGCTGAACTGCGCTTCCCCAGCGGTGTCACCGCAGAATTGGGCACCGCGCATTCCGAGCGTTTTCCCAAATCCGGAGGCAAGCCGCAAGTAACTCCCGCCACCATTCACGAGGATCTGCGCGCCAGGGATTTCACCATCAACGCCATTGCATTGTCGCTCAACAAGGCCTCGCTTGGGCTGCTCATCGACCCCACCAACGGAGCCGGCGATATCGAGCGCAAGGAGTTGCGCACCATTCACAACTATTCCTTCTACGACGATCCTTCGCGTATGCTGCGCATGATCCGCTTTAAGGTGCGGCTGGGGTACTCGATTGACGAGCGCACCGGCATGCAAGCGGAAAACGCGCGCGAGGCGGAGATGCTCAGCCGCATCACGCCGGAGGCTCTGGGCGCGGAACTCCGGCATATCGCCAAGGAGCCGAATCCGGCGGACTTGGTGCGCGCGTTGGAGGACGCCAAGCTGCTGAGCTTGTATTCGCCGGCGCTCGCAGGGCCGGGCGCTAACGCCGTGGGTTTCGGCAAACTGCAAAAAGCGCGGCAAATGGCGCCCTTCGGCTGGGATATTCGCGTGGCCAGCCTGCCGCTGTTTCTGTCGGTCCTGCTCGAAAAGCTCAGCGCCAAGGAGCGGCAGGACCTGTTCCAGGCTGCGGCATTGGACAAGGACGAAATCAGCGCATGGCAGAAACTCGAAGCGTCGGCGAAGAAGCTGGACCGGGAGCTGAAGGGTCCTAAACTGCAAAAGCCGTCGCAGCTTTACAAGGTGATTGTTAAGACCCCCGGCGAGCAGATTCTGTACCTGGCCGTCTACTCGACGCAGCGGATCGTGCAGGATCGCATCCGCAACTATTTTCAGAAGTATTTGCCCGCAGCCGCCGAAATCACCGACGAAATGGTGGCGGCGGCGGGTGTCCCTCCTGGGACGCCGAAATTCCAGAAGGCGAAGGAAGAGATGATCCTGAAACGCCTGGACGCGCGCCCCAAGAAGCCCGAGCCTGTACCTGAGCCTCCACCGCCTCCTCCGCCGATGTCGAGCTTCGCGCGCGGTCCCGGGCCGCGCCCTCCGCGATAGCGTCAGGCAGGGGAGTTGAGTAGGCTCGCGACTCGGGCCGCTGTCCGCAGCACTCGGGCGTCGTGGCCGTGCGCGGCTGTGAGTTGGATTCCCATCGGCAGGCCCTTCGAAACCGGCATCGGAATCGTGATGGCCGGCGTTCCCAAAGCGGTCCAGGGCGAATTCATGCGGGCGTCGCCGGTTGAGACCAAGCTTCGAGGCGCGGGTCCGGTCGCGGCCGGTGTGAGGATTACTGGAGTCGTTCGGTAGCGTTCGGCTATCCTCTCCTTACTTTCCGAGATGAGTGCAAGGGCCTCGCGATAGCGCTGGTCTGAGATTTTCAATCCGTCGCGGACCAGGTCGGCGAGATCCAGAAGCCGGTCTCCGTACTCGTTGAAACGCTGCTCGTGGAATCGCGCGCCCTCATAGAACATCACGACGGGCGCTTCTGTGGCCAACCTGTCGAGCATGGATGTGATCGGTACCGGCTCGATAACACACCCCCGGCTACGCAGGAGCGATACCGCATCGCGAAAGGCCGCGGCCATTTCGGGTTCGACATCGGGCAGAGGTTCCGGCGCGCCCAACACGACGTTTTCGTCTTCACTAACTGCCTCTCCCAGCGCTTCCCAAAGCAGCAGCATACCTGCTGGTGTATGCGTAAAGAACCCGAGGGTGTCCAGGCTGTGCGCCATCGGCAGGACGCCCTGCATCGGCAGCAAACCGAAGCTGGGTTTGAATCCGGTCACCCCGCAATACGATGCCGGCCGCAGCACCGATCCCAGCGTCTGGGTGCCGATCGCCATCGGAACCATATCCGCCGCAACCGCGGCCGCAGATCCGCTGGAGCTTCCGCCGGGTGTGCGATCCAGATCCCGGGGATTGCGCGTCGGGGCTGGGGTTCGATACGCGAACGCGGCGGCGTGCGTTTTCCCAAACAGGATTGCCCCCGAACCCTGGAAGCGCTGGACGATTGCCGCATCCTCCTCAGCTTGCCGCCCCTTGTAAATGGGCGAGCCAAATTCGGTGACCAGATTCCTGGTATCGATGGTGTCCTTCACACCGAAAGGGATGCCTGCGAGCGGGCCGTCTCCGATTCGCGGCTGAGGAAGTACCTGAACCCAGGCGTGAATGGATGCATCCGCAACCCGGACGCGCTCCCAGGAACGGTTCAACGCCTCGGCTCTGGTTTCGAGGCTGGCGCGAAACCAATCTTCAAGGATCACGCTCACTGAGCGGTCCAGCCCCCGTCGATCAGCACATCGGTTCCAGTGATGAAGCCGGCATCGTCCGAGCAGAGAAAACGTGCCAGCTTGCCGATTTCCTCGGGACGGCCCCAGCGGCCCACCGGAATCTTGGTGAGGAACTGGCGGTTGAGCTCGGCGTCGTTGATCAGTGCGGTGTTGAGGTCGGTGGCGAACGGGCCGGGGCTGATTCCGACCACAGTGATTCCTTCCGGCGCCAACTCCTGAGCCAGCGCGCGAGTGAACCCCAATAGGGCGGCTTTGCTGGCCGAGTAAGCAGTTCTTCCGGGAAGCGAGACGTGGCTCATGATGGACGTCATGTTGACGATGCGCCCCCATCCCCGGCCCCGCATCATCGGGATAAACGACCGGCACATCAGGAACACCGAGGTCAGGTTCGCATCCATCACGCGGTTCCATTCTTCCAGCGTGAACTCGGTCAGCGGCTTGCGCAGGTTGACTCCGGCATTGTTGATCAGGATATCGACCCGGTCGAACCGCTCAGCGGCGTTGCGCTGGAGCGCGAGCACTTGCGCTTCCTGGGAGAGGTCCGCCACAAAGACCGCGGCCTCCGCGCCAAGAGCCGCGGCTTCAGAAGCGGTTTCGTCGAGCTTGGCCCGGTCCCGCCCCACCAGCGCCAGAGCCGCTCCCGCCGCGCCCAACTCCAGCGCCATGGCTTTTCCCAGCCCACGGCTGGCTCCGCTGATTACCGCGACACGTCCTTCGAGACTTTTGTTGGGCATGGTATCCGCCATTGTAGACCTTGGTACGCTTTGAAGACATGCGCGGGCACATCTCCCAACAGGTTGCTATAGTCGCACGCGGCTTGTGGCGCATGCTCCCTCCCGCAGTCCGAAGCCGCTTCTGGGGCTATTTCGATTCGGCAGTTCCGTACCAGAAGATAATCTACAAGGGCAAGGTCCTGATGCGCGGTCACGACCGGACCTCGGCTTATCAAGTCCTGTTTCCATCCCCGCCCATCGGCAAAACGATCCTGGATGTGGGCTGCCACACAGGCTTCTTTTGCTTCATGGCCGCCTCTAATGGGGGGGAGTACTGCATGGGGATCGATATCGAAAGGAGCCGAATTCGCAAGGG
Organism: Bryobacteraceae bacterium; assembly: GCA_036489835.1. Taxonomy (GTDB): domain Bacteria; phylum Acidobacteriota; class Terriglobia; order Bryobacterales; family Bryobacteraceae; genus Palsa-187. The sequence continues at coordinate 125,975 of DASXEY010000127.1, read as the reverse complement.
TCAAGCGCTCGCCGCGAAAGCAGGGGTTACCAACATCGAGCTGATCGCAGCCGACATCTTCAAGTACGAACCGCGCCGGCGATTCGACGTGGTTCTTTGTTTGAACCTGCTCCAGCACACGGGAACGCTAGACAGAGCTAATCAATTGCTCGACAAGCTCTACTTGCTGGCCGACGCCAGGTTGGCTCTCATCGTGCCTTTACCAGATACTCCGGGAATGATGGTCGAATATGCCATCCGCGGAAAGATTAAATATCTCCTCTTGTCTGAGCAGTACTTTAGAAACAGGTACCAGGCGGACGATGTACGCTGTATCCCAATAGCGTGTTACGGCCTCAATCGGGCAGCCATTCTGATAAACAAAGCAGCACCTTCCAGCGTTCCATCAAAATAGCTGCGATGAAGATCTACACGGGAATGCTTTACGCGGCTGCCCGCCTGCAAGTTCTTTATTCGCGTGCGACGTTATCTGCTCCCTCGGCTGCTGAACACGAGGATATGCTGCCGGCTTCGCTCATTCCCTCATTCGCGCGTGGCGACCGCAGCGATCGTATTCTTGCCGAGATAGATCAGGACGGATTTGTCTTTGCCGTCGATCCGCTCGACAGAGAGCTCTTCAACACCGGGGTGGTGATGAACCCGCGGAAACATCATCGAATACAGATCGTGTTGACAGGAGGCATGGTCCGCCTGCGGAAGGAGGCGGTCCGAAAGCGGCATCTCGCTCTGATGGATCGCATCCGTGCGTTCCTTCATTGGGAATTTTACATCGAAGCCGCCGCCTTATTGCGTCTTCGAGGGTTGGCGTTTGTGCCGGCGATCAGAGGAATCGATCGCCGCCGGAACGCGATTGAGATGGACTACATTTGGGGCCAGGACTTTCGTCAGATCCTCGCACAAGGAGCCCATGAGATCGCGTATGACGAGATCTCACGTTCATTCGCCCAGCTCTTCACGAGCGGTGACGGCGACGAAATTCCCCGGCAACTGTCGGAGACAGTCATCAGCATCGTAGGTCGCGGCGTCATACCGAGAGACGTCCACGCTGCCAATTTCATCAGGGGGCGGAGGTCAAATAGATTCTATATGGTTGATTTTAACCAAGCGTATTTCTATCCGGTCCCTGGCTGGAGGTCGCATGTGCGCGACCTGACATGGCTGTTGGGCGATCGCGTAAACGAGGTTCTTCGTTAAGACGGGTTATATATCCGTTGACTCTCGGCGTGCGTCTGAATACGGCCGTCGCGTTCGCAATGGCAGTTGGGGCACTTGAGGGCAAAGGCGTCGCGGCAGGCCTCTTTGTGCTCGCCGGAAAACAACATATCTCGGAGTCTGGTCTGATGGAGATTCCCGAGCTTGAAGGTCACATAGCATAATTGCACGGTGCCGTCGGCGCCGACCCAAATCAATCGATACGCGTTACAGGGAACCCGCATATTCGGACCTTTGACGGCCCAATCCGGGATGGATCGAATGCTAGGCACGGGTTCCGGATACAGCTCCGGGTTCTCTGCTTTGAACTTCAGCAGATGTTGCACGATCTCATCCAGAGGTCCTTGATCGCTGGGCGTGAACTGAAGTTCCCGGTCGACTCCCTCGGAAAAATAAGGGAGCGAATAATGGACGATATCAACCTGAAATCGAGTCTTGTATCGTTCGGCAAAATCCAGGGCTTGTTTTAGCGACGTCAAATTGCAAGACGGCTTTGCAAGAAGATAATTAATCTGCATCTGCACGTCCATGCCATATCGATCCCGGACGCCGGCCACGCTGCGCTCAAGCTTGTCGTAGGAGCCAGGTCGCTGAACATACTGGTCGTAGGCGCCGCTTGTGCCGTAAAAGCCAATGGACAAGGCCCGCAAACCTGCATCGTAAAGCTCCTGAATTTTGCCGCCCAATAACAGGCCGTTAGTGGTGATAACCGGGTTCAAACCAAGATTCCGCCCCGCACGGATCATCGCCGCAAGGTCCCGATGGAGCAGCGGTTCGCCGCCGTACAGCCGGACCGTCTGGAACCCCGCGTCGTTGGCGTCGTGCAAAAGATCCACCACGATTTTCAAAGGCAATTGCTGCCCGCTCATGAAATCGCGCCCGTACCGGCAGCCAACGCAACGAAGGTTGCACTTGGCCGTAATCGCCACCGTCAGCAGTTTTGGCTGAGGCTGGATAAGGACGGGGAAATCGACGGCCAGGGAATGTCTTTGGCGATCGATCCAATAGTCGCTATTCCTAAGAACTCGCTTCAGAACGGGGCTGTTTTGAAGTGCCCGGCGAAGAACGCGGATCGCTGGTGCACGAACGGCTCCCTGATACCAACGATGAACATCGAACGTGCCGGATTGGCGAAGACGAAGGCTGGGCGCGAGTGTCACCAGTCGCGTCGCGGGCTTCTGCATGGACCAACCTCCAATGCCGGGACGCGAGCGGCATGGCAGCCGTCCATCCTTGATCGAATAAACTACGTCTGGTGAAGCATACCAGAAATCCCGGGATCTGCAAAAGTATTGTTCGGAATTAGCGGTATTGAAGTACCGCTCGTACGTGTAGTTTTGACGATTTAGGCGAGTGGTTCGCGATACAGCTCTCACGATGGTGGGGAAACGGAGCCCCGCCAATTTTTGAGCCGCGATTGCAGGAGGTGGTCTTCTGTCAGGCTAGTTGGCATCCACCTCGATCGGCTCCAGGATCGGAAGCGCTCGGGTGTCCATCCAGGGGATCAGTCCGCGGCGAACCTCTTGCATGGCGGCGATGGTCGGCTTCATCGAGACCGGCAACAGCACGGAGCGCGCGCCGCTTTGGAGTTGGCGTGCTCTCAGCGCCGAGACGATGACGAAGCGGTAAGTGCTCCCCTCCGGATCATCCGGAATTACATTCAGCGATACGTGCAAATTGTTTTTCATAAGTGGTGGCACTCCATTTGCTTAAAGAGCATTGCGACGCCCAACGCCGGCCGCAGGCTTCTTCGCTGCTCGGCTGGACGCGAAGAAGACGCAAACAATAGGTTCAGCCGGTTCCTCCACTCACGGAGGCTCGCGGTTGATCACCGCCTTAGGGTGCGCGGTTTTGACCGCGGGCGGTCATTTGACCGCATTTGGTCAGACTGCAAGGATTTCGAAGTCGTTGGCGATAAGCCCCCCATGTTATAATTGGGTTTCCGCAATTCAGCCGCGAGGCACCGCCACGCCAAATTGCACGGCGCTTGGCGGCGGTCTTTGGCGCTCCTAAGGAAATCAAGTGGAATCCCGAGAGTCATCCGGAAACGTACGCGGCATCGATCGCGATATTGCCCGCCGCATCGACCACACCCTGCTGCGCGCGGAAGCGACTGAAGTCGACATCCGCAAGCTCTGCGCGGAGGCGCTCCAATACGGCTTCGCCAGCGTGTGCGTCAATCCGTATTGGGTTCCGCTCGCGGCAAAGGAACTGGCTGGATCTCCCGTGAAGGTCTGCACCGTGGTCGGCTTTCCTCTCGGCGCCAGTGCTACCGAGGTCAAGGTCGCCGAGACTGAAGCCGCCATTCGTGCAGGCGCGCAGGAAATCGACATGGTGCTGAATATCGGCGAATTGCGCAACGGCAATCAGGATGCTGTGCGCCGCGACATCGAAGCAGTGGTCGCTACCGCGCATGCATCCGGTGCGATTGTGAAGGTGATTCTTGAGACGGCGCTTCTCGACGATACTCAGAAAATCTCCGCCTGCAATCTGGCGAAATCGGCTGGAGCCGAATTCGTCAAAACCTCCACCGGCTTCAGCACTCACGGAGCCACGGCTCCCGATGTCGCCATCATGCGCCAGACTGTTGGCCCAGACATGGGTGTCAAAGCTTCGGGCGGAATCCGCACCCTCGATGACGTCAAGAGCATGCTGGCTGCCGGCGCTACGCGCATCGGCGCCAGCTCCAGCGTTAAGATTATCGAGGCGACCGCGCGCTAAAACGCGGCCCTCGACCCGGCACTCATGACACAAATCCGCAAAGCCCCGGTCCGCTTTCGCGAGCGCGTTGAGCTTCTCGACTTCCTGCTCGAAGTGTCGCGCATCACCGCTGAGACGCTGGATCTCGACAAGCTGCTGGAAAACGTCGCTGCCATCGTCAAGGACGTGGTGCCTTACGACCTGTTTGCCATCCTGTTGTGGAACGATCGCGAGCAGGGCCTTTCCATCCGTTACGCCATCGGGCATCGCGAGGAAATTGTGCGCACGCTGGTGATCCCTTTGAACGAAGGCGTCACCGGCGTAGCCGCGGCCACTCGGCAGCCAGTGAACGTGGACGACGTTCGGCAAGATCCGCGCTATCTGAACGGTCTGGACGCGGTCCGGAGTGAGTTGGCTGTGCCCATGCTGGCGCGCGGCAATCTGGTTGGCGTAATCGATCTGCAATCCACGCGGGTCAGAGCCTACTCCGAACAAGACCGCAGCCTTATTCGGCTGATCGGCGCGCGTGTCGCCGCCTCGATTGAGAATGCGCGCCTATACCGGAGAGTGGATCGCCACAATCGCACTCTGAGGACGCTGGCTCACCTGTCGCAGGAGTTCAGCGCGATTCTGGATCTGGACGAATTGCTCAGTAAAATCGCCAAAACAACCCGGGCTCTGATCAACTACGACGCTTTTAGCATTTTCCTGGTGGAAAAGCCGAGTGGCGACCTGCGGCACCGCTTCAGCGTCCGCTACGATGAGCGGGTGCACCTGGAAAATATCCCCATGGGGAAGGGAATCAGCGGCGCGGCGGCGGAATCGCGCGCAGCGGTCCGCGTGCGGGATACCGGCGCGGACCCTCGTTACATCGCTTCGCATCCCGGCGTCCGTTCGGAGCTGGCCGTGCCTTTGATCGTGCAGGATCGTGTGATCGGCGTGCTCAACGTGGAAAGCGACCGCATCGCGTATTTCACCGAAGATCATCAGAGGACGCTTTCGCTGCTGGCCACGCAAATCGCCAGCTCTGTCGAGAACGCTCGTTTATATGAGGAACTGGCGCAACGCGAGCAGCGCATGGATCAGGATCTCAAGGCCGCGCGCCAGGTGCAGCGCATCCTGATGCCGAGAGAAGATCCCGAAATCAAGGGGCTGCAAATCGGCATCCGGTCGCGGCCGGCTCGCGAGATCTCCGGCGACGTGTTCGATTTCTTCGAGCAATCGGGAGATTACGCGCTGATCGTCTTCGGAGATGTAAGCGGGAAAGGCGCGGCGGCGGCGCTGTACGGGGCTCTGGTCAGCGGACTGCTTCGCATTTTGGGGCCGCGCCGTCTGCGGCCGGCGCGTCTCATCAAAGCTCTGAACGAACTGCTGCTGGAACGCAAGGTGGAGGCGCAATACGCTACGCTTCTGGTAGCGCAATGGGAGCCGGAAACGCGGCGCCTTCTGATGTCTACAGCCGGGTCGGAGCCACCCATGGTGTTCCGGCGTGGGGAGATTTTTCAGCCGAAAGTGGAGGGCGTGCCCATCGGTTTGCTGGAGGACCGCGAGTACGACGAGGTCGAGCTCATGCTCGAACACGGCGACACAATCCTGTTTTATTCCGATGGAGTGGAGGACCAGTTGAATGCCAAGGACGAACATTATTCGCGAGCGCGCGTGTCCCGTCTATTGACGAAGCGCGCACAGTTACCGCCGCAGGGCATCGCCGACGCTTTCTTCGCCGAACTGGATAAGTTTCGCGGCGAAACTCCCCTTACCGACGATCAAACTCTGGTTGTGGCCAGAGTTTCTCTGTGAGGCCATCCCCATGAAACCGCTCCTTTATAACGATCGTGCGCTGGCCATGGATGGCGTGGAGCTGTCCGTGATCGCGGCCAAGGCCGGCACGCCCTGCTACGTTTACTCGGCGGCGGCGATTCTTGAAAAATTCCGCGCCTACGATCAGGCCTTCGGCGACACTCCGCACACCGTGTGCTATGCGGTTAAGGCTAACGGAAATCTATCGCTGCTTCGGCTGTTGGCCGATGCGGGCGCGGGCTTCGATATCGTCTCCGGAGGCGAGCTCTTTCGCGTCCTGAAGGCCGGCGGCGATCCGGCGAAAATCGTCTTCTCGGGCGTGGGCAAAACCGCGGCGGAAATTGACGCGGCGCTGGCAGCCGGAGTCGGCTTCTTCAATTGCGAATCGGAGCCGGAACTGGCGCTAATTGATTCGCTGGCGCATCGGCGGGCGAAGCAAGCTCGCGTGGCCCTACGCGTGAATCCGGACGTTGAGGCCGTGACCCACGCGTATATCTCTACGGGCCGTTTGGCCCACAAGTTCGGTGTCGATATCGGAGACGCCGAGGCGGTGTATGAGCGGGCGAGGCGTCATGAGAACCTGCTGCTCGAAGGCGTGAGCTGCCACATCGGCAGCCAGCTCATGAACCCGCAGCCGGTCATGGAAGCAGTGGATAAGGTGGTGCAGTTAATCGAACGGTTGCGCGCCAAGGGCTTCGACATTCGGCATGTTGATTTAGGGGGGGGCCTCGGAGTCGAATACAAACCCGAGGATCGCGCCCCCGATATCGGCGAGTTCATTTCCGCCATGCGTACGCGCATTGAGGGCCGGGGATTGCACGTAAGCATTGAGCCGGGCCGCTCCATTGCCGGTGGCGCGGGCGTGCTGCTTACGCGGGTGCTGTATCGCAAGAACACCGGCGGCAAGGAATTCGTGATCGTCGACGCCGCTATGACCGATCTGATCCGCCCGGCCCTGTATAACGCCCATCATGAAATCCTTCCGGTGCTCGACCGTGGTCGAGCCAAGGTGATCGCCGATGTGGTCGGGCCAGTGTGCGAAACGGGAGATTTCCTGGCCCGAGGCAGGGAACTCGCCGAAGTGTTTCCTGGCGACGTCCTCGCCGTCTGTACTGCGGGCGCCTACGGCTTCGTGCAATCGTCCACCTACAACGCACGCCCCCGCGCGGCGGAAATTCTGGTCGAAAACGGAGCGTGGCGTGTGGTCCGCTGCCGCGAAACCTACGAGGATCTTATCCGCGGGGAGGAATAAAATCCTTCCGGATTCGATTCCATGACCGGCATCGCCACCTCGCAGTCTTTTGAGGAACTCGCCGGCACAACGGAGCCTTGGGGCAGCGGGCTTGGCGCGCACGCATCCTGTTTGGAAGGCCGCCCCGGCCCTGTGCCGGCTTTTGAGGAACTCGCCGGCACAACGGAGCCGTGGGGCGGCGGGCTTGGCGCGCACGCTTCCTGTTTGGAGGTTCGCCCCGGCCCTGTGCCGGCCAGGTAGTCCAATTGCGGGCTGATCCCGTATTGCACGGGCCACTGCCTTTTCGGCATGTACCAGGTGCCAAAAAGTCTATCCATAAAGGGCAGCATGGACGCGTAGTTCTTGTTGATGTGGTCTTCCTTGGTGTGATGCCAATGGTGGAAGGCGGGCGTCGATATCAGGAACTCCAACCAGCCAAATCGCCAGCGCAGATTCGCATGGACAAAGAAACCCCACATCATCCCCACCAGCATGACTAGCAGCGGCACTGTGTCCAGTCTCTGCCCCCGCATTGGCTGGGCGAGACCTAACGCGTACATCGGCACAAAGCCGCACAAGCGGACGAACACCAAGTCGAGCGGATGCGCGCGCGAGTTGACCAGCCAGTCAATCTCCTCCGCGCTATGGTGGACGGAATGAAAGCGCCACACCAGGGGAATTTCGTGGGCCCAGCGATGGCCCCAATAGAATCCGAATTCTCCAACCACCAAAGCCGCCACTAAGCGGGTCCACGTCGGCATTCCAGCCACCCAGGCATGGACGCCGCCCGGTACGACGTAGCGAACGCCCCAAGCAAGAAACGCCGAGGGCACGATCAGCAGCAGATTGGGCAGAAGACTGTTGAGAAAGTAAAAGCCTAAATCTGCGGGAAAGGATTTGCGGAAGAGCTTCTGAGGATGGATTGCGAAGAGTCTTTCCAGCGGAACGAAAACGGCCATCAGCAGGAACAACCAGACGATTACGCGGAGTACATCCGTAGCGAACGCAAGGAGATGACGCTGCAGCCAGTCGAGGATTTCCATGCCAGGTCGAAACGGAACAATTGAAAGAAGGTAGCGCCTCGCACGAGACGCTACCTCATAAATCGGACTTCTAACTCTTTACGCGGTTCTTCGACCGGAAGAAGCCCATGCCGCCCATCCCCGCCAGGACGCTGAGTCCCAGAAGAATGGACCCCGGCTCCGGGGTCGACGCGTTGACCGAGACGCCGTCCAAAAGGGCAAAAGGCGGCTCGCTCGGGCTGATGGGGGTGCCGACTGCCAGGAAGGAAAGTACGTCGCTGGTGCCATCCGCGGTGAATTTAAAAGTCTGGTACTGCCAGCCGGTGAAGCCGTGACTGGCGTTGTCCACGACGGCTGTGTCCTGCGTCTGGCCTCCGAAGCTGACTTGGAACTGCTCCGTGGTTGCTCCGTCGAACCCGTGTTGTTGTGCGCCCGCCCACCAAAAACCGACCGTGTAACTGTCGCCGGCGGTCAGACCATTAATCGTCTGCGAGAGCGGCCCCGCCATAAAGGCTCCGTCGGCGCCCACGTAGTTGCCTCCGTCAGGACTGGTGGCTGGCAGGCCATTCGCCGAACCGTCATTCGGTCCCCAGAGAAGCAGATCGTCGGCGCCGTATTGGCTACTCACGCCCGTGGTGTCGGCGCTCCCGGGGGTGAAGATGAAGTTGTAGCCGGAGTTTGTCCAGCCGGTGGCACTTGTGATGGTGCCGTTCATCTGGCCGCCGCCGTTCGTTGTCGACTCGAAGCCGCCGTTGATGACCAGATCCGCTCGCGCGGAAACCGCGAGTGTGGAAAGCGCGATTGCGGCAAAGCTGGCAAGGGCCGCTTTGCGCAAGGCGCCGCTTATCGTGAATCTCTCGCTTGAAACTTTCAAGTGATCCTCCCTTTGGATATACCCTTTTTCATTTGGGCTATTACCTCTGTAATCTAGCACGCAACTTTCGATAGCTAAAATCTTCCTATGGCGACAGATATGCCTCCAAATCGAAGCCCAAAGACCCCAAGAGACCTCAACCTTAGCTGTATATTTAATCTTTTGCAATCAGTAAGATAGATTTGAATCAAGAAGCCGCTATTGAGGTGATCCGGATTCGCCGCCGCCCGAGTTCTGAAGCTCCCTGAGATTCCTTCTAAGCCCTTTTTCACGGCCTGCTCAGGGCGCTTTTTGTCGCCCGATCGAGAGGACCGAGCTTCTTTTCCTCAGGTCCTCCTTGAAAGTCTTAACCCTCACCGGGCTCGGCGCTCAAGGGTTCGACTCTTTGGCTACGCTGGGGTCCGCTCGCAGGGCCGCTCGAATCGTTTCCTGACCCTGTTTTTCGTCGCCGGTTTTCAAATACGCCATCCCGAGGTGATATTTCCGGAGAGGCGTGCCATCTTTGGCCACGGCTTTTTTCAGATGCTGGACCGCAGGGCCGTACAATCCTTTCCGATAATAAGCCCAACCCATCGTATCCTGGACGGCCGGACTGTCCGGCGCCAACTGGTCGGCCTGTTGCGCATAGGTGAGCGCTTCGTCAGGATTGTTCTTGAGGAGATGATAGGCCAAGTTGTTCAACGCGATGATCTGTTTCGGATCCACGTCGACGATGGCGCGATACTGGTCGATGGCAGCGGAGATGTTGCCCGCTCTCTCCTCCACGTCCGCCAGCAGCTTCCTGGCTGGCGTGCTCTTCGGATACTTTGCGATTACCCCATTGAGAATATTGCGAGCGCTGTCGAGCTTCCCAGCCGAGTAATCCAATTGCGCCAGGGCGAGATCGGCGTCGATCATTGCCGGATCGGCGCTCTTCGCGGCCGCCAGCGCCGATCGAGCTTCGGACTGGTTGCCGCTGTCGATCAGCCACCGCGCCAAAAGGTACTGCAGCTTCGCGGACTTGGGGTGCTGTGTCACCACTTGCTGGAGTTGCAGCACGGCTGCCCGCGATTGCTTCTGGGCCGAGTAGTCATTCGCCAGCAATGTCCAGGCCCGCAGGTTCTCCGGATCGGTTTTTACCATCTCGTCGAGGGATTTTCGCGCTGCCGCATAGTCCCTCTGAATGGTTTTCAGGATGGCATCTTCGTATAACAGCGCCGGTAAGCGCTGGATTGCCAGACCACGATCGATACCGGTGCGGGCCCTGGTCTCATCGCCATGGGCGAGAAATGCCCAATTCCCGGCGATGATCGCAGCGGCAGTGTCTTTTTGAGCCTGAGGCGTTCGATTCATCGTGTCGACCGCTGCTCCGGTATCGCCCGCGTCGATCCAGGCCTGCGACAGTTCTACCCGGGCCCGCAGTAAATTGGGATCCAGCCTCAGCGTCTCATTCAACTCGTGGCGGCGGTTTTCCTGCGACCCTTCGGCTAACAACACTCTCGAAAGCGCGTAGTGAGCGTTTGAGGATTCGGGTTGCAACTCCACCAGCTGATGCGCATCTTTCTCCGCCTCGGCGGATTTGCCCAGGCGTAAATACAGCTCGCTCCGTTGAAGCATCGCCTGAGGGTCCCTGGCGTCGTGTTTTAGCGCCTCCGTTAACAGGTCTTGGGCCTGCTGGAACTTGTTCACGTCCATGTAAGCTGCCACCAGACGGCTCCGCATGTCCTTGTCGTGCGGGTCGGCCTTTGCCAGGCGCTCCAACTCTGCCACCGCTTGATCCCGCTTGCCCTGCTGGAACAAGAAGATCGAATACAGATAATTGAACCGCTTGTCGGGAAACTGAGACAGCCGCTTGTAGGTTTTCTCAGCCTCGCCGGTCTGCCCCTGGCTGGATTGAATGGTGGCCAGCACAACCAGCGCGGGCTCGTTATTGGAATCCAATTGCAGCGCCCGGTGTACCTCAAGGTTGCCCTCATCCACGCGCTTGGTCAGCAGGAAGTATTGAGCCGCCGCCAAGGCCGTTTCCACCGACTTGGGAGCACTTTGCACCGCCGCCTTCATGACCGCGTCCGCGCCGGCTCGATCGCCCTGAGTCATTTTGATCCGCGCCAGACCGATGGAGGATTGCAGGTCTGTGGGAGCCTTCGAAAGCGCCTGCTGCAAGTGTTGCACAGCGTCAGACAGGTCCCCTAGCCGAACCTCGGCGACGGCCAGAGTGTGCAGGACCTCGGTATCCTCGGGCTTGTCGCCGAACACCGTCCCCAAGCGCTTCACCGCGTCCTCAACCGCGTTCTTATTTGAACTCTCCGCCATGATCTCGGCCAGTTTCAGTTGCGCACCGGGGTGTTTGGGATTGATCTCGACAGCAGTCTGGAACGCCTGTGTAGCGGCTGGCATGTTGTTCAACTGGGCATAAGCCAGCCCCAGCATGTAATACGGTTCCGCATCCCGCTTAGGCATGGTCTGGATCGCGTTCTGGAATTCCAGTACCGCGCGCGGATAGTCTTTCTTGTCGAGGAGAGCCTTCCCTTTTGCGAGAAACGCCGCCTCCTTCTCAGCCGGAGTCTTGGAACAGCCCGTAAGAGCTAATCCGAGAACCACCGCAAGCGCACTCAAGGTTTTGTTCATATCCGCGAATTTTCTCCTAACCAAACCACCCTTGTTAGTACTATACGTACTATTACTAGCTTCAAGGGTAGTATAAGCGAAAGCTTGGTGGTTTGGCGGAGTACACTGGGTCCATGAAGGCGACAGCGCCGGTTTCCGTCGACGAGTATCTGCGCACCATGTACCGCCCGGATCGGGATTACGTGGACGGGGAGGTCATCGAGCGCAACTTGGGCGAAAAGGATCATAGCGTACTACAGCGCGAGTTCATTTACTACTTTCGGCTGCGTCAACGTGAATGGAAGACGCACGTTTTTCCGGAGCAACGTGTGCAGATTTCTAAGACCCGGTTCCGCGTCCCGGACGTTTGCGTTTATGCCGGCGAAAATCCCAGCGATCAGATCTTCCGCACGCCGCCGTTCATCTGCATCGAGATCCTATCACTGCAGGACCGCGTCGCGCGCACCCAGGAACGCATCGACGATTACCTCAAGTTCGGCGTCGCGAACGTTTGGGTCATCAACCCAGTCAATCGCCGCGTCTGGGCCTACACCGCCGAGGGCAGCCGCGAGATCAAGGACGGCATTCTCGCAACTGAGAATCCCTCGCTGCGCGTTGATTTAGCCGAAATTTTCTCGGGCATCGACGACTAAGGCACGCGCAATCGCTTTGGACCGCGAGCTCGTCCTCCGCAGCAGGTAAGCGCGGCCGACGGGTCAAATGCGGCAGGGTTGAGGGGCGTTGAGGAAACGATCGGATAGGTTGTACAGGAGGCGGCGCCAGCTCATGGCTTCTTCCTCTTTCGTTCCTGAAGTTCGATCCTCTCCGCTAATTTGCGCAACTCTCCGCTATCCACCACGCGATGATCCACCAGGCCGGTCAACAGTTCTTCCAGTGATCCTCGGCAAAACGTCCGCAGCACGCTTCGCACGGCATCCGCTGCCGCCCTGCCCGGTTCGCGGGCGCTGGAATAAACGAACTGGCGTCCATCCATTTCATGCCGCACATATTGCTTGGCCTCCAGCCGCCGGAGAACCGTGCGAATGGTCGAATCCGTCAGGGGCCGCTCCTTGTTGACGGCGGCCCGCACCGCTTCACCGGTCGATGGACCGTTTTCCCAAAGGAACTCCATCACCTGACGTTCAAGATCTCCCAGGGACTTTTGACGAGCCATTTTGTTAGCGTGACCTATAGTAACGTCACCTAGTGTAACGCAATGGCCCGTGTTGTCAAGAGAGCGGTCTGGTCAGTACGGCGCACTCATGCGTGCCGGCGATTGCTCCACAGCGTCAGCACCCGTGATTGCGATCAAGCTCCAGACTTAATTGTCCGTCGGTTTCTCCTCGATGTGATCGATAACAAGGACGGGCTCGGGGCGTTGATGCTTCTCCAGCTTCAACCCGAGCTGTTTTTCAAGAGCATCGAAAAGTGAGACCGCGCCGCTGGGATCGGAGGAAGCCCCGGCCGCTGGACCGCCTCCCTTGCCGCCGCCGTTGCCTCCTCCTCCGGCCAGGTTCGGAGGCGCAGGGCTAAAACTCAAACTCAAATCCCAGGAGCCTTCGATCCCGCTGGCGTCCAGCACAGGATAGTAAAGATACACTGGCGCGATGGTTTGAAGCTGCTCCGCGAATTGCGCCATGGTGATGTTCTGGCAGGTGGCGATCATCGGCGGCGGACCTGCATCGGGGTTCCGAGGAGCACGTGCGGTCTTGCATGCTGTGCGATTCGCCGTCCGGTTCGATAGATCGGCGCGTTTGAGCTTGGGTTTGTCGGCCACCAATGTATACGCATCCATCGGGCGGTCTTCATAGTGCGCTTTCATCTTGAAGCGATCCACCAGCAACGCGCGCATCATCGACTGAAGGTCATAGACTTCATGGCCCTCGCCAACCGCGATGGCGGCAGCAGGCGCCTTCGCGACGATATCGAAGCGAGGGGAATCCCGGGTCAGCCATTTCGGCAATCCCGTGATGTCGCCAGGAACTCTATAATCCCAAGCTTGTGTGAGCATGAAGAACAGCGGGACGCCGTGGGCCTCATAGCGGCCGCCGGGCAGAAGTTCGCCCACGTCTTCATCTGTCCCCGGCTTGCTCGGCCGCACCGACGCCACTTCAAATTCGACCGGCGCAGGAGGAGGCAGAGCTGTCGTAACCTCGGGCGAATTCGCGGTGGGTTTTTCATTCGCGCCGTCCACCACGAGGACGGGCATCGGGACCTTTCCCGCCTCCAGCTTTAAGCCGAGTTGTTTATCGAGAGCATCGAAGATGCTGATGCCGTCGGCGCCGGCTGCCGTGAGCAAGCGCTTATCGGTCCACTTGAGCTCGAAATCCCAAGCTCCTTTGAGGACGGTGGAATTCAAGACGGGGCCGTTAAGATAGCTGTCCGTCTGACCCAGCGTTGGCCCGAATTCCTGCACCATCTGCCGCAACATCGGCGCAAATTCCTCCATGGTGACGTTGCGGCAGGAAACCACGTTAACCGGGATCGAGCCTGGGCTCCGCGGCGGAGGCGGCTGGGGCTGGTGGCATCCGGGCTCGCCCGAACCGCCGGCGGGTTTCAATTTCGGTTTGTCCTTGCCCACGGAGAGAACGAATCCTTGAATGGGCTTCGTATCCTTGTGGACCACCAGTTGGAAGCGGTCGGCCAGCAGTGCCTGGAGCATCATCTTAATCGTCTCCGGCGAGGTCGGCGTCGGCGCCTTGGCGATGACATCGAAATGGTCGAATTCGAGCCATGCCGGCCCTCCCACCACGAGGTCGGGATCGACGCCGTAGGCAATCTTGATCAAGTCCAGCATGGCGGCGTTGTGAATTTCATACCGGCCGGCTCGAAAGACCCCGCCTTGCAGGTTCTGAATCCTGAGGCTGTCGCTTACGCGGGGGCTCACGTGAACATCGGCGATTTGAAATGAGGGTGCGGTCCGGGGATTTTGGCCAAACGCCAAGGCGGCAATGACGCTCACACAAGCCGGTCCGATGGCTATCGCCCAGGCGGTTTTGCGGGCACAAGTGCCTGTCCGCCGCATCCAGCGCGCCATAGCTGCTCGCATGCCGCGATGATAGCAATTTACATGCCGGAAACCGTCTCTCTAACTTAAAGAGATTCAGTTGTAGCCTTGTGGCGTCAGAGGCACGCCTGGGCCGCGGACGCTCACAGCATAAATTCCTCCACCTCGGACGTGAGGCTACGCTTTCTGCAGTTCCTCCAGCCGTTCGCCCGTCTCTTTGCTAACGTCCTCATGCAAACTGTGGCCGTGCGAATCCATGGTCACAATAGCTACGAAATCGTGGACGCTCAAGTGCCACATCGCCTCGGGGATTCCGAATTCGATCAGGTTCACGTCCAGCACTTTATCGATCAATCGCGCGTAAAACTGAGCCGCCCCGCCGATCGCGTTGAGGTATACCGCTCCGTGCTCCTTCAGCGCCGCCAGCGTCTTCTTCCCCATTCCGCCCTTGCCCATCACCACGCGCACGCCGTAGTTCTTAATGATGCTGGCCTGGTACGGCTCCTCGCGAATGCTGGTAGTCGGCCCTGCGGCCTTGACGGTCCACACGTCTCCTTGCTTTAACATCACCGGTCCGCAGTGATACAGCACCGATCCACGCAGATCCACTGGAGGCGGATGCTTCACCAGGTGCGCATGCACGGCGTCGCGGCCTGTGTACATCTCGCCTTGCACGATCACCATGTCGCCGACCTTCAAAGCCCGCACCTGCTCCTCGCTGATGGGCGCCCGCAGCACGACCTCGCGGCCGGTTAGCGGAAATCCTTCCGCCAGCGCCATGCGCTCCACCGCGCGCGACGGATCGCGGTACAGCCACTTGGTGATTGCGCCGCTCGACGGATCCAGCATCACGCCCAGCCTCCGGTACGCCCAGCAGTCGTAAGCGACCGAGACAAAGAAACTCGCAGGCAGCCGGTCCGCCGCAACGATCTTGCAGCCGATCAGCGATGTCTTGCCTCCGAAGCCCATCGCCCCCACTCCCAGGCTGTTCGCCTCGCGCATGATTTCGTCTTCCAGGCGCGCCAGCTCCGGCACCGGATTCGTATCGTCCAGCGTGCGGAACAATTGATACTTCGCCAGAAGATAGCCATGCGCGCGATCGCTTCCGATGCACACGCCCAGCGCACCCGGAGCGCAGCCCTGTCCTTGCGCTTGCCACACCGCATGCAGAATGCACTTGCGGACGCCCTCGATATTGCGTCCGGCCGAGCCCAGATGATCCAGCTCGCACGGCAAGGAATACTGGATGTTCTTGTTCTCGCAGCCGCCGCCCTTGAGGATCAGCTTGATCTCGATGCCGTCGCGTTCCCATTGCTCGAAATGAATGATCGGAGTCTCCGCGCTGACATTGTCGCCCGAGTTCTTCCCGGTCAGCGAGTCGACGGAATTCGGACGCAGCTTGCCGCGCTTGGTCGCTTCCGCCACTGCCGCGCGAATCGCTTTTCGCAATTCGATCTGGTTCACGCCCACCGGAGTATGCACGTCGAACGTGGGCATCCCAGTGTCCTGGCAAATGGGCCCCTCGTCCTCGGCGGCCATGTCGATATTGCTGGCGATAATATTCAGCGCCTGCGAGGACTGCGTGCCATGAGTCTCACTGCGGACAGCAGCGCCCATCGCCTGACGAACGTCTGGCGGAAGATTGGTGGAAGTCTGCGTAATCAGCTCAATTAAGCTTTCGTGTAGGAGGTGCATGAACTCTCAATTCTATCCTCCTTGACACCCTCGGAGACATCGCATACCATCACTCCTAGAATCGCTAGGGGCGGGATGAAAATCCCGGCGCAAGACAGGGGTTGAGAAATGATCGGAACGGTTCGTTTCGCGCTGTGCATTGCCCTCTGCACGGGTGGTGTCGCGCGCGGAGCTGAACTCCTGCAACAACCGGATTCGGCTGTCTTTCATTCCGGCACCCGCCTGGTGGAAGTCGAGGTGGTCGTACGCGATCAGCCGGTTCGCCCGCCCGGAATTGGCTCTTTTTTTTCGTGGACTCTCGATTCCGGCCCTCCTTTTGGCCCTCCTGGAACGCTGCGCAAGGGCCTCACCAAGGACGATTTCACATTATTAGACAACGGCAAGCCGCAGCCGATCACGGTCCTCCGGGTCGGTGCGTCCAGCGATGCGAAACCGCTGCCCAAGCCTCCAGGCGCCGTATCCAATCGTGAGGACAGCGCCGGCCAGCCCTTGAACGGCGCGACTGTAGTCCTGATCGATCAGCTCAATACGGAATTCGATACGACGGATTATGCGCGCCTGGGAATCATCAAGCTTCTGCGCTCTCTAGGCCAGAGCGGCGGCAGGGTCGCTGTATACACGTTGGGCGAGCGGCTGCATATTCTGCACGATTTCAACGAAGATCCCAGCACGCTGACGGATCTCGCCGCTAAGCTGGATCGGCCGCACGGCCAGCTCCCTCCCGATCTCGCCAGCGCACTTCGGGATTATGGCGATCTTATGGATTTGGGCAAGGAACAGGTTCATGGTCAAATGACCGCGAATGCAGTGAAGCTGATCGCGCAGCATCTCTCCGGCGTGCCCGGCCGTAAGAATCTGATCTGGATGTTCGATGAGCCCAACAATGCGCCGCCTCCCCTGGTGGCTTCGCTCTCGATAACCATAGCGCGGCAATCCAACATCATCGTGTATCCAGTGGTCATACGCACCGTGACGTGCGCTACCTGCCCGCATCTTGAACTCGACCGCGAACATTACACTCGCCAGCTCGCCGCCGCCACGGGTGGCCGCGCGTTTTTCGACGCCATGGATCTCCCCTTCGCCGTCCAGGCAGCGGAGGAAGACTCGCGCACCGCCTATGTTCTCGGGTACTATCCGGACGAGGAAATGCTCGACGGAAAGTACCACACGATCACCGTGAAACTGCGCGACAAGACGGGTATCCCCAAAGCCGCCGAGCTTAACTATCGGCCTGGATATCTCGCCACCAAGTCGGCTGTTCCTCCGCCTGCCCCGACACCCCGGGAGCTCTTCGAAGGCCCCGTCAACTCCGCCGGGATTGGCCTCGTCGCGCAGGCCGTGCCCGACACTGCGCATCCCGGTTTATACGATCTGCGCGTAACGGTGGACCTCCACGATATCCACCTGGAGCGTAAAGACGGCCATTTCATTGGAGCCTTCGATGTGTCTGTCCCGAATCCTTCGGCGAAAGGCACCGTCAATACCGCCACAGTTTCGATAGACCTGACGGATGCGCAGGTGGACGCGGCTCTTGAGAACGGCGGCGCCGTGACGCTTTCGGGACTTCAAGCGCAGGCAGGCGAACTCCGCGTGGTGGTTCGCGACCGCTCCACCGGCACTGCCGGATCGCTCCGCATTCCAATCGAAACCCGGGGCGGACAGGGAAAATGAGCGCAACGGTTCGTTCCGCGTTTCTGCTCGCCCTGTCGAGCCTTGGCATCGCCCTCGGCGCGGAGCTCCTGCAAGCGCCCGACCCAACGGTCTTTCATTCCGGAACCCGCCTGGTGGAAGTCGAGGTCGTCGTGCGAAGCGAGCGCGTGCGGCCCCCCGGAGTCGGCGAATGGTTTAAGTGGGTTCTCGATTCCGGCCCTCCGTTCGGCCCGCCCGGAGATCCGCTCAAAGGCCTCACCAAGGACGATTTCACATTGTTGGACAACGGCAAGCCTCAGCCGATCGCCGTCTTCCGAGCCGGGCCGTCAAGCGATGCCACGCTGATCCCGTTGCCGCCCGGCGCCGTTTCCAATCGCCAGGACAGCCGTGGTCAGTCGCTGAACGGGGCGACCGCGGTCCTGGTCGATTTCCTCAACACCGGCTGGATGCTTTCGGAGTATGCCCGGCTGGGGCTGAAGCACCTTCTGCGCTCTCTCACCGGGACTGACAGGATCGCGCTGTACACGCTGGGCAAAAATCTGCACGCTCTCCAGGACTTCAGCGACGATCCACAAAAGCTGATCGACATCGCGTCCGAGCTGGATCAAACGAAAACGGACCTTCCGCCCGAGTTCGCCAATGCGCTTTGGGATTATGGGGATCCTCCAACGGCGTATGTGGATCCCCGCGACCACCCGAAGGCTACGCTGAACGCCCTGAGGGTCATTCTCCAACGTCTGTCCGGTTTGCCTGGGCGCAAGAGTCTGGTTTGGTTGGGAGGGCCGGCGTCCCCCGCGATCGTCGCCATGATGCAGCGGGCGAACATCGTCCTGTATCCCGTGGCGGTGCGTGGAGGCGGCTTTGCGGGGCTGGAAAGCGAAGACGCAGTTCAGGCTGGCACTGCTTCCGGAGGCCGGGCTTTCTTCGATGCCATGGATCTCACCGCCGCCGTCCAGACTGCGGAGAAGGACTTGGGTACCGCTTACGTTCTCGGATATTATCCGCCAGCGGATGTGCTCGATGGAAAGTTTCACAGGATTACGGTGAAGGTCTCCACCAGGGCATCGAACAAAGAGGCTTACGAGCTTCACTATCGTTCCGGGTATCTCGCCACCAAGGTCGCTGTCCCCGCGCTGGCCCCCTCGCTGGCAGAGCTCCTCGAAGACCCCATCGCTGCAACCGGGATTGGACTCGCCGGGCAGGTCACCCCCGAAGCGCAGCATCCCGGATTCTACGACCTGCGCGTGACCTTGGATCTCCATGACATCCACCTGGATCACAAGGACGCGCATTTCACGGGAGCCTTCGATTTCTTTCTTCCGAATCCGTCTTCCCAACGCACGGTCAAGACCGGCAGTGTCGCGCTATACCTCACTGACCAGCAGCTTGCCGACGCTCTGGAGAAAGGCTTCTCCCGGCTCATTACAGGAGTCGAGCCCGAATCGGGCGAGATTCGCGTCGTGGTCCGCGACCGCTCTACCGGCATCGCGGGATCTGTGCGAATTCCGGTGACGCATCCAGCGGTGCTGAGGCAATGAACGCTGCCGCGTTGGGGCTCCTCTCGCTCCTGGCCGCGCCTCAACCATCGCAGGAGCCCACTGTTTTCCACGCGGGAACCCGTCTGGTCGAAGTCGAAGTCGTCGTCCGCGATCAGCCCGTCCGGCCGCCCGGAGCAGGCGCTTGGTTCGCGTGGGCGTTCGATTCGGGGCCGCCCTTCGGTCCACCCGGAATTCCGCGTAAGGGTCTCACCAAAGACGATTTCACACTGTTGGACAATGGCAAGCCGCAGCCGATCGCGGTCTTTCGCGCCGGACCGGCCAGCCCATCCGGCGATGCCAGCGCCAAACCGCTTTCTCCTGGCGCGGTTTCAAATCGTACCGATAATCGCGGCCAGCCCTTGAACGGCGCGACCGCCGTCTTGATCGACTTCCTCAACACCGATTTCGGCTGTCTGGCCTATGAGCGCATGGGGATGACCAAGCTCCTGCGCTCTTTCGCTGGCGCCGATGACCGGATCGCGCTGTATACTCTGGGCGAAAATCTCCACGTCCTGCATGACTTCGCCGACGATCCCCTGAAGCTGAAGGAAGTCGCCGCCAAGCTCGACGAACCGCACGGCAAGCTCCCGCCCGATTTCGCCGCCGCCATTAAGGATTTTGGAGATCTTTTGGATTTGGGCCGGGAAGAGGTCCACGGCCGGATGACCGTGCAGGCCCTGAGGCTGATTATCCAGCATCTCTCCGGCGTGCCCGGGCGGAAGAACCTGGTCTGGCTAATCCATGAACCAGCGCGAGTGCCTCCCGCTGTGATGGCCATGGCGCAGCAGGCGAATATCGTTCTTTATCCCGTGCTGGTGCGGGCAACCGGCGGTGAATTGTGTCTCGGCGCGCCTATCGACGCGGCCCAGGATTTGGCCAACGCCACTGGCGGGCGCGCATTCTTCGATTCGCTGGATCTCGGCTTCGCCGTCCGCGCGACCCAGGAGGACGCAACGACAACTTACGTTCTCGGATATTATCCGGCCGAGGAAACGCTCGACGGAAAATATCACACCATCACGGTGAAGCTCTTTAATAAGGCTCCGGATAAGCAGCCATTGGAGGTTCACTATCGCCCCGGATATCTCGCCACGAAGGCCGCCGTTCCCGCTCCGTCGCCAACGCCGCAGGAACTTTTCGAAGGACCGGTCAACGCCGCGGGGATCGGACTCAGCGGGCTAGCCACGGCCAACGCGGAGCATCCGGGTTTATACGAAGTGCGTGTCACGGTGGACCTTCACGATATCCATCTGGAACGCAAAGACGGCCATTTCACCGGATCCTTCGACGTGTCCGTCCCGGATCCATCCACAAAAGGTACGGTCAGGACGGGCACCATTTCGCTCGACTACACAGATCAGCAATTTGTCGAAGCCGTGGAGACCGGCTTCAAGGTTTCTATTTCAGGGGCGCAAGCCGAGTCGGGCGAGATCCGCGTAGTGGTCCGCGATCACTCCACCGGTTTGGCTGGATCTCTGCGGATTCCTGTTGGGAAATAATAGGAGTGATGATCCTGACCTCGCCGCTGCTCGAAAGTCTGCCATGGATCGAGCACGGTTTCGGAACGCGCTCCGCTCCGCTTTCTCAAGACCGGATGGAGAGTCCCGGCCCGAGATCGGCGTAGTGGTCCGCGATCACTCCGCCGGGCTGGCCAGATCTCTGCGGATTCCTGTTGGGAAATAATAGGAATGGATGATCCTGACCTCGCCGCTGCTCGAAAGTTTGCCATGGATCGAGCACGGCTTCGGAACGCGCTCCGCTCCGCTTTCTCAAGACCGGATGGCGAGTCCCGGGTCGAGTTCCGCGTGGTGGTCCGCAACCACTTCGCCGAGCTGGCCAGATCACTGCGGATCCGTGTTGGGAAATAATAGGAGTGGATGATCCTGACCTCGCAGCTGCTCGAAAGTCTGCCATGGATCGAGCACGGTTTCGGAACGCGCTCCGCTCCGCTGTCTCAAGACCGGATGGCGAGTCCCGGCTCGAGATCCGCGTGGTGGTCCGCGATCACTCCACCGGTTTGGCAGGATCTCTGCGGATTCCTGTTGGGAAATAATAGGAGTGGATGATCCTGACCTCGCCGCTGCTCGAAAGTTTGCCATGGATCGAGCACGGTTTCGGAACGCGCTCCGCTCCGTTGTCTCAAGACCGGATGGCGAGCTTGAAACAGATCCACTCGGCGATCCCCCTGCTGGCGGACCGGCCCGAAGGCTGTGTCGGCGAGGGCGACGCTTTACTCACGTGTGAACCCGGGGTCACCGTTTCCGTCCGCACGGCGGACTGTTTTCCGGTGCTCTTGGTGGATAAGCACCACCATGCGGTTGCGGCCGTGCATGCCGGTTGGCGTGGGACCGCGGAGGGAATCGTGGTGGAGACCTTGCGACGAATGCATGACGAATTCAAATCAAGTGCTGTCGACATATGGGCAGCCATCGGTCCCGGCATCGGCGCATGCTGCTACGAAGTCGGCGAAGAAGTGGCGCGCCGCTTCGGCCTGGCGCAAGCCGGACACATCGACTTGGCGGCGGAAAACCTGCGCCAGCTTGCGGAATACGGTATTCCGCGCGAGTCGATCAGCGTCGCCGGAGCCTGCACTTTCTGCGACCGGGCGCAGTTCTACTCATGGCGTCGCGATCATGAACCGGCCGGCCGCATGATCTCGTACATTCGTGTGATCCAAACAAACCCCGCCATCAAATAGTACGGGCGCGGGATGCAGATGTACTCCGCAGCCCGCGCCCGTTAATGTTGATATCGGGATTAGGCCGCGTTGACCAGCAGTTCGTCGAGGCTCTCCGAACCGTCGCCAGCCTGGTTGCGATCGGCAACTTCCTGGCAGCGGATACAGAATGCGGTCCACGGCACTGCGGCCAGCCGTTTCGGGCTGATGTCTTCTTCGCAATGCAGGCAGACACCGAAGCTGCCATCGTCAATGCGTCTCAGCGCTGCGCGCACGTTGCGCAGCAGGTTGGATTCGCGGTCCAGATTGCGGATAGCCAATTCCCGCTCAGCGGCGTGTTGCACTTCGTCCAACGCGTCCGGGCTTTTCTCGATGGCGATTCCATCGCGATTCCGCACCAGGAGCTCCAGCTCTGCCTGCTTGGCCTCCAGGATGTTTCGAAATTTGTTCAACTCAGTCTTAGTCATTGCCTGCCTGTCTCCTGTCTCTTCTCTTACTTTTTCTTGTCTTGCTTCTTCTGTTTTTTTAACTTCGTCTCTTAACTTCACTGTCCGTTGCGTCTCTATCCCCGTTCCAAAAAGTCATGCTAGCGGATTAGACGCGTGAACTATGGAAAAGGTTCAAGTTCTCCAAGTCCCGCTGGCCAAACTGTTTTGCGGGTAAGCGTCTCGGCTGGTGGGCGGCTAGGCCCGTCGGCAGCCACGCCGCTAGCTGCGCC
Source organism: Bryobacteraceae bacterium (assembly GCA_036489835.1). Classification (GTDB taxonomy): domain Bacteria; phylum Acidobacteriota; class Terriglobia; order Bryobacterales; family Bryobacteraceae; genus Palsa-187. The sequence goes on along the minus strand of DASXEY010000127.1, from coordinate 103,265 downwards.
GTGGTCCTTTGCACTCTACTCGAAGCTGACCGTTTCAAAACCATACCATACATTACTCACCGAATGCAAGCAATCCAATTGCCATTCGGCAAATGCAAGATTTCCTGCTCTCACCCTTGCGATTCCTTCTTATCGGTTCCGGCACGTGAAAGGATTACCTCGCGCACTGTCGACGCCATCCGAATTCTGCACTTAGCCGAAACGTCCCATAGCCTTGCCGTATACTGTAACCTTGAGCGGTCAAAACTCTCATACGATTCAACCTCTCAAAACGGATTTTACGTCCTACCTGGCTGCGGGCCTTTCAAGTATTTTATTCATCTTGTTGAGTTTAAGCCTGATCCCGTACGCCGGAATTCAGGAAGACGAAGCGCTATTCTCCATCCCCCTCTACCAACCGGCTGCGCGCGAGTTCCGGGTCCGGATGTTTCATCACACCTTCCCGATTATGGTGATGACCTACGTGGGGACGTTGAAAACATTGCTCTACCGGCCGTTGATCCAATGGTTCGGATCGAGCCTCTGGACGGTGCGTCTTCCGGTGGTCCTGGTCGGAGGGGCGACAGTATTTGTTTTCTATCATTTAACTCGCGACGTCCTGACTCCAAGCCGAGGCGCAACCCACGCCGCTCTGGCGGCCTTGGCTGCCGCACTCTTGCTGGCCACCGATCCGGTCTTTCTCCTGACTAACACCTTCGACTGGGGACCAGTTGCGCTGGAACATGCTTTATTAGTGACCGGATGCTTCCTAGTGTTTCGTTTTGCGACAGACCAATCCCAAATTCGCTTCCTTGCCGCGGGGTTTGGGTGCTTTGGACTGGCGATGTGGAACAAGGCGCTGTTTGGATGGGCTCTGTCAGGCCTGACGGCTGGCGCCCTCACTGTCTTCTGGACCGAGGTCAAACAATGCCTCACCTGGCGCAACGTCAAGGTCGCCGGAGGTGCGTTCCTGGCGGGGGCTCTGCCTTTCGTCATCTACAACATCCACGCTTCCAGCGCGACCGTGCGCGAAAACGCACACCTGGAAACCGACCGAATGCCCGCCAAATGGTTGCAACTCGAAAGAGCCGCCGACGGCAGCTCCCTCTTTGGCTACATGACCTCTGAGGATAGCGACCGCCCCCTCAAGCCGCCGCCGACGTGGAGGGGCCGCTTGGCGCAATGGATCTACCAGCGCGTGGGGGAGCGCCGCGAGACCGGCTTCTTCTATGTTTTCGGCGGAATGCTGGCGCTGGCGCCACTCTGGTGGAGGGTGCGGGCGGCGCGCTTCTCGCTGGTCTTCCTGGTCGTCGCCTGGAGCATGATGGCGCTCACGAAGAACGCCGGGGCGTCGGCTCATCACGACATCCTGCTGTGGCCGTTCCCGCTCCTGTTTGCAGCATGCGTGCTCGCTTGTATCCCGTGGCGCTGGGTCGCGGGCCTGGCCGCGGCGGCGATGCTGCTGATGAACCTTCTGGTGGTGAATCAGTACATCCTGCAATTCGAGCGAGCGGGTGCTACCGGCGGCTTCACCGACGCGACGATTGCGCTGAACCGGTTGCTGCCAGAGGACCAGACCATCTACGTGACGGACTGGGGAATGAACGCGACGCTCCAGTTAACCCACCAAGGCAGGCTGCATCTTTTTTCGGCCCAGGCGGCATTGATGGGCGATGCTCCCAATCCAGACCAGGAGGCGCAATTGCGCACGATGCTTGCGGATACCAGCGCGATCTGGCTGGGCCATGTGACTGGGCGCGAGGCGTTCGAAGGCGTGAATGCCCATCTGGAGCAGTTTGCCTCCAAGGCCGGCTATCAACGGGAGCTGCTGCGCACCGTGACCGATTCCAACGGCCGTCCAGTCTATGAACTCTTCCGGTTCCGTCCATCTGCGTGAGCCCCAAAAGGATCAGCGCGCAGAACGGAGCCTGGGTCGCGGCCACGAGCGGAGTTGTTGCTTGCCGGAGTTGAGGGCCGCGCCCAGCCCTTTGCGGGCGCCTAAAGGAACGGCCCGCAAAAACGGAGCCTGGGTCGCGGGCCACGAGCGTGGATGTTGCTTGCGGGAGTTGAGGGCCGCGCCCAGCCCTTTGCGGGTGCCTACCCTTTGCGGGCACCTAAAGGAACGGCCCGCAGAACGGAGCTTTGGGCTGCGGCCACGAGCGCGGATGTTGCCGCGGGAGTTGAGGGCCGCGCCCAGCCCTTTGCGGGCGCCTAAAGGAACGGTCCGCAAAAACGGAGCCTGGCTCGCGGCCACGAGGGGGGCTGTTCCTTTGAGAATTGAGGCCGCGACCGCCCCCTTCCCGGGCTGGCGGTTATCCCCGGAAGGTGTGACACTCTGCCCCAAGCGCGTGTCCAAGGTCCACAAAGAATCTTACGTGGCCAGGGCTAATTCATTGACGTTAAAGGCCTAAGGTCTGGCACCGAAAGTGCCGACAATAGGCACAGATCCAGGTATGCGAACTCGATCCATGTTGGTGGCAGGCCTCTTGACCTTGGCATGTGCCCAAGCCACGACGCTTCAGCGTCTCAGCCTGGACGACATGATCCAGCAATCCACGGGGATTGTTCGAGCCAAGGTGACCGGTTCCTCTAGTGCGCTTCGCGGCCAGAACATATACACCTACTATCATTTACAGATCCTGGAAAACGCCAAGGGTGGCGCTAGCAAGGTGATGGATGTGGCTGTTCCGGGCGGAACCGTGGATGGTAAACGCGAAATCGCCGTTGGCGCACCGTCGCTTACAACAGGCTCGGAATACGTGGTTTTTCTGTGGACTGGACGTTCCGGCCTGACCCAGATTATCGGACTATCCCAAGGCTTGTTCCTGGCGGTGCCGGATGCGGCGGGGAAAATCCGGCTGGCGCGCCCTGCGGCCACGGACCTGATGCTCGACAAGAACGGCAAGGCGGTCGAAGATCAGTCGCTGGCACTGGAGTGGAGCGATTTGCGCGCGCGAATCCACAGGGAGCTGGCGAAATAAACCATGGGAACGACGCGCCGGCTTCTGATGTTGGCTGCGAGCCTGGCGGCGGTCTCCTCGGTAGCCTCCGGCTACGCCCACTGGGTTTTCTTCGCCAGCCGGAGCGCGCCTTTCAATCCCGTTCCGGCGATGTTCAATCTCGCCAGCTTGCCGAACAATACCGTCTCTTACTTCATTTCCGATGCCGGGCCGGGTCCGCTGATGCCGGGCGATAGCGAGGCCAATATCGTCAGCCAGATTCAAGCTGCCGCGAACGTCTGGAATCAGGTGCAAACCTCCACGATCCGCGTGGCTTTTGGGGGATTTTCGACGGCCGGCACGCCGGCAGCCCAGTCCCAGACAACGCCGGGTATCGATGTGGTTTTTAGCGACGATGTGCCGCCCGGTCTGCTGGCAATCACACACCTGACGCTGCTGTCATCGGAGGTCAGCAGCGTCGCGAACGGGGCCGGGTTCGTTCCCATTCACCGCTCGACGATCACGCTGCGCAAGAATCTGACGTCGCCGTTTCCGCTGGCCAGCTATGACGATTTGTTCTTCGTGATGACGGCGCATGAATTCGGACACGCCCTGGGATTGCAGCACACTCTGACGTCGAGCCTGATGTCGACGGCGGTCACCAGTGCCGCCAGCAAGGCTGCCCCGCTGTCCGCCGACGATATTGCCGGTGTCTCTCTGCTTTATCCCACGCAGAGCTATTTGCAAAGCGTAGGCACTATTCAAGGGACGGTGTCGGTATCCGGCAAGGGCGTGAATATGGCCAACGTGGTGGCGCTTTCGGCGACCGGCGTGGCCGTCAGCACGCTCTCAAATCCGGATGGAACCTATCAAATTCAAGGCGTGCCGCCGGGACAATATTACATCTACGCGAGTCCTCTGCCACCTGCGCAAACGGGCGAATCTTATCCGGACAACATCGTTCCATCCGAGGATTCGCTGGGCAATCCTTTTAACGCCAATACAGGATTCGATACCGAATTCTTTGGAGGCACGCGCGACTGGACCCAGTCCGCGACAGCCAACGTGTTTGCGGGCGCGACCGTGCCGCAGGTCAACTTTAACCTGCAATCGCGTCCCGGTCCAGCCATCAGCTATGTATATGCGATCGGCTACGAGGGTCAGGTCGCGGTAGAGCCTCCGTTTCTGGTGGCCGGAAGCCGGCAGAATATTCTGTTCACCGGACCCGGCATGACAACCACGAACGGAGCGTTGGTCTCGGGTTTGGGTGTCACGGCGGTGGGAGTGGGTGCGGGCGCTTCGCTCGAAGCGAAGTCGCTGATGGCCTATTACGGAGACGGCCTGATTACGGTGGATGCGGGTCAGGTCCAGTCGACGACTCCCGTGGCCATGGCTGTGACTCTTCCGACGGACATGTATGTGCTGCCGTCGGCCTTCTTCGTGGTTCCCACGGCTGCGCCATCGATCACTGGGGTCACCGGAACAACCGATGCTTTCGGCAACACCACGATCAACCTCACCGGCTCAAACCTGAACGCCGCGACGGCAATCGTTTTCGACGGCGCGCCGGCTTCGTTGATCTCGGCGAATAGCGATGGCTCGCTAACCGTGGCCGCGCCGCCGGCCTCGGCCGGCTACACTGCCTACATAGAGGCTCTGGCGCCGAACGGCCAGACCAGTTGGCAGGATCTGGGCACAACCATTCCGCCTTCTTACACTTATAGCGGTCCGCAAAATCCCTCGATCACTCTCAACTCCGGGCTGCTGGCGCCGGGAACGGATTCGCTGGTGGATATCATCGGCGTGAATACGTCGTTCGTGAACGGGCACGTCAGCGTGGGCTTGGGATCAAGCGATATCGTGGTGGACCAAGTGTGGGTGCTGAACCCACAAAGGATTCAGTTGAACGTAACCGTCAGCCCGCAGGCGCAGCCGGGGCCGGTGGATCTTACCGTTGTCAGCGGCTTGCAGCAAGTGGCGTTGCATGGCGTGCTTCAGGTGCAAACGCCCAGCCAGAATCAGATGACGCTGCGGACTCCGGTATTGAACGATTACACCTCGCTCGACGGCACCCCGGCTGGAGGAACCGCCGTGATCTCGACCGCCGGTGTGCCTCTGAATCTGGCCGGATGGACGCTGCAAGTGGATTTCGTTTCCACCCCGTTCCAAATGGGCGGCGGAAACCTGATCCAGGTACAGATTCCCCCCGGTACAGCACCCGGCGCGGCGACCGTACAACTGCTTCCTCCCAGTGGCATGAACGCAGCGATTCCGCCGGTGGTGATGCAAGTCGATCTCCCGCCGCCGGTGATCGTTGCGGCGGCAAACGCGAGCGGGACTTTGATCAGCGCCTCAAACGCAGTGCATTTGGGAGATACCGTGACCCTGTCGGTTACGGGCTTGACGCAATCCTCAACCGGCGCAGGATTGTCCCAGACGCAGATTTTCGTTGGCCCTCCCGGGCAGACCGTGGCGATCGCAACGCCGCTCACGATTCTGCCGGGCCCGCAGAGCGACTCCTATCAGATTCAATTCGTCCTGGGCCCCAACGTGCCCTACGGTCCGCAGGAGCCGGTCGTGGTGGGTATCGGCACTCGCCTTTCCGACGCCTCGGGCACGTTGACCTATCTCAATATTTTGCAGTAGTTTCAAGCATGCAGCTATTTAGTGCCGCCTACCCCAAAGAGCCGGCCGGCACCCTCAATTCCTTAGGAGCTTTCGAGGCTCGGCTTCTTGCGGTAAACCCGGCGGCTCGTTATTCCGTCTTGGATGATTGCCGGGCCGTGAAGCTCCTAAGATCACGGACGGTTTCCGTGTATACTGATTAGCTGTCGGGAGCAAAAATCAAACCCGGCGGATTACCTTTCCCCGTTCGAAAACGCCCTAAACCTATATGCACTTATACTCTTCAAGGACTCGCGCGTCTTTTTCGGCTGCTCTTCTCTTTGCGATTCCGCTTCTCGCCGTCGATCCGCATGGCGAGCGAGGCGCATTGCTGAACCCGTGGGAGATCCACAACGAAATCGGTGTGGACGCCTCCGCCGGAGCCGCAGTCAAGGATTCCCTCCTGACCTTTCTCGATTATCAGGATCTGGCGATGTTCCACCCCAAGTTCGGCTACTATTCCAGCGGCCGGGTGAATTTCACCAGCGACTATCGCACCTTCCCCGACGCGCTCTCGCCCTACTTCGGCCACATGATCGCCAACCATATTTTCAATATGTGGGACGGGATGCGGAAAGCCGGAACGCTGTCGCCAACCGAACACTTCACGATCGCCGAATTCGGGGCGGGGGATGGGGCTCTGGCCGAGTCCATCCTGAATTACATCGATCACCGCGCAGGGGAAGGCGGCGGTGAGAAATGGGGCGAGTTCAACAAACAATTGGTCTACGCCTGTTACGACCGCTCTCCGGCGCTGAGCGCGGCACAGAAGAAACGCAACGAGCGGTTCGGAGCCCGCTTTGAAGCCCGTGAAGGCGACGCCACCGATCCCACCGCCACCATTCCCGCCAGCAGTCTGAAGGGAGTCGTACTTTCAAACGAGCTGCCCGACGCCTTCAGCGTCCATAAAGTGGTGCTCTCTCCCTCCGGGTCGGCTGAGGTCGGTTATGTGGCGCCGGCGCTTCCCGCTTCGGGATGGGACAAGCTGGAGCACGAAATGCCCGCGGCGCTGCAGAAGCGTCTTAGGAGCGACGATGTCACGATTCAAACCAAGATCTTCGGAAGCCGGCGCGATACGGGCACGGTTTACCTCAGCAAGGGAGGATTCATCGCTCTGCTGGAGACACTGGCCGCACACGACGACTACGAGGACGACGTCGAGGCCCTGGAATTTCACGAGATTTACGTGCCCATCGAAACTATACCGGAGTTGGCCGCCCATATCCGCCAATACATTCCTGCCTACGCCTATGAGCTGGCGCGGAGCGGGAAAGCATTCGTCGGCTACATCAACCTCGGCGAAGGGCAATTTATGCAGGGTGCCGGGCGTATCCTCAAAGCCGGCTACGTCCTGACCATCGACTACGGGTCGAATTGGGACGCGGTTTCGCCGCTGGAGTTCGATCATTTCCGCTCCTACGGCCCTGGAAGCACGACCGAACACTCCAATCCCTATCACACGCCCACCTTCAATGACATGACCACGGATGTGAATTTCAGCCACGTTGTTGAGGAAGGACGCTCCGTTGGCTTACGCCCGGTGTTCTTCGGCTCTCAACATACGCTGGTCACGGGCACGCAGGTGGCTCTGGATACGCCCCCGACAGGCATCATCGATTTAGACGATTATCGCGGCTGGGTGTCGAGCTTCTACTCCTGGGACGTGTACAAGCTTCTGATCGAGCAGAAAGAGAACACGGACCCCGCCTATGTGTTTCCAGACAATCGCGCGGAGCCGTTGAACGTTCATACCGACGACCTCACCGACGCCCAGCAGAAATCGGAAAAAGAGATCGAGGAGCGGCTGCGCAACCGGCTACCCAACCATTAAAGCTGCGTTTCGATCGAGCCACGATTTAGGCGCGAAAACCGATCCCCTGAACACCCCGGTGGGGCAGGCGCCCTGGTCGCCCGCCGTCTGGCAGCCCAAGGGGCAGGCGGGCGACAAGATCGCCCACCCCACAGCCGCCAACATGTTTTTCATCAGCGTTGGTGTGCCGCAGGCCCATGTTGACTCCCTGGCCACGGCTCAGTGAGCAGCCCTCTTTGCCGCAGGGGGCGTTTTTCCCAGTACGTCAGTGAACCTCTCGGGGATCAAGCGTGGCGTGCCGCCCAACTCCGTTGGGCACGCTCCGTTCCGCCGGCGCGGCAGGTTGTGCTTGAGTCTGGGACGGCGGGGTGGAACTCTTGCGAGGGAGCCAGACGGTCACCTTGTGGGTGACGCCGTCATCGCGCAGAGGGATCGGGGCGTCCGCGAATTCGCGGCCGTCGACTTCGGCGACGATTCCATTCCCCGGACGTCTCATCACCGCAATCTCATACGTTGCGGAACGATGCCGATAGGTGATCTCAAAGCCGTCCCATTGATCGGGAATCACCGGAGCCATGGTCAGCCAGTCGCCGCGCAGCCTGAACCCGAGCACTTCCTCGATCCAGATCCGGTACATCCAACCGGCCGAGCCCGTGTACCAGGTCCACCCAGCTTGCCCCTCTCGACCGGGTGAAGACGAGACGTCCGCGGCCACGACATAAGGCTCGGCCCGATAGCGCTCGACTGCCTTCGGATCGCGGCTGCTCTCGACCGGACTCATCATCTGAAGCAGGCGAACCGCGCCGGCCCCGTCGCCTAATCGCGCACATGCCAACGCCATCCACAATGATCCGTGCGTGTACTGGCCGCCATTTTCGCGCACGCCGGGCGGGTAGCCCATAATGTAGCCGGGATGCGGCTCCGAATGGTCGAAGGGAGGGGTGAACAACCGCACCAGGCGATTGGATTCATCCACCAACTCGCGTTGGGCCGATTCCATGGCTCTGCGAGCGCGGGCGGGATCGGCGGCTCCCGAGATTACCGCCCATGACTGGGGCAGGGAATCAATGCGCGCTTCCTGGCTGGCGTGGGATCCGACGGGAGTACCGTCGTCGAAGAATCCGCGCAAATACCATTCGCCATCCCAGCCGGATTTCTCCATCGCCCGGGACAGTTCGGCCGAACGCGCTCGCCACGCTGAGGCAAGGGAAGCGTCCTCGTGTCTTCGCTCCGCAAGCTGGGCGAAGGCTTGAAGGACAGTGCAGAGAAACCATGCCAGCCACGTACTTTCGCCGCGTCCTTCGATGCCGATGCGATTCATGCCGTCGTTCCAGTCGCCGGCGCCGATCAAGGGCAGATCGTGAGGCCCCAATCGCGAAGCCCGGTCCAGCGCGCGGCCGCAGTGTTCAAAGAGGGATGCGGACTGGCCGGAGACCACCGGCACGAATACGCGCTCTTCTTCCGCATCGGTAAGCGGAGCGCCTTCAAGGAACGGGATCTCGAAATCCAGGATCGCGGCGTCCCCGGTTACTTCAACATAATGGGCCACGGCGAACGGCAGCCAGAGCATGTCGTCGGAGCACCGGCTTCGCACGCCCAGGCCGGTTTCGCTTTGCCACCAGTGCTGGACGTCGCCCTCCAGGAACTGGCGAGCGGCGGCGGCCAGAATATGAGCGCGCGTGATCTCCGGTGCAATGTACAAGAATGCCAGACAATCCTGGAGCTGGTCGCGGAAACCGAATGCTCCGCTCGATTGATGCAGGCCGGAGCGTCCCCAATACCGGCAACTCAAGGCTTGATAGGGCAGCCACCGATTGAGCAGAAAATCGGTGGAGAGAAGCGGCGTGCGAACTTGCAGCTTACCCAGTTGGCCGTCCCACCAGCTCCGGACAGACTGGAGCGCGGCCTCCACCTGTTCCGCGCCCTGATAGCGGCTCAATAATTCCCGCACGGCCTCGGGGCTCTTCGATTCTCCCAGCAGGAACGTTATCTCCGCAGTATGTCCGATCTCAATCGTCACGGGAAGCTGCAGGATCGCGGCGGGATCGAGACCCACACCGGCCCGATTGTCCAGCCGCGTCCAGCCTAATGCGACGGGTTTCCTGGGCGATCCGTTGCGGCCCAGAAACTGCGTCCGGTGCCCGGAATAAGAAGTCGCGCGAGGATGCGCCGCAGCAAACGCGATCCGCTCCGTGTAACTTCCCGTCCAATACTGCCGTGCCAGCACAGCTCCGGTCGCCTCATCTCGATTGGTTTGCACGTGTAGTTGCTGCTCCTCGCGAGTTCCTCCCAACACCAATTCGGCGAAGAAGGTTGCCGTGATGCGCCGGCGGCGGCCGGAGTCATTGCGGAGCCGCAGTCGAAATACCTTGACGGGATCGCCGCTTCCGTTCCCGTCCACCGGAACGAACGCCGTCAACTCCTGGCCGATGGCGTGGCTGTTGTGTTCAAAAACGGAATAGCCCTGGCCGTGGCGCGCGCGATAAGCGTCCTGCTCGCGAACGGGCAGGGGCGTGGGCGTCCAGATTGCGCCGCTATCGTCGTCCCGCAGATAAATGACTTCGGATTGCGGATCGCTCACAGGGTCGTTGTGCCACGGGGTCAGCCGATTGGCTTGGCTGTTTCCACACCATGTGAAGCCGAGGCCGCTTTCGGTCACCAAGGCTCCGAACCCGGAATTCGCCATCACATTCGACCACGCGGTGGGAGTCTGACCGCCGGGCTTAAGGTAAATCGCATACTCGCGTCCGCCGGGGGTGAATCCGCCCACGCCGTTGAAGTACGGCAATTCAAGAAAAGGCAGCGGCGGCGAGGGCACTTCCGGACTCCCGCCCACGGCGGCGTAGGCAGGCAAAAGCGGCGCAGTCTCCGACGCTGCTACAAGTTGTTGTTGCAGGGAGCCTCGATTGCCGTACAGCACCGCGCCTGAAGCTTCCATTAACAAGTGACGGTGGTCCTCCGGAATTGTGTTCCAGTCGCGAACGAAGGTGCCGCCGGGCTTGTCGACTCCGGCTTCGAGGGAGTGCGCTTCCACCTGGCGAAGGATCTGCTGATGGAAAGGACGGTCGTAGCTGGGGGCCTCCTGATTGAGGATCACGAGATCCGCACGGAATCCCCGCAGCCTCCAATAGGTGTGTGCCAGCAGCAGTTCGCGAATCAATGGAAGGTGGCGCGGTTCGCTCACGCACAGCAGCACAATGGGAAGATCGCCGGAGATCCCATAGGCCCACAGACCGGTTTGCCCCAGGCGATTGCGAACCAGGCGGTCGCCCGGCCGCAATCGCCAGTTGGGATATAACAAGTGCCCGGCAAGCTCCTGGAAGCGGTGCGCCGCCCCAGCGGCGATGCCCAAATACCGGAATTCAAGTTGGGCGCGGGTCCAAGCGATCTCAAACGCGCGGGCAACCGCTTCCTGATGCTGATACTTCGCCGCCAAAGCCAGGGCGGCTTCTTTCGACGGCGCGGCCAGAGTCAGGAAAGAGAGCTCCAGCCGGTCCCGCGGCTGTAATGTTGCACGGCAGCGCAAACTGAAACACGGATCCAGCACCGCTCCCAGTGAGCTGTTCAGATCGCGGCGAAGCGCATCCGGATTGGAGGCATCGCCGCCGCGCCCCAGAAACGCAGCCCGGTCAGTTTCGTATTGAATCGGTCCGCGAGCGCCGATCAGCACATGGGCCGCCCAGATGGGAGGCTCCCCGGGAGAGCGCAGCCGGCGTTTGGCAAGGAGGACGCCCGCCTCAGGGTAGGAGGTCTCGACAAATAATTTCGCAAAGGCGGGATGGAACGTATCCGTGCGATGAGCCGCCAGGGCCACTTCCAGGTAGCTGGTAAATTCCAGGCGGCGCGCGCGCGTGGAAGAGTTTATGATCGTGACGCGGCGCAGTTCGACATCGTCGTCGTCCGCCACGGTAACATCCGTCAGCGCCTCAATGTCGAGCGCCCTGCGATGGAATTGCGCGCGGTCGGCCGAGAACGTCACCGAGCTTGTACCGATGGTTCCGCCGACCGGATGATATGCGCTGGCCCAAACCGTCCGCGACTGAAGATCGCGGATGTATAAAAATGCGCCCCAGGCATCGCGAGTTGTGTCGGAACGCCAACGGGTGACGTCGAAATCGTTCCAGCGGCTGTAACTGCCGCCTGCGCTGGTGACCATCAGGGCGTAGCGTCCGTTCCCCTGCAGATGAATGCGCGGGACAGCGGTGTTCTCTTTCCAGGTGCGCTCGGCGGGCTCTTCTGCCGCGGCCGATCGCGCCGGGATCGTTTTGGTCTCGGCTTCGCCTTGCCGCAATACCGCCGAGGGAACGCGCTCAAACAGCAGCGATTCAATCGCACGAATCCGAACGTCGCCATGGAAGCGGCGGCGCATCTGGTCCCGATGCAGAGCATCGTCCAACGCCAGGAAACTCATCGCCTGGTGATGCCCCATGTAGGCGTAGATCACCACGCCTTCTTCTCCGTTGCGTGTACTTTCGCGGCTGAAATCGATGGACTCGTAGAAGCCCATGGGGCCATCCAAGCCCAGCCGCCGCAGGCTCCTCAAATTCTCAACGGCGTCTTTGGGGCCGATGGTGAGCGCAAGAACGGACGCGTAAGGCGCCACCACCAGATCCTCTTCGATCTCGGATCTCAGCGCCAAGTCGGGTACGCCGAAGGCGCGGTATTGATAGATCTGGTTGTTATCCAAAGCGCTGTAGGCGGATTCGGAGACACCCCACGGCACGTCCTGGTCGCGCCCGTACTTGATCTGAATCCGCAGCGCTTCGCGGCACGCCTGATCGAGCAGAGAGTTGGTGAAAGTGCGCGTGAATAACAGCGGCATCAGATATTCGAACATCGTGCCGCTCCACGAAAGCAGCACCTGACCTCCGGCCGTCGAAGCCAGGGGACGGCTGAGCGCGAACCAATGTTCAATGGGCACGTCACCCTTGGCGATCGCCACCAGACTCGCCAGTCTGCATTCGCTGGCCAGCAGGTCATAGTGGCTCCCGAATTCCAAAGGACCGCCCACCGCATAGCCGATCCCGAACAAGCGCCGGCCGGGGTCATAGAGGAATCGCATATTAATCCCGGCAGCCAACTCCGCCGCTGCTCGCATGAGTTCCTGCAATTTTGCGGCGGCCTCGCGCGCCACTGCCTGCGCTGCCCGATACTGTTCGTCTAATTGATCGAGCCAGGCAATCACCTCGGGCTGGAGCCCGGAGTTGCTGCGCAGCGCCAGAATGCCATCCACCGCCGAAGGCGGCCCCTGCGCCAGTCCCGCTTGGGCCAAGGAAGACAGCGAAGGCGCCCGGTGCAGGGCGGCGCGGCGCAGCTTCACGGTGTCTCCTCCCAAGGTTCGAAGGAAGGAGTCGGGAGGATGCGTCAGCGTCTCGATCCACGGCAGATAGCGGTCGACGAGCATCGTCCACTGCATTAATTCGTGACTCAGCTTCGAGATCCAGTAAGCCCGCTCACCGCCGGCTTCCTCCCAGTGACTCCGTTTCTGGAGTTGCTGCACCGAGGTAAGCGCCTGCCGCAGCCGGCTGATCAGTAAATGTCCTTCTCCCCGGCCGCGCAGCAACTGCCGCAAGGATTGGGTCGCCATCGCGAGCGAAGGGTCCGGCGCGCCGAGTTCAAGAAGGGTCGCGAGCGTGTCGGCCACACCCCTCAAGGAGGTGGGTCCGATCAATGGTGCGTTAAGCTGATCCTGGCATCCCTGCTCGAACACCCACAAGCAGGCTAGAAGGTTGCCGCTATCGACGGTGGAGACATAGCGCGGCATTAGGGGATGGAGACTCTTGGTGTCGTACCAGTTGAGCAAATGTCCTTCATAGCGCTCCATCCGATGAAGGGTCGCGAAAGTTTGGGAACACCGCTCCACAAAGCCGTCAACGGTGAGATATCCAAAATCTGTTGCGGCCAGGGCCGATGTGAGCCACAATCCGATATTGGTGGGCGAAGTCCGCTGCGCCACCTCGAAGCGCAGAGCCATTTGCCGGTTGTCGGGTGGGAGCCAGTTGGAGTCCGGGTTCACCAGATCGTCGAAATAGCGCCAGGTCTTGCGAGCCACTCGCCGCAGGAACAGCTTGTCGGTCAGGTCAAGACGTCCCCCGGGAGTTTCCGCAATTGCGCGGGAGAGCCACAGCAGAATCAGCGGAGACGCCATCCACAGCGCCAGGAATACGAAGGTGGGCGCGAGCGCGTGTTTCGCAAAAAGCACCAGCGTCAGCCAGGCGGAAACAACGCTGATCGCCAACATCTGGCGTTGGACGGACCCCAGGTGTTCGGCAGACGCCTCGGCGCTTTCTGCCGACTGCCATTCGAGCAAATGCCGATGGCTGATCCTGCGCCGGTAGGCGACCCGCGTGATCGCATCGATCGAGATCCAGGCCTGGTGCGGCAGGAACGCGGTCAGGATCGCGGCGCGGAAAAGCTCGTCGGCTGCGCCCTGCCAGCCCCTGACGGTTCCCTGCGCCCGCCGCGCGAGACGATCCAGCAGCGGGGCCAGCGCCGGAATGGCTACCGCAAGTCCCACCACCAGACTCCAGACCCCTGGCGCCGGCGAAATAAACCAGCCGAACAGCAGGAGCAACAAGGACGCTACGGGGACAAGGCTGCGCCGCAGATTATCGAGAATCCGCCAGCGATTGAAGATAGTAAGCGGGTTCGCGTCTCGCGCGGAGCTTGCGGACGGCACTCGCGGAAAGATCCACGGCGCGATCTGCCAGTCGCCTCGGATCCAGCGATGCTGGCGTTTGCTGAAACTGGTGTAATCGCGCGGCAGATTCTCGAAAAGCTCGATGTCGGTTGCCAGGCCGACTCCGGCATGGGCGCCCTCGATCAGATCGTGGCTAAGCAGAGTTTCGGCGGGAAAGCGCGTTTCCAGAATTGTACGGAAGGCCTGTACGTCGTAAATCGCCTTCCCGTGAAAGATGGCTTCGCCGAACAGATCCTGCTGCGCGTCCGATACGGTCTGGCAGTAGGGATCGGTTCCCGTGGTATCGGCGAACACGCGCGTGAAGCGGGTTGCCGTGGCGCCCGGCAGCGCGATGCTTACGCGCGGCTGGATGATCGTGAATCCGCTTTTTCGGGTCCGCGTGGCAGGATTGATCTCCACCTGATTCAGCGGATGCGCGATCGTTTCCACCATCCGGCGCGCCGTGCCGGCCGGCAGCTGCGTGTCCGTGTCCAGGGTGATGACGTAACGAACCGGCAGGGGCAGACGGCCCACCTTCAGGATCTCCCCTGAGCCGTCGCACAGGAAGCGGTTCAGATCTTCAAGCTTCCCGCGCTTCCTCTCCGACCCGATCCACATCCCTTCGCTTTCTGACCAAAGCCGGTCCCGATGAAACAACAGAAACCGTTCCCCTGGATACCGCGCATTCAACGCGGCGATGCCGTCCGACGCTGCCTGGACCAAGGCCGCGTCATCCGGCTGAGTGGGTTCCGGAGCGTCGGTGAAATCGGACAATAGACTGTAGTAGAGATTCGCGTCCCGATTCGCGAGAAAACGGACCTCCAGCTTTTCGACCTCCTGAGCCACCACCTTCAGACTCGAGAGCATCATCGGGATCACGACCAGAGTGCAATCCTCCGGCGGAATGCCTTTCTCGAAATCCAGTTTGGGAAGCGGGTCCGGTGGCAGCAGGGAGATGACCAGTGCATTGACGATTTGGACCGCCAGCTCACTGAGCGGAAAAAGCGCCAATGCGCCGAGTACGGCCAGCATTATCGGATGGCGCACCCCGCCTTCCTGCGCCAGCACCAGGGCAACCACCAGGAAGGACGCTGTCAGCAACGCCGTACCGCCTACGTAGGCCGTGGTGGCGCTCTGCCGCAGGGTTCGAATGAACCCGGTCTTGAAGGAGACTCGGGCGCCGGTTTCCTTCTCAAGCTGCCGCACGCCGCCAGAAAGAAGATAGTAAGAGGTGTGGCGGGTCCGCGCATCGCCAGCCGCGCCCGCTAACCTCACTGCGCGCCGCGCAACTTCAAGCTCACTGAGTCCGCTGTGGCGCGAGATTCGCTCCACCACCCGGCGGCACTGGTCGCGTGTGGTGAAATCGCTCAGCCCGTAGGTCGGATCGGTACGGAGCTGTGCTTCCACCAGGCTGGCCGCTTCGAAGATCTTGGTGAAATCGATGCGCGGAAGGGCGCGCAGGCTGCCGAAGGCGTTCGCCGTGGACACGCGCTCCGCAGCCTCACGCGTATGTTCGTTGCGGACCAATTCCGTGATGGGCGTCTTGAGGCGGTCTTCGATCCAGATCTGGAGCGGACCGAGGGCGTCCTCTTCGTCGTGAAGTTGCTCCGTCAGCGACGTGACGAAGTACGGCTCCAGTGCAAACGGCTCGCTTTCCATCCGGCTCAGGATCTGCGCGAATTCATCGCGCCCGCGGCGCGCGCCCGCGGCCAGGCGGTTGGCCCAAAAATACGCAGCCTCGCGCAACTGCTGCGCGGCCCGAACGCGTTCTGCCAGATTCCGCAGAGCATTGATCAGCGCCATTCGCAGTAACAGCGGGAAGAACCACAGCTCGGCTATGGTCAAAGGCTGGTGCTTCTGGCACTCCTGCAGCCAGTCCAGGATGTTGCTTTCGTTCAACGAATTGTCGGATCGAGTAACCAGCTCATTCGCCAGATCATAGCCGGGCGTGAGTCCCGCGAGCTTCTTCGCGTAATCTCGCGGCAGGTTGCGGCGAACTTCCGCGATCTGGGTGCGGACAAGGTAGATATTGTCCAGCATCCATTCCGCGGGAGCCGTGAGAGCATGCCCCAAGCGAACCGCTTGAGCCAAATCCCGATGCGACCGGTCGAGCGCGATCGAGTTTTGATCCAGCTGCGCAAAGATGGACTGGTTCTTGTCCGGTTGCGGGGCTGGTTGTTCCGAAGGCTTGGCGGGAGGCTCCTGCAAAACAAAGACTGCCGGCGAGCCCTGACTTTGCAATTGCCTGATGATCGTCTCGACCTCCGGCAGCTTGGCCTCGACGACAATGAGAGTTTCCGGCTCCAGCCGGAGCGGGGCATAACGGTTTGAGCGAACGCCCTCGGTTGGGGCCTCAGGCCGGAAAAGTGAAACACTTTTCGTGACCTTGCGGACAGCGGCGTATGCCGCCTGAGGGTCTCCTTCGGCAGCGGGATAGAGGGCGACGACTGAGCACCGCGGGTCAGCTTTCATGCGGCGCTCAAGCGGGGAATCAACGAGCCCGGTCCCTTATGATGCGAGTGAACACGGCAACGATCAGAAGAGCGGCGAAGACGATGCTTGCGGTTTTGGCGGAGTTCGCGGCTGGGTGCCCTGTCATCGCCCCCAAACCACCGCACAGCGCCAATAAACCGAATAGGATCATCCATCCAAGCATTTTTCACCACTTTCTTCCTGCCGAGGTAAAGGCATCTGGAAGGCCACTCCATTTGCCAGGTGTTTCAATCAGATACGCGGAAGGACGAAGTCCCGCGGGAGTGCAAGAATTGCAGCATTCATACAAATAAACCGGCTATCCGCTGTTGAGTCTTTGGTGTCGCCCCGCGCCGGAAATAACCGGCCTGTTGACCATACGTTGACCATGCGTGGTCGCTTGGTCGCGGGCCGGCGGCGCGCCGGGGTATATTCAGTTCAACATGATCATCAGCCTTAAACCGGCTTTGGTAAAGGCCACCGTCGTCGGAGGGTTGACGGGATTGCTCTTCGGATTCGATACCGCTGTCATTTCCGGGACCACCACGGGGCTCACAAAAGCGTTTGGTTTAACGCCGGGCGGTCTGGGTTTGACTGTTTCGATTGCCCTGTGGGGCACAGTAGCGGGCGCTCTCCTCGCCGGGATTCCAGGCGACCGCTACGGCCGGCGCGACAGTCTGCGCGTCCTGGCGGCTTTGTACCTGGTGGGCGCTTTGGGGTGTCCCATTGCGTGGAGTTGGTACGCATTGATTTTCTTCCGCTTCGTGGTGGGATTGGCGATCGGCGGATCGTCTGTGATTGGCCCGATGTACATCGCCGAAATCTCGCCAGCGAAATGGAGAGGACGCCTGGTGGGACTCTTCCAATTCAATATCGTCCTGGGGATCCTTGTCGCGTATTTGTCGAACTACTTGATTGGGTCGGCGGGTTTTGGTAACGACGAATGGCGCTGGAAATTTGGCGTGGCGGCGATTCCAGCGGTGCTGCTTCTGGCAATGCTGTTCGCCATCCCGCGCAGCCCTCGCTGGCTGGTCGAAAAAGGATACGTCGACGAGGCTCGATCGGTTCTCAAACTCATCGGCGAGCAGGATGTGGAAGCTATCCTCATGGCCATGCAGGGCGCCAAGGACCTGGAAACCGAGTATGGCCAGGAGCGTCTGCTGGCCGCGCGCAATCGATTTCCGCTGTTTCTCGCCGTTTCAATCGCAATGTTCAATCAGCTTTCCGGGATTAACGCCGTTCTGTATTACCTGAACGATATCTTCGCCCGCGCCGGCTTCGATCAGGTATCGGGCGACCTACAGGCCGTGGCCATTGGCGCCACCAACCTGATTTTCACGGTGCTCGCGATGCTGATCATCGACCGGATCGGACGCCGGATGCTGCTGATGATTGGAGCGGTAGGCACGGCGGTTTGCCTGGGCGGAGTGGCATTCATATTCGGTACCGGCCGGAACGGCGGCCTGCTGATCTGGCTCCTGGCCGGGTTCATCGCTTCATTTGCCTTCTCTCAAGGAGCTGTGATTTGGGTTTACATTAGCGAGGTTTTTCCAACTGCGGTGCGATCGCGAGGACAGAGCCTGGGGAGTTCGACGCATTGGATCATGAACGCGCTTATTTCCTGGGCCTTTCCCATCGTGGCGAGTTCCTCCAGGACCGCCCCATTTGTTTTCTTCTCGGGGATGATGGTGCTGCAATTCATCGTCGTGGCCGTTTCCTACCCGGAAACGAAGGGTGTGTCGCTGGAGAAAATGGAGGAGCGCCTGGTGAGCGGTTCTCTCCAATAGCCTTCTAAGTAAAGGCCCGCAAAACGGAGCCTGGGCCGCGGCCGCGAACGGAGCTGTTATTTTCGGGAATGGAGACCGACCCTTTGCGGGCTCGCCAGCAATCGCGAGCGTCATGACGTCGGTACCACCTGAATGGCCCAAAATACCTATTGGCCCGTATGGGTCCCGCTGGGATTCTTAGAATACGATGGATTTGCCCGACTCTCAGAATACAATGGCCGACACCCCTGCCACTCAGCCTGCCTGCCCGGAATACGAGATTACCTGCGTAAACAAGCCGGATAACACGAGTTCCCACGAGCAGATTACGCACATCGGCAACACGATGGGCGATTGGCGGATGGAATGTAAAGAGGCGATTCGTCGTATCGCTGCAAAAGAGGCGGCGTTTTATACCGTTGATCGCGCCACGAACTTGAGAGTGTACTTGCACGTGTTCCCCGGCGACGGGCTCCATGCCCCTTACCTTCGCGCCTATGCGGATGGCGAATGGAAGGACAACCTGCTTAACCTTGACAGTTGTTCCCGCCGTTATTGCAAGCTGATACGGTAGCGTTTCTCTACCCCTCCATAACCGTCGCGGACCTGAATGCGCTGCTTCCCGAGCCGCGGCAAGCAGAGCTCGCTGAGATGAAGCCTGAGACACAGCCCGTCGCGTGCCGGACATGGCTGGCGTGGTTCATGGATTGCTTGAAATATTTGCATGAAAGCCTTACTTTTCCTGATCGTCGTAACGGCTGCCGGGCAAACACCACTTGCGAAAAATTCTCCGCCAGCAGCAGGGCAGGAGCCAGGCCTGCCATATCGCACTGGAACCCGTGTCGTTGAGATTAGCGTCAATGCCACACATGCTGGCCAAAAGCCAGTGAATGATCTGCAAGCCACGGATTTGCGGCTCTTCGATAACGGTAAAGAACAGACCATTGCAAGCTTCGAGAAGCCGGGCCCGGGCGGCGAGGTACTGCGCGGAACAACCGTTCCCGCCGGGCGCCATCCGCAACGCCTTTCCATTATTGTGTTGGATGCTCTGAATACTTCTTGGAGCGACGAAATCTATGCGCGCGAGGGCGTCTCTCGGATGCTTGGGAAGCTTGCACCAGGCGACCGCATTGCGATTTTCGCCTTGGATAGCAATCTCCACTTGCTACACGATTTCTCGAACGATTACGAGTCGCTCCGCACTGCCGTCGACAATTATGCCGGCGCTCAACCTCCTGACCTGGTGGGCTGGGAACCATATCCGGCCAGGGTGGCCACCACGTTTGACGTCAGTACTTACCCGTTTCACACCACCTATCCGTATGACCAGCCCTACCCATTCGACAGTTCGAGCCCGAACGATCCAAAGTACGCGATGGATCGTCAGGTTCCATTTGATTTATATAACGCCCTTGCCTTTGACACGGTCAACGGCGTGAGTTCGCCTGAAGCATTCGCGGTGCAGTCGGCCGCGCCGCTTGATGCCCATACCACCGCCGGTGCATTTAACGTGAGCGTGGCTGGAGCATTCGCGGATTTCGAGGAGACCAACCAGATTCTCGACACTTTCCAATCCTTGGTGCGAATCGCCCAACTGACCAGGAGCTATCCCGGGCCAAAGAGTATTCTTTGGGTATCGTCAGGATTCCCCACGCAATTTGAGACCTACATCACCGGAGTGGGCGTGCCCGAATTCTTCCATCTGCAGGCGGCGCGGGCAATGCGCGAATTGGAAATCGATAATGCGGCGCTTTATCCGGTTAGTCCTGAAGGTTTGAACGGGGCCCATATCCAGAGCATGAAGGAGTTGGCGGATGAGGCCGACGGCAGGGCGTTTTATGACAGCAACGATGTCGCAGGCCTGGTTCGCGCAGCCCGGGACGATTCAAACGAGGGTTATATATTGAGCTTCGTTCCAAAAGACTACCAAGCCGATGGCTCGCTGCATAGGATCCGGATTGAGACTTCCAGGCCTGGAGTTGATCTGCGCTATCGAGGCGTCTATATCGCGGATGTAGTTAGTCCGGCGGTTCGCGGTGTGACGTTTTCCACGCCGGGGTCGCCCATGATCACGAGCGTAGCGAACACAGGAAACCGTTCCGCCGTGGCGCCAAACAGCTGGGTTGTCATCAACGGATCGAATCTGGCCCCGGCGGGAGATTCCCGAACGTGGCGATTATCGGATGTTGTGAAGAATCAACTTCCGACGGAATTAGACGGAGTGGCAGTGACCATGAATGGGGAGAGGGCCTATGTTTATTCCATTAGTCCCGGCCAGGTGAAAGCTCTCACGCCTCCCGACTTGGCGCCGGGCCCGGTTCGGGTGAATATTATCAGGGACGGTGTCCCCAGCGCCTCATTCACAGTCAAGGCGGACTAAACGGCCGCCCTCAAAAGTAACAGCCTGCAAAAGGGGCCAAGAGCGGTGCTGTTCCTGTCGGGAAGTGAAGGCTGCGACGGCCCTTTACGGCCCGCAAAATGCAGCCTGCGGCCACGAGCGGTGCTGTTCCTTCCGGGAAGTGAAAGCGCGCCTGGCCTTTTGTGGGCTAGCGGATATCGATCTTCAGAATCGCGTCCGAATGCTCATGACGCCAGCCCCAGTAGGCTTGTTGATCGCTGACTTTGAGCTTCGCAAACTCTGTATTCTTGCGATGGCCTTCTTTCACCCACATACGATATGCCTGATCTTCGTGGTCATTCCACTGATGATCGTCATTGTGCGCTTTGTCATGGTAGACCACAACTTTATGCTCCTGGGCGACAAGCACTTTGGGAGTCAACGCCACTGGAGCGATGAGGGCAGCGCCTAGCAGGACTGCATTCAGGAAATGGGGAACGATTAATCTCATATCCGCAATCAGGGCAACTATCGTGCCAAGCTTCGGGAATGGTTGTAGTGAAGGCAAACAGCAGATTGCAAAGGCGATTCGCGCCTGGGGACCATATTTCCAGGTTCAGGATACAGGTCCGCCCTTGACCGCTGACCGTATACGGTCGCCCGTCTCTAGCCGGAACGCCCGCTGCGCACCCAATGAATGATTGAACCGATGCTCCCGATGACACAGAGCCCAATGAAGGCGCCCATAAACCACAAAAACTCATCTGAGTTTGCAATCCGGATGATACGGCGTCCGAAATAGACAGCGCACCACGCCACCAGCGAAAATCGAACCGCGCGGGTAATCAAGACGATTCCGAGTAACCGAGTTCTCGGATACTGAAGGGCACTGGCGGCGGCGATGGATGCTCCAAACGGAAAGGGAGGAGGCGCTAGGCAGGCGATGATCAGCCCCACGGCGGCGTTTTTCTCCATTCGCTCCTTCAAATAGCCGAGGAGCTTCGGTTGCACCAGCCGTTCGAGGCCCTTCTCGCCGCCCTTCCTGCACACCAAGTCCAGCAGGAAGACGCCAATCGTCGACCCGCCGGCGGCTGCCAGAACATACTCGGGGAATTGGGTATGATGCCGGGCCACCAGAATCACCAGGAGCAAATCCGTCCCGATGGGAATAAATAGAAAGGAATCATCCGCAATAGCCAGAGCCAGGAGTCCAGAAACGCCAAATTGGAGCAAGTACGCCAGCAGGTGGCGGATCGTCGGGGTCACTCGCGTTATTTCTGACCCGACGACTGCGGAACGGAGAAACTTGCGGGCAGCGGCCAATTGCCCTCATAGGGAGGCCAGTTGGGCACAGGCTCTTCCGGAGCCGGATAAAACATGGCGGAATAGATACTACGAATCTTATTGTTCTCGATCACGAACCATTCGCTGAACATGTTTCGCCTTGTGGTGGTGCCGGGTTTCCGCAGGAACACGGCGAGCGCCAGAACGACGCCGGCTTCCTCATCCACTACGGGATAGCGCCGTGCGGCGACTAATTGAACGTTGATGGTTGCCAGATTTGACGTGCAGTCATTCACCGCTGCAGGCTCTCCCTTACCCGAAGATGGCCCACGTCCCCGTCCTGTTACTGTGTTGCCGTTCTCAGTGCGGTTGCATCCCGGGTAGGCCATAATAATGGATCCGTCATGCGTGGTGATTCCATCGAAATAGCTATTAGTAGCGGCAATCATCGCTTCGCGCGATGACCGCAACTCCTTGGCCATGGGCTTGTCCGAAGGCGGGTTCGCGGCGAGGTTGTCGGGATCAAAGAAATTGCCGGACGGTTGCCCCGCGGCATTTAGCCCATTTAAGCCCGGATTCCCTTTGCGCGCGATCAGCCATTCGGCTTCCGTGATTTTCCGATTCTCAAGTCTCACCCGAACGGTTACGATGGCCCGTTCGCTGCCCTCTTCGACGGTTCCGAAATAACCCGCTTGTTCGCTAACCGGATCGAGATAGCGCCGTTGGACCTTTCCCAGCGCGGTAACCGTCTTCCAGACACCGGCGCCGGGTCGCACCACAACTGCGTTTTCGGTTTGCCGGAACCCCACGAATAAAGGAGCCGCGGAAGGATCGTGCTTAATTACCGCATTCAAATATTGATCCAGAGCAGTCTTGAGGCAGGCGCGGTCGCAGTCATTTGCGGCGGCACACAAATGGGCGTTCGCGGTGAGAACAAGCGCCGCGCATGCGAGCCAATGTTTACCCGGCATGGCGCTAGCTGGCCGGAGCCGTCCTTTTGGCTTTCGCTGCCTTCGCCGCAGCCTTCTTCTTTATGGCCCAGCGTGCGCGCATTCGATCTCCGGCGGCCTTTCTCTGGGCGGCGCTAAATGTGCGAGCCCTCTTCTTCGGCGCCTCAGCGGGTGCATTCGACGGGGCAACTTCCGAAGCCGCAATTGTCGTGGTATTTTTCGGCGGACGTCCGCGACGTTTGATTGGCCCAGTGAGGGCTTCAATCGCTTTGCTGAGTTTGTCGCGTTCCGCAGTCAGTAGCGCAAGAATGTGTTCGGTCGCCATCGAGAAAAGCGTAACACGGGAAACCGCTGATTGCAGGGGTGTATTACTGCAAGGGTGCTACTTCAGAGGCTTTCCGTCAAGAACAAAGACCATCAACTTCGGAAAAATAGTCTGAGCCGTGGGAGGCGGCGGGGGAGCGCCGGGCTCCGCGCTGCGCGCCACGACAATCCCTTGGCCGCCCATCAGCGCGATATACTGCTTGCCGTCCAGCTCATATGTGATCGGAGGTCCCATTCCGCCCTTCATCCCTGTCTGAGCTTCCAACAGCTTCTCGCCTTTATCGGCCGAGTACGCCATCAGCCGGCCGTCCGGAATCACCTGAATTACCAGGTTGCCCGCGGTGGTCACGGTCCCTCCGCCGATGGAGCCTCCGCCGGGATTCTGCCAGCGCTGCTTCTGCGTCGCGGGATCCCATGCCACCAGCGCGCCGCTGGGCGTTCCCTCCGGAATCGCCGGGCCGATTGCCGGCGGCGGAGGCAACGTTGCGGCCGGAGGCGGAGGCAAGCCCACGCCGTCCGCCGGCGGAGGCCCGCGCCGAACTCCAATATTACTTTGATTCGGCTTCTTGACGAAGTTGGGATCGACGGCGAAAACCGAACTGCTGGTGAGCGAAGTCGGAATATACACCAGACCCGTGCCGGGATTGAAAGACATCGGCGACCAGTTATGCGCGCCGCCCGGCCCTGGCGAAATCTGAATTGTCTCCGAACCATAGTGCGCCTCAGGATTGATAAACGGACGGCCCGTGCGCTCATCCAAACCCTTCGCCCAAGTGACTTTCGCGAACGGCTGCCCGGAAATGAACTGCCCCGTGACGCGGTCGATCACATAGTAGAAACCGTCTTTGTTGGCCTGCATCAGGACCTTGCGAGGCTGCCCTCGAATCGTGATATCGGCCAGCAGCAATTGCTGGACGCTATCGAAATCCCAGGAATCGCCAGGAACGTTTTGATAAAACCATTTGAGCTCGCCGGTATCCGGCTTAACGGCCAGGATCGAACATACGTAGAGATTGTCCTTGCCTTTGGATTTACGGAGTTCCTCCGGCCACGGTCCGCCGTTGCCTGTGCCGACATAAATGAGGTCGGCTTCAGGATCGTAGGAGATCGCATCCCATAGCGAGCCGCCGCCGCCCAGCTTCCACCAATCTCCCGACCAAGTTTCCGCGGCCTTCTTCAACGCGGGATTTTCGAAAGGCTTCGAAGGATCGCCAGGGACCGTGTAGAATCGCCAGGCCAGCTTTCCTGTGCGCGCGTCATACGCATCGAAGAATCCGCGAATGGGTAATTCGGAACCGGCGACGCCGATAATCACTTTGCCCTTGGCGATGCGCGGAGCCATGGTGATGGTGTAGCCGTCCTGCGAATAAGACACGCGCGATTCCCACACGGGCTTGCCGGTCTGCGCGTCGAGGGCGATGAGCCGGCCGTCAATCACCGGAGCGATCACCAAGCCCTGATAAAGTGCGATGCCGCGCTGGACCACTCCACAGCAGATTTGCGGGCGGGTTTTATCCTGGTTCACCTCCGGGTCCCAGCGCCATTTTTCTTTGCCGGTGCGGGCATCGAGAGCGAAAACCACGCTCCAGTTGGTGATGCTATACATGGTGCCGTTCGAGACCAGCGGCGTCGCTTCCTGGCCTCCGCCTCCGCGGCCCAAGTCGTAGGACCAAGCGAGCCCAAGCTTGCTGACGTTCGTCGTATTGATCTGGTTGAGAGGGCTGTAGCGAGTCTCACCTTGGGTCATGCCGTAGGTGAGCCACTCGACCGACTTTCCGGCATTTTTGAGAGCGGCGTCGTCGACGACGCGGGCAGTTTGAGCATTTGCCGCGATCGAGGCGGCCAACAGGGCGAATAAGGATGCGGACAGGGCTTTGGACGGCATTAAATCCTCCTCGATACGACGCGGCTTAAATGATTCTACTCCCGCCCGGCAGAGAATGTGACATCCTTGAGGCGGTGCTTGTCATCCTCTTCATCCTCGCTTCCATCACCGCCGTTCCACAGCCGGTGGGAGACGGAGTCAAGCTTCTGCGGCAGGTGTCCGAAGCCGCACGCTTGGCGACGGGTTGGAGAGCCGAGGAGACAATCACGTTCGGAGGAAACGTAAGTGTGCCGGTCACCGAATCGGCGCGGGGATCTCTGGAGATGCGGGATAGCTTGTTTCCCGCAGTGTGCGGAGGATTCGTGAAGTGGAAGAGGTTCTCCTTGGACGCCAGAGGCTCAATTAGCTCCCGCGGCTTTGGGGAGTCTTTCGAAAAGGCGACGGCAGAAGAATGCAATCCCATCGCGTTCCGGTGGGGACATCTGCTCGATTCTCTTCGATCCGCAACGCTTGTTGGTAAGGACAGTATGTCGGGATGCACCCTGGTCTCGGCGGAGTACGAGCGCACGAGCGACTTTGTAGAACTTGTATGGGCAGTTGGGCCGGTTCATAGAGAAATGTGTGTCAATCGAGATCGGAAAGCGGTTCTATCGGAACGGTTCGAGGGCGCATCGGGCTACGGCCTTTTCGTTTTGAATTTTCCGAAAATTGAGCGCGATCCCGAGTCGGCCCCGGTGAGTTCGAAATCCCCTATAGTTTCCTCCTAACGTTCTGGAGCCTGCCAATTCACGACTGCCTCGGGCCCTCGCCGTCGACCGGCTGCGTCAAGGACCCATTCGCTTTGAACGCTGGAAATTGATCTCATCGAATCCGACGTGCCGCCAGGGTCATCTAAATCCGCATGATGCTGAACTGGGAAGAATACATGAAAGAACTAGCGGCGAGGACAGCCGAAATCGGTCGAATCTCGCCCGAGATCATCCGTGGCTACCGCGGCCTCAGCGATGCCGGTGCGAAGACGAACAAGCTCGATGCCAAGACGCGAGAATTGATCGCGCTTGCCGTTGCGGTTTCGCTGCGGTGTGACGGCTGTATCACCGTCCACACCACCGCCGCAATCAAGAATGGCGCGACCAAGGATGAAATCGTCGAGGCCCTGGGAGTCGCCATCAGTGTGAACGCCGGGGCGGCGCTGGTTTACTCGAACCGCGTCCTGGATGCGTATCACGCCAAGACCGAGGCAGCGGGGATGAACTCATAATGGTGAGCTCTTAATGGCACAGCTTCGCCGCGACATTGAGTTCGATGCCGACGGCATCACGCTGCGCGGCTGGCTGTATGTACCGTCCGGCAGCGGAC
The DNA here is from genome assembly GCA_036489835.1 of Bryobacteraceae bacterium. Classification (GTDB taxonomy): domain Bacteria; phylum Acidobacteriota; class Terriglobia; order Bryobacterales; family Bryobacteraceae; genus Palsa-187. Next base: position 76,876 of record DASXEY010000127.1, on the reverse strand, counting down.
CCGCACCGGTAATCGTGATGGCGGCCGGCTTCGCCTGCGTCAAGGAAATGCACCTGGAGCGCTATGCCGAGGTTTTCTCAAACGCCGGTCTCGCGGCGCTGGTTTTCGATTTTCGCAACCTTGGGGCCAGCGGCGGCGAGCCTCGCCAGGAACTCAATCCCTGGCTCCAGATTGAAGACTACCGCCATGCGATCACCTACGCGACCACGCTTCCGGAACTGGACGCCAGCCAGATCGGTGTTTGGGGATCAAGCTACAGCGGCGGCCATGCCCTGGTAGTGGCCGCCACGGACCGCCGCGTGCGCTGTGTCGCCGTGCAGGTTCCGACGATCAGCGGGCATGATAGCGGTCTCCGCCGCGTGCCTATGAACGCGGTCGCGGCGCTGACCAAGGCGTTCGCTGACGACCGCGCACGGCGCATGAGCGGCGAGCCGCCAACGCTACGCCGCATCGTTTACGAACGCGATCCGTCGGAGAATCCGATCTATCCCGCCCCCGACGTCCGCGGGTGGTTCCTGGCGTCGGCAAAGGACGCCCCTGCGTGGCGCAACGAAGTCACCTTGCGGACGCTGGAATTCGCCCGCGCTTACGAACCGGGGATCCATGTCCCGCACATCAGTCCGGCACCGCTGTTGATGATCGTGGCCTTGCAGGATTTCACAAGCTGCACGGATTTACAGTTGGCCGCCTATAACCAGGCGCTGGAGCCCAAGAAGCTGGTGACGCTGGCGGGCGGCCACTTCGCGCCTTACGGGGAAGCCTTCGAAAAAGCCAGCTCAGCCGCGAGGGACTGGTTCGTCGAACATCTCCAATAAGAGATGATGAGTAGTTACCTCCATGCCTGAACCCAAACGCTCGGCCGACCCGGCGTCGCATCCGTCAATCGATATCTACAAGCTGATGGTCGGCTCCATCGTGCCCCGGCCAATTGCCTTCGTCTCTACGATCTCGCGCGAAGGCGTCACCAACCTGGCGCCCTTCAGCTTCTTCAACGCGATTTGTTCCGAGCCACCCTTAATCTGCTTTTCCGTCGGCAACCGCGACCCGCACAAGGACACGATCACGAATATCAGAGCGACGGGCGAGTTCGTGGTCAACATCGTCACCGAAGCCATCGCGGAGCAGATGAATTCATGCTCCGGCAACTATCCCGCGGACGTGAGCGAATTCGAAATCTCCGGACTGACGCCGGAGCCCAGCGAAATCGTGAAGCCGCCCTGCGTCCGCGAATCTCCTGTGAACATGGAGTGCAAGCTGATCCAGATCGTGGACGTCAGCACGCGTCCCGCCGGAGCCAGCCTGATCATCGGCGAAGTGGTCCGCTTCCACTTCGACCCCGCTATCGCCGACAACTTCCGCGTCGATCCCGCCAAACTTCAAGCTGTGGGTAGAATGGGCGGCAACGAATATATCCGCACAGGGGATCGCTTCGAAATGATCCGCCCCAGCGTTTAATTTAGAGAGTCGAGATGCCGAAACAAAAACTACTAAACGTTCTCTTCGCTGTTGCCGCGCTGATCGCAGCCATGGCCCTGGCAACGCTGGTGCCGTTTTCCTCCGGCAATATCAAGAGCGATCTGGGCTACATGTCCTTGTGCCCCTTCGCCCCGTGGAGCACCTTGACCCTGCTGGCATTTGCCGGTCTGGTGTGGCTGTTTCGCGCATACCTCAAGACGCAATCCGGGCCTCCGAGGTAGACAGCTGGCCCGCAAAGGGCCGGTCGGTCGCGGCCCCCAATTCCCGAAAGTAACAGCTCAGCTCGCGGCCGCGACCCAGGCTCCGTTTTGCGGGCTGTTACTTACGTAACCTGATAAATTGAAATCCGGACCCGGTCCGGATGCCGCACACCGGCGCACACGAATATGTGGCGAGCCAACCAGGAAAGCGCCTCGTCGCCGGTTTCAAACTTCGCCGTAGTGCGAAAGTAAATCAAAGCGGGATCGACAGGTTCCCCGCGGCGCAACCGCTCCATCGCCTCAGGCGGGCCGTGCCGCAGTCCGGAGTTCTCGACGTAAATGCGGCTACCTTCCGTCGTCTCAATAACGTAGCGCGCATGCAGTTCCGCAACACCGTCCGCCCGTATCAACTGGTAATCCGCACCTGCGGCAAGGACGCGGCCCTTCAGCTTTGGCCCGGAAACCTCGCCGCCCAGGATCGGAATTAAGCGCCGCACGCCCGCCGCGGTCGTTCCGATCTCGATGGGTTCGCCCACCAGCACGGTCATGTCAGCGACGTGCAGGAGATCAATCATGACGCTTGGCCGGCACGTTGAGGAGACAGGCTGATCTCTGTCTCCTCATTACGAACCCCTTCCACGATCCGCTCCGCCACGAATTCCGCAGAATGCGCGGGCGGCAAATTTCGCCGCATCGCCGCGAAATCCGAAACGGGCTGGCCTTTGCCTCCCAGCGCGTTCTTGCCGAAATTCGTGTCGGTGAGATACGGCAGCACCACCAGCACCTTGATACCATCCCCAACCAGTTCCGCTCGCGCATAATCCGACATGATTTCCAGAGCGCGCTTCAACGCGGGATATCCGCCGCCCAGAATGGGAACCATGACTCGCGATGTACCGGAAGAAATGTTCACGATCATTCCGCCGCCGGTCTTGCGCATCGCGCGAATCGCCGCCTGCATTCCGTAAATCGGACCCATCAGGTTGACCTGGAACAATCGCTCAAAATCTTCGGGATCAAGATCGGCGATGCTGGCTCTCAGTCCGACGCCGGCGTTGTTCACGATCACGTCGAGCCTTCCAAATCGCGCGACAGCTTGCTCCACCAGGGAGTCAACCTGATCGCGTTCGGCGACATCGGTCGCGACCGCAAGTGCGTGTTCAGAACCAAGCTCCCTCTCCAGCGCCGCAAGGGCTTCGTTATTCCGCGATGCCAGCACAACGTTCGCTCCCGCCGCCGCGAAAGCCCGTGAAGCGGCTTGGCCAATTCCCGACGAAGCGCCTGTTACGATTACCGTTTTCCCTTGGAGATCCATGTATTCAGGGTAGCGTTTCCCGCTACACTATCTAGCTATGGCTCAATTGCTTGTGCTCTACAATCAGCCCGCCGATGCGGCGGCGTTCGATCGTCATTACTTCACGACGCACGTCCCCATCGCCAAGAAAATTCCGGGCCTGCGATCTTACGCGGTGAGTTCGGGAAAACCCACGATGGTCGCAGGCACTGTCTCGCCGTACCTGATCGCTGAGTTGGAATTCGACACGATGGAAGCGCTTCAAGCCGCCATGGCTTCTCCCGAAGGACAAGCTGCCGCGGCGGATGTGGCCAACTTCGCCCATGCCGGCGTCACGCTGCTGGTATTCGATACACGCAAGCTTTGATAATGTGTTAATCGATATTGTAGGAAATCAACGATGGCTCGCGAAATTAAGATCCGCGTAAACGAAAAGCCGTTTACGGTGGCCTCCGCGCCGGATACCCCGCTGCTCTACGTACTCTCGAACGAACTGCTGCTGCGTGGGCCGCGCTTCGGCTGTGGTTTGGCTCAGTGCGGCTCCTGTTCCGTGCTGGTGAACGGCGTTGAAACCCGCTCCTGCGTGACGCCGGTTTCCGCCGTCGAAGGCAAATCCGTGACCACTCTTGAAGGGCTCCCCGCCTGGTACGGAGCTCAAAAGAAACTCGCGAAAGCGCCCGCGCTGCATCCGGTGCAGCAAGCGATGCTCGACGAACAGGCGCTCCAATGCGGCTATTGCTACAACGGCATGATCGTCAAGGCGTCGGAACTGCTTTCGAAAACGCCGCAACCTAGCGAAGCCCAGATCCGCACCGCCATGAACGGCCACATCTGCCGCTGCGGAACATATCCCCGAATCATCCAAGCTATTCAAAGAGCCTCGCGCATGATGACAGGAGCCGCACAGTGATTGCGCGCCGTGAATTCCTCAAAACCGGCGGAGCGCTGGTCATCGGCTTCCCATTGCGTGGGTTGCTTTCTGCGCAGGAGCGCGGTTCAAAGGCCGGTCCGCCCGACGCCCGCCAGATCGACACCTGGCTAGCCATCCACGCCGACAATACCGCCACCATCTACATCGGTTTCGCCGAACTGGGCCAAGGCAACTCCACCGCGCTGCTCCAGGTCGCCGCGGAGGAGCTCGATTTAGATATGGGCCAACTGAAGTCGGTGCGCCTGGACACCAACGTGACGCCCAATCAAGGCGGGACCTATTCCAGCGCCTCCATCCAGCGCGGCGGCCCGCAGGTTCGCGCCGGTGCAGCCGAGGCGCGGCAGGCGTTACTCCAAATGGCTTCGAAGAATTTGAACGCCCCGGTCGAAAGCCTCACCGTGTCGAAAGGGGTCGTCTCCGGAAACGGCCGCTCCGTCACTTATGGCGACCTGATCGGCGACAAACAATTCAACCTCGCCTTTACGGGTTCCGCGCCCGTGAAGCCGCCGGCGTCCTATAAAGTAGTCGGTACGCCGGTCCCACGCCGGGATTCGCCCGCCAAGGTCAACGGCGAATACGTCTATCTGCAGCACGCGCGAATCGACGGGATGCTGCACGGCAGAGTGGTCCGCCCCCGCGGCCAAAGCGCCTACAAAGCCGGCGCCAAGGTCATAAGCGTCGATGAAGGCTCCATCCGCGGTATCGCTGGAGCCCGTATGCTACGCAAAGGCGATTTCATCGGAGTGGTCGCGGAGAATGAATGGGATGCCGTTCAAGCTGCCTCCAAGTTGAAGGTCGTCTGGGATACGGCGCCGACGCTGCCGGGCAGCGATCGCCTGCATGAACAGATGCGAGCGGCCAAGACGCAGGACAACGTGGTCACGTCGAAAGGCGATGCCGCCGCCGTGCTCACCGGGGCCATGCACGTTGCAACGCAGATCTGCCGAGGCCCCTATCAATCGCACGCGCCCTTCGCACCCAACTGTGCGCTGGCCGACGTGAAGCCGGATTCCGCCCTGCTGATGAGCTCCACGCAGGACGTGTACGGAACGCGCACCGGAGTGGCTCGCCTGCTGGGCCTTCCCGCAGAGAAGGTGCGCGTGCAATATTACGAAGGCTCCGGCACGTATGGCCATAGCTGTTATGACGATGTGGCGCAGGCCGCCGCGCTGATGTCGCAGTTGGCCGGAAAGCCGGTTCGCTTGCAATTCATGCGTTGGGATGAACTGGGGTGGGACAACTTCGGCCCTGCGCACGTGGGCGAGGTCCGCGCCGCCGCCGATGTCTCCGGCAAGTTGATCGCCTACGAATACCAAGGCTGGCAGCATGGCTGGAGCAACACGGAAACAACCTCCCAGCTCACCGGAACCCCCACCGCCGAGTGGCCCGGAGGCGCGGTGCAAGGCGTCAGTCAATTAAATTGCGGAGGCATGTACGATGTCGCCAATCGCCTGCTGGTGAATCATAAGCTGCCCGTGGCCGACTATCTGAAAGGCGGATGGCTGCGTTCGCCTCTCGATCTTTCGTTCTCGTTCGCATCGGAGCAGGCCATCGATCAGCTTGCCTATCTTCTGAATCAGGACCCGCACGAGTTTCGCCAGCGCAACATCAAGGACCCTCGCTGGCTGGGAGTTCTTGACGCCGTCGCGCAAGCCGCCAAATGGACGCCGCGCCGCGCGGCTTCAAAGCTATCCGACGCGAAAATCGTTACCGGTAGAGGCATCGGGGTCGGCACGCACCTCGCTTCCTATGGAGCCGCAGTTGCCGAAATCGAGGTCAACAAGGAGACCGGCAAGGTCGTCGCCAAACACCTTTATGGAGCCATCGATGCCGGCCAAGTCGTGAATCCCGGCAATGTCGAAGCGCAGATCTGCGGCCAGTTGGTGCAAACCGCCAGCCGCATGTTCCATGAGGAAGTGACCTTCAACACCACCAACGTGACGAGCCTGGACTGGAACAAATATCCCGTGCTGCGTTTCGAGGAATGCCCGCAAGTCACGCCCGTGGTCGTGCAGCGTCTGACGGAACGCTCGCTTGGCGCTGGCGAGGAGTGCATGGCCGCCGCCGCAGCCGCAATCGCCAACGCATTTTTTGATGCCACCGGAGTGCGCATGGAAGAATACCCGCTCACGCCAGCGCGCGTGCTCGCGGCGTTGAAAAACGTGCTGAAGCGGGCGTAGCGGCTCAGCGAACCTGCCCGGGAGGATCTGCCTTCGCCGGAGCGCCCGGCTGAGTTAGAGTTCGCAAATCCACAAAGTCATTGCGAACTGTCTCAATCTGCTCGCGGTATTGACTGGCGTTGCCATAGTCGACGAAATGCGCGTAACGCGAATGCATCGCCCTGACGCGCCGCGCATGCTTGATCGGGCACCAGTGCTGTTCCGTCCGGGCCGAAATTTCGCGGGCGTAGGCAAAGAGAGCGTTTCCATACGAGCAATAAATGCAATTGACGCGTTCCAACAGGTTCAAATACTTCAGTGAGCCGCGATCGAAGATGAAATAATCCGCCCGCTTGACCTTCGGAATCCCATACACGGGGAAGCAGATCGCCTGATAAACGATCAGGAACAGATCCACCAGCATGAAAGGAACGATACCAAAGTAGATAACCGGCGCTGTCAAAGTAGCCAGGAACGTAGAATCCAGCAGATACCGGCCCAGCGAAGTCTTCAGTTTGCGGTGCTCAGCCAGGACGGCCTCTTCAAACTTGACCTTGCCCTTGGCCCACTGGAACTCAAGCGTTCGCTCCTTTGCATCCAGAGCGGCTGCGAGTTCGGTCTCCAGCGTCTTGATGCGCTGGGTCAACTCGTCAAAGATCACAAAGTACCTGCTTTCCATCGGCTCAGCCGAACCTAATGCTAACTTAACTTCGTGCTTCGGACGAAATAGTCCGCTCTTGCTAACCCTCCGTCTGCTAACTTGGTGTTCTGATCTCTTTTTCGAACATCAACAAGCAGTACGGCAAACAGTTAATCTTCGTCGACGCATCCTTTCAGTTGAATCCCGGAGAGAAGGTTGGCCTGGTCGGCCCCAACGGCTCCGGTAAAACCACGCTTTTCCGCATGGTTGTCGGCGAGGAAGACGCCGACGAAGGCACTGTTTCCGTCCCCAAGAAGCTGACCATCGGCTACTTCCGTCAGGACGTTGAGGAAATGCAGGGCCGGTCTGTTCTCGACGAAGCCATCGCGGGCAGCGGCCGCGTCGGCGACCTGCATCATGAGCTCGAAGCGCTGCAGCTAGCCATGTCCGATCCCGATCAAGCCGACGACATGGACCGCACGCTTGAACGTTTCGGCGAAGTCCAGGAGGAGTACGAGCATCTGGGCGGCTACGCCCTCGAAGCGCAAGCCCGCGAAGTTCTGCACGGCCTAGGCTTCAAGGACGATCAGATCGATGGCGATGTCGGCGCGCTCTCCGGCGGCTGGAAGATGCGCGTGGCGCTGGCGCGAGTGCTACTTGGCCGCCCCGACGTGCTCCTCATGGACGAGCCCACCAATCACCTCGATCTCGAATCCATCATCTGGCTGGAGCAGTTCCTCAAATCCTACCCCGGCGCGTTGCTGATGACCTCGCACGATCGCGAGTTCATGAACCGGATCGTGTCGAAAATCGCGGAGATCGACGCCGGGGAAATCATCGCCTACTCTGGCGACTACGATTTCTATGAGCGCGAGCGCAGCATTCGCGAGACCAATCAACAAGCTGCGTTCGGACGCCAGCAGGCGATGCTCGCGAAAGAACAGCGCTTCATCGACCGATTCCGGACGCATGCCGCCAAAGCCGCGCAGGTGCAGAGCCGCATCAAGGCGCTCGATAAGATCGACAAGATCGAGCTCCCCAAGAAACGCTCTGTAGTGAAGTTTGAGTTTCAGGTTCCCCCTCGCTCCGGAGACCAGGTTGCCGTGATCGAGGACATTCACAAAAGCTACGGGCAGCGCGTTATTTATCGAGGGTTCAGCCTCACCATCCGCCGCGGAGAACGCTGGGCCGTGATGGGAAGAAACGGGGCCGGGAAGACGACTCTGCTCAAAATGATTGCCGGAGCCAGCACGCCAGATTCGGGCAGCGTCCGGCTCGGCGCCAGCCTGAACATGGGATACTTCGCGCAGCAGTCGCTGGATGTTCTCGATGCCGACATCACCGTCATCGAACAACTGCAAAGGGATTTTCCGCAGGACGGCCTGGGCTCTCTGCGTACGCTGGCCGGTGCATTCCAATTCTCGGGTGACGATGTGGAAAAGAAGATCCGCTCGCTATCAGGCGGCGAAAAATCCCGGCTGGCGATGGCGCGAATGCTGTACCGTCCGCCCAACTTCCTGGTGCTGGATGAGCCCACCAATCACCTCGACTTGGCGACAAAAGAAATGCTGGTGGATGCGCTCAAGGGCTTTGAAGGCACCATGATCTTCGTCTCGCATGACCGCATGTTCCTGCGCGGACTCGGCTCCCGCGTTCTGGAGTTGGGAGGCGAAAGCGGCACCGACTCAAGCCCCGTGGTCTATCCCGGACCCTACGTCGAGTACGTACAAAAGCTCGGCCACGAAGCCCCGGGAATCTACTCTTAAGTGTGCAGGCTTTAGCCTGCTGGGCCGCCTCTACTCAAATCTCCCGAACGCCGCCCCGACGCCCGCGGTGACGGCCATCGCCAGCGCGCCCCAGAATGTAACCCGTAGCGCGCCCACCATCACCCTTGCCCCTCCCGCCCGTGCAGCCAACCCCCCCAGCATCGCCAGGAACACCAGCGAAGTTCCCGCTACAAGAGGAATCAACGCCGCCTCCGGCGCCAGGACCGCCACCAACAGAGGCATCGCTCCTCCCGTGGCGAAGCTGGCCGCCGACGCCAATGCGGCCTGAATCGGACGAGCCCGTTGTGTCTCGGAGATTCCCAGTTCATCGCGAGCATGCGCGCCCAACGCGTCATGCTCCATCAACTGGTCCGCCACCTGTTTCGCGAGCCCAGGATCGAGCCCTCGAGCAACGTAAATCGCCGCCAATTCCCTGTGCTCACCTCGATTGTCAGCCTTGAGTTCCCTGCGCTCAAGCTCCAACTCGGCCTCTTCGGTATCCGCTTGCGAGTGAACCGACACGTACTCGCCGGCTGCCATCGACATAGCGCCTGCCACCAGGCCAGCGATCCCGGCCACAAGCACGTTACCGTGATTCGCGTGCGCGGACGCCACGCCCAGCACCAGGCTGGCGGTGGAGAGAATGCCGTCGTTCGCCCCCAAAACTGCCGCGCGCAGCCATCCGGTGCGTCCGATCTTGTGTTCTTCTTTCGGTCGCGTCGCCATTAAATCCACTTCTTCCGTAACAGCCAGCCTTTCATCACCTGCGTGAGGCTCACGTAACTCAGCAGCGTCAACAGCAGGATCGGCCAATAGAGCGGGGGTAAGCCTGTAATCCCCAGCGCCGCCGCCAGAGGCGAATACGGCAGCCACATACCGAACGCCATGATGGATAGAGTTGTCATCGTCAGAGGTAAACTGGCGCGGCTTTGCAAAAACGGAATCTTATTTGTGCGAATCACATGGATAATCAGCGTCTGGGTCATCAGCGACTCGACAAACCAGCCCGTCTGAAACAACGGCGCGCGAGCCGGATCCCAACAGTGGAAGACGTGCAACATCACGAAGAAAGTAGTGTAGTCGAAGATCGAGCTGATGGGTCCGATGAAAAGGATAAATCTCCGAATCTCGTCGATATTCCAGGGCCGCGGCTGCGACACCTGTTCCTCGTCCACGGCGTCGGTTGGGATCGGCACTTGCGAGAAATCGTAGAGTAGATTGTTGGTTAACACCTGAATCGGAGCCATCGGCAGGAAGGGTAGAAACGCGCTCGCACCCAGCACGCTGAACATATTTCCGAAGTTGGAGCTGGCGCCCATCCGGATGTATTTCAGAATGTTCGCGAAGATCTTTCGGCCCTCCACCACTCCTCCCTCCAGAACCATCAGGTCCTTCTCCAGCAAGATCAAATCGGCCGACTCCTTCGCGATGTCCGTAGCCGTGTCCACTGAAATTCCGACGTCGGCCGCCTTCAGAGCCGGGGCGTCATTGATCCCGTCGCCCATGAATCCCACCACGTGCCCCTTCGCGCGGAGCGCGCGAATTACCCGTTCCTTGTGCGCCGGAGACAAGCGAGCGAACAGCGTTGTCCGCACCGCCGCTTCGCCCAACTCGGCATCCGGCATCTTCTCCACATCGCCGCCCAGCAGCATCGGATCGGGCACCAGACCCACGTCCCGGCACACTTTGCGGCTGATCAGCTCGTTGTCTCCCGTGAGGATCTTCACCGCGATTCCATGGCGGTGTAGAGCCTCCAGAGCGCGTCCCGCGGATTCTTTGGGAGGGTCCAGGAATGCGACGTAGCCTTGCAAAACCAGATCGCACTCGTCGGCCTTGGAGCAAATCGTCTTCCCGGGGATCTCCTTGGTCGCAACCGCCAGCACTCGAAAGCCATCGCCGCTGAGGCTCGTGTACTCTTCCTTTAATCCGACGATAAGGCCAGGGTCCATCGGCGACCTCTTTCCATCCAGATCGAAGTGCGAGCAGTGATGAAAGACTTCTTCCGGCGCTCCCTTGGTCAGCAGAATCGATTTGCCTTCGGGGTCCTCCACCAGCACGGACATCATCCGCCGCGTGAAGTCGAACGGGATCTCATCCAGCTTTTTATACTTCTCCACCATCGCTTGCCCATGGAAATCGGGACTATCCAGAATCGCCCGGTCCAGTAGATTTTTTAGTCCCGTCTGAAAATGGCTGATCAGGTACCCGTCCAGCAGCACGTCTTCGGTTTCGCGCCCAGCCACGTTGCAATGCCGCTGCAGCACCACGCGGTCTTCGGTCAAGGTGCCCGTCTTATCGGTGCATAGAATGTCCATGCCCCCGAAGTTTTGAATGGAATTCAGGCGCTTGACAATCACTTTCCTCCGGCTCATGGCGATCGCGCCTTTGGAGAGGCACACCGAGACGATCATCGGCAGCATCTCCGGCGTCAGGCCCACGGCCACGGCCAACGCGAAGAAAAACGCGGCGCGCCAATCCTGCTTGGTCAGCCCGTTGATCACAAAAACCAGCGGCACCATCACCGCCATCAACTGGATCATCAGCCAGGTGAAACGGTTGATGCCCACGTCGAAACTCGTCAGCGCGCGCTCCTCGGTAATCGAGCTCGCCATGCTGCCGAAATAAGTGTTGACTCCGGTCGTGACCACCGCCGCGGTCGCCGTGCCGCTCTCGACGCTGGTCCCCATGAAGCAGGTATTCTTCAGCTCCGTAGGGGAGCTGACGTCCTTGGTCTCGGCGTCGTGGAACTTCTCCACCGGAAGCGATTCGCCCGTCAGGCTTCCTTGACTCACAAACAGATCCTTGGAAGTCAGCACGCGCACGTCGCCCGGGATCATGTCACCGGCGGAAAGCTTGATGATGTCCCCAGGCACCAACTCGCGAAGCGGTATCTCCCGATCCTTGCCATCGCGAATGACGGTGGCGGTCACGTGGATCATGGCTTTGAGCTTGGCCGCCGCCGCGTCCGCCCGAGCCTCTTGTAGAAACCGCAGCGATGCGCTCAATACCACCATCAAGGCCATCACAGTGCCGGCCCGCGCATCGCCTGTGGCGAAGGAGATCGCAGAGAGCGCGGCGAGTAAAATTACCAGCGGGTTGCGAAGGATCTTAAGAAGGCGAATGAACCAGCCCTCCGCCTTCTCTTGCGCAACCTCATTCGGCCCGGCTGTGCGGAAGCGCTCGTTAGCCTCCGTTTGCGTCAGACCTCCTGGCCTTGTGCCTAACGTCCGGAGCAACTCGTCGCCGTCGCCGCGTGCGGCTTCCAGCACGGCAGGGGCAACATGAATGTGCTGGTTCTTGGCCTTTGTGAGGACGGCCGCCGAATCGCTCAGGAATCCTCCATTAACCTCTAGAATCGAATCGCCGCTGCCATGCCACTATCCAGCGCCCGCCGACCGTCTTGCTTTCACCACGTAGTCTAACGCACTGCAAGCGGCTTTCAGGCTTGTAATTTTGCGGCAGGCCAGACATTTGCGGAATGCATCCGTTACCTTCGGCTGCCCGGTTCAAAACGCTTCAGCAGTTAGGGAAAAACTACCGTGCCCGTGCTTTGTTATGCCACCTGGATCACAGGAGTCAGCCCGGGATCCTGCCGGAGCATTGGCGGGCGGGGGGGCCTGAGATAAATGCGTGAGCCTTCTTCGTCATGTGCATAGCATTCATGACCTATGTCCAGTTGGGCACGTCCCTGGCCGTGGGACTTGCCTCCGGAAAACGGCCATGAGCGTGCTCCTGTCAAACCGCCGTGGTCGGGTTCGGCGAGTGCGGAGAGATCGCGGCGCGAGATCTTGGATTTAACACGAAGGAAGGTGAACTTTATGAAAATGAACTTCAAGCGTAGTTTTTTGGCCCTGGCGATTGCCGGATCCATGAGTACGGCTGCATTCGCGGCGGATAGAGCCATCAAGGTTGAAGACAGACTGGATGCCTCAGCCGACACGCTGATGGATATGATGAGGGCTTCCGATAAGGGCGTGCCGCAGGATTTACTGGATAAAGCGAAATGCGTCGTAATCATTCCGGGAATGAAGAGAGCCGGGTTTATCATCGGCGCGGATTATGGACGAGGATTCGCAGTGTGCCGCAAGCAAGGTGGCGCAGGTTGGAGCGCGCCGGCCGCCATGAGGATGGAAGGCGGAAGCTTCGGATTCCAGGCTGGCGCCACGGAGACGGACGTTCTTCTGCTGGTGATGAACGACGGCGGAATGAGGCACCTGCTTTCAGATAAATTTACAATCGGCGCGGACGCGACTGGCGCGGCAGGCCCGGTTGGCCGTTCGCTGACTGCGCAAACGGACGCGACCCTGCAAACGGAAATCCTTTCATACTCCCGTACGCATGGCTTGTTTGCGGGAATCTCGTTGAACGGGGCGACGCTTCGTTCAGACGGGTCGACCGACCGTGAACTTTATGGACGCGACGCAACCAATCGTGAAATTTTGACCGGCGATTTCAAGACTCCCGAAGTCGCCCGGAAATTTGTGCACGCCTTGGATCGCCAATCGCCCGAACGCAGCCAGTAGTTCATCCCAAGGCCGTCACATCTCGTGATAGACTCCCTCAAGCGGAGGGTTCACGGGATTGTCAAGGCAGCTTCCTAAATCGCTATGCGCCGGCGAGGCGAGCCTCGCCGGCGCATACTGCATTTTTACCCTCCTGGACGCAGCAGGTGCCCGGCATGCCGCAGCCCCCGATAAGGGCGGAGTCGAATTTACCCGCAACGCCGAGTACGTCAAGCCGAGGGGCTAAAACGATGTTTCGCCGCCAGTTCCTCCGCTATCTCGCCGCGAGCCCTCTCTTGGCCGCGCAGGACTCATCGCTGACAGATAACCTCACGGCCAAAGACATTCTTGCGGTAATGGATTTTGAGGAACTAGCGCATCGCGCGCTGCCTCCCGCGCACTGGGGCTATCTGGCCAGCGGCGTCGACGACAACGCCACGCTCAATGCGAACATGGCTGGGTACAAACGAATCCAGTTGCGCCCGCACCGTCTGGTCGATGTTTCGAAACCCGATCTGCGCGTCAATCTGTTCGGCGCCGAATGGGAGAGCCCGATTTTCCTTTGTCCCCTCGGCGGCCAGAAAATGTTCCATCCTGAGGGCGAGGTCGCCACGGCCCGCGCGGCGCGCTCTTCCAAGGCGCTGCAAATCCTATCTACACAGACATCGGCGTCGCTCGAAGACGTCGGGCAAGCGCTGGGAAGGCCTCCCTGGTATCAGCTCTATATGCCGCAAAAGTGGGAAGACACCGAGAAACTCGTGCGCCGCGTCGAGGCCGCCGGGTGTCCGGCCCTCGCCTGGACCATCGATCTACTGGGCGGCCGCAATACCGAGACTGCGACACGCCTGGCGCGCACCGATACTCGAAATTGTCTGAGCTGTCATGTGGCCGGCCCAACCGGCGCCGTGACGCGAGCCGCCGGACGCGCGCCCATGTTCGATGGACTCAGCAGCACCGCCATCAACCCTCCCTCTGCCACATGGGAGCACGTCGATCGTCTGAAGAATCTCACCAAAATGAAGCTGCTGTTGAAGGGCCTTGAAACCCGCGAGGACGCGAGACTCGCCCGCGAGCACGGCGTCGACGGAATCATCGTCTCGAACCACGGCGGCAGAGCGACCGAAGATCTGCGCCCCACCATCGAAAGCCTTCCCGAGGTCGTCGACGCCGCCGGCAGCCAGATCCCGGTTTTGGTGGACGGAGGCATTCGCCGGGGCACCGATGCGTACAAAGCTCTGGCGCTGGGTGCGCGCGCAGTCGGCATCGGGCGTCCTTATGTTTGGGGATTAAGCGCCCTCGGACAGCAAGGCGTCGAGCGGGTGCTGGAAATTCTGCGCGCCGAGCTTCAGCGCACGATGCAGCAATGCGGCACTCCAACCATCGCCCAGATCACGCGGGCGTCGGTGAATCTTATCGAACCGCGGATTGAACCCCGGTGACGGTTGCCAGGCTCGGTCCGAAGGTTCCACGAGGCAGCAAGCTCGGCCCCGACGCTTTGAATATTTTGTTTACGTCGGTATTTACGTCAAGTACTAATCCGATGAACCCTGACTGCATCTCGTCCCAATTCTGATCGCCCCATTTGATGTCTTTCGACGGGTCCGGATTGTACTTGTTGTTCGCCGAGTTATCGTAATGCGCGATCGCAATCACCCGAGTCCCCTTTGGCAACGGCAGCGGCTTCTCCAACTGATAACCGATCTGCCAATCGAAGTTCCATTTGCCTTTGAACACGGTTTGCGTCTCGCCGGTGGGATAAATCAGACGCAGCTCATAATCCTTGCCGCGCAGATGCATGTGCGGCTGGATATACACCAGCTTCGCGTCATCCACTCCGACCGTGACTTCGCTCACCACCTCAGCATTGCTGTCGCCCGCCGGAATCGCGAGATTGAACGCCGCGGGCGTTCCCGGCGACATCCAATAGCGCTTCAGCGGAGCCGTCTTCGCGAACACCAGCCCGACTTTCGACCTGTCCGTCTGGGGCGTTCCGACCGCCGTGTAATGAATGTTGAACACGATATCGGAGCCCTTCGGAATGAACTTCGCCGATCCGTCCACATCAAACCGCTGCGCGCCCAATCCCGGATTGTATTTGCCCAGCAGATCCGTGCCTTCTTTCGCGCCGCCCATCCCTTCGGAGCCTTCCTCGTAAGCCTCGCCCGGAACAGCCTTCGACATCCAGGTCGATCCCGGCGGCCGCACGATCGCGCGCATATGGTGCACCACTTTCGGATTGCCTGGACGCATCTCAGCGGCCACAACCCAAGTGTCTTGGTCAAAATGCGCCGTCACCAGGATGTTCTGGTAATTGATCGTCCCCGTAGCCGCGACGTGAAAATCCTTCGGCATTTCAATAATCATGTCGGGCTGGATATTCCATCCGTCGTGAAAGGTCAGCGGAGCCGGCGCGTCTTTCTTGTCGCCTTCCGGCGCTCCGTTGTCCGCCCAGGCAACCAGCGTGTCGATCTCGGCTTTGCTCAGCGTCCGGTCATTCGCGAAATGACCAACCTCGGCGAACCACGGCGGCATCGCCTTGGTGACCACAGCGGTCTTAATCGCTTTGGCCCAGGGCCGGGCTTCCGTGTAACCCAGCAGCGACATCGGAGCCAGTTCGCCGGGGCGATGACATTCCTGGCAGTGCTTTTGAAGAATCGGCAGAACGTCTTTATTGAAGGTCGGCTGGGTTGAAGTGGCAGGTGCCGCGTTGGCAGCCAGCGCCGCGCATCCGGCAAGAAATCCAACGGCGATTTTCATTTAGCGCACCCCGGCATTCGCCATCAAGCCTTGCTGAGCCATCGCCTTCTTAAGCATCTCCCCCTCGACCGGAAATTCCTTCTTCGAGTTGGCCATAAAGATGCCCCGGGTCATCATCAACGGAGTCCACCCCAGCCGGTTTCTGGCATCCAGCTTGGCGCCGTGATCGATCATGAACTGTACAATCGACGGCTGGTTGCTGATCACCGCTCCATGCAGCGCCGTCATGCCATCCCAGCGAGGATCGCCCACGCCCAGATTCAGAAGATCGGTCATGTTCACGGGGTAGTCGAGCAGAGTAAACTCCGCGCTGCCGATCATCGGGAAATCGCCGAGATGCGTCCGGGCGTTGATGTCATTGCCCAGATCGTATGCTAGCTTCACTGCGTCCAGCCGCTCGGCTTCCGAAACGCCTGTCAGGGGTCCCGGCGTCTCGCCCTCGTAATAATCCAGGCACGCAGCGGCCATCAGCGGCGTGACCCCGACCTCGGTAGTCATCTTCGGATCGGCCCCATACTTCACCAGCAGCCGCATCATGGGAGCATCGCCATTCCGCGCGGCCGCATAAAACGGCGTCGCGCCGACAAAGCTCAAATAATGGCGCCCTAGATTAATATTCGGAGGATTCTTGGTGGTGCCGAGGCTTACTGTCATCGGCATCTCATCCCAGGTGATGCGCACGTTCGGATTCGCGCCCTTTTGAAGCAATTTCTCCGCGATCTGCATCGCGCTCACTTTGCCGGTAGGTTTCGGCACCGGTTGCGGCTGCTCCGCTAACCCCGCCGCTTCCCAGGAAGTGCCCGGTTTTCTCAACCAAACCACTGTGTGCAGCGCCGACCCGCGCGGATCGTCCGCGTTCGGATTCGCCTTGTAGTCCAGCAGCACTGAGGCCAGGTCGTAATACGCATTCACCATCGCCATGTTTAAGGCCGTGGTGCCATCCGGAGCCTTGTCCTCGATGTTCGCGCCATGATCCATCAGGGTCTTGGCCGCTTCGATCTGGTTATTCAGCACCGCGAACAATAGCGGCGTATAGCCAGCCTTGGACTTCGCATGCGCATCCGCCCCGAACTCGATCAACAGCGCCTCGGCCGCCGCGTTGCCCTGACCCGCCGCCCACATCAATGCAGTCTGTCCCTTATAAGGTTCGGTAGTGTTGACCTTTGCGCCGTGCTTAAGCAGAACCTTGATCGCGTCGACATTGCCATTGCGCGACGCCGTCATCAGAGCCGTCTCGCCTTCTTCCGACGTGCTGTTCGCGTCTGCGCCGGCCTGCAATAGCCGCTCGATCATAGCCGCGTTCCCGTTCGCCGAAGCCAGCGCCAGCGGAGTGATCTTGTAGCGCGTCGCGCCGTTCACATTCGCGCCCGCGCCCAGCAGCAGATTGGCAATCTCTAGATTATTCGCATCGACCGCCCAGTCAAGCGGAGTGGAGCTGTCCGCCGCTGGCGCGTTCACGTCGGTCTTCCTCGCCAGAAGCGCCTTGACCGCGGCCGCATCGCCCTTCTTGACGGCGTCCGTCAATTGCATTTCCGGGGTCGGAGCGGGCGCGGCAGTCGCCATCGCCGCCGCTGCCAGAGCCATTGCGAGCCACTTGTTAACGATCATGCTTTGAAGCCTCCGTCTCGATGGTCGAAACCAGCTTGCGTTCTTGCATACAACATATCATACTAGCTTAGCGATGGGGTCTAAGCGCCAAGTAATCATGTTGTTGACGGCAGGAGCCATGATTTTCCTGGGCGCTGGCACGGGCCGGACCCAAGCCCCAGCGACGCGCCAAACTGCCGAGAACGCAATCAACGAATATTGTTCGGATTGCCACAACGCCCAGCTTAAAACCGGCGGCGTCTTTCTCGACCCCGCCGCGTTAACCCAGCCTGGCGAACACGCCGAACTCTGGGAGCGAGTGATCCGCCAGCTCCGGGCCAAATCCATGCCGCCCGTGGGCAATCCCCGCCCCAACGATGCGACCTACCAGCAGTTCCGAACGTACCTGGAAACCGCGCTCGACCGCGCCGCCGCAGCCACGCCGAACCCCGGCGATCTGCCCAACCTGCACCGCTTGACTCGCACCGAATATCGCAATGCTATCCGCGATCTTTTGGCATTGGACAATCTGCCGAAGGAGATGGATTTCACTCTGCTGCTACCGGCGGACAACTCTTCAAGCGGATTCGACAACATCGCCGACCTCCTGTACGTTTCCCCGGCCACCATGGAGCGTTACCTTGACGCCGCTACTAAGATCAGCCGCTTGGCCGTGGGCGATCCGCAGATTCCATTGATGGTGAATATTCACCAGCTTCCTACGGAGGAGCCCCAGGACTCGCGCGTCGAAGATCTGCCTTTCGGCACGCGTGGAGGCGCGGCAATCCACAGCTACTTTCCTCTGGACGCCGACTACGACATTCAAGTGGATCTTGCCGGATCGGCTCGCAATGAGCATCAACTGGAAATCACGGTGGACGGTGAGCGCAAGCAATTGGTGGCGATCGGAAATGCGGGCGGAGGTCGAGGCGGTCGAAACGGAGGAGGCGGTGGAGGAGGCGGCGGAGGCCGTGGCGCGGCTCCAACTCAATACCGCATCCCCGTCACCGCAGGTCCGCATTTGATCGGCGTGACCTTCGTACAGATCACCGAGGCTCTCGACGAAGCCACTCTGCGTCCGCGCCAGCGCACTCGCGGAACCCAACCCGCGATCGCATCGGTAACCATTCGCGGTCCCTATAACGGCAAAGGCCCCGGCGACACGCCCAGCCGCGAACAAATCTTCACCTGCCGTCCGAAGGATGCCGCCGCCGAACCCGCCTGCGCCAAGCAGATCCTCTCCACATTAATGAGGAGAGCATATCGGCGTCCAGTCACCGACGCTGACGTTGCCGCGCTGCTCCCCTTCTATGACAAAGGCCGCAAGGAACGCGACTTCGATCTGGGCATCCAGACGGCTCTTGAACGTCTTCTGGTCAGCCCGCAGTTCCTGTATCGCATTGAGCGCGACCCCGCGGTTCCGCTTGGCGCTGTTCATCCCGTGACCGATCTGGAACTAGCCTCGCGCCTCTCCTTCTTCATCTGGAGCAGCATCCCCGACGACGAGCTCGTGAACCTCGCCTCTGCAGGCAAGCTGAGGCAGCCAGGAGTCCTGGAACAACAGGTCCGCCGCATGCTGGCGGATTCGCGCTCGGAATCGCTGGTCACCAATTTTGCCGCGCAGTGGCTGTACCTCCGCGATGTCGACGTCAAGAAGCCCGACCTCTTCCTGTTCCGCGATTTCGATGAAGGCTTGCGGCAATCCTTCGAAAAGGAAACCGACCTCTTCCTCAACAGCATCCTTCGTGACGACAAGCGCAGCGTACTGGATCTGTTGACCGCGAACTACACCTTCGTGAATGAGCGCCTTGCCAAGCACTATGGAATCCCCAACGTCACGGGCAGCGAATTCCGCCGCGTGGAGCTTCCCAAAGATAGCCCCCGAGCCGGATTGCTGGGCCAGGGAAGCATCCTGACCCTGACGTCCTACTCGACGCGAACCTCGCCTGTGCTGCGCGGAAAATACGTTCTGGAAAATCTGCTTGCGTCCGCTCCGCCTCCGCCGCCCGCGAACGTTCCGTCGCTCAATACCGAAGGCGAAAAGGGAGGCGATCCGCCGTCCTTGCGCGAGGCCATGGTGCAGCACCGGGCTAACCCAGCCTGCGCCAACTGCCATGCCCGCATGGACCCGATCGGCTTCGCCATGGAGAATTTCGACGCCATAGGCCAGTGGCGTGATACCGACCTGGGCAAGCCCATTGATGTTTCCAGTACTCTGACGGATGGCACCGTTGTCAACGGCATCGCCGGAGTAAGGCAACTGATCCTGCGCGATCCCGATCGCTTCGTCGGTGCGCTGACCGAGAAACTTTTGATGTACGGCATCGGCCGCAACGTCCAGTATTACGACCAGCCGGCAATTCGCAAAATTGTCCACGCAGCCGCCGCGAAAAACGACACGTTCGCGGCCCTGGTCCTGGGTGTCGCGGAGAGCGCCCCATTCCAGATGCGATCGGCCCAAATCAAAGACGCTAAAATTGAACAGAAGGCGGAGGTGAAGCAACCATGACGTTCATTACGAAAAAGTCCTTGGCCCGCAGAACCATGTTGAAAGGATTCGGCGCGGCGGTCGCGCTGCCGGTCCTCGATTCGATGCTTCCGGCGCTAACCGCGCAAGCCGCATCGACCCCTCGCCTGGGCTTCGTCTACGTTTCCCACGGAGTGATCTTCGACCAGTGGAAGCCCGCCAAGACAGGCAAGGATTTCGAACTGACGCCCAACCTGAAGCCGCTCGAAAAGGTGAACGGCCAGTTCAACATCTTCACCGGCCTCTCGCATCTTGAAGCCGATACCAAGGGCGACGGCAGCGGCGACCACACCCGAGCCGCGGCAGCTTGGCTGACCGGCGTCCACGCCTATGACCGTACCCAGCCCGGCGTCGAAGTCAAGCTCGCCACCACAGCCGACCAGATCGCGGCGCATGTCATCGGAAAGAACTCGCCCGTCCCTTCTCTGGAGATGACCGTCGATTCGGCTTCGCAAGGGTCCTGCGATTCCGGCGATTGCTTCTACGTCAACACCATTTCGTGGCGCAATGAGACCACCCCCAACATGACCGAGAATCAGCCCCGCGTCGTGTTTGAACGGTTATTCGGCGACGGCGGAACGTCCGCGCAAAGACTCGCGAAGACCCAGAAGGAAGGCAGCATCCTCGACTCGGTGATGGCGGAAACGCAGAGCCTGGCGAGTACGCTCGGCAACAGCGACCGGGGTAAGCTCAATGAATATCTCGACTCGGTTCGCGACATTGAGCAGCGCATTCAGGGCGCGGAAAAACAGAGCGCCAACGAAGGCTTTGAGCTGCCCGACCGGCCCATCGGCATCCCCGAAAGTTTCGAAGCCCATACCAAGCTGATGTTCGATCTGCAAGTAATGGCGTACCGCGCGGACTTGACTCGCGTAGCCAGCCTGATCATCGCCCGCGAGCTCAGCGGCCGCACGTATCCGATGATCGGCATCCCCGGCCAGCACCACCTGATTTCGCACCATCGCGACGACAAGGAACTGATATCGCAGAAGGCGCGCATCGACACCTATCACGTGCAAATGCTCGCGTACCTGTTGGAGAAGATGGCGGCCACTCCGGATGGCGATGGCTCCCTGCTGGACCATAGCCTGATTATGTACGGCAGCGGAATGGGCAACGGCAATCTGCATCGCCATAGCGATCTGCCGGTGCTCCTTGCAGGCAAGCTGGGCGGCAAGTTCCAAACCGGTTACCATTACGATTACAAGATGGATACTCCCATGGCGAACCTGCTGGTGACTATTCTCGACCGCGCCGGCTTGCCCATCGAAAAGCTGGGCGACAGCACGGGTCCGCTCAAGCTGGAGACCCTCTAAGGAGACTTGCATGCCCGAGAAAAACGAAACTCGCCGGGAGTTGTTGACGAAAACCGCACTAGCGACTGGGGCGGCCGCCTTCCTGCAAACCAACGCGACGGCGGAAGAGACGGCTTGGTCCCCGGCGTCAGGCACGCCGTCGCCATGCATGAAGTTTTTTCCCGCCGGCTGGCGTAATGAACGGATCAAAACCTCAGGCGCCGAGATCAACGCCGTAATCGGCGGCAGCGGACCGCCGGTGCTGATGTTCCACGGCGCGCCGCAGTCGGTCATCACCTGGAGGCTGATCGCTCCGGACCTCGCCAAGGATTATACGTTGGTCATCTGCGATCTCCGCGGCTACGGCGATTCCAGCAAGCCCGAGGACAAACCCGATCATTCCAGTCAATCCAAGCGCCCGATGGCGCTGGATGGCATTGAGGTCATGCAGCATCTGGGCTACAACCAGTTCCGCATGGTGGGCCACGATCGCGGAGGCCGCGTGGGACGCCGCATGGCCATTGATCATCCCGACAAAATTTTGAAGCTTGCCGTGCTGGATATCGTTCCGGCGCATTATCTCTATAGCCACGTCACCATCGAGTTCGTTCAGGCATACTTCCATTGGTTTAACTATCTTCGCGCCTCGCCGGCCCCGGAAAACGAGCTCAAGACGCAGAACGACGCACAGGCCGCCCGCGCAACCAACGACGTGCAAAAAGAGTACCTGCGCAACAACGACAACCTCCTCACGATTCACGCCATGTGCGAAGACTACCGCGCTTCGGCATCAGTCGATTTGAAGATTGACGAAGCGGACATGAAGGCCGGCAAGAAAATCCAATGCCCTCTGCGCGTTCTTTGGGCCGCCAACGGCCCCATGGGGCGAATCTACGATGTGCTCGGCATCTGGAAAGACGAGGGAGTCAACGTAACGGGCAAGGGCATTCCCCCTCCCGCCAGCCATTCTCTTCAGGAAAGCGCACCCAAGGAAACGCTCGCGGAGTTGCAAGCGTTCTTAAAGGGCTAACCCCGCCTTCAGTCAATTCTCCGAAGGTTTCTCCGCGGAATCGACGATGATCGTCTCCACCGGAGCCTTCGCCGATTCCAGCTTTAAACCAAGCTGCTCCTGCACCGCGGCGAAGATCGAAGCCACGTCCGAATCTGCGTCCTGAGTGCGAGTCGCGGGGAACCAATCCAGCGTGAATGCGTAGAATCCTGTGAGCCCTGTTTTATTGATCACGGGTCTGCCCGCCGTGTTGGAGAGCTGACGAGCCAGTGAATCCATGGTTCCTTTACTGACTTCCATGTGCATGCCCGCGGGAGCCGCATGCGTCGAGCTGCCTCCTTTCGCGTCCGTTGCGGCCTCCTTCAGCTTCGACCCATTTTTCCCCACCACCAGTTCATAGACTGGCGTCTCTCTCATCTCGCGGTGCACTTTCAGTTGAAACCGGTCTGCCAGCAAGGTCTGGAGCATCTGCCTGGCTCGGTCCTCCGTGAGCGCTTCCTCGCCCGCCGCCTTGGCGATGATGTCGTAGTGATTCGAACTGAGCCAGTTCGGGCCGCCCGAGATCTGATCGGGCCGCACTCGGTATGCATCTTCGATCAGGTTGCGCAAAGTCAGGGCGGTGTCCGAAAGCGTCGCGCCGCGGAGGGACTCGCTGGAAAAGGTAATCGGTTCCGGATGTAGCTTGATCGACGCCGCCTCAAAAGACGGTGTTTCCTGAGCAACCGCGAGCATCGCGGCAACCGCCAAGATTGGAAGTGGCTTCATAATTAGTTTTCCGAAGGCTTCTCGACGTGATCGATAACCAAGACATCGATCGGGCCCTTGGTCGATTCCAGCTTTAATCCGGCTTGTTCCTGAAGGGCGGTGAAGATAGATGGGCCGGCATCGGGCGAGGCAGCGGCGCCGCCCGCGACCTCATCGGGAGCATACGTTAAATGGATGCGAAACTTTCCTTCGATCCCGGTTTTATCGACCACGGTCCGGCCAAGCGGGTAGGACAGCATATTTGCCACATCCGCCATGCTCGCGCTGGTTCCATCGAAGCTGCCTCGTCCGTTCGAAAGATTGCCGCAAAACTCGGAATTCTTATGGCCGGGCTCGGGCGGGTTTTTCGGATCGTACGTAATACACTCGCCTTGCTTCAAGGGCTGCAATTTGAAGCCGCCCTTCGCAACCGTCAACTCATAAATCGGGAAGTCTTTGGTCTCATGATGCAGCGCGAGCTTGAACCTGTCGCGGAGAAGCGTTTGCAGCATTCGTTTCATTTGATCCTGGCTGGGTTCTCCCTCCGCCTTCGCTTCAATGTCGTACTGATCGGCCGTGATCCAGCCCGGGCCTCCCGAAACCTGGAAGTCCTTGACCTGATACGCGAACATCAGAAGATCCTTCAGCGTGAGGTTGAAGATGCTCAACCGGCCGGGCGTAGGATGGATACTTCTGTTTCCCGCGCCGCTGACGTTGGGCTTGATGGATGCGACTTCAAATGCAGGCTGGGCATTCATCAGAGCAACCGACGCCGCGCCCGCAAGGATCCGTAAAACCGCCTTATTCACAGAGGGCATGAACCATTACCTCTCGGCAAGGTACTGGAGCGCCGAGCGGCGAATCTCGAGGGGCGCGCTCGACTGCACAATCGACATGAGTTTGTCCGTCGCCCTCGGGTCTTCCGAGGCGCCGATGTAGGCCAGCATCGCTCTCTTCATCCCGGCGTCGGTTTCGTTATCGTAGAGGGCAACCAAGGCGTCGAAAGATTTTGGCTGCTCAGCGACATAAGCCAGCGCTGCCCGCCGCATTCCCAAGTCGCTATCGGAGCGCAAGATCGTTTGTAGCTTTGCCTGCGCCCGCGGATCCGGTGACTCGCCCAGATACGACAGGATCGCCCGTTTCATCGAGAGGTCTTTTTCCTCGTCGAACAACTTGATCAGCATTGCCGCCGTTTTCGCAGGGTCTTGGTTGCCTCTGTCAGCTCGAGGCGCAGGGTCCAGTTGACTCGCTTGCGCTTGCGCCTCAAGCGCGCGCGCCTGCGCCTCAAGCGCGGCTTGATTGGCCGCCTGCAACGCCTGCTCTAATGCGGGCCCAATTTCCGGCAACAGCGGAGCCGTCGGCATTCGAGCTTTTGGAGTCCTCGGCGGAACAACGTTCGGCGGCGCCGGCGCCACCGGTGGAGTTACAGTGATCTCGGGCGGCTGCGGTGCGGCCTTCAAGGAACGTGTCGCCGGTACTCCGATCATGAGGAGCACTAGCCCTGCTGCGGCGATTGTCCCCAGCGACCGTGAGCCGAGATCCTCAGGCTGCTGTCCCAACAACCGGCGAATCCGTACCAGCAATTCCCCTCCCGTCGCCGCAAGCGCTGGCTCCGGAACCCGGCCGCGAATTTGCTCCAGCTCGGCCAGCGCGCCCGCATATTCCACCGCGTTTCCGCACACCGCGACGGCGATGTCGTCGCAGCAATGCTCGCGCTCGATGCGCATCTGCCGGCCCACCCACCACACCGCCGGATGATAGAAAAGCACCGTTTCCACCGCCGTCTGGATCAGGTTCACCAGATAATCGTGCCGCCGGATATGCGCCAGCTCATGCGCCAGAATGCTTTCAAGCTGCGATTCGCTCAAGCCGGTGAGCGTCGTGACCGGCAAGAGAAGATAGGGCCGGACCCAGCCGATCACCGTGGGAACCTCGATCATCGCGGACGTATACAATCGCACCGGAGCCGACATGCCGAGCCTGTGTTTCAGCCGTGCCATCATCTGGTGCAGTTCGCTATCGGCGCACCGCACGCCGCGCTTCAATCGTTGCGCCCGCATCCAACCGCCCGCGGCGCGCAGCGACAGAAGAAGAACCCCGAAGCTCCAAAGGAACACCACCCAGCCTGTGATTCCAATGCCGGGTGCGCTGGAGGATGCGCTGGAGAGAACGGTTCCAAGCGGCGGCACGAACGCCGGGTGCGGCGCCGGGCTCGGCACTTGGATCGCGGCCGGCTGGTTTCGGAAATCCTGAGCCACGGTGATGAGCAAGGCAACCGGCATCATCAGCATGATCAGGCTGGCTCCGGCATAGCGAACTCGCGCCGCAGAGGAAGGCACAATCGTCTTCATCATCCAGAACAGCAGCGCCAGCAGCGAGCCTTGCCACAAAAAGTGAAGCAGTGAGTGCCCTAGGGCCTGCACTGCCGGATGCGTGAGCAATATTTCTAGTCTCATTGCGATTAATTCTCCGAAGGTTTTTCCGCGTGATCAATGACCAGAACATCGACCGGACCTTTGGCCGATTCAAGCTTCAGTCCGAGTTGTTCCTGAATCGCGGTAAATATGTTCGCGCCGTCCGCCGGCGGCTGTTCGGGCGCGCCGGGGAGATCCGGTAAGCGTATGGTGGAATCGTCCGGCGTAAACGTCAACACGATATGATACGTCCCCGTGATCCCGGTCTTATCTACGACAATGCGTTCGAGCAGGCCGGAGAGACCGCCGGCCAGATCCGCCATGCTGCCGGTCGTCGCCTCATACCGGCTCTTGGACCACCCGCCAAATCCGCAGTAATCGTTCATGGCCTTGCCGGGCGCAATGGTCCTGTCTCCAGGATCGCGCTGAAGGCAGCTTGTGGGCTGCAAGTTAGGACCGCCCTTTGCCACGGTCAGCTCGAAAATCGGAAGCTCTTTCGTCTCATGATGGAGGGCCAGCCTGAACCTCTCTTGGAGCAGTGTTTGCAGCCTCCGATTTTGCAGCGTCCTGTACTCCTGGCTGAAGGTCGCGGGAGGTTGCGCCTTTGCTTCGATATTGTACCGGTCGGAATTGATCCAGCCCGGACCACCGGAGAGCTGAAAATCGTGTATGCCGTAGGCCATCAGGACAAGAGATCTCAATGTGGCCCGTTCCACGGTAAACCCCGGAAACAGACTGAAGAGGGGGCCGGGTTGGCCGCTTACGTCCGGCTTAATGGATGCAACTTCGAACGCCGGCTGTTGGGCCAGCGCGGCCGCGCCGGCAATGGAGAGTGCCCAAGCCGCCGCTGCGGTCACGGGATGCGCCCGAAATGCGTCCAGTCTCACTTCGCACCTCGGTCGTAGTTTTTCAAAATCTTGCGGATCTCCGACAATTCCTCCGGCGAAGCCCTCCTGGCCGACAAAGCCTGCAACACCAGCCCGCTCATGGACCCTTCAAACGCGCGGTCCAGCAAGTCCGTCACCAGCGTGCGCTGGGCCTGTTCCTGCGGCAGCCGCGCTTGATAGACATGCGCGTACGGAGCCTCATCGCGTGTCACCAGGCCCTTCTCCGTCATGATCTGCATGAACTTCAATACGGTTGTGTAGCCGGTCTTCTTGGTCGCGTTAAGGGCGTCATAGACTTGGCGAACAGTGCAGGGTCCGCGCTGCCACAACACCCCCAGAATCGCCAGTTCAGCCTCGGTCGGTTTCGGAGGTTTTTCCATTCCTGAACGATTATGATACGAACCCGTTCGTAAGTCAACGAATATCTTCGTATAGTCTGCGGCGGAAGATGGAAGGGTGAGACTTTTATGAGGATAGACAAGTGGCTGTGGGCCGCTCGATTCTTCAAGACCCGCTCGCTGGCGTCGAAAGCGTGTGAGCTCGGCAGGATTGAATCGAACGGGCAGCCAGTCAAGCCTGCGCGGGAGGTCCGAACCGGCGACATGTTGCAGGTAAAGACCGACGGCGGGGACTTTCAGGTCGAGGTCCTGGCTCTGAGCGAGATCCGCGGCCCGGCAGCGGCCGCCCAGACTCTTTATCGCGAGACCCAGGCCAGCCGCGAATCCCGCCAAAAAGCGGCGGAAGAACGCAAGATGATGCCGCATTCCGAAGCCTTCCGGGCGGGAAAGCCCTCGAAGCGCGATCGCCGCCAGATCCACCGCTTTCGGGACGGAGAGACTTGATATGATTCACACCATGAAGCCAGCGAAACTTACGTCAACCGTCTTCACGCTGATTTTTTCCGCGGCGGCCCTGCATGCCCAAACCGATTACACCAAGGTGGAAATCAAAACCACGAAAATGAGCCCCAACTTTTACACCTTGGAAGCGCAAGGACCCACCGGCGACGTCGGCGGCGCCATGGGCGTGCTGGCCGGACCCGACGGCGTTCTGATGGTGGACGCGAATTTCGTTCAGATGGGCGATAAAGTGGTCGCGGCGGTCCGCAAGATCTCGGACGGGCCCATCCGGTTCGTGATCAACACCCATGTCCATGGCGATCACACCGGAGGCGACGAAGCTCTGGCGAAAGCGGGCGCGGTAATCATGGCTCGCGACGAATTGCGCTTTCGGTTGGCGCATCCCGCGCCCGCGGCAAACGGAACCCCGGGCACTCCCGCACCGGCAATCGCCCTGCCCATGGTGACCTACCGCGGTCAGGTGACCTTCCATATGAACGGCGAGGATGCGGAGGCGATCCCGATTCTGGCCGCGCACACAGACGGCGATACTCTGGTTTATTTTCCCAACAATGACATCATTATGACCGGCGATTTCTTCCGCTCCCTGGGCTATCCCAATATCGATCTGGCCAACGGGGGCTCGCTCAAAGGCATGCTGGAAGGGTTGGGAAACACCATCGGGATGGCGGGGCCGAAGACGAAAATCATTCCAGGTCACGGCGTGATCGTAGATCGGGCGGGCTTGACCGCGCACCGCGACATGATTCTGGCGATTCGGGATAAGATCGCGCCGATGGTGCAGCAGGGCAAGACAGTGGAGCAAGTGATCGCCGCCAAACCTACAGCGGAATTCGACGCCCGCATTCCCACGGCCGATACCACTTCGGAACGGTTCATCCGGCAAGTCTACACGGAGCTGAAGACGCCGAAATAGTCGCGATTGGCCTGCGGCGTGCAAGGTTTCCCGGCTGAATGAACATTCTTGACCTGCTTGTCGGCAAGCCCATCCGGACCAGCGACGAACGCGCGGAGGAGATCGGCGTCGGGCGCGGCATCCCCATCTTCGGTCTGGACGCGCTCAGCTCGGCCGCGTATGGCCCGGAAGCGGCGCTCAGTCTTTTGATTCCGGTGGGCGCCATGGGTGTCCCCTATATCATTCCGATCAGCCTGGCGATTATCGCGCTGCTGGTGATCGTGTACTTCTCATATCTCCAAACCATCGCCGCGTATCCGGCGGGCGGCGGTTCCTATACAGTCGCGCGCTTCAATCTCGGCGCACCGGCAGGCTTGCTGGCGGCCGCTGCGTTGCTGGCCGATTATATTCTCACAGCCGCCGTCGGCATTTCCGCGGGAGTCGGCGCGCTGGTCTCGGCCGTTCCGTCCCTGATGCCGCACACGGTTGCCATCTGCCTGGGGATTCTGATTGTGATCGCAATCCTGAATCTTCGCGGCTTGCGGGAGGCCGGCGTTGCTTTCGCAATTCCTACGTATCTCTTTGTTGGAACCCTGCTCATTACCATCGTTGCCGGCATCTTCCGAGTCCTTCTAAGCGGAGGCCATCCGGCGCCGGTGTCTCCTCTGCCGCCCCCTCCGCCTATGACCGAAGCAGTCAGCTACTGGCTGCTGCTGAAGGTATTCGCCAGCGGCTGCACGGCAATTACCGGTGTGGAAGCTGTCAGCAACGGAGTGAAAGCCTTCCGCGAGCCCGGCGTGAAGAACGCTCAGCGCACGCTTACCGTCATCATTTTCGTTTTGGCAATCCTGCTGGGAGGGATCTCGTTTCTAGTGAAAAGCTACGGCATTGCCGCAACTGATCCGGGCCAGCCCGGCTACCAGAGCCTGCTCTCGATGTTGATCGCAGCCGTTTTCGGCCGGGGCGTGTTTTACTACCTGACGATGGCCTCAATCCTGGTTGTTCTTTCGCTCTCCGCCAATACGGCCTTTGCGGATTTTCCGCGCCTGTGCCGCGCCATCTCGCTGAACAATTATCTTCCGCACGCCTTTTCGTATCGGGGGCGGCGGCTGGTTTATACCTATGGCATCGTTGTGCTGGCGATATTGTGCGGCGGCCTGCTGATTCTTTTCGATGGAATTACAGATCGGCTGATCCCGCTCTACGCGGTGGGTGCATTTCTCGCATTCACGCTTTCTCAGTCGGGCATGGTCAGGCACTGGTGGAAGCATCGTGGGCCGCACTGGCTGAAGAACGCGTTCGTCAACGGATTCGGCGCGCTGGTCACCGGTATCACGGTGCTGGTGGTGCTGGTTGCGAAGTTTGTATCCGGAGCGTGGATCACTCTGCTCTTCATCCCGCTGACGATCATGGTTTTCAGAAGGGTCCGGCGTCACTACCATTCCGTAAAGCGGCTCACCTGGTGCAGAATTCCGGTGCAGGTGGAAAGGCTCAGCCAGCCGCCCATCGTCGTCATTCCGTTCGATCGCTGGAGCAACGTGACGCGCCAGGGAATCGAATTCGCCGCTCGCCTTTCGCCCGAAGTGATCGCGCTGCGCGTCGAACCCGACGAACACTCTGAGCTGTTACGGATGGACTGGGAGCATTATGTAGATCAGCCCTTCCGCGCGGCCGGCAAGGAGCCTCCCAGGCTCCAGGTGTTGCCTTCGCCTTACCGATTTATCATTATTCCCATCGTTCAATTTGTGCTCGACCTTTCGGAAAAGAATCACGGCCGAAGCATTATCGTGGTGATTCCCGAATTAGTGGAAGATAAATGGTACGAATATTTCCTGCATAATCAGCGCGGCCGGCTGCTGCAGTGGGTATTGTTGGCGCGGGGCAATGAGTGCATCTTCACGGTGAGCGCGCCGCTGTATATAGGCGACCGCGCGTGAGGGTGTTCGCGTGCTTTGTCCCCGGTGGGACAGGCGGTTTCGCCTGTCATCCCGGA
Organism: Bryobacteraceae bacterium; assembly: GCA_036489835.1. GTDB lineage: Bacteria > Acidobacteriota > Terriglobia > Bryobacterales > Bryobacteraceae > Palsa-187. The sequence continues at coordinate 46,940 of DASXEY010000127.1, read as the reverse complement.
TGTGCAGGCGTTCTGCCAAAGGCTGCTAGATCTCAGACGCCCGACTTGCGATGCATCTCGACTCCCTCCGGATCGACGCCACCCGTGGGCCGGCGCTCCGCAACATACCGCGGATACAGAGCCGCGACCAAAGGAAACGGTTGTCGCATGCGCTCAGACGCCGGATTCGCGATGCACTTCCACCTCTTCCGGTTCGACGCCGGCCTCGGCGGGTTCCGGCAAGCGTCCCGCCCAATTCGCCCAGCCCCAGAAAATCGCCGTGGTCGAGCTCACCGCGCCGCTCCAAGCGCCGATGGTGCGCGGGCTGACGTGATCGGCAACTCCGCCCGTGATCCCCATGGAAACGATCATGGTCATCCAGGTCCAGGTTTCCATTGTGGAAAACACCCGGCCTCGATAATCGTTCTGTACGTGGCGCAGCAGCTGTGAGGTATTTAGAACGGAGCTAACGGCAACGGCTGCTCGCGACATACCGATCCACACCAGCGCCCATCCGAAGGATCGAGCCTGGCTGAACAGTACATACGATGCTCCGTGAACCACGTAGCAGATCGAAATCGTGCGCTTATAAACCTCGAAGCGCATCGTGCGCCCCACCCGGTTGGCGAAGAGCGCGCCGCTCATCAAGCCGATTCCGGCGCATCCCCATATGACGCCGATGCCGCCCGCGCCTCGATTGAAGACCTTCTCGCCAAAAAGGCTGAACAAAATCTGAGCCGCGCCGCCGCCTGTCGCCCAACCCACAGCGACCAATCCGATGCCCAGAATCAACGGCGAGGCTCGCATGTAGCGCAGCCCTTCGACATACTCATGCCAAGGACGGGCAATTTTGTCTTCCGCCAGCGCGGATCGCTCCGCACGGAAACCCTTCTCGATATGCAGCCGTGAAATACACGCCGCGGAGAACAGAAATGAGGCTGCGTTAAAGAGAAACGCGATGCGATAGCCAAAGCCGCTTACGGAAGCTCCGCCCAGAAAGGACCCGATGGTGACGGTGGTCCACTGCGTCAATTGCGTCAGCGAATTCGCCGTGTGCAGTTCGTCCTTGGTGGCGATGGTGGGCAAAATCGCCGCGCGGCCACTGGTGAAAAATGGCGACGCAAACATCAACAGCCCGCTCAATAGAAATAGGAGCCAAGTCCGGCCCTGCGGAATCGCCAGCAAAAACAGGATGGCGATGGCGGCGCGCACCAGGTCGCTGGCGATCATGATCTTTTTGCGGTCCAGGCGGTCCAGCAATACGCCTGCGACCGGTCCGGCTGGAAGCACCAGGAATCCGCGCGACAATAAGATCCCAGCCACCACCAAACCGGAGCCGGTGTTAGCCAGCGCCAGGCTGAACACGGCGATGTTGTTGAAGTTGTCCCCGACCTCGCTGACCACTTGCCCGGACCACGTGAAGCGGTAATTTCGATTGGTCTTGAGTAGCGTGAGAAAGCTCACGCTAGCTGCCTTGCGCTGGGTTGCGGAGCTGTTTGGCTTCCTGCCAGAGACGCTCCATTTCTTCGATGCCGGCTTCGGGCAGCGTTTTGCCGCTGGCTTCCACTCCCGCTTCGACGTGCGCGAACCGGCCCCTGAACTTGGCGTTGGTCTTGCGCAGAGCCTGCTCCGGATCAACCTTCAGGAACCGCGCGATATTGACGACGACAAAGAGCAGATCGCCCAGCTCATCTTCAATCTCCTCCGGCTTCGCGCCGGCGCGGGCGGCGTCCAGCTCCGTCAGCTCCTCACGCAGCTTGTCGAAGACCTGCTCGATGTTGGCCCAGTCGAAGCCTGCTCCCGCGGCGCGTCCCGCGATCCGTTGCGCTTCTACCAAAGCGGGCAGCGAACGTGGAACGCCTGCAAGCAGGCCCTTCGGGCGGTGGGGTTTTTCTTCGGCTTTAATCTCATCCCAACGGCGCTTCACATCGTCGGAAGTTTTTGCATCGCCCTCGGCGAACACATGCGGATGGCGGCGCACCAGCTTGCTATTGATCGCCTCAAGCGAACCCGAGATGTCGAAGCGGCCCTCTTCCGAAGCCATCTGCGCGAAGAACACGGCTTGCAGCAGCAGGTCGCCGAGCTCGTCTTCCAAATTCTCGAAGTCGCGGGCATCGATGGCGTCCATGACCTCGTAAGTTTCCTCGAGCAAATACGGTTTAATGGTGTCGAAATTCTGCTCGCGGTCCCAGGGGCAGCCGCCGGGAGCGCGCAGCCGCGCCATGATCGCGACCAATCGGGCGAAGCCTTCGCCGGGAGATAATTTATTTGCGGTGGGTTCAGAGGAAGACACGGAAAATCCCAGAGTATCACGCGCCCCTTCAGCCTAAGGCGCCTCGGAACGCGCCGTTTGGCTCACGGTCGTGGGCCGCGATGACCACATTGGAAGGAGGAAACCTTTGGCCGGCCATCCGCGCCAGACCCGCGTCACTCTAAACGTGCTTCATTGCCGCGCGCACAACTTCGCGATCCGCGTTGGCCAGCGCCGTGGCGACATCGGTGGCGCGATCTTCTAACTCAAACGCCGGCGCGACGACATGAAGCAACCCCCAGGACGCTGCGTCGGCCGTCGAGAAAATCCTTCCGGTCAAGGCCAGTTCCAAAGCGCGCCGTTGCCCGACGGCCCCGGCCACAGCCTGGAACACTCCCTCATTCCAGCGGCCTTGGCGAATATCGATGAGCCCGAACGTACAGCCCTGGGCCGCGATGGCGACGTGCGCATTGGCAATCAATCCCACTCCCGCGGACACTGCCGGGCCCTTCACTGCTACGACGATGGGTTTGGTTGCCCGGCGTCCGATAGTGAAAAGCTCAGGCGAGGGTGGCGACGCTGGGTCGAGCCCTCCGCAGAAGATCGGGCCATCAGCCTCGATCAGAATCGCGCCCGTCGCGGAATCCTCCTCTGCCTCCGCAATTTCGCGCAGGAGGTTTTCCGCAAGCGGCGCATCGAGAAGATTACGCCGTTCCGGCGCGGCCAGAGTGATTCGGCGCAAGCGCCCATCCTGCTCCGTTCTTAAATTAGCGACAGGGAGACTCACAGCGTTTCCAGCATCAAATGCTCGCGATGCCCGTGCGCGGTAGCAGCCTCGAAAGCAAACTCCAGAACGCGCCGGGTCTCCAGAGGATCCAGAATCGCATCGACGTGGCCTCGCGCGGCCGCATAGCGCGCATCCAGCCAACGCTCATAATCCGCTCGAGTTTGGGCAATCTTCGCCGCCAGCTCGGCGGGAATCGGCTCGCCGGAAACCTTCAGCCGCTCCAACTCCGTCCCGTGGACGGCCTGCACCGCGGCGTCGCCTTCCATCACGCCAATGCGCGCGGTGGGCCACGCGAACGTGAACGTGGGATCGAAGCCCTGGCTGGCCATCGCGTAATAGCCCGCGCCGCTGGCGTGATTCAGTGTCAGCACGATTTTGGGAACCGTGGCGCAGGCCATTGATTCCACCATTTCGGCTCCGGCGCGGATGATGCCTTCACTCTCGGCTTCCACGCCTACCATGAATCCCGAAACATCCTGCAAATACAGCAGTGGCAGTCCGAGGCGTTCCGCGGTCTCGACAAAGTACGCCACTTTGCGCGCCGATTCCGGATACACGATCCCGCCGATGCGCGGGCCTCCCGGCGTCTTCAAAAACCCGCGCCGGTTGGCGATGATCCCGATGGCGCGCCCGCCCAGACGAGCGTTCGCGCACAACAGCTCCGGTGCGTGATGCGGTTGAAATTCAAGATAATCCTCGGCGTCAACCAGCCGAGCGATCACCTCTTCAATCTCATACGGAAGCCGATGGTCGGCGGGAAGAACCTCGTAGAGCCCGTCGGCGGACTTCGCTGGCGGAGTAATCCGACTAGTGTGCTGCGGAACAGGCAGCGGAAGCTCACGGATTTTCTGGCGGATCAGGCGCAGGCAATCCTCGTCGTTTTTCGCGGAATAGTGCGCGACGCCGCTCTTTTCCGTATGCAGGGACGCGCCTCCGAGCGACTCCGCATCGATCACCTGCCCCACCGCGCCCTTCACCAGATTGGGTCCGCCCAAGCCCATGAAGCTGACGCCTTCAACCATAATGATGACGTCGGAGAGCGCGGGCAGATACGCTCCGCCGGCGATGCACATCCCCATCACCGCCGCGATCTGCGGGACCTTCAACCGGCGGCGCATCAGCGAATTGTAGTAGAAAATCCGCGCCGCTCCGTATTGGCCCGGAAAAATGCCGTCCTGATACGGCAGATTCACGCCCGCCGAATCCACCAGATAAACGATGGGCAGGCGGTTGCGCATCGCGATCTCCTGCGCGCGCAGGATCTTGTGGATAGTCTCCGGCCACCAAGCGCCGGCCTTGACGGTGGCATCGTTGGCGACAATCACCGTAGGCCGTCCTTCGATACGCGCGACCACCGTGACCACCCCCGCAGCGGGCGCCTGTCCATCGTACTTGTCGTAGGCTATCAGCAGGCCGGTTTCGAAATGTGTCGAGCCGTGGTCGATCAGCCTGTCAATCCGCTCCCGCGCGGTCAGCTTTCCCGAAGCATGCTGTTTGTCGATTTTCTTTTGCCCGCCGCCCAGGCGCAGAGAATCCTCCAGGCGCTGATGGTCATCGACCAGGGTTCGCATGCGGTCGGCAGAGGTCGTAGGCACGATTCCATGGTAATGCAGGAAACGCGAGGACCTGCCGATAAACGGTCGATGGCATCGGGCACGATCGCGAAGCAAAATCTGGCGGAAGGCCTGATCCAGGAACCGCCTACGCGGGTTGTTCCCTGGATCGCAGCTCTGCTCGGTCTAACGCTGCTTCTCGCGCCAAGCGGCTGGTTCGCCTGGAAATTCCGTTCCATGCCGCAATTGGGAGCCTATCATGATGATGCAGTCCTGTGGCTCTCCGCTCAGTCATTGGCCGGGAATCACGGATACCGAATCCCTCAGCTCCCCGAAAATCCCGCGCAAACCAAATACCCGCCGATCTATCCGCTGCTTCTGTCGCTGGTCTGGAGATTTGCCGGCGCGTTCCCCGGGAACCTTTCCGCGCTCACCGCATTGCAGTGGTTTTTCTACGCGCCCTACGTGAGCTTGGTGTGGCTCTATTTTCGGCAGAGCGGATTCAACGCCCCCTTCGCGTACGCATTGACGCTGATTCCCGCACTCTGTCCGATCACCATTATCCTGGGCGTGTCTTCTCTGACGGAGCTTCCGTTCTGCGTGGTTCTGCTGGGCTTGATGCTGTTGCTTGAAGCCAAGCGTCCTCTGGCGGAAATGGGTTTATGGGCCGGCATTCTGGGCGCGGTGGCATTCCTGATTCGCACCAACTCGATTGTGCTGGTGGTCAGCGTCCCGCTGGTTCTGATCCTGCAACGCAAAATCCGTGCGGCGGTGGCGTTCTCAATACCGATGCTCGCCGCGATTGCCGGATGGCAGTTGTGGTGTCTGCGAAACGGGTCCGCGGCCAAGGACGACATGGTCGTCTATTACACGTCGTATGTGAAGTTTTACATCCAGACGTTTTCGTGGGCGGATTTCCCGCATCGCCTATGGACCAACTTCGCGTCCGTCATCGAGGCATTGGCGCGCCTGGTGCTTTTCAGCGTCGACAATACCTTCGGGCTTCGCGTGATCGGCTGGCTCCTCACGGTTACCGCGGCGGCGGGAGTCGTGACTCTGGTTCGCCGGGGCCACTGGCACTACCCTGCGTTCGCCGCACTGTTTATCGTTGTTCTGGTGCTGTGGCAATATCCGCCCGACACTCGCTTCGTCTATCCACTCTTTCCTCTTTATGTCGCCGGCCTCGCGACCAAGCTGCGCGACATCGCGGCGCTGGCCGTCACCACCTGGCGGGAGAAAGGTGCAGCGGATCGGGTCGCCGTGGTGGTAATGGTGGCATTGATTGGGTTGATCGCGGCGGGAGCTATCGGTTCCGCGGTGAACGGAATCGCCGTCGTGCTGCCGCAATATTTTGGCGGCCGTGAAACGCAGCGCGATGAGATGGTTCCCGTCTACAACTGGATCGCCTCCCACACCGGTTCTGAGGATCGCTTTTCCGCCTACGACGACACCATGCTGTATCTGAATGCCGGCCGCCGCGGATACACGATCCCGCTTCTGCCCAGGTTGGTTTACGGCAACGATCCCGGCGAAGTGCGGCTGTACATCGCGGGGATGGGAACCTTCTGGAGCGCTAAGCGTGTCGATTACGTCCTGGTCACGAAATACGATTTCCGGCGCGATCTGCATGAGGATGCGCTGGATTCGTTAACGGCGATGGTCAAGGATCGTAGCCGGTTTCAGCCCGTCTATTCGGATGAAACCGCGCAAGTTTACAGGTTTCTGGGGAATCCGACGCCGTGACGGTCGAGACGCGCTTTCGCAAGGCTCTGGTTATCATCTCCGTGCTCAGCGCCGTAGCCATGTGCGGCTACTTCGGAACGATGCTCTGGGCTCAAAATGAGCTGTCGCCGCCGGAATCGGTAGTGGCCGCGCAGTCGCTGATGCTGATCCACGATGGCACGCTTTACTACGATCTGAATCAGTATCCATATACAGTCTGCGCTTACACGCCGATTTTCTATCTGCTGGAGGCAGGCCTCGCCCGCCGGGGTCTTCCCGTATTCACAGCCGGCCGGCTGATCAGCTTCGCGGCGCTGATCGGACTAATTATCTTGTGCGGGAAACTGGCCGAGTCGTACACAGATAACCGGTATGCCGCGTGGTGCGCGCGATTGTTCGCCGCGTCCAGCTCCCTGCTTCTGAATTGGGGAACCGTCGGTCAGGTCGATACGCTCGCATTCTTCCTGGCCGTCTGGGCGTTCTATCAATATTCGCGTTTTGAGCGATCGAACGCCATCGTGCACTTGTACATCGCGGCCGTGCTGGCCGTGTTGGCGACCTTCACGAAACAGACCGCGCTCGCGGCGCCAGCGGCGATCTTTGTCTTATTGGTTACTCGCAATTGGAAACGCGGCTTCGCCTTTGGAGTCGCTTGGGCTGGGGCCGTCGCTGTGATTGCGCTCACGCTCAACGCCGCCACGAACGGACGATTCCTGGCCGACACAATCTTCGCGAACATGAACCCGATGAGCGCAAAGAAACTGGGCGCTCAACTTACTCAGCTCGGGAGCCTGGCAGGGGGGCTCCTGATCATTGTCGCCATTGCCTTCGCGACGATGCGGAAGGCGCGCGGCGCGGCCTTGCTCGTCTATCTTGGCTTCGCCGGAGCGATGTTCGCGGTGACTGCACCGAAAATCGGCTCGGATACAAACTATCAGATCGAGACCACGGTGCTGCTGGCGATCTGCGCGGCGGTCGCGCTCCACGAAATCAATTTCTTCAACCTGTACTTCGCGAAAAGCAAGAGCGCCGTGACGCTTCTCTTGCTTCCCGCGGCGATTCACATCGCGGTTGGCTACCGAGTCTTCCCCAATATCGTCCTGTTCCGGGTCGCGATCGAACGCGCCCGCGCCGCGCAGATCGAAGCCATGCGTCCGTTCATCGCCCCCAAAGGCGGATTGGTTTTGTCCACAGACTACAACGCCATGGTGCGCCTCCGCCAGAGGCTCGATGTCGAACCGCTGATCTACAGCTTGCTCGTGAGGTCGGGCAAAGTGGATCCCGAGCCGATCCGCCGCGACATCGAGCGTGGAGCCTTTTCGACGATCTTCCTCAGTCAGGACGTCTTCGGCGGAGAGAACATTACCGACCTCGAATTAGGCACTCTTCCGCCGAAGCTGCTCGATGAGGTCCGGCGTCACTATCGCCTTGCGGTCCGCTTTCCCGATCCGGCCTTCGGCGACGGCTACATTTATCAGCCGGCCGACGCTGGCGCGGCGCTGAGCCAAGCCCGGAACTGATCGGCGCCCATTTAAAGTTGATGTCCGTTTCAGCCGATCTGAACGGTAGGGCTTATGTGGCGCGGACAATCGGTAGCAGTCATTCTACCGACCTATAACGAAAAGGATTCCATCCGCGCCAGCACTCTGGACTTCTTCGCCACAGGTTTGGCAGACGAGGTCATCGTCGTGAACAACAATGCCGCTCCAGGGACTTCCCGCGAGATCGCGGGCACGGGCGCGCGGGAGCTCTTCGAGACCAAGCAAGGCTACGGTCACGCATTATTGTGCGGGATCGACCAGTGCCGCGCGGAACTGGTGGTGCTCGCGGAGCCCGACGGCACCTTCAGCGGTCACGATCTGCTCAAGTTTCTGGCGTACTCCGACGACGTTCCGGTCGTGTTTGGAACGCGCACCACTCGGGAGTTCATCTGGACCGGCGCGAACATGGGCCGCTTTCTCCGCTGGGGCAACTGGGCCGTGGCGAAGATGACTGAGGTTCTGTTTGGAACCTCAATCCTCACAGACATGGGTTGCACCTACCGACTCTTCCGGCGGTCCGCAATCGAGCGCATCCGGCCGCACCTCGATATCGGAGGCTCGCATTTTGGCCCGCAATTGCTGATGGAAGTAATTGCGCACCGGATTCCTTTTGTGGAGATTCCGGTGAATTACCGCAGCCGCGTGGGGGTCTCCTCGGTTACCGGAGATCTATGGAAGGCCTTTGTGCTGGGGTTGCGGATGATCGCTTTGGTCCTACAATATCGCTTCGGCGGTTATCGCTTCGGCGCTTTTCGGGCGCCCAGAATTGTATGGGATCGTACGGATAAGAGGCCCCCGGCCATCGCGACACCAGGAGTGCATGCGCTACAGCAGGTTCTCGAGGACCCTGTAGAAGTAGCACAGGGAAAGACGCCGCAGTGACATCCACGCACGACGAAACTTATCATCAGATTCGCTTTTCCTACGATCCCCGGCGCGCCGCTCCCTGGAGGGCGATCGCCCACTACCTCCAGCAATGGGTGGACGGGAGTGGGAATTTGCTGGAGCTCGGCGCGGGCTACGGCGAGTTTTCGAAATCGATTCAGGCCGCGCGCAAATGGGCACTGGATCAAAACCCCGCGCTGATCGAATATTGGGGCGACGGGATCACGCCTCTCATTCAGCAGGCACTCGACCCGCTGCCGATCTCGTCAGGCAGCATGGGCACAGTTTTCGCGTCGAACTTTTTCGAACACTTCACCCTGGACGAAGGCCGAGATATCCTCGCCGAAGCCTGGCGGGTGCTGCGGCCCGGAGGCCGGCTAATCGTGGTCCAGCCCAACTTCCGGCTGGAGCCGCGCCGCTACTTCGACGATTACACGCACAAGACCATCTATACGGACAACGGATTCCAGGACTTCCTGAAGTCGGAGGGCTGGAGCATCATGCATGCCGAGCCGCGATTCACGCCGTTCAGCATGAAGTCTCGTTTTCCTACCGCGGAGTGGCTGGTGCGTTTATACCTCGCCTCGCCCATTCGCCCCATGGCGGGGCAGTTCCTGGTCGTCGCGGAGCGCTCTTAGCCCGCGAAGGGCCGGTCGCGGCCCTCAATTCCCCAGAGCAACAGCTCAGTCCGTGGCCGCGACTCGGGCTCCGTTTTGCGGGCTGTTATTCAAAAGCGGCACTTTCTCAAGCACGTGAGCAGGGCGCCGAATAAGCAAATAATAAATGTGTTTAAGGCGATTCCGATCATGACCGCGGTTGCGACGGATACGTTGTAGAAGTTAGTCAAGATCGGCGACCACGGGAACGTGAGAATGGCTACCCAGAACCAATCGTAGCCGTGGTATTTCGGGATCGCGTAGTGCCATGTATAGCTCAGCAGCACCGCTGTCGGTATAGCGTAGAGTGCGGCCATAAGCACACAGACCCGGGGCGGAAGCGTCGGCCGGGAGAATGTCACCGCAGCCGCAACCTCGCGTCAGGCATTGCTTTTGGCATTTAAATCACTTCCCTGTAAGAGCCTCCAGCGCGGCCAGAGTCGGACCCGCGCCAGTCGCGGGCAGCAAGCTTGGGCCGGAGCGGTGGAACAGCTTGGTCGCGTCGTCTTTCGCATCGAAAATCAAACCGACGAAGGCGTTGCTCATCTCATCCCAGTTCTGCAATCCCCAGCGAATCTCTCTGGTGGGATCGGGATTGAACTTGTTGTTGGCGGAATTATCGAAATGCGAAATCGCAATCAGGCGCGTCCCCTTGGGCAGCGGAATCGGTTTGGCGAAATCATATCCCAACTGCCAGTTGAAATCGAACACGCCTTTGAATAAGGTTTGCGTCTCGCCGGTGGGATAAATCGCCCGAAGCTCCATATCCTTTCCGCGCAGATGCATGTGCGGCTGCACGTATACCAGCTTCGCGTCGTCCAGCCCAACCGTGACCTCGCTCACAACCTCCGCGTTGCCGTCGCCGGCGGGAATCACCAGATTTGAAGCGCTGGGTCCGCTCGAAAGGAAATAGCGGCTGGTGGGCGCCTGCTTGGCCAGTACTAAGCCGAGCTTGGTAATGTCGCTAGTGGCCTTCCCGATAGCCGTGTAGTGCAATTCGAAGATAATGTCCGACCCCTTGGGAACGAACTTCGCCGAGCCTCCCACGTCAAAGCTCTGCGGGCCCAATCCGGGATTGAATTTGCCCAGGATGTCGTTGCCGTCGGCAGGGTTGTTCCCGCTCGATTCGCGGCCTTCGTACGGCATGCCCGGCGTGGCGTCGGCCATCCATCTCGATCCTGGTGGAACCACCCACGCCTTGCCGTGATGCAGAACCGCCGGATTGCTCGGCCGCATCTCCGCCGCTGAAACCCAAACATCTTCGGGGAACGCGCCTTTGACGCGGATGAATTGATAATTAATAGTGCCGGTAGCGGGCAGTTGGAAGGCGATCGGCATTTCGATCACCACGTCGGGTTTTATCTGCCAACCTTCTTGAAATGTGAGGGACGCGGGTTTGTCCTTGGCATCGCCTTCGGGCGCGCCGTTATCCGCCCAAGCCACCAGAGTATCGATATCGGCTTGGCTCAAGGTGCGATCGTTGGCGAAATGCCCATAGGCGGGATCGGCGAACCAGGGCGGCATCTTTTTCGTCAGCACGGCCGCCTTGATGGACTTGGCCCAGGGCCGCGCGTCCGTATAGGTCAGCAGCGACATCGGCGCGATCTCGCCAGGACGATGACAGCTCTGGCAATTCTTTTCGAGAACCGGCAGAACGTTCTTGTTGAAGGTCACCGGTGCATCCGACGCGGCCCAGGCCGCGATGCCCGTCAATCCAGCGGCAAACGCTATCCGCAATGTGCGCATGATCCCCTCCTATGCTGCGACGATAATATAGAACCGCCACGACGAACGCAAGGGTCCGTGGCATGCGAGTATCCTATAGCAATGCTTGGCATCGACCGGCGCGTCTTACGGGCGGCATGGACCGTGTTTCTGTTCGTGTTGGTGCTGGCCGCCATTTACCAGATCCGGCGGGAGCTGGTTTTGTTCGCCTTCGCGCTGTTTCTTGCGAACCTGCTCTCTCCAGTGGTCGAGCGGGTGCATTGGCTGATCCCGCCTTCCGGCTCGCGCGGGCTGGCGGCGGCGCTGGTCTACCTGGCGCTTGGCGGTATTTTCGTCTCGGTGGCCGTGCCCGTCGGAACTACAATTGCCGAGGAAGCCGCCGGCTTGGCGAATCGGCTTCCCGCCGAGATTCAGAAAGACCCTCTCGGCAACGTGAAGCTCCCTGATTGGCTGGAGCCGATCCGCCCGCGTGTCACCCAGGCCATCCGTGACCGCATGGCGCAGTTCGGCCAGAACGTTCTTCCCATGCTCAGTACGGCGGGCGAGCAGCTCCTCAGCGGAATTGGCAGTCTGCTGAGCATCATTCTGGTCCCGATCCTGAGCTTCTTCCTGCTCAAGGACGGCGTCACGATTCGCCGCGCTTTAGTGCACGCTGTCGATCCGGGCGCGCGGGCGCTGGTGGACGGAACTCTCACCGATCTGCATTTGTTGCTCGCCCGCTACATGCGGGCGCTCCTGTTTCTGGCCATGGCGACGTTTATTTCCTATTTGAGTTTTCTCGCCTTAATGGGCGTATCGTATGCGCTTCTGCTGGCGGGAATCGCGGCCACTCTGGAGGTAATTCCTGTAGTCGGCCCACTCGCTGGAGCGGCGGTGGTCCTGCTGGTGGCCGTGTTCAGCGGCTTCCCGCACTTGCTGTTGCTGATTGCGTTTCTGGGCGCCTATCGCGTTTTTCAGGATTACGTGCTCAGCCCGTATTTAATGAGCGAGGGTGTAGAGATTCATCCAGTGCTGGTGCTGCTGGGCGTGATCGCGGGAGAGCGGCTGGGGGGAATTCCAGGGATGTTCTTCGCGGTGCCCCTGATCGCCGGATTGCGCGCGATTCTCGCCCGCATGCGCAAACATAATCGTGAAGCGCCGGCTTCCTAGGGCCAAGGTTTCATTCCTGTGAATTCACGTAGATTCACGGCCAAAGTTGTCTTCCTCTGTTGTGCCGCGACCTTGCAAGCCCACGTAGTCAGCATCAGCACCGGAGAGCTGCGCCTGGACGGCCCGACCGCGACCTTCGAGCTGCGCATTCCGGCCTACGAAATTACGCAGCTCGCCCATCCGGAAACCGAACTGCTGGCGAGCTTCCGTTTCGGCGATGGCCATCTGGCGCGATCGAATTGCCGGCAGGAAGACAGCACCTATGTCTGCCGCGGCGAGTACGAATTCCCCACTCTTCATCCGGATGCGATTGACGTCCAGTGCACCCTCTACCGGGTGACTGTGCCCAACCATGTGCATCTTCTCACCGCGATTCAAGGCGCAAATTCAGATCAGGAAGTCTTCGATCAGCGCTTCACCGAAGCCGAGGTTCGCTTCCGTCCGCCCTCGCGTGCCGAGGCAATGGCGCGCGAAGCGTTTCTGGGCGCGACTCGCGCGGTGGAAAGCGCCTCGGGATTCCTGTTCCTGATCGGCTTGGCCCTGGCGGCCCGCAGCGGAAAGGAGGCACTGGCGTTTTGCGCCGCGTTCCTGATCGCCGAATTCTGCGCCCGGGGGCTGGGTCCGCTGCTGCCCGTTAGTCTCGCAGCGAGTTTTCTGGAAGCCTTGCTGGGGCTCACCGTGGCGTACCTGGCGGTCGAAATTCTGCTGCTGCCTCAAGGCCAATGGAGATGGCTGGTGGTCGCGATCCTGGGTCTGATCCATGGATTGTCCTTCGCGGGTTTTCCGGCCGCCTATCTCCTGGGCGCGCTGCCCGTCCAAAGCGCGATTTTCGCGATTCTGGCCGTGGCGGCGATCCGCATGCCGCTGCCATGGAAACGTCCGGCGGCGGCACTGCTGCTGGCGGCCGGGCTGGCTTGGTTTGGTGCGCGGGTCTAGGGATGACAAACATGCGAGCGGCTGTGGGGTGGGCGATCTTGCCGCCCGCTTCTTGCGCGGCGCAGATGGCAAGCGGCAAGATTGTCTGCCCCACAGGGTTTTTCAGGGCAGCGGTAATGGCCGCCAGTCGCGGCTCGAAATCACTTGCTTACTTACGATGCCGGGCGAGTTCGTGCGTCGACTTCGCCCAGAATCCGGTCCAGTTCCCCCTCTTGGACCGGGCGCGTCAGCAGGATGGATTGAAATTGCTCCAGGCGCTGCGCCAGCGCGGAGTCCCAGCCGTCGCTCACCAACACGAACACAGGCACCTGTACGCGAATCGTATCGTAGAATTCGGTCCAAGCCGGTGCGCCGGGCGAGGGCAGCCAGAATACCGCATCGAACCGCATGCGGCCCGCCAGATCCATCGCTTCGCGCGCGGAGACAGGCACTCCGCGATGACCTCGGGCAGCCAGCAGCGACAGCAATTGTTTGCGGGTTGCGTCGTCGGGATCCACCAGCATGACCGTTAAGGGCCGCGGCGGATTGCGGGGGTCGGGACCGGAGTTGGTCTTGACGTTGTCCTGGGCCAGCGGCAATTCCAATTCAAAGTTCGCCGAACCGGTGCGAGCCCGGAAGCGGATCTCGCCGCCATTTCCGCGCACGATTCCCTGGCACACCCCCAAACCTAGGGAGCTTCCGCCCACCAGGCTGGCTGCCGAGAACGGATCTCCGCCGGAGACCTCTTCGTCTGCCGCGGTGGAGTACCCGATTTCCACCAGCACCTTCCGCGCAATCACGCTGCTATGCAGAGACAAGGTCTTGGCGGGCGATTGCGCCGCCCGGCGCTCGGCATGCACCAGCAGGTTCAGCAGCACCTGCTCGATCTGGCTGCGAGAACCCAGCACCGGCGAAGGCTCCCGCGACAGGCGGTCCTGCGCCTGGATGCCGTCGGATTTCCATTCCGGCTCGCGAAAGCGAAACAGTCCCACAGCGATCTCATTGATGTCGACGATGGCCGGCGACGGATCGTCTTCGCGCGCGAAGGAGACCAGCCGAGCCACGATCTCCGAGGCCCGGTGCGATTCCCCCGACAGTTTGAGGAGGTCCGCGCGGGAGGGCGGACTATCCGCGTGTGCCGCCAAAGCCGCAGCCAGTTTCGCGATATTGCCGATGGGCGCGTTCAACTCGCTTACAACGCCTGAGATCAAGCGTCCTGTGGCAGCCAGCTTCTCGCTGTGGAAGAGCTGCTCGCGCATGACTTGACGCTCTTGCAGGCGCAGGGCGGCCGCAGCCTGGTTCGCCAGATGCTGCACGTCGGCCTGCTCCTCCGGTCTGAAAAATCCGGTCTTCCGGGCGTTCTCCACTTCAAGGACGCCCAGCATTTCCTGCTGTGCGTAGAGCGGAACAAACATAGCGGAACGGGGAAGACTGGCCTTGGTCCCCATCTTCACCAGCGGGTTGCGGCGAGCATCCGGGATATGCAAGAGCGTACGATTGCGAAAGCACACCACGGCCGCATTGACCAGGCCCTCCGGAGCGGAGTCGATCGATGCGGCCATCGGTTCCGGCTCCCCGCTGGTGGGGACTCGCTCAAGGCTCTTGGTGCGGCGTTGATAAAGATACAAGTTGACGGAGGTCGCCTGGGTGACGGTGGGAAGAACAGTGGCCAGCTTCTCGGCAATGGCCGCGGGAGTGAGCGCCGCGATAATGTCCTCTGCGAGGCCGTGCAGGATGCGCTGGTTGGTATGCTGCACGCGGACGCGGCGCTCCCGCCGCCACCAGGCCAGCGCGGTCAGGACCGCGGCGATGGCCACGCCGGTCCAGACGCGAACCCCGACCATGGCCTCCGGAACGAGGATTAAAGCGGCAATTGCGTTGCCAGCCATTTCTCCAGCTCCGGATCGAGAAAATCCCGCACTCCGATGTCTATATTTCCCAGCCGCTCGTGTGTCTGAATTCCCACTACCCGCATGCCTGCGGCGCGAGCCGCGGCAACGCCGGTGGGCGAATCCTCAAACACGATGCAATTTCCGGGAGCGACATTTAGCCGCGCCCCCGCTAACAAGTAGATGTCCGGGGCAGGCTTCGCGTTGCGGACTTGGCTGCCGTCGGCGACCACTTGAAACCACCGGCGCAATTTGGCGCCGTCCAATACGAAGTCGACATTGGCAGGCTCGGCGTTGGTGGCCAAGGCCACCGGCAACCCCTCGCTGCGGGCCAGAAAATCGGCGACGCCGGGAACCAGGCTGTCAACCAGGCTCGCACCCATCATCTCCCGAAACAACTGCTCCTTGGCCGCGCCATGTTCGAATATCACGTTATCCGGGACCTCCGGTCCCAAAAATTCGCGAACGATTTCGTCATTTCGCCGGCCGTGCATATAAAAGGCTATGTCCTTTCTGGAGATTCCCAAGCGCTCCAGATAACGCAGCCAAGCCAGCGTGTGCAGGGGCATCGAGTCGACGACGACCCCATCCAAGTCAAAAATCAAGGCTAATCCACTTGCTACCGGGAGCCTGACCGATGTCATCGCCTGTAGCATACCAGGGTTATATGTAATCGTATAACTGGAACAGTATAAAGAATTCGCGACTAATGCATTTCGCCTTTGGAACTCGGTAAAATCACGGTTTATGCCATCGCATGCGGCACGGCGCTATTACATCTCAGGGCAGGTCCAAGGAGTAGGGTACCGGTACTTCGCCCAGAGAGCGGCTAGGGAATTGGGTGTCAAGGGTTGGGCGCGTAACCTGGACGACGGCAGGGTAGAGGTGCTGGCCATCGCAGCTCCCCGCCAGCTTGAGAATTTCGAGGGCGAGCTGCGCGTTGGTCCCCCGCGCGCGCAAGTACGCCGGGTAGAGGTGGAAGATGCCGCGGAAGTTCGCGTGGACGGTTTCCATATCCGCTAATGCCGCTAACTACGTCTGATGACGCTCTTAACCAAGTGCGACGACGCTCTAAACCACACCCGCTGATGTTTCTGACAGAGCCGCGACCAAAGGGAGCGGTCATCTGAACCCCTCCGGCGCCTCGAATACAGCCATTGATTCTCCTTGTTGATCCACGACGTAGCGAATCGCAGCCGAAACGCTCTGCGGCTTCCACAACCACCGAGTACTTCCGTGCCGTGCCCACCGCTTCCGGGTTGGTTCATCGAGTTTCAGCCGGTTCAGGCTTCGGCTTGCAAAGGACTTGAGGTCATTCATGATTCTCTCTGGTTGAGGTTCGGCGTCGACGACGATGTGGACGTGGTTGGTGCGGACATGGGCGGCGCGAAGGTTCCAGCGGCGATCCGAGCAGCGTTCTATGATGGCCCCAAGCACGGCCTCCCGGCGGCGATGATCCATGTCATACGCTGGCTGGTCCATCTGGCTCCTCTCCGCCAAAACTCGCGTCCGATTCGCATCAAGGAGACGGCTGCCATATAAATTGTGGGTCTGATCCACCGAGCCAGATTCAGCGCCGTGGAGGTGGCATCCGTAGCAGGCGAAGGTGAGGTAGGTCATTTGCGAACGGCTCAGCTGCAACCGCTCCCTTTGGTCGCGGCTCTGCCAATCTATCACTTTCCGAATTATCCCTTCGTTGTCGCGTCTTCGTTGTCGCGTGTTAGAATTGAGGTCCTCCCGACCATGAATCACCTCAAGACACTCATCCGCGAAGTGCCGGATTTTCCCAAGCCGGGCATCAACTTCTTCGACATCACCACGTTGCTGAAAGACGCCGGGGGACTCAAGGAGGTCATCGACGGGCTTAGCTCGCATTACTCGGGCAAGGGGATTAAAACCGTGGCGGGCATCGAGGCTCGCGGCTTCATTTTCGCTCCAGCGGTTGCCTACGCTTTGCACGCCGGGTTCGTGCCGATCCGTAAGCCGAAGAAGCTGCCGTCGATAACCGAGCGGGTGGAGTATGCGCTCGAATACGGCACCGACGTGGTAGAGATTCATCGCGACGCTGTCAACCCCGGCGACAACGTGCTGATCGTCGACGACGTGCTGGCCACCGGTGGAACGGCGGCCGCATCGGCGAAGCTGATCGAGAAACTGGGGGGCAACGTGGCCGGGCTTGGCTTTGTCATCGAGCTCGATTTCCTGAACGGCCGCCAGAAGCTGGCCGGCCGCGATGTCTACTCCCTGATTAACTACTAGGTTCAATTATTAGAAGAACGATTTTGCGCCACACATAAACACAGATGAACGCAGATAGAAAACAAAATGCTTATCTGTGTTCATCTGTGTTCATCTGTGGCCCATTTTTTTCCCGCCTATGAAGCGCCGCGCCACCCTGCGCTCACTCGCCAAAATCAATCTGGATTTGCGGGTGCTGCACAAGAACCCGGACGGATTCCACGATCTGCGCACGGTCTTCCAGACCATCTCGCTGGCCGACACCATCGACATCGAATTCGAGAAATCAAAACGCACCGAGCTTTCGATCGACGACGCGAACGCGATTCCCGATAATTTGATCCTGCGAGCTGCCAAAGCCGCTTTGGAGACAATGGGGATCGCCGCGCGAGTGCATTTCGGTTTAAAGAAACGCATTCCCATGGGCGGAGGCCTGGGCGGCGGATCGAGCAATGCGGCTACAGTACTGCTGGCGCTCCCGGTCCTCGCAGGACGCGCCTTGCCCATGGAAACCAGCATGCAAATCGCGGCGTCCTTAGGCAGCGATGTGCCCTTCTTCCTGCTGGGAGGAACGGCTTTGGGCATCGGCCGCGGAACGGAGCTTTATCCTCTCCCCAGCCTTGCCGCGGAGCCGCTGCTGATTGTGTCGCCCGGGTTACACATCGCCACGCCGGAGGCCTATCGCGCGCTGAATCGTAGTTTGACTTTCACGGGATCGTCAAGTAGCATTAATGGTTTCCAGTCCTACGTGCGGGCGCTGAGTGAGGGGCGTTCGGCGGGGGCAGCGAGCGCGCTCGGTGCGAACGACTTCGAGGCGGCCGTTTCCAGTCAGTACCCCCAGCTCAAGACCATCGTGGCAAAGCTGTGGAAGCTCGACGCCGTTGGCGTCCGGATGACGGGGAGCGGTTCGGCCGTGTTCGCGATTTTTGGCTCCCGGACGGATCGGGAACGCGCCCGAAAAGTGTTAGAAGGGGATCGAGTGTTCCAGGGTTTCCGGCTTCTGGCGGCGTCCTTCGTGAGCCAGCCGGATTACCGGCGCCTGTGGAGGCGGCAACTTGCCGGACACATCGAGTCCCGGGAAAACCAATGGCCTCCCCGAAGCCGGTACGACAAACGATGAGGTTCAACCACTTCAAGGTGTTCAGCGGCAACGCCAATCCCGCATTGGCGTCCGAGATCTGTTATGAACTCGGTTGCCCCGTGGCCGCCGCCAACGTGCGCCGTTTCGCGGACGGGGAAGTGCATTTGCAGATCCAGGAAAACGTGCGCGGAGCCGACGTGTTCGTGGTCCAGCCGACTTGCAGCCCCGTCGACACGAACCTGATGGAGCTGCTGCTGATGATGGACGCCCTGAAGCGAGCCTCGGCAGAACGCATCACCGCAGTGTTACCCTATTATGGGTATGCGCGTCAGGACCGGAAGGACCGGCCGCGCATGCCGATTTCGGCGCGTCTGGTGGCCAGTCTGATTGAGCGGGCCGGCGCCGATCGTATTCTGGCCGTCGATCTGCACGCCGCGCAGATTCAAGGCTTCTTCGACGTGCCGGTGGATCATTTGTTCGCCGCGCCCGTGATGGTCGATTATTTCGACGAGCTGCGGGGCGAGGATCTGACGGTGGTTTCCCCGGATGCGGGCGGAGTGGAGCGGGCGAGGGCGTTCGGCAAGCGGCTGGGATCGCCGATGGCGATCATCGATAAACGCCGTTCGGATGTGAATGTGGCTGAAGTGATGCACATTATCGGAGACGTGGCGGGTCAGCATTGCCTGATCGTGGACGATTTGATCGACACGGCGGGCACTCTGGTCAAAGCCGCGGAAGCGCTTTTGCAACAGGGCGCGAAAAGCGTGCGGGCTTGCGCCACGCATGCTGTATTGTCGGGTCCGGCGGTGGAACGAATTGAGCAGTCCGGTCTTCTGGAAGTGATCGTCACTAACTCGATCCCTTTGCGTGAGGAAGCCGACAACTGCACCCGGCTGAAGCAGCTTTCGGTGGCGCCGCTGCTGGCCAAGGCGATTCAGTCGATCCATGAGGACGGCTCCGTCAGCACGCTATTTGTCTAAAGGGAAGGAATTCGATGCGAAAAGATATTACGATAACTGCGGAGACGCGCTCAGGGCGCGGAAAGAATGAGGCTCGCCGGCTGCGCGTTTCCGGCTCGACGCCGGGCGTGCTTTATGGCGTGACCGAAACTTCTGTCCCGTTGGCCGTGAGCCCCAAGGAAATCACCCGGATTTTGAGCAGCAAAACCGGTCACAACACGATTTTCAATTTATCCGTGACAAGCGGAGAAAACACTCCGGTGATGATCGTCGACTGGCAGACCGATCCGGTGAAGGACACGCTGCTGCACGTGGATATGAAGCGCGTCGACTTGACCAAGCGGATTATCGTCAAGATTCCGGTGCACACTCATGGCGAGCCAACCGGCGTGAAGCTGCAGGGCGGACTGCATGAAGTGATCTCCCGCGAAATCGAAATCGAGTGCCTTCCCGACGATATTCCGGAAGAGTTCGTGGTGGATGTGACCGGGCTGGCTTTGAACCAGAGCATTCGCGCCAGCGCCATCCCGATGACCGGCTCCATGAAGCTGGTGAGCCCCGGCGACGCCGTGATTTCGCACGTCGTGACGCTGAAGGCTGAAGTCGTGGCGACTCCGGAAGGTGAAGCCGCCGCCGGGACCGCCGCCGAGCCCGAAGTGATCAAGAAGGGCAAGAAGGAAGAAGAAGGCGCGGACGAGAAGAAGAAGCCCGAAGAGAAAAAGAAGAAGTAATCGGGCGAGTGGGGCCTGGCGACGGAGGTTGGCCGGATGGCGGATCGGCAAGACTTCCTGGTGGTTGGTTTGGGGAATCCTGGCGAGGAGTACGAGTTCACGCCGCATAACCTGGGGTTCCTGGCGATCGACCGGCTGGCCGAGAGGAATGCCATCCGCGTAACGCGTAAGGAATGTGACGCGCGAGTGGGGAACGGCGTCATTCACAGCAAGCGGGTGGCGTTGGCCAAACCGCAGACGTTCATGAATGAGAGCGGGCGGGCAGTCAAAGGGCTGCTGGGACGGTATGAAGTGGAGCCGGACCGATTGCCCGAAAGTTTGGTTGTCGTGTACGACGAGCTGGATCTCCCGTGGGGGACTCTCCGCATTAAGCCGAAAGGCTCAGCGGCGGGCCACAACGGGATGAAGAGCGTGATCGCTCACCTGGGCACGCAGAATTTTGTGCGTGTCCGCGTGGGCGTGGATCGGGGCCGCGAGGGCGGCCGGGGAGCAGGCTTTTTGCTCTCGCGGCTGTCGCGGTCGCAAAAGCAGGAAATGGAAGAAATGGCCGCCCGCGCAGCGGAGGCCGTGGAATCCATACTCGCTGAAGGCGTCGAAAAGTCCATGGCGATTTATAATCGTCGCGCCCAAGGCTTACAAGAAGAGGAAGAATGAGAGTCTACGAAGAGCTGTTCATCGTCAAACCGGATACGCCCGAAGAAGAAGTCGACGCGTATATCGTCCAGATCAAGGATTTAATCACAAACGGGAAGGGGACGGTCGACAAAGCCGACAAGTGGGGCGTGCGCAAGCTCGCCTACAGGGTGCAGAAGTACAACGAAGGGCTTTACGTTCTGATTCAGTTCAGCGCTCCCGCGGAGCTGGTCAAAGAAGTCGAGCGCCGCATGCGCGTCACCGACACCGTAATCAAGTTCATCACCGTGCGCATCGACGAGAAGTTGAAGAAGATCGCCAAGCGCAAGGTGCATCGCGATAAGCGGGCGGCGCGCCGTCCGGCAATGCCGGTGGCCCCGCCGGCGATGATGCCCTCGCCAGCCGAGCCTGCCGCGGCGGGTCCTGCTCCGGGCATGCCCGGGGCTCCCAAGCCCGCCGAACCTAAACCTGCCGAGCCAAAGCCCGCTGCGGCCGAGGCGGCAGCCGTCGAAACCAAACCAGTCGAGCCGCAGCTTGAAGCAGTCACGGCCGGCGAACCGAAAGCCGCGGAGTAAAGGAGAACGATATGGCTGAACAACGTAGCGGCGGTTACGGCGGACGTCCGGGAAGCGCCTCACAAAGACCCACCGGTGGCGATAAAGCCAACGCTGGAAAGAAACAATATTTCCGGCGCAAGAAGATGTGCCGGTTCTGCGTCGAGAAGATCGACGATATCAATTACAAAGACACGCGCATGCTGAACGCGTTCATGAGTGAGCGCGGCAAGATTACGCCCCGGCGGATTTCGGGAGTGTGCGCGCCCCATCAACGGCGCCTGGCGGAGTCGATCAAACAGGCTCGCAATATCGCGCTGATGCCGTTCTCTTCGTCCTTGTAGGAAACACCATGGAAATCATACTCAGAGAAGATATCGATAAATTGGGCACGCGCGGCCAGATGGTGAAAGTGGCCGCGGGCTACGCGCGCAATTACCTGCTGCCGCGCCGCCTGGCCGTGGCCGCCACCGAAGGCAACAAGAAGATCGTGGAGCAGGAGCGTCAGGCTCACCTGCGCCGCGAGGTGAAAGTTGTTTCGGAAGCGCAGGAGTTGGGCAAGCTGATGGGCGCGGTTGACGTGACCATCTCGCAGAAGGCGGGTGAGAACGATCACCTGTTCGGCTCCGTCACCACCGCCGATATTGCGGCGGCGCTCGAAAAACTGGGCTACTCCGTTGAACGCAAGAAGATTCAACTCGATGAACCCATCAAGACCCTGGGCGATTACAAGGTCGCCGTGCGGCTGCACAAAGACGTGACCATCGAAATCCCGGTACACGTCGTAAAAGAAGACTAGCTGTACAACCGCTCCGTCCGGGACAACGCCGATTCTGAGCCGCGACCAGAGGGAGCGGTTTCACTCTCTCTGATTCAGGATACTAATAACATGACTGCTGGCCATTGGTCCTTGGCCGCCTTCGATCCCAGCCGCTTCGGTGAGATTCCTGTCCCTGAGCTGTTGCGGGCAGCCTCGCGCGGCTGGATCGGCGTCGACCAACGCTTAGTCAAAAGCATTCTCGACCGCGGCGAATCCGGCATTTCCGATGCTGCCGCGTTTGCGCGCGACCCCGATCCGGAGAGCCGCGTCAATCTGGATCCTCTCCTGATCGACCTCTTCCGCCATTCGCCTCATCCCGAGGCGATCGAGTTCTTCATGGACGCGATCCGGCGCGAGCCGGAAGAGATCGACGACAACCTGGTCCAGGCATTGCTGCCGCTCGGTGCTCAGGCTGTCGACGCCTTGCTCGCGCTTTACGAAGAGCTAGGCGAGGAGCGCGGAAGCGATGTCGCTTTCGTATTGGCGGGACTGCGCATTCACGATCCGCGAGTGCTCGCCATTCTTCTTGACCGTCTGGAGTTCGACACGGCCGATGGCGCATTCTGCCTGGGTCTTTATGGCGATGCTGCGGCGCGGCCGGCTCTGGAACAAATGCTGGCCGAGGTAGCGGCCGAAGATCCGAAAGATCCGGAATTGGAGCGCGAGCTCTCGCATGCGTTGGAGCTTATCGACGCGCCCGAACCCACCTACGAACCTGAACCGTTCGACATCCTGGCCGAATATCCGGAGCGGGAACTGCCCGACGCCGATGTGCTCCCCGACTCCGAGCGCCTGGAACTGCTGGAGTCAACCGACGCCGAAATCCGCGCGGAAGCAGCCCACAGCTACTTCAATACCGAGCTTGACCCCAAGGCGCGTGCGAAGCTGCTGGCGATGGCCAACTCCGATCCCGATGCCGAGGTTCGCGGGCGCGCCTGGGCGTCGCTGGCGGATGCAGCCGAGGACGCGTCAATTCGCGCGGCCATGATTTCGGTTTTGCGCGACACCAGTAAACCTGCCGAAGAACGGGGCGGGGCAGCCGTGGGACTCTACGGCTTCGCGGATGAAAAGGATCCAAAGGCCGGAATCGAGGCGTTGTATGAAGAAGGCGGGACGGCGAGAGCCAAGGCCATGGAAGCCATGTGGCGCTCGCTGTACAAGCCATTCGCGAAGTACTTCGCTCCGCATTTAGAGGATGAAGATCACGCGATTCTGCATCAGGCTCTGCGCGGCGCCGGGTATTTCCGCCTGACCACCCAAGCCGACAAAATCGCAAAATATTTCGACGACGAAGATTTCCGCGATGACGCTTTATTCGCCTATGCGCTGGCGGTGCCGGGCGAAACCACGCGCGGGCGGGCTCGCGGAATCCTGCGCAAAATCGACTCAATCACGCACCTGTCTATCGGCGACACCCGCTTAGTGATGTTCGCGATTGACGAGCGGCTGCGGCTGCACGGCCTGGCTCCAGTGTTTGACACCGGAGAGGAGCCGGAGGAAGAAGCTGCGCCCGAGCCTCAGCCGGAGCCCCCCGCGAAGCCCGGCCGCAACGACCCCTGCCCGTGCGGGAGCGGCAAGAAGTACAAGAAGTGCCACGGGAAGTGAGCGGCTAGTTCTCGGTCGGGCTTTTCTCCAGATGGTCGACGACTAGGATCTCGACCGGCGCCGTGCGCGGCTCCAACTGGAGCCCATACTTTTCAGCGCGTCCTGACCAGCCTTCAGCATCGCGCTCTGGATGTCGGTTTCATCCAGGGACCCAGCGGTTATTATGGCGACAAGCTCAGCCATGGAGATGTCCAAGACTACTTGATACTTTATCGTCATAGTACGCAGACAAGCCGTCAATTCTCCGTGGGCACTCGCTCCGCGTGCTCCACGACCAAGATCTGCAAGACCACTTTTCGTTTTTCTAATTTGAGGCCAAGCTGCTTCTCTAACGCTTCAGAGATGCCGGGGCCGTCGGTCGCTTGGATGCCAGGGAACAATGGATTCCCCGCTTCCGTCTGGAACGCAAAGTCATAGGTCCGAGTAAGACCAGTTCGATCTATGATCGCGGATGGATATACGCTCAGCTTTATCGCCACGAACTTAATCAGGTCCTCGATCGACTTATTTCGGGCCGTAACGTGACCACTAGCTGCGACCAAGCCCGTTGTGCCGTCCGGAAGGATAGGAAAGCCGTCCCGGTCTAGTTCAAACCTTGGGCTCACGGGTGCATTCGGATCGGGAGATTCTTTCAACTTCGTCCCTCCCTTCGCCACGGTCAACTCATAACCAGAGGTCTCCTTGCTCTCCCGGCGGAAATCCGCCTTGAATCGCGCCACCAAGAGGTTTTGGAGCATCACCCTAGCTTGTTCTGGGGACGTTCCGGGCGGAACTTTGGCGATGACCTCGTACTTTTCTCCGTCAGCGATCCAGCCGGGACCTCTAACCAGGGGGTCGGTGGCGAAGGTGACGCTGTCAAACGGAAGTCCAAAAGCATACAAGATGAGGTACTTTAGCGGGCAATGCTTGAACGCGATCCTCTCCGGATCGTTGCTCCCAGGCCCCCCCGATACCGTCAAAGTATTTCGCTCGCCGGGGATGTCAGGCGACGCCTTGACTGTAGCAACCTCGAATTCCGGCCGAGCTGCGGGGCTGGGAACCGGCGGACTTGGCCGCGCCTGGGCGATGAGCACTGGAGGCGCGGGGGCGCTCACTCGCGGTGTTGCGAGTTGCAGCAACGGCGGCTGCTGATTCAATGTGACTGCGCCAGCTCCTAAGACGATTGGAATTCCACACAGGGTGACTGTGGCCCAACCGGTCCAGGTGACCCCTCGCGAGAATGTGCGGCCTTCCTGAAGCAGCGAGTCGATGCGTCGGCGGATATGCGAGCTTGCGGCCATGCTGAGGGCGTGGCTCTGTAACCGTCCATGCGATGCATCCACCACTCGCGCCATATCGAGCAAGAGCCTCGCATAGCTTTCGCGATTGCCCAGCGTAGCTACGCAGGATTCATCGCATGCGAGTTCGGCCAGGAGCGCGAGCCTCCGCTCTAACATCCAGGCCAACGGATGGAACCAAAATATACAGCGATTGAGTCCCGCGAGCGCGGACACCAAACCGTCGCGCCTGCGCACGTGCGCGCCTTCATGCGCCAGCACTGCGTCCAACTTCTCACGATCCCATTCGCGCCATTCGAGCGGGAGGAGGATTTTCGGCCACAGCCATCCGACGGTCAGCGGCACCGAAATAATTTGCGATTCGAGGAAACCGGCGCCGCAGGGCGAGCTGCGTCGTAGCAGTCTTCGGACAAGGAGCATCCCCGTTAGGAACCTTCCGAGGAATGCGAACACGAAAGCCGCGTACGCGTACACCGCGACGTCGCTCCAGGCGATCGAGCGCTCCGGTTTCGCTGGAACTTGAGACGGCAGCTCCGACGAGTTTCAGATTATCGGCGTGTCCCATACCGGCGAAGCGGATTGCATCGGCGGAGCCGCTGGACTCGTCAGAACGCGGAACGGGAGTCGAGGCAATGCCGCACTTATTGGGAACAACAACGCGAGCATTCCGCACACCACTGCCGCCCAGACGGCATGTTGTAACGCGGCCGTGCGCCGTCTCCTCAGGGACCAGAGAATGATCGCTGCCAAAAGGGCCAGCAGGAGCGATCGAGTCGAAACATCCAACAAGTGAGCGAGCATATTAATTCTCCGAGGGCTTCTCTATGTGGTCGATGACAAGGAATTCGCCGGGGCCTTTCGCCGGCTCCAGTTTCAGCCCGAGTTGTTCCTGGACCGCGGTAAAGATGGACGGGCCGGTGGGGTCGGATGGCTCCGCGCCGCCTGGGACTAATCCGGGCGTGGTTTCGTCGGGCGCGAATTCCAAGTGGAAATCAAAGTTCCCGGCGGCCCCGGTTTTATCGATGACTAGACGGTCCAGGCTGAGATTGAGCCACTTAGAAAACTCGTCGAGAGTCATCGCGCGCAGCTCCCAGTAGAAGTTCGATCCCTTTCTCACAAGCCCTGCCTGACCGCAGAAGGGCTTCTGGCCTGGTTGCGGGTGGGGAGCCGGGCCGTTCGCGATGTCCCTGGGAGTGCAACTTCCTTCTTCCGCCTGCTGCAGTTTGAGGCCGCCCTTTGCTACGGTCAGCGCATAAACTGGAACCTCCCTGGTTTCACGACGGACCCTTAGCTTGAACCGATCCTCGAGGAGCGCTTGAAGCATCGGACCCTGCATCATTTCCGGATTCGCAGGACCCTCGGCTCTCGCATCAATAGAATATCGGTCCGAGCTGAGCCATGCTGGGCCGCCTTCCACCGGAAGGAGCTTAAGCGACGATGAGGGTTGGTGTTGGCCGTTCGCGAAAAGCACGTACGCTGTGGTGATAAGACTTTTCACCGTGAGGCAATTCTCGCTCAGCCTTCCGGGAGACACGCTTCCAGTCCCGCTTCTAACCCCAGGAGGAGCGTCTGTGCAAGGCTTGATAGAAGCCACCTCAAATGCCGGAGTTGTTGCGGACGCTGGAGCGGGCGGAGCTGTCTGGGCTTGCGCGAGCAATATTGGCGGCGCGGGAGAGCTCAATCGCGGCATTGGGAGTGGAAGCACAGGGGGTTGGCGATCCAGCGTGACCGCCCCCGCTCCGAACACGATCGGAATCCCGCACAGCGCGATGGCGGCCCAGCCAGTCCAGGTCAGTCCCCGTGAGAAGCTGCGGCCTTCCTGAAGCAGCGAGTCGATGCGCTGGCGGATATGCGAGCTCGCGGCCATGGTCAGGGCGTGGCTCTGTAATCGTCCGTGTTCCGTATCAACCACTCGCGCCATATCGAGCAGGAGGCGCGCATAACCTTCGCGATCGCCCAGCGTGGCGACGCTCGATTCGTCGCACGCGAGTTCGGCAAGGAGGCGGAGATTGATCCCCGCGAGCGCCGACACCAAACCGTCGCGCCTGCGCACGTGCGAGCCTTCATGCGCGAGCACTGCGTCCAACTTCTCTCGATCCCATTCGCGCCATTCCATAGGCAGCAGGATTTTCGGCCGCAGCCATCCCACTGTCAACGGCACGGCGATTGCTTCTGATTCGAGGAAACCGGCTCCGCTTAGCGAGCTTTGTTTCAGCAGTCTGCGGACGAGAAACATCCCCATCAGGAACCGCGCCAAGAATGCGAATGCGACAGCCGCGTAGGCGTAGATCGCAACATCGCTCCAGTCGGTCGAACGTTGCGGTCTTGCTAGAGCAGGAGCCGGAAAATCCAATGCTCCCTCGGACGGCGGTGCTTCCCATAGCGGCGAGGCGGATCGTGGGGGAGCAGCCGCGGGGTTTGTGAGAATGCGCAAGGGGAGTCTCGGGAGTATTTCTCCGAACGCGACCAACGCCAGCATTCCGCAGACTACAGCCGTCCAGACCGCGTGTTGCAGTGCGGCGGTGCGACGGCTGCGCAAGATCCATAGAACGCCGGCTGCCGCCAGCGCCAGGATCAGGGATCGAATCGAAGTGTCCAGCAGATGGGAGAGCATCATTTCTCTCCTTTCGATTTCTTCGAAAGTTTGCGAGCCAGTTGCTGAAGCTCGGCTCGATCGACGACTTCGTTCTCCACCAAGCCGACCAGCAATTGCTCGAGTGAGCCGTCGCAGAAGCGGTCGAGAATTTGCCGCACGGCTCGCACGGCCACATTACGCGCCTTTTCGACTCCGCTGTACACGAAGGCTTTCCCCTCAACCTTGTGATCGACGTAGCCTTTTTCCTGCAAGCGCCGCAGGACCGTACGAATCGTCGAATCTTTCAAGGCGTGGCGGGGCGCAAGGGCCTCGCGAATCTGGTCGGCGGTGGCAGGGCCGCTCTTCCAGAGAATCTCCATCAACTGATGTTCCAGGTTGCTTAGGGCTTTTTCCGGCATGTCGTGCTACACGATGTAGCAGCTACATCATGTAACAGGTCGCCCGCCGGTGTCAAGCGAAAAATTGCGTCAGTTGTTGTCGAAGGTGACTTTCGAATCGGCTTCGTATTTGCGATAGCCGGTGAATTGAATTTCGTTCCGGGTGAGCAGCTTGTTCACGCGGTAGCGGGCAACGGCTTTGACGGGCAGAACCAGTTCCCGTCCGGCGATCGTGACCGTGCCATAGTCGATGTCCCAGCCGCTTTCCTGAAAAGGGTAGCCCTCCGGACCGTCGACGTGGACTTCCAGGCGCAGCGGCATTCCATCCTCTGGATTCGCGTAGACCAAGCCGTGGAAGCCGATCAGATAGGCGCGCGTTCCGTCCGGGTAGTTCTTGAAAAGGCGGGGAGTCATGAAAGCAAATACGGCCGTGCGGCGGGCGTTGAAGGAGGCGTTGAGGGTGCCCCAACGGCTCCACGCAAATTGACCATTGGCGAGCGGGCCGAAGATCGACGCCGGAACGATGGCGTCTCGCACGACTCCGTTTTCGACGATTCCGCCGATGCTGTCATGCGAGCGGTTGGTGGGCTTTCCGTTCAGCTTCAAAAGCTGGGTGGCGGTGCGGCCGTTCTGGGCGAAGAAGACCGTTTCCTCCAACTCATCGCGCCGCTTCCACTTTTTGCCGGAGCCGGAGCTGTCTTCAAATCGGGCCGTCAGCTTGGTGCAGATGAAATCGGGGAGTTGGCCCTCAAAGCGCATCGCGCTTTGCTTGATCCGCGCCAGCATCGCCTGCTGCTGGCCGACGTCCGGAGCCGCGTCGGATTGGGCGCGGAGCAGGCCGCCGCCACAGACACCGGCGAACAACAAAAGCGCCGGCACTGGGCTCCGCATGCCGCCCATTATACAATCTGATATTGAGCTCTTTTATAGAATATGCAGGCTGTTGGTTTCTGCACTCCGGAATCCAAGACCCAGACGGCGGTGTGGCGCGCTACTTTCGCTCGGATACCTGCACGAATGCCGCGATATCAAACGAGATTACGGGCTACGCGGTAAGCGCGCTCACATACCTGCACTCGATCACGGGCGAGGAAGCGTATCTCGATGCCGCTGCGCGGTCTGCGCGATATCTATGCAGACACGCGTGGGATGAAGCTGGCTCGACCTTTCCGTTCGAGCCTGGGTCAAACCGCGGGTACTTCTTCGATACGGGAATCATCGTGCGCGGGCTTGCGGCGGCGTGGCGGGCCACCGGCGATGAAGAATTCATGGTGCGGGCTCGCGAGGCGGCGCTTTCGCTGGCCTTCGATTTCATGGGCGACGGCGTTTTTCATCCGATCATTTCCCTGCCGGAGAAGCAGCCTCTGGATTATGAGCCGCGGTGGTCTCGCAGTCCCGGGTGCTATCAGTTGAAGTCCGCGCTGGCTTGGCGCGAAGTGCCCGAGGGGAACGACGTCGCGGGCGGAGCGAAGCTGTATGAGAGCGTTCTGGCATATTCGCTGGCGACGCATGAATCGTTTTTGACGGCGGAGCCGGATCGCCAAAAGTTGATGGACCGGCTGCATGCTTACTGCTACTTCCTGGAAGGCCTGCTGCCGGTTTCGGAACGGCCCGAGGTTCGCGAAGCATTGACGACGGGCTTGGCTCGGGCGGCGGCGCTGCATCGCGCGATCTCTCCGGTTTTTGAGCGGTCCGATGTGCCGGCGCAGATACTGCGTGTGCGTTTGATCGCCGCGCACTCCGGAGCGGTTGAGCTGGACGAGCAGGCGGCTTGCGAGGAGGCCTCCCGCGCGGCTTCGTTTCAGGCACCGGGCGATCATGCGGACGTGCGCCTGCGCGGAGGGTTCTTCTTTGGGTGCAAAGGAGGCAATGTGCAGCCGTTTTCAAATCCCGTCTCCACCGCCTTCTGCCTGCAAGCCCTGGAACTGTGGAGGCAGCACGGGGAAGGCCGCTGGACCTTCGATCTCCAGCAACTCATTTGAGCGACGTTAAAGTTCTCTTCGCGTCCGGCTCCGATGAGGTGGGCGCACAAACTTTGCGCGAGTTCAGGAAGGTTTTTCCGGAAGCGCCGTTGGTGGTGGTCTCCGAGTTTCCGCCGGCCGAAGGCGAGTGGATTCGCTACTACATCCGCCGCAGCTTCGGTGAAAATCGGGCGCTGATTCAATCACGATTGCGCGGGCGGACGATTCGTGTCGCGGCCATCATCCTGGAACCAAAGACGCCGCACCGGCGGATGCGGTTGTTGGGGATGACGCTGGCTCCGTGGCGATTGCTGGCGTATTCGGAAACCGGCCAGCATTTTCGGGTGCGTCCCGACAATGTGCTGGTGATGCTGCGGCATCTGCTGTGGCGCGCGAAGAATCTGGTGCGCAGCCAGACGCGGGAGGGCGGGTGGCTGCACGACACGGTGGCGCTTCTTGGCGATTCGCGCAAGCTGCGTTTGCTGGGTCTGTATCTCGCGGCGCGCGTTCGCCCATGGATTCCGGGGGCGTCTTCCATGCCCGCTGCGTGGCCCGGTCGCGAATTCCTTCCGGGCATCTCCGTGGTGATTCCGTCGCGCAACGGTCGAGATCTGCTCGAAAGCTGCTTGCCGTTGATCGATGGCGCGGATGAGATTATCGTCGTCGACAATGGCTCGGATGACGGAACCGTTGATTTTCTTGGAACACAATATCCGAGTGTTGTCGTGGAACACAGTCTTCGGCCGATGTCGTTTGCGGATGCGGTGAATCGAGGCATCCGGCGAGCTCGCTTCTCGCACGCCTGTTTGCTGAATAACGACATGCTTGTCGAGCCGCTCTTTCTCGCGAATCTTCGAAAGGCCTTCGATCAGGTGCCCGATCTGTTCTCGGCTTCCGCGCAGATATTCCTTCCCGAAGGTCAGCGTCGCGAAGAGACCGGGAAGACTGTGTGGGCGGGCGCGCGAGCGGCGGTCGATTTTCCTGTCCGCTGCGAAGTGCCTCTGGATGGCGAAGACCTGAGCTATGTTCTCTACGGCAGCGGCGGTTGCACCCTTTACGACGCGGCCAAGCTTGCAGCGTTGGGCGGCTTCGATCCCGGTTACGCGACGGCCTACGTGGAAGATCTTGACATTGGCGTGCGCGCGTGGAAACGCGGTTGGTCGAATGTCTACTGCGCGGGGGCGAAGGTGCTGCATCGGCATCGCACGACAACCTCGCGCTACTTCACCCCGCAGCAGCTCGAGGTGATTCTGGAATCGAACTTCGTTCGATTCTTGGCGCGATTTGGATGGGTGTGGCCGGAGAACCTTCAACGATTGCGATCGCAGGGGAAGGTAGAGGCTCTGCGCGCGGCGGCGACCATCCCCGTGAACGCTTCGGATGAGCCGGAGGTTCTTCTTCCGCTGGTTTCCGGAGATGTGGCGGTTTTCCCAGGCAAACCAAGCCACGGCCATCCTGTGGTCTTGATCGCCAGCCCGTATCTTCCGTTTCCCCTTTCGCACGGAGCGGCGGTGCGCATCTATAATCTAATGCGACGCGCCGCGGTGGAATTCGATCTGGTGCTGGTGGCGTTTGTCGAAGAGCCGGCGGCCGTGCCGGTGCAGCTCAGGGACATCTGTGTGGAGATCGTGACGGTTCGCAGGCCGGGTAGCCATGCTCTACCGTCTACGCCCCGTCCGGATATCGTTGAGGAATTCGACTCGCCGGCGTTTCATGCGGCCCTGCGGCAGACGGCAGCCAAGTGGCGGCCGCAAATCGCACAGCTTGAGTTTACTCAGATGGCTCAGTATGCAGGCGATTGCAGACCTGCGCGGACCATTCTAGTGGAGCACGACATCACTTACGATCTCTATGAACAAATGTTGAGGCGCGAGGAAGACTGGGAGACCCGGCGGCAATATGACCGGTGGTTGGGATTTGAAATGCAAGCTTGGCGCGGAGTCGATCGAGTGGTGACAATGTCGGAAAAGGACCGGAAGGTGGTTCCGAGATCGGCGACGATTCCGGTGGCGATTCCCAATGGCGTGGATCTAGAGCGCTTCCGGCCGTCGGAGCGGGAGCCGGAGCCTCGAAGGCTGCTGTTCATCGGTTCTTTTGCCCATCCTCCGAATGTGCTGGCGCTGGAGTTTTTCCTGCGCGATGTTCTGCCGCGGCTGCAGGGCGTGATGCTGCACGTGATCGCGGGGCAGAGGCATGAGCGGTTCTGGGACCTTCATCACGATCATGTCGAGGTGGAGGGTTTCGTCTCCGACGTCCGCCCGGCGTATGAGCGCGCCAGCGTGGTGATCGCGCCCTTGGTCGCTTCCGCGGGGACCAATATCAAGATTCTGGAAGCCATGGCGATGGGCAAAGCTGTCGTCTCCACGGATGCGGGGATCAATGGTTTGGATTTGGGGCGGGCGGATGTGGTCATCGCGAATGCTCCCGAGGACATCGCTCGGGCGATTAATCGCCTTTTGGATTCGCCTGAAGAGCGGCGCGTGTTGGAGCGAAATGCTCGTAGGACGGCGGAGGAGCGCTACGGATGGGACGCGATCGCCGAGGAGCAGAAGCGGCTGTATCTGAGCCTCATCGCAGATGCGCCATGATGGAAGTATGCGGTGGATGTTGGTGCTAATGTTCGGTTCCGCGGCTTTTGCTCAGGATGCGAAAGAGATTATCAGGCAGTCCGTGCACCGCGACCTGCTGAACTTTGAGCGCCTTAAAGATTACACCTACATCGAGCACGATGAAGAGCGCAGCTTCGACAAGCACAATAAGCTGATGAAGACTGAGCGGCAGACGTATGAGGTCCTGATTCTGGGCGGGCACGATTACGAAAAGCTGATTGAGCGTGACGACAAGCCTCTTCCTCCGTCGCAGGCCGACAAGGAACAGAAGAAAATGGACAAGGAGATCGAGCAGCGTAAGCGCGAATCCGCCGACGACAAGGCGAAGATCGAAAAGCAGCGGCGGGAGCAGCGCAAATTTCTAGACGAGATTCCAGAGGAGTTCGATTTCAAATTGCTGGGCGTGGAAAATGTCAGCGGCAAGCCGGCATGGGTGATTTCGGCGGATCCGAAGCCAGGCTATCGGCCGAAGGACCGCGGCGCCAAGATGATTGCGAAAATGCGCGGCAAACTGTGGATCGACCAAGGCGAATATCAGTGGGTGAAGATTGACGCGGAGGCTACCGGGACGCTGTCCTATGGATTCGGACTGCTGAAGATCAATCCTGGCGCGACGGTGCACTTCGAGCAGACGCGGGTCAACGACGAGGTTTGGCTGCCGGCCTCGGCGACAATACGAGTGGACGGACGTGCGGCGTTATTCGTGGGAATTCACGACGAAATCGACCTTCGTTTTCGCGATTATCGAAAGTTTCAGGCTGAATCGCAGATGATTACCGGCGAACAGCAGAAGTAAGTTTGCTCTAACCCCCAGGTCTGTTACGAAAGCTCGTTTGGTTACGAAAGGCCCCTCGCCCGCATGACTACCCGCATGGGGACGGGACCGCTCCTGGATCTTGAACGGCAAAGACTCATCGATTGACGATGGCGCCGTGTTTCCTAGGACGGCGACGCCCACGTGGCCGGGAGCCGATGAGGGACCCGGACTCTTACGACTTGAGGATAATCCGGCTCGCGCGAATCGCCGCCCAACGAAAGCGGCAAGTTGTTCAATCGCGGATGAATTTAGTGGCGCGATTCGTGGATCGGCGCAAATTTCAACTTCGCCGCGCCCTTGGCTGACTCAAGATCCGCGGGACCATTCAGCAGCAGAGTGCCAAGTTGCGCGCGCGGCCAGCGTCTCGGGATGATCGCGCCCCAGGCGCTGTGCGCGGCATTCGACGATTTCTTTTTGGACCGAAGCCGCACGCTCAGAATCGCCCTCTCCGAGAAAAAGATCTCTCAGCGTCGCCAGCACGCGCAGCCGCAGATCGTGGTCCGCTCCCAGATGGCGCCCCAGGTCGCGAACCGCTCTTTCGAGCAGCGGCCGCGCATACAGAGGCTCCCCCGCATGCCAGCACGCGATGCCCACTTCCGCCATCAGGTGCAGGGTCTGTGGATGATAAGGTCCGAACCAATTTTCGTAGGAGCACAGGGTCGCGAGCATGCCCGGAAGCTCGGTTCGCTCAATAGGTATACTGGTTGCGGTCTGCATGGCCAGACTTTGATATTGTCTATTATAGCTTACAGGGTAATGTAAGCAAGACGCATTGAAAGGAGTGGCTTATGGCCTCTGTCGTGTCATCGCCCTACGAAAGCCGGGTTGCTGTTTCGGCGACCAAGCTGCTGATTGATAACCGCTGGATCCCGAGCGAATCCGGCCGAACCTTCGCGACGATCAACCCGTCTACTGGTGAGGAAATTTGCCAGATCGCCGAGGCGGACGCACCCGATGTGGAGAAGGCGGTACGCGCGGCTCGCGCGGCCTTCGAACACGGACCCTGGCGCAAGATGCAAGCGTCGGAGCGCGGACGATTGATCAACCGTCTCGCCGACCTCATCGAGAAGCACGCCGACGAACTTGCCTCTCTCGAATCCCTGGACAACGGCAAACCCGTTTCCGTGGCGAAAGCAGTGGACGTTGCTGCCACCGTTGGATGCTTCCGTTATTTCGCAGGATGGTCCGATAAAGTTCACGGCAAAACCATTCCCATCGACGGTGATTTCTTCTGCTACACCCGGCTTGAGCCCGTGGGCGTAGTGGGACAAATCATTCCCTGGAATTTCCCCATGCTGATGCTGGCCTGGAAGCTCGCGCCCGCCTTGGCAACCGGAAACACCGTGATCATGAAGCCGGCCGAGCAGACGCCTCTCTCGGCGCTGCGCATCGGAGAGCTGATCGTTGAAGCCGGATTTCCTCCCGGCGTCGTCAACATGCTGCCCGGATTCGGACCCACCGCAGGCGCGGCCATCGCCAGTCATATGGATGTGGACAAGGTGGCCTTCACCGGCTCAACCGAAGTCGGCCATCTGATCATGGAAGCCGCCGCGAAATCCAATTTGAAGCGAGTCACGCTGGAGCTCGGCGGCAAGAGCCCCAACATCGTCTTCGCCGATGTCGATCTTGACGAAGCGGTGGAAGGCGCGCATTTTGGCCTCTTCTTCAATCACGGCCAGTGCTGCTGCGCCGGGTCGCGAGTGTTCGTCGAAGAAAAGATCTACGACGAGTTCGTGGAAAAGAGCGGCGCACGAGCCCGCAAGCGCATCGTCGGCGACCCCTTCGACCCCAAGACCGATCAAGGTCCGCAAGTGGATCAAGCGCAGTTCGACAAGATCATGGGCTACATCGATTCCGGCCGCAGCGAAGGCGCCAAGCTGGTCTGCGGAGGCGAGCGCGTCGGAAACCGCGGCTACTTCGTTCAACCCACCGTCTTCGCCGACGTCCAGGACCATATGAAGATCGCCGAAGAAGAAATCTTCGGACCGGTCATGAGCGTCATCCCGTTCAAGAGCCTGGATGAAGTCATCGCGCGCGCGAACCGCACCAATTATGGATTGGCCGCCGCGGTTTGGACTCGCGACATCCAGAAGGCTCTCGCGATCTCGAACAATGTTCGGGCCGGCACCGTGTGGGTCAATTGCTACAACGTCCTCGATACCAGAGCGCCTTTCGGCGGATTCAAGCAATCCGGGATCGGCCGCGAACTGGGCGAGTACGGTTTGCAGCAGTACACGGAAGTGAAGACGGTCACCGTCAAGCTCTGATGACACAACTCAATCGTTATACGCTACGTGCGGCCGCGCTCCTCGCGGCCGCCGCCGTGAGCGCCTACGCTGCACCAGTTAAAGAAATCACGCTTCCAGGTACGCTCATCTATCCCGAAAGCATCACCTCCACGGCGGACGGAACGTTAATCGTCGGCAGTCTCGGGCACGGCAACGTGATGCGCATCGCCCCTGGGCAAACCACAGCCGAGGAGTGGATCAAACCCGGAACCGGCGGCCTCAATCAAGTGCTGGGAGTGTTCGCGGATGAAAAAAGCAAGACGCTCTGGGTCTGCTCCAACAACCTCGACCAAAAAGGTGAGGCCACTTCCGTCAAGGCATTCGACCTGAAAACCGGCGCGATCAAGGCGACCTATCCGCTGCCGGGCCAAGGCCCCTTGTGCAATGACATCGCGGTCGCGCCCGACGGCACGGCCTACGTCACCGACACTGTTCAAGGCTCGGTTGTGATGTTGAAGCCGGGTTCCAAGAGCCTGGAGATCGCCGCCAAGGATCCTCTGCTCGCCGGAGCTGACGGTTTGGCGTTCGGTGAGACGCGTATCCTTTATGTAAACTGCGTGTCGACGAATAAACTGCTGCGCCTGGACTTGGGATTGGACGGGAAATCGAAGAGCGTGACCGAACTGAAGCTTTCGCGCCCGGTCGATCGGCCGGACGGAATGCGCGCGATCGGCAAGAACCGTCTTTTAATGGCCGAGAACTCGGGCAACATGGACATCGTGACGTTCGACGGCCAGAACGCGGTCATCAAGACCATTAAAGAAGGGCTTGAGAGCACACCGGGCGTTACTGCGACGCGCGGCATGGCGTGGATCGTCGAAGGCAAGTTGAATTACCGGAACGACGCCCAATTGAAAGGCAAAGATCCCGGGAAATTCAGAATGTTCGCTGTTCCGCTACCCAAGGAATAACACCGAAGGAATCATAAATGAGTTCAACTTTGTTAGACCCTGTAGTCTGGCGAGGCCGTTACTTCGATGGCGCATGGAAACACGCTCCGCATGCGATCCCGGTTCGTGAGCCCGCAACCGGAGACGAGCTCGGCGTAGCGGGCGGAGGCACTGCTGCATTGGCCGTGGAGCTCACTGAGAAGGCCGCCGCGGCTCAGCCCGCGTGGGCTCGGACGCCGGCCGACGATCGCGCCCGTATCCTGCGCGAAGCTGCCCGAATCATCGAAGCGAATGCGCCGGAGATCACGGAGTGGATCGTCCGCGAAACCGGCGGCATTCCTCCGAAGGCCGGCTATGAAATCGCCATCGCGGTTGGGGAGCTGCATCATTCCGCCGCGCTGCTGACGCAGCCCATCGGCCAGATTCTGCCTTCGGCCGATCCGGACCGCATGAGTCTGGCTCGGCGGGTGCCCGTCGGCGTAGTCAGCGTGATCACTCCTTGGAATGTTCCGCTGGTGCTGGCCATGCGTTCTGTAGCGCCGGCGTTGGCGCTCGGAAATAGCGTCGTGCTGAAGCCCGATCCTCAGACGCCCGTAAGCGGCGGCATCTTGCTGGCTCGGATTTTCGAGGAAGCCGGTTTACCCGCCGGCCTTTTTTCGGTTCTCCCTGGAGGCGCGGATGTCGGCGAAGCCTTGGTTACCGCGCCGGCGGTTCGCCTCGTCACCTTCACCGGATCGAGCGCCGTCGGACGCCGTGTGGGCGAGCTTGCCGGTCACGGGCTCAAAAGGGTGTCGCTCGAATTGGGCGGGAACAGTCCGATGATCGTCCTCGACGATGCCGATCTCGATGCAGCGGCGTCCGCGGGTGCGTGGGGATCGTTCCTGCATCAGGGCCAAGTCTGCATGGCCACCAGCCGGCACATCGTGCACCGGCGCGTCGTGGATGCATATACGGAGAAACTGGCTGCGCACGCCGCGGCGCTTCCGGTCGGCGATCCCTTCAGGGCTCAGGTTGCCATCGGTCCTCTGATCAGCCAGAAGCAACTCGATCGCGTCAACGGAATCGTCACGGATTCAGTAGCCGCAGGAGCCGACTTGGTCACCGGCGGCACGCACGAAGGCCTGTTCTACAAACCGACGGTGCTGGGCCACGTCGCGACCAATACGCGAGCGTTTCAAGAGGAAATCTTCGGACCCGTCGCGCCCGTCACTGTCGCCGATGACGACGATCATGCGATTGCGCTCGCCAACGATACCGGCTACGGCTTGGCCGCCGCAGTGCAGACCGGATCGGTCGACCGAGGCATGCGGATTGCGCGCGAATTGAAATCGGGGATGGTCCATATTAATGACCAGACCGTCAACGACCATCCGGGCATTCCCATGGGCGGCATGGGGAAGTCGGGAAACGGCAGCCGCTTCGGCAGCACCACCAATCTGGATGAGTTCACGGAATGGCAATGGATCACCTCCAGCGCGAAGCCTGCCCGCTATCCTTTCTGAGACGGCGTTGACAGGACGTCAAACAATGAACCACGAAACTGCTTTTGAAATGGCCGCCTCCGGCATCCGCTTCGGCGCGGGAATCACTCGCGAGGCCGGCATGGATCTGGCCGGCCTCGGCGTGCGCAACGTGCTGGTGATTACCGATCCTGTGCTGCGCGGTTTGCGGCCGCTGGAGATCGTGCTC
Source organism: Bryobacteraceae bacterium (assembly GCA_036489835.1). Taxonomy (GTDB): domain Bacteria; phylum Acidobacteriota; class Terriglobia; order Bryobacterales; family Bryobacteraceae; genus Palsa-187. Next base: position 8,763 of record DASXEY010000127.1, on the reverse strand, counting down.
GAATCGCTCGAAGCGAACGGCGCCGTGCCCCGTGGGACAGGCGGTTTCGCCTGTCGTCCTCCTGGGACCGTCAAACAATGAACCACGAAACTGCTTTTGAGATGGCCGCCTCCGGCATCCGCTTCGGCGCGGGAATCACTCGCGAGGCCGGCATGGATCTGGCCGACCTCGGCGCGCGCAACGTGCTGGTGATCACCGATCCGGTGCTGCGCGGTTTGCGGCCGGTGGAGATCGTGCTCGAATCGCTCGAAGCGAATGGCGTGCCCTTCACTGTGTATGACCGCGTGCGCGTGGAGCCCACCGACGAATCGTTTCACGACGCCATCGCGTTCGCCCGCCAGTCCGATTACGACGCATTCGTTGCCGTTGGCGGAGGCTCAACCATCGACACCGCGAAGGCAGTGAATCTTTACACAACCTATCCGCCCGAAGATTTCCTCGATTACGTAAACGCACCCATCGGCCGCGGCCTGCCTGTACCCGGACCGCTGAAGCCTTTGATCGCGATTCCCACCACCGCGGGAACCGGCAGCGAAACCACGGGCGTCAGCATCTTCGATCTGACGCGCATGCACGCCAAGACCGGAATCGCCAGCCGCCGGCTGAAGCCCACTCTGGGACTACTCGATCCAGAGAACACGCGCACCATGCCGCCTCAGGTTGCGGCTTCCAGCGGACTCGATATTCTCAGTCACGCGGTCGAGTCATTCACGGCGCTACCGTTTTTCGAACGCGCGTATCCGGAGCGGCCCACGCTACGCCCTGCGTATCAAGGCTCGAATCCCATCAGCGACATCTGGTCGCTCGAGGCCATGCGCATTGTCGCGCGTTACCTGGTGCGCGCAGTGGAAGATCCTTCGGATGATGAAGCGCGCGCGAACATGCTGCTGGCGGCATCCTACGCGGGAATCGGATTTGGCAACGCCGGGGTGCATCTGCCGCACGGGATGTCGTATCCGGTATCCGGTAACGTGAAGAGCTATCGCGCTCCTGGTTACGCGCAAGGTCCGGCCGGAACCCACGCGCTGGTCCCGCACGGAATCTCCGTCATATTAAACGCGCCGGCCGTGTTCCGTTTTACAGCCAGCGCGCGGCCGGAGCGGCATCTGGAAGCGGCCGCCGCGTTAGGTGCGAATGTCGATCGCGCCCAAGCCCAGGATGCGGGAGAGATTCTCGCGGATCGCATCACCTGGTTCATGCAGCGGCTGAAGACGCCGAATGGATTACGCGAGATTGGTTACACCTCATCCGATATTCCCGCGCTTGTCGAAGGTACGCTCCCACAACATAGAGTCACCAAATTGTCACCGCGCCCTGCCGGGCCGGAGGACCTTTATGGTATATTTGAAAAAGCCATGAATGCTTGGTGATCGGAAGCGGCCCAAACAAATTTTGCATTAGCCGTTACCTTTTACCTCCGTCTAGCATCTATACAAGTGCAGGCAGCGAATGCCGGCACGAAGCAAATACCCCGTAGGTCATACTTCAAAAATTTAAAAAATCTGTAAGCCTCTAAGGAGCTTAATTTCTATGAAACTATTCAAGTTGTCTCTCGGCCTAGCTACGCTCGCACTCGGTATCGCCAGCGCTGCTTCTTCTTACAAGATCTCCATCCCTGCCGACACTTGGGCGGGCGACACCCAGATCAAAGCCGGCGATTATAAAGTAACCGTGACGGGCAACCAGGCCACGTTCACGATGGGCAAGCAGACCGTTCAGGTTCCTGCCAGCATCGAAAACAACACCAGCAAGTTCTCCGACACCATGCTCGAAGCCACGGGCAACAAGCTGCAGGCTATCGACCTCGGTGGCACCAGCACCAAGATCGTGTTCAAGTCGGCGAAGGCCGGCGCGGTCGCAACTCAGTAACTCCGGTAATTCAGTTCGGTTTCAATTAAGGCGCACTGCTGAAAGGCAGTGCGCCTTTTCTGCGTTTACTTATGCCAATGTAGGTGGATTAACTTAAGCTTTCGGCGCTGTAGCGTGCGATCAGACCGCTTCGAACCGCATCTTTATAAATGTGCGTGAAGAACGCGGCGGCCAGAACAATGTAGAGGGCCGCAAGTCCCGCGGCGATAGCCAGCCTCCCCCCAAGAGTGCCCAGTCCTTCGGCTCCGTGGCTCGCAACAATCGCCCGCACCGCTTCGAATACATAGGACGGCGGCAACAGCCGGGCGACGCCTCGCATCCACGCTGGAAGCGAGGAGAGCGGGTAGAAAACAGCAGCGAACGGCGATAAAAGAGCCGGAATCGGCCAAATCAGCCATTCAGCGGACGGCCCGAATCGCAGCACGATGGCGATGCCGGCCACTCCCAGGGCAATTCCGAACATAAACAGCACCAGCAGAAACGGAATCAGCGCCGCTCCGTATTTGAAAAATGAGAGCCCGAAGATTGTCGATGCCAGAATCTGCATCAGCACCAATCCGGCCGAACTCGTGGCAATTCCCGAAATCACGAGGCCTCCCAGGTATTCAGGAATTTTTATGGGGGACCCAAAAACAATTAATAAGCTACGGGACCAGACGTCTTCGAAGAACGCGGTGGTCACTCCCTGCATTACGCGGATGAAAAAATCCCAAAGCAGCACGGCGCCCAAAAGAGCGGGAACAAAATCGATTCCCGAGGAGGCGACGGAGTTCAAGTACCGGGTGATCAGCCCCCACAGAATAATGTCGACCGAAACCCACACGAACAGCGGCAGGATTCGCGTGGGGCTCCCGCGCAGCAAATAAAACTGGCGGACCACAATGGCGGCAGTGCGGCGGAAGCTGATCATCTTAACAGCCGTCTGGTTTCAACGCCGCTCCAAAGCCAGCGGCTCGCGCGCGATGGAAATGAAAAGTTCCTCCAAGCTGGTCTTGCCGTGCTCCTGCGGAAGCGCTTTCGGATCGCCTTCCAGCAGAATTCGTCCGCGCGAAAGGAACAGGACGCGGTCGCACACATCCTCGACCTCATACATGTTGTGCGAAGTCCACAGCACGCCGCCGCCATCCGTTGCCACGAACTTTCGAATCATCTCACGGATGTCTTGGGCCGTAGATGGATCGAGCGACGCCGTGGGCTCATCCAGCAAGAGAAGCCGTGGGCGATTGAGCAAGGCTTTCGCGAGCGAGACGCGCGTTTGTTCGCCGGAGGAAAGCACTCCGCACTTGGTGTGACGGAAACGCTCCAGGTTGAATTCCTTCAGCACCTCTTCGATGCGCTGGGAAAGATTCCTGACCTCGTAGATCATGCCGAAGAAATGCAGGTTCTCGACCACCGTGAGATTTCCGGGGAGGGCGGCGTAGACCGCCGCGAAGTTGGTGTGCGCCAGCGCGCGGGATCGATTCTGTTCCAGGCTCTCGCCCCCGATCCGGACGGCGCCCGCGGTTGGATCCAGAACGCCCAAAATCACGTCGATGATGGTGGTTTTCCCGGCGCCGTTGGGACCCAGCAGCCCCACAATTTCGCCGCCCTCGACGCTGAACGACACGCCGTCGACGGCGACAACATTCGCGTAGCTCTTGCGTAGATCCCGCACCGAGAGGACAGTGGACACCTCCCCATCATCCCCCATCCACACTCAGCGAAGTCCTGCCGCCGCGCAGGTGATATACTGATCGAATCTCGACTGACCAATCTGGAGAGTTTCATGCATCACCCAAGACCTCTCTTGGCCGCCTTGTTCTTCCTGGCTAGTATTCCTCCGGCCGCGTTGCCCTTCCAAGGACCGTCACCTTCCGGCGCAGGCCCCATGATCGAACCGCGCGGTCGCCCGGAATTGCGCGCGCTGAATCAAGCCGGCCTGGCTGCAAATCTGCCGCTGGCGGATCTGCACAGCGACGCTTCCCTGGTGCTGGTGCCCGCGCATGTCACCAACCCCATAGGCGCTCCGATCACCGATCTTGTCAAAGAGAACTTCCATATCCTGGAAGACGGCGTCGAGCAGCCGATCAAATATTTTGCCACGGAAGAGACTCCGGTCTCGGTGGGATTTCTTTTTGATTCCAGCGCCAGCATGCGCAACAAGATGCACCAGTCCTCGGAAGCCGCAGCGGCGTTTTTCAGGACCGCGATCAAGGACGACGAGTTCTTCCTGGTTGAGTTCGGCGAGAGCGCCAAGCTGTCGATGCCCTTCACTACCGACGCGAACGAAGTGTCTCAACGCGTCGCCCATGTCCGTCCTCTGGGACGAACTTCGCTGCTGGACGCCATCCATCTGGCGCTGGTGCAGATGAAGCGCGCGAAGCATGCGAGAAAGGCCATTGTCATCGTGTCCGACGGCGGAGACAACCGCAGCCGCTACACGGTAGGCCAGATCAAAGAGGCCATGCAGGAGTCCGACGTTCAGGTTTACTCCATGGGGATTTTCGATCCTGAGGATCAGCGCAAGCGCACGCCCGAGGAAAAAAACGGTCCGTTTCTATTGAGCGAGCTTGCCGAGCAGAGCGGCGGCAAGCACTACAGTGTGGATAATCTGGAGGACCTGCCGGCCATCAGCGCTCAAATCGGGGAGGAGCTACGGAGCCAGTACGTCCTTGGATACACCCCGCCCAGCACGGAAAAAGACGGCAAGTATCACAAGATCAAACTGATGCTAACCGCTCCGCTTCAGGCACTGGAACTGCGCTATCGGCGCGGGTATTATTCGCCGCAACCGTAAAAAACTTCCTGCCAACGGACTCCTTACCACCGCACGCCGAAGTTGACGGGGATGAAATCGGTGTCGGCTCCGCGTACGAACATGCGATTGTAGCGCGCTTCGGCATAGACTTTGGCTCGATACTTCGTGCCGAAGCTGATGCCCGCGCCAATATCGATGCCGGGTTTGTTTACCGAGTAGTAGTGCTCGAGCGGGTCTCCCACCAGCGGCGAATTGAACATCGCGTTCGGACTGGATACCGGGAGAAAGCCGTCGGCAGGCTCCGTTAGTTTATCGGCGCGATGATAGATTCCGCCTCCTCCAATTACGTAGGGGTCGATCCGGCCAAAGGGATGGAGATGCACGACTGGGTCCAGCGTAAACGACCACACCGTTTCCGTTCCTCCTGGAATCCCTAGATTCGTTGCCGTTCCGCTATTGATCCCGAGCGAGTTGAAGTTGAAATCCAGCATCGTGCCGAAGTAGGGAAGAAAGTTGTATCCGCTCCCGGCCTGTAAATCCCAGCCTTGGTTCGTGTACCTTCCGAGCGTTCCCACGGGTTGCGTAAATCCTCCACCGATGTTGTAGGAGAGAGGCGGCAGTTCCTGAGCAGAAAGCGCTCCCGCCAGGAGGACCCCAACGCCCGAGAGGAAAGTTATGCTTCGCATAGACGCAAAACTCCTTTCACTGTCTTGGATTCGAGCGTGCCAGGGCCTGTTACTGCCGCATGGAGGCAGGTGCAGGGGGAACATGGGGCTGCCTTTTGGCGTTCCGCGTGATACGCTTTCCAACATGAAAATGAACCGCCGCCGCGTGCTTGGGCTCCTTGGCGCGGGAGCGCTTGTACGTGGGGCGGACGCAGCGGAAGGGGCCCTTCGGTTCGCTGGGCTGGATCACGTCGAGTTCACTGTCTCCGATGTCGAAAAATCGCTTGCGTTTTACGTCCGGGTTTTTGGCAATACGGTGATGAAGAACAACCAGACCACGCGGCGCTATATCAAGCTGGGCGGCTGCTATATCGCGCTGGATAAGACACAGGACATTCGGGTCGATCACTATTGCGCCGGCATCGAAGGATTCCAGGTCGCCGATGTTCATGCTTACCTTCAGAGGAACGGCATCGCCTATCGAGATTTCCCCAGCGGCAAGGATCTGGCTGTCACCGATCCCGATGGAATTCGCACGCAACTTGCCGTCAGCGATGGCTGGAGCCAGTTGAGGATGGGCACGGCGTCTGCGGAATCGGTTTCCGCAGATGCGGGACCGATCTTCCGGCCTACCGGATTGGATCATGTCCTGCTAAATGTCGCGGACCCCGAGAAGTCCGCCTCGTTCTACGCGAAAATCTTCGGGCCTGTCAGCGAGCGGAATAACGCCCAGATCTGGTTTCAAGCCGGGAAATCCAGAATCGGATTATTGCAGACGCCCAGCGGGCAGCGCCCCGGAGTGAACCGCTATTGCGTCGCCGTAGAAGCCTTCGATTACGGCGCCGCGGTCAAGAAACTGGAAGCAGCCGGCGCCACAGTGGAAGCGCCCGGCGCGGGCGGCGCACTCCTCTTCCGCGATCGCGACGGCTTTCTGGTGCAAGCGATGCGTGCCTGATCGGCGAGTGTGTAGAATAGCGGCATGGCTCTTCCAGTAAAGCTCGCGAAGGATCACGCCGCCCTTCTCCACAGCCCCGACCCCAATCTTGCGGCCAACAAGAAAATGGTTTATGACTTCTACCGCATCGTGCTGCGCGGTCGCCGTCTGGATGAGGCCGAGAAGTACATGCATGAGGATTACATGCAGCATAATCCCAACGCCGAGACCGGCATCAAGGGCTTCAAGGAGTTCTTCAACAAGCTGGGCGGGCCTTTGCCCGTGCTGGACACGCTGGTCGATCTGGTGTCGATCCAGGCCGAAGGCGATCTGGTCACGCTGTCGTTCTTGCGCGAGCACGACGATCCGTCGCATCCGGGCCAGAAGTACACCACCACATGGTTCGATATGTTTCGTATCGAACACGGGAAGATCGCCGAGCACTGGGATCCGGCCACCAAACCGGTTCCTGTTGCGAAGCAGGGATAGAACTTTCGCGGCTCTGAATGCGTGACTGTTTCTGTGCGAGGCTGACGACCCGTCGCACGCCGGCCGCTGTCGCCGAGGGTTTCCGTCCACTTTGCGAGGCGCGGGTACATATTGTGCGCCCGCTCAACCGCTGCCCCCGAAAACCCCAGGGGCAGGCGGGCCGACAAGATCGCCCACCCCACCGCTGCCCCCTGCACCGTCTCGGCTCCGGACCGGTGGGCGTTTCAGCTGGCTACTTCTGACTGAGGCCGCCGTCCACTGCGAGCACCTGACCGGTGATGAATTTCGAGGCGCTTAGGAAGTAGACCACTGCGTCGGCGATCTCTTCGGGTGTGCCTGCGCGGCAGGCCGGGGTCTTCTCGATCAGGCGCAGGACGCGCGCGTCAGGCTCGCCGAAAGGGATCACTCCGGGGGCCACGGAGTTCACGGAAACCTTCGGGGCGAACGCCTTGGATAAAGCGCGCGTCATCATGATGACGCCAGCCTTCGAAGAGCAGTAATGGGCGTGCTGGCTCCACGGGCGTAGGCCGCCCAGCGAGCTCATATTCACGATCCGGCCGCCGGCCGCAGCCAGCATCCTCCGCGCGGCCTGCTGGCAGCAGAAGAAGGTGGCCTTGAGATTCACCGAGTGAATGAAATCCCAATCGGCTTCGGTGACCTCCAGAGGATTGATGCGCGTGAACCGCCCCGCATTGTTGACCAGGCCGTCGATGCGACCGAAGTGCTGCTGGATTTGCTCGAAGAGGGATTCGATTTCAGAGACGCGTTCCAGGTTGGCGCGAAAAACGGGAGCGTTGTTGCATTCGGCCGCAGTTGCCCGGGCTTCCGTTTCGGAGCCGTTGTAATGAATCGCCACGCGCGCGCCTTCCCGCGCCAGCCGCATGGCGACGACCCGGCCGATGCGCTTGGCCGCTCCTGTAACCACGATTACTTGTCCGTTGAGAGATTCCATCGCCTTCATGTTACTGAAGGCGGGCGTATACTTTTTGAAGAGTGCGCATGCGACTGTTCTTCTTTCCGGCTGGTTTCGTGGCTCTGGCCCTCGTGGCCTTCTCTCAATCGCCAAGCGGCTGGCCGCGATTTGAAGTTGCTTCGGTGAAGCCCGGGCCACCGGGCGTCGAGCGCGCTTCGATGGTCGGCGGACCATTGCCCGTAGGTCCCTTCAATCTTTCCGGGACTGATCCGGGGCGAATCACCTGGACCAATATGTGGCTTGAAAGAATGATTCAAGTGGCGTATGACTTTCCGGTGGATCGCATTTCAGGACCCGATTGGCTCAAAACAGAACGGTACGATATTGTTGCGACGATTCCCATGGGCGCTTCCATAAGCGATTTCAGGCTGATGGTGCAGAACCTGCTGGCAGAGCGATTCAAGCTGGCCGTGCATCGCGAGACGAAGGAAGTTTCGGGTTACGTTTTGGATGTTTCCAAGAGCGGCCTGAAAATCGCGAAATCGAATGGCGAGGCCCCCGAGGAAGCGAGCGCCAAAACCGACGCCGGTTGTTCCGCGTGCAATGCACTGATGACGGTGGACAAGAACGGCTTTCCGGCTCCCCGTCCAGGGAATCCTCTGTATCCTCCAGGGGCGCTCTTTCAGGCGACGATCGCGGTGAACGGCCGGTATCGGATGACGGCTTTGAATTCGCCCATGTCAAAGATCGCAGAGTTTCTGGGAAATGCGGCTGGAATGCCTACGCAAGATCGGACTGGGTTGAGCGGAAACTATGATGTTCATTTGGAATATCTGCCGCGGTCGGCAGATCTTGCGGCGGATCCGGGGGCGGATGTCCTCGATTCCGTTCAGGCTCAACTCGGACTGAAGATGATTGCGAGCAAGGTGCCGGTGGAAATGCTGGTTATCGACCATGCCGAGAAAGTTCCGACTGCGAACTGATCTGGAGCGGCGTGTCCGCTCCATTGTGACTGACACTTCGGGTGTGCGAAATCGTTACGCGGTGGGCCGATCATGCATGACCGGGCCCACCGGGGTGGAAAACGTGAGTTACTGCGATTGTTCGTAGCAAGTTTTGGAGGGCAGCACTGCCTCTCGAAAAAGAACAGCGCTGT
>DASXEY010000123.1:0-63370 GCA_036489835.1 Bryobacteraceae bacterium | reverse complement strand
CCACTAGGCGCCGCATCCGCTCGTCCAGAAAAGCAGATAAAGAACGAAATCGCTGCCCAACATCCTCGTGGTTCACCATCCACGAGTATAAAACATTCTCGCTTTAAGTTGTTCTACTTAATTCCTGACAGATCCTTAGCGTCGTCAAGGTGCAGATTCTTCAAAGAACGAAGCACGATCTTCGTTTCTCCACGCAACTGGAGTTCCCGGATGATATGCCCCAGAAGATTCACACAATGGTCTGAGCGGAGCAAGACCGTTTGGCCGTTGTCATCGAATCGAATCGAGCTTCCCATGGGTAACAAATTACTTGACTCACCTGGCCTCCCTCAGGTGAGCCAAGTAAGTTGTTGCCTTCCCATGACGTCGTCGAAACGTTGCAGCAGTTCCTCCCGAGTACAGAAGGAAAGGTATCGGCTCTCTGAATAATCCTTCGTAGCCGGATACGCGCTCTGCGCTACCACAGGAGCCTCTTCAGGTCCGCCAGCCTTGCGCGCGAGAAAGGGATTTTCTTTCCGTTGGCTTCCATCGACTGATATAGCCGCGGATCATTTCAGCCGCGTTCTCCAGCGCAGCCTGCTTGGTGTCGCCGAATGTAGAAATCCCGTGCAGTTCTTTGACGCAAGTGACGAACGCTTCCGCTTCGTAGTCATACTCGACCTCGATCGTGACCAGCGAATTCGGCACACTCAGTCCCCGTCGACCGCACGCACATCCAGATCGAAAGCGTGCAGGAGTTCCTCACGCTTCGTATAAGGCCCCGGCTTATACGCCCTCGAAGAGATGCCGGCTTGCGAAAGCTCGGCGACGCGCCAATCCTCGCGATTGGTCAGGTCCCAGAAGCCGGTCACGTCCTCGGCCTCGAAATCCGGCCGGGCCATTTCTTCGGGAGGGAAATGGATCTCGCACACGATTTCGGTGCGGTCCGCAGCCCTCGGCCAGAGGGTGTGCGTCATCAAATAGTCCGGATGCGGACTCAGCAGCAAGTTCGGATAAATCGCGTAGAAAGCGGCCCAGCCACGCTGTTCTTCATTCAGCCCGGGAAGGTAGGCGCGCCCTCGACGGCCGCCTTTGAAGCTAAGCGTCTCGGCTCCATTGCGGAAAAACATCACGCCGCCGATATAGGCCGGATTGGGTTCTTCATTATCCGCACCCAGATAGTCGGTCAGAGGATTCAGAGCCGGGTGCACAAAGGGACAATGCAGGCACTCGTTATAATTCAGGACCACCAACTTCCAGTTGGCCTTGACGTCGTAGACCATGCGGCGGTGCAGGCGCAGCTCCGACATGCGCCAGTTCGCGAATTTTGCGGTAACCGGCGCCAGCGTCTCCGCAACGGACTCCTTCGGTGACCCGAAATGCAGGAAGACGTTGCCTTCCCAGATTTCGGTGTGAACGGGATGAAGCGGATAATCGGCGCGCGAGAAACCGGGGCGTTCGGCGTGGGGCGCTCCCAGCAGCGTGCCGTCGAGCCCATACGACCAAGCGTGATACGGGCAAGTGATGCGGCCTGGAAACGAGCCCTCAGATGCATCGCACATGCGCGTTCCGCGGTGGCGGCAGACGTTGTAGAAAGCTCGCACCTCGCCAGAGGCGTCCCGGGTGACGATGACGCTTTCGCCCGCCAATTCACACAGGAAATAATCGCCCGGCTTGGGGATGGAACTATCGCGTCCGGCGCAAATCCACCGGTCGAAATAATAATGCTCAATCTCCTTGCGAAAAATTTCCGGATCCGTGTAATACCGGGCCGGCAAGGTCATCGGAAGAGATGCTGTGCTCATGACTCTTCCAATTATCGACGAACCGCAGGTTTGCGGTTACAGCGGGTGATCGGGCATGGCGATCGATCTCCACATATGCGCCACCGGGCTGCCATCGAAGCCCAGGCCTTCCTTGGGCTGCTTGAAATTGCGCCCGATGATGTCGGTGAATTGCTCCAGCGTCGGATTCACGCCCGGCTCGAACGCGTACAGATCGTTCACCGTCACCAACCGAGGCTCCATGTACCACTTGTGCGCCCGAACCATCTTGTAGGTCGCTTCGATATAAGGCTCGGGCTTGTAGTCTTCGCCGAACATGGTCCGGTAGAGGTCCGGATAAACGTAGCCCGCGGCAGTATCTTCGTAGAAGCGCAAGGCCTGATGGTAGCGGATGGCGAAGGCGACCTTTTCGGAAACGTACGGCTCATAGAGCTGAGCGCCCCACCAGCCATGATCCACCTTGATCAGCTCCTGCACGGTGTCGTGGAGCAGGCAGGCGAGAATAATCTCCTCGGACATGTGGTTCTTCACCGCGAGATTCGCGCTTTGCAACACGTGATTGGAGGTCGCCTTGAAGCGCAGATTGAAGAAGTCGGCCAGAGTGGGCTTTTCGGGCATCGGCGGGAGCTTGCTGACGTGCCCCGTCGCAGAAAGGAACAGGTTCCCCACTCCCCGGCGATTGCCTCGGGTTTCGATCTGCGCCTCGATTTCGGCCGCGGTAGGAAACTTTTTCGCGCCTCCCGCCTTCGCCGCCTCTTTCGCCTTCGACTGATTCAATTGGAACGCCATATAGTGTTCCAGCGCGTCCGCTTTGGCCTCCGGGGACATGGCCGCCACCGCCGTCGGGCCGCCGAGGAACGCAAAGAATGCTCGCCGATCGATTTCCATGGGAGACTCCTTCCAGCCTCAGTATACAGCGCGGGAAGCACGGTGGGGTCGTCATTTTCCAATCGGCGTTTTCTAGTAGACAATCTCCTGGAGGTCTGGTAGTCTGTCTACTAGAATGGCCGATAGTGAGAAAGTCCAACTGCTGCAGGGAACACTGGATTTGCTGGTTTTACAGACGCTGGTATTCGGACCGAACCACGGGCACGGCATCGCGACGGCGATCCAGCAAACCTCGGAAGATGTTTTGCTGGTGGATCATGGGTCGCTCTATCCGGCGCTCCAGCGGCTGGAGCGGGCCGGGCTGATTTCCTCCGAATGGGGGACGTCGGACAACAACCGCCGGGCACGATTCTATAAGCTCACACGCACCGGGCGAACTCGCCTTGTGTCGGAGACCAGCAAGTGGGAGACGATGGTGCGGGCGGTCTCGCGGATTCTGAAGCCGGAGCAAGCGTCATGAAGCTCCCTCGCTGGGTTCAATGGCGAACTCATAAAGAACTCGACGAGGAAATCCAGGCACACCTGGATCTGGCGACGCAGGCCGCGATCGCGCGGGGCCTCCCACCGCAAGAAGCGCATTACGCGGCCTTACGCGAGATGGGCAACACCACTCGCCTGAAGGAACGAGCCCGTGAAGCCGACCCGTTTCGCTGGATCGAATCGATCGTGAAAGACCTGCGCTACTCCTTCCGAAGCTTGGCGCGCAATCCGAGCTTCACCATTGCCGCAGTATTCTCGCTGGCCTTAGGCATTGGCGCCAACAGCGCGATTTTCAGCTTTGTCGATTACTTGCTTCTGCGCCCGCTGGGAGTTCCGCGCTCCTCTGAAATGGTCCGCATCAACGCCACTACTCCGGAATCGCCCTTCGCCCCGTCGTCGTACCGTGAGTATACTCAGCTTCGGGAACAGAACCGCACACTGGCGGGCCTGGCGGCCGAAACGGACACCTTCCTCGCCGTTCAAGCGCAAGCCGGCGACTTGGCGCGCGTTGCGTACGGCGATTTCGTGAGCGGCGATTATTTTTCGGTAATGGGCGTTCAAGCAAGCTTGGGGCGCGCCTTCAAAGCTGCTGACGATTCGCCCGCGATGCAAGAGATCCCGGTGGTTCTGAGCCGCCAGGCCTGGGAGGGGAAATTTCATTCTGATCCTCACATCGTGGGCTCGCGCGTGCGCATCAATTCGCAGCTTGCGACCATCCTCGGAGTCCTGCCAGAGAGCTTTCGGGGAACGTTGCGGCTTTCGCCTGAAATCTATCTCCCCTTGCACGCCGTGCCCCGGCTCAATCCATCTTTCACTTTGCTGACCGATCCTCTGGATCGGTCGCTGACGTTGATCGGCCGGCTGAAGCCGGGAGTTGGAATCTCCGCGGCGCAAGCCGACTTCGGCACCCTTGGCTCGATTCTCGAACGCGCATATCCCGACACCAATCGCCGCCGCACCTTCGCCGTCTTAACGGACCGCGGCAGCCGTTTCCAGCAGGCGCCGCAGGATGAGATGGCGTCCCTGGGCCTGTTATTCCTGGCGTTCGCGGTGCTGAGGATCGCTTGCATCAACGTCGCGAATCTGCTGCTGGGCCGCAATACCGCGCGCGCCCGTGAAATCGCTATCCGGTTGTCGGTCGGCGCCAGCCGGGGGCGCTTGATTCGTCAACTGCTGACGGAAAGCGTGTTACTGGCCGTGCTGGGAACCGCTTTGGGCCTGCTAGCTGGACGCTGGGCAATCGACTTTCTGGCATCCATTCGAATACCGTCCGACTTGCCGATCCTGATTGAGGCGCGGATGGACGCGCGCGTCTTGCTCTACAGCCTGGCCGCGATGGTGGCGGCCGTGCTGATGTTCGGCGTCCTGCCGGCGTTTCGGGCAACGCGAGTGGATTTCGCTTCGTCGGCCAAAGAGACTTCCGCAGGAAAGCGTCCGCGCAACTGGCTGATCACCCTGCAGGCCGCGCTATCCGTGATGACCCTGGCGCTTGCGGCCCTTCTTGTAAAGAATTTCGTACTGAGCTCGCAAGCCAGTCCCGGCTTCCGCACCGAAAACGTTTTGCTGATGACGTTCGATCCCTCCACATCGGGATATTCAAAAGCGCAGGTCGACGTCTTCTATCGCCAGCTACAGGAGCGCGTGCGAGCTCTCCCCGGAGTCCGGGACGTGGCGCTGGGAAGCCATGTGCAACTCGGCCCGAGCTATTCTTCCACAGCGGTTAACCGTGACGGCGAGAATCTCGGCTATGTTGTTTTCAACAAAGTCGGGCCGGGCTTCTTCGACACGATGGCCACGCCGATCCTGCGCGGCCGTGCCATCGACGATCGCGACACGGAGAAATCGCCGCGCGTGATCGTGGTGAATGAAACCTTGGGCAGGCGTCTGTATCCCAACGGCAGAGCCGTCGGCCGCCACGTCCGCATGTATTCGGAAACCGGTCCGATGGCGGAGATCGTGGGCGTCGCGCGCGACACCAAGGTCACCGACGCCTCAGAGCCGCCCAAGTCATACATGTACATTCCCAACGCGCAGGATTCGCAGCCGCGCATGACGCTTTTCATCCACACTAATGCCGATCCGGCGGCGATAGCCGGCCCGGCGCGAGCCGAAGTGAAGGCGCTCGATCCGAATCTCCTGGTCTTCGACATCCGCACCATGCGCGACGTTTTCGAAGGCTACGGATTGCTGGCGTTGCGCATCGCGGCGGAAACCACGGGCGCGATGGGAGCGATCGCGCTGGCTCTGTCGGCGCTGGGATTGTACGCGGTGATGGCGTTCATGGTGAGCCGCAGAACCAGGGAAATCGGCATTCGCATGGCTCTGGGGGCAACCAGCGGCGAGGTGCAGCGCGAAGTGCTGCGGACAGGATTGAAGGCGACGGCGCTCGGAATTGTGCTCGGTTTGCCAAGTGCGCTGGTGGTCAGCCACTATTACGTAGCCGGGATCACAACCTATGTAAAACCGAACGATCCCGCAATCTTTATCTGTGCGCCTTTGCTGTTGGCTCTAGTCGCGCTGACGGCATGCTGGGCGCCGGCTCGCAGGGCGTCGAAGGTCGATCCCGCGATTACTTTGCGCTACGAATAACCGCTCCCTGCGGTCGCGGCTCTGTCCCGCCCGCTTCTAAGTAACAGCCCGCAAAACGCAGCCCGAGTCGCGGCAAGCGGGAATGTTACTTTCGCGAATTGAGGGCCGCGACCGGCTCTTTGCGGGCTAGCCAGCCTCCTGGCCGCGACCCAGGCTCCGTTGTGCGGACGCTGTTAATTACTTAGGAGCCGGCACAGGGCCGGGGCGGCCCTCCCATGCAGGAAAGGAACGCGCCAGGTCCGCCGACCCAGACTCCGTTGTGCCGGCGGTTCCTCAAAAGTGAAGCGGTGAGCGAGGACTGCCACTCCTCACAGTCGCATCTCGGAACGTCGCATTTCGCGCCGGCTGAGCCGCGACCGCAGGAAGCGGTATCCTGGCGCGGACGCTATCTCGCGCCGCGGGTGAACGTCCTTTGCAGAAGCTGCCAGGCCATGATCAATGACGTCACGCTGAGCCAGGCTCCTCCGGCGAGCAGCGCCAGAATCACGATGTCCCACGCAGGTCGATGCGCATAAAGCCAAGGCAGATCGAGCGAATGCAGGCCGTGATACAGCCAGCGGTTCCAGCGCGAAGCGGAGTCGTAAGCCTCGATGATGCGGGCGGTCTTGGGATCGATATAGAACATCGAATCGCCGGCGTCGTTTAAGCGGACAAACAGCGCCGGAAGGGGATGCTTGTGATGCCGGTCGAGATAATACGCCTCATATTCGGTAACGATGCGGAACTCGACGACGGAATTTGGCTCCACCGCGTCGCGGACGGCGCTGAAAATCGCGGCTGGATCGGTGGGGAACTCCATGAAATCCACTTCTTTGGCGTTCGGCCCGGCGTCGGCCATGGCTTGCTCCAAGGTTTTCATGCCACCCTTGTGCAGCGCGTGATCGATGCGGCCGCCCATCTCCTCGGGGCCGGCGCTGAATGGAAACGGGTCCATCGAGAGCATTCCGCTGAACGCCCAGGTGCACGCGAACACGCCGAAAATCAGGCCCAGAAAAACGTGCCAGCGCTTTTGACCCGTGTAGGGGATGCGCTTTGTAGGCCAAGTAACCCACAGTCCCGCGATTAATCCGAGCAGGGCCGTGATCGCGCCGATACCTGACGTCCAGATCACGACCTTGCTCCATCGAGGCCCGTTCTCACGCAGCGGAGCGAAATAGAGCCAATGCGGAATCGCACCGAAGTAGGCGCCCAGGCGGGAAGCAGTTGTAGTGGCTTGCACCACCTCACCGGTGACCTCGGACACGTAGACGTCCGCGCCATCGGACCAGGAATATTTGTCGAGCGGCCGCAGGTCGCCGAATTCGCCGCCGAGAGTGAACTGATCGGGACCATCGAGCACCGTCAGCGTTGCGGTGGCGGAAGGCTGCTGAAGCCACTCCGCCGCGACGCTCCGCGTCAACTCCGGCGGAAATCCCACTTGCGGCTGGCCGTCGTCGGCATACACCAGCACATGATCGAAGCGGTACGCCGGACGGCCGTCGAACATTATCAGCAGCGCGGAATGCGGAGGATCTTCGTGCTGCAGCCTTGCGTAAGCTTCATCCGGGGCGACCTGAATCCGCGACGGATCGATGACCTGGGAATGCGCGACGACGTCGCTATCCGTGATCTGCGGGAAATCCCAATACGCCAGAACCATGCCTGAGAAAAACCACATCGCGAAGAGAGTACAGAAGAGGACGCCCAACCAGCGGTGAACGAAAATGGCGAGCTTGCGAAGACGTGAGGTCACAGGCCATGATAATCCGTCCACGGCCTGAAGGTGTTAAAGCCAATAGACTCGCGGGCCGGGCAGAGGCGCGTTAGACTAGGATTTCCATGCCTGCGCTGGCAGAGTCCGTTTCCGACCTGGCCCGCTCCGCGAAGGTGCGCGCTTGTCTTGAATGGTTTCGCAAGGAGCGCGCGTGGATCAACGAACAGCATCTTAAACTGTGCCGGGTTCCCGCGCCGACCTTCTTCGAACAGAAGCGCGCGGAATACATGGCGGAGCGATTCCGCTCCCTGGGCTGGGAATCGAAACTGGACCGGGCGGGCAACGTGATCGCGTGGCTGCCGGGGAAGCGTGAAAACGCGCCTGCGGTGGCGGTGACGGCGCATCTGGATACGGTGCTGGCCCCGAGGGTGCCGGAAGATATTAAGGTCGCTGGGGATGGGCGATTATTGGGGCCTGGAGTCGCCGATAACGGAGCAGGCTTGACCGCGCTGCTGGCTCTGGCAGCGGCCTGGACCGCCGGCGCGCCGGTCGAAGATCCGCCGCTCACTCCCGTGCTGGTCGCGAATGTGGGAGAAGAGGGCGAAGGCAACTTGTGCGGCATCCGCTATTTATGCCGGAACCTCAATGCGGGAGCGGGGCGATTCCGCGCGTTTCTGGTGCTGGACGGTCCGAACACGGATCACATCACTTGCCAGGCGCTGGCCAGCCGGCGTTTTGACGTGATGTTTACCGGGCCGGGAGGGCATAGCTGGAGCGATCATGGCGCCGGCAATCCGGTGCATGCGCTGAGCCGCGCGATTACTCGCTTCATCGACGAAACTCCCGATGGCGGCCCGCGCAGTTCCTTCAACTTCGGAGTGATCGAGGGCGGCACCAGCATCAATGCGATTCCGAGCGAAGCCCACGGGAAAGTGGATCTGAGGTCGGAGAGTCCGCGCCGGATCGACGAGATGGCGGCTCTATTGACGGCCGCTGTGGAGAAAACTCTCGAAGAGGAAAACGCGCGAGCTTCGCTGGTTGGGCCGGGCGGGCGTCTGGCTGCGCGGGTAAAGGAGATCGGCTCGCGTCCGGGTGGGACTTTGCGGGCGGGTTCGCCGATTCTCGAATATCTGCTGGCTGTGGACGCGCACCTGGGCATCCGCAACTCGCTGGACTGTTCGTCGACGGATGCCAATATCCCTCTCTCCCTGGGACTTCCGGCAGTGTCGATTGGAGCCGGTGGGCTAGGCGGCGGTGCGCACACTCCCGCCGAGTGGTTTCAACCGGAAGGGCGCGAACTGGGACTGCGGCGGATCCTGCTGGCGCTCTGTCTATTGCTGGGCGGAGATGTATGAGGACGACGTATGCGCGGGTAACTTTTGTAAGGACAGTGCGTCTAAACCGGCAAGCGCCCGTGGATGGGGTTCCGCCGCCTCGCTGCCGCCATAAAGATGTCCGTATAATGGTTCAGGAGCCGTCTCGTACGCCAAAGAGGAACGAACTATGAATTTGTTTGACAAGATGCGCCAGCAGAAGCTGATGTCCATTACCTTGATGGTTTTCACCCTCTCGGTAGGGATTCTGATTGGAACTTTAGTCAATGTCCAGGTCCATGCCGCCAAAGGCCAGGTGGCTCCCGACGCCACTCCGCTGACCATCCCCAAGATGGTGGAGATCGGCAGCGACTTCACGAAGCTCGCCAAGAAGCTTCAGCCCAGCGTGGTGAATATCGTCGTGGAAGTGCCGGCGAAGGTGGAAGCCGGGCGCCCGCGGACGCGCTCCAGCCAAGGCGACGACGGCGGCGGCGACGATCCGCTCGATCAGCTCCGCGGCTTCTTCGGCCCCAACGCTCCGCAACTGGTGAACCCGGAAGATCAGAAGCATGAGCAATCCGGGACTGGGTTTGTTGTCGACAAAAACGGCTACATCGTCACCAACAACCACGTGGTGGAACGCGGCGACAAGATCATGGTGAAGCTGCAAGGCGATTCGACCGAGTACCGGGCCAGAGTGATCGGAACCGACACCGAGACCGACTTGGCTGTGCTCAAGATCGACGCGCACAAGCCTCTTGAGGCGGTGAGCATCGGCAATTCCGACAGCGTGCAGGTCGGCGATTGGGCCGTGGCAATCGGCTCGCCGTTCACGCTGGAAGAATCGGTGACAGCGGGAATCGTGAGCGCGCTGGGACGCGATATCAATCGCAGTTCCTTCCAGCGCTTCATCCAAACCGATGCGGCGATCAATCCGGGAAATAGCGGCGGACCGCTGGTAAACATCCGCGGCGAGGTGATCGGAGTAAACACGATGATCGCCACCAGTGGAGGCGGATCGCAAGGTGTTGGCTTCGCGCTGCCCAGCAACATGGTGGTGCGGGTGTATAACGACATTATTCGCGACGGCTCCGTTTCGCGCGGATCCATCGGGATCAAGTTCACCACCACCAAGCCGGAGACGCTGGAAGCGTTGGGCGTGAACCACGGCGTCATCATCCATGAGATCAGCCCCAAGGATGGGCCTTCGGCGAAGGCCGGCCTGAAGGCCAATGACATCATCACTGCCATCAACGGGCAGCCGGTCAAGGATGGCGACGATCTGTTGTCGCACGTGGCCGACGCCACGGTAGGCAGCACTCTGACGCTGGCCGTCGATCGCGACGGAAAAAGCATGGAGTTCAAAGTGGTCACGCAGGACCGGAAGCTCCTGTTCGCGGATAATTCCGAAATCGTGGGCGACAGCTTCGGCGGAAGCGATCCGGCCGCGAAGCCTGAGGCGCCGGCAAAATTCGGGATTACGCCCCGGGAACTCACCGACGACGAACGCA
This sequence comes from Bryobacteraceae bacterium, assembly GCA_036489835.1. GTDB lineage: Bacteria > Acidobacteriota > Terriglobia > Bryobacterales > Bryobacteraceae > Palsa-187. The sequence goes on along the minus strand of DASXEY010000123.1, from coordinate 53,133 downwards.
GCATGACGCCGGACAAGCACGGCGTCTATGTGAGCGGGGTCCAGGAGAACTCCTTCGCCGAGGATATCGAGATGGAGAAGGGCGACATCATCACGGCGATCAACCGGCATCCGGTGAGTTCCGTTGACGACTTGAGGAAGATCGCGGCGTCGCTGAAATCGGGCGATGCAGTCGCGTTCCTGGTGGTGCACCCGACACCGGAAGCCGCCCGGGTAACAGCCACGCGCAGCACGACTGGCCGCCGAGCCGGTGCCCCGGCGCCAGCCCCGGTTGCCGAGCAGGATTCGCTGGAACCGGTGTACAAGTCCGGCAGGCTGCCGTAACGCTTACCGGTTCTACCGGGCTGTGCCGGTTGCGATCAGTTGAAAGCTCAAAGAGGCGCCTCTTGCCCGGTTGGCACGTCTACCGGGAAACGACCGATGAACCTCATCGGCACGACTCATTGTGCAACGGTCGCATCGGGGTTGCCTAGGTTGCTCTCCCGCGCTCGCGTGATCCGGATGCAATGAGACATCCAAACTCTTGCCTACAACATAACGGGCCGCGGCCGAAATCGAAACACGGAAAAACGCCAACTCAAGGAATCGAAGGGAAATCCAGTTGGAGAAAATCCAGTGAGGACGGGAATCGCCGCCTTCCACCTTCCTGATATGCTGGAGGCATCGTGCGTACCTTCATTGCTCTCGTTCTGGCCCTCGTCCCGGCGTCGAACTGCGCCTTCGCGCAGAGCCCGCTGACCAAGATCCTGCTGGATGAATTGACCCGCAACTTTACCATCCTTAAGCAAAAGGGCGATCCGCCTCCTTATTTCATGGGCTACGCGGTGACCGAGACCGAGGCTGACGTAATCGACGCAAGCGGCGGCTCGATCAACGGGCAAAATCACGAACAGGTGCGCGAGTTGGATGTCACAGTGCGCACCGGCGATCCCACATTCGACAATTACCGCAGGGTGGGCGGCAACTCGCCGCGGTTCACCACCGGATCCGCCATCGCGCTGGATGACAATCCGGCGGCCATCAAGCAGACGGTCTGGCTGGCCACGGACAAGGTCTACCGCAGTGCTTCGCAGCGATTGATTCAGTTGAAGTCCGACGATAAACTGCGTGCCGCTCCGCAGGATACCTCCGGCGATTTTTCGACAGCTCCCGTTCAGGTCAATTTCAGCGCCGCGCCGAAGCTGAAGTTCAATTTGGCGGAATGGGAAGCCCGGCTGCGCAAGCTTTCGGCCGAGTTCAACAAGTATCCGGGCGCGATTAACGCCAACGTCTCGGTGGAAGCGCAGCGCGTTTCAAAGACGCTTGTGACTACCGAAGGAACGCAGATCGAGCAGGGCCGGTTGTTCTCGCGCCTGATGATCACGGCCAACGGCAAGGCCTCCGACGGCATGGACCTGTCGACGATGGAAACGTTTGAGGCGGACGATCCCGCCAAGCTTCCCAAGGACCCGCAGATTCTGGCGGCAGTGGAGAAATCCGGCGCAATGCTGCAGGATCTGCTGAAGGCTCAGCCGGCCGATCCTTTCGTGGGCCCGGCGATTCTTTCCGGCCGCGCGGCGGGTGTGTTTTTCCACGAGATTTTCGGGCATCGCGTGGAAGGGCATCGCCAGAAGGACGAGAATGAAGGCCAGACGTTCACCAAGAGCGTGGGAATGCCGGTGCTGCCGGATTTCCTGTCGGTGATCTTCGATCCCACTATCCAGGAGTTTCAGGGCATTCCCCTCAACGGCTCCTATCAATATGACGACGAGGGCGTGAAGGCGCAGCGGCTGACGGTGGTAGACAAGGGGATTTTGAAGACGTTCCTGATGTCGCGGTCGCCGATCAACGGCTTTCCGCAATCGAACGGGCACGGCCGGCGCGCGCCCGGTTATGAGATTGTGTCGCGGCAATCGAATTTATTTGTCGAGTCTACGAATAAAGTGAGCGACGCTGCCCTGCATCAGATGTTGATCGACGAGATCAAGCGCCAAGGCAAGCCCTACGGACTGTACTTCGACCAGGTGACCTCGGGCTACACCACCACGGCGCGGGCCGGACTGCAAGCGTTCACGGTGGTCCCGCTGACGGTGTACCGGGTGTACGCGGACGGGCGGCCGGATGAATTAATTCGAGGCGTGGACATCGTGGGAACGCCGCTGGCGAGCTTCGCTAAGATCATGGCGACGTCGGAGAAGATGGATGTTTTCAACGGCTACTGCGGAGCCGAATCGGGCTACGTGCCCGTAGCCGCGATTGCGCCGGCATTGTTGGTTAAGGAAATCGAGATCCAGCGCAAGGAGCGATCTCAAGACCGTCCGCCGTATCTGGCGCGGCCTTCAGTGGATATTCGGATGAGTGGAGGCAAGCCGTGACGGCGCGTGTGTTGTTCATCGCCGCCGGAGCCGCGGCTGCGGCACTGCTGCTGCTTTCTCAGGCAGGCGTCGCCCAGGACGCGGGACAAAATGGTTCTCAGATTCTCGCGACGCTTCCGGTGGATGACGATGTGGTGCTGAAGGCGATGCGGGATGAGATGCAGCGCTCGCGCCAGCTTCGCGTGGCGGGAGGCGAAGACGCTCCGTACTTCTTCAGCTACGACATGACCGATTCGGAAGACTTCCACGTGGTGGCGACGCTGGGGTCGGCGGTGTCGGTGTCGCGCCGGCATGCTCGCAATCCCGGCGCGGAAGTGCGCGTCGGCAGCTACGTATTCGACAATACCGGTCACATTTATACGGGACGCTATAGCGGTTCGCGATACGACGGAAACTGGCCCATTGACGACAATTACAGCTTGCTGCGCGAGGGCTATTGGCTGCTGACAGACCGGACGTTTAAGGCCGCCGAGGAATCCATCGGGCGGAAGCGGGCGTCGCTGAAGAACACGGCCGCCACCACTGAGGCGCTCCCGGATTTTTCAAAAGCCGATGCGGTCGTGAGCTTGCCCAAGGTGGCCCACAAGAAAATCGACGACGCGGCTTTGACGCAGCGCATCGCCAAACTGTCGTCGGTTTTCGGAAGCTATCCGGAGGTGCTGAGCTCCATCGTGGAGCTTCAGGTGATCGACGGAATTACCGATTTGTTGAACTCCGAAGGCACCGCCATCCGCTACTCGGACAAGGTGAACTGGGTAATCGCGCGGGCGGAGGGTCAGGCCGCGGACGGGATGGTGATTCGCGACGCCGCCTCGATTCAGGCCCTGGATGTGGATAAGCTGCCGGGCGACGCGGATCTGCGCAAGCAGATTTCGGACGTGGCCGAGCATGTCCGCGACCTGTCGAAAGCTCCCATGGGCGAAGCCTACACCGGGCCGGTGCTGTTTGAGCCGGAGGCCGCGGCGCAGCTTCTGGCGCAGATGGTGGGCGACAATCTCTACGTTCCGCGCAAACCTCTGTTCGACCCGGGCGGCCGGGTGAACTTTTTGCCGAGTGAGTTCGAAACCAAGGTCGGTTCGCGCGTGCTGCCGGACTGGATGGACGTGACCGACGATCCGTCGCAGACGGTTTGGAACGGCAAGCCGCTGGTGGGCTATTACCAGTTCGACATCGAAGGCGTGCCGCCCAAGCCGGTGGCGGTGATCGAGAAAGGCGTCCTCAAGAACTTCCTGATGACGCGGCAGCCGATCAAAGGATTCGCCACTTCAAACGGGCATGCCCGTCTGCTGGGCAGCTACGGAGCTAGCCGGGCCGCCATCGGCAATATGTTGGTGAAGACCAGCCAATCCACGCCTCTTGCGGACCTGAAGAAGAGGCTGATCGAGATGACGCAGCAGCAGAGCAAGCCGTATGGATTGCTGGTGCGGAAGCTGAACTATCCCTATGTCGGGACCGCGACCGATCTGCAGGTTCTGGCGCAGGCCAGCGCGCAGTCCGGCGGCTCGCCTAGGCCGCTCAGCCCGCCCGTCCTGATCTACAAAGTCTTTCCGGACGGTCACGAGGAATTGGTGCGCGGCTTGCGATTCCGCGGCGTCTCCACGCGCAGCCTGCGCGACATTCTGGCGGCGTCGCAGGAGACGGCGTTGTTCGAATTCGTCAATAACAGCGCTCCGCTAGCGTTTTTGGGCGAGGGCGGGTATGTGGCCGCCACTTCGGTGGTTTCGCCGGGGCTGTTGTTCGAGGAGATGGAGCTCGAGACTCCGCAGGAGCCGTTGCAGAAACGCGCCATCGTCCCGCCCCCGGGCCAGTAGCGGAGCCCGTCGAAATAGAACGCGCGAATCGTAGAACTCACTCATGCGCTTGTTGAGCCGTACCATCTTCCGGGAGAATTTTTCGAACGCCTCCCTGGGAGTGGTGCTGTTCACCTCAGTCCTATTCCTGCCATTGGCCAAAAGCCTCTTCGAATATCTGGTCCGCAGCACAGGACCTCCCCGGACGGTCGCGTATTTGTTCGCGCTGGTGCTGCCGCAAGCCCTGCCTTTCGCCATCCCTCTAGGGGTTCTGGTGGGAACTCTGTTGACGCTGAGCCGCATGTCGGCTGACGGCGAGATCACGGCCATGCGCGCGGCGGGGGTTCCCGGACGCACCGCCGCTCCGCCGATTCTGGTGGTAGGGTTCCTGGCAATGCTGGTGACTGCGGCTGCATCTTTGTGGCTGACGCCATGGTCCATCGGGGAGCGGTTTCGCATCGCCAATCAACTGGCCGCGAGCGAGCTTACCGCGGACGTGCAGGAGCGTCTGTTTGCCGAACAGTTCCCCGATCACGTCTTGTATGTGGGCAGCGTGAGCAATCCGGGTGGGGGACAAGTCAGCCGCTGGACGCGCGTGTTCATGGCGGATATCACGCCGCCGGAGAACCGGAAACCCGGCGAGGGCGATCGGGGCGATAGCCCTCTGGTGACGCTGGCTCCAACGGCTTTGGCGCTGGCCGACGTGCCCAACAACCGTATCCAAATTTCGCTGGTTGGCGCGGACACCTATGAGCTGGGCAAGGACAACGATTACAACACATCGTCGGATGTTTCGACACTGCAGGCTTTGCAGGCACAGAGGCCGGCTGAAAAGAGCCCGTCGCGAACCACCAGCGAATTGCCGACCTTCCCGCTGTATCGTCTGGCGTACCGCAGCCACGGCGAGGATCCAGCCAAGGTGCTGGAAGCTCGCGTGGAACTGCAGCAGCGTCTGGCGTTTCCTTTGGCGTGCCTGCTGCTGACGCTGACCGGCATTCCGCTGGGAATCACCTCGAAGCGGGGCGGGAAATCCTCCGCGGTGGTCCTGACGTTCGCCATCTTCTTCGTGTATTACATCGGCATGCTGAGCCTGAGCAAGATGGCCCGGCAAGGCACGCTCCCGGCCGAGATCGCTGTGTGGATCCCGAATGTGTTCTTCATGCTGTTGGGCCTGGCGATGATGGCGCGCCTGGAATTCCCGGGCGACCGCGATTATCTGGGACGGTTGATGGCGCTGTTCCGGAGGACCGGACAGCGGCAACCGCGAGGAACCGGCAGGTTGAAACAACGCTCCTGGACGCTGCGCATCCCGGTGCTGGTGCAGATTATCGACACGTATATCCTGACGGGATTCCTGTTCTATTTCGGGCTGTTGTTAATGAGCTTCGTGTTGATGTACCAGTTCTTCCAGTTCTTCACGCTGCTCAGCGACATGATCAAGAACAACATCCCGATGAGTCATATGCTCAGCTATCACTTCTTCCTGACGCCCCGGCTGATCTACGAATTTGCACCCGTAGCCGTTCTGGCAGCCGTGCTGGTGGTGTTCGGAGTGATGGCCAAGAATAACGAGGTGACGGCGTTCAAGGCCTGCGGCATCAGCGTATACCGCTTGGCCGCGCCGGTTCTCGTGGGAGGGCTATTGCTGAGCGGGAGCCTTTTCGCCTTCGATCAAAACTGGCTGCCGGCAGCGGACCGGCGTCAGGACCAGCTCTACAATGAAATCAAGAACAAGGCTCCGCAAACCTACCAGCGTCCGGATCACAAATGGGTCTACGGACTGCATGACCGCGTTTATTACTACAAATACTTTCTGCCGGCCGAAAATACGATGCTGGGAGTGAACGTGTATGAGATCGATCCGGTGCACTTCCGGCTCACCCGGCATATCTTCGCTGAAAAAGCCCGCTGGGAACCGAACCTGAATAAGTGGGTGTTCGAGAATGGCTGGAGCCGCGATTTTAAAGGTGATCGCGTGGGAGCTTTCGACCCCTTCGCCGGGAGCACGCGCACCTTCAACGAACTGGAAGAGAAGCCGGACTACTTCATGAAGGAAAAGACGCAGCCGCTGCAAATGAATTTTTACGAATTACAGGCGGAAATTGCAGATTTGAAGCAAAGCGGCTTTCCCACCACTCCGCTTGAAGTGGAGCTGCAGAAAAAATTCTCGACGCCGCTTTTTGCCCTGATCCTGGCGGTGGTGTCGGTGCCGTTCGCGTTCCGTGGCGGCAATCGCGGCGCGATGGCGGGTGTCGGCATCAGCATCGGGATCTACGTCGTCTATTACGGGCTGGATCATTTGTTCGAGCAAGTCGGGGACCTGAGCCAGTTATCTCCGGCCATGGCGGCGTGGTCTCCGGATTTGATTTTCTCGCTAGTGGGGCTGTACTTCATGGCCCGCATGCGGACTTAGAATAAAAGAATGCATCGGTTCCTGCTCTACAACGGTGAGATTCGCGATACCTCCGAACGCTTCCTTTCGCCCGGCCAGACCGGCCTGGTAAACGGGTGGGGCGTGTTCACCACGATCCGCGTCTACGACGGCGTGCCCTTCTCCTGGGAGCGGCATTGGCCTCGCATGCAGCATGACGCCAAGCGCATGCGCGTCCCCATGCCGCCGGACGGTGAGGCTGTGCTCGCGGATCTGCACCGCCTGATCGAAGCCAACGAAGCCTGGAACTCCGTACTGAGGGTGATGGTGGTGCGCAATCGCGGGGGCATGTTCGAGGGGCCTGCGGTTACCAACGATTTCGATGTGATCGCCTTCAGCACCCACGTTCCGCCGTGGGGCAAGGGCATGAAGCTGGGAGTGGTCCCGAACGGGCGCCACGCCGCCAGCGAGTTTGCAGGCGCGAAGATTCTGTCGTGGTCTGAGAATCTGACGCGCTATGAACGTGCTCGCGAGCAGGGCCTCGACGAAGTGGTGCTGCTGAACGAGCGCGGCGAGGTTTCAGAATGCACCTCCGCCAATCTCTTCGCCGCGTATAAGCAGGAGCGGAAGGTGTTGACTCCGCCGCTGAGCTCGGGCTGTCTGCCGGGGGTTACGCGCGCGGTGCTGCTCGAAGAGGTTCGGGTGTCCGGAATCACGGTAGAGGAGCGGGTGCTGATGCCGGAGGATCTGGAATCCGCGGACGAGGTTTTTCTCGCCTCCACCACACGCGAGCTTCTGCCGGTGCTGTCGATTGAAGGAATGAACATCCGCTCGGCGCAGACGGCCCGCGATCGCTTACAGCAAGCCTTTACTGCGTGCATCGAAAGCTATGTGGCGCCGCGCCGGCGTACCGTTCCCGCCGCCTCAGGCGGAGCCGTCGTATAATTGCCAGGCGGAGCCGTCATATAATCAGAAGAGGCGTCGTTAGAAGGCCGAGGGAATGCAACTTTCTTGCCCGAAATGCGGTAGCCGCGAGGCGCGAGTATCGCATCGGCAGACCGTAGCGGAGGTACTCCGCAGCCTCGTAGGAATCTATCCGCTGCGCTGCCGCCGCTGCCGCACTCGCTGGGAGACCAGCGTATGGGCGGAAGGGGCGTGGAAGTACGCGCGCTGCCCCCGCTGTTACCGCCAGGAACTCACCACTTGGAGCGAGCAATATTATCATCCGCCGAGCAAGATAAAGATGCTTCTGCGCCTGGGTGCGACGCCTTACCGGTGCGCCGCGTGCCGCTGCAACTTCGCCAGTTTCCGGCGCTGCAAGGAACGTTTCAGTTGGCGTCATAAGACTCGCGTAGAGCCAGCGGCGCAGACGCAAGCGAACGGAGCGGAAGCAGCTCAGCCGATTGCCGGGGATGCGTCAGAGACGCAGCCTTAGCGCACCGTTTCGCAACCGTTTGCTGAAGAAGCCTGTGGGGCGGGCGATCTTGTCGCCTGCCATCTGGCAGCGCGCTAGAGGTAGGCGGGCGACAAGATCGCCCACCCCACAGCCGCCCCCGGTCACGGTTCGGCGAGCAGCCTTTCTCGAGCCGTGACCGCAGGGTGCGGTTTCCCCTATCGGCCCGTCAGCTATCAGACGATCAACTGTGTAGTCCCGCCCTTCGCGCAGCCGTTTCACTGATAAATGCATCGATCTTCACTGACGCTTTGTATTTCGTCGATACTGTCGGTGCTTTTGTGTGCGTGCGGAATGGGCGCGCCGAGCGTAACCGTATCGATGGAAGGCAGCAAGGGCGCGTGCAAAGAAATCACCGTTCCTGAATGGCAGCCCCGTCCCGATCTGCCTGGCCCGCTGGGTTGGGCGCACCTGCTTCAAGTAAACTCCATGTCGGACCTCGACATTCGAGCCGTCGACGGGGGCGTGCTGGTCGGAGTATTTGTTCTCCCAAACGACCCCGATCCCGGACCGAAAGCCTACAGCCCTTCGAAGTATCGGGTAGACTTGGCGACTGGCCAAGTCCGAAACGCGACCGAAAATGAGTGGGCAGGGATGCAGCCGTCCTCCATGTATCGGCGTTCGATGCAGCCGGGGAATCGAGCGATAGTCTATGAGGGCAAGCAGTTTGTCAGGCGCGGGACACAATGGCCTATCAGGCCTGAGCATGCCGCGCGCTTGTCTCCTGACGGCACATTTCTTGTGGTCAATAGCTGGGACGGCGAAATGAAATTATGCCCGGAACTGCTGCCGCTTGGCTGTCAGACTCGCATTCAAGGGACTTACTACGTTGATATTTATGACGCCGAATCCGCGACTCTCGCCCTATCTCTAGAAGGACAGTTTCAGGGGTTTGATCCTAGCGATCTCTTCTGGCGCAGCGCTTGGGCCTCAAAGGATTTCTACGTCTTGCCGCTGGACAGCGTGAAGCTCAACCGCTTCGTATTTTGCGACATTCGCCAACTGGCGCCGAAGAAATAAAAATGGTTCCAAGTGACCCGGTAAAACAACTCGTTCTCCGCCGGCATGCACGGCCAGAACCTGGCATTCAGAAACGGCGTGGCGTAGGCCCTTTGCTCCTCGCGGCTGGTTTTGCCCGCCGCGGATCAATGCTCAGGTGCACACCCGCATCCCTTTCCGATAGAAGCCTGCTTCTCGATGCAGCCTTTCACTCTCCGGCGGCGAGGGCCGGTCTTGCGACCAGTTCCCGCAACCGGGTCGACGCTCCCGGCCTACATCTTCGAAGCAATCCAGAAATCCGCCCTAACCCGTTCGGTCTCAGTCTCCCGTTCCCGTCCAGCCTTTTCTTGCCTCGCGGGATACGATCAACGCCTGAAACCCGTTGCCAGGGTTAATTTCCGGACTCCCCGCCTGTCTTCGAACCGCCGCTCCCCTCCAGGACATTTCTATCCTTCGGGATCAAAGCGCTCAATCCGACTCCATTCGGGAATGCTTGCCTTTACGAGTCGCCCGATCTTCCTTCGCTCCCCGTCTCGCGAAAATGTTTAACGATTCGCCGCGAAACGGATCGATGTTCCAGATCCGCTACTTCCCGTCAGGCTCGCTGTTCCTCGAACCTCTTGGAACCACCTACATAATGCACCCGCGCGCGGCGGGCGTCAATATTAAAATTGCGTTTCACACAGACAATATTTGGTTTCAAAACAATGGCTTACGATGGGTTCCCTGTGGACGGCGTGTGCATAAAACAAGCCGCAGTGGACCTGTTTGATATCATTTCAGAATGAAAATCGCGGTTCTTCCCGGCGACGGGATCGGCAGGGAAGTGACGGCGCAGGGGGTCGCGGCGCTGAAGGCGGCGCTACAAGGTTCGGCATCGTTCGAGCTCACCGAAGGGCTGATCGGCGGCGCGGCGTATGAGGCAACAGGCAGCCCGTTGCCCCCGGCGACGCTGGACCTCTGCCGCAATTGCGATGCGATTCTGCATGGCGCGGCGGGCGTTAAGGAAGACGAAGGCAGACCTCCTCAACAGCAAGCCGGCTTCGCTCTGCTGCGCCTGCGGCGCGATCTGAATCTGTTCGCGAATTTCCGCCCGGTGTTCCTGTTTCCCGAGCTCATCGGCGCATCGTCTTTGAAGCCCGGGATCGTCGAAGGACTGGACCTGATCATCCTGCGCGAGCTGAACGGCGACATTTATTATGGCGAGCCGCGCGGGTTTGAGACCACCAGCTCGGGCGAAAAACGCGGTTTCAATACCATGTGCTACACCGAGTCCGAAGTCGAACGGATCGGCCACGCGGCATTTCAAGCGGCGCGCAAGCGGCGGAAGAAGGTCTGCTCCGTGGATAAATCGAATGTGCTCGAAACCAGTGCGCTGTGGCGCGAGGTGATGATTCGCGTGGGCCGGGATTATCCCGACGTCGAGCTCACGCATGTGCTGGTGGACGCTGCGGCGATGGTGCTGGTGCGCAATCCCCGGCAGTTCGACGTCATGGTGATGGGAAATATATTCGGCGACATCCTTTCGGATGAAGCGGCGATGCTGACGGGATCGATCGGGATGTTGCCTTCGTCGTCGGTAGGGCACGGGAAGAAGGGCTTGTATGAACCGGTGCATGGCTCCGCGCCGGACATCGCCGGCAAGGACATGGCGAATCCCCTGGCATCGATTCTATCGGTCGCCATGATGCTGCGGCACTCCTTCGAACTGGATGAGCAGGCGTCGAGAATCGAGCGGGCCGTTCGAGTAGTGCTGCGGGAGGGCTATCGCACGCCGGATATTTTCGAGGCCGGCACGCGGCGCGTGGGCACTCAGGAGATGGGCGAGCGAGTCGCACAAGCGATTCGCGATAACGTACACTGAACCGATGCTCAACACCCGGGAGGGGAGCGAGGGCCGGATCGCAGCGCGGCTGGACCGGCTGCCCTTCTCGCGAACCCTCTGGAAGCTGGTGCTGCTGATTTCGCTGGGCGGTGCGTTTGAGCTCTACGACATCTTCCTCAGCACGTACATCACACCCGGCCTGGTAGGGACCGGCCTCTTCGCCACCACAGCTCCAGGGTTCTTCTCCACCAACTCGGTAGGCTTTTTCATCTCCTGCAATTTCGCGGGCATGTTTCTGGGATGCGTGGGATTCGGATACGTCGCGGACCGCATGGGGCGGCGATCGATCTTCGTATTCTCGCTGCTGTGGTATTCGGTCTGCACCGCCATCATGGCGTTTCAGAACACCGCTGGAGGCGTAGACCTGTGGCGCTTCCTGGCGGGCATTGGAGTCGGCCTGGAACAAGTAACCATCGATACGTTCCTGCCGGAAATCGTTCCGCCGCAGGGCCGCGGCAAGGCGTTCGCTTTTTATCAGTTTGTAGAATTCTGCGCCGTTCCGGTGGTGGCTCTGTTCGGCTGGCTGCTGGTGCGGAGGCAAGTCTACGGCCTGGACGGATGGCGCCTGGTGACTCTGATCGGATCCCTCGGCGCGATTGTGGTGTGGTGGCTGCGGCGCAGTCTTCCCGAAAGCCCGCGCTGGCTCGCGGTGCACGGGCACTTGGCCGAAGCGGAGCGGGTGACGGCCGATCTGGAGGCTCGGGTGTCGCGCGATATCGGCGGGCCGCTGCCGGAGCCCGGTCCCCCGGCCGAGGTGAATGCGGGCCAAGGGGCGTTTCGAGAAATTCTACAGCCTCCGTACGCCAAGCGCACGCTGGTGCTCTCCATCTTCAATCTGATGCAGACCATCGCGTTTTACGGCTTCGGCTCCTGGGTGCCCGTGCTGCTGATCGCCAAAGGAATCCTGGTCACAACCAGCCAGAAATACGCGTTCATCATCGCCATCGCGAATCCGGTTGGTCCGCTGCTGGGAATGCTGGTGGCGGATCGCATGGAACGGAAATGGCAGATTGTATCGGCCGGCATCGGAATCGGTGTGTTCACGCTGCTATTCGCGAATCAGGCGAATCCCGCGCTGGTAATTGCCTTCGGAGTGGCTGTCACGCTGGCGAACAATTGGATGTCTTTCGCGTTCCACAATTATCAGGGCGAGCTGTTCCCGACCCGGATTCGCGCACGCGCCGTGGGATTCGTTTATAGCTGGAGCCGGGTGAGCGCGGCCTGCGCCAGCCTGATGATCAATTTTCTGCTGGCGAAAGGCGGGGCTCCGGCGGTTGCATCGTTCATCGCCATCGCAATGGTGGTGATGACGGTGACCATCGGCGGATTTGGCCCCAGAACCCGGCGGCTGGCTCTGGAAGAAATATCGCGATGAAATGCCCGCAAGATGCGGAGCGAGGAGCAAACCATCGGCGCGTTTGAACGTCAGGATACAATGAGACTGCAATGAAGCGCCGTACACGAATTCTTCTGGTGGGCCTGGGAGTGGTTGTGTGCGCGGCGGCCGTGATGGCGCAGCGCGGCGGCTTTGGAGGCGGCGATTTTGGACGCGGCCAGAGCTTCGTCCCAGACTTCCCCAAGGAAGGCGACTTCCATTTCATTCGCACCGAATACGTCGATTTGCCCGGGCGCGGCCGCGGCTTCAATCGAGCTGTCTCGCGAAGCGGAGTAGCCAGCGGCTGGTGGGCGCAGGACTGGCCCGACGCCGACAACCACTTTTCCTTCGGCCTGCAACGCCTGACCCGGCTTCAAGTGGGAGAACCTCGCCACGTGAACCTTACCGATGAGCGGCTGTTCGACTATCCGTGGATCTACGCCACTCAGGTTGGTTATTGGGATCTAAGCGAGGCCGAAGTTTTAAAGTTGCGCGAATATCTGAACCGGGGCGGATTCCTGATGGTGGATGACTTCTGGGGCCCCAATCCCGACGAGTGGGAGGTCTTCCAGGAGAGCATGGACCGCGTCCTGCCGGGCCATCCCATCACTTCGATTCATCTAAGCGATTCTGTAATGCACGTGCTTTACGACATCGAGCAGAAAGATCTGACGTACATCCCCGGCACTCGGCATCTCTACAGGGGCCAGCCCGCCGGCACGTCGCCGCAATGGGACGCCATCAACGACGACAAGAATCGGATGGTGGTCGCGGTGAACTACAACACCGACATCGGCGACGCCTGGGAGTACGCGGACGCGCCGGAGTATCCGGCGGACATGACCACGCTCGCGTACCGGTACGGAATCAATTACATCATGTATGCGATGACTCACTGACTTTATTTCTTACACGGTAGAGCATTTCGCCGGCGTGCGGCACGACGAACCACCCTTCTTTCGCCATCTCCTCAGGACGAACCGTGGCAGGATCGCGATAGCCCAAATTCAGCCGGCGGCAGCGCTCCTCCGGAATCCCGGTCGCGAGGGTCACCTGAATGCGCGGAGTTTCGATGCGGGTTTGCGCATCGTACTCACCTTTGCCCTTCAGGTGCGTGGAGTGCGCCAGAATACCTCCGGGATAATCTTTGAAGCGATCCCATTGCTTCAAGAAATAATCGCGGCAATGATATCCGATCTCGTCGATCAAGCGTCCGTGCACGTAGCTGACTTCGCGGATGTGCGGAGCGTAGACCACCACTTCGCCACCGTCCCTGATCAGCGGTTCGGTTTTATACATGCCCTTCGCGCCGGTCCAGAGATCGTCGTACATGTGCGGAAGAATCGAAAGAACACGATCGACAGGGCGCTCCAACCACACGATGTGACGGCGTGAGGAGAGCGCGGCCGCCTCGGCCCAGGTTTCGATCGTCGGCCCGCAATAGATACCCGCGACGCCATCGTGCGTCACCACCGGAGCAATCAGCGAATGCGGAGTGGACACAAACTCCGCCGCACGATGGATCACCGCTCGCACACGTGTGTCCAGCGTGCCGATAATTTCATAGCTGGTCAGCAGCGCGCCCAGCCAGTGCGTCAAATTGATTAGCTCCGCGCCGCCGATGCCCGGGAAGAAATATTTGGCTCCGCCGGAGAAGCCGACGACTTCGTGGGGAAACACCGGACCGCAGATCAGGATGTGATCGTAATCGAGGATCAGGCGATTGAGGTTTACCGGGACCGCCTCGCGGAGCAGGCCTCCGGTGAGCGATTCAATCTCATCCGCGGAAATCTCCCCGAGCTTCGCAAATGTAGCCGGGTCGTCCCAACGGTGATTGAAGACGTGCCGCTTCCCACAAAGTCCGTTGACCACTCCACGCCCGACCAGCCGCGAAAGCTGAGCATCGCTCATGGGCGAATGCGTGCCCAGAGCCACAAGAAAATCGAGAGCGTGGACGCGAGCCCCAAGCTCGCGCTCCAGGATGCCGAACAGCAGCGGCATCGGCATGGTGCGGGTACCGTCGGGAATCAGGACCAATACTCGGAGCCCATCGACAGCAAGCTGCGCGAGCCCGCTCGCAACGATCGCGCGGATTCGATCTTCCGATAAGTAGCCGTCGTCCAGGCCCTGGCCGACGACCGTTGAGGGCAAGGACTCTACGAGCGTGGCACGGCCTTTCCGTAGACTTCAATCTGGCCGACGTCCACCCATCCGCCCGCTCCATGGCCGCTGCCGGGAATTAGATCCACGAAGCCGATCTCGTCCACCTTGCTCAGGTCCGGAGCAGCGACGACATCGCCCTTGGTCTGCACCTTATCGGGGTCGAGCCGGATCCACTTCACTTCTGAAATATTGAATTCACTGAGCCGCCAATCCGTGCGGCTGTCGTCGGCGTGATCGCCAACCAGCAGCGTTCCGTCGGAAAGCTTCACCACCGGCCGCACCTGATGGAACCCGGAGACTTTGTAGACCCAGCGGATTTTCGCGAGCCCGGTGAGGTCGAGGAAGTTGGCCTTGTCCTTGAGGGTGACGGCGCAGGCGTTGGAGCAGGTTCCGGTCCACGCGTGCACAGGGTTGCCTTCATCGCCGGATGTCCCGGTTACCAGAACTTCCTCGGGTTTGACGCCGTATATTTTCAAATCCAGGTTGGGATTGGCAACGTCTTCCGGGAAGAGTGCGTGTTCCCCGCCGGCTGCGGTCTGCTTCCACTCTTCTTTAAGCACGAGGACTGGACGAGCCGCCGCGCCGCGCCCTGCTCCCCGCCCTGCTCCGCGTCCGCCGCCTCGGCCTCCGCCAGCGCCCGCCGGCGGGGCAGGCTGCTGCGCAAAGGCCCCACACGCGATCCCCAGGAATACCAAAATTTTCAAGTTGCGTTTTAGCATGGTAGCCTCCCGATTTTGGCCGTTCACGGGCCTCTGGAAGTATATCAAACGCGCCCGATGCACGACTCCCACGCTTTGAGCGTTGCCAGCGTCATCTTTGGCATGAGGTATCTGCTCGCCTTGGCCATTGCCATTTTCGCTCCGGCCATTCTGGCTCAATCTCCCAAGCCGAAATTTGAAGTTGCCTCGATCAGGCCGTGCGAGGATGGGGCCTCCGATGCCAGGATCGCGAACGGAAATGGGGGCCCGTCGCCGGGAAGGCTGGATCTCCGTTGCCAGTCGTTGAAAGCCCTCATAGACCGGGCGTATATTAACTTCGCGGATGGCCACGAGCATGTCTGGGCCCCGCAGGTCGCCATTGAGGGAGGCCCGTCGTGGATCGACTCCGATCGTTACCGGATCGAGGCGAAACCGGAAAATCCACAAAGCCGCGGGACGATGAATGGGCCCATGTTGCAAGCGCTTCTCGAAGACCGGTTCAAGCTGAGGCTTCATCGCCAGATCAGAGAGATCCCGGTGTATGCGTTGACCGTGGCCAAGGGCGGCCCCAAACTGAGGCCCTATCAAGAAGGAAGCTGCGTTCCGCTGGACTTTGACAATCTAAACCTCGCGCCCCCGCCGAAGCCGGGACAACCCGATCCGCCGTTCTGCGGAATGTCGGAGGCCACGGCGACGGGGTATAGCTTGTATCGCACGACGATCGCGGACTTTGCGACAGAGTTTGCAGCCAGACTGGACCGTCCGGTCATCGACAAAACGGGCATCGCGGGAGTATTCAATATTCATCTGGATCTATCGGCCACCGACCTTGGATATCCTGACCGGGACTCCGCGGCTCCAGGAGCGCCAGTCGATCCCTCTGCGGTTTTTGACGCGGTGCGGATTGCGGTACAGAAGCTGGGCCTGAGGCTCGATCCGGCGAAGGGTCCCGGCCAATTCCTGATCATCGATAGCGCAGAGAAGCCCTCCGGGAATTAGACGCTCTGGGCAGGCATTCACTCTCGGTCGGCACTCGCCCTAAGTGCCGAGGCTAAGCACACTGTTTCACAAACGCCATCTCGTATTCCGCGGCGAGCAGCCCTTTCCGAGGCCATGACCGGACTTGTTAACGACCGACGAAGGAGCGCGCTAACCGCTGGGATTGGTTCGATCCTCTTAGGTACAGTACCGCTCCGTAACCGTCGCTGCTCGTCGAGCGCACCCTCCGCTCGCCTGGCCATTTCTGAGCTACTCCGGATAATAGCTTTCGCGCGCGCGCACCTTGTCGCCCTTCACGCGGACCTGCACGGTGATCGAATGCACGTTGTGATCCTCGGCAGAAGGGGGCTGGAACACCAGCAGGTAGCCGTGAGACAGATCTTCGGAAACCTTCTCAAACACGGCGCCGATTTCGCTGGCCTCGTGGACCGCGAAGGATTCCCCGCCCGTAACCTTGGCGAGATCCGCCAGTTGCTTCACATACGGCGGCTGCGCGCCGCTCAACGCCGCTCCCTGGGCAATCGTGTACACAGGGATGCCCGCGACCTTCACCCTCAAAATTGCGGTGTCCATGGTCAGAGTGCTGGAATTGTCGTCGCCGTCGGTGAATACGATGATCACCTTCTTGCCGCTGCGTCCCGATAGATCCCGGCTGACGCGCGCCAGCGCGTCATACAAAGCGGTCTCGCCCGAAGCCTGGGTGCTCAGCACCGCGCGCTTGGCCTGGTCCAGGTCGGAGGTGAACGGCTGCAGCTCAGTGACCGTCTTGTTGAAGCTGTACACGGCTACGGAATCGATGGGCCGAAGATCGCCAATCAGCTTCAGCGCCGCGTTCTTCACTGCCGGCAGAGCCGCGCTCATGCTGCCTGTGGTATCCAGCAGCAACGCCACGGAGACCGGGTTTGAGTGCGACTCGAACGCCACCAGCGGCTGAGGCTGCTGCCCGTCGAGCAGCGTGAACTGGTCCGCGGTGAGATTGTCGACATAGTGGCCGCGCGAGTCAGTCACTGTGGCGTAGGCCTCCACCAATCGCCCACTGGTGTGGAAGACGACGTCTCCGGTGGAACCTACCTCCGTGGGAATAGTTTCCGCCTTGGCCAGCAGCGGGCCGGAGAGAATAGCCGCCGACTGGCTCTGCCTGGGCGAACCACTCAGAGTAATGGGAGGCACGCTTCTTCCGCCGGAGGCTAAGCTCTGCGCGACCTCCTGAAAGTTTACGAACCCTCCGGTCAGGAACGATCCCGGAGGCGTGTTGGAGCCAACCAGCGCCGCGGGGGCAAACGCAAAGGCGCGCTTGTCGTCGGGAACAGGCGGAGCAAACTGGTGCCGGCTGAGGAACTGCGTGTCTTCGCTGATCAGCAGCGAATCGGGATCCACGGAGGCGGCGTACACAAATCCGCTCAGCATCGCCACCGACCGGCGTTGATTCTGCCCGGCGGAAGTGGACGCGGGAGCCGGCGGGGTGAAGAGGATCTTGAGGTCCGTCCCGCCGAGGTCGATGGCTTGCAGCTTGCTGCCCGAAACCTCCAGCATGTTCGCCCCAAACCTGACGGAGCCTTTCTCCACGCCGGAGGCCGCAACTTGAATGGATTGCTTGGCGCTGCTGAAAACGGCTTTGCCGCCGTCCATCGTCAACTTGTAGTTGCCGGCGCTGATCTGTGTATCGACCGCCAGAACGTCGGAGGAAACGGAGACACTATAAGACGTGGAAGGGTCCAGGCTTGCGAGACTAAGCTTGGTAACCGGATCGACAAGGGCCACGTTCTGCAATTCCAGAACCTTCTGGAACGCGCTTTGCTGCTCCGGAGTCAGCCTCAGCAGTTTTGCCGGGACAGCTTCATTCAAGTCGGCGCCGCCGGCGAGCTCGCGCAGCATCGTCATCGCCTTGGCGGAATGGTCATCTTGCGACAACCCTTCGCACGTGCTGCGGAACGCATGGGCGCTGGCTGATGCGTCGAGCGAGCCGGCTTTATACCCTCGCGCGATCAGTTCAACCATCGAATACCATTCGCCCAAAACCATATTCTGATCGGCCGGCGTCCGCTTATTCACCGCGGCCGCGAAGCTCTGTAAGGAGCCGAACTCATCGCGTCCCAAGCCCGGCAGTTTTTCGAAATACGGAAACAAGCTGCGCCACTCGGAATAGTGCTGGGCCAGCAATGTAACGGAAGCTTCGTCGAGCGGCGATCCGCGGCGTTGCTCCACCTGCGCCAACGGAACCAGCGCCTCCAGCGATTTCAGAGTGAGGAGGACTTCGTCGTCCGGCGCGGTTGAATTGGTCCAGGCGCGCTTTCCTCCGGGGAATCGCAGCTTACCCTCGGCATCCAGCGGCAGCTTCTCCAACAACTCCGTACGCCAGCCCGGAACGTACCGGCTCAGTCCCAACTTGAATTCATCCGAATCGCGGTACCAGGCATAGAAGCGATCGGCTCGGGCTTCTGTCTGGGTGTAGTAGGCCTGGTGAGCTTTGTCCGCGCTCCACACGGCGAAGTAGAAGGCGGCGAGGCGGCCTTCGTTCTTTTCCAGCAAAGCGCGGAAGAACGCCGCCGGCTCAAGTGGACTGGCTCCCGCCAGCTTTTTCCAGACCGCCTCCGCAGGCAAGCCGCCCGGCACCGCGACGATTTCCTGGTCGTTATTCTGAGCAGATCCCTTGGCGCCCGCTTGCGGCGCAACCGGAGCGGCTGGGGCTTTGGATAGAGCGAACGCCGCGCCATAGCGAGCGAGCACATCGGAATCGCGCAACACCAGGTTGCGGATGCCCACCGCTCGAATCGTCTCCGCCGCCGCGTCCGGCCCCATGGAGCCCAAACCGGCATACGTCCTGGCGATGCGAACATCCTGCGTGAAGGCGGCCGCGATGCCTCCCGGAATGGACGGAAGCTCCTTCAGAATCGGGCTCCAGTCGTTCCCTCCCAACACCCTTGCGTTCTCGGTGGGAATGTCGAACTGGAAACTCTTTCCGGATTCGAGGGCCTCCTGCATATTGATCTCATCGACTCCGAACAGCTTGGGGATTTTTTGGCGCGGGCCATCCGATGCCTGATCGCCTGGCTCCACCGTGACCGATCCGTCTTTGGAGACGAGTTTCCACCCGATCAAGGGCAGGATGCGCTCGGTAGCCTTGCGCTGGGAGTCGGTGGCCAGCGAAAGTGTGACGGTTGTGACGTCCCCCTTGCGCTCGCCCAACGGCAGCAGATCCGTGATAGTGGCCATGTAGGCCCGCACGGCGTCCAAATATCCCGGAATGCCTTGGGACGTCCCCACGGTCATTTCACGAGCCAGCGCACGGCAATACTCGGCAAAGAAACTTTCGTAGGAAGATGCGTCCTTGAGGCCGGCGATTTGGGCCAGCGCCTTGCGTCCGCCCGGAACCCAAGCATCGCCTGGAACTCCCGTGGACGGCAGCTCCGCCTTGCTGAGCACCACCTCCGGGGCCGCTGTCTTCGCCTCCGTTTTCCCGAGATTGTCGTTAAACGCCTTCAGCTCCTGGAGGTTCGCCTGGTTCGGCACCAGTTCCAGATATCGATTCAGGTGCTGGCGCGCCCCATCGTAATCGCCTTTGGCCGCCAGACTCAGTCCCAGCAGTTCCTCGGCAGTGGGCAGCTTGTGCCGGGTGTCCATTTTAATGGCCTCGGTGGCGCTGGCCACAGCAGCGTCGAATTCCTTGGTCTGGTAACAAGCCATGGCGTGAATCAACCGGGCTTCCGCAAATTCCTTCAGAGTGTCCCGCTTGATCAATTCGCCGGTGACCTCGGCCGCAGTGTCCCAGTCCTTCACCTCGACGCTCAACCGGGCCAGCGGAAGATAGGCGCCCAGCAGCTTAGGATCTGCAGCGATCGCCAGCTTGTAGTCCTTCCAGGCCTCGGACGGTTTGTTCTCGCGCTCCAGAACGACCGCGAGCCCCTCCCAGCCTCGCGCGAACTTCGGCGCCGCCGTGGTGGCCGCCTTGAGCGACCGCTCCGCATCGGCCCAGCGGCCCTTTCGAACGAAGTCCTGCGCATGACCCCATTCCTTTTCCGCAGGCGCGGGAACGCGCGCGGAGGCGGCGTAGACCTCGTCGTGCGCAGTTTCGTCGAATACATTCTCGGCGTTCGTCCCGGCTATCGTCAGCACCAGAGGCGGCAGATTGGGATCGCTAAACGCGTTCAGGTCCGGAATGGTGTAGCGGCTGGATACAAACGGCTTCAGCACGGCCCGCAGATTGCACCTGCGCTCCGCGTTGACGTCGAATTCCATCTTCCACACATATTGGCCGTTCTTGTCGGTATAGGCGACGTTATCGGGAGCAACCTGGTCTGAGCAAAAGCGCTCCAGAACCACCATTTTGGGAGGAGGCGAGCCGTCGTCCATCGTCACCTTGCCGTGCAGGATGATGGTGGTCCAACCATTGATCTGGCCGAGCGCCGCTCCAGCCATGGCCATCACAATGAGCGACAAGCGCAGAAGTGATTTCAAAGTCCGGCCTCCGATCTCTCGCACAACTCGCCGCACAACGGTGGAAACTCGGCCGAATACTTCCAGCGGTACGAAAAGAAGATACGGCCAGTCGAGCAGACCCCCGCGCGGTCTTTAGGAAGTATACACCCGTTCCGCAAGCACCTTATGGCCTATACGTACGATGCCAAATCAGGGCTGGTGAGGCGTCTCCGCCACACTGCCGCCCAGGTTCGCGTAGGCATCCTTCACCTTGATGACCTTTGAGCCCTTCAACGTGACAAAGGTGACGCGGCCGGGAGGGTTGCCGTAAACCCAATCCTCCAGATCCACTCCATCCACGTTTTCCCGTGACTTGCGCACCGGCGGCCCCATCGCCAGGATCAGCTCTTCGCGGGTCATTCCCACCAGGGGCTTTTTATCCTGAATGGCCTGCTTGACCTCGGGCGACAGGTTATCGGTGAACTCTCCGGTAGGGCTGCGCTGATTGAAATTCAGCACACCTCCCAGGGCTTTCTTGACGTCCTCTGAAGTGATCCCGCTCAGGCCTCCTGCGAAATGCACCGCCAGAGTGGCTCCGCCCGGCGCGGGCGTCGCGGTATCCGTGATGCCGCCTTGATCGTACCAATGGCCCCGTTGACCCTTGGGGCCGTTGTTCAGCTCCACCACGATGTTTTCTTTTTCGATGGTGACTTTGGTGATCTGGACCAGATCGCCCGCGCGCGCGGCCGGACCCTGTTCTGCGCCGATGGCTTGCCATCCCTTCTGGTTGAAGTAACCGTCGGCGCCTTCCACTACCAGAACCGTCCTCGATCGCGGAATATATGCCTTGGCGGTGGCGTATTCGGCGGTAAGTCCGCGCAGCAGTTCGAGGCGCTGATCCTCGATCTCTTTCTTGGAATCGCCGCGTAGGGAGGACCCTGCCGTCAACAGCATGATCATTCCGCCGATCAGCGTGCGGGGAGAAAATCCATGCATGCGATTTTTCCTTCCTTAGCTTAAGAGTCCGTGTCCGTCGTCTGCGTTACGTCCGTCATCCGCGTTATCGTCCAGAATAGCGCCACCACCGCCGCGGTGGTGAGCACGCTCCCTTCCGGACCGTAATCGCCGCCGCTCCGGAAACCGCCCGCGGTCGAAGTCAGGGCGTATCCCATGATCCTAATTGTAAACCCGCTCAGATTTGCTCCGGCCAGCGGCAGCATCACGTTCCAGCCGAAGTGCATCCCGATGGGCATCCACAACGTTCCGGTCCGATAACAGGCATAGCCCAGCAGCGCTCCCCACAGTACCGTGTTCACGATTCCCAACATCGATGAACTCTGATTGCCCATATGCGCGAGTCCGAAAGCGATGCCCACGGGTAGAATCGTGGCGAAAGCTCCCAGGTAGCGCACCAGCAGCTGGAAGGCGTAACCGTGAAACATCATTTCCTCGCCAGCCGCTCCGAACAGGAGAAGAGCCGAAGCGAGGACGGCTCCCGCGGCCGAATCGGCGGGTGCGGCCTCGAACCGGGCCCAGCCCAAAACGAGGAGCGCGACCACAACTGCGGCAGCTGCCCCCAGCCCGCAGGCGAGTCCGCCCAACAGATTCCGCCCTGCTTCGCGAGTCCATCCCAAACCGAAGTCCGCGAGCCGTGCCCGCTCGAAGATCCGCACGGGAATTGCATTCGCCAGAACTCCGGCGGTGAAAGTGTAGAGAACCGAACGCCGCAGGCTCCCTTCCACCGGCAGCAGCGTGGTCAGATACCCTCCCAGGAACGCCAAGCTGACAAATATTACCACCCTCGCCGCCACCTCATGCCAGGCGAGCCGTTGATTCTCAGGCGGGCTTTCGATCATGACCCTGTCGTATCGGGCTCTGTTGCATTGGAGCCCAGAACGCGTCTGCTCAAGTTGTTGCGCAACAGCAGGAGGAACGTAGCCGCAGCCATCAGAGAAATCAGGATCCCGGGGCCAAATTCAGAAGGGAGCCATTGCCCGCGCAGGTAAAACAACAGCAGCAATCCGAGAAAGATCACGCGGAGAACCATCCGGGCAGCTCCAGCCGAGAACTCGACCGTCACCCAAGCCGCCAGCGACGCCAGGGCCAGGCAGGCGGTCAGTCCCAGCAACAACGCGGCGCCCACGGTGCCGAGATCGGGAGGAAAAAACGCGATACTCGTGAAGAAAACCGTGGCGACCCCGCAGACGAGCATCGCGATCGCCAGCAGTTCGCCGAAGCAGACTGCGCGCAAAATCCAACTCAGCCCTTGTTTAAAAGAAGCCGGCCGCTGTGCGAATTTGCTGGCGGCGAGCGGCCCTGCGAATATCGTCCCCAGACAAGCGTACGCCGAGAGCAGTGTCGAATTGAAGAAGCCCAGACCTTTGCTGGCGGGAACCACGACCCCGAACACCATGACCAGGAGGAAGTAGATGAAGCCGTTCAGGAAGGATCGCTTGATCGTGATCGGAGGAAACTTCATTTGCGGACTCTGCCCCAACAATGGTACCAATCGTGATGTGGTATAGGCTTTTAAGGCTAAGTACCTAGGTGCCGCCCCTATAAAACGGTTAGGGCGATTTTGTATAAGGCGCTAGCGTTAACGAATCCGTCCACACAGGCCGATCAGTGGAGTGGATATATATGATGAGCGATAGGCGAATCGAAGCCCGTATGCTTTGCGCGGATCTGGTTGACATCCAGTGGCGGGACCAGAACAACCGCAGCCGGCGGGGCGTCGCCAACCTCGAAGACATTTCGCTGTCGGGCGCCTGCATCCAGGTGGAGCGGCCTGTTCCGCTCGGCTCCGCAATCCGCATCACTTATCCGAAAGGGGAGCTGACAGGCCGGGTCAAATACTGCGTGTTCCGCGAAATCGGCTATTTCCTCGGAGTGGAATTCGATCCCGGGAACCGCTGGTCCCAGAGAAGCTACCGTCCGCAGCACATGTTGGACCCGCGTCGTTTGATTACCCGGGCGGCTAATCGTCTGAAGAACCTCGCTCCCACAAACTCCTCGAATTAACAAGCCGTCCCAGGCTTACGCTAGAATCTAAACGTATGGCCTCCGTAGCGGACAAGCTCCCAGCGCACAGTCAGGCCTCGACTCCCCGCGCATTTCCCTGGACGGCGATCGTCTGGTTCGCCGCGTTGCTGATTTTCGGAACTTACCCGATCCTCAAACTCCTGGTTTACCTTTGGGCCACGAATGAAGACGTCGGCCATGGTTTCTTCGTGCCCCTTGTGGCCGGCTGGATCGCCTGGCAGCGCCGCGATCAGATCATGGCGATGGATCTGAAACCCGCGTGGTGGGGACTGGGCGTAATGGCCTGGGGCGTCGTGCAGGCCTATGTTGGCTGGGTTGGCGCGGAGCTGTTCCTGCAATTCACCTCGGTTTTGGTTCTGCTGGTGGGTTTGTTGCTGGTCACCGGCGGGACTCCTCTGGTGAAAGCTTTGGCGTTCCCCCTGCTGCTGCTGCCCTTCATGATTCCCATCCCGGGCGTGGTTTATACCAGCATCACGTTTCCGCTGCAATTGTTCGCCAGTTGGGTGGCCGAAAACACCCTGAATTTTCTGGGATATCCGGTGCTGCGCGACGGCAATATTCTGGAGCTGGCCAGCCAGAAGCTCTCTGTCGCAGAGGCGTGCAGCGGCATTCGCAGTCTGCTCTCGCTATCGTTTCTTTCCCTGGTCTACGCCTATTTTTTCGATAGCAGAGTCTGGATGCGCTGGTTCCTGCTGGGAGCGACCATTCCAATCGCGATCATCGCCAATGCCGGCCGGGTGACCATTACCGGCATCCTGAGCGAGATCAACCCTGAGCTGGCTCGCGGGTTCTTTCACGAACTGGAAGGCTACGTAATTTTTATCATCGCGGGAATCATGCTGGTGGCTTTGCATGGGCTGATTCGCGGCGCAACGCATCTCTGGGCGAAGAAGCACCCGGCTGATCCGACCCCGGCGGTTTAGAGCGCTTTCTGCAGACCGTGTAGCACTCCATGAAAAACCCGGTGTGGCAGGCGATCTTGTCGCATAGGTTTCTCAATCGCTATTGGTGGGCCGCAACCCAGGAGAATACTCCCGTGCGGTTACGGCTCTAGTCCAAGCCGCCATGCGCGGGGATATTATTCCAGCGGTTCTATTCCCGGCGCTTCCGGCAAGCCCGCGCTGGCGGCCCGAGCCCGCCGCTTCTTCCGCTCCAGCCTCTGCTCGGCGCGCTCCAGCGCCAGCAGTTCCCTCCGGCGGCGAAGCTTGATCACATCGTCCACTCTGCGCCAGAACCGGCGGAAATAGTCGGCCGCGGAAACCACGGCGAACAGCATCACCATCCACATTGCCGGCAAGGCCAGTTGATCGAGCTCGGGCCAGCGCTTCCCCCCGATCACCAGCGCCACTGCGGCCACCTGCGCGATCATCTTGGTTTTGCCGAGATCGCTTGCGCCGATGGTATAGCCCGAGGCCGCGGCAATGGAGCGCAGCCCATCCACCGCAAACTCCCGCCCGATAATCACGATCACAATCCAGGCCGGAACGCGATGAATCTCAACCAGCGAAATCAGCGCCGCCGAGATCAGGAGTTTATCCGCGATCGGATCCAGCAGCGTCCCGACGGTGGTGACTTGACCCCAACGCCGCGCCAGGTATCCGTCCAAAAGATCCGTCGCCGCCGCGGCCAGAAAGATTGCCAGCGCAAACAAATCCCGCGCGGCCGGAAGCATCTCCTGCCAGCGCGCACCTAGATTGTCCGCCAGCAGCGTAGCCACCAGCAGCGGAACAAAGAAGATCCGCAGCAGCGTCAGAAGATTGGGCAGGTTCATCCCGGTCTAGTTTTCATCATACCGCCCGTAACGGCATATTTTGCCAGGCGGCGCCGTAGCGATTCCGAAGCCAGAGCCTCGACGTCGCAATAGCCCTTGCGATAGCGTGTTTCGAGAACCTGGCCGTGTTCGTGAAGCAGGTGCAGGGGCGCGCCTTCTCCCAGAGGAAATCGGAAGCGGCACGCCGAAACAGGATCGAGCGGCAACGTTTCATCGATCTTCTGCAGCAGCGCCTCCACACCCGCGCCGGTCTGCGCGGAGACCGTTACTGCCGCCGCGGGCTGATGTTCCGGATCGCCCAGAATGCGGCGCGCGAGCGCATTCGCATCCGCATCGCCGGGAATTAAATCCACCTTGTTCAGCACCAGGATCTGCGGAGTCTGCGCGGCGCCGATCTGGCTCAGCGTTTCGATCACGTGCGCGGTGTGCTCGGCTGCGCCCGGAAAGCTCGCGTCCACCACGTGCAGCAACAGCTCCGCTTCCACTACTTCTTCGAGCGTGGCTCGGAACGCCTGCACCAGCATCGTGGGCAGATTCCGGATAAACCCCACCGTGTCGCTGAACAGCACACGTCGATGCGACGGCAGCGTCGCGTGGCGCACCGTAGGATCGAGGGTCGCGAACATCTTGGCGTCAGCCAGCACCTTCGCGCCGGTCAGCCGGTTAAACAAAGTGGACTTCCCGGCGTTGGTATAACCCACCAGCGCGACCGTCGCCAAGGGAACCGCCTGCCGCTGACGGCGCTGCGTGGCCCGGCCTCCGCGCACTCGTTCCAGATCTTTGTTGATTGCCGCGATGCGCTGGTGAATCCGCCGGCGGTCGGTTTCGAGCTTGGTTTCTCCAGGTCCTCTGGTTCCAATGCCGCCGCCCAATCGCGACATCGCCGCGCCGTGCCCGGTGAGCCTCGGAAGAAGATAGTTCAATTGCGCCAGTTCCACTTGAAGCTGCCCTTCACGGGTGCGAGCCCTCCTGGCGAAAATATCCAGGATGAGCTGGGTGCGGTCCAGCACCTTCACGTCTAGCGCTTGCTCCAAATTGCGCTGCTGCGTCGGAGTGAGGTCGCGATCGAAAATCACGACAGTGGCTTCGTGGAAATGAATCTTGGCCTTGAGCTCCTCCACCTTGCCGGAGCCGACCAGAGTAGCCGCATCCGCGCGCCCCCTGCTCTGGATCTGGCTTTCGGCGACCTGGGCACCCGCGCTCACGGCCAGCGCCTTCAACTCTTCGAGCGATTCCTGCGCCTCCACCGCGCTGGTGCGGCTCTTGATGTCGAGCCCAATCAGCAGCGCGATCTCCTGCGAACCCTGAGGGACGACGTGCCCCTTCGAACGTTTAGCAACTGGAGGAGCATCCGCCGCTCCGCCAAACTCCGTTGTCCGGGCGATGTCCTCTGACGCCCGCACCGGGAGGGCGCGGCCCTTCGAGCCCATAGGAACGAGAGGAGTATCCGCCACGCCCGGCTCCGTTGTGCGGGCGTTACCTTTGAATCCTCCGACGCCGGAGCGCTTCGGCAAGTTAAGTGCCCGGTTCCACCGGCGCCCCGGGCGCGGAGTGGGCCCCGGCAGCGGGCGAAGGCGCAGCCGTGTGGAAGGGCCGCGACACAACCACGGTGGAGATCGCGTGCTTGAAGATCAACTGCTCCTGATTGTTTGTCTCCAGAATCACGGAGTATTTATCGAAGCTTTTAATGCGTCCGGAAAGCTTCACTCCGCTCATCAAGTAGATAGTCAGGAACGTCTTATCTTTGCGCGCGTTGTTTAGAAATGCCTCTTGTATGTTTTGCGCCTGTCTTTCCACGGGACTACCCTCCTGGCCGCCCCCACGGGACAGAACGCCGAATTCGCCCCGGCCGGGCGATGATGCCATAGATCCCTCCATAATACCTTGCCCTCATCATACTCTGTTGGACCCCTTCTGAATTTGGACTAGTTCAGACCGTGCGGGTGACAGCAAACGCTCCGGAAGACGGCGGCCGCGGATCAACCGCTCGACCAAAGGAAGCGCGCGGCGGACCCATTTGCCATGCGCCAGCAGACTCGCCGCCGCCAGCGCCGGGTGCGGAATCGGCGTCGAGCAGCGCGAGCACATCTCGATCTCCGCGCCTCGCCCCTGCGCGTGCAGACTCCGCAATCGGCGCATTTCGCCGGAGTTGAAAATCTCCGGCAGCGATTCCGTACGCAGATCGCCCACCGGCGCGCCGTCGAGCGAATAGCTCTGGCAGCACGGGAACACACGTCCATCGTGCTTCACGTACATGGCGCCGCGCCACAGGTAATGACAGCGGCGGAGCTTTCGGTTGGTGTTCGGCGTAGGTTCCGGTTGCACAAGATTCGTCTCGTCTTCCTTCACCCGGACTTGGTCCACGCCCGGGACCGCTCCCCAGAAGCGGCGGAACGCATCCACTTCATGCGCGTTGCCGGGCATGCGCACCATCTGCGCCACCACCTGCATCTTCGAGCCTCGCTCGTGTTTCATCCGCGCGAAGCGCACGAAATTATCGCGGACTTTTTCGAAGCGCGCGCCCTTGCGGTAATGCTCGAAGGTCTCTTTCGATGCGCCGTCGAAGCTCAGCGTGACGTGCGCCAGCGGCGAATCGAGCAGCCTTGCCGCTGCCTCTTCATCGAGCAGCGTGCCATTCGTTGAGAGTAGGGTGGAGATGCCGTGGCGTTCGCAATACTCGATGCGGTCGAAGATTTTGCGATCCATGAACGGCTCGCCCAACCCGATCAGCATCATATGCTCGGCAGTGTGCGCGGAGCCCTTGACCAGAGCTTCAAAAACCTCATCGGTCATGTCTTCCTTGGGCTGCTTATGCGTTTCGCGAGGGCACATGGGGCAATACAAATTGCACTTCGCCGTGGTCTCGACAATGTACTCCACCGGCAGCGCGGGCACACGCTCGCGGCCGGCGAGAAAGCTCCACAAGAGTTTGGGGCGATTGAAGAAGCGCATGTCGAGGCGGCCCAGCGGGGCTGCCCCCATCTTCGCATAGCCGCGCTCGGCTACTGATTCGAATAAGATCAGCGCGAGCGGAGGCCCTATCGTAGCCCCAGGATTAAAGAAGGGCAAGACCCCGCCGAAGCCTCCACGTCGTCAACAAGGTTGGTCAGGCGGTAGCGCGGACCGTCATAGATGAGCCGGTATCGTCCTGGTTTGATGCCTTCAAGTTTCGCGACACCATCCAAGTCTGTCTGGACGGTCAGTTCGCCGTCAGGTCCAACAACCCTGACAGTACCGTACCAATCCGGCGCCCTTACCATCAAAGACGCTGTCGGTGGGAGATCTCCTGAGGCCGCCCTTCTCAAATAGTCCACGTAGCTCGCCCTGACACCGACCAAACCCGAAAGACTGCAGGGGCCGACAATGAGACGGTCGCCGAGGCGGCGTGCATTCACAAGATAACTGAGTCCCTTCTCCATTCCGCGGTCCGCTTGCGCAACCGTAAGCTCCGTGACACCAGGTTCGAGTCCCGCAAAACTCTCGCCCACCTGAAAGCGAATGTGAACCGGATATAAGTCGTTGGCTTCGACGCGAACGTCGGTTACCACACCTATGAAGAAGACGCCGTTCGATCCCAGTAAAGCGCACGGAGGCGGCGGCGCGGCACAGCTTGTGGCAAGAAGATTCTGCTGGAAGCACGCCAACGCCACGACGGCAATAATGGCTCGCCAACTCATGTCACCCCATATAACCATTCCCTCGCGTCAACCGCAAGGCCCAAATTCTTCCCAATTTCAGATAGGATAAATCAAAAGGAATAACGGGGCTGACTTAAATTCATGAACATTGCCGTTACCGGGGCTACCGGCTTCATTGGCCGCCGAGCGATGGAGTTCCTGCAAGCCCGTGGTCACAAGACCCGGCCTATTTCTCTTCGATCCGCCCCGCGCCCCGAACAGTTAGCCGGCTGCGAGGCCGTGATTCATCTGGCCGGCGAACCGGTGGCGCAGCGCTGGTCCGCGGCGGTGAAGAAGCGCATCCTGGACAGCCGCGCGGAGGGCACCCGAGCGTTGGTCGCCGCCATGCGCGAGCATCCGCCGAATGTCCTGGTAAGCGCCTCAGGCATCGGCTACTACGGCTCCTGCGGCGATCAAACGCTAACCGAGCAATCGCCGCCGGGCTCGGACTTTATCAGCCAAGTCACCGAGGCATGGGAACACGAAGCCCAGGAAGCTGAAAAGCTGGGGGTGCGCGTAGTGCGCCTTAGGATCAGCACAGTCATGGGTGCAGGGGGCGGAGCACTGGGCAAGATGCTGCTGCCCTTCCGCATGGGCGTGGGAGGGAAGCTGGGCGCAGGCACGCAGTGGATGTCGTGGATTCATACCGACGATCTGTGCGCCATGATGCTGTTCGCGGCGCGTGAATCGACGTTGAGGGGGGTGTTGAACGCCACCTCGCCCAATCCTGTCACCAACGCCGATTTCACCCGCGCCCTGGGATACGCGCTCCATAGACCTGCGGTGATCCCCGTTCCCGCCTTCGCGCTGCGCTTGTTATTCGGCGAAATGTCGGAAATGCTGCTCGGGAGCCAGCGAGCGATCCCGGACGCCGCGCTTCGCGCCGGCTTCGAATTCCGCTATCCCGAAATCGGCGCGGCGCTGATCCAGATCCTCAGCGAGTAGTGCGGAGGAATCAGGGTTGTGGTTCGGCAACAAATGAGTTGGCCACCACGAACGAGTTTCCGAAGTGGAGAACCCGTGGCCGCACCCTTTTCCTCAATGTGCGCTTCTTTTGCAACGTAAGCTGGGGACTCGCTCCAATGCGACGCAGGGCTCTGGCGTAGGCCCGCATTAGAAAGTCGGGCCCTCGACAAACTGGCTTCCCTTTCGCAATCGCCAGCACCTGGCCTGGATCCATCTCGATCCAGTCGTCAACCTCATCTATGTGCGCCCGCCAGAGTGCTCCGGTCGTCTCCGGACCCTCAGCCCAGCGGAGCACCGCCTGACGAGCTACAAATTGGCGAGCCGCCGGATGGGCGCTTGAATACAAACCAATCCCCCCGCCGTCAAAGTCGGAGATTCGAAACGCTCGCACTCCGAGGCACTTGATTCGCCAGGGCGCCATCTTTTCCCCGCGCTTTCCGTTGTAGAGCCCGAAACTAAGCTCCAGGCCGGCTGGAATTCTGCCAACTCGCTCTAAGCGCAGCCAGCCATCCGGTACCAACAGAATGCTTTTGATGGCCTCTTCAATCCGCACAATCCGCGGTCCCCTCCCGCGCTCCCCTGAAAAACCTCGTGGGGCAGGCGATCGTGTCGCCTGCCATCTGGAGCCCGCAAAAAGCAGGCGGGCGACAAGATCGCCCACCCCACCGCCGCCCACATGTTTTTCATGACCATTGGTGGGCCCCAGGCCCATGAGACTCTCCCTCTGGTCGCGGCTCTCTCGAGCAGCAGTCCACACAATAGCACCGAATCACCGCCACGACTAAAAAAGCGATTTCGGGAGGCTAGGGCACGCCAGCGAGTAGTGGGAACTGTGCGATCTCAGCCGGTGTCAGAGTAAGTACCATGCCGCGGGTGTTGGCTTTGCTGGTTCTGATTGTTCTCCAGATGGGTTGCGGGCGCACGCCGAAGCTTATCGAGTACGATGAACAAACCAACGCGCAAGCGCGCTCGGCCCCATTGGTCGTCGTGGGCGTCGCCGATGCGGATGCCATCGTCGGAGACTTCGTGCCTGCGCGCTCCGATCCCACCTATCCGATGCTGCTGCATCGTGTCCGGGTCAGGGTGGAGAATGTGTTGAAAGGCTTACTCAACGAAAGGACCATCGAGGTCTACTATTTCGGCTTCGCGGGCGCCTTGAATGGCCCGAGGCCTCTGGATTTCGGCTTGGCGGCATCCCGGAGGATTCTCTGGCTGCGCATGGACAACGGCACATTTCGAATGGCGTGTGAAGGATGGGATAGCTGCACGATTTTTGTCAACAGCGGCGCCCATCCCGGCTACAAGCCTGACGTCCAAAAGCCTCTCGATTACGCGCTCGCCGATATCCTTCTGACAAGAGGCGTCGGCAAAATCGATGAACTCCGCTTCGCCGATGAGGTTCGGAACGCTCCGCCGGATCAGGGCGTCGAGTCTCATGTGATCGAGAAAGCTGAATATCTCGCCGCGACCGAAGGTTCCGCAATCAAAAGCGCCGCATGTGATTTGATGTGGGTCCATACTCAGGGCCTGCGCGATCCTGAGATTTTAGAGCAAGCCGCGGCATCGCTACAAGCCGCTCACTGTCGATGCGTGGTCAAGGCCGGACTGATCCAGGTCTGCGGATAATCGTCATCAGGCAGCCCGCTTTAGTTCGACCGGAAATTCGTGAACTGCATGTCGATTCCCAAGTCGGTCTGTTTCAACAGCGCGATCACTTCTTGCAGCGTGTCGCGATCCTTGCCGGCGATCCGCACCAGGTCGCCTTGGATCGAAGCCTGCACCTTCTTCTTCGAATCTTTAATGATGCGCACGATCTCGCGCGCCTTCTCAATGGGAATCCCTTGTTGCAGGGAAATCTCCAGGCGGGCTCGCGAGCTGGCGGCGGGCATCACGGCGCCGATCGTCAGGCCTTTCAGCGGCACCTGGCGCTTGACCAGTTTCGCCTGGAGAATGTCCAGCACCGCCTTGACCTTGAACTCATCCTGGCTCTCCAGCACCAGCTTATGGTCCTTCTCGTTCAGCTCGATGGAAGAACGCGAATCCTTCAAGTCGTAGCGCTGTTGCAGCTCCTTCAGCGCCTGCTGCACGGCGTTTGAAACTTCGGGTAAATCGATTTTGGAAACGACGTCAAATGTATTATCGGGCACGTTGGTTTAGTGTCCTAATGCTATCAAAACCTTCTCGGTAATTTCCCGCACCAGCGCCGGAAGCGCGGCGTCCAGCGCCAGGGTGATGGCTGCCTCCACCCGCTGCGGATCGGGTGGCTGTGCCCTGGGTGCAGCCGGGGGAGCGTCGGAGACAGGCTCCGGCACTGCGCCCGCCAACGCCTCGGCGAACAGCCCGCGGGCGAGCTGAGCTTCCTGCGCCAGAGGACGAATGGTCTGCATGACCAGCGAAGCCTCGAAGGGCTTCCGGAGCACCGCGTCGCAGCCGGCTTGGCGAGCCGCGTCCTCATCGAGCTTCTCCAGCAGGCCCGCCGTCAGAATCACGCGCGTATGGCGATGATGGGTTTTGATGTAGCGGCAGAGGTCGAAGCCGTTGCGGCCGGGAAGAAACACGTCGGCGATCACCAGGTCGGGGTCTACGTCGGCCAGCCGCAGCGTCGCAGTCTCGCCGTCGGTGATGCTGACCACCTGGTAGCCTTCTTCCTTCAAAATACGTTCGCCCATGCGTTGCGCGTGGGGGCTGTCGTCAGCCAGCAGGATGATGCTCATTTTAAGGTTAGAACCAGTGTCACAGGTTCCGTGGACGAATGTGGACGGGAACTGGTCCTATGCGAGGCGGGGCCGTTGAAGCTATGGCTTCGGAGTCGTCGAATCCGTAGCGGGTGCCGCGGCCTGGCTCTGAGCCTGATCCTGCTTCTTGGTGTCCTTCTTATTGTCCTTCTTGTCTTTTTTCTTCTTGTCCTTCGAATTCGTGGTGGCCGATTTCGCGTCAGCGGCGGGGTCGGCCGTTGCTGAAGTGGCGGCTGGCGTTGCAGCGGCAGTTGGATCCTGCGGCTTGGCGCCGTCGATCGAAGCGGTGGCGCCGTCTACCTTGGCTCCCGCGCCGGCATTCGCAACCGGCGCCACGGTCACGTCGCCCTGGAATCCAGGGGCGCCAGCCTCAAGCGCGCCCGGCACGTTCACCGGAATGCTCTGCTTGGGCGCCTTCATCGCAGGCGACCCGGTCTTCGCCGCCATGCTCACATCCGGCCCCGGCCGGAGGAACCCTGTCGCGGAGCGGAATACGCCCGGCTTGGTCCGATTCTCCTGCT
This sequence comes from Bryobacteraceae bacterium, assembly GCA_036489835.1. Lineage (GTDB taxonomy): Bacteria > Acidobacteriota > Terriglobia > Bryobacterales > Bryobacteraceae > Palsa-187. Next base: position 19,919 of record DASXEY010000123.1, on the reverse strand, counting down.
CATACTTCATGCGCGCAACCGCCGCCGGATCTGGCTCCGGGACTTCGGCCTCCAGTTCGCGCAGCTTCTTCTTCGCCAAATCCGCGTAGGTACCCAGCGGGTAATCGCGAACGATTCTTTGTAACGCCTGAACCGCCCGAGGACGCAATTTCGCGCCCAATCCGAGATACTCGTCCGCGCCTTTCCACAAGGCTTCGTCGGCCCGGCTGTAGAGCGGATACTGATCTACCAGAGGGACATAACGGTTGGCTGCCGCGGCTCGCGCGCCCTTCTGGTAGTAGAAATCGGCCGATTTCATCTCCCCTTCCGCCAGCACCTCGTCGATTTCCCGCAGCCTCTGTTCGGTCTCCGGAACGAATTTGGAATTCGGGTATTGCAACACCAGCTGCTTGCATTCCTGCTCCGCGCGCAAGGCCTGGTTGGTGTCCCGATCGGGCTTGCTCATCTGCCCAAAGTGGACCCCGCAAATCTTGTACTGCGCTTCAGCGGCCTCGGGCATGGTGGAATAGAACAGCTCAAAGTCTTTGTATTCCGCTTCGGCCTGCGCCAATCCAGATGCCCCGCCCTCGCGGTACCAGCTATCGGCGATCGCCAGCTTGGCCTTGGCCAGATATTCGCTGCTGTCGTAGGTGTTGATCAGAGTATTCAGAGTCAGACGGGAAAGCTCGTAGCGGCCCTTCTCCAGATCGTGGATCGCCTTGTCGTACAATGCTTTGTCGGGCTGCTGGGTGTCTTTGGTGATCGGGTTTTCGTACTTGGAGTGATGGAACCCGCACGAGGACGCGGCGATCGTGGCTGCGGCGATCGTTACTGCCGTCAGGGCCGCCGGCCATTTCATACTCTTCATCCAGACAGTCATAATTGGTCCTTCTTTTTCTATAGCTTAAACGGGCACCGTCGATGCTTCCCGCGCGGTTCGGCTCAACTGCTCAAATGCGGCCCCCGGATTCACAGTGTGAAAAATCGACGTCCCTGCAACCACCCAATCGACCCCGGCGTGGATCGCATCGGCAACATTCTCCAGAGTAATGCCCCCGTCGATCTCAATGGCGAATTGCAATCGGCGTTCCTTTCGCCGGGCGGCCAGTTGGCGCACCTTGTTGAGTGAGTTGGGGATGAACTCCTGACCGCCGAATCCCGGGTTTACGCTCATCACCAGGACGGAATCGACCAGATCCAGGACTTCGTCGAGCATGGAAACCGGAGTGGCTGGATTGATCACCACTCCAGGGTGGCCGCCGTGCTCGCGGATCAGGTGGAGGGTCCGGTCCAGGTTCCGGCAAGCTTCCTGATGGACCAGAATGTGGTTCCCTCCAGCTTCAATAAATAGCGGCGCGAACAGATCGGGATCCTCGATCATCAGGTGAACATCGAAGCTCAGCTTGGTCGCTTTGCGCAGGGATTGGACCAGTGGCGGACCCAGCGTGAGATTCGGCACGAAATGCCCGTCCATTACATCCACATGGACCATTCGCGCCCCAGCCGCCTCAACCAGCGCCACCTGTTCGCCCAATCGCGCGAAATCGGCCGCCAGGATGGATGGAAGGATCTCAATCATGAGCGAAACTTATTGAACTTAGGTAGATTTTATCACGGCGGCGAAGAAGCCATCGCCCGGGTCCCGGCCGGGCAGCCGCAGGTGCGTCCTCGTGACTGCGAATCCATCCGCCACGTCTTCGTTTTCTTCGCGTTCGAGAGAGCACGTTGAATATACAAGCAATCCTTGCGGCTTCAGATGCGCCAATGCCCGATCGATGAGGCTCCGTTGAATCGGAGGGAAGCGGCCGATGTCCTCAGGTTGCATTCGCCACTTGATCTCCGGGTTTCGACTTAGAGTGCCTGTACCCGAGCACGGTGCATCCACCAGAATGCGGTCGAATTTGACGCCGAATGGCAGAGGCTCGCTGCCATCCAAGACCACACGGAGGGCTTCGTGTGGAACCTCTGCGAGCCGAGTGAGCGACCTATCGCCGGCCACTACGCTGGCTCCAGCCGCAATGGCCTGAGCGGTCTTATTGCCCGGAGCGGAGCAGAGATCGAGCATGGTCATGCCCGGCTCGATCTCCAGCAGCGGGACGATCGACTGCGAGCCCTGATCCTGGCGTCGGCCAGTGATGGGGTTGACGGATTCCTCGGGTTCCTGAAGCCCGGCTCCTGCGATGCGTTCTGCCGCGTCCACGCCATATTGAGTGGTCCAGCGCTCCAGCATCCAAGCGGGGACGCTTAGCTCCGTGGCCCGATCCGGCCAAGGCACTGGATTGCGATGCGACCCTTTGAGCACGGCTTTACGCAGCACCGCGTTCACGAAGCCCGCGGCCGAGCGTTTCCGTGCCAGCTTCACCAGTTCCACGCTTTCCGTCACCGCGGCGTGCGCTGGGATACGCTCCAGATAACGGAGCTGATAGATCCCCATGCGCAACGCGATGCGCACCTCGTCATCGAGCTTGGTGCCGGGCCGCCCTGAAAAATGCCCGATCAGGAAATCGAGCTGCGCCTGAAACCGGAGGCAGCCAAAGACGATCGCCTCGGCTAGCCGGGCATCGCGCGGATCGAGTGCCGCTGTATCCCGGCGCAGGAGATCCGAAGCATAGCCGCCGGCTTGTACCCGCCTCAAGACTTGGAACGCGATTTCGCGGGTGGAGGACAACTATTTACCAACCAGATGTTCAACGTCCTGGTTGTTTTCGTTGCATATAAATTCTTGTATTTCCTGATCCGGAGCGAGGTCGGCAATCCGCTTGATCGTGTACGGCCTGGCCACGACTGCCGGATCCTCGACCGTGGTCTGGATTTCCAGATGACCCAGGTCCGGACGCCGGAAGCGCTCTATTATGTGAAGCTTATCACTGTGCGGATGCAGGTCCTGGTCCAGCCAGACCTGATCATTAAATCCGACGCGGTCTACGACAAGAGTGTCGCCATCCCAGCGTCCCGTATTGTGGCCATACCAGGAGTAAGGATCCGGCGGATGCGGGCGTCCGTCGAGGTAAATCTGATGGAATCCGGGATATTCGTCATCGGAGATCAGGATGAGAAACTGTTTGCTTTGAACCAGTTCGAAGAGCGGGCCGAATCGCAGCACGGGCGAGGGCAAGCATCGCGACTGGGGGCTATCCTTCCGGTTGTTGTCCAACCGCTCCTTGGCGATCGCCTCGGCTTCCGGCAGAAACTTTGGCAGCCCTGTATCGGTGGTTCGCGGCGACCACCAAACCCCAGACAGATCGGGATGGCCGTCGGAGGTGCGCGGAGCCGGGCCCGCCGGAGGATGATGGCGCTTGGCGTCCGCCGCCGCGGTCACCCGGTCTTCCCCCAGCGTCCCCAGTTGGCCGTTGAAGTCCATGCGGATGTCCAGTCGCACGGGCGGACCGATCTTGACGGTCACGGCTTTTTTGCTGAATGTCTGCATGGCCGACGCAGCCACTTGAATGTCGTAGGTTCCAGGGGGCAGGCCGGCGAGAGTGTACTTCCCGTCCTTGTCGCTGACGGCCCGGTGGGTGCCTGTCGGCGGATTGGTCGTGGCCATCACCATTGCGCCCTCCACCGGAACCGAGGAAGCATCGGTGATCGCGCCTGTGATCGAACCCGAGATGCTCTGTCCAGCGGCGCTCCCAATCAGGACTCCAGCAAGCAAGAGCGCAATTCCAAGCACGCGCATATGTCGATGCCGTCAGTATACAACGGAATCCTCAGCCGGTCCTCTCAGAAACTCGCTAGGCCGGAAGGGCCGCTCGCAGCGGCGACCAAGGCGCGGAAAAGGGTGCGGACGAGCGATGAAAAACACCCCCAGCGGCGAAGGCCGGGGGGATGGTATTTGCGAAACGATGGACGCCGCGTGCTCAGGCATGGCGGCTCGGAACGGAGCCTTGTCTTCCTGCTTGTTGGGGGCTAGCAGATGGCAGGCGACAAGATCGCCTACGCAGTTATGAAAATGCTCCAGTGCCCAGCCGGGCGTGGGCCTGCGCCGATCTGGGGCAGAAATACGCCGAATAGGACAGGCTCCGCACGCAGTCGCGGCGGTACAATATCGCCATGTCCCACCGCTCCGAACTCAAGAGCCTTCCTGAAGACCAACCGGAAAGCCGCCGTGAATTTTTGGTCAAGAAGCTGGCTGTTGGATTCGCGCTTGCCGTGCAACCCATCTGCGCCCAGACGGCCATTGCGACCAATGCCACCGGCTTGGTGGCGGGCGAAGTCAAGATTCCGGTCAAGGACGGAGTGATTCCGGGCTACCGTGCGTGCCCAGCCAAGGGGCGAGGTTTCCCGATCGTGCTGGTGGTGCAGGAAATCTTCGGCGTCCATGAACATATCAAGGACTTGTGCCGCCGCCTGGCCCACTCCGGCTATTGCGCGGTTGCGCCGGAATTGTTTGCCCGCCAGGGCGACGTTTCTAACATGACGGATGTCAATGAGATTGTCGCCAAGGTGGTCTCCAAGGTGCCGGATTCGGAGGTGATGAGCGATCTGGATTCTACCGCGAACTGGGCCGCGAAGACCTCCCACGCCGACATCGCCCGAATTGCGATCGCAGGTTTCTGCTGGGGCGGGCGAATCGCGTGGCTTTACGCATCCTACAACCCCAAGCTGAAAGCGGCGGCCGCATGGTATGGAAGGCTGGAGGGCGACAAGAACGAAATGACGCCCAAGAATCCGCTGGACCTGGCAGGAGCGTTCCGCGCTCCGGTAATCGGTTTTTATGGCGGCAAGGATACAAGCATTCCCGAAGAGTCCGTCGAGAAAATGCGCGCTTCTCTTAAAGTAGTGGGGGATCCGTCCGAGATCATCGTGTACCCGGACGCGCAGCACGGCTTCAACGCCGACTACCGGCCCAGTTACAACAAGGAAGCCGCTGAGGACGCCTGGAAGAAAATGATTGCTTGGTTCAAGAAGTACGGGGCTTAATTGCCAGCGTATTCGAGGCGACGTCTAACTAATTCGCCGAAGGCTGCTCGATGTGATCGATCACGATTACTTCCACGGGACCCTTCGAAGGAACCAGCACTAATCCAAGCTGTTCCCGAATCGCGGTGAAGAACGACGGCTCATCGCCCCCGGTTGGCTTCGCGGCGGCCGATGCAGCCAATTGGTCGGGCGTCCATTTGAGTGTGAAGTCGAAGGCACCCTTGAGGCCGGTCTGGTCCACCACCCGCCGTCCGCCCGCTGCACCCGTCAGGAGGGGTGAAAGGGCGAACTGTTCCAGCGTTACCGCGATGGCAGTCATCTCATTTCCATGCTCGTTGCCGAGAGTTGAGATGCGGCTCGCTTCCTCGTTTTTGGCCGGATTCAGCTTTGCGCCGCTCTTGGCGACCTGCAGCGCATACACTGGCATCTCCCTCGTCTCGAAATGCACTTTCAGCCTGAACCGGTCCGCCAGCAGGGACTGTTCCATCAACGCAACCCGCTCGCGCTGCTGTTCCGGGGTCATTTTTTGCATGGCGGCATACTCTGAGTCCTCGATCTTGGCCTGAATCTCGAACTGATCGATATCCTGTCGCAGCCAGTCCGGCCCCCCGATAATCCGGGGTTCGGAACCACCCGGGAGGTTATAGGCCGACCCAATGAGGATTGATATGGGCAGAATCATATGCAATTGGCCGGACAACGGCGGCGGGCCGGGAGACACCTTCAGCACCTTCACGGGAGCAGTGGCGCCGTCCGGCGGAGGCGGGCTCGGTGTCCGCCTCCACGGCTTGATCGTCGCTACTTCAAACGATGGGCGGCCGCCGGTGGCATGCAGAATTTGACCCGTCGCCACTGTGCCGTTTTGGCCACGTGCGATCACCCCGCCACGTTCGATGAACCCAACGAGGAGCAGCACGCGAAAGAGCAGCTTAGCAACGTCCAAAGCATCCTCCCACGGAAGTCTAACGGAAGGAAACGATGCTGTTGAGGCCGGAGGGTTGGAGGCGGCTGGCCAAAGTCTGTTGAGGGGCGGCGTCCAGCTCCGGCGGCTGCCGGCGGTTCTGAATCATGAACACAACGGAGCGGATGCCCTCGTACGCCTTCCAATATATATTGCCGCGAATCAGATCGTTGCGCGCGGTCAGAATTTCGCGGCGCAGCAGGCGCTCGAATAGCTTTCCGTGCACGGGCAGCGTATCGCCGCCGGCGGCCATCCGGCGCGGGTTGCTGCAATCGTTCATCTGCACCACCGCTAGCTGGCCATCCGTCTGCATGCGGTCTCCCGTGGCATTGCGCGTCATCCGCAGGCCGTCGGGGCGATCCATCCAATCGAGGACGTCGGCGCAGGAAGCAAACGCGATATCGTAGGCGACCTTATCTCGCTCATGGTCTACGTGCTCCTCAACCCGATGCGTCGCCACGGCGCCGCGCAGATAACCCCATTCGACGTCGCGCGTTCCGGCGCCGGCCCACAGCTCCTGACCCTCCCAGGTCTGGTCCAGCTTCCACAAGCGGACGTGATGGCGTTTGCCGACATCGTTAAATCCCTTTTGCCAGGACATGTCCGGTGCAGCATTGTTGACGCGCATCGCGGACATAGGTCCGTTGTGGTTGTTGTTGCGGTTGAACATGGCGGCCAAGCTGACGGACATGACGGCGCGAAAAGAGGTCGGGCGCGCCTCCGTCCATCCCGCGGCCGTGAATGCGGCGGCGATCTGCTCGCGGGAGCCGATAAAGAGGAGATTGACGAGATCGGCAGGCTTACCAGCCTCAGACTTCTTGGTTGGCGGAGTAAACGCGCGGCTGGGAAGATCGGAAATCACCGGGGCCAAACTCGCACGCTCGTATTGCGTAAAGGTGCGCGTCTCGTCGTCCGAGTCCGACGTGGTATAGGAGCGCTCTGCCTTAGGCAACACGAGCGTGAGCTCCGTGCCCGAAGGCAAATAGATTTCCGGTTCCGGAATCTGGATCACGACGGATTTTACGGCCCAGGCCATCAACTGGGCGTGCACGTCCAAAAGCATGATCGACTGAAGATAATGCGCGGCGCGATTCCCCCAGCTTCCGGTGGAGCGGACTTCGCGGATGGAGCCGGTGGGCGTCACCTCCTCGCGGGAGTTGTCGACTGCCGCAAGCTGGGTGGTGAGGTGGCGTGTCCCTCCGCCGGGCAAGGAGATGGAATCGAAGGTCAAGTCCAGCGAGGCGGATTCGTGAATGATGCCGAAGCCGACGCGACGCGCCGACTTGACGGTTCCGCTCAAGATGCTGCCTGAGGGCAGCACAGTTTCGCCATCCACCTTTACGGGCGCGATCAGAACGCCTTCAATCGGCGATCCGGGCCGGCTCGCGTAGGAGCCCACCGCACCGGTCAGGCGGATGTGCAGAACCGAACCGGCGGGCGCTTCCCGCCACGTGATGGCCTGAACGGCCATCAGCACAGAAAGGAAAAATGGCATTTAGGGTACAGCATACTTCAGATGCGCGCCGATTACCACTTGGGTACAGAAAGTACCTGCCCCGCGATGGAGGAGCATGGTACAAGAAACGTATGCCCACTTTCCGCGTGCAAACGCCGCAACGGGAGTATGACTCGATCGTCGAGCGCGGTTGTTTGCGGCGCCTCTTCGAATTCGTTCCGCACAGCGGTAAAGTTTTCGTGATCACCACCGCGGACGTCTGGAAGCTGCACGGCGATACGCTGAAGCCTTCGCTTGCCGCGCGCGATTCGCACCTGCTGCTCTTCCCCGGAGGCGAGCCGCGCAAGCGCCTGGCGGAAGTGGAAGCGCTGGCGGAGCAGATGATCGAGGCGGGCGCGGACAGGTCCAGCGTGATCGTGGCTTTCGGCGGCGGCATCGTGGGCGATCTTGCGGGATTTCTGGCGGCCATCTTCATGCGCGGGATTCCCGTGATTCAAATCCCCACCACGCTGCTGGCGCAGGTGGATGCGGCGGTGGGAGGCAAGACCGGGGTGAATCTCATCTGCGGCAAGAATTTGCTGGGCAGTTTCCATCAGCCGCTGGCGGTGCTGATCGACCCGGATGTTCTGAAGACGCTGCCCGAGCGCGAGTACCGCGCCGGCCTTTACGAGATCCTGAAATGCGGCGTGATTCGCGATGCGGAGCTCTTCGATGTACTGGACCGCTGCGCCGCCAGCGTGCTGCGGCAGGAGCCGGACGTGGTCGACCGCATCATCGCCGGCGCCGTGCGCATCAAAGCGGAAGTGGTCACCGCGGACGAACGCGAAGGCGATCTGCGCCGCATCCTGAATTTCGGCCACACCTTTGGCCACGCGCTGGAGGCCGAGACAAAATACGAGCGCGTGTTGCACGGCGAGGCCGTCGCCTGGGGCATGCAAGCCGCCACGCTGCTGGCCGAAAAGACCGGGCATCTTGCCGCCGCTGAGGCTTCGGCTATCCAGACTGTGATTCGCAAGTACGGGCCGATTCCGCCGCTGGACGGGATCTCCGCCGCGAACCTGGCGGCGCGGCTGCGCAGCGACAAGAAAACGGTGCAGGGCAAAATCCACTTCGTGCTGCCGGTAAGGATTGGTGAGACGAAGATCGTGCAAGGGGTGGACGAGGGCCTGGTGCTGGATTGTATTCAAGCGTCGCTGCCATGACTGGAACTACGCCGCCGGGAGTCACTGGAGAGCAGGCTGCGTCGCGGTGGGTGCGCGATATGTTCGGGCACGTGGCTCGACGGTATGACCTGCTGAATCATGTGTTGTCTTTCAATCTGGACAAACGCTGGCGCGCACGCACGGTGGCGCGGGTGAGCGGAATTCTTGAACGGCCCGGCGCGCGCGTTTTGGATTTGTGCTGCGGCACCGGCGACCTGCTGCTGGCGCTGGAATCACGGAGCGGCCGCGGAGCGGTGCTGGGCAGCGACTTCTGCCATCCGATGCTGATCGAAGCCGGGCGCAAGATCGTCGGACGGCGCTTGGCAAATTCTCTTTTTGAAGCCGACGCGTTGACGCTGCCTTTGCGCGACGGCTCGCTCGACCTGGTTACGGTTGCGTTCGGCTTCCGCAATCTGGCCAATTATGAAAAGGGCATCGAGGAACTCTTGCGCGTGCTGAAGCCGGGCGGGGTGGCGGCGATCCTCGAATTCTCGCATCCGACGAATCGCGCCTTCGCCGCGGTTTATGGCTTCTTTTCGGGGCGAGTGCTACCATGGGTGGGCGGTATGGTTTCCGGCTCGCGCGAGGCGTATTCGTATTTACCGGAATCGATCCGCAAGTTTCCCGGCGCGGAGGATTTAGCTGCTGCGATGCGCCGCTCCGGCTTCACGCGCGTGGAGTTCGAGCGCATGACTGGCGGAGCGGTGGCGCTGCATTTGGCGTGGAAGTGAGCTGTCTTCGAGGCACACTACGGCCTTGCGAATGGCGGAAAAAAACGTTCGTTGCGGCGGCTGGGGCTCTCGGACTTATCGCCGTGCGTGCCAGCCGCCAATGATTTGAATCGGAGTCTTGCTAGAGATTCAGGGCGCTGGATGGCGCGCATCTCGAAGGCTTTTAACTCCAACTCTCTGATATCCGAAGCAGCGGCGCATACGGGCCCGTCCCACTCCGGGTGCTACAAGGATCGATCCCTGATCTTGACAGACTTTTTAGAATCTGTAAGTTGCTGGTTTTACAGGTGAATGGTTCGCATGGTTCGTACCGTTCGCAGGGGTTCGGTACAAAATCTGTACAAAAGATTTGGGAAAGGTGCATCTTGAATTTTCCAGTGGCCAGAAGCGGCTAAGACCCTATAGAAATTTCGACGCTCCACCGATCTAGTCGGCATGAATGAAGGCGTCAAGCGACTACGGATACTGGCTAAAGTGGTTGGTCTCATTGTAGGTCTACTCGCCCTTGGACGCATGAGCCAAAATGGTCGAACCCCAGAACTGTCGGTTGGGGCGTTTTGGGGGTTTCTAGCATGGGGAATAATTGCGTTGGTCGCATGGATCGTAGAAGGGTTTTCAAAAGCTTCTCCGTCTCGATGAGGCAAAGCTAAACGCAGGTTCGTCAGTCTCCCGTCTCTGATTATTAAAACGATTGCGCTACCCGATGTTTCGGCGTATCCTTCGGAATATGACAGCCATTGAACTCATCGAAGACGCTCTAAACGGTGGTCCTGGTCTTGAAGTCGTGCATCACCTGCTACGCACCCAGGAGGAACAGGAACACGTTCTGAATTTGGAAAGGACACGACGTGCGGGAGTGAGCGCTTATCACCACGCTACAGGTCAAGCCGAACCTCTGGAATTCTGGCAGGCTCGAAACGAAGATATTTTTAGGAACACGTCAGACGGCGGATACGTTCGGATTACTCGTCTCCCAAAGGCGTCTTGACTACTAAGCGTGGAAGAGCTAGGCACCCGGAGAGGTGAAGCCTTTTTCGGCGGGCACGTCAGTGGTTTGGAGCGCGAAGGAAGGGAAACTTGGTCTCATAGACCGGCGCGGTAAGCTGATCCTTCCTTATCAGTTTCAGTCCATCGAGCCGTTTCGCGAAGGCTTGGCGGCGATCCGAGGGCCTGAGGGGCCCGGCTATATCACCCCGGACAGTCAGATCGCCATACATGCCTCACTCCGGTGAATCGTGGAGACCACCAAACAGGCTTCATTGGTAAAACCGGCAAACTTCAAATACCGATACAGTTCGAGCGGACGCGGGAAGGAAAACAGTATAAATGGGGGTACATCGACACCTCGGGGAAGATGGTTATTCCGTTCCAGTTCGATGATGCGGGTTCCTTTGTGGACGGACTAGCTTTGGTGAAGACCGGAGACTTCTGGTCTCACGTAGACGCCGGTGGCTCCGTCGTTCTGGGCGACGTATTTCGTTCGGAATAGTAATTGGCAACACACAGTGATCGACACAACGCCCCTGCGCTGCACGTGTCTTAAAAGGACCCTATTTGAAGCGCTTGCGGTATTGAAAATCGATTCCGAATAATCCGTTGGCGTCGCGGACTGCTATTGCGGACCACTTGGGGCTGAGGTCCCATTGCACTCGCACGATCTGCTCCGCCGTGTAGTTGAGATTGGTGATGTAGGTCATGGTGACGTCCTTGGACACTTGCTGCTCAAACGTCAGGCGGGCTTGCGGGGTGTTGATGATGCCGATCATGTTGGGGTCGCTGGGATCGACCTTTACGCGGCTTGCGCCGAAGAAGCGCTGGAGCTTGCTGCTGAGCTGCTCAGAGAGGGCCTCGCTCAGGAGGCCGCCGCCGGCGCCCACGAAGTTCGCGGAGTTGTCGGCGGTTTGCGCGGCGGCTGCGTTCGCGGTTTGGGACGGATCCCGGCCTACCGCCAGCAGCGCGATGATCTTTGAAGACTCCAGCGGCGGATCGGAGCTGTAATTGGCTTTGAGCTTGTCCACCGGTCCGGTGAGGCTGACGTTGACCGTCACTCCGCTGACCTTGGTTTCCAGGGCCACGTCGAGCACCGGCTCGATCTTCACCGGATTTGAAAAACGGACATCGCCGCGATCGATGGTGTATTGGTTCCCGAACAACTGCACCTGGCCCTGGTCGACCTCGATCGAGCCCAGCAGAATCGGGCGCGCCGCCGTGCCGCGGATTTGAAGATCCACTGCGCCTTGCACGTCGCCGGTCAGGGAGGTCCGAAGTTCCGCGCTGGCGGAGGTGACGACGTGGACGTCGAAGCGCATGCCACGCAAATAGTCGTTGGGAGAAGCTTCGGGCTGCGGAGTGCTCGCGGACGCCAGCAGTTCACCCAGATCGCTGTGCGGATTGAAGGAGGCCCGGTTCAACGTCAGCGTTCCGGAAAGGGTGCTGGCATCGGAGGTTCCGGTCAATTCCAGATTGGCGTTAAAGGTGGTGCTGAGGTCCACGGGCAAGCGCAGGCGGACCTGCTGGGCGCCGGCCTGCAACCGGTAAACCAGGGGCGAACCGAACTGGACGAAGCCCCCCATGGAGATGGTGCCGCCGTTGACTTCCGCCGTCATCTTGTCGATAGTGGCGCGATTGCGATTGAACAGCACCGACCCGGTCACGTTATCGACGCCGGTGATCACGTCTTTCATGTACAGCGATGCGCCCCTAAGATCCATGCGGCCGTTGAGAGACGGATTGCTGAGAGAGCCGCGCAAGGTGGCTTCTACAGTCGCATTGCCTTTGGCGAGAAGATCGGGATTCAGCAATTGGAGCGCGGACAGACTGACGGTTCCGCGTACAGCCAGATCTGCTCCGCCGGCCGCGGCGAATGGGATCGAACCTGTCATCTCAATATTGGTATCGCGCCCAGTCAATCGAGCCGACTGGATTCGGGCCTCCTTCGCGTTTACTGAGATGACCACCGGCTCAGTATTTTTCAGCACGATGTCCTGCGGCTGCACGCCGAGCCCCAGAGCCTGCCCCGGCTTGGGATTGAATTGCACCATGTCAACTGTGACCGAGGCCTGAAAGTCACGCGGATGACCGAGCGCCAGCGAGACCGTCGCGCGGACTCCGTCGACGAATCCTTCCAGTGGCAGATCCTGCCCGGCTTCATGCGGCGCCGCTCCGCTCAGCATCGCCAGGCGGTGCACGTCGTCGATGGTCATGCGTGAAAAGCGGATGGCCGCGGAGCCGGTTTGATCGCCAACCAAACGCCATGAGCCTTGCCCATCGAATGTGGAGGTATCCAATCTCCCCTTCGCCGCAACTGAAATCTCCTGGCCGCGGGTTTCCGCAGTGACGTTGAACTCTCCCGCCGGTTGGCCGTTGAGCGTGACCGATTGCGCGGTCACCGATCCGGTCGCGGAGCCGAGCGTGAAGACGCCATCCTCCAAATTCCCCTGTCCCCGGATATCGGCGGTGACGCGCCCGTCGAGGCCAGTCTGCAAATTGGCGAACGCGTGGATGTGAGAGGGTGTGAGATCGCGAGCGGCCAATTGAAGCTGGACGCTGCCATCCTTCCAATCCGGCCTGGAGGGCCTGTAGGCGCCGGAGAAAGACAAACGCGCGGGCCCATCCTCGGCTTGGCCGGCCGAAACGTCCAGGGAATTTCTGGAGATTTTCAGCGTGGCCCGCAATCGATCCATGGCCTCTCCGAATGCTTCCGGCTTTGACACGTCGAGGGTGACATCGGCCAGCGGCGCTTTCAGGGACCCGGTGATGCGCATACTTGCCGAAGCGGCGCCTTTCGCTGTCACACTGCTGCCAGCCTCTTTGAGGAATTGCTCCAGATTCGCGTTGCTCACGTTGACCTGGCCGATAACATCTGCGTCGTCGAAGCTGCCTTGGCGCGCGACTAAGGCGGCGTTGCCGGTCGCCTCCGTCGCGCCGCGCGAAAGTACGAAGCCCGAGGCTTGAACCTGGTTCTCGGCCACATCCACCGCGGAGGTAAAGCGATCGAAGCCATGACCTTCCACACTGCCATTCACAGCTTCCACCTGGCCGCGGAAGTGCGGATCGTCGAGAGATCCGGTCACGGTTCCATTCGCATCTATCGATCCGTTCTTCAGCTTCAGAGGCAATTCTTTCGGCGGCTTGTCTGAAAGCAGGGGCAGAGCCGCCGAAATGTCGGCGAGGTTTGTGGAATGAAGCCGTACTTCGAGCCTACGGCCTAACGTTCCGCTGACATCGAGCCGCGTGGCCGGCGTGGCCACGTAAGACGGTCCCAAGTACAACTCCGCGCTTTGACCGCCTGCGGGTTGGCCGTAGGATGCGTCGTCATAGGATACAGCGAGGAGACCTTCGATGGGCGTGCCGGAAGTTGACGGAGAAATCGTGAGGTCCGCCTTGGCTTGCCGGATAGCACCGGCCGCATTGATCAAGGCGCCATCGGCCACGAAGCTTCCCGCCATGGTTCCGTTCCAGGGCAGGAGGCGCGGCGTGACGATGCTGGCGGCCTCGGCCACGGTCAATCCGTCTACCTTTCCTTCGGCATGAAACTCGCGCCACTTCGCGAGAGAAAGCGAACCCGAGAAGCGGGCTCCCAGAGCATCGGCATCGATGCCCTTGGCCTCCAGCCCGTCCGGCCCGACGTCGACCTGGCCCCGCACATTCGCACCCTGAATATGAACGCGTCCCGCGGAGTAGCCGACGCCGCGCGCATTCACTCGGCCGGAGATCGCGAAATCGGCGGGCGAAGTGAAGGCGACCCGCAAGGAGCCGGTGAAGTCCGCGGCGCCTGCCGAGGCCAAAGGAAGCGGAAACATCGCCACGATATCCCGGAGAGGGGCAGTGGCCTTCACATTGAAGGTTCCACGCGGAGCCAGAATGCTTTCGAGCACGCCTTGCAAGTCCGCGTACGAATCCCGGGTGAAGACATGCAGAGCCGAAATCACCAGCCGCGACTTCTCCAAAGCGAAGTGCGACGATACGCCCAGCTCTATTGGCGCCAGGCCCGCAATCAGCGCGCGGACGTTGCGCGAAGTAAAGTCGGCCAGATAGGATGGCGTGCGGGGGTCGTACGCAAGCTTCAGCGCCAGACCCTCGCCGCGAAGATTCAGGGGGATGCTGCGCTCATCCAGTTCCAAGGTTCCGTCGTTGAACTGGTAGCGGCCGATGGCCACGTTGAGCAGATCCTCCGGCCAGTTGTGCTGGGCCCCGGGGAAATTATTGGATCCATCCGGATAGATCACGATGCGCACGCGCGGCTTGTCCACTGTGAGGGACGCCAGATCGATCTTCTTCTCGGCGAAAGAGAGGATGCGCAGGCTCAGGGTGACGGTCTCGACCTGCAGCAGAGGCGGCTCGCCGGGACCCTCCTTGCCATGCAGCACAAGTTGCGAAACTCGAGCGGTTAAGGTCGGGCCGCGAAAGGAGAAGCGGCCCAGTTCCACGCGGCCTCCGGTGGCGCGCTCTATGTCCGCGACGATCTGTTGACGCACATATTCGTGGAACCATCCGCTCTGCACGACAACCAGTCCGGCCAGCGCTGCGATGACCAGCAGCACGGCCAGTGCGGCGCCGCCGCGGACGAGAATGTGCAGCAGGATGCGCCCGAATCGTCTCATTGAAACGCGGCCTCCCGGTATTGGACGCTGCGCTTCTGCCGTGCGGTTTCGAGCCATTGGTCCAATGCCTGGGTGGCGCGCTGATCCGTCAGCAGCTTTTCGAGGTCGGAGCGGCTGTCCTCAAGCGAGGGCGGAGTGCCGGAATGGGCGGCGCGCCATTGCGCCGCGTACTTGTCGTAGGCCGCGGCGAGATCCTGGTCGGAGATCTGGACCTCCGGGCGGAAGCGCAGATCGGTGAAACGCAGAGCCCGCGAGCCGTCGAGAAGATGCCTCGCCACATCCTCTTCGCGAATCCCATACTCCTTCAAGGCAGCCTGGTAGGCGGCTTCGCTGGGGTACTGCCCTTTCACCTGCTTCAGCAGGGCCGCGGCGTCGTCCACCGACGGCATCGCGAAATGACTGTCTTCGGATTCCTGGATGATCAGGTACCGGTCCACGAGAGCAGCAGCGGCGGCGCGCTTGGAGGCTCCGCTGAGATCCACCGGTTTACGATCCAGGAATGCGGCCACGCGCAGGTAGCGGATCACGTCGCTTTCCGCGATCACCTGCTTATCTACGGTGACTGCGATGCGATCGATGACTTCGGCGGCGAAACCGGGGAGGCATGCGCAAGCGCAGAGGATCGCCAGGGTGGAAGTCCGCATCAGAAGGTCTGCCCCAGGGAGAAGTGGAATTGGAACCAGTTAATGTTTTGATTAATCAGCTTCCCGGTGCCGTCCAGAAGCTGGTCGCGGGTCCCGGAGAATCCAAAGAAGCGCGGAGCATCCGGGCTGAGGCTGAGGTCGATGCGAATGGGGCCGATGGGCGTGCGGTAGCGGATTCCAATGCCAAAGGAGTTCACGGCGTACTTGAAATCCTGAATATTCCTCTGGTTGAAATGCAAACTAATGGCGTCGACGTCC
The DNA here is from genome assembly GCA_036489835.1 of Bryobacteraceae bacterium. GTDB lineage: Bacteria > Acidobacteriota > Terriglobia > Bryobacterales > Bryobacteraceae > Palsa-187. The sequence continues at coordinate 4,165 of DASXEY010000123.1, read as the reverse complement.
TGATACACGTTGCCGATGTCGTGAAACAACACTCCGCCGACATTATCGCCGAACAAGGGGAAGCGGAGTTCGGTGTTATTGAACAGGAACGCGGTGCCGCCCAAAGGAAAGCCGGTTTCGGGATCGCGCGGGCCAGCCTGATTGTCGGGGAAAGCCCGATTGGTGGATGCGCCGCCGGCGAAAAACCGCTCCGCGAAAGGTATCGCGGCTCCGCCCATTCCGTCGATCCAGCCGAATTGCGTGCTGCGGGCGAGCACCATGTCATGGCCGATACGATGATAGGTCGAATTGTGCAACACAAGGCGCCGGTAATCCGTCGCCGAGCCGAAGTATTTCCATGCCACACCCACGTCGACGGTATTCAAATAGCCCTGTTTGGAGTCGGTGGGATCGTCGCGATGGTCCTGGATATAGGACATCGAGATAATGCCGGCGCGGTCCGGCGCCGAAAAAATCGGGATCAACAACGGCGAAATCTTGAGCGTATCCATGGGAATGGTCACGCGCCGGATGGTGTAGCGATATTGAATCCTATTGGCTCGGGAGACCTTCTGGCCGAGCTCGATGGAGCCTTCCAGGCGGTGAGAGGTGAAGGTGCGGACATCGCTCGAATCGTCGAACAAGCCGGAAAACGTCAGGGACAGGTTCTGGCGGCCGGCCAGTTGCGGCGCTTGATACGTGACTCCCACGCGGTCTTCGAGAGTCGACACCAGAGTTTGCACACTTACCGTATGGCCCAGGCCGAGGAAATCCAGGCGGCTGAGGCCAGCGGTGACGCGGGGGCTGAAGGCGGTGGTTCCGGCGGGCGCATCGAAGGTTGTGACTCCGCCGCCGATACGGGCCAGTTCCGCTCCCACGCCCGCGTTGAAGGAATACCGGCTGGCTTCATCCAAGTGGAACAGCACGATCTTGCTGTCTTCATCGCCGTCAGGATCCTGAATCGCCGTTTGCACCTTGGAGAAAACACCCAGATCGTAGAGTCTCTGTTGGCTCTCGCTGATGCGGACGGTGGACAAGGGCTCCTTGGGAACGAGGTTAATCCGCTCGGCAACCAGACTCGCCCGGGTATGCTCCAGGCCGCGCACGAGAACATTGCGGACAAACTCCTGTTTGCCCGGCTGGACCACGAAGTGAAGATCCACTTGCGTGGCGAGAGGTCCCGCGGACTGAGTCCAATCGAACGTGGCGTTCTGAAAACCGTGGTTGAAGTAGTAGTTCAGAATCGTGTCGCGGTCCGCCCCGATGCTGGCTTCGCTGTAGGGCTCCCCGGGCATGGAGCGGAGGATGGAGCGCAAATAGGCGTCGTCCGTGGGAAGAACGCCTTCGATCGCAAGGCTGTGGACGATCCACTGCGGACCTTCCATGATCTCCAGCGTAACGGAGAGATCTCCGCGCTTGCCTTTATAATCGTCGTTCTTTGCGGAGGCGACCTGGGCGTCGTGAAACCCGTTGGCCCGATACAAGTCCAGGATGGCGTTGGTGTCCTGTTGCAGCAGCCGAGGGGAGAAGCGGCCCTGGGGATAGCGAATGAAACGCGCCGGCGTCATCAGCAGGCGTTCCCTCACGGTGGGGGTGTCGAAATACCTGTTGCCGGCGATCTCGATGTTCACCAGCTTGCTGCGGAGACCACGCTCCACGCTGTACGCGATAACGGAATGATCCGGCGCCGGCTGGCTCTGCTCAAAACTCACCTGGGTATCATAGTAGCCCTGGCTCTGGAAGTATTCGATCAGGTTCCGCTGGCCCTCCAGCAGGAGGCTGTTATCCACGGCGCGTTCCTCATACATGGGAAGCAGTTGACGCAATCGGCCGGCGGAGACCTTGGCGCCGAGGATGTCGACTTCCAGTTCCGGGCCGCCCGCGACTAACAGGGTAGGCGTGACGCGATTGGTGTCCCGGTGATAATTCAAGTTTTCGAGCGTGACGTGCGCCTCCAGATGATTGCCCTTCTGCACGCTGCTCTCGATCTTGTTGATCCCGCTTTGGAGCCTCTGCTCGGTCAGTTCCCTCCATCCCGGCAAAGGAATGTAGAGCAGGCCGCGCCGCCATCCAGCGATTCTACCCAGCTTATCGGGAGGCTGAGTGGGAGTGCCCGAAAGATTGATGCCGTCGAAGCGGGCGCGGACGCCCGGGCTGATTCTGAAATAAATGCCGGCCTCTTCGTCGCCGGAACTGAAGTCGACATGATAGGACAGTTGGGCTCCATACAACCCGTTTGCGCGCAGCCGTTCCAACAGACTCAATGCGGCGGGCTCCATCTCGCTTTCCGTGAAAAGAGCGCCCAGCTCAAGCTTGCTGGCAGTCCGCAGTTGCTCGCGGCTGGGAGGATCGGCCGCACCGTCGATGGTGACTCCGCTGACGAAATAGTTGAACTCGGTGACGATGCGCAGTTCCACTCCCGCTCCCGAGGGGCTGGCTTCTACCGCAATGTCGTGGTAACGGCCCGTCGCGTACAGTGCGTCGATGGCGGCGCGCACATCGGCCAGGGACAGAGGCGCGCCGATGTGCAAGCCCAGCCGACGGTCGAACTCCGACTGCAACAACGGCTGCTGCTCGGGAACCGGAACGATGTTGACGATGGCGCGCCCTTCCAGATCTGCGCCGCCCGGATTTGTGTCCCCCGGGGGCGCCGCTTGAGCTTGGGCTGGAGGCGGGTCTTGTGCCGGCAGGGCGAAGGCGCACACGAGAATCAGGAGCGGGAGCGCCACGGAACGCACGTACACCAATGATATCGCGGTGTTTGCGCGTCGCCCGCAGGGAACCGGAGGAATCGAGGCTGCTACCATCGAAACATAAATGTTATGACGCCCCCCGTGGATTCGCGTTACTCCCGGCAGAGCCGCTTCGCTCCGCTGGGTCCGGAGGGACAGCGGCGCATTCGCGCGGCGCGCGTGGCGGTGGTGGGACTAGGCGCTTTAGGATCCGTGCAGGCGGACCTGCTGGCGCGCGCCGGAGTGGCCGAGCTGAGCCTGATCGATCGCGATTTTGTCGAGATTTCGAACCTCCAAAGGCAGACGCTGTACCAGGAATCGGACGCGGCCGAAGCTCTGCCCAAGGCCGTGGCAGCGGCGCGACGCCTGGCGCGGGTGAACTCCCAGGTCCATCTCAAACCTCTGGTCAGCGACCTTTCGCCGCGCAATATTGAGGAGACCCTGGAGGGCGCCGATCTGATTCTCGACGCCACCGACAACTTCGAGACCCGTTATCTGATCAACGATTTTGCGGTCCGCGAAGGGATCCCCTGGATCTACGGAGCGGCCGTCGGCAGCTACGGTTTGAAGCTGGCAATCGTCCCCGGGCTGACCGCATGCTTCCGCTGCGTCTATCCCGAGCCTCCGCGCGGGGCGCAGCCGACATGCGAGACCGAAGGCGTGCTGGGCCCTGTGACCTCGACGATTGCGTCGCTGCAAATCGGAGACGCGCTGAAGATTCTGGCGTGCGGCCGGGATTCGGTTTCCGCGCGGCTGACCACTGTGGATGTCTGGAGCGGGCAGATCCGGCAGACCGGTCCGCCGGCGCGCGATCCCGAATGCCCCTGCTGCATCGCCCGGGAGTTTCCGCATCTTGAAGGCAAGCATCGCGCACCCATCAGCCTGTGCGGCCGGAATGCGGTCCAGATTCATGAGCGGAGGCGGCCGGTGGATCTTCCGGAACTCGCCGCCCGGCTGGGTGCGCTCGCGGCCGTGCGGGTGAATGAGTTCGCGCTTCGAGCCGAACTCGAGCCTTATGAGCTGACGGTTTTCCCGGATGGCCGCGCGATTATCAAGGGCACCACCGACCCCGGCGTCGCCCGCAGCGTGTACGCGCGCTATGTGGGGATGTAGAGAGATACGGCCACGTGTGCGCGGGGCATCCTATGGAACAGCCCGCAAAACGGAGCCTGGGTCACGGACGGGGGAATTGATCGCCGCAACCGGCCCTTTGCGGGCTTTTGAGTAACAGCCCGCAAAAACGGAGCCTGGGGTCGCGGCCACGAGCCGAGCTGTTCCTTTCGGGAATTGAGGGCCGCGACCGGCCCTTTGCGGGCTTTTGAGGAACCACCAGGGTGATCTTTTGTTTTCAATGAATCAGGCGGCGGTCTTGAGAGGCACAAGTTTGTAGCCGCGCTGTGCCGCTTGGCGATGGAGCTTGGCTTCGAGTCGCTTTTCTCGCCCTTGGTCTAGCT
>DASXEY010000120.1:0-31135 GCA_036489835.1 Bryobacteraceae bacterium | reverse complement strand
AGCTAGACCAAGGGCGAGAAAAGCGACTCGAAGCCAAGCTCCATCGCCAAGCGGCACAGCGCGGCTACAAACTTGTGCCTCTCAAGACCGCCGCCTGATTCATTGAAAACAAAAGATCACCCTGGTGGTTCCTCAAAAGCGGCACAGGGCCGGGGCGGCCCTCCAAACGGGAAAGGAACCAGCCAGCTTCCGCCGGCCCCAGGCTCCGTTGTGCCGGCGAGTTCCACCAAAGCCGGCACAGGGCCGGGGCGGCCCTCCAAACGGGAAAGGAACCAGCCAGCTCCGCCGGCCCCAGGCTCCGTTGTGCCAGCGAGTTCCAGCAAAGCCGGCACAGGGCCGGGGCGGCCCTCCAACGGGAAAGGAACCAGCCAGCTCCGCCGGCCCCAGGCTCCGTTGTGCCGGCGAGTTCCACCAAAGCCGGCACAGGGCGGGGCGGCCCTCCAAACCGGAAAGGAACCAGCCAGCTCCGCCGGCCCCAGGCTCCGTTGTGCCGGGCAAGTTTCTCAAAAGCCCCGTTACCTTTGTGAACAGGCTTGCTGAACTTAAGGCGGCCTAATGCGGCGCCATGCAAGCCGCCAGCAAACCCGCCTTGAGGTGCTCCTCCACCGGCGTCTCCAGTTTGCGGCCCTGGTAGGTCACGTAAAACACGTCCAAAGCGCGATGCGCCTCGGTATCGATCAGCACCACTTCGATATTGCACCCCGACTCGGAAATCGCGCGTGCCAGATCGTAGAGCAGTCCAGGCCGGTCCTCGGCGACAATCTCCACCAGCGTTGCCGCCTCGGAGATATCGTTCTTCACAGCTACTCTCGGCTTCAGCCTGGCCTTGGCGGGAAGCAACGGCTTCGGCCGCCCTCTCAGCAGCTTGTCGGCTTCCTGCTTACCTTCGAGAACCTTCCGGACCACGCCCCGCAGCCGGTCCACCTCGCTCGGATTCAGATCCAGAGTCCGATGCGGATCGGAGAACGTGAACGTGTCGACCACAATGCCTTCGGCATTCGCGAACGCCTCAGCTTTCACGATATTCAATCCAAAACTCGCGATCGCGCCCGCTACCGACGCAAACAGAGCCGGGCGGTCCTTGGCCAGCAGGGTCAAGCGGTAAATACTGCGTTCGTGATGGATCTCGATGGCGACCGGGCGGGACTCCAGTTGCCGGGCCAGCGCGAAATGGCCGTCAATCTCGGCGGTCGTGTGCGTTCGCAAATAGCGTTTGGGCAGACCTTCGAGAAAATGTGCGTGCTCGGCCGGCACTCCAGAGGGAGAATGAATCCGCTCCGTTTCCAGTTCCTTGGTTAATTCCTGGTGCGCCAGCAGATAAACCCTCCAGAGCTGCTCCAGACGCCACGGCGTCATAGCTTGAGGATTCACCGCGCTGATATCCGCATAGGTGAGCACGGTAAGCAGCTTCAGGCGCTCGATGGTTCCGATCTTTTCCGCCAGCGCGCGCGCCGTGGAGGCATCGTGCAGATCCCTCGAGCTCATCACGCCGGAAAGGTCCAGATGGCGCTGGATCAGGAACTCCACGGTTGTCCGGTCCGCTTCCGGAGCGCCCAACCGATCCATCACTTGGTGCGCCACTTCCACCGCCGCTTGCGAATGATCGCGCCCGGAGCCTTTGCCGATGTCATGCAGGATCAGCGCGAAACGCACCAGCGCCGGATCCTCGATTTCCCCCATCAATTCCGAAAATCGCCCGTCGCTGATCTGCTCCAGAGCTCCGATCGCCACCAGCGTGTGCTCGTCCACCGTATAGCGATGGTAAAAATCGCGCACCACCAGACACTCGATGTTGCACCACTCCGGAAGCGCCGCCGCCAAAGCTCCGGATTCCTGCATGGCCCGCAGACCGGCTGCCGGCCTTGGCAGCGAAAGCAGCCTCTTCCAATCCGCCCAATTCGCTTTGGGAGTGATCCCTCGCAGACGCTCGATGGTGTCCGCAGCCAGGCGCAGTTGATGCCGCGCCACGAATTCGTATAACCCCAAATCCTCCGGAGGCCGTGGAGCCCGCAGCAGCACCTTTTCGCGCGATACCGTAAATTCGGACGTTGAGAGCCGGGCTCTCCACTCGTGGAACCTTCCCAGCAACGTCCCCGGCCGCTCCGTCACCACCTCGATGGCTTGCCGCACCGCGCGATCCACAATTCTTGCGTGGCGATAATATTCACGCATCAGCTCCGCTGGATTTTCCGCTAAAGCGTCCTGCGATTCGAAGCTCAATATGTTCTGATCGCGCCCGGTAAGCTCGTGCAGCCGGATTCGTACACCGCCTAAAAACGCCAGCGCTCCGTCGAGCGAAGGGATACCTTCCTGTGGCTCGATCTGAAGCAGCCACCGGGTGGTCTGCAAATCCCGCAAGCCGCCTGGGGCATCCTTTAGGTTGGGCTCCAGGTGATAAATCGTGTTTTGAAACTTAGCCCGCCGGCCCTCCGCTAAGCCGGCGAGCTGCTGCGCGACGACTCCGCCGCGCTTGGTCAAGAAGACTTTAAACTTCTCTTCCAAACCCTGAAAAACCGATTCATCGCCGGCTAGAAAGCGGCGGTCCAAAAGGCTGATCGTCAGTTCCGCATTGTCGGAATGCTCGGTGGCGCATTCGGCCACGCTGTGTACCGAATGGCTGGGCCGCAGACCGGAGTCCCATAAGGACTGAAGGAACTCCGCAATGGCCTCCCGTGGAGGGGCCGTATTGTCCGCAGCCGTCAAGAGAAGCAGGTCCACATCCGCCTGCGGAAATAATTCCTTGCGTCCGTATCCTCCTACCGCAACCAGAGCCAACCCGGTGCTCATGTGGCCTTGAAGCGCCCGCACGAACGCTTCCAGCACCCTCCGGTCTACGTCGGCCGTCCGAGCCGCCAGTACCCGATGAACCGTTTCCGGAGGCGGCGGAGGAACAATTACTGCTTCGCTCACAACTACACTCCTTGATTCTTTGCCATGAGACTCACTTCTTTGAGACGCACTGCCTTGATTCACAATCCTGCCTTTACACCCTTCGGCCTACAGAGCCGCATCGCCACGATCGTCATTGCGAATCCGAATCGCATCCGCGACATCGTAGACGAAGATCTTCCCGTCGCCGATTTTTCCCGAGCGCGCCGACGCCACCAGCGCCCGCACAACCTCCTCCTGCCGCTGGTCGGCTACCACCATCTCGATTTTCACTTTTGGCAAAAGATCCACCTTGTATTCCATCCCCCGGTAGACCTCCGTATGCCCCTTTTGACGTCCATGCCCGCGCACTTCCGTGATGGTCATCCCGTCCACGCCCATCGCTTTCAAGGCCTCCTTCACTTCCTCGAGCTTGAACGGTTGAATGATGGCCTCGATTCTCTTCACGGAGTCAGGTCCCGTTCACTACGGGAAACCCCAGTATAGGAACACCTTACGCCCGTGCGCTTACGAAAGTTTTGATGGGCCGGATTGAAAGTTTCTATGCCTGCCGGCCGTTAATTGGGGCCGAGGCACAGAATCAATCGCTTCCAGGGATCGATAGCAGTAAACCGACTTCGCCCTTCGGCGCGACCCGACGACTGTTTACAATGACACCGCCTCGCAGACGATTAATTTGAGCGCCACATATTCATACAACAATGACGGCAAGCTGACCGGGGAGACGTACCCGACGGACTATGCCGGCGCGACCGGCAATGTGAGTTATGCTTATGACAGCATGGCCCGTCTGAACACGATGACGGATAACGTCTCGGGCTTGATGGTGATCACCGGCGCGACCTACGATCCCGCGAATGATATTACGAATATCGCCTGCGGGTCCTACCTCGGGGCCTGGGGCGGCGAGCGGCGCACTTACAATTCGCTGAAGCAGCTAACGGGCATCAATTCCGGGACGTATTCGACGCTGCTTTCGATCACCTACAATTACCCGCTGACTGGCAGCAACGGCAAGATCCAATCGGAGACGGATAACATCAGCGGCGAGACCGTGACCTATGCGTACGATGCTCTGAACCGGCTGGCAACCGCCGAAAACCAATCCGCTTTACGCCCTCGTGGGGCCAGGGCCTTTCTTACGATGGATTCGGCAACCTAACGGGCGTGCGGGTGATCAAAGGCACGGCGCCGACGATGGGGCGAGCTACGACGATCCAAATCGACATCGCCCCGAATAACCCGTGGGACCTATGGGTGGAATCGGCCACCTTGGGAACGTCATCCACAACACGTTCACCCACACCGACACGAACTACACCAATGTCGCAAACGGTCTAGGAATAAATCTCTCTCTATGCCCATAATCGGTAGATTCGTCACCAGGCGGCGCTTTGCCGGACAATGCGTCGCGTGGGCCGCAGCACCGCTCCTCCAGCGAGCGGCGAAGGCCCAGGCTCGATTGACCGTCCCTGATCCGACCAGGGAGCAACCGATTAAGTTCGTTAGGGAGTTCACTAACGCGTACACCGTCGCCGTCTCTCCCGACGGCGAAAGAATCTGCCTCTATTTCACCCGCCATCCCCATGTGACCTTTACCTTTCACAATGGGAAGTGGGTTGGGGCTGACGCCGCGGCTCACGACCGATTACTTGGAGTCATGGAACTTGATGGGTGGAAGGGGCGCTATTCAACCCAACTTCTTGAAGTACCTGCTGGGGCGAGTTTCTTCGCGGACGGCGATAGATTGCACGTCGAGACCCAGCTGATCCCCATCTCATTTAAAACCAGGCAAGAGGCGATCGTCGACCTACGAACCGACAGCTTGCAGAATCGCATACGGACCTACGACCGGACGATCTATTCCGCCCTTGAAAACAACACTCTGCTTGGCTTCTCATACGACGAGAAGTCCCGGGGCATTGCCTTGTTTCGCGCGGAGCTTCCGGATTACCAGGAAACCCTGCGCGTTCCCTTCGCCGCGCATTCGGACGCGAAGGACTTGCGGCTAAGATCGCTTGTCCTCACCGCTGACCGGAAGGTGTTCGCCTACGGGTTCGACCATACAATCGTTTGCCGAAGGACGGGCGGCCTTGATGTGATATGGACCCGGCAAGTCGCGCCCGAGCTCCCCTATGGAATCGGGCGTTTGGCCATTTCCGCGGACGGATCCCGAGCTGCAGCCGCTGTTGTCGATATGACGTTCCTGGACACACAAAAACAGTTTTACGTCGAGGTCTACGCGGGGCGCGATGGAGCCACGATAGCTAGGCTGCCCGTGAATGGCTACCAGGCGCTGGCGCTGTCTCCGAGAGGCGACCTCCTGGCGGTTGGCACTCGCGTTCCAGACACCCGGACGCGGGACATTCTGCTCGGATTGGAGGTTTATAAAGTTGAGACGGGGCGGATGATCGGGAGCGCGCTTCACAGCCGGATTCCGCAGGGTCGCTTCCAAAATCTTGACGCGTCCTTCGCCGTCCACGGCGTCGAGTTCCTCTCCGGAGGGCGCTTTGTAGTGACGTCCGATAACAGCGCAGTTAGGGTCTGGGATCTCGGCAGGGGATAGCCGGGACGCTCTCATTAGAGTCGCCGTCGGTGTTGCGGCGACGTTGTGCCGCGCCAATACGGTGCAATGGACCAAACTAGACCGCGATGATCGCGGCGAGCGATAGCAGTAAACGGACTTAACCGATTAATTCGAGATCGACTTTTTTCGTAGCTGGATCGAGACTTATGATCCGGAAAGTGCGGACTTGACCGGCGCGCGGAGCTTCCGCTGCCGCTTCCGAAGCGCCGCCGCCCGCTTTCCACTTCTGCGTCAGCATTGCGGTCATGGAGGACAAATCGGCCTTACCGGAACCGGATGCCGCTTCCTTCTTTTGCTCCGGAACCTTGGCAAAGGCCTTCACGCCTTCTCCCAATTCGACCTTCATACGTCCGCCGGAAACCTCGACAATTCGTCCGGATACGGTTTCGCCGGTTTTACGCTCGGCCACGTACTCGTCGATGCTGGTGGGCTCCAGTTGCTTGATGCCCAGTTTGAAGCGCCGCCGTTCCCGATCCACTTCGAGAACCTGCGCCTTGACCACCTGTCCGGTCTTCAGAACTTCGTTGGGATGATTTAAACGTTTCTCCCGGCTGATGTCGCCGATGTGGATCATGCCTTCCACTCCGGCCCCGAGCTCGACAAACGCGCCAAACTTCGCCAAGCTGGTAACCGGGCCTTCCGCCACCGAACCGACGGGATATTTCTTGACCGCTTCTTCCCAAGGATCGCCCAGCGTCTGCTTCAAGCCCAGGGCGATGCGCTTCTCCGCGGGATTCACGCCCAGCACAACCACATCCACCATCTCACCCGGTTTGACGACATCCGCGGCCTTGACGTTCTTCCTGGACCAGGACATCTCGGTCACGTGAATCAGGCCTTCGATGCCGGATTCCAGCTCGACGAAGGCTCCGAAATCGGTCACTCGGGAAACTTTGCCCTGAACCCGCGAGCCCTGCAAATACTTTTGCGCGACCAGCGACCACGGATCCGGCGCCAGTTGCTTCAGCCCCAACGCGATCTTGCGCGTCTCGGCGTTGATCTTCAGAATCTTGACTTCGATCTGGTCGCCCTGCTTGACCACGTCCGACGGCTTCACGTTGCGCGCATACGCCATGTCCGTGACATGCAGCAGGCCGTCGACGCCGCCCAGATCCACGAATGCCCCGAAATCGGTCAGCGTGCGCACCGTCCCGCTGACCACCATCCCCTCTTGCAGTTTGCCGAAAGCTTCGCGCTTGGCTTCTCGCTCGCGCTCCTCCAGCACCACTCGCCGGTCCACCACCACATCTTCGTCGGCGACATCGAGCTTGGTGATGCGGCACTCGATCTCTTGCCCCACCAGCTTTTCGAGCTCCGCCTGATCGCGCGCGCCGCTCCGCGATGCGGGCATGAAGGCGCGCACGCCTACATCCACGCGCAAGCCTCCCTTCACCAGTTCCAGCACAGTGGCCGCGATGTTGCTCTTCGCGGCAAAGGCAGCTTCAAGCGCGCTCCAATCCTTGGGGATCTCAACCTTGATGGTCGAGAGCAGGTAGTTCCCCTCTTCATCGCGGCCGCGGATCGACACCAGCACTTTCATGCCGGGCTTCAGCTCGATGCCGGGAACGGGCGGCAGTACGCCATCCATCTTGCGGCCCAGATCGACGAACGCTCCGTCGGGCGTTACCGAAACCACCGTGCCTTCGACGGTTCCGCCGTCGGCATGATGGGATTGCTCAAACTGCGAAAGGATATCGCCAAAGGAACTGTCGTGAACAGGGGAGTCGTCCTGGGAATTCTCAGGTAGGGACTCGTCGGATGTATCGGGAACTTTCGGGTGCATGCGAGACCGGATATAGGGTCTTATCATTGTGTCACATTCCTAAAGTCACATCGAGCCTTGAATACCGCTCTTCGCCGCGGCGCCGGGTCTCAGCGGCCATCCTCAGTACGAGAACCGTGCGGGCCGCCCGCCGCGACAGGCTCCGTTGTGCCGTTTCTCGCGAGCGCAAAGGGTGCGGCGCGCACCTCCTCGTCCGATAAGATGTTTCGCGCCGCGCCCCTTCTCGCGCGAGTTCATCCAAAGCCCGCAAAGGGCCGGCCGCCGACCCTCAATTCCTGAAAGGAACAGCTCCGCTCCTGGCAGCGACCAGGCTCCTTTTTGCGGCCTGTTACTTAGGAGCCTGCACCAGGGCAGGGGCGGCCCTCCGTGTGGGAAAGGAACGCGCCGAGGTGCCCCAGGCTCGGTTATGCCGGCGAGTCCTCAAGAGCGCAAAGGGTGCGGCGCGCCCCGTTTTGCGGGAGTTCCCAAAGTCCCAGCTCGGCAACCGGCGTTCTTCACTCAACGGCTGCCGTACTCAATCCGCATTCCCGAACCAAGCCCCATTCTGAGCGCGACTGTGAAGGAGCGGCACGTACAGACGGAATACGGTGACTCGCTTTACGCGTGGTAGTCTCCCCAGCGCTACAGCGAGATAGGGGATGATCCTCAATCAGGAAAGGTCCGGATCTGACGATGGAAGCACATGACAGCGTCCATGGCTTTGATGGATGGCAAATCCGTCCCGGAAGAAAAATGGCGCAGGCTGATCATCGGGTCCAGCCAAGCCATTGAACGGACCATTCAGGTGATCCGGCTGGTGGGCATGCGCCGCGCCACCGTTCTAATCACCGGCGAGACCGGCACGGGCAAGGAGGTGGTGGCACGCGCTCTGCACATGGCCAGCCCTCGCGCGCATCTTCCCATGGTGTCGTTGAACTGCAACGCCCTGCCCGAGAACCTGATCGAAGCCGAACTATTCGGCCATGTCAAAGGCGCCTTTACGGGCGCGATTCAGCACCGCATGGGACGCTTCGAGCAAGCTCATCGCGGCACTTTATTTCTGGACGAGGTGGGCGACCTGCCGCTGGACGTGCAAACCAAGCTTCTGCGCGTGCTTCAGGAGCGCGAGTTCCAGCGAATCGGCAGCTCCGAGACGGTGCACGTGGACGTGCGCCTGATCGCGGCCACCAACGTCAATCTTTCGGAAGCCGTTCGCCAAGGTAAATTTCGCGAAGACCTGTATTACCGGCTTAACGTCGTGCCGGTTTCAACGCCGCCGCTGCGGGAACGTCCTGAGGACATTCCCCCTTTGGCGCGGCACTTTGTGGAAAAGATTTCCCGCATCGAGGAGATCCCCCCGCCGGAGCTCGCCCAGGAGACGCTGGAGCACCTGCAAGCCCGGCCCTGGCCCGGAAACGTCCGGCAGCTTGAAAACGCCGTGGAGATGGCGGTGGCGCTGAGCGGAGGCCGCGACGTGCTGCAACCTTCCGATTTTCCCCTCGGCGCAGAAGTGGCCACGGCCGCCCAAGCCGGCGCAACCATTCCGGTTCCCGCAACAGGGCTCGATTTCGAGCAAACCATCGGTCAAATTGAGCGGCAGATTATCGAAGATACGCTCCGCAAAACAAACGGCAACAAAAGCGCCGCGGCCAACATTCTGGGATTGAAGCGCACCACGCTGGCCGCAAAACTGCGGAGCCTGGCAGCCGGCGCGGAAAGCGCGTAATCCCAAAAGCAATGAGCCAAGTCCGCCGGCCCCAGCGTCCGTTGTGCAGCGAGTCCCTCACACGGCCGTGGTATCCTGTTCGGTAGCCTCATCGGATGGGCGACTAGCTCAGTTGGGAGAGCACGGCGTTCGCATCGCCGGGGTCGTGGGTTCGAGTCCCACGTCGTCCACCAAAGTCCCGTTTACCATGGCGGAGCCTATCAGCCTCAACCAGCAGCTCGAAAAAATGCGCCGCGATTGGGATCAGCGCGCAAAAGAAAACGCTCGCCACTACGTCGCTACCGAAAAAGCCGATTGGAGTGACGAGGAATTCTTCCGCTCCGGCGAGCAGTCCGCCGAAGGCGATATCCTCAACGACACCGAAAACATCTATCAGGGCAAGGACCCCAAGCAGATGCGTGTGCTCGAAATCGGCTGCGGAGCCGGACGGGTCACGCGTGCGTTGGGCCGCATTTTCGGCGAAGTCCACGCCGTCGATGTCAGTGGAGAAATGGTAGCGCAGGCCCGCCAGGCCCTCGCCGACATGCCGCATGTGCATGTCTATCAAAACAACGGTTTTGATCTCGCTGTTATCGCGCCGCTCGAATTCGATTTTGCGTACTCCTTCATCGTATTCCAACACGTACCCAGCCGCGAAATCATCGAGAACTACGTCCGCGAAGTCGCCCGCCTCCTCCGGCCCGGAGCTCTATTCAAATTTCAAGTACAAGGCTTCCAAATGGCGACCTCACCCGAGGAGACCTGGCTGGGGGTCTCCTATTCCGAGGCTCAGGCCAAGGAAATGGCCGAGCGCTGCGGGTTCGAGCCGCGGTATACCCACGGCGCCGGCGATCAATATTTCTGGCTCTGGTTCTTCAAAAAACCTCTTTAATGCCTTGAGCGGAAGTCATCGCATGTCATGTGCGTGATGCGGACAGTGGCAAGTACCGGCGCACGCGAATGTTCGTAACGCTGGGCCATAGCCGAAAGTCGGTTCGGCTGCTGGTGTTCCGCTCCAGCTCGCGGGTCTGGGCTGAGTTGCACCAGAAGGCGTTTCGCAGAGTGGGCGGAGCCACGCGTGTGGTGATGCTGGATAATCTGCGCGAAGGCGTGCTGAAGCCGGACATCTATGATCCCAAGATCAACCCGCTGTATGCCGATGTGTTGAAACAGTACGGCGCAATCGCTTTGCCGTGCCGTGTGCGGGATCCGGACCGCAAAGGCAAGGTCGAATCCGGCGTCGGTCACGCGCAGAAAACGCCGTTGAAGGGGCAGCGCTTCGAGAGCCTGGAACAAGCCCAGGCGTATCTGGATCATGGGGAGGAGCGCTGGGCCGACACGCGCATTCATGGCACGACCAAGCGGCAAGTCGCGGCCATGTTCGCGGAAGTGCATCTGGACGGCTGCGTCGAAGTCGAGGCCGCCTACTACGGCGCGCATCCAGGCTGGATCGGACGCCGGGTTCACGTGCAATGGAATGACGCACACGTGCGGCTGATCGATCCGCGTAGCGGGCAACTCCTGCGCGAGCACTTGCGGCAACCGCGCGGACGCCACCGCATTCAAGAGCAGGATCGTCCCACACGAACGCCGGTGAGTACGTAACATGTTAGAATTTTGTTCGTGGCCGAATGGCGGAATTGGCAGACGCAACGGACTCAAAATCCGTCGTCGTTCACTCGACGTGTCGGTTCGACCCCGACTTCGGCCACCATCTTTCAATGGATCGATGTTTAGGGAACTTGAAAGAGGTTCCTGCACCTGCAACATCACACCTTTTGTCCTGTTTTGTGCCCCTTTGTTCATCCTTTCCCCGTAGAACTTTCCATTCTGTAAACACGCAATTCATTGCGCCCGCTTTTTCCTGCCTGTTAAACCTCATGAGGAGCCTTCTCCAAGATGATTGGATGCTCGACTCGGTCTCGTCTTGAATGCGCTGTTCTTGCTGGCGCTCCCGGTCTGTTTCGTTGCCTGGATTGGTTCCCGGCTCTATCCGAAGCCGGCGCAACCTTTGGTTGTCATTGCTCAGGACGGCTCACCTCTTTCTATCCGGCGCCTTCCGGCTTAAACTTAGAGCTTTCTCAATACATTCGGCCACAGCACTGAGCGAAGCCAGATCGTGTTCCCAAAAACGTAGCACGGTAAACCCTTGACGGCGGAGCTCAGCGCTCGTCATTCTGTCCCGCTTACGGTTTCTGGAAATCTTGCTCTCCCAATACGAGGTGTTTGAGCTTGGAATTTTCCTGCAGCGTGGACAGCCGTGCCAAAAGCACCCGTCAGTGAAAATCACGATACGTTCCGCACGAAAGACGAAATCCGGCGCTCCAGGCAAGTCTTCAGGAGAGACCTGCCAACCACGCAAACCACGGCGAACGAGCAGCCCTCTGAGTCGCCAGTCTGTCGAACGGTTTCGCTGGGATTTTACTCTCGACATCACGAAAGAGCGGACGTGACGGCTAAGGGTGTCCATGACCGACTTCAGATTTCAGGTTCTTCAAGCGGCGGCGACTTCGCAAGTTCGGCGAAGCGGTCAGTTGCTAATTTTTCGAGTCGTTGCGCTTGGGTCCGTAAGGTCTTCCGAAGTCCGATTGAAACCTCCCGTTCGCTGATGACTCTGGCCAGGCTGGCGATGGTCGTCGCTCGTCTCGGATATCCGGGTGCTTGCGCTGGACAAACAGATCGTCGGGAATAATTGCGCCACGATACGACTTCGGGAGTTTTATCGGCTTCGTCGGCGTGATTTCGCCCTCGTTCAAGACAGCTTTGAATGTCGAATTTTTGAGCGCCAATTGGAAGACGGTGTATTCGGCGCCGTCCAAAATGGGACGTACATCTGGCGCTTCCTTGCCGTCCAGGTCGAAGAAGGGCCAAACTTCGATCTCCGCCACCTCGAAGGGGTCGAGCACGTTCATGGCGACGGCATCGGTTCGCTGGTTTGTAAGATGGCGTCCGATCCGAGAACGCAGACTTTCGTATGTCTGCCCTGCGTAGATCGGCTCTGCGTCGTAATCGAAAAATGCGTACACACCGTATTTGGCCCCGCCGATCTTGCGTCCGTCACCGGTTTGCGTGTCGAGAAACGCCTTCAACTTCTTGCGAATCGCCGCTACGTCTTCAGGATTACCAGGGGGTCTGGACTTAGCAGGTGGCTTGGGCATCAGGCTGCTTTAATAGCTGCGCATGACGAAGCCATCGGTTGCAGCAGATGTTTTTCGAGCCAGCTTACTACCGGAACGGCAAGTCCGTCGCCGAAGAGGTGATACGCATCATTGTAGTTCGCTGGGAGTGGATAATCTTCCGGCACACCCATCAACCGGGCAGCTTCTCGTGGCGATAGCAACCGCGATCGAATCCGCTTCCCCTCAACCAGAACGATGACCTGACGGCTCGAACCGCCAACGGGCGTCCTTAGACAGCCGGATACCTGATCGAACCGTACTTCCGCTCTCTGCACTCGAATGCCGTCTTCATCCGGCCTCATTCGCTTGTAAACGGTTCCCACGATCCTTTTTCGGAGCCGTTGTGCCTTGTCCAACTTCTCCAAATGTAGGGGCGACATCAGGCTGATAAGCCGTGCGGTTTGTTCTGGCGTGTGCCATTCAACTCCGGTCGGCTCGTCCTCAATTATTCATTCAGGAGCGTGATGTGTACGTTGGGGAGCGGAAGAGTCCACCATTCCCACACATTTCGGAGCCGTTCTGGAAGACGTGAGTGCGCCTCCATAAGAGATCGTGTGTGCCAAACCTGATTGGGAACCGGGGTTGTGAGCGAGACTGAGGCAGAAATCGCACAGCGTCCACCGTGCGCCAAGGAATCAACAATGATCGTAAAGTCACGTCCGCCGTGAGAGGACAGAGCGCCGACAACGTTTTCGAGCACAACGATCTTCGGGGCACGCTTCAGCGACGCCATTTCGCTGATCAGATTCCAGAAGGGCTTGAACGTTCCGCTCCGGTCTCCGTTCAAGCCAGCGCCAGGCCCTGCCAAGGACAAATCTTGGCAGGGGAACGAGCCCCACACAAGCGTGGGAACTCCGGGCAAATCCAGAACGCTGAGTTTTGCGACGTCATCGACCCGAAGTTCATCGCCGCCGAAGTGAGCTTTGTACGATGCTGCTTTCTTATCGCACCATTCGTTCGCAAACGTGCAGCGCCAATTGGGACCAAGACCGATCCGAGCCATGCCGCCACCTGCGAAAAACTCGTAGAAGGTCAAGGGCGCTGCCATTGCGTTGAATTTTACCTGTTGACGATGCCTCACGTCCATACCCTTTTGCCGAGTTCCGGTCTACGAATCAATTGCAACATTATTCGGCCCTTTTGATTTATTGTACTGATCGGCTCAGGTCGTTGGCCTCTGCGCTCTCTTCTTCAGCCGCCTCGATCACTCCGATCATATACGCGTTCGCACCGGCTTTCGCTTTCACGACAGCGGCGGCAAGTGTGGTGATGTTCTTCTCGTCGAACCCGTCGTGCTTCGTCAGCGCTTCGAGGCAGAGAACGGCGTGATGGATGTTTTTGTTGAGCGCCTCGAAATCCAGGGTTTCCGTGGACGCAGCCATTCACCGCCGCTCCGCGTTTTCCGGCCTTCAACCTTGAGCCTGTTTGCGATGACTGTTGTGGTTCGTCCGCCCAATTCCTTGATGTGTTTTCAGCGTCCGATTGTTCGAACGGCACGGATTGTCCCGGTCGAACATTTAGGGTGGCGACTTCGAGGATCATGAGTGACGGACTAAGCTAAGAGCCGAAACCTGACGGCTTTTCGCCGTATGGGGTCGCCGCGGGAGTGGGAATCGAAAAGCATGTGTGGCGGCTGGCCATTGCTCCCTCGGCGAGGTTTACTCACTGCGGCCGGTACGCCCCCGTTTTTGTGGGGAATCCTGTGCCGTTCGAACATCAGGTGGAGGTGTTCTCGGGATTTTCCTTTTAAATGCGGCGCTCCTTACGATCCGCTTAACTGCCACCCGCAATCACTGCCTCGAAGTGTTCAACCGTGGGAAAGGGATCGTAAAAGTGAATGAAGAAGGGCCCTCCAGCGTTGATATTCCGGCGATTGGCGAAACCCGATGGTGTGATCTTCGAGCTGGTTCCATTGGACCAGAAGCAAGTACTTATGTGGATCTTCGATGCATCGCCGCAATTGATGCGAAACATATCCATGCGCCGACGAAATTATGGCCTGCGCCTCGGCGAATGACTTTTCAAACGGCGCGGATTGTCCCGGTCGAACGTTTAGGATGGCGACTTCGAGGATCATGCGTGTTGAGCTAAGAGAACTTTAGCAGTTTCCCAGTCTCAGGCTGTGCCCGCGGCGCCCTAGCGCATCGTCGCAAAGTGCAGAGCTTACTGGTATTGGGTGCCAGCCGCTGCTGTCTTTCAAGACTGGTCCTTTTCTCAGCGCGACGAGTCCGCTGCACGTGCGGTCTAGCGCCGCGGGCGCTACCCAATCAGCGAATGCGCCAAAACATAGTGCGCCGTCTCGTAGCCTGCTGCGGCGACGCAACATAAGGCTCCCACAAAGAGGAGAGTTCTCGCGGTGCGAGCCAACTTTCGCTTGAAGAAAACGCGCAGCACCAACAACTCCGATCCGGCAGCGATGAGGGCCGACAGGAGGAGAACGGAGATCCAACTGTATGGGGCGGCGTTGCCGGTTGGAATGCGATCCAAAATGAAATTGTGAGCGACTACCTGAGCTGCGATCGCCACAGGGAACCCAACGACAAAGAGCCACGACGCCCTCCCATAGTCACGTTGGCCGCAATGCAGGCTCGCAATGAGGTATTCGTTGATCGACGCAGGACAAGATGCCTTGTGAGGAGACCTGCGGGCACGAAGCAACTGGTGAAGACCGTTCGACCATGGCTCCAAAAGTAGGGTAAATTCACGTCTACCATCAGAGCCTAGGTTCCATCGCGGGTGCGGATACCGTCTGGGAGGTCATTTTACTCAACTCGCCCCCCGCCCAATGCGCCGAGCTTGCCGCGCGCTCGGCGATAGAGCAAAGTCTCGACCCTTTGCAGCACCCTTTAGAACGTGAAGCGGGCGATCAAGGTGCCCGTACGCGGCAGTTGATATAGCTGCCCCACCAGCGCATTCTGCGTGTAGCTCGGCGCGATCTGGGGACCGGACAGCGTCTCGTTGATGACTCCAAACCCGGAGCTGTACTGCCCATAGATATTCTTGCCGGGCGCGGCTGACGGAGTCGTCGTAATCGGGTTACCGATCTGAGTGCGGTTGAAGATGTTCACAAACTCGCCGCGAAGCTGTAAGGCGAACCTCTCTTTGAAACGGAAAGTCCGGCTGAGGTTGGCGTTCTCCTGCGGGCGCCGCGCGGAGCGGAAGTCGCCGTAGTAAGTTCCCGTCGCCGGCCCGAAAGTGCCATTTGCGGGCGCGACCCAAGCCGCCGGATTCAGCACCTGGTCGAAGTACGGATTGATGCAGCCGCAGTTCAGATTCTTCAGATATAAAGGCTGACCCGGAACGCGGAAATCCTCGCTGCCGCCGATGTAATTGGTGTTGGTCGCGGTGGGCGGAGCCAGCGGCAAGCCGCTGCCGTATTGCAGGAACGCACCCAGGCCCCAGTCTTTCGTGATTGCGGAAACAATCTTGTTGGTGAACCATTTCTGCGTCGTGTAAATGACATTGGCATTGAACAGGAACGGCTGGTCGGTAGGCTGCAGCGATTTATCGGAAGGCACAAACAGATTGGGACGGATTCCCACCATCGCTTTGGACCAGGTAAATGTTCCGTTGACTTGCAGACCATGCGACAGCCGCTTGGTTCCCTTCATCTGAAGAGAGTCGTAGAAGGTCCGGCCGGTGGGCGAATTCTGGACGCCAATCGTGCTGAACTGCGGATACGGACGCAAGGCGTTCAGAAGCGTATTTGTAGAAGCGTATCCGGAATACGGCGTGATCACCCCGAACCGCTGGATTACGGCGGTGTTGCTGAGAGTGTCGTTCAGCAGAAGATTGTCTGCCGCATTCGAGTACGGCGACAACCCATACGACGAGAGCACCTGCGGCGATAACTGGTTCAGGTAGCCGAGCGGACCGCTCCACCACACTCCGCGGTTGCCCACATAGGCGGCTTCGAGCACAAAGTCGCGAGTGATCTCGCGTTGGATTCCCGCACTCCACTGGTCCTGGCGAGGCGGCCGCGAAGCGCCGGGATCGAGGTAGGCCAGGAATCCGCTGGTGGTGGCGCCCGGCAGAGGCGTCTGGCTCACACTGAAATTGGGCCACGTCGGTTGCGGGATGGTTCCCGGCACATTCAGGGGATTGAAGGAGTTGACGCCGGTGGGTGTCTGGGTCACATCGGCTGTATTTTGAAGGTTGATGTCCGGAGCAAATCCGTAGGCAATGCCCCAGCCTCCGCGGAATATGGTTTTGGGGGTGATCTGGTAGGCGACGCCTAACCGCGGACCGATGGCATAGGGATAGTTCGAAACGAATTTGCATCCACAGGTGGCCTGGAAGATGGGAGCTCCGAGGCGCCCTCCCGCCGCCGGGTTCGGGACGTTTGTGCCCAAATCCGCCGAGCGCCCATATTCTTCCTGCGCGGCCGTGGCGTAATCCCAGCGCAGGCCGTAATCCACTGTGAGCTTGCGAGTGACCTTCCAGGAGTCCTGAACAAACAGGGCCCATTGGGATTTGAACATCCGTGCGTCCACCGGCGCGTACTGCGTGGCCGAGGTGACGTCGCCCAGAAGGAAGCTGGCGTAGGGGAAACCGACGGTATAGGCTCCAGTGGAGCCTGCCGCCAAACCGGGAATCGAGGTCGCGCCCGCTCCGAAGGTGAGTCCCACGCCGGTGGGAGGCGCTGTAATCTGAGCCTGGAACCAGACTTCGCCTCCAGCTTTATATGTGTGGCTGCCCCTGACCCAGGTCATGTTGGCGTTGGCCGAAGGCCGCTCCGTGTGAGTGGCGGTGTGCGCCAGAGCGTTGCCGAGCTGCTGCATGCCGCCGAGCGCTTCGGGGCTGGTGGTGTTCCCGGTAATAATGGTTGGGAAGTTGTAGCTGCCCTCACAACCCTGCAGCTGGATCTGGGTCAGGCAATTGAACATTCCGCCGTTTTCGGTATAGGGACTGTGATCGTAGAAGTAGATCATCGAATATCCGATGGCGGCGTGCGCCAGGAGAGTGGGAGTGATGGCGTTGTCGTAGTTGAGCCGGATTGCCGGACCGCCGATAGGAATCGATCCGCGCGCGCCCGTGATCAGCGGGGGCAGGCCATCGGCGTTGCCATTCGGGGTGGTGTACTGGGCGCTGGTGTTGGTGTGCTGATAGTAAAAAGACAGCTTCTGCTTGGCCCCCAGCGTGTGATCGATTTTGATGGAAGGAATATCGGTGGTGCGCTTGCCTGGATTAACGCCGTTGTAGTTGTTATACAGATTGGCATTCGACAGGGCCGGCAGCAGGTTTTGGATCGCCACGGCGACCGGGCTAAACCGTGCGACGGGAATCATGTTGTTCGGGAAAGGATTTGCGATTCCCACGCCCGCGGCAGTTGTGCCGCGGGTCAAGGGATCATAAATCTCATTGGCGTAAACCGGGCGGCCCAGGGCGTCGGTTGTGACCGAGGTGGAAGGAACTCCCAGCGCCGTGTTAAATCCGGCACCCCCGTTCGGCGAGATCGCCGAGAAGTTCCCGGCCTGATACTGCGCGGCCGGCAACGTGTCGGGGAAGGTCAGGGCCTGGTTCTCAATGAAGTATTCGTAGGAAGCAAAGAAGAACGTCTTGTTCTTTCCGTTGTAGAGCTTGGGAATCCAGACCGGTCCGCCGAAGGTGCCGCCGAAATCGTTGCGCCGGCTCCGGGGCCGGAATTCGCCGCCGGATGGAGCGCCCGGGGTTCCGGTGTTATAAGTAAACGGATCGCCGGCGTTCAGCGCCTCGTTCTCGAAATACTCATAGGCGCTGCCATGGAATTGGTTGGTGCCGGACTTCATAATGATGTTGAACAAGCCGCCGCCCGCTTGTCCAAACTCCGCGGCGTAGTTGCTGGTCTGCACCGCGATCTCCTGCACCGCGTCCGCGCCCGGCTGATTCTGCATGATCGCGTAGGAGACGGTGTGGTCGGTATTGTCCAGGCCTTCAATGCGGTACGCCGCCGTATTCGAAGGCGCACCGTTGATGATCATATTGTAGTTCGCGAAGTAGCTGACTCCGGGGAGGAACACAGCGGAATTGAAGGGATTGCGGATGCCGTTGCTCCCCGCGTTGGCGGTGCCGATTCCCAGGACCGGCAGATCGTCCAACTGCGAAAGGGTGATGTTGTGGGCCACGTCGCCGCTCTCCGTTTTCAAGAGCGTGGCTTCCGCCGTGACCGTCACCGATTCGCCGGAGGAGCCTACCTGAAGCGTCAGGTCCAAGGGCAGAGTCTGGCCTGCGTCGACCGCCAAGCCGGTCCGCACCAGCTTCTTGAACCCAGGAGCCGAGATCGTGATGCTGTAGGGCCCGGGAGGCAGGCGCAGAACCGTGTACGCGCCGGTGGCCGTGGTCTGGGTTGGATAGGGAACGTTCGTGTCGGTGTTTCTGACTTCGACAGGAGCGTTGGCGATTGCCGCTCCGGAAGGATCGGTGACCGTTCCCGTGATTGTGCCGGTTCCGGCCTGCCCAAACGCGGAAATGGAAAGCACCACAGCGCACACTGCGGCTAGAAGACAACGCATAGACCAACCTCCTCGGAGAGACTGTCTTGGCTTGAATTTAAAGACCGCCCGTAGGCGAAGCAACTACATCGTTGGTTTATGCTATCCCCAGCGACCGGGGCAAGTCAAGACGAATCTTGACCTGTTTGTAACTCGGCCGGATGGGAGGGAAAGACCTGAAGGATCAGCGCCTTCCGGATGCCTTCGCGGCTCTGCGCCTGCGCCCCATTAATCCAAGGGCCATCAACGCGCACCCGGCGATCAGCATAGATGAGGGCGCCGGCGGTTCGGCCAAATGGAGGACCGCTGCGGGTCCGCTGGGCATCGACTGGGGGGCGGCGGAGACAGGAGCGCAGAGAAGAACGGTCAGGGACACCGCGACGGCGATAGGCGCCTTCGCGAAAGCCCATTTGGGCCGGAAACAATTGACGATGAGCCGGTGCAGAAGGAATCTCCCGTATCAAACCTAAATCCTGGGCTTGCATGGGGGAACAGGAAGAAAGTTGGCAGGGTACCAAAACCAGGGCGGTACTCTGGCCTGAAATGACCAAACTAGTACTTCACGACACTTAGAGCTACGGCCACATACGTAGTCTGGGTAAGGCAACCTACCGGAGTTTACCCGTCGATTTCCCTGATCGACCTGAACCGAATTGACCCTTAGGATTAAGTGACAGACTGCCGATAAGATTTTGAATGACCACACGCAGCCGATTTTCGCGACCCGCCTGGTCCTTGAAGGCGCTCCTGTCCGGGGCGGTCTTCGCGGCGGCCTTCGCTCATGCCCAAACACCGCCGACATTTCCGCTGTTGAAATCCTGCGGCGAAGGGGCGGAAGTTTTGACCACCATCGGCAGCTCCGATTCCGTCAAAATCCGCTATAGTTTCGCCGCCGATAGCGGAACCTGTTACGCGGTCACGGCAATCGTCGAGGGCAAAGATGTGAATGGCTATCTTGAAGGCATAAAGCGTTCGGCAACAACTCCGGTGCATCCGGCTATCGTCGCGTTTGAGCAGGACGTCCGGACGCATGTGGTGCAGATTCCTGTCGCCCCTCCTCCTGCTCCCGCGCCGCCGGTTACGCCAAAGCCGGCCGAGCCGTCCCAGCCCGCTGCCGCGCTGGAAACCGCTCCGCAGGAACCTGTGCAGGCCCCACCGGCGCCTCTCAGTTTCGCTGGTTTCCGCGCAGTGGACATCAAGGGGAACCGTGTGGACTTCAGCACCATGCGGACGCCCAACATCGTGGTCTACTTCTGGTCGGCCACGGACAAGCGCGGAATCAAGAAGGCGGCGGAGATGGAAAACGTTTATGAGGAGTTTCATCAACGCGGAGTGGATGTCGTAGGCGTCGCCTCGGCCCGGAACGCCACGCAGTTGCGCGCGGTTTGCAGCGACAACGAAATGGTCTGGCCGGAGATTCTCGATGGCGGCGGAATCGCGAATCGCTATCATGTGGATCCGGCCAAGCCTTACCTCCTACTGGACCGAAGCAGGAAGGTGATCGCGGCCGCCAGTTCGCCGCTGGAACTGGCCGAGGTTTTGAGACCGCTAACCAAGTCGCGGAGGGTAAATTATTAATGACACGCCCGCCGGCCGCAAGAAAACCGCGTCAAAAAGGCCACGTCATGCTGGAAGCGGCTCTCTGCTTCCTGCCTTTGATGGCTCTGATGTTTGGGATCATGGATTTCTCTTTTTCGATCTTCATGCAGAGTTCTTTCCAGAACGCCACGCGTGAAGCGGTGCGCTTCGGCATCACCTACGGCTTGGTGTATAACGGAACCACCTATTCCAGCCAGACCTTGGCTATGACGGCAGTGGCGCAGGCCAACGCCTTCGGCTTCCTGAACGCCACAACCACACTGCCGGACGGCACCACCGGCGCCAGCAAGATCCAGGTGAACTATTATTTCCCGGACAACCTTTCCACTCCGGCGACGGCGGCTTCCCTGCCCTATACCACCACCACTACACCAAGCTACATCATCACGAATCTGAATCAGACCGGAAATGTGCTGGAGGTGCGGGTGAACTCCTACCCCTGGAACTGGATGGTCCCTCTTCCGAATTTCATGCCTGGGAAGGGCATCAACCTTTCAGCGTCGTCACTGGACGTCATGGAAGGGCTTCCCGTGGGAGTTTTCACCTATCCCGCATATTGAAACCTGCATATCAACCATGGAGAAACCAGCAATGCTCAAAAAATACATCGAGGGGCGGCGGCACAAAGGCAGCTTTGTGATCGAGTTCACGATTGTCTCCTGGGTCCTGATCGTGATGCTCGTCGGCTCCTTTCAAATGGGCATGATGCTGATCCGCGCCATTCAGGCCGGCGGGCTCTGCCGCAACGGAAACGTACTGATGATCCGCGGCATCGACTTGTCCCAGTCCATAAACCAGCAGTTGTTGTTGCGAACGGCGCCTTCGCTGGGCATCAACACGCCCGGCGCGTGGACCCCCAGCGCCACCGGCGCGGGACTCGTCGTTTTGAGCCAGGTCTACTACGTCGGACCGCTGGAATGCTCGAACGGAGTAGCCGATTTTGACGGAACCACAGGGACCTGCCCCAACC
The DNA here is from genome assembly GCA_036489835.1 of Bryobacteraceae bacterium. Lineage (GTDB taxonomy): Bacteria > Acidobacteriota > Terriglobia > Bryobacterales > Bryobacteraceae > Palsa-187. The sequence goes on along the minus strand of DASXEY010000120.1, from coordinate 9,974 downwards.
TGGGCCAGTATGTAATCGCCATGCGCCTCAATATCGGAAACACGGCGCAGGGCACCAGCGTGGTGGGCAACCCGGGTTCCACTCCGGGATCGAACGGGTTCCTGACCGCCAATCAGATCTGCACGGTGTCAAGCAATATCGCCGCCGCCAGCTTTTCCAGCATCATCACGCTCACCTCCGATCAATACACGTGGGTATCTGAGGTGTTCGCCAACAGCACCGCGTATAACATTTTCTCCATAATGCCCTCGCCCACCATCTACATGCGCAATTTGTCGTAAGGAATCTTTCGAAGGAGTAAACGAATCATGCAGAAGCGAATGTTTGAATCCACCCGCAAGTCCAGAGAAAAAGGGATTGCATACGTCCTGGTAACTATTTTCATGTTTGCAATGGTCCCGATTATCGGACTGGCAATTGACGGAGGTTTCGCCTTTGTGATTCGCACCCGGCTGAGCGCGGCGGCCGACGCGGCTGCGCTGGCAGCCGGGCGCAGCGTGAACCTGGCCAATACAGTGGCTGCAGCCGACGCGCAGGCAACCACCGCGGCCACCGCCTTCTTCAACGCCAACTTTCCCTCCGGCTACCTGAATACCAATACGCTTGCCAGCACGCGGGTCATCACGCCCACCTTCACGGTGAATACGGACTCTTCCGGAAACCCGACCGGTGTTTTGACCATTTCGATGTTTGTTTCGGTACAGGGTCCGACGTATTTCATGAAGATTTTCGGAATTCCGTACATCACCGTGAACAACACCGGAACGGCCACGCGCCGGAACCTGGTGATGGAACTGGTATTGGATAAGTCCGCGTCCATGTGCGACGGTAGCACCTGCCGGGATACAGCCGTGGGCACGATCCCCCCCAGCATCAACGCCGCCAGCACCTCCTGCGAGGCGATGGTTTACTCAACCATCCAGTTTTTGCAGTACTTCAGCCCGTACGACTATCTGGGTGAGATTTCGTTCGACTATACCGTTTACGACGACTACACGGCATCGACGAATTACTGGGAAGCCGGCGCGGCTGGCATGTCCAAGTCGATCGCCAATATTAATTGCGGCAACAACACGAATACAACCGCGGCCTTGTATAAGGCCTGGCAGGACATCCGCACCGTCAACCAGAAGCTCGCGCAGAACGTGATTGTCCTGTTTACCGATGGCGTGCCGAATGCGGTGAACGCGACGTTCCCGGTGCGGTACCAGGTGGACTCGCGCTATAGCTCCGGGCAAGGATGCACGACCGCGAACGGCTTCTCCAGTTCGACGGTGTCCGGCGGCTGCTCGGGGACGTGCTTCGACACGTCCGGCACGACCTTATGTACAGGGAGCCTTACCGTCGCTGGGGGAAGTAGCTTCAAGGCTCCGACTAAGTGTGCAGGTGGAACGGGCTGTGCAGGCAGCAGCGGCAGCGGTGGATTGCCTGTCTGCACAACAACATCGGGCCTCACGGTTTCAGGAGTCATATCGCAGGAATCCGGCTTCAATGTAAACGGAGGCACCCGGGGAGGCCCGTACAAGATGTTCTCAACTGACGCGACGCCTACCGTTCCTTCCGGCTGCCCCGGAAGTGCCGACGGCACCTCTTTCACCAGCCAGACCGTCGCCTACATACCCAATTCCGACTACTTCGGAAACTCGTTCATAAACGTTACAAGCTCATCCGGCGCTACGGTGACCTCTCCGTGGTTCCAGTGGCTGTACCAGGTCAACAACCAATGCGCTCCCGCCGGAACCCCAATTACGTCGGGGAACTCGAACTGCAAGAACTTGGGCGGGCCCTGGACCAGCTATCCCACCACCGGGGCGGGAGCCGACCACAATACCTTCACCAGCGGTCCGTACTCAGGCTTCCTACGACCCGATCTCCCCAACAGTATCGGCGTGGCCAGTATGACTTCGGCTACGAATATGGCGTATACGATCCGCGCCGACGCCACCTATAATCCTCTGATCCACACCGTCTACTTGCAAGGCAACGGATCGGATCCGGTGGATCCCAGCTTCCTGCAAATCGTCTCCAATCAGAGTACGATTCAGCCGGTGATTTACGACCCCACGGCGGCGACCTATGCTAACCCTTATTACCAGAAAAATCAGCCCACCGGAATCTGGGCTCCCACCGCCAGCACCTTACAGCTCACGGCTATGTTCCAGGAGATCGCCGCTTCGCTGCTTCGCATCAGCCAGTAGCATTGTGGGGGCAGTGGCATTTGCTATGCTCAAACTAGATTGCTCCCTAAGCTGATTTCGTTCGGAACCTACTACCTGCCCACCTATGGAGTTCTGGTGGCGCTGGGATTTCTCACCGGCTTGTGGGTGACGGTGCGGCTGGCGCGCCGCAGCGGCCTGAATCCGGAGCTGATTACCAATCTCGCCATCTACGCGGCCCTTTCCGGACTGCTGGGCGCGAAGCTCCTGATGATCTGGTTCGACTGGCCGGACGTGCAGATTTTCTCGTTATCCTTCTGGCAAGCGGCGGGAGTATTCCAGGGCGGCCTGATTCTGGCTTTAGGGATGGCTTACCTGTATATGCGCCATAATAAGCTGCCGCTGCTGGAATCGGCGGACGCCTTCGCGCCCGGGGTCGCTATCGGACACGCTATCGGCCGTCTGGGGTGCTTCGCGGCTGGCTGTTGCTGGGGTAAAGCCACGAATCTTCCCTGGGCCGTGACCTTCCATAGTCCTGACGCCTGGGCCCTCACCGGAGTGCCCCTGGAGATGCCTCTGCATCCCTCCCAGCTCTATGAATTCTCGACCGAAGCGCTGCTCTTCGGCTTCCTCTACTGGCGCTTCGGCCGCAAGCATGAGCCGGGGCAGATTATCGGCCTATACCTGGTGCTCAGCTCCGTGGCGCGATTCCTGATCGAGTTTACCCGCTTCCACGAACAGGCCCTGCCCTTCGGCCTGCCGTTGTCGATTACTCAGTGGATCGCGATCGGCTTGGCGCTGGCGGGTGCGGCTCTGCTGGTCCGCCCCGGACGGGCCGCAAAGGTCTCCGGACGCCCGGTTCACGCCTGATCGCTCGATCCATGCACGCGAATTCACGGCCCAACCCTGGCTAACGCTCCGCGCGAATTCTGCCGTTGATTAGATGTGGGTAAACGCGATCTAGGCCATCGCCGTCAGCGGGGCTTCGTTCTCATCGCCATGTCCGTCACCATGCTGCTGCTGCTGGCGGTGATCGGCCTGTGCTTCGACTTCGGCCGCATCTACATCGCCCGCAATGAGGCCCAGGTGTTCGCCGATTCTGCCGCCATGACCGCCGCCTCCAAGCTGGACGGAACCTCCGCCGGCCTCGACCGGGCTCGCGATGCCGTCGCGCATTTACCCATGCGCTGGAATCTGGGCACGGAGCCGTTTACCGGCGTGGTCATCGAGTTCAGCTCCGGGGCGACTGGCGCGAAATGGGAACTCGATCCCAAGGACGCCTCGGACCTGTCCCTGGCCCGCGTAACCGCTCCGGCCAACGGCGTAGATATCGTATTTTTGCGCGCCGTCGGCGGACCGAAATCGTTCATTGTTCCGGCGCGTAGCGTGGCCGCGGTGAATCCGGTCCGGTTGGTCCAATGAGGAGACAGCATCGCCAGCGCGGCCATGCCATGATCGAACTGGCTTTCTCGGCCAGCGTGATGATCGCCTGCCTGGCTGGGACCTTTCAATTCGGCTACACCTTCTACGTCTACGACGAGTTGGTGACCGCCGTAGGCAGCGGCGCCCGCTACGCGGCATCGCGAACCTATCGCGCGGCTTCCCCCGCCGACATCGAAAAAGCGAAAGATGCGATCCGCAATCTGGTGGTCTACGGAAACTCCAGGCCCGCGGCCGATGCTGCGCCGGTGGCTCCGAATCTGAAGCCGGAGAACGTGCAGGTAACCTGGGTGACGCCTGTGGAAAACGGCCCACCCGCTGCTGTCGACGTAAGCATCTCGAAGTACACGGTGGGCGCGATCTTCGGATCGGTCACGATCGATCATCGGCCCATGGCTGAGTTTCCGTTCGTCGGCCGCTACGCTCCGTCGGAGAGCGAGCCATGAGCGCGCGGCGTCGCGTGAGACAAGCCGGCCAGAGCATGATCGAGGCCACGCTGGTATTGTTGGCCTTCTTCGGACTATTGCTGGGGGTGGTGGATTGCGGCCAAGTCCTGTTCGCGCATCAATCGCTGGTGGAGCGCACGCGGGAGGCCGTCCGCTGGGGCTCCCTGCACCCGTGGGATGGGCCTGAGCCGATCGTAAACATGGTGCTCTACGGGCAGACGCAGACGCCTTTGAAGGACCCTTCCGGCTATCTGGGAATGACTCCGTCGAACGTCCAGGTACTGTATCAACCGGCGACACCGGACCGGCCCGATGACGAGACCATTACTGTGTCCATCGTGAATTTCGAATCGCACCTCTTTTCGCCCTGGCTATCGCGAGTACTGGTCAGCGCCAGGCCGGTGCTGGTGAGCGCTCCTGTAGCGGCGCGGGCGTCCGTGGCCGCCGTGAAATAGCCTATTCTGTATAGTTGGCTACTATAAAACCCTTCCAGCCCTATCGCTATTCCGCCAAGGCGGGCGATCCGGCAAAGCTGCTGACGCAGCCCTACGACAAGATCAATCCCGCAATGCAGGCCGCGTATCTCGCCGCCAGCCCCTATAACCTGGTCCGCATCATTCTGGGCGAGCGCCATGAATCGGACAATGCCAACGACAGCGTCTACACCCGCGCCGCCGGGTATTTGAACGATTGGATCCGCGACGGAATCCTGGCACGCGACCCAGCGCCGGGCCTATACGCTTATTTCCAGGAATTCCAGGTTCCCGATACAGGCGAGCGCGCCGTCCGCCAGGGCTTTATCGGGATCGGCAAGGTGGAGGATTATTCCGCCAACATCGTACACCGGCATGAGCAGACGCTTTCCGGCCCCAAGAAAGACCGCCTGGAACTGCTGCGCCACACCCGCGCCCACTTCGGGCAGATCTTCATGCTCTACCCTGACCCCGAAGGCGCCGTCGACGAGATTCTTGCGGAAACAGCGCAGGGCGCGCCGATTCTCGATATGCTCGACGACGATCAAGCGCGGCATCGCGTCTGGGCCATCACCAACCCGGAGCGCATCGCACGCATTCAGGATCTGATGGCGCCCAAGAAACTGTTGATCGCCGACGGCCATCATCGCTACGAGACCGCGCTGGCGTATCGCAACGAAAATCCGGGAGACGCCGCGGCTGAGTTCGTGATGATGACGTTTGTCAATATGCACTCGCCTGGATTGAAGATTCTGGCGACGCATCGGGTGGTGCGGGGCCTGGAGCATTTCAACGAAGACACCGGTTTCTTCGCGAAGACCTGGGATAAATGGAGCGCTACGAAATGCTCGTCCCTCGATGACGCCAAGCGCGCCCTCAGCGTGCCCCAACCGCAAACCGTACGAATTGGGATGGCCCAACGGGAAGGGGTCGTGCTGCTGGAACGTCCGCGCCAACCGGGCGAGCTCGACGTCCCCGTTCTCCATCGCGAAATTCTGGGCGAATGGCTCGGAATCACCGAGGAGGCCGTGCGCGAGGAAAAGAATATCCACTACGTGCGCGGCATCGACGCCGCGGTCGCTGAATTACAGCATGGCGCGGAGGTCGTGTTTCTCCTGGAGCCGACGCCCATCGAAGACATGGCTCGGATCGCGTTCGCCGGCGGCGTCATGCCGCAGAAATCGACCGACTTTTATCCCAAGCTGCTCAGCGGCGTGACCATCTACCGGTTGTGATATATGAACACTCGTCGTAGTTTTATAAACACCGTCGGCGCGTTGACTGGAGGCGCCGTCCTTTCCCAGACCACGGGTTGTAAGCAGGTCGGCACGCCCGCATCGAAAGAAGCCGTTTCGCAAACCGGCCCTGCCGATTACACCCTCACCATCGCCGTGAAGCCCCTGGAATTGGCCAAGGACCGCATCATCTCCACGACCACCTACAACGGTCAATTTCCCGGACCGCTGCTCCGCCTCAAGGAGGGTCAGCCTGTCATCATCGACATCAATAACCAAACCGATACGCCCGAGCAATTGCATTGGCACGGGCAGTTTGTTTCCACCGACGTCGATGGCGCGGCAGAGGAAGGCACTCCTTTTATTCCGCCGCATGGGAGCCGGCGCATCACTTTGGTCCCCAAGCCCTCCGGGTATCGCTTCTACCACACCCACGTTCGCGCGAAAGCCGATCTGAACTCGGGACAATACACGGGCCTGGTCGGCCCTGTCTATATCGAGCCTAAGCAAAACCCCGGCAATTACGATCGCGAGATTTTTCTCACGCTGAAGGAGTTCCAACCCACGCTCAGCCGCGGCGGCGACATGGACATGGACTTTCTGGCGCCGGCCGCCACGGTGAAGGATCTGAAAGACTCGGGCGAAGGCGCGATGAATGCCTCGCTCGCCAAGGGCGCGCCGCATGGATTCGAAGTCGGGTACGATTCCTTCACCATCAATGGGCGAATGCTGGGCAGCGGCGAACCCATCCAAGTAAAGCAGGGCGAACGAGTGCTGTTCCACGTCCTGAACGGCAGCGCAACGGAGATCCGCAGTCTGGCCCTGCCTGGCCACACCTTCTCGGTTGTGGCTCTCGACGGCAACCCCATCCCCAAGCCGGTGACCGTTCCAGGATTATGGCTCGGCACGGCCGAGCGAGTCTCCGCCATTGTCGAAATGAATCATCCCGGCGTTTGGATCCTGGGTGACATGGCCAACGACGATCGCATGCACGGCATGGGGATCGTGATTGAGTATGCGGACCAAAAAGGAAAGCCGCAGTGGATCGCGCCCAAGCCGTTCTCATGGAACTACGCGGTTTTTGGGAATGCGGGCGCGTCTGTGCCAACGCCGGATCAAGTCTTCGACATGACCTTCGCCAAACAGAATGCAGCCGCGGACGGCTTCAATCGCTGGACCATCAACGACACCGCGTTTGACGAAGAGCACATGCATCCGATGTGGCAAATCAAGCAGGGCAAACGCTACCGGATGCGCATGCGCAACGCCAGCGACGATATCCATCCGGTCCATCTTCACCGCCACAGTTTTGAGCTGACTCGCGTCGCGGGCCAGCCGACCTCCGGTGTCATGAAAGACGTCGTGATGGTGGGCGGCTACCAGGAGATGGAGATCGACTTCGTCGCCGACAATCCCGGCCTGACGCTATTCCACTGCCATCAGCAGTTACACATGGATTTCGGGTTCATGGCTCTGTTCGAGTACGTCTAACTCTTTTCTTGTAGCTCAGGCAGATGCTCCAGCAAATCGACGAACACCCGTCTGAACTGCTCAAAAAGATTCTCGAATTGCCCAACCTCGTCGTCAGCTGACACGGGAATTTCCGTCTGGTAATCCCCGCCGACAACGCGAGTCGCCACGCGGATGATGTGCTGCAGGCGCTGGAACACCAGCCGGTTCAGCAGTGTCAGCACCAGCAACGTGCCGATCGCCAGAGACACCACAATTAACGCCACCTGAATATTCTGCGTATGCCGCATCGCGACGTAGACGCTGGAAATATCCTTGACCACGAACATTGCGCCCACGGATTTGCCAGCGGCATTCCGGATCGGGAAAATACCGCGAACGAAGACCGAGTTTCCATCGTTAAGGCGCTCGAGGACCTGGCCTTCGGCGGGCACCTCCGCTAAGTCTCCCTGGAAGCGAATGATATTGTCCGTCGAGGTCGTTTTGTCGGCCACCACGAAGTTCGGATTGTCGTCCCAATTATCGCGGCGTCCCCAGACCGCGTTCGAATCCGCCCAGGACTGCCGGTCCACAAATTCCTTCGTAAGCAGCAGCCCGTAGTCGTTCCCGGTCTGGCTTTTCATGGAATGAATGAACTGGCCTAGTTCCTCGCCAAACTCGACATAGCCGATCAACTTGCTCTGCGCATCGTAAACCGGCCGGATGATCCGGACCGCGAAACCAGCCTTGGCCAGCTCGTGCCCCACCACGATTTTATGGGTGCTGGCGACTTCCTTGTCCAGGAAACGATCCAGGTGGTCGCCAAACGTTTTGGGGTTATGGAGCCGCAGAAAAACGGTCATGTCAGGTTCCGGGGTGTGGAACATCCAATTAGTGATCCCTTCGCCCTTGAGCAAGGGATAAAGCGGCGCTGTCACCTCCAGCAGACGGGCGCGATCCTTCGCCGCCAGTGCATCGCGGACACGAGGATCCAGCAGGAGAGTTTCGCTGACCGCCGTCATTTTACTGATCTCTCGCGCCTCCAGGATAGTGAAAAGCTTTTGCGCGCCCGTGACCGATTCCAGCGCCAGGGCCTGCGCGTTGCTCACAAAGCTATAGTGTGTGAGGGCCAGAGTGCCGCCGACACCGGCGAGAAGGCACCCTGCAAGCGCGGCCAGAACTTTAGTTCGAATCAGATTCCATTTCATGCGATGCTCCTCACGCGTTGATATTCAGGACATCCTTGATCGCCTGCTTGAGCTTGGCGACGGCCGCCGGGTCATCCGGGGTGCTGGGGGAGATCAGCACCAGCATGCGGCCGGAGCGGAGTGCGATCTTGCCTTTCACTTCCGTTGCGTCCAGCCCGTCGGCCTTGATCTTCTTCTCGATTAGCACTCTCAAATCGTAGAGCTGGCTCATCCGGCAGATTCCTCCGTCCCGGTTTGGTCCGGTACACTCGATACTTGTCGGCAGATTCCGCCCTGGCTTGAGCGATGCGGCGCAGTGTAGTGGCGCATCGTCAATACCGGAAGCGGGAGACCGTCTGCTGCAGTTCTTTCGCCATGCGCGTCAGTTCACGTAAGGCGCCTTGGCTTTCGTCCGCCGCCATCGTCGTCTCCTGGGCATCGCGCGCGACGCGTGCGATTGTCTCCGTGATCGCGGCGCTGCGTTGAGCGGCCTCGCTCACATTGCGGCTGTTTTCCTGGGTGGTCGCGGTCTGCGCCTCCACCGCGTCGGCAATGGTGGTGGAAATATCGTGAATCTGGCTGATGATCTTGCCGATTTCATCAATAGCGCCGACCGCTCCCTGCATATCGGTCTGGATCGCCTCGATCTTCTGGCTGATCTCCTCGGTGGCCCGGGCGGTCTGTTTTGCCAGTTCTTTTACTTCGCTCGCGACCACCGCAAACCCCCGGCCTGCTTGCCCGGCGCGGGCGGCTTCGATGGTCGCATTCAAGGCCAGCAGATTGGTCTGTTGCGCAACCGAAGTGATCACCTTAATCACCTTGCTGATCTCCACGCTGCTGGCGCCTAACTTCGCCACTCTGACGTTGGCGGATTCCGCCGTTGTTACCGCCTGGGTGGCCACCCGGGCGGCTTCATTTGCGTTCTTCGAAATCTCACGAATACTGACACCCATCTCTTCCGTGCCGTTGGCCATGGTTTGGATATTCGTACTGACCTGCTCGGCGGGCGTGCAGATCGCATTCGCCTCGGTGGCCGTCGCCGTAGCGCTCTGAATCAACTGCAGGCCCACCTCCGTCATCCCTTCCGAGGCGGTAATCAGAATAGCGGCAGTCTCGTCAATGCGCGCCACACTGCGGCGGAGGTCGCCGAAGAATCTGGCCAGCCCTTCGCCCAACTTGCCCAGCGCGTCGCTGCCGCGAACCGTGATTTCCCGGGTCAGGTCGCCCTCATTGGCAGCCGCGACAACTGTCAGGATGCTTTCCACCTCGCGCTTAAATTCCTCCAGGGTGCGCTCGCCCTCGGTCCTCGTGAGACGAGCGCCTTGCTGTGTTTCAATCACTTCTTGTCCCTTTCCATCTGATCGTGCTGGTTTTGTAGTGGGCGTTCGGCCCTAGGTTTCTCTCTCCAACGAGGGATCTGCCAAGGATGGATATCAATGCGCCGTGTTCCAGGGTGAATACCCTAGAACAAACGGGCGAATAGCATTTTCTCATCGAAGGATGAGCCTAAAGGGAGGGGGGATACCGAGGCTCCTTTCTAAGAACTGTATTTGAGCCAGGATGGGGTCCAGGGGAAGGGGCGGCGATT
>DASXEY010000113.1:0-19105 GCA_036489835.1 Bryobacteraceae bacterium | reverse complement strand
ACAGCGCTGTTCTTTTTCGAGAGGCAGTGCTGCCCTCCAAAACTTGCTACGAACAATCGCAGTAACTCACGTTTTCCACCCCGGTGGGCCCGGTCATGCATGATCGGCCCACCGCGTAACGATTTCGCACACCCGAAGTGTGTTCACGTTCATTCACGGCCGAGCGTGATCGCCTTTACTGTTCGAAATAACCCGCGGCCAACTCAGGCTTTTGCTCAAGAGCCTGACGCCAGTAGCTGCGAGCCTGATCCACGTCGCCCTTGGATTTCAGCGCGTGTCCCAGGTTAAGCAGAGCCTCGGCGAAGTTGGGCCTCTCCGTAAGCGCCTCCTGATACAGGCGGATGGCATCCTCGATCTGCCCGGATTTCTGCAGCAGCAGCCCGGTGTTGTAGAACAGCTCAGGAGTCCGCTCCCCGGATTCGATCAGCTTGGCTTGCAGGTCCAGGGCCCGGTCGAGATCCTCGCGCTCCACAGCCAGCGCAGCCAGCCCGCGCAGGGCATCGATCGACTTGGGATCGGTCTCCAGCACGCCTTCAAAGGCCTTCGCCGCGCCTTCCTGATCGCCAATGTTCCAATACGCCAACCCCAGGTTCAACTGTGCTTCCGGCCAGGGAGAGCGCTTGCGGACGCAAGCCTGGAAAGCCTCGGCCGCGCCCCGGTGATCGGCGCGTTGGAGCCGCAGGTAGCCCAGACGGAACCAGGCGTCTTCCCATTCCGGATTGCGGCTGAGCAGCTTCACGTAGAGGCGCTCGGCCTCTTCCTTCTCGCCTTGCTGTTCCAGCACGCTGGCCAGATTGTAAATCACGTCGGCCAGATCGGGCGCGATTTGCAGAGCGCGCTCATAGCACTCGCGAGCCCCTTTGAGATCGCCCAACTCCTGCCGCACAATGCCCAGGTTCACGTGCGCCTGCTTGGCGTCGGGACGGATGCGCACGGCTTCCGAATACGCCTTGGCAGCCTCCGCTAACCGCTTGCATTTCTGCTCGGCGACGCCCAGATTGAACCAGCGCTCGAAATGATCCGGCGTAAACTCCACCAGCTTGGCGCAGTAGCGCGAAGCGGCTTCAAAATCGTTGTCGTGGAAGGCGCAAGTCGCCAGGCCCTCTAAAGCCGCCTGAGAGAACGGCCGCATGGTCAGCAGCCGCTCCGAATATTGCTGTATCGACGCGTGCTCCTTGCGAGCCATGCCAATGGTGATCAGATTCACCAGGCACTCCTCGGATTGCGGGTTCTTCTCCAGAATCTTGAGATAGAGAGCCGTGGCTTCGTCGAACTTCCACAGCAGTTGCAGGGAAACGGCCTTGCCGAACAACGCAGCTTCCTGCTCCGGCTGGCGCGCCAGGACTTTGTCGAAGCATTCGATGGCCGGCTCCGGCTTCTCCTGATGCAGCAGGCAGATGCCCAGGCCAAGCTGCGCCTCAATCCGCTGCGGATCGGTCGAGAGGGCGCGATTGAAGGAATCCGTGGCCTCCTGCCAGCGCCCGGCCTTTTCGTAGCAGATGCCCAGGTTGAAGCTGGCCGTGGGGTGATTGGGAACCACGCTGATCAGCTTCTCGTAGGTTTTGACGGCGTCGTCGAACTGTTCCAGTTCGAACTGCACGTGGCCCTTGGCAGCCAGGATTTCGGCGGATTCTTCGCCGCTCTCGATGGCGGTGTTGATCTCGCGCAAAGCTTCTTTGCGTTTGCCTTCCAGATGGAGCGCCACCGAGCGGGCCAGGGCGGGCGAAGCCGCCGCCTTGCCGTTTACCGGCTCGCTTGCTGTTGCTTGGGTTGCGTTCTTGCGTGCACTCATGTGTTTACCAGCTCCCGTTTGTGGTTGGTGTTTCGTAGGGCGTCAGGTACGCGCACAGGCGCCCCAGCATGTCGTATTGGTGCGTCAGCGCGACCCAGCGGACGCGGCTTTCCTCGCCGCGGGCGGTAAAGAATCCGACGCCGCCTCGCGGCAGCCGCGGCTCCGACCAGTTGTCGATCATCTGGCCCTGGATGCCCAGCGAAAAATCGTCGCCGGTGACGTCCATATTCACGCGGTAGAGCGTGTCCACCTGCGCTTCGATCGGGACCACGGTGTCGACGCGGTCGACGGCCTTGCCGTGAATTACCGCGTAGCGCGTCAAACCCACTGTCGTGCGCGGGCCGGGCTTCAGCACCACCAGTTTCAGAACGTAATAGTTATCGAAGTCGGCCGCCCGCACCACCCAGCTCATGGCCTTCTTGTCGATCATGCCCAGAAACTGCACCTGATAGTCGGTCAGATTCATGGAGGGACGATACAGCGCCAGGGGGCCCGGTTTCACAAACCCGGTGGCGTCAAAGGACCAATCCGCGGTGGCATTGCTGCGGCTGGCCCAATCGTCCAGGCCGGAGCGGAAATCCTCATCGAGCGCCACGGCGGCGCGGTCGACCACAGCCTTGCGCACGCTGGTCCACTGCGTGTTCGCCACGGTCCGCAGGTTCTTGCTCAGCTCTCCCGTCGAAGGAGGAGTCGTGGCCAGATGCACCTTAGGCAGTTCGCGGTGAAACGCCAGCGCCAGAAGCGCCGGGATGGCGAAGGCCAAAATCTTGAGATCGCGCGGCGCCGTCTTCCAGACGCCCGCCACCCTGTTCCAGGGGTGCAGCTTCTTCAAGCCAATAGAACCCGGTGCGCCGACAATTTCCGGATGGATCAGGTCCGCAGCCGGTTTGGCGTCCAGCGGCTCCAGGTGTGAGGAGCCCCGGATGGTTTCGGTGCGCAGCGGCTGCGGAATGGTGGCGATATTCGACAGAATGGGCGCCACCGGTTTGTTAGGGGGAGGCCCAAAGGAAACCTTGAGTGAAACCAGGCCGCGCGCCTCGGGAACAAGTGCATCGAGCGGCGAAGGTTCGACGGCGAACGGGACGGAGGCGAGCTGGGCGGAAAGCGCCGCATCCAGGGAAGCCGGCGGAAAGCCCATCGGGTCCGCAGTGAAGCTTGGCGCAGAGTTGCCGCGCACTTCAATCGGATAGCGGCTGCCCTTGCCCATCGCGGGGCGGGGCTGGCGTGCCGGAAGCGCGAGCATGCTCAGCAGCGGCTTCAGCCGTGCCACGGCGGCAAAAGGTCGAACATTCTTCCCTTGCAGGGAGCGGTGTGCGGCCTGCGACTGCACCACCTTCGATCCGGGCAGGGCCACTACGCCAGCCATGTGCGGAGTCCCCATCGCGAGGCAGACCTGGCGCGCCGGAAGCGCGAGCATCGCTCGCAGCGGCTCCGTCGTGGCCGCGTCAGCAATGGGCCGGATACTCCCTTGTCTGGCGATTGCCTTCGATCCAGGCAGAACCACCGCTCCCGCCATGTCGGGAACATCCACGGCGTCGGCCACGCGGTAATCCGGCAGCGTGAGCTGCGGCTGCAAGAACTCCGGAGCGGACTCGACCGAGACGTGCGTCGGCAGTTTTGCTTGAGCGCCCACCAAAGTTACCGCGCCAGCCATGGTCCGGATGCCAACCGTCTTGACCACCCGATGCTCCGGCAGGCCCAGAGTGACGTACAAAGTCTTCGGCGTAGCTTCCGCGGCAGCGCTCGCCATCGCTACGGCATGCGCCCCCACCGAGGGAACAGCGCCCGCCGGTTCCGGAATGCCGACCGCCAGCGCCACACGATGATCCGGGACCCTGGTCGAGAGGGGCGCCGCAGCCAGCGGCTCCATCCCCAGCAGTTGCCGCGGGGTGTCGAGAGGCAGGGCCTGAACTGGATCGTTTCGGCGGAAGATGCCTGTTAAGGATAGTAACCCGTCCGCGAGCGGCGGTTGCGTCTCCGCGCTCGACACGGCGTTACGTTCGATTTCGGGCGTCGCGGGCGCGATCGGCAGGTCCACGCGCTGCGTGGGCCGCGGCATTCGCGACGGGAACGGCTGAAAAGCAATCCTGCAAGATGGAGGAGCGATCAGAGAGAGCGCCATCCCCACCGGCCCGGCAGTGGCAGGTTCGGATACAGACGCGGCCTGGACCGGCAAATCCAGTTCCAAGAGCGGCAGTTGCAGACAGGGCCGCAGCGCCTGCAGCGGCACGATCTTGGGAGTGCATTCAAATCCACGCGGGCTGACGGCCTGCTTGCCCATGGCGCCTCTGGACCCTACGCCCTTGGACCATAGTTGGGCCAAGCGAATCGGCGCTCCGCTGGGCATGCTTCTTGGTTCACGCTCCGCCGTAGTCCAAGCAGGCTTCGAAGGAACGTGTTCAAAGTCGAACGCAAGCGGGTCCGCGGCCAGCATTCTCCGCGCGCCCTGCGACTGCGGGAACAAAACTTCCGGCAGGTGCCCGCTTAATTCCGCATCCCCGGGATCGCGGCCGAGGATGGATTCGACAGGCGCGGGAGGCTGGTTGGCCTTCAGGGAATTATGGGTTTGGTGCAGGCGTTCGACGGCGAGGCGCTCCTGCTCCTGCCAATACGCCTTGCGGTGCGAAGTGGAACAAAACTGGCCATGCGTGATCTTGCGGTAAAGCGGAAGCTTCCCGTCGCAATACAAGCAGCGCATGTCATCAGACCATGACATCGTATCCCAATGCTACGGCGAGTCGATGGGAAATACTACACCGTAAACCCCTTAGGGCCCGCCTAGGGTTATAGCTTAAGGTACTAACGGAATCCATCGGCTAATCCATGGACGATTCGGACTAAGGGCCTAGAGCGCTGGTCCCTAGCGCCGTCTCTCGCCGTTCCTAGATGGATAAACCAGGACGGACCAAGCCCAGGGAAACTCCCGTCATCAGCAGCCCGACGCATACAATGATGACCGCCGAGAGCACCGGTACCAAACGGAAAATCGGATGGCGGCTGGCGGCGCCGGGATCCGGCAGCCAGCTTCTGGCGTACAGAACCATCATTCCGACCGCCATCAAAACTCCGGCCAGCCCCAGTGAGAAAGCTACTAAAAGAACCAAGCCTGCGAACGTATGCCCGGCGGCGATGGCCGCGAGCATAATTACCAGAGCCGCGGGGCAGGGCACCAAGCCTCCGCTGACTCCGAGACCGATCAGGCTGCCCAGCGTGACCTCGCCCTCGGGCACGTGCGAATGATCGTGGTCATGGTGATGATGCTCGCCGCGCGCATGCGCCAACTCGTGGCGCAGTTGTCCCAGGCGGTGATAAAACATCACTGCGCCGATCACGACGATCGACATCCCCGAGACGGCTTCCAGACTCCGGATCACGTTGGCCGGGACGATCGACTTCGAAAGTACCAGCACCCCGAAACCTAATAAGAAGACGCTGATGGTGTGGGTCAAGGTGACCACTCCGCCCAGCAGAGCCGCATGCTTCATGGTTCCGCGCGAGCCGACCAGATACGCCGCGACGATGGTCTTGCCGTGGCCCGGTTCGAGCGCATGCGCGCCGCCGAGCCCGAATGCCACGACGAGACCGGCGAGCATCCATTGCCACTCGATGTGGTTCGGAGCCAAAATGCGCGATAGGAAATCTCCCTTCGCTGCAGTCTCTGGCTTTCGCCCAACCGCGACTGGAGGCGGTACCGGGTCGGGCTGCGGAATGGGCGCAATCCGCGGAGTGACCTTAGGCCAGGACGACGCTCTCCAATCGACCGAGGCCCGCAGATCATCGATTCGACCCGAGGGAATCTCCGGATAATCGGTGAGCGCGAGGCTGCGGTCCTTGCTGTCATGACTCGCCGTAACGATCTGAACGCCCGCCTTCGATCGGATTACGATTTCCTTCCAGCCGTAACGATCGGGGTAGTTATGATCCTCGAACTGGAGAGGAGACTTGATGCCTGGCAGTTCGAAGGTGGAAGCGATTCTGGCCGCAGCCTGCCCGTCAGGCTCGCGAAAATCGGTGTTGATGTAGATGGTTGCACGTACAAAGTGCGGCTCGACGGGCTTGCCCGCTGCGCGGAATTCGAGACCTTTCGCCCACTGCCGAGCTTGTTCGGTGGCTTTCCCTTCCAGTTCAGATTGAGGGCTTTTCGTGGTCAACTTCCAATCACGAAGCAGCAAATATGTGGGCACAGCGCCGAGATGTAGTACGTAGGTGACTTCCACGCCACGCGCCGAGACTTCCAGCCGGGTATAGTGGTTCACACTAAAATTGCCCATTGGCCCCGAGGAGCCGTAATCAGCCTCCAGAACGGAGGCCATCGCGAGGGCCAAAAACCAAATGCGCCGTTTCATGGCAAACCGCGCCGAACAGAACTACCCGTCCTTTTTGCCCACCGGCGCTGGCGCGGCCTTGCGGATCTCCTCGAAGTATTTTTCGACGAAGGGCTGCTCCGTCAATGGAATCTCGTCGCGGTGAATCTCGCCTCCGGCGTTGGTGTGACTGGCCTGCTGCTGCTGCCACGGAGTCTTGAGCTGCTGCTTGCCGTTGCCTACCTCTACCATCATTTCTCCGCTGACGGCAGCCGAACGTTTGCCGATAATCTCGCTGATCTTGCCCATGGCCTGAAGCTGCTCAGCTTGCTTGATCGCCTTCTCGCCGTCCTGCGCGCCGATGCCGCTCTTTCCGTCAGGCCCTTTAGACTGCTGCGAAGCCTTCTGATCGTTCTTCGAGTCGCTAGGCTGCTGCTCCTGCCCCTGCTGGCCGTTCATCTGCCCATTGGACTGGGGCTGGGTTTGCGCGTCCTTGCCCTGATCGCCCTTTTGATCCTGATCCTGCTTGTCTGGAGATCCCTTAGGAGCCTGATCGCCCTTCGATCCCTCCGCCGCCTGCTTCACCTTGTTCGCCAAGTCCGACAGAGCATTCTTCATCTTGTCGAGCATGCTCTCGTTCTTCTGCCCCGAAGCCGAATTGCTGTTCTGCTTGGCGTCGTTGGGATTTCCCTTGTTGTCGCTGCCTTCCTTGGCGTCCTTGGAATCCTGATCCGGCGATTCTTTCCCTTTGCCGGATTCGTCCTGCTTGCCTTTATCGGCCGAGGAACTCTCGCCGTCCTTCTGCGTCCCCTCTTTGCTGGCGTCCTTGGAATTGTCGCTCGGGGAATCGGCGGGGTCGGTGGCGTTCTGCGAATCCAGCAAGTCTTCCGGTTGGCGGTCCGCCTGGATCGACATGTCCTGATTCGAATCGCCCATCTTCGGGTCGAAGTTGGCTCGCTTGGGAAGCTGATTGCGGGCTTCGTTGGGCTTGGTGCTGAAGAAATTGTCGTAGACTGCGCCAATCAGAGAGGCCTTCAGGTCCAGAGTGCCCAGCACCAGGTAGCGCAAGCCGAACAAGCCGAAGGCGACAACGAAGAGCAACGCGGCCGGCGCAAGATAGCGCGAGCGGCGAAAGGGCAGAGCGTGCTTCACGTCCACCTGGGCGGCAACCGCTTCGGCCTGGCTATGCTGGCGTTCGCAGACGGCGGCGCGGTCGGGCCGGGGATTTTCGCTGAAGTAGAGGGCGGTGGAAAGGGCGTCGGCAAGTTCCAGCCGGCGGTCAATGCGTTGCGCCAGAATGTAGCGTGAGGAGAGGCTCTTGCGTAAGCGGTACGCGCCCACGCCCAGGCTCACCGCGGCCAGCAGTACCAGCCAGTACCAATCCAGGATCTGGGTCCCGGCCAGAAGCAGAACGACGGCGCCGCCCAGCACGATTGTCAGCGCCAGCGCGCCTTTGTCGACGGCAAGCTGGGTCAGCTCACGCACGCGAGCCTGAGCTAGCAGCCGGCTAAGTGGAGATTGACTGGGCAAGCCGATCCTTCTGGTTGATTATTGCACGGCGCGGGTGGTTCTGTTTCAAACTGGAGATACCTATATGTCCGCGCCGATCATTTCTGCACCAATCGCCGTAGCCGAAGCTGTCAGCGACGAACAGATCCTGGCGACCAGGGATGTGATGCGGCAACTGCGTCCGCATTTGCCGTTCGAAGAGTATTTGCCGACGGTGAAACGCATGATGCAGTCGGATGGTTATCGTCTCCTCGCTCTCTATGAAAAGGATGCCATCGTCGCCGTGGCTGGGTTTCGGTTGATGGAGAAATTGTCCAGCGGCAAGACGCTCTATGTCGACGATCTCAATACCGATGAGCGCGCGCGATCGAGAGCACACGGCAAGGCGTTGCTCGATTGGCTGAAGCGCGAGGCCAAGGCGAATGGCTGCGTTGAACTGCACCTGGATTCGGGAGTGCACCGCGAGGCCGCGCACCGCTTTTACTTTCGGGAGCGCTTGACGATCAGGGCTTATCACTTTCACGTTGGGGTTTAATTAAGGCCAGGGGGAAAGCTCAAGTTGCACCTGGGCCGTCGTCCCAAGCTGCACCCGGACCTTTTTCTCAGCGGCGAGGAGTCGCGCAAAGAGATCAGGATCGCGCAGGCCCTCCATATCCACTCCCGGAAACGCCGCAATGCGATAGCTACCGGCTGGGAGATCGAGGGCGTCGAAGGTTCCGTCAGCACGGCAGAACGCGAGCGCGCCGCGGGCCCCCTCCGCGAACGATTCGGGCAGCAGCACAACCGCTGATCCTCCGCCATTCTCGACGGTTCCATGCACGCTTCCCGAAAGCGCGGCAGTGATGTTCGCGGCAGTCCGATCCACCGGATGATCCGCGTCCAGGATCACCGATCCGCCCTCGCTCAAACCGATCGCGAACGTGACGTCCAGCGGATCGCCTCGATCGAGGTCCATGGCCTGGCTGGCGGACCCGCCGTGAGTGCCCATTCTCCAGTTAACCCCCGCGCCCGCTAAAATGTGTCCGTCCAAAAGAGGCGCAAGGATCTGGATAAGGTAATTTCCACGCTGCACATTATCGACGCGAAAGGTCCCGTCCGGCTGGACGATGCCGAGGCGAAGCGCGCTGGCCATTCCATCGGCCGAGCGAAACCAAACCGGGATAGCGGCGCCCTCCGCGGGCTTTTGTCCACAAGCAAGAGCGGCTGAGACGCAGCGGATGGTCCACTTCGCCGATCCGGCCAGTGGGAATGGATCCGTCACGCGTACTCTGAAATCTTTGACGTCGGCGTCCGCTACGGTGAGTGCGGCAGAGCCTGCTTGAGCCCCGTCCGCTCCTTCAGCCGCGATGTTCCACTGGCCCGATGGAACCGAGGGAAACTCAAAGCCGCCGTCAGCATCCGTCATCGTGCGCGAGGTTTCGGGCCCCGGCCCCGGGCCTTCGCCAACAGCAGCGAAGGCGCCGCCGAGGCTCGAAATCACGTGGGCTGGCTGCCGCGTCATCGGGGCGATTCTGACGCTGGCGTGCGACGCGATTTTGCCGTAGCTATCCGTCACCGTTCCTTTCACGCGAAAGACAGGCGCGGCCTGGAGCCGGAAGCCGTCCACCATGGCATCGCCCCGCACTTCGATTCGCTGCGCCCCGCCTGCTTCGATCGACGACGGGAAATAAGTGGCGACGTCCTCCGTTCGTGGGCCTTCGCTCTGCGCCGGCGGAAGGCGCGCCAGTGGGACGACGGTAGAGGGCTCCGCCAGCAGCGTGTAGGCGCCGGGGTCAACCTGGACGAACGCAAAATGCCCGTCTCCGTCGGATATAGTTGTGAACGACAGCTCCGGACCGCGGATCAGAATCACGCGCACGGAGGCGGCCGGCTTTCCCTGGCTATCGAGCACGCGCCCGCTCAGCGTGGCTCGCGGCAGGACGCCGAACTGCATCTGATATTGCAGTTCGATGGGCGCGCCGCCGCGCTCGACCTGAAAGGAGCTCTCGGGCAACACGACGAATCCGGACTTTTCGATCAGAGCCTGGTATTGCCCCGGCTCCATGTCCGCGATGTGAAACGTGCCGGTGGCGTCCGTGAACACTTGATACCGGGCGGCCTCCTTAGTAAAGAAGGTTATGCCGGCGCCTGCGATCCCAGTGCCAGTGGCGCGGTTTCGCACGTCGCCCTCGACAAAGGCGCCTGATTGCGCATACGCCGAGAGCGTAGAAACGAGCAGCCATCCAAGTTCCTTGACGTTCCTCATGCTACTTGGATGACGATACAAGGTTCCACAACGTTTAGAGAATCAGCATGCAATCGCCGTAGGAGAAGAAGCGATAGCGCCGCTCCACTGCGTGCCGGTAGGCCGCTAGCGCCAGTTCGGTTCCGGCGAAAGCGCACACCAGAACCAGCAGGCTCGAGCGCGGGAGATGGAAGTTGGTCAGCAGCGCACCGGTGCGGCGGAAGGCGAACCCGGGCGAGATGAAGATGTCCGTTTCGGGCTTCGAGGGATCGCTCTCAATCGCGCGCACGCTGGTGGTGCCCACGGCGACGACTCGTTCGGCTTTGTCCATCGCCTGCGCGGCTTCGTTCGTGACTTCGAAGGATTCCTGATGAAGCCGGACCTCTTCGATCACATCCGTGTGCAGCGGCTGGAACGTGCCCAAGCCCACGTGCAGCGTGACGCGTGCGATTTCAGCTCCAGCGGCTCGGCAACGATCCAGGATTTCGGGAGTGAAGTGCAAACCGGCGGTGGGCGCAGCTACGGAACCTCGCGCGCGGGCATAGACAGTTTGATAGCGTTCGCGATCGGCCTGTGAGTCGGGACGGCGAATGTAGGGCGGGAGCGGCGTATGCCCGATGCGATCCAGGATTTCGTTGAGATCGCCGCGTGGGCACAGGCGGACGGTGCGCTGGCCATGCTCGCCGCGCCCGAGGATCTCGGCGGTCAGATCTTCGGAGAATACGATGCGTTCGCCGGTGCGCATCTTGCGGCCGGGATGAACCAGCGCTTCCCAGACGAGCTCGCCCAGCGGCCTTACCAGAAACACTTCGACGCGGCCGGTTCCACCCTCGCGGCGGCCGATCAGCCGCGACGGAAATACCCGCGAATCGTTCAGCACCAGGCAATCGCCCGGATGAAGATAGCCGGGGAAATCGGTGAAGCGGCGATCCTCCCAGGATCCGCGTTTGCGGTCGAGCACCAGCATCCTCGATGCCGCTCTCTCTTCGAGCGGCTGCTGGGCGATCAGTTCATGCGGGAGATCATAATCGAATTCGGCTAATAGCATTCGCGTGGGGCTAGCCTCTAGACTATCGAATGATGGCGCGCATTCTGGGTATCGAGTCGTCGTGCGATGAGACCGCCGCTGCGGTGGTGGAGGACGGCTCGCGGATTCTATCGTCGGCGATCAGCTCGCAGATGGCGACGCATTCCCGCTACGGCGGAGTGGTGCCGGAGCTGGCCTCGCGCGAGCACATCCGCGCCATCGTGCCCGTGGTCCGCGCGGCGTTAGAAGAATCCGGCACGCGCCTCGAAGACCTGGCCGCAATCGCCGTGACGCAGGGGCCGGGATTGGTGGGTTCGCTTTTGGTGGGCGTCACCTACGCCAAAGCGCTGGCGATTTCAAAGGCGCTGCCGCTGATAGCAGTGAACCATATTGAAGGGCACATCCATTCCGTGCTCAGCCAGAATCCGGTGGAGCTTCCGGCGCTGGCGCTGGTGGTGAGCGGGGGCCATACGCATCTCTATGAAGTCCGCGAAGGGTCTGCGTACCGGCTGTTGGGGAAAACTCGCGACGACGCCGCGGGCGAGGCGTTTGACAAAGTCGCCAAACTGCTCGGGTTCGGCTATCCGGGCGGTCCGGTGATCGATATGCTGGCTCCGCATGGCGACCCGCGGGCGGTGCGATTCACACTGGTCAAGATGCGCGGCAATACGCTCGATTTCAGTTTCAGCGGATTGAAGACCGCGGTGCTGCGGTGGTTTGAGGCTCGCGATTTATCCGCGGAAGTGGCCGCCAGGCGGGCTTTGCTCGATTCCAATCTCAAGCCGTCGGTTGAGGAATGGCTGGCGGTGACGCCGCAGACGACGCTCGATTTGCTGGCGTCGTTCCAGCGGACGGCGATCGAGGAATTGCTGCGCCGCGCCGCGCAATCGGCCGAAGAGATCGGCGCGCGAGGTTTGCTTATCGCCGGCGGCGTGGCGTCGAACTCGGGATTGCGGCGAGCGGTGGAACGCTCCGATTTCCCGTATCCGGCGTACTTCCCGGCACCCGGACTTTCCACCGATAACGCAGCCATGATCGCGGCCGCGGCGTTCCCCAAGCTGGCGCGCGGCGAGTTCGCGGACGGCACGCTGGTAGCGGAGGCGAATCTTCCGCTGGCGTAATGGCGCGGCTCGGCTGGCGTCTCCCATAAATATGGGACAATGACTTCAGGATGAAGACCACCCTCGAAATTCCCGACAACATCTTCCGCCAAGCTAAGGCGGCCGCGGCCCGTCAAGGGATTCCCTTGCGTGAGTTGGTCACCGAGGCGATTGCGGCTAAGTTGAGCCACAGCCCGGGCCAAGAGCGGCCCTGGATGGCGAGCTTCGGCAAGCTCAGATCTCTGCGCAGCGAGACCGCCCGCATCAATAAAATCATCGAGCATGAGTTCGGTCAAATTGAACCTGAGGACCTGCGGTGATCCTCGACACCAACGCCGTCTCCGCGATGGCTGACGGAGATCCCGATCTGGAGCCGGTGCTTCGGCTCGCCAGCAGGCTTGCCCTTCCGGTGATCACGCTTGGCGAATACCGCTATGGCCTTCGGCAATCCCGCAACCGCGCAAAGTATGAAGGTTGGCTGAAGGCCTTGATAGAACGCTGCAGCGTCCTGGATGTTGACGGACGCACAACCGAACACTATGCCGAAGTCCGCGCTGAGCTCAAGACCGCAGGCCAGCCAATTCCGGGCAACGACGTTTGGATCGCGGCTCTGGCCCGGCAGCACGCTCTACCAATCCTCAGCCGCGACCGCCACTTCGACTTTGTCCCGATCGTTCGCAGGATTAGCTGGTAGTTCAGCGCACGTCGCAGCCGAGACTGAAGTGCATTGCGGCGCAGATCTCGCTCATCCGCCGGGCGCTGAGGTGAGCCATACGCCTCCCCAAGAGCCGCTGGGGCACAGTCGCAGCCCCGTGCAGGTTTACAGCGCATGGAGACTTCATGCCGTCCGTCTCATCCAGCAGAACCTCGGATGGCACCCCGCGGATCGCGGACGTGATTGGGGCGACGGTCACGGTTGACAGATGAAGGACGGCGCTATCTCGAGTGAGCACCACTACCGGTCTGCGTTTGTCCGGCGACGCGAAGTGGTAGAGGCGAACATCGCCTCTGGCTATTCCTTGGGCCACACGGCCTCTGGGTCCCACGCCAACAATTCACTTTCAGTCTGCGGCAGGCGCACATAACCGGCGCGGTCCCGCTCCTCCAGCGCAAGGATCTCCAGTCTTCGGAGATGTTCGCGCAGGGCCTCGCGAATCAGCGCGGACCGATTGAGCTTGGTTCGGCGTGCGGCACGGTCGGCCGCACGCAGCAGCTTGGTATCCAGAACAACTTGGATCGTCTCCATATGTGGACTCTACTCCACACTATACTCCACATCCAGACCTCGGCGATGTTCATCGGATTCTCTGCCCCGTGAAAACCTTGACCGGGGAGCCGTCGGCGATGAACGCGGAATCAGGACGGCGTTGCAGGACCTTTCCCAGCGCCGCACCATAAAGGCCGCTTGCGTCCCCTTCGAACCCTGCATCCGTGCACTTCCAAACATTCCAGGGATCGTGTGAAACGTGGTATTCAAGAGATTCGCCGCCACGCCTGGCGGAATAACCCCAATAGTGTTCCGTAATGAATTGTTCCAGGCTGCCTTCTTCGGCCTGCGCCGGAGCGGCCGATGAGTGCGCGTTCAGCCTGCACCGGGCGCCTTTCAGTTTCCACTCATACTCGGCCGTCTTCGATGCCCCATTCGTCTCCACCCGATGCTTCATCGGCAGGCTGACGTAGTTCTCCCCATACGCGAGCCGAGCCATCTTCGCGACGGCCCATTTGGGGACAATCTCCGCAACGAAGACCACCCCTCTCCGGTCTCCGTTTGCTCCGGTGGGGCGCACGTAGAAACGCAGATTCACCTCGTCAAAATCGGAGTGAAATGGAATCGCAAATAAGTCAAAGAGCCTGGTGCGGCGAAACTGAAAGGCGACCAAACTGACGAAAGTTCTTCCCTCAAATGAATCGAGGGCTGTCCCCGCAGGAACGTAGTCTTTCAAGAGCCCGCGGTCAACCTCATAATTCAGCATCACGAGGTCCCTCCACTCCGCGGAAAGGAAGACTCGATTTTCCCGGGGCACCGTCAGCCGGGGCGCTACTTCCCGGCGTTGAAGCGCTTCTCGGCCTCGTGCCAGTTCACGACGCTCCACCATGCGCCGATGTAATCGGGCCGGCGGTTCTGATACTTCAAGTAATAGGCGTGCTCCCAGACGTCCAGGCCGATCACCGGGAACTTGCCTTCCATGATGGGGCAATCCTGATTCGGGGTCGACGTGATTTCGACGCTGGTAGGGGTCTTGATCAACCACGCCCAGCCCGAACCGAAGCGGCCAGCGGCGGCGGCGGCGAACTTCTCTTTGAACGTGTCGTAGCTGCCGAACGCGCCGTGAATGGCCGTCGAAAGATGCCCCACTGGCAGGCCGCCCGCGCCCGGCCCCAGGATCTGCCAGAACATCGAGTGGTTCCAGTGCCCTCCGCCATTGTTGCGGACCGGCGTGCGAATGGACTCCGGCACGATGGCGCAATTATTGGCCAGCAGCTCCTCCAAGGTCTTCGAAGCCAGGTCCGGCGCGGACTCCAGCGCCTTGTTGAGGTTGGTCACGTAGGCGTTATGATGCTTGCCGTGATGAATCTCCATGGTCATCTTGTCGATATGCGGCTCCAATGCATCGGGAGCGTAGGGCAAAGCAGGTAGCGTAAATGGCATCTCTGTCTCCTGAACTATTCTATGCTGCTATGGCTTTGATGCTGCGGCTCGCTCATACGTATCAGCCAGACGAAACATTTCCGCCTCGTTGAAGTGCCGCGTAAAAATTTGCAGTCCCACCGGAAGCCCTTCGCCGGTTGTTCCGCAAGGAACGCTCATACACGGAATGCCGGCCAGATCGCCGGTGATTGTATATATGTCGGACAGGTACATGGCCACAGGGTCATCTACCAACTCACCAAGCTTGAAAGCCGGGTGCGGCGAGACTGGCCCTATGATCGCATCCACTTGCTCAAACGCCTGGGCGTAATCCTGGGCGACGAGAGCGCGCACCTTCTGGGCTTTCAGATAATAGGCATCATAATAGCCGGCGCTGAGTACATAGGTTCCCAGCATGATGCGGCGTTTGCATTCGGCTCCGAAGCCTTCGTCGCGCGTCACCCGGTACATTTCCGCTAAAGTTCCCGACGACGATGCCCGCGCCGTGTAGCGGACCCCGTCAAAGCGCGCCAGGTTGGAGCTTGCCTCGGCCGTCGCGATCACGTAATAGCAGGCGACGGCATATTGGGTGTGCGGCAGTTCGATTTCGCGCACCTCACAGCCGGCTTTCTGCAACACATCCACCGCGCGCATTATCAGATCGCCGGTCTCGCTGGCGAGGCCTTCGAAGTACTGCTTGGGCAGGCCGATTTTCTTGCCCCGCACGCTGCCGTCGAGAGCCGCTGGGTAGTCCGGCACGGGCGCGGATGCGGAGGTCGAATCCATCTCGTCGCGTCCGGCGATCGTCTGCAGCAGCCTTGCCGAATCGCGAACGGTTCGCGCAAACGGCCCGATATGATCGAGCGAGCTGGCGAACGCCGTCAGCCCGTAGCGCGACACGCGGCCGTAAGTGGGAGTCACGCCCACCACTCCGCAGAACGATGCCGGCTGGCGGATGGAGCCTCCGGTATCGGAGCCGAGCGAAAGCGTCGCCGTGCCCTGCGCCACCACCGCCGCGGAGCCGCCGCTTGAGCCGCCCGGCACGCGGTCAAGAGCCACCGGATTGCGCGTCGGCCCGAATGCCGAGTTTTCAGTAGACGACCCCATGGCGAACTCGTCGCAATTGGTCTTGCCCAGAATCACGCCGCCGGCCTGCTCCAGACGAATGACCGCGGTGGCATCGTAAGGTGGAATGTAGTTGGCCAGCAGGCGGGACCCGCAGGTGGTGCGGAGCCCTCGCGTCACGATGACGTCCTTGACGCCGATGGGAACTCCCGCCAGAGGCCCAGGGTCGATTCCTGCTGCGATTTTCTCATCGACAGCTTTCGCGGATGCCAGGGCGCGTTCCGGAGCCAGCGTCAAATACGCGTTGGTCTTCGGATTTTCGGCTTCGGCGAAAGCCAGGGCTTCGCGAGTAAACTCCTCCGCGCTGAACTTCTTCTCGATCAGCCCGGAGCGAATCGAATCGATGGTGTGGCCGTTAAGTGGACCGGTCATGACTAGCGCTCAATCACCTTGGGAACCTTAAAGTAGCCGGAGCCGGCGAGCGGAGCGTTGGCCAGAGCGGCGTGATTTCCGAGCGGCGGACGCTCACGGTCTTCGCGTAGCGTGCCCGCTTCCCCAGAGTCAAAAAGCACCTGCGCCATCGGCTCCACGCCGGCCGTATCCAATTCGTTGAGCTTGTCCACGTGCGTCAGGATGCCGCTCAAATCCAGCGCCATTTTCGCGACTTCCTCGTCCGTCAAAGCCAGATTCGCCAACTCCGCGACCCGGCGGATTTCCTGTTCGCTGATCTTCATCTGTTCCCTTGGGAGCGCCGGTACAACATTGCGAGCACCGGGTCCTGAATACCATCTTCATACACGACGCCCCGCTGGTCAGAGGAGGGCCGCGCCGATTCAGCCACCTGCGGCGGACGACGCGCGGGAGTGGGCCGGAAATCGATTTCGAGCACCAGTTCCTCGCCCAATTCGTGTCTGAGATTGCGCAGCAGAAAATGCCGCAGCGTGGAAAGCTGCCTCTGCCAGATGGCGTCCCCCACCTCGACAATCAAAGTGCCTCGCACCAAAGTGGTAGCCCTGGCGTGCCGCGCGATTTTCTTCCCCGCGGCCACCGGCCAGGCTGCCCGCGCGCGAGTTTCCGCATCGGCCACTTTGGGCGAGAGATTCATTTTTCCGACGAGCCGGCCGGCGCGTTCCATGTGGGTTTTAAATAGCGGGGGAAGTCCCGATTGTAGCACTTCGTCAAGCATGTAGCATGACGATATGGATCTGGTTCTCGCTTCGCAATCGCCGCGGCGGAGCGAGTTGCTCCGCATCGCCGGCTTCACGTTCCGCGTGCGCTCACGGCCCGTCGAAGAAGTCCGAGGAGAAGGCGAATCGCCGCTGGAATATGTGCTGCGACTGGCCCGGGCCAAGGCGGAGGCAGCGTGGGAGGGGCATGATGAAGCGGTCCTGGGCGCGGATACGATTGTGGTGCTCGGCGGCCAGGTGCTGGAAAAACCCGCCGATGCAGCCGACGCCCGGCGAATGATCGCGGCGCTTTCCGGACGCTCGCATACCGTCGTTACCGGAATCTGCCTGCGCCACCGCCGCGGGGCAATTCTCGATACCGAATCGACGCATGTACATTTCACCACTCTGGAACCTACCGAAATCGACGCCTATGTTGCCAGCGGCGAGCCGATGGATAAAGCCGGTGGTTACGGGATTCAAGGTTTGGCATCGAAGTTTATCGACCGCATCGAGGGTTGTTACTTCAATGTGATGGGATTACCCCTGGCACGGTTTTATACGCATTGGAAATCCCTGGAATCTGGTGCATAATAGACCAACATTATGCTACGGTCCCGACTTATTGCCGTTTTGTTTGCCGCTCCTGTTTTCGGATTTCAAGCGGACTCGCCGGTGAAGAACCCGGTTCCGACGTACAGAGCAGAACCGAAATACACGGAGGAAGGCAGAGCCGCGCACGTTCAGGGGATTGTGATGCTGCAGCTCACCGTCGACGAACAGGGCAGGCCAACCCAAATTGAAGTCCTCAGCCCGCTCGGCTATGGACTGGACGAAGCGGCGATAGAGGCGGTGACGCACTGGCGGTTCGAGCCGGGCACCAAGAACGGAAAACCGGTGAAGGTGTTAGCGCGCGTTGAGGTCACCTTCCGTTTTGTGAACGAGGCATTCGATGCGAAAATCGAGAAGCAACGCACGGATTTCAACCTCGCGCTGCGTTCGGTGCAAGCAGGAAATCCGAACCAAACCGTCCTCAAGTCGCTGCAGGGCCTGGCTTCTCAGAAATATCCACCGGGAATGTACCTTTATGGCAAGGTTCTCGAAGAGGGCCGTGGGGTGCCTGCGGACGCTGAGCAAGGCTTCCATCTGATCCAGGAAGCCGCCGACAAGAAATATGGGCCCGCCCTGTATGAGGTAGCCGTGGCACGGATCCAAGGGAGCCATATCGACAAGGACCCGGCGAAGGCGCTGGAGTTGATGCGAAGCGCGGCTAAGTTCGGCAGCGGGAGTGCGCAGGAATCGCTCGGGAAAGCGTATGAGACAAGTGACGGCGCGCCGGTGGACCTGGAGAAATCACGCCAGTATTTCCGGCTGTGCGCGTCCGCAGGGAACTCGCTGTGCCAATTCCGTTTGGGAAAATCGCTACTGGAGCATTCGGATCATCCGGACCGCGATTATGTACAAGCTATCGCGTGGTTGCAATTGGCTTCGGACCACGGCTTCGGAGACGCGGAAAAAATGCTGCATCAGGAAGATCAGCGACTGACCCCGGCCCAAATCGCCAGCGCGAAGCAGCTCATGGGTAAATTGGTTCACGCGCAATAGCCGGAATCTGGCGCATAATAGGCAAAATCGTATGCCGCGATCCAAGCTCATCGGCTGCTGCTTTTTGTACGGCTCGTTTTTGGATTTCAGCCGGTGACCGATCCTGTGGCAAGTCACCGCGCGGAACCCAGATACCCGCCGCAAGCGAAAGCCGCGGGCCGTGAAGGCATTGTCACGTTGCGCGTGGCGGTCGACGCGGACGGAAGGCCCACTCAAGTCTCGATTGCCACACCGATCGGATTGGGATGGATGAAAGCGGGGTCGAGGCGGCATGGCGATGGCGTTTCAAACCCGCCACCAGGGCAGGCAAACCAGTCTCGGGCCAAGCGACGATACAGCTTGTATTCCAAATAAGCGACGTTCTAACTTCGCTCATGGAGCAATTGAGCCTGGGCTTCGTGGCGATTGAACTGGGGGTGTCGATCGCGCTGATGACATGGTTGGGGCGGCGCTTTGGATTGCCTCCAAAAATGACGAGTTTGCTGGCGATCGGGTCGTCGATCTGCGGGGTCTCGGCGATCGTCGCGGCAAAGGGCGCGATTCAGGCGGAGGATGAAGACGCATCCTACGCCATGGGCGCGATCCTGGCGCTGGGCGCATTCAGTTTATTCGCATTCCCCGCCATAGGTCACGCGCTGGGAATGAGCGATCACGCCTTCGGGCTATGGGCGGGGCTGGCCGTGG
>DASXEY010000107.1:0-5345 GCA_036489835.1 Bryobacteraceae bacterium | reverse complement strand
CCACACGGCACGAAATTCGTCTACCGAGGCCTGACGAATTGCGTTCAGGTCCTGACCGGACATGTATAGGTAGAACTGCTTGTCCCAGTATTCGAGCCACTTCTGTGAAAACGGCACCAAACCGCTTGGATCGAGGAGGATCTCTTCAAGCTTCTTCAGACGTCGGTGAAGATTCGGCATCTAGCAGCCGTCCATTGCCGATCCGCCAGCAGGCAAGTTGGTCCATCCGAAACGGCAACGCAGCATCTCCATCACTTGCTCGGGGTCAGCGGCAGGGGCCTCTTCTCCACGTTCCCTGGCCGCATCCCCATGCTGGAGAATCGACTCAATCCGCTCCGCCAGAAGATCACGGTAGAAGGTTCCGGTCTCCACAAGTAAGTTCGCCTTCAGGCTTTGGTAGACCTCAAGCTTCCTGAGTCGCCGATGCAATTGCGATCTACGGAGTGAGTGGGACATGACGAGATTCCGTGGCTGCATCACTTGCGCCGGTTTGAATCCTCCGCGGCCCGCTCCAGTTCCGCGAGCCGTCCCTCGATATCCTCCAACTCGATCGCCTTCGCCGTGAGAGCCAGGATGCTGTCTGCTGCCCTTACTTTGGTCGCCGGCGGAGTGGCCGGGTCGAGCATCACTTTCCCCAACGTCGAAACCGCCGCGCTGGAGAAATGATGCAGCCGTCCGATCGCTTGGCCAAATGCCGCCCGCTTGGCTGCACTGTATGCGGCCTCGAACTCGGGTTCTTTCTGCCAACGTCGAAGCGTTGCCGGGCTGATACCGACGGCCTGAGCCGCTTCTTCGGCACTGCGGGACGTCAGTAATGCGGCAGCGGCGGCCTCTATCTTGCGCCCGAATTTTGAGCCGTGGCCGCTCATCTGCGCTCACCTGCGCTCATCTGCGCCTAAGTCCCGACCCCATCGCCCACCCTTCGCCATCGCAGATTTCGTTCAGAATTGCCTTGCTTTCGGGGGCGACCAGGATTCATGTCGTGACCGCGGTAATCAACCGCCCACAAGGAGAAACCGAAATGAAAACGATCGCTGAAGAAACCGCCACCACGCCGGCCCCGGCCGCCGAGGAGCAGCCGAAAGCCACGAAAAAGGCCACCGCTGGCGCACGTCGCGCCCACGTTGCGCCCGCCAAGGGCAAGGCGAGTAAGAAGGCCACCCCAGCCAAGAAAGCGCCCAAAGGCGCGAAGAAAGCCAAGGTCGCCGCGCCCGCCAAGCCCGAGGCTCGCGACGGCAGCAAGACCGCCAAGATCCTGGACCTGCTCAAGCGGCCGGGTGGGGCAACGGCCAAGGAATTGATGAAGGCCACGGGCTGGCTCCCGCATTCGGTTCGCGGGTTCCTGTCCGGAACCGTCGGCAAGAAACTTGGGCTGACCGTCACTTCGGTCAAGGGCGACGACGGGGAACGCACGTACTCCGTCGAGGCCTGAAGCCCTCCCATTCCGCTCACATCGCGCCGCCGGGTTTCCGCCCGGCGGCGTTTTTCGTTGGAGCCTCACGTTGAATACCTGCCTCGTTGTGTGACGAATCCTTGGTGCCCCCGCCAGAAGCTGCGCGGGGGGCGTTGGGTAGATACTTCCCAAACCTGCGTTGATACCACTCGACTTTCCGAATCGACAGCTTGGAGGAGCAGCCGGAGCGGCGGGCCCTGCTCAGGCGGAATCATCGCCTCTTCCAGTCGTTCCAATCGCCGACGCATTCTCATCATGCAGAATCCTCAACTCCGCTGACCAATCCGCCAGCGCCAGCACCAGCCCCTCGACGTCTGGATTGCCGGCCAGCAGTTCCGCCTCGATGGCCGCGACATCCGTGCGGCATCGTTCGATCTCCGGACTCATAAAATTTGGTGGTCAAATCACATTCATGTCAATACCGATGTAGTGTTTGACCCAGACGGTCCCGCGGCACCAACTGATGATGAACTCGCCATCCACGATCGGCGACTGCTTTTCCACTCGGTGCAACTCCACTCTCGTGAGCGGCTCATCTGCGCGAACCCGTCGAACCATATCGGCGATCTCGTCGCTCGTGAACGGCGGATACTTCGGCATCAGCGCGACAGCAAACGTCGCCTCCAGATTGCGCACGCGTCGCCGAATGGTTGCGCTGGGCATCAATCTCCGGCTCCCAGCCTTTCAGTTTTCAACTGCGCGAATGTCCGGCCGTCGCTGTCGAGCGTCGCTTCCTTACCGCTCAGCGTTTGCCACCTGGCGACAATCACATCGACGTACTTCGGATCGAGCTCGAGGCCGAAGCAGACGCGATCCGTCAGATGGGCCGCGGCGAGCGTCGTGCCGCTGCCGAGAAATGGATCGTAGACGAGCTCTCCTCGCCTCAGGTGGTTGCAGATCGGGCGCCGCATCAGTTCGACCGGCTTTTGCGTCGGGTGATCGAACTTCTCCTCATCGGAGCCACCCATGATGAATTTCGGCGAGGGTGAATCCCAGATGGTGGTGTTTTCGCCTGCCTTGCCATACCAAGGAGCATTCCGTTTGCGCACGAACCATGCTGGTTCATGGGCGAACCAATATGGCGTCCGCGTTAAGACGGCGCGCCCCTTGTTCCAAATAATCTGCTGGTGGTGGAGGAACCCGATTCTGAGCAAACCATCCAGAACTTCGCGGGTGAACTTAGACGCGTGCCAGACATAAGCCGCCTCGAGGCTGGGAACCAGCTCGAACGCCTCGGACCAGTCAGCTCGCGTATCGCCGGAGATCGTCGTCTCGCAATGGCCCTTGGTGCGCTTTTTCATGTACGACGGCTCCGCCGCGCCGCAGCCATTTAGGCCAGCGCGATCGCGCCACTCTGAGTCGAGCTCGATTCCGTAGGGCGGGTCTGTGACCATCAGACGTGGCTTTCGCTCGCCCAGTAGGCGTGCGACAGCTTCTGCGCTGGTCGAGTCTCCACACAGCACCCGATGCGGTCCGAGTAGCCAGAGATCGCCCGGGCGGGATACCGGAGTTGCCGGCACCTCCGGAACGGCATCGGCCTGGTCGGCGGCATCCTGATCAGCGAGCAACCGGGAGAGATCTCGATCGTCGAAGCCGATCAAGTCGAGATTGAAATCCTCCGCCTGAAGCGCCTTGAGTTCCTCCTGGAGCAGCGTCTCATCCCAGCCCGCGTTGAGTGCGAGCTGGTTGTCCGCGATGATGTACGCGCGCTTCTGCGCCTCGGTCAGATGGTCTAGAACGATGACAGGAACCTCGGTGAGCCCTAACTTCCGCGCGGCGAGGAGACGGCCGTGGCCGGCGATGACGCCGTCCTTGGTGTCAACGAGGATCGGGTTGTTGAACCCAAATTCCGCGATGCTGGCTGCAATCTGGGCAATCTGCGCGTCCGAATGGGTCCGGGGATTCTTCGCCCATGGGATCAGCCGCTCGATGAGCCACATCTCGATGTGCTTCGCTACCGCTTGCAGGATCATGAGAGTCCCCTTGAACAACGATCCGCGTTACAGCAGTTACAGG
This sequence comes from Bryobacteraceae bacterium, assembly GCA_036489835.1. Lineage (GTDB taxonomy): Bacteria > Acidobacteriota > Terriglobia > Bryobacterales > Bryobacteraceae > Palsa-187. The sequence goes on along the minus strand of DASXEY010000107.1, from coordinate 1,876 downwards.
CGTTACGGGAGTTCCTTACTCGCACTCTGTTACGCGTTACGGCATTCCTTGCCCTGTGTTTCCGCATCTATATTCTCTTTCTCTCTTTCTGTAACGCTGTAACTAAGAATGAGAGAGATGGACATACTTCGTTCCGTGCTTTTCAACCTGTCCGTCGTCTCTCATCCGCTTCAACAGCATCCGCACTGCGGGCCGTGATTTACCAAGCTCTACGGCGATCTGGGCCGGAGTCAGGCCGCCCTCTTCACGAAGCAACACCAGCACTTCACGGCGCTCACCATTTAGGAGCTGCAATGCATCATCGCCGAGTACTCGCCAGCCGAATGGTTCTTGCTCGAAACGGAGTGCCAGGGTCCGCTCTTCGATCTCGCGGCCCAGAACGTCAAGCGTAGCTTCGCTCTCGGGCTTCCGCTTCAAAGCCCAAACCGTGTCGACAGCCGCCGCGATGCCGCCCGTTCCCGCGATGGATTCAATTGCGCCGTCGGAGATCCCCTTCCGCTCGTGATGCACCACGACCATTGCTGTCTTCAGTTCCTCTGCCAGCTTTCTGAGTCGTGAGACCTCCGCGTACTGAGAACGAAAAACGTCACTCTCACGCTTGCCGCCGCCTTTGATGATCGCCGTCAGGGTGTCCACGACGACGAGGCGCGGCCGCAGCTTCGCTATCAGCAAGGCAAGCTGTTCCGCTCCTCCGCCCATCAGCGGGAGTAAGTCGTAAAGGAAATGTAGGTTCGTCGTCCAGTCTCCCGGCGCCGCGATCTTGCGGAGGCGCGCCATGGTGCGTGCTCTCGGCTCCTCCAGCGCCAGATAGAGGACCGGTCCGCATTCCGCCGCCTTGATGCCATCTACCGGTCGACCGCCGGCAACGCAGATCGCGAGCTGAAGTGTGAGCCAACTTTTGCCTGCCTTCGGGCGAGCAATGAACATCGTGAGGCCGTCCCAAAGGAGGTCATCGAATAGGACGCGCAGTTGGGCGATCTTGCCCTGATAGAGTTCAGTAGCAGACACCAGGACGGGGAGCACAGAAGGGCTGACTCCAGCATCGGGGTTAAGCTTTCCAGAACTCCGAAAATGATCTTCGAGCTCGGATACGTCCGCCAGTGCAGCTACCTTCCTAACGGGCATGCGACACCGCCTCAAGCATGGAGATCAATTCCACTTCGGAATGTCCGTTCTCAAACCACTCGGTTATGTCTTTCGCGCCCTCAAGCTCCAGGATGGTGATGTTCGAGGCGACCCCAAGCAATGCGCGCGCGATCGCCAGCACCCGCAGCCTGCCGGGCTCGTTGTTGTCAGGAATGAGAATAACGTCCCTCCCGCGTAGTGCCGCAGTGAAGCTCGCCAGCCAGGGCGCTTTTGCGCCACGGGCATTCGTCGTGGCAGGAAAACCGTGGGAGCGAAGCGTCTCGACATCGCGCTCACCCTCGACAACGAACACGATCGGGGCTTCCAGCACTTCCGTCAAGTGATAGAGCACTTGTCGATCATGCTTTCGCCAGATCCATCCGCCGACTCCATCTGGTCGGCGCTGGAAAAACTTCTTCCCAGGTTTGCGTACGACCTGGTACAGCAAATTACCGTGTTCATCGGTGTAGTCGTAGATAGCTTCGGCATCCGCCATCGCTGACGGTGCCGGCCAGAGGCCGAGCGTTCGGAGGGCGTCGATGACAGCACCCTGCCTGCATCCAGCATGACAGTGCACCAGGGGTTTACCGTCGCGCTCGCTGATTGACAAGCTAGCCCGGGGACCCGTTGAAACGGGTCATTGCAGAAAAGGAACGGGAGCAGTATGATCGCGAGTGCCCACAGACGACGGCAGTTAAGGCCGGCCGAGCAATGGAGCTATCAAGCCCGGTAGCTAGCCTGGTTCCGAGTC
>DASXEY010000101.1:0-2422 GCA_036489835.1 Bryobacteraceae bacterium | reverse complement strand
TCGGCTTCCGGTTGCGGCAGGCCGCAGCAGGAGTGCAGGTGATTCAGCCGTTCGAGCAGGACGAGTGGGCCCGCAACTACGGCGGCTATGACCTTCAGACGGCAATGACGACGTATCGCGCACTGCGCGCATGGAACCTTGTATTCGTCCGCTCACTCACGGAGGAACAGAAGGCTCGGACGGTCACGCATCCGGAACGCGGAACGATGACGGTGTGGACGATCGTCGAAACGATGGCCGGGCATGATCTGCATCATTTGCTGCGGCTGGAGGCGTGCTAGCGGCCTGAGGTGGCGAGAGCCTGCTGGTGATGCAGCTCGTTTTCGAAGGCGGCTTTGCGTTCGGCCACGGCGCTACGATAACCGTCGGGATCGATCCAGACGTTGTCGCCCTCCCGCGGCATGCGCGCGAGCTTGGCGAGCATGTTGAAGTAGAGACCGTGTGCGCCGAGGAAGATATCGCAGGGCAGAGCGTTGAGCACGACGAAGGTGTGGGCGTAGTCGTTGGCGATGCCGGGATAGGATGCGGGTTTGCCGTGCGAGGCGACGAGGCGGTAGCCGGGATTTACATTCCAGCTTCCGACGATGACGACGTTGCGGAGTTGTGAGGCGGGTTCGCCGGGCAGGTGGACGCGAAGGGTCCAGGTGGTGCAGCCGCGAGTGTGGCCGGGGGTTTTGTGCGCCGTGAGTGTCACGTTACCGAGGGTCACAGTGCTGCCGTCGTGCAGGATGCGATCGACGTGCGCGGGCGGGTACTGCGGCTTGGGGCCGTAGGCGAAGTCCTTCGCGCCGCCGGACTCGATGACTGGAGCGTCGCCGTCCATGACCATATACTTCGCGTGCGTCTGGGCGAGGATGGCGGAGCTGCCGGCGGCGTGATCAGAGTGCGCGTGGCTGATGAGGAGGATTTTTATATCGCTCCAATGAAAGCCGAGCTGCTCGACCGAGTGGCGAATCTGCGGGGCGGAGGACTCGAGATTGGAGTTGATGAGGATGTCGCCGCGAGAGGTGGTGATGAGGTACGAGGCGAGGTCACGGCTGCCGACATAGTAGAGGTTGTCGGCGATACGGAAGGGCGCGACGGGGGTGGTCCAGTCGGGGTTCTCGTCGGCGCGGGCGAGTGTGCCGAAGGCGAAGAGCAGAGCGAGAGCGAGGAGTCGGCGAAGCATGTTTTGTTGGTACCACGTTGTGCGGCGGATGATGATGTGGATTAGCGGCGGGAAGCGAAAGGGTATCGCCGATCTCTATTCCAGAGCGGCGTTGACGTCGCGAACGAGATTGCGGATATAGCTGCGGCGGTTGAGTAGAGCGACCATTGCCTGCTTGGCCGCGTCTTTCGCGGCGCTGTCGTGCGCGGCTTCGGCTGTGTCCCACTGCGACCATAACTTCTCGAGCTGGGATTGCGCATCGTTGAGCATGGAGGTGAATTTTGTGCGGGCGGCTTCGAGATCGGCGCGCGTGCCGGGATCATCTTCCATACGCATCTCTTCGAGCTGCATGTTCAGCTCGAAGGCTTCTTCGAGAAGATCGGACGGAGCGACCTGCTTCTTCTCGGTACCGGCGGCGCGGGCCGCATCGGTCGCCGCACGAGACTGTTCCTCCAGCTGAATACCTTCGAGCGAAAGCAAGTATTCCGTTCTCGCGATGGGGTCCTTGAGCGTACGATAGGCGTCGTTCAGTCGCGAACTGGCCGCGAGCGCCGCCTGCTGTTCTGTTTGCGGGCGCGAAGCGAAGCGATCAGGGTGCAGCTTGCGCGACTGCGCGTAGAAGGTTTTCTCCAGCCCGACCGCATCGATGTGGAGATGCGGAGGAAGGCCAAACTGTGCGAAGTAGTTGTCGTGTGCGGCGTGGGTCATTACTCTCTAAGGTACTGCGAACCTGTGAGACTCAGAAGTATGCCGGTTCGTTCGGGTCATGGCGCTCGTTGAGCGCGTTCACGCTGAACCTATTTTTTGAGGAGCCATCTCATGCCGAAGTTTGTAATTGAGCGCAACATTTCCGGTGTCGGGAATCTATCAACGGACGAGTTCAAAGCCATCGCACAGACATCGTGTGGCGTGCTTAAGACGCTGGGGCCGAAGATTCAATGGATCGAGTCGTTTGTGACCGACGACAAGATCTACTGCATCTACGACTCGCCTAACGAAGAGATGATTCGCGAGCATGCGAAGATGGGCGGGTTTCCGGCCAACTCGGTGCAAGCGGTGCGGCGGATGATCGATCCGACGACGGCGGAGTAGCAAAGAGATTTTGAGTTCTTAAGCGGAGAAGCTGGAGCCGCAGCCGCAGGATTTCGTGGAGTTGGGATTGATGAAATTGAAGCCCTGGCGCATCAGGGTCTCTTCAAAGTCCAGCACCATGCCCGCGAGATATAAAAAACTCTTGGGGTCGACGAAGAGGCGGATGGGTTTTCCGCCCGTGGG
>DASXEY010000031.1:0-25155 GCA_036489835.1 Bryobacteraceae bacterium | reverse complement strand
GCGCCACGAACTTCGTAGACCTGGCCCAGCGCGCCCGGAGGAACCTGCGTTCGATGCAGCGGCGCGCCACGCTCGTGACCGCATTCTGGAAACAGGCAGAGCTGTTTTGACAGTCGTCACGTACTTACGCAAGACTCAATAGAAGATTGGGACCTCGATCTCGACGAATACCGTAAGCAAATGGCACTGGCTCCGCGTTCCGGCCGATCTCCCAAGCTGGTACACAAGATTGTGCTGTCAATGCCGCCTGGAACACCAGCTAGGGGCGTTCTCGAAGCTGCGCGAAACTTTGCCCGCGAAGAATTTGCGCTCAAGAACCGTTACACGCTTGTCCTCCACACGGACGAGCCGCATCCACACGTGCATCTCGTCATCAAGGCTGTGAGCGAACAGGGCGCGCGACTGCATATCGGCCCGGCAACTTTGCGCGAGTGGCGCCACAATTTTGCCCGACACCTTCGCGAGCAAGGCATTCCTGCCAACGCGACGGAACGCGCGGTCCGCGGCCAAACACACACGCATAAGACAGACGGCATCTACCGCGCCACCGCCCGCGGTAACTCCATCCACACGCGTGTCCGCGCTGAGTCTGTAGCCGCCGAGCTCCTCAAAGGTAACCTCAGTTCTGAACCCGGTAAGTCGAGGCTCGTTGAGACCCGCCGGGTGGTTGAACAAGGTTGGCTGGCCACGAGCGCCATTCTCGTCGGGCAAGGCCATCCGGAGCTCGCCACCGCTATCCACCGCTTTCTCGGCCAAATGCCCCCACCTCTGACCGAAAGGGACCGGATCGCTGCGGGTCTGATCGCGAAGGTGATCAGGCACCCCGAGAAGGACCAACCGCAATCTCGCTAGCAGCCGCGTGCGCCGTAATTCATAGAAAGTCGGCGAGATCACGCGGTTTCCGCACCCGAGCTTCCGAATCCCCGAGGCAGCCAAATCACGACCGTCGTGGCTGCGAATCGCAAAATACCATGGTTCCAGCGGTAAGGTTTCTGCACTGCGTTGGGTGCTTGGCGGTGAATGGGACGTGCTCGGGACGTAGAGGTGAACTCTACCGGCTAGTCACGCCATGTGTTCACGCGCCCGACAGTCTGTCCTCGAGCGCTCCGGAGAGGGTCTTGGGTTCGAGTCGCAGGCTAGCGAAACTCAGTCGTGGCGAGCTTGGACTAGGTCGGTTCCACTAACAGATTTCCCTTCGCAGCGAACGCAGCAGAAATCTCGTAACGCACCGATGGTGTAAAAGTAGCGCCCACCGATCTTCAGAAAACTAGGCCCGCGCGCGAGCAAAGACTTCCGCCATCTGCGGAGCATACGGATGTTACGGGGCTGACAATCGCTACCAGCGAGTTGGGGACAGGCGGCAGCGGTCTCTGAGACGTTTTGTGTCCTTGGCCGCCGCTCCCAGTCGGAGAGATCCCGGTAACCGGATGGAGGCGGGGAGCCGTTTTCCGCAGCAGACCAGGAAATACTCGTCATTGTCGCAGGAATTGCGACCCGCATTGGCGGTGCCAAATGTCCTCAGATGCCCTGATAGGGTAGGCTGTGAAACAATTTTCGGTACGCGCCCCGGAGTTCCGCAGCAGGTGTCTTGGTGCTCAAGCGAGAATGCCGACCAGCGACAGCCGGTGACTGACCGCCGGGGGCGTGAGACCTCGGACCCGGGGGGGGGCTGCCTACCCCCTGGTAGGGCGGGAGGTCGGAGGAAGATCCCGAATGCCGGAATGCGAAGAGAATCCTTGGTGTCCGCCATGTGGCCGTGCGATATTGCCCGGAAAGATAAGAACTTGAGGTGAGACGCGCGGATTCCGGGGGCCGAAGATGCCGGCTTGGCGTGCGCCAGAAGCGGTGGGCTTCCCGCAGACGGCCTGTTTAGACAAGATGCTGAAGGCTAGCAAGAACCAGAACCCCGGGGGGGTCGGCCGCGATCAGACCGAAGAACGTCTGGCCCATGCGGTGATCGCCCCCATCCTCGCCACGCATAAGAAGGGGCATCAGTAACGATGACGCAGGAAGCCAGCCCGTTTTTCGAGCAGCCCATCCTCAACTCCCCCTACGAGGAACCCACCCGGCATCACCCCCTCGACGCCGAGGGCCAGCCGCTCGAGGAGCCGCCCCGAGACGGGCGGCGAAAGTCCGAGCTGATTACGCCCGTCCCGAAGCCACGCAAGCGGAAGGGCAAGACCAGCAGCAAGGATCAGCGCAGCCTCGACTTGCATGGCGACGACGGACTTTCGTCGGAGGAGCAGGAATACAACCCGACCCCGATCATCAACGAGATTCGCTCGCACGTCGGCACATGGCGAAAGCTGGCCCCCGCCTCCTGGGGCGTCACGCCCGCGACGGCGCGGCTCCTTACCTACTGGCGCGGTCATCTGTTCCAGGGCGTGCGCCCCTTCTTCTGCCAGGTGGAGGCGGTCGAAACGGTCATCTGGCTGACCGAGGTAGTCAAGAGCAAGAAGCAGTATCCCCATATCTGGGAACACATCCTCGGCGCCAACGAACAGGCCAACCCCGAATTAATCCGCGTGGCCATGAAAATGGCGACCGGCGCGGGCAAGACCACCGTGATGGCGATGCTGATCGCGTGGCAGGCGGTGAACGCCGTTCGCTCCCCGACCAGCCCCAACTTCTCGCGCGGCTTTCTGGTGATTGCGCCCGGCATCACGATCAAGGACCGCCTGCGCGTCCTCTTGCCCAGCGACATCGACAGCTACTACCGCGCTCGCGAACTGGTGCCCAGCGACATGCTGGACGACATCAACAAGGCCAAGATCGTCATCACCAACTACCACGCGCTCCAGCTCAAGGAGGTTCTCGAAGTCAACAAGGTCGGGCGATCCCTTCTGCAAGGTCGTCACGCGCCCATAGTGACCAGGGAAACCGAAGGCCAGATGGTCCGGCGCGTGGCCGAAGAACTCATGGGTCTCAAGAACATCGTCGTCATCAACGACGAGGCACACCACTGCTACCGGGAAAAGCCCAACAACGAGGACATCGACGAGCTGACGGCCGAGGACAAGGCCGCCGCCAGGGAGGAAAACGAGGCCGCGCGGCTCTGGATCAGCGGCATAGAATGCTTCAAGCGCAAGCTGGGCGTCCGCGCCGTCTACGACCTGTCTGCTACGCCGTTCTTCCTGCGGGGTTCGGGCTATGCCGAGGGCACGCTCTTCCCTTGGACGATCAGCGACTTTTCACTGATGGACGCCATTGAATGCGGCATCGTCAAACTGCCGCGCGTCCCCACCGCCGACAACATTCCCGAGGCCGAAGTCCCGGTGTTCCGCGACCTGTGGGAACACATCCGAGATGACATGCCCAAGAAGGGGCGCGGCAAGAGCCAGGGCAACCTAGATCCCAACTCGCTTCCCCCGAAGCTGCAAACCGCCCTCGTCGCCCTCTACAATCACTATCAGGAGACGTTCGAGACGTGGCAGAAGGCGGGCATCGACACGCCGCCAGTCTTTATTGTCGTCTGCAACAACACATCCACGTCCAAGCTGGTCTACGAATGGATTTCCGGCTGGCAGCGCCCCGTCGCTGAGGATAGCGAAGAACTCCGCACCGTCCATCACGGCCATCTCTCGCTGTTCAGCAATTTCGACGAACACGGCAATCGCCTTGCCCGCCCCAACACCTTGCTGATCGACAGCAAGCAGCTTGAATCTGGCGAGGCGCTCGACGACGACTTCCGCCGTGCCGCTGCCCTCGAGATCGAGCAATACAAGCGCGAGATCGCCCAGCGGTCCGGCGCGGGCGAAGTGGGCGAACTCGCGGATTCCGACCTCTTGCGCGAGGTGATGAACACGGTCGGCAAGAAGGGGCGGCTCGGCGAGCAGGTCCGCTGCGTCGTGTCCGTCGCCATGCTGACGGAAGGATGGGACACCAACACCGTCACTCACATTCTCGGCGTTCGCGCCTTCGGCACGCAGCTACTGTGCGAGCAGGTCGTCGGCCGCGGCCTGCGCCGTTACTCCTACGACCTGAATCCCGAAGGGCTGTTCAACGTCGAGTACGCCGACATTATGGGCATCCCGTTCGACTTCACGGCGAAGCCACAAGTCGCTCCGGTGAAGCCGCCAAAGAAAATGACGCGCGTGGCGGCGGTGCGCGACCGGGCGGCGCTCGAAATGGTTTTCCCGCGCGTCGTCGGCTACCGGATCGATCTGCCCGGGGAAAAGCTGGAGGCCAAGTTCACGCCGAATTCAAAGCTGGTTCTCACTCCCGATATGGTCGGGCCGGGCCAGACGCTGCTCGAAGGCATTGTCGGCGAAGGCGTCACTCTCACCGTCGCCGAAATGAAGGATAAGCGCCCTAGTACCGTGTCTTACGAGTTGGCGAAGTATCTTCTTTATTCCTATTTCAAGGACGCGGACAGCGAGCCGAAGCTGCATCTCTTCTATCAAATCCAGCGCATCGTCCGGCGCTGGATCGACGAAGGCTATCTTGAGTGCAAGGGCGGCACAGGCCCCTGGATGCTGCAAATCCTGGCCATCGCCGCGCAGGCGGCGGAGCGCCTCTATAACGGCATCGCCGCCGCCATTGGCGATGAAGAACGCATCCGCGCGGTGCTGGACCCCTACAACCCGAAAGGCTCGACGCGCCATGTCGGGTTCATGACCAGCAAAGACCTCTACGAGACTTCGCCTGCGAAGTGCCACGTCAACTACGTCGTGTGTGACTCCGATTGGGAGGCGGAATTCTCCCGCGCTGCGGAGGCGCACCCGCGCGTCCTGTCCTACGTCAAGAATCAGGGCCTCGGTCTCGAAGTCCCGTACAAGGACGGATCAATCGCGCGCCTCTACGTACCGGATTTCGTCGTGAACATCGACGATGGGCGCGGGGTGGGTGATCCGCTGCACCTGATCGTCGAGGTGAAGGGCTACCGGCGCGAGAACGTGAAGCTGAAATCCGAGACCATGCGCCAGAAATGGATCAAGGGCGTGAACTATCTCGGGACGTATGGCCGCTGGGCGTTCGAGGAATTCACGGACGTATTCGAGATGCAAAAGGAGTTTACCGCGCTGATCGACTGCGCGGTGCTGGCCAATGGCGAAGATGAACTGAAGAAAGCGAGCGGGGAATGAGCAAAGGGAGAAAGGACAAAACGGTGGGCGCGCCGAAGCAGGTCGAAACGCTCACGCACAGAGAGGCGAAGCGGAAGAACATCCCGACCGCCGAGCTGCAATCCGCCGCCCAGCGAGCCGAGGAAATCGCGCCCTTCGCCCCTGTCGTCTATGCGCGCCGCCATCCTCTCGCGCAAGGCGAAGCCCTTCCCCGCGACAAAGACCTTGATCCGCAATTCGTGTGGAAAGGCGCGCGCATCCGCCTGACGCAGGCCCAGATCAAGGAAGCTGCCGCTAAAGGCTACATCGATATTTCGGACGCGCAACTCGTCTGGCGCGGCAAAGATCAGCAGGACTGGTCAGACCTCGTGGCCAACGCGCCACCACTCTACATCCAGGAGAAGATTCATCCCAAGGCGATCATTGACGATCTTGCCCGCCGCACTAAGGATGCGCGCGCATCCGCCGCCGGTGGAATGTTTGACCTGTTCCACGACTTCAACGGCATCGACCCGGAAGCCAAGACCGAGTTCTACGCCCACGACCAGAACTGGTCGAACCGCTTTATCCTGGGCGACAGCTTGCAGGTGATGGCGAGCCTTGCCGAGCGCGAGGGTCTGCGCGGCCAGGTGCAATGCATCTACTTCGACCCGCCTTATGGGATCAAGTTCAATTCTAACTGGCAAGTGTCAACGCGCTCCCGCGACGTGAAGGACGGCAAGATCGAAGAAATATCCCGCGAGCCGGAGCAAGTGCGAGCGTTCCGCGATACATGGAAGGACGGAATTCATTCGTATCTGACTTATCTGCGCGACCGCTTGACCGCAATGCGGGATTTGCTGACCGAGAGTGGCAGCATCTTCGTACAGATCGGTGATGAGAACGTGCATCGTGTGCGAGGACTCCTCGATGAGGTATTCGGATCGGAAAACTTTGTGAGCCAAATTGTCTTTTCCAAGACAGCCGGAGCCACTAGCCAATTCCTCCCCGGAACCTATGACATTATCCTTTTATACGCAAAAAAGCGGGAAGCGCTTAAGTTCCGTCCGCCGCAGCAGTACAAGCAACTCGATGGCCCAGGCGGCTCTGCCTATGGACGAGTGCGGCTAAGCAATCTCGATACCCGTGGGCTTACTTCAGAAGAAAAGGAGAATATCAACAGACTCCCCGGTGGAGCGCGCGTCTACAGAATTGACAATCTGACGAGTCAGAGTGTCGGACGCCAAAAAGGCGAAGGTGCGGCATCGTGGTTTCCGGTTGAGTTCGAGGGGCGCGTCTTAAGGCCATCTGAGAAGGTTCGCTGGAAGACAAATGAGCAAGGGATGGCGCGCCTGAAGATCGCGGGCCGTTTAGAGGCAACGAACAACGGGCTCTACTACGTCCGATACTTCGATGACTTTCCCGTGTTTCCCATATCGGATATGTGGACTGACACGGGGATCGCGGGCTTTGCTTCTGAAAAGATATATGTTGTCGAAACGTCGTCAAAGGTAGTTGAACGCTGCTTGCTAATGGCGACCGACCCTGGTGACCTCGTGCTCGATCCGACTTGCGGCTCTGGCACGACTGCAACCGTCGCCGAGCAATGGGGCCGCCGTTGGATCACCATTGATACTTCTCGCGTGGCACTCGCGCTCGCCCGTGCGCGGGTGATGAGCGCCAAGTATCCCTATTACTTGCTCGCCGACAGCAAGGAAGGCCGTCAGAAGGAAGGCGAATTAGCCGGAAGGCCGCCCGTCGGCGCCACTACCAACGGTGACATTCGGCAGGGCTTCGTGTACGAGCGCGCGCCGCACATCATGTTGAGTTCGATTGTCCGAAACGCCGAGCTCGATGTGATCTGGGAGGAGTATCAGACGAAGCTGGAGCCGCTGCGCCGCGACCTGAACGCCGCGCTCGGTAAGAAATGGGAGGAATGGGAAATCCCGCACGAGACGGAATCCGGCTGGTCCGACAAGGCGAAGAAGGTACACGCCGCATGGTGGGAGCTGCGCATCGCGCGGCAGAAGAAGATCGACGACTCGATTGAAAAAAAGGCAGATGTCGAGCTTTTATACGACCGACCCCATGAGGACAAATCCCGTATCCGCGTCGCGGGGCCGTTCACGGTCGAAAGCCTGTCTCCGCACCGTGTCATTCCGTCCAGCGAAGGCTATTTTGTCAGGGATGCCGCCAAAGGCGAGGGCCTATACAAACTGCCGAAGGGAACCCAGGAACTCAACGACTTCACCGCCATGATTCTGGACCACCTGAAGACTTCGGGTGTCCAGCAGGCGAAGAAGGCTGACCGCATCGCCTTCACGTCGATAGCGGGCTGGCCTGGAACATGGGTTGCCGCTGAAGGCCGGTTCATGGAAGGCGAGACTGAAAAGCGCGCCGCCATTTTCATTGGCCCTGAATTCGGCACGGTGAGCCGCGCCGACTTGACTGCCGCCGCGCGCGAAGCGCTGGATGCGCGCTTCGACGCGCTGATTGCCTGCGGCTTTAACTTCGAGGCGCACACGTCGGAACTCAACAAGTTGGGGCCTTTGCCGATCCTGAAAGCGAAGATGAATCCCGAACTGCACATGTCCGACGAACTCAAGAATACGGGCGCCGGCAACCTCTTCGTCGTTTTCGGCGAGCCGGACATCAAATGGGACTTCAACGCCGAGGGCGAGCTCGTCGTCGAGGTGTTGGGCGTCGATGTGTTCGACCCCAAGACCGGGGAAGTTCGCGCCAGCGGCAAGGACGATATCGCCGCGTGGTTCATCGACACGGATTACAACGAAGAAAGCTTCTTCGTGCGCCATGCCTATTTCATGGGCGCGAATGATCCCTACAAATCGCTCAAGACGGCCTTGAAGGCGGAGATCGACGAGGACGCCTGGGCGACCCTCTACCGGGACACGTCGCGCCCGTTTCCGCGGCCGGAGACGGGCCGTTTCGCCGTGAAGGTCATCAATCACTTCGGGGACGAAGTGATGAAGGTGTTTGCGGTGTAGGGAGCGTCATGCCGCGATTGAAGATAGACGGAAGCTGGGAGCCGGAAGACTTCATTGAAGTCCTCAAGGGCGTCGAGTCACTCTACTACAAGGTGGCCATCGACCACCGCTCCCCTTACGATCCGCCGTTCTCGCTCGCGCGCCCCTACCTGCCGATCTCATTTGACGAATACCTGAACCTTTCCAATGACTGGCTTCTCGGGCGCGCGCTGGCGCGCGCTGGCGCGCGCGGCTCGCACCGGATGCGTGTGGCGCGAATTCACTATGCCTCGCCCGGCAAGATAGACCTCGTTGGCCTCGGCGAAGCCTGCCGAGCGATTGAAGGAATTGTTGACCGTCTCGTCAAGTTCTTCACGGAACGGGAACTGCGCCGCGAAGCCGCTAATCAGGCGAACATCGAGACATTGCGCAAACAGGTGGAGCTGGAGAAAGACGGGGAGTCGCTTCGCGCTCTGAAGATTGAGAATGCGCGATCAATTCTAACTTTGCGGCGCGACTTTCACGACGTCCCGCAAGATCACATCGTGGCTCTCATCGGGAACGATCAAGACAGGCTGATTCCCCGAATCGCCGAGCAAAAGATCATCGGCGTGAAACGATACGACGGCGAAACCCCGAAGGAAAACAGCGAGTGAGATTCTGCATCGCCGACAGTTTTCAGTCCGCGCTGTGCCGCCTCTCCGCCCAGGAGCAGAAGGCGGTCAAGGAGACTGTCTTCGACTTGCAGATGAACCCCGCCGCGCCGGGGTTGCAATTCCACCGCATCGACAAGTCGAAAGACCCGAATTTTTGGTCGATCCGCGTCAGCCGCGACGTTCGCCTGATCGTCCACAAGACGAAGGACAGCTTCCTCATCTGTTACGTCGATCACCATGACGACGCCTATGAGTGGGCTGAGCGCCGCCGCATCGAGACGCATCCCGCAACGGGTGCAGCGCAGATCGTGGAAGTACGGGAGCGCGTTCAGGAGGTCATCGTCCGCAGGCCCGTCGAGGCGGAGCAGCCGGCAAAGCCGGTCCGCGCCGTCATGCCGCTTTTGTTCCCCAGCATTACAGACGAGAAATTGCTGTCCTACGGCGTGCCGGTTGACTGGCTTGCTGATGCCAGGGCCGCGACCGAAGACACTATCTTCGACCTCGCCGACCATTTGCCGCGCGAGGCGGCCGAGGCGTTGCTCGACCTTGCGGTCGGCGCGAAGCCGCAACCGCCGCCTGTTGCCACCTCCGGAGCCCCCAGCCCCTTCGAGCATCCCGATGCGCAGCGGCGCTTCCGCATCATGGAAGATGTCGAGGAACTCAGGCGCGCCCTCGAATTCCCCTGGGACCAGTGGACGGTGTTCCTGCATCCCTCACAGCGGCAGGTGGTCGAGCAGTCGTTCAGCGGTCCCGCGCGGGTGTCCGGTTCCGCCGGAACCGGCAAGACCGTCGTCGCCCTGCATCGCGCCGCGAATGTCCTGCGCCAGCACAGGCAGGCGCGGCTTCTGCTCACGACGTTTTCGCTTCCTCTTGCCAATGCGCTCGAAGGCAAGCTCCGCCTTCTCACCGGCGAGGACAAGAGCATCGTTCCGCGCGTGACCGTGCTGCCGTTCAGGAGCACGGCAAGCGAACTGTTCACGCTGGCCTTCGGCCATCACCCGCGGGCGGCGACCGAGGACCAGATTCGCGGGGCGCTCAGGACGGCGGCGGCGGAAGCTTCGTTGACTGGCTTCACGCCGCGCTTTCTCGCCTCGGAATGGCTCAATGTCGTCGATGCGTGGCAGTTAGAGAGCCTTGACGCCTATCAGGACGTTCCGCGGCTCGGCCGCAAGAACCGCCTTGGCGCCCGGCAGCGGGAAAAGCTCTGGCCCGTCTTCGTCCGGGCGCGGCAAATCATCGAGGCGCAGGGGCTTCTCACCTGGCCTTCGATATTCGGGAAAGTCACGGAGCATTTTGCGCTGCGGACCGATAAACCTTTCACGCACGCCGTTATCGACGAAGCGCAGGACCTCGGCGTGCCGGAGCTGCGGATGCTCGCAGCGATCACGCCGGGCGGACCTGATGCGCTGTTCTTCGCGGGCGATCTCAGCCAGCGCATCTTTCAGGAGCCGTTTTCGTGGAAGACGCTGGGCGTCGATATTCGCGGGCGATCGCGCACGCTGAAAGTGAACTACAGAACCTCACACCAGATCAGACAGGCCGCCGACCGCCTTCTGCCCAAGGTGGTGCAGGACGTTGACGGCAACGACCAGGACCGGCGCGGCACAGTGTCCGTATTCAACGGCCCCGATCCCAAAATTCAAATCTTCGCCGATGCCGAGCGCGAGATTCAGGGCGTCGCTGACTGGATCCGGAAGACCGTCGCTGACGGCATCGCTCCTGCCGAGATCGGAGTCTTTGTCCGGTCGAACGACCAGCTCGTCAGAGCGCGCGCCGCCGTGAGAGCCGCCGGTCAAACCCAAATGGAACTTTCCGAGCGCATTGAACAGTCGCAGGGCCGCATCGCTATCGGCACCATGCATCTTGCCAAGGGCCTCGAATACAAGGCTATAGTCGTCATGGCGTGCGACGATGATGTGCTGCCCCTGCAGGAACGCATTGAAACCGTCGCTGATGAATCGGAACTCGACGAGGTTCACGACACCGAGCGCAATCTGTTCTACGTTGCCTGCACCCGCGCGCGGGACAGGCTGCTGGTTTCAGGCATCCGGCCTGCGTCTGAATTCTTCGCGGACCTGTCCGCGAGACGCGGCTGATGGTTTCGCGGCTCAAACTGAGCGGTTCGCCGCAGAATTTGGATTGACAAGCCGGGATTATTGGCATCTGTGCACTTCCAAGCCGCCTGGCCGCGCCGATCGCGTGCGGTAGCTATGGAAGCGCCGGATTGACGCACGAGGACCGTACCAATGGCGCGGGTATTTACGTTGACGGATTCCAGTGACGACATCAGGCACTCGCTCACGCGCTGCTTGCAGTCGGCGCATATCAACTACCTGATCGGCTCGGGGGCGTCGCTTCCGGCGGTCCCTGTCGCAGGATCGGTCGAACAGGAGATCGCCGACCTCTTTGAAGCGAACCAGGAACAGGAAGCGCGTGAACGCATGTACGGGGTCCTCGCGGGCGTTCAGCAGCCGACAAACGACCTGATTGCGGGAGCCGGGAAGGCGGAGAACGCGCAGACCGTCGGGAACTACGCCGACTATATTGGGATTATCGAGACCATCCTCACCGAGCGCAGGACGAACCTCCTGCCCAAGCAGGCGACGGTCTTTTCCACCAACTACGATCTCTTCGTCGAGAAGGCCGCACTTGGCTATCCCGCTTTGCGGCTCAACGACGGCTTCGTCCGTGTGCCGAGCCTCGACGGACGGATGGAATACGCATCCCGCAGCTTCTTCACCACCACATCAAACACCGGCAATCTCTACAGCTACAAGGTCGATATCCCCTGCATCAACCTCATCAAGCTGCACGGCTCCCTCTCCTGGAAGAAGGACGGGGAGAACATCCTTTTTTCGGTGCAGCAGAAGGCGCTGCTGCCAGAAGAACGAACCCCGGAGCAGGTGAGGCAGTTCGTGGATTTCTATGCCGTCGTGCTGCCACAGACCACGAAGTTCCGCACCACTCTGATGGACAGCACGTACTACGAGATGCTCCGGATTTATGCGAACGAGCTGGACCGGGAGAACGCGCTGCTCATCGCGTTCGGGTTCTCGTTCGGCGACGATCACATTCTGAAGATCACGAAGCGCGCGCTGAAGAATCCGACCCTCAAGCTGATCTCGTTCGCGTTCAACGACGCCGACAGACAGGCATTCGAGACCCGCTTCGAAGGCTACAATAACGTCGATATTATCGCCCCGGACGAGAACAAGCAGATCGACTTCCCCGCATTCAATGGCCTCATGCGGAGCTGTCTGCCGGAGATTCTGGCCGGCAAATGAGCACGGACCGCCTCATCCAGGATGCCGTTCTGCGCGTCGGCGAGGTCTGCGCCGTGGATGGCCGCGAGGTCTATATCCTTGTCGATAAGAACAAGAATCTCACGGACCTCTTTCTCGACGGCGATATTCTGAAGAACATCTCCGTCAATAGCTTCGTCGACATCAGGAAAGGCTTTCTCAGCCTCATCGGCCGCGTCGAGGGCGAGAAGATCGAGGAAGACCGCGTGCCCGCCGACGGCGGGAAATTTCAGCTTGTCAACCGGACCAGGCGCATCCTCACGGTTGCGCTGGCCGGATACATTGATGAGAAAGGCCGCTTCACGGGCGGCACTAAGGAACTGCCGCTCATCGGGAATGAGGCATATATTGTTACGCGCGAGAAGATCGCGCGCGTCCACAACCTGACCGTCGACTCGTCCCCCACGATTTCGATTGCCAGTATCTACGGCGACGACATTCCCGTCGAGTTTCCCATCGACGGGCTGTTCAATAGCCATATCGCCATATTCGGCAACACCGGCAGCGGCAAATCGAACACGCTGGCGTCCCTGTACCAGGAGCTGATCGGCGTTCTGACAGGCCGCAACGAGCAGGCATTCCGGGAAAACACCCGGTTCGTGATTTTCGACTTCAACGGCGAGTACACGCGGGCGGATTGCATCTGGCCGGACAAGAAGGTCTACAGCCTCTCGACCCGAGATGCGGGCGACAGGCTTCCGCTGAACGAAGAGACGCTCCTCGACCTTGATGTGCTCCCGATCCTGGCCGATGCGACGGAGAAGACCCAGAAGCCGTTTTTGAGGCGAGCTGTCGGGCTCTACAACCACGTCTTTGAGAACGCCAACGACGACGAGGCCCAAACGCATATCAGGAACATCCTGCGCCAATGCGTTACAAGCGTTCTTCAGATGAGCGATAAGGTCCGCGCAACACTCCTGCTCGATTACTTCGAGGAGATTCTACCGCCGGCCAACGAGGATGGCGAGGATGTGAACCTGAGCGCCGACATAGAATGGAATAACACGCATTCGGAGTTCATGCTCAAACCAAACACTTATCTCGCGTCGAGTCCGAATAGGATACCGGACACGGTTCTCTACAAACATGTCGAGTGCTACAGGCTCGAAGATAGCTTGCTTTCGCGCGTCATCACGTTCCTCTACATCCAACTCATCTACGACGTGCTGGCGAACCGCTCGCAGAACGATCATATCGCGCCAGTTATCAACCGCCTGAAGGCGAAGAAAACTGACATCGACAAGCTCTTTGATCTCGATGGAGGCGGCACTTTCTGGGAGAGCAATGTCGTTGTTGTGAGCCTGGCGCGCGTGAACATCGGCATGAAGAAGACGCTGCCGCTCCTGCTGGCGAAGCGGCTCTATGACGACCATAAGTTACTCGGTCCCGGCAAGTCCCTGACGATCATCGTCGATGAGGCGCATAACATTCTTTCCGACGAGTCCTTCCGCGAGGCCGAGAGCTGGAAGGACTACCGCCTGGAGACGTTCGAAGAGATCATCAAGGAGGGCCGAAAGTTTGGCGTGTTCGTGACGATAGCCAGCCAGCGCCCGAACGATATTTCCGCGACCATCACGTCGCAGGCGCACAACTACTTCATACACAGGCTGATAAACGACGGCGACCTCAAGACGATTGCGAGTGCCGTCTCGTATATCGATCGGGTGATGCAGGACTCTATCCCGACACTCCCGACAGGCACCTGCATTTTTAGTGGTGTGGCCACGCAGATGCCAATCAAGATCAACGTGCGGGAGCTGGACGTACATAGACAGCCAAAGAGCGAAACGCGCAAGTTTAGCGTTATGGTACCGAAGGTGGGGGCTGCGGCTCCCGAAGGACCCGCCGCCGAGCCTCTCCCGGTAGATTTCGACGACGACATACCCTTCTGAGGCGTCCGTGCTCGTCTGCGAGGTCACGGCCGACCATTCACGCCGACCCGCGCACGACGCGGCTTTACGAGCGGCGGGAGCATGAAATATCGTAGAGAGGCTTTCCGTGTGAGCGGTCCCCCGTATCGAGGGCGGATGGAGGAGCCTCATGGTGTCGACAAGCATTGACGGCATATCATTGTATGGCTTTTCCGAGCCCGTCACCGTGGGCAAGCTTTGGGAAACGCGTTGCTTGGCGGTGCCGCGAGATTTCGGCATCTACTTGATTATCAGACGCACCACTAGCGCCCCCGCGTTTCTCAGCGCAAGTACGGCGGGCCGGTTTAAAAAAAAGGATTCAAGCTGTCCGCCAGAGATCGTGCGCGAAAACTGGATTTCAGGCGCTCACGTCGTGTACGTCGGAAAGGCGACTGGCCAAAAAGGTCTCAGGCGCCGTCTCTACGACCTGGTAGCCTTCGGTTATGGGGAGCCGGTGGGTCATTGGGGCGGGCGGCTTCTCTGGCACTTGCCTGATCGTGAGAACCTGTTGGTACGATGGCGAACATGTCCTGTGGACGACGCCGATGACGCAGAGACGGCGGCAATCGCAAGTTTCAAGAGCAAGCATGAGGGCAGGCGGCCTTACGCAAACCTGAGGAAGTGAAGGTAAATGCCACGATGGCAAGTATCCAAGAGGACATACTCGAAGAGTTTTACAGACGGCTGTCGGAGGCCGAAGGTTTCACCGAGGAAAAGGTCAAACTAGTCCGTGAACTCTTTAGCGGTAGCAAAAAGCCGAAGGCCGCAGATGTCATAAAGGTGTTCTCCCAAAGTCCCAAGGAGGAACTTCCTTGATCCAAATCGAATCCATCCATATAGAGGAATTCCGCGGTATACGGGATCTGACGTTAAACATGGACCGAGGGAGTTTCGCCGTGTCGGGGCCAAACGGGTCCGGTAAGAGTGGCGTGGTGGATGCGATTCAATTTGCACTTACGGGCGAGATTGGCCGTTTGAAGGGGGCGGGTACAGGCGATCTTAGTCTTGCCGAGCACGGGCCACATGTTGAAAGGCGGAGCGATCCGGATGCCGCCGCTGTTCGCCTGACGGTGTACGTCCCTCACCTGAAAAGGTCGGCGACAATCACTCGCACTGTCAAGAAATACAAACAGCCCGTCATTGCACCCAATGAAGAAGCTGTCAGGGCGGTTTTCGCGAATCTCGCGGAGCATCTGGAAGTCACGCTCTCACGGCGCGATATCATTAAGTTCATTCTCACGGAGGCGACACAGCGATCCCGCGACGTGCAGACGCTGCTCAAACTTGATGATATCGACCTGGTGAGGGCAACTCTTAAAACGACAGAGAACAAACTTAACAGCGAGTATCTGACAGCTAAAACCCAGGCCGAAGCCGCCGAGGAGAGTCTGAAGCGCCATCTCGACATTCCCGTGCTGAAACCCGAAGACCTTCTACTGGCAGTTAATAAAAGGCGCACTCTTCTCGCATTGCGGCCAATTACCGAGCTGAAGAAAGACACTGATCTTTCGGAGGGACTGTCCAGCGGTGAAACGCAGGATGCCAACAGCCTGACCAAGGAAACCGCGCTAGCGGATCTAAAGGCGCTCCGCGAGACCGAAACGAGCGGCCCGGAATCTGCGCTGCACGAAACGGTGACGGTGCTTTTGCAAAACCTGGGGAAGGTAGAGAAAGACTCCTCTCTTCTGCCGTTAATCAAGCGCCATACGTTTATCCAGACTGGGCTCGACATGATGGACAGTCAGCATTGTCCTTTGTGCGACCTTGACTGGGATATGATCGAGCTTCGAGCGCACCTAAGGGAAAAGCTGGAGAAGTCGAAGGAAGCCAAGATCGTCCGCGATCAGATTGTCGAAGCGGGCCAAAAGGTCTCGACGGAGATAGTCAGTCTTCGCGGTGTGATTGATCCGGTCTCAAAACTCCCGGAGGTATCAAAGGACGCGTCTACACGGTTTGGCGAATGGTCGGGCGGATTGGCTGTTTTCTCCAAATCGCTGTCCTCACTGGAAGGGATAATCGGAGCGAAGGAGCGCTTTGAGGCCGGTTGGGCTGCTACGCCGGACTCGCTGCTCGGCGACCTCGATACGATTCGCGCGCAGGTGATGGCTCGTCCCGATAAGAGCGCGACTAAAGACGCGAGTGCCTTTTTGGTTCTGGCACAAGAGCGTATGAATATCCTCCGGATGGCTAGACGGAACGCCGAGGAAAAAAGGGCCAACGCGCTGTTGGGGAAGGCGGCCTACAAAACATATTGCGACGTCTCCGAGGAAGCGTTGATTACTCTTTATCAGGAGGTCGAGCAGGAATTCGGGTCGTGTTACAGGTTCATCAACCAAGATGATGAAGGGGAGTTCAAAGCCCAATTTGACGCAACCGATGGGAAGCTGGGCCTGCTCGTCGACTTCCACAAGCGAGGAATGTTTCCCCCTGCCGCCTATCATAGCGAAGGGCACCAGGACGGCATGGGCGTGTGCCTCTATCTCGCCCTGATGAGGCGGGTTATGGGCAATGATTTCACGTTTGCCGTGCTTGATGATGTGGTTATGTCTGTCGATTCTCAGCACCGGAGGCAATTCTGCAAGCTGCTTAAAACGAAGTTTCCGAATACGCAGTTTGTTATTACGACTCACGATCAGGTCTGGGCTAGGCAGCTCAGGAGCGAGGGAGTCATCGGATCGAAATCATCTGTGGCGTTCCATACCTGGACGGTAGAGACCGGACCTGTCCTCGATGAAGTGGCGGAGGTGTGGGATAAGATCGAAGCGGATTTAGGGAAAAACGATGTTCCCGCGGCCGCTGGGCGCCTTCGAAGGCACCTGGAGTATGTTGCGGCTGATCTTGCTGACGAACTGGGCGCAAAGGTCAGCTATAAAGCCGATGGCGGATACGACATGGGGGAATTGCTGAGTGCGGTGATTGGACGGCAGGGCGATTTGCTGAAATCGGCATTGAAGGCTGCAAAATCTTGGGAGGATACGGACCAGATAACCGCTATAGAGGCGCTTCAGAATGCGCGCAGCGAAATCTTAGCGGCCAGCAACGGGGAACAGTGGGTAATCAACAAGGCCATTCACTACAACGGGTGGGCCGATTTCTCAAAGAATGACTTCAGGCCAGTTGTGAAGGCGTTTAAGGAGCTCCTACAGCAGTTCCGTTGTAGCAAACCAAAGTGTGATTCGTGGCTATCCTTGACACCGAGAATCGACCCGGTTGATTTACGGTGCGCATGTGGAGCGTTTCGCTTGAACCTAAAGGCAAAATGACTTACGCGCGGGCCTCATCTGCGATTTAGGTATTTGACACCGCTTGCCTTACGAGTACTGCTCGCTGCAGGAGGTTCGGTGGGGGCAGACGGTCGGAAGCAGGGCGCCGCCATAATTTCTTCGACGGTCGATGACTCCCGCCCCGGGCGACTGAAGCGGTGTCTCGGGATAGCTTCCATGATTTAGATGTGTCGGGAGGGTTGCGGTTACAGAGCTCTCGTCGCTCCGCCATACTTCGTAATCGGGCGGCCAGGCGATTTGCTGGTGCATGTACGTGCCCCTACGGCTTGGAGGGATGGGCGCTCTCCAGGGGGGGCTGGCGCGTTAGCGTTGGCCCCGCGCTCCCCATCCGCGGCGAATTGCCCGCGCATCGTGCGATAATGATCTAGTGAAGGCACGGCGCTTGCCCGGTTATTTGCCGGTTCGAGCACAGTAACGATGGAATGCGGGGCCGTATTTATGGGAATCAGGAGGTATCCGGGCGTTATGCGCCCCAATACTCCACTGGTCTCGCGAAAAAGGATAATTAATTCAAGAGGTAGCGAGGAATTGAGCGTTGGACCTTGGGCACGAGCGCGAAGACCTCCAGCACACCATAGAATTTATCCGGTCGGTTCGCAGGTTATCGTTTGCCGGGCGGGAAAATCCGTCGTCTCCGTCGTCCGCATTCTGCATCAGCGCATGAGTTTGCCCCGGAATCCGCCGTAGACAGGGTTACACGCCCTGGTTTTCACATTCCCCTTGCCGGAACTAAGCAAATCGGATTGACTGAAATCTCAAAGGAGCGGGTGATGATCCCATTCATACTACGTGGTCGCAAAAAGCTTTCCCCCGACTGCCCGCCCGCCGACGGACAGGTGTACGACGAAGACCGGCAGCTCTGGATGGACAAGAACTCGGGTACACCGGTAGTTTCATGTCTGCGGGCACTCGACGGGCTCCATCAAGGCGAAAACACTCGTCTTCAGGCATCTCGGTTCGGTGAAACGACGCTAACGGAAACCCGTGAGGGCGTGGATCAGACGGAGGGACCGTCCGTCCTGACATCTGAATTCGGTGAAACGGTCCATACGCGCACGAGGGAAGGCGTCGATCTGCCAGAGGGAACCGCCTTCCTGGCATCCCAGCTCGGTGAGACTACGATAACAAAGACGTACGAAGGCACTGATCAGCCGGAGGGGACCGTCGTCCCGTTTTTCGATGCTCCTCATTCTCACTTCTGATAAAGACCTGACGGCCGATTTCCTTATAGTCGAGCTAATCAATCGGCATCTGCCGTATTTTCGCTTGAATGCCGAAGATCTAGCGACAGCGGACTTCACCTTCTCGCTAGCCGAGAACAACGTCCGCCGCGAGATTTCTGTAGGCACGCGGACGCTCGACCTCGGCGAAGTCAAGGCGGTGTGGTATCGCCGCGCTATCCATCCCCGGCCGACAGCCGATCTCTCACCCGCCGAGCGAGTCTTTGTTGCGGGTGAGCTTCGCCACCTCTCAATGGGGCTGGTATTGAATCCCGACGTGATCTGGGTCAATCCGATCGCCAATGTATCCGTGGCAGAACTCAAGCTCCATCAATTGCAGGTCGCTCGACAACTGGGCTTTCGGGTGCCACGCACCCTGGTTTCGGGAGACCCCGTCAAGTTGCGAAGCTTCGCCGCCGCGAATCCATCGGGAACGATCTGCAAACCGATCTTCCACGGGTTGTTCGTCGATGAGGCGGCCTCCTACGCCGTTTATACACGCCGCGTAGCCCCGGAATCTTTCGACTCCGACAGCCTCGTCGCCTGCCCCGTCCTGTTACAGGAAGAAATACCGCGGATCGCGGATATACGCGCGACATTCATCGGGGACAAGTGCTTTGTGGCGGAGATCAAGGGGGACTCATCCCTGGTGGATTGGCGAAACCCTGAAACCCCCGTGTGCTATTCGCGATCCAGCTTGAGCAGTGACGTGGAGATCATGTGCAGGGCCATGCTAACAAGGCTCGGATTGCGATATGGTGCGTTTGATTTTGTGAGGAGAGTTGACGGCGAACTGGTGTTCCTCGAAGTCAATCCAACCGGGGAGTGGGCATGGCTTGAGGATCGGTTGGGATTTCCGATGCGCGATGCATTTATTCAACTATTTTTTGGTGCCGACGAATGCATTCCCGTTTTATAGCCCGACCGCCCTTACCGGTAAAATGGCCCGCGCTTCAGAAGCATCTCAAGCGGATGTTCTGCAGCGCCTGGCACATATTCTGGCCGATACTTGTACCGTTCAAACCCCGGCCGGAGGAAATTGAGCCTTTTCCTGAACCCGACCCGCAGCCAAGGGTCACAGAATCCAACGTCAGACAATGCCACTGGATATTCGACCAGGTTGAGTTAAGACGCGCTCATCTTGAACAGAAGGCGCAATCGACCTTTTCCCTGATGGTGTTCCTGGTTCCCCTCCTCGGCTCGATCTTTGTATTCATCATAAGCAGAGGTGCGGCATCAAAGACACTTGCCGCAACCTGGCTGCTGGCTGCTATATCGGCCCTTCTATTGCTCCTCGGTTTCCTTTCGGCGGTGCGGGCGATCGCCGTGAGGGGGTGGGAGACGCTTTTCCTGGATTCCGTGATGCACGAAAGCGGGCAATTCAGAAAATACAACGAGGCGTTTCACGCGCGCGGCCTTCTCTACTGTGCATCGATGAACACCGCGATGAACGACCATATCGCTCAGTTCGTGAAGGGAGCGCACATATTCACCGCCGCAGCGGTCGTGGCGCTGTTCGTGGCGGCGATCCCGGCCAGCATCGCCCTCTCGGCGGTTCAGACAGCACCCACGCGGACGCAGATTGTGGGGTCCGTCATCATCTCATCACCCGAGCTGACTTCTTTGCGCGACGATGTTGCGAGGCTTAAGAAGGATATTCAGAAACTGTCGAGTGGCTCGGCAACGAAGGAAGAGCTTAGACTTCTGCAAGATAAGCTCGAAAAGCTCCGGCAAAAGTCGGGCAATACACGGAGAGAAACGCGGGTCGCCCCAGCCAAGAGCATAAAATCACGCTGAAGCAAGCGACGATGAACCCAGCAGCTAAGCTAACTGCTCAAGATCTCCGGCCATTTGCGCGGCTCGCGAAATATCTGCCGGACAGTTTCGTCAAGGAAGCCGTAGAACTCCTATTCCTCGTCCGCGAATACGGCATAAGTAAGAATGCCGCCCCACTCGCGACGAGTGGCGAGTACCTCGACTTCGTAGCGCAGACCCATGACGGCTGGAAGACCGCCCAGAGGAGAATCGCAGCGCTCATGACGACCGCACTGACCAAGCGTGCGGAGGAAAAGGCGGCCCGTAAAGACTGCCGCCGCCGTCGCGATAAACCGGGAGAGGACGCCGCCAAGCGCGCCATTTGGCAATTCGATCTTGAGCTCAAAGTTCTGCAGCGCACGCTCGACGTGATCCTGTGGACAATCTTCTCCGGAGACCATTCGTCATTGCGCCGCCTGTTTGTCGTCGGCGGTAAGCACAATCTCTCGGTTCAGAACATCGCTGATGCTCTGCCTACGGCGGAACAGTTCAACGAAGACCCTTACACGGTAGCTCTGTGTACGGATATGTTGTCATCTGTCCACGTGGGTGACCTGCTGGTGGCGAATCGAAGGACCGGCGACATCGCCTTCGTTGAACTGAAGGCGGGCGACAAAAACTACGGCATCAGCAAGATCGCTGAAGTCGCCGTCCTCTCCGGATGCGGCTCGTTTGAGCACATCATGACGGCCAATTTCGACGAAACGGATGCGAAGCAATACGAGCGCGCGAAACGCCAGATAGAGCGGAACAGAACCATCCTGAGCACGATCAAAAACGAGGGGGGCAGAGATCCGAACATTGGGGCACAGGTGACGATCAATGCTGTGGAAGACCCGCCCGAATTGTGGTGTAGCGAGATCATGAGCTGCTATGAGCAGCTAGACGACTCCAAGAGTTGGGCAATCGCCACCGTCGATAAGTGCGTACACGTCGGTGTCTACAGTGAGCAGAATATCGCCATCGTCGGATTCAAATCGTGGATGGACGAACTGAAATGCGACTCTCCGATCTATAACCTAGCGGATTCATTCTATATTCCGTCCTCGCGCCCGCTGGGCGCGACCTTTCTCAGCTTGGAATTGCAGACTAAGGTTCTGCGCGGAGAGACTCTGATCATCATATGCCTTGATATTCTTAGGCTAATCGAGATGGCTAACCAAATGCGGCCTGGATTGCTGTCCTTGGGATCTAGAGCGGACAGCGCCAAGACGCGCGGATTCAGGATGCAAACGCTGGAGTTGAATGGGCGCCTCATCAAAATATCGACTGGGGGGGACCAACTGGAGTTTCTCGGCGGAGGCTTCAGAGATCGCGTCGTGTTTGATCAACAGAGTCCCTCACAGCTAATACGGTATCACATTGGCAGCTTGGATCTGGAGTCGTCCGGTGGTAACGGTTGAAGTCGCCAAAAGGAGTATGAACAGGTGCGGAAAACCGCGATGCTGAAACCGCTGCAACGGTCAGGGGGAGTTCGTGGCGGTGATGCGCCGGTACAACGTATGGAGAGAAATTATGCGAGAACCCGTAACGCAGGAATGCGCGCGCATGGCCGCTAGTATCCCGCTCGATGATGACGATCTGGCTTGGCTCAACGGCTATGCCGCGGAAGTGCGCGATACGTTTGGCTTGGAATTCAGCGCTGCGGGGGATCGCCTTGCGCGTTGGAAGCTACTATTGCAGCGCTTCACCGAAGCCGTCGATCAGGTCCTGAAGAACGGACGTGGCCACTTCAGGGCGGTGGACGAAACCCATAACGAGCTGTGCGTGGCAAGCGCGATCTTAGCGGACGCGAAACCGCGCATTGTGCGTCTGGAATATGAGCCGCCTCTGTCCGCCTGCGCTAAGTCAATTGACTTCCGGGCGACGGCCGAGGACGGAACAATCTTTTATGTCGACGTGAAGACGATAAAGCCTGCTGCGAAGGACCGCTGGGGCCAATACGAAAAAGCGCGCCAGGAGCAATGGCTTCCCGGAAACGTGCATGTCGTTCTCTCTAAGGACTGGCTGGGCGGCGAGCTGTGGCATTCGATGTTTACGGCGCGCAGCCGGATGCTGGAATACACGCTGGAACTGGAGGCCAAGATTGCCGAGGCGAAGCCGACTGAGGACAACACCCAATTCGTGATGCTTTTCTGCGGCGAAGGTTTTCACTGGCACCGATCCGAGCTGGAGGATTTTGTCAGCTTCTACTTCAGAGGTAGGCATCGGGCCGATGATCCATTCTCGCAGGCCGAGCTGAAATACATGGCGGACAAAAGCTTGCGCTTCAGTCGCACAGTCACCAGCTTTGCCTGCATGAGTCGTCCCCAGGGGATGATCCGCCAAAGACCGATCTACTGGAACGTCCAGCCGCCGCGCGATTGGTTCGCGTAACTGCGATATCAGATGGGGCTATCGCCCTGGTGGGGATCTGCGCCTCTGCGACCGCTTGCCAGCCCGCGGGTTGTCGCGGAGCTCAGGTTGGGCGCAGTTTACTAGGTATTTCAATGTCTTAGCTATTTTCCAGACTGGACCGTCGCGAGAGTCCAATATCACAAGCGGGCTAGGCCTGTCGGCCGAGCCTCGACGCGGACTATAGGAAACACATCATGCTCGGTCGTTGGCTGGAACGCGTGGTCATCGTCGCTGTGGCGGTCCTGACCATCATCGTGCTCGTGAGGTGGGTGAAACCGGTTCTCGATTTCGGGGTGGAGACGGTGCACGCACACTTAGTGGGTTGCGTCGTGGGAGGCGTCGTATTTCTTCTGTTGCTGGCTAAGGCTATACACGGAACGCGCGACCATAGCCCGCGGCTCTACGGCCT
Organism: Bryobacteraceae bacterium; assembly: GCA_036489835.1. Classification (GTDB taxonomy): domain Bacteria; phylum Acidobacteriota; class Terriglobia; order Bryobacterales; family Bryobacteraceae; genus Palsa-187. The sequence goes on along the minus strand of DASXEY010000031.1, from coordinate 2,136 downwards.
GTTTGCGTTGCTGGTTGGTTCAGGACTCGGTGCCTTCTGTATCGCGCAGATACCGGAGCGAGCGTCGACGCAGGCGGAAATGCTCGTCGGTTTCGGAACCGCTGTTCTAATTATGGTTGATGGGTACGGTCATTTCATTCCACCAGACACCGGGAGAAACACGGCTTCCTAGGGCGACTCAACGAGCGCACTCGAGATCCTAGCGACTTTCATTCGTAGTCAGTGAATACACCGATCGAATCGGTGCAAGACCTGCGCAACCATAAGCACATCACCGCCCGCTGATGCCAGACATCGGCTTCCTCCTTGAGATTGCTCCGCAACTTGGCCGCCCGCACAAGATGCCCAATTCCCGCCGGCTCCATCGCTTGAGGACCAGGTGCACACGTAGCAGGCGCAATCGAAGCCTGTTGCCTCGATGTTCGTAAGGTGGTGTAGACGGCCGACTGCACGATTTCCTCCGATTGGACCCACCTGGTTTCCCGCGATAGGCCCCACCTGATTTCCTGATATTGGGCCCACCCGATTTCCTCGGATTGGACCCACCCGGCGGCAGCCGCCTGAGAAGCGGTTTGCCCGTACCGTGCGTGCCAAGAACACGAACGGGAGGGCGCGATGTCGCGGAGGGTGCTCACGGTGGATCGGTACAAAGAGATCGAGCGGCTGCTGGCGGCCGGTCGGGGCGTGCGGGAGATCATGCGGGCGCTGAAGTGCTCGCGGCGCCTAGTGCGCCAGATCCGCGACGGCCTGCACGGGCCGCCGGATCAGCCGAGGAGCACAGCCGATCCGCCCTGGATGGCGCAGATCAACTGGCCGGAGATCGTCCACGATCTGGGGCTCGGGCATCCGCTGAAGTTCCTGTGGGAGGAGAAGGCGCAGTCCCTCACCACGTACTCGAACTTCTGGAAGCAGTTCTACCGCAAGTTCCCCCAGTACCGGCAGGCGGCGGTGACCGCGCGGGACTTCGAGCCCGGCGAGCGCGTCGAGGTCGATTACGCCGGCGACACGCTCGAGTGGGTGGAGCTTTCCACCGGCGAGATCCACAAGGCCTTCGTGTTTGTCGCCGGCCTCGGCTTCAGCCAGCTGCTCTTCGCGTGGGCGGCCGCGGACACCCGCAGCGCCAACTGGCTCGGCTGTCACCGCAGGATGTTCGCCTTCTACGGCGGCGTGGCTCACGTGACGGTGCCGGATTGTCTGAAGACGGGCGTGCTCAAGTGCCACCTGTATGATCCGGACCTCAACCCCGGATACGCCGAGCTCGCCAACCACTACGCCACCGCAGTGGTGCCTGCGCGTGCCGGTCATGCGAAGGACAAGGCGATCGTCGAGGGGTTGGTGAAGATCCTGATGCGTTATGTGCGCTTCCGGCACCGGCGCCAGCGCTTCACGTCCCTGGCGCAGATCAACCAGGCGATCGGCGAGTGCACGGAGCGGATCAACGCGCGGCCGCACTCGCGCTTCGGTGTCTCGCGGCGCGAGCGCTTTGAGACGGTCGAGAAGGCGGCACTGAAGCCACTGCCGGCGATCGAGTTCGACATCGGGGAGTGGAAGAACGCCAAGCTCCACCCCGACTGCTATGTCCAGATCGAGAGCGTCTACTACAGCGCCCCGCACATCCACCGCGGCAAGATGCTGCGGGTGAAGCTCACCGAGCATCACGTGGAGATCTTCCTCGAGCTCGAGCGGCTGGCGATCTACCCACGCTCTCGGCACAAGGACGGCCGGCGGATCAAGATCGATGCGCACTTCCCACCGGCCTCCCAGGCCTACTACGAGGCCACCCCACAGAAGCTCCTCTCCCAGGCGCGCTTCATACACACCGAGCTGCATCGGCTGGTGGTCGATCTCTTCAACGCCGACGTCTACGGCAACATCCGCCGCGTCCAGGGACTGATCCGCGCGGCGGCCAAGGAGCTGCAGATCACGGGATCCGAGCCGCCGAGCGTGCGGATCGAGGCCGCAATCGCCCAGATGCGCCACTTCGAGAAGGTCCGGTGCGGGATTTCCTCGTTGAGGACCGGCTGATTTCCCCAGTTGGAGACCACCTGACGGGGTCACTGGCGGAGCCGAAGGCGACGATTTTTACGCGTCCTTCTTCTTGCTGGCAAGTTTCCGTGCTTTGACGCCGCGATAGCT
>DASXEY010000118.1:0-49077 GCA_036489835.1 Bryobacteraceae bacterium | reverse complement strand
ACCAAGAATTCGACGACAGAAAGTTCGCCGCCGCTCAGATGCGCTATCAGAAACGTCAGGAAAACAAGCTTCGCGCGGCGGCTAAGTCCATGGGCTTCCAACTCGTTCCACTACAGGGGGCAGCGTGAGTTCCTTAGAAGGGCTCAGCTAGGCTGCTGGCGGCTTCGCGAAGACACCCAGAAGGACGTTGATTCCGTCTTCTACAGCCGTGAGCTGCGCGGCCTGAGCGGATGTCAATCCACCTCCGCCGCCCCCCGTCGTAGGTGCGCCCGGCGCAAGAGTATTCTCGACCTCGACGGCCATCAACGTCGCGATGAATTGCTCGCCGGGGAGCAGAGCGCGCTGCGGGACCGGGATAATGGCCGACGACAGCGGAGGCGCGGCCGATGGTTGAGTCGAGACCCACACCGGCTCGCTCGAATTCGCAACGTAGGGGGCGCCGCTCACGATCCAGGCGCCGGGCGCTCCGACTCCGGCTGCGTACATAATCTCCAGCTGCTGGCCGACATTGATAAACGTCCCATTCCAGTCAATGGTCAACCACAGGCGCGTCTCGCCGTTGTAATCGATCGAGTACGGGGCGAACTGCGCACTATAGGTGTCGGCAATGCATGCCGAAGCTTGCGCAGCCGTCATTCCCCAACTTTCCGCCAGCGCGACGGCCTGCGTCATGGTGCTCAACTGATCGGCGGGGATCGGGTTCGGCGCCTGGATATCGCCGCCCTGGGTTGCTGGTGTGGGCGCGATCACGTAGGCGGGATAGCTGGGAAAACCAGGAATATTGAAGGCGAGAGCCTCCGCTCCAGTGATCGTGAAGCTGCCCCATGAAGGCGGGTTGTTTCCCGCCGGAACCCAATAGTTAAAGGTGACGCTCGCAGTATTCGCGGCGATCGGATTTCCGTTCTGGTCGACAGTTGCAGCCCAGGATTTGGTGGGCTGGGTGGGGTCGTAGGCCGGCGCCTGAGTCCCGGCCGCCGCCAGGTATCCGGCTCGATCGTAGGTGGGAAGCAGGTCGAGCGCCGTGAGACCGTAGTCCGGACCGCTCGGCTGGGGCTGAGGTGTTGGGACCGTTTGAAGTCCCGGTTGTGTAGGCATATAGATTGCGTTGGCTCCTTCGCAATTCCATATGCTCACGCCCACCGGAGCTACGGCTCGCGTGAAACTGCTATGTCGTGGATTTCTTTAGAATTATTATTATTCTAAATTCGGGTCTTAAGTAACGGCCTGCAAAACCGGAGCCTGGGTCGCGGAGGCGAGCGGAACTGCTGCTTTCGGGAATTGAGGCCGCGACCCGGCCCTTTGCGGGTTCCAAGTAAAGGCTGCAAAACGGAGCCTGGGTCGCGGAGGCGAGCGGAGCTGCTGCTTTCGGGAATTGAGGCCGCGACCCGGCCCTTTGCGGGTTCCAAGTAAAGGCCGCAAAACGGAGCCTGGGTCGCGGTGGCGAGCGGAGCTGCTGCTTTCGGATTGAGGCCGCGACCCGGCCCTTTGGCGGGTTCCAAGCAAAGCCTGCAAAAACGGAGCTTGGGGTCGCGGAGGCGAGCGGAACTGCTGCTTTCGGGAATTGAGGGCCGCGAACCGGCCCTTTGAAGGTTACCCAGTAACAGCCTGAAAAAGTGTGACCTGGGGCGCGGCCACGAACACACTTGCCGCTTTCGGCAATTGCCCACCCGCGGCCAGGTGCTTTGCGGGAGAGTTACTTTGGCGCGGCGCCGAAATCGACCTGAACAGGATAATCCTGATTAAATGGCGCCACTTCGATCGCGACCGTGAAAGCATGCGGCTGGAGACCCGCTACCGGAGCGTAATTAAATTCCAGCACTGCGTCCTTCCCAGCCTCCACCCACTGCTTATCGAGGGTCACCGTCAGACCTTCGACCTTCGGTAAGCCAACCAGGCTGACGTTTACGGAGCCCTGCGCACCATTATGGAAGGTCACCTTCGTCGATGAAGGTTGGTTGGCGGCGATAAGAACCTGGCTCTTGTCGACACTGGTTTGGTGCAGGACGCGATCGGCTTCCGTCGTAAGAGTGGCGTCATCCAACTTCGCAGGAATCCCCGTGGTTCCGTCGGGTTTGTGAAAGCCCGCGGAAGGACCCATGGGAGTGACCCAGCCATCCGGTTGGATCTGGTGATAAAACACCCATTTCCCATTCTCTACCTTCCAAGTGGTGGACATGGGCGATTCGACTATCTGGTCCTGCATGAATCCCTCAGCCTTCAACTTCCACACTTGCTTGACGGTCATGTGGACGGTAGCCTTGGCAAAATCGCTTGAAAAATCGATCGCATCGATTTTGAACGATTTAATTTCCGCTTTCGGGGAAGAGAAGTACTCATCCTGAGTATCTTCCGCAACCAGGTTAATCGCGAGCCGGAACTTGCCGTCGACGAAATCCTGAAAGAACTCGGTGACGCGCGCACGCAGAGCCTGGTCCACCTCCGGCGCAGGCGCGGGGGACGGAATCTGCGCAAAGCCAGACGCGGGAATCAGCAGCAGCGCGGCGGGAACCAAGAACAGCGCGGATCGAACAGACATAGCAACTCCTTCAGAATATAGGCTCATTATAGCAATCTCACCCTGAGCCAATAGACGAGCGAACGCGTGGGAGGTTAGGTGAATGGGCCTCCTAAGCAACGGCCCGCAAGACGGAGCCTGGTCGCGGCCACTGACGGAGTTGCTACTTTCTGCAATTGGGGGCCGCGACCGGCCCTTTGCGGGTTCCTAAGTAACAGCCGGCAAAACGGAGCCTGGTCGCGGCCACTGACGGAGTTGTTACTTTCTGCAATTGGGGACCGCGACCGGCCCTTCGCGGGCTCCTAAGTGACAGCCCGCAAAACGGAGCCTGGGTCGCGGCCACTGCCGGAGTTGTTACTTTTTGCAATTGAGCGCCGCGAGCGGCCCTTTGCGGCTCCTAAGTGACAGCCGGCAAAACGGAGCCGGGGTCGCGGCCACTGGGGAGTTGTTACTTTCTGCAATTGGGGACCGCGAGCCCTTCGAGGGCTCCTAAGCAACGGCCCGCAAAACGGAGCCTGGGCCGCGGCCACTGACGGAGTTGTTACTTTCTGCAATTGGGGGCCGCGAGCGGCCCTTCGCGGGCTCCTAAGAGACAGCCCGCAAAATGGAGCCTGGGTCGCGGCCACTGCCGGAGTTGTTACTTTTTGCAATTGGGGACCGCGACCGGCCCTTTGCGGACTCCTAAGCAACGGCCCGCAAAACGGAGCCTGGTCGCCGGCCACTGACGGAGTTGTTACTTTCTGCAATTGGGGACCGCGAGCGGCCCTTTGCGGGCTTGCTTGTTAATGGGCTTTGGCTTGATGACTCAGCTCGGCGTCGATGACCTGCTGTAGCTGCTGAAAATCCAGGCCGCCGATCTTGCGTCCGTTCACGAAAAGGGTGGGAGTGCCCTTGAGACCGAATGCATGAGCCTCATTCAGATTGCGGGTGACTTCGGCGTCGGTGGCCTTGGTCTCGATGCAGCGGCCGAGCTGCGCGGTGTCAATGCCGTTTTTGCCAGCCCACTCCAAAACTTTGGAAGTGAGGTTTTCCGGCATAATCTCATCCTGCGTGTCGTAAAACCAATCGTAGATTTTCCAGAAAGCGGCAGCGTTCTGATGGAAAACGCAGCGAGCCGCATCCGAAGCCGCACGAGCCCAGGGGTGAATCGATTCGAGCGGAAAATCTTTAAAGACGACGCGAACTTTATTGGGATAGAACATCGGAAGAAGGTTGCGGAGGATGGGAGCCTCCGCGCGGCAGGAGGGGCATTCGAGGTCGCCGAACTCGACAATTGTGACAGGAGCGTTGGCGGGGCCAAAGCTGGGTTGGTTATCGAGAATCAGCCGGTCCAGATTGATCTGGAAAGGATTGCGGGTGATATTGAACGCGGGCACAGAGCCTGCCTCCGCCGGAATCACGGTTTTTCCGTCTGATGCGATGTAGTAAAGCTCGTCTCTGGCGTCATTGCCCAAAGCAAGATGCACGCTGACTTCAGAGAACCCGGGGAGCGAACGTGAGGGCTTCGGATCGCCGACCTTCATAGTGACGCCGGCTACTACAAGGTCGTAGTAGCGGATGGACGACTCAAAGGCGGCACGATCGAAAGACGGCTTCGCGCCGGCGGACGCGGCCGGAGTAGACGTCTGCGCCCAAGCGGAGACGGTCATCAGAAGGACTACAGCGAGCTTCATGGCGTGATTGTCGCAGGCCCGCGCAAACGATGCAACATGGTTGCCTCGCGCCGCATCAACGTGGCAGAACAATTCGCTCAAGGATTAGCGCCAATGCGGGTCTATGATTTCCTACATTCGTGGGGCAAGATTTTGCGCGGCAAAACGCCAGTGCTTTCCATAGAAATTACGCGCGAATGCCCGTTGAGCTGTCCGGGCTGCTATGCCTATGGAGAGTCGCACCTGGGCGGCGAAACACGGCTGAGAGACCTGGTCGACTTTCGCGGCGATGAGCTGGTGGACGGCATATTGAATCTGGCGGACCGGCACGATCCGGTGCATGTGTCGCTGGTGGGCGGGGAGCCGATGATGCGGCATCGCGAATTGAGCCGCGTACTGCCGGCGCTGAACGCTCGCGGAGTTCTGACGATGGTGGTGACGAGCGGAGTGATCCCGATTCCCGCGGAATGGTCATCGCTCCCGATGGTGACGATCGCGGTATCGGTGGATGGGCTGCCACGTGAACACGATGAGCGTCGCAAGCCGGCAACCTACGAGCGAATTTTGAGAAATATCGATGGGCGAAAGGTGAACGTCCACTGCACGGTGGTGCGCCAGCATCTGGCGCGCGAAGGATACCTGGATGACTTCCTGGCGTTCTGGAGCGCGAGGCCGGAGGTCAATCGCATCTGGTTCAGCGTGTATACGCCGCAGCGCGGCGAGAAATCCCCTGAGCGGCTGCGGAGCGAAGACCGGATGCGCTTCGCCGCGCTGGCGGATGAACTCTCGCGACGGCACCCGAAGCTGATGCTGCCGCAGGGAATGTCGCAAGCGGTCGTTAGGCCACCGGAAAGCCCGCAGGACTGCATTTTCGCAAGGATGTCGGCGAACTACACTGCCGATCTACATACGCGGGTTGAACCGTGCGTGTTCGGCGGCGATCCGGATTGCAGCGAGTGTGGATGCTCCATCAGCACGGCATTGCATTGGATCGGCGGCAGGAAAGTGGCGGGCGTGCGGGTACGGAGTCTGGTTCGGGGATCGATGGCGATCGGACGGGCGGTGAGCCATCTGAACGGCGGCGCGGCCAAACCTGAACGATGGATGCACGCGCCTACAGGGCTGGTGCAGATCAAGAGATCAGGCCGGCCTTAATAGAAGAGGTACTTACGCCATTGAGCGTCGCTCTTGCCCAGCAGGCGCATCAGGTGGCGATTGGTGTGCAAACTGAACGGGCGCGGCACGCGCGCCAGGCGCATGCCCGCTTCTTCCGGCGTGCGGCTGCCCTTGCGGTTGTTGCAGGGATGGCAGCAGGCGACGAGATTTTCCCAAGTGGTTTCGCCGGCGCGGGAGCGGGGCATCACATGGTCGAGAGTCAGCTCGGCGGAATTGTAGGTGCGCAGGCAATACTGGCACGTATAGCGATCGCGCATCAAGATATTCTTACGCGAGAGCGAGCGGGTCTGGTGCGGAATGCGCCGGTATTCCAGCAGGCGAATGACGCTGGGGACGCGTATGTTGTGGCGCGCGGAGTGAACTTGGCCGACGCCGTGCTCCTCCGCCGCGGCGACTCCCTTGAGCACCAGCACCAGAGCGCGGCGGGCTGCGCACACGTTGATCGGCTCAAAGCTGGAATTGAGCACCAGCACCGGTTTGTGCAAACGTTCCTGAGAGGTCCCAATCATAAGGCGAATCAACTCCCTGAGCCGGCGGCTGTTGCGCCGGCCAATTCTTCGAAAGCGACGCGGCGGTCACGCCGCGCCAAAGCGAGAAAAGTCACTTGAGAAGCGCCCGCGCGCTTCAACGCCCGGGCACACGCGCTGGCTGTGGCGCCAGTGGTAAGCACATCGTCGATCAGCAGAAGCCGCAGGCCCTTCACATCGGTTCGGTTCTTGACTTCGAACGCGCCTTCCACGTTCTTGCGGCGCTGGGCGCTGGTTAAACCGGCTTGCGGAGCAGTGGCTTTCTTGCGGCGCACCAGGGCGCGCACTGGAACGTGCCATTTGCGGGCGATTTCGCGAGCCAGCAATCCGGATTGATTGAAGCCTCGATGCCAGCGGCGGCGCCAGTGCAGAGGCATGGGCACGATGGCGTCGAAGGTGGATTCGCGCGGGAGGGCTTGCGCCAGAAGGGAGCCCAAGGGACGCTGCAACGTACGGACACCTTCGAACTTGAACAGGTGAATCAGCTTGCGCAGAACACCTTCGTAGGCGCCGAAGGTATACACCTGGTCAAACCCGTTCAAATCCAAACGGCAGAACGCGCAACGGCCGGATTCATCGAGCGGCGAGCGATTCAAGAACGGCGTGCGGCAGGTGACGCAATAGAACTCGGTGTGAAATAGTTCCGGTTTGAGGAGACAGCGGGAGCAGACGGGGATGCGGGAAACTTCGTGAAGAGCGTCGCCGCAGACGCGGCAATCGTCGGGGAAAAGAAGATCGAGTAGGCCGCAGACTGCCTTGCGCGCCGCGCCACGGGCGCTGCGGGACATCGCTACAGAGCGAGAAGCACTGGATAGCAGGCTACTCGAGAAGACCCACCTCCGCTTAACACCTTCAGTCTACACCAGTAATGTTTCAGAGGTAAAACAGGCTCAGGCGCGGGACGGAGGCTGCTTCCAGCAGCTTGCGCTCCAGGAACTGCTTTTCCAGGCGGGCTAGCTGGTCGGCGGTCATTTTGCCCCGGTAGGGTTTGAGCTCGGCGTCCAAGGATCGGCGAGCCTCGAAGAGGGCTTCGTCGCTGGCCGCAGAGCGCAGGCGCGCGATCATTTTCTCCTCGATTGCTGTGAGGCGCTGTTCCAGTTGTTCTAGGTCGGCGTAAAGAATATCGGCATCCAGCGCTTCGAGCGATGCCGCGAGATCTTCTTGTCCGGCTTTGCGCAGGACCGCGACATTTCGGGCGAGGAACTCCTTCACGGAGTCGAGCGAGAAGGGCGGCGCGACTGGCTTCCGCGGACGCGGAGCGTTTTCGGCCATGGCCTGGGCCTCCACCGCGACAGCCTGCGCGCAGAATGCGAGCGAGTTGATTTTCTGGGTCCGCGTGCGAACCGGCTTCGCGCGCCACTTTTCGAAGGCTGCGTCGATGCCGCGCAATACAGCTTCGAGCGGGACTCCGGCGTTCTTCCAGGTTTCGATCAACGCCCAGTCGAGCGGCGACACCAGGAAAAGGCCAGTGCCGCGCGCGATCCGGAAATGCTCCTCGATTTCGGTGAAATAGTTGAAGTAGTTTTCGATTGACGGCGACTGCATCACTTCGCGCAGTTTCTTTCCCAGATGAAGCGGAGGCCTTCCAGCGTCAGGTCTTCGTCATAGCCCATCAGCCAACGCGACGGCCGCACGATCAACTCTCCCTGGCCCCCGGTGGCGACGGCCTTCATGCGCGGGCCGAGCTCGGCGGAGAGACGCTCCAGAATGCCGTCGATCATTCCAACGAAGCCGTAATAGAGGCCCGACGTGATGCTGCCGACCGTGTTCGAGCCGATCAGTTTTTCGGGCTCGCGGAAATCCACCATGGGCAGGCGCGCGGTGCGGGCGAATAATCCCGAGATGGACATGCCGATGCCGGGGCAGATGATGCCGCCCAGAAACTCTGCGTCGGCCGAAACAATATCAAAGTTTATTGTCGTGCCCAGATCCACGATCACGACGGGGCCGCCGTATTTGGTGAAGCCGGCCACGCCGTTCACCAGGCGGTCCGCGCCCACTTCTCGGGGATTGTCGTAGCGCACGGCGATGCCGAGATTGGTCTGGTAGTTCACAAAGATCGGCTGGCGTTTGAAGTAGCGCTTCGCCATGGCTTCGAGGGGCTGATCGACGGCGGGGACGACGCTCGAAATAATCACGCCGTCGACTGCGGCCAGGTCGAGCGAGGAGAGCGAGAAAAGATTTCGGATCAGAATACCCCATTCGTCGGCGGTCTGCTCGCGAATGGTGCGCAGACGCCAGCGGCCGGCTATTTCCTTGCCATGGAAGGCCCCGATGGTGACGTTGGTATTGCCTACGTCGAGCGCTAGGAGCATGGGCGGACGCCTCCCGCTAAGATGGTCGCGACCTGGCCGTTGTCTTGACGGAGGATGAGGAATCCGGATTTGTCGAGGCCCTGGGTGATGCCTTCTATGCTGCCCTGGTCCACGCTGACGCGGCGGCCTCGTGCGTAGCTGGAGGAGGTTTCGAAGATGCGGCGAATCTCCTCCGGTTGCATGCTGGAATAGCGGTCTACGGCTTGGAGCAAGGCTCCGAGGACGGCTTCGCGAGTGGTTGTCGCGCCGGCTAGCGATAGAGAGGTCGCGTCGAGGTCTTCGGGGAAAGCGGTTTGGTTCACATTGATGCCGATGCCGGCGATGACTGCGTCGCCTTCGCGCTGCGCGATCACGCCCGCGCATTTGCGGCCGTTCAGGAGAACGTCGTTGGGCCAGCGGAGATCGGGCTGAAGTTCAGTTGTTTCGACGATGGCTTCGCGTGCGGCGAGGCCGAGAGCCAGCATGAGCACGGGCACGGGTTCGACAAGACGGAGCACGACGGAAACGTAGAGCCCTCCTGGTTCGGAATGCCAGGAGTGGCCGTGGCGGCCAATGCCCGCTGTCTGTTCATCGGCGACTACGGAGGTTCCATGCGGGCAAGCTTGCTTGGCGAACTCGGCGGCGGCGGTCATCGTCGAGCCGATGCTTTCGAACCAATGTACGGTTCGTCCGGGGATTTCAAAGCGCGGCGCGGTTTTTGGCAAGCTGAGCCTCGTATCCGGCTTTCTTTTCGCGCATCGCCGCGACTACTTTTTCCGGCTTCTTGGCGAGCGATTCCTGATCAGCGAATTGCTGATCGAGGTTAGCGATCTGTTTCTCGAGTTGGAGGTTTTCTTTTTCGAGGCGAGCGCGGTCAATGGGGATATTGAGCTTCACCGCGAAGGGACCTTGAGAAAGAACGATGGTTACGTTGGCGAATTTCGCTAGCGCCGGCTGGTTTGCGGCGATGAACGTGTGCTCCGGGCCTTCGGCCGAAATCTCGGCGCTTAAAGACTCTCTGCGATCAATTTTATTGGCGGCGCGGTTCTGGCGGACCTCGGTCACGATGCGTTGGAAGAGCGCGACATCGCGTTCAGCCTCGGCGTCAATCGATCCCGGCGCCGGATATAGCGCAAGTGCAATGGACTTTCCGCCAGTTTCCAATCGCTGCCATAGCTCCTCGGTGATGAAAGGCATCAAGGGATGTAGCAGGCGCAGAGCTTTCTCATAGACTATGTACGCGTAGCTCCAGTCGGAATCGGGCTTCTTCAGTTCCAGATACCAATCGCAAAACTCGTCCCACCAGAAGTGATACAGCGTCTCAGCGGCTTCGTGATAACGATGATGCTCAAAGGCTCGATTGGCGGTTTCAGTCGCCATGTTGAGGCGACTGGCGATCCAACGGTCCGCTAAAGAAGCCGGCTCACCCGGCCCTTCCTTCGATTTGCTGAACAGCAGGCGCGAAGCGTTCCAGATCTTGTTGGCGAATGCGCGCTCGGCATCGAGACGTTCTTCGCTCAGGGCAATATCGCCCCCGGGCGCCGCGCTCACCAACAGTCCGAAGCGCACGGCGTCGGTGCCGAATTTGTCGTTGATGATCAGCGGGTCGACCACGTTGCCCTTGGTCTTGGACATCTTCTGGCGCTCCGCATCGCGGACCAGACCGTGGATGTGGATCTGGCGGAAGGGCACCTCGCCGGTAAGCTCCATGCCAAACATGATCATGCGCGCGGCCCAAAAGAAGATGATGTCGAAGCCAGTGACGAGTAATGAGGTCGGATAGAAGGCGCGCAGATCGGGAGTATCGTCGGGCCAGCCGAGCGTCGAAAATGGCCACAGGCCGCTCGAAAACCAGGTGTCGAGAACGTCGGTCTCCTGCACCAGATTCGCCGAGTTGCACTTGCAGCATTGCGTCGGCGTCTCGCGCGCAACCGTGATTTCTTTGCAGGCGCCGCAGTGCCAGGCGGGGATGCGATGGCCCCACCAGAGCTGGCGAGAGATGCACCAGTCGCGGATGTTGTACATCCACTCGAAATAAGTCTTTGACCAGTTCGCCGGGACGAAGGTGATGCGGCCGTCTTCCACGGCCTTGATGGCAGGCTCCGCGAGAGGCTTCATGCTCATCCACCATTGCTTCGAAACGAGCGGCTCGACAATGGTTTTGCAGCGGTGGCATTTGCCGACGCTGAGCTTATAGGGCTCGATCTTCTCCATGAGCCCGAGAGCTTCCAAATCGGCGACAACCTGCTTGCGGGCCTCGAAGCGATCGAGGCCGAAGAATTTGCCCGCGGCTTCGGTCATGCGCGCATTTTCGTCGATCACTTTGATGCTGGGAAGGTCGTGGCGCTTGCCGGCTTCGAAATCGTTAGGATCGTGCGCGGGGGTGATCTTGACGGCTCCGGAGCCGAATCCCAGCTCGGCCATTTCGTCGAGCACGATGGGGATGTTGCGATCGGTCAGCGGCAGGCGCACCGATTTCAAATGTAGGCGCGCCGCGCGAGGGTCCTTGGGATTGATGGCTACGGCGGTGTCGCCTAGCATGGTTTCAGGGCGGGTGGTCGCGACGACCAGCGTCTCGCCGCCGTCGTTCACCGGATAGACGATGTGCCAGAGATGGCCTTGCGTCTCCTCGTGTTCGACTTCGAGATCGCTGAGAGCGGTCTGGCATCGCGGGCACCAGTTGACGATGTAATTGGCCTGATAAATCAGGCCCTTTTCGTAGAGGCGCACGAAGGCTTCGCGGACGGCTCGGGTAAGTCCCGCATCGAGGGTGAAGTGTTCCCGCTGCCAATCGCAACTCACCCCGGCGCGTTTCATCTGCTCCACGATGCGCCCGCCGTAATCCTCTTTCCACTTCCAGACGCGGGCTTCGAAGGCTTCTCGGCCGAGGTCGCGCTTGGTGAGGCCTTCTTCGGCAAGCTGCCGCTCCACCATGATCTGGGTGGCGATGCCGGCGTGATCGGTGCCGGGAACCCACAGGGTTTTCACTCCGGTCATGCGCCGCCAGCGGATTTGGGCGTCGATGATGGAATGCTCGAACATGTGGCCCATGTGCAGGGAGCCGGTTACGTTGGGGGGCGGGATGGCTAGCGAAAAATAGGGTTGGCCCGGCTTCGCTTCGACGTGGAAGATTTGCTGGTCGACCCACCACTTGGCCCAGTGCGGTTCAAACCGCTGGGGTTCATAGACCTTCTCGATTTCCATGGGAACTACGATTTTAGCAGGCAGCAAAAGAACGGGCCGGAATCGCATGTGAGCGAACCCGGCCCGTTCTTAAACTACAATCGCGATCTAGTTGGCGGGTCCGCGTCCGGCGCCACCTGCGCCGCCGCGTCCGGCACCACCCGCGGCGGGCGGGCCGCCGGCGATGGCGACGTATTGCTTGCCGTCCAGCATGAAGGTCATGGGCGGGCCCACTTGCGTCATGTGCAGATCCACGTCGAGCAGCTTCTGGCCGGTGTCGGCTCGATAGACCCGAAGGAAGGTTCGGACGCCGGCGAATACGAGATTGCCTGCCGTCGAAAGCGTTCCGCCTTGGTTGTAGCCTGCGCCGCCGTCATCCGCGTGCCAGCGTTCCTTCTGGGCGATGGGGTCCCATGCTACTAGAGGCGTCCCGGTGAGCTCCGGTCCGATTCTGGGAAGAGGCGCAGGGGCGGGGCCGCGTGCAGCACCGCCGGGCGCTCCTCCGCCTGCTCCGCGACCACCGCCTCCACCCGCGCCGCCGCGACCCGCTGCCCCGCGACCGGCACCAGCCGCGCCGGCTGCTGGGGCTGGCGGCGGGGGCGGAGGCGGAGGAAAGTCTCCCTTACCATCGAGCGCGAAAACCATGAGTCGCGAGGGTTGGGGAGGAGCCGCAGGAGCTCCGCCTGGAGCGCCGCCTCGTCCCGCACCGGCCGCTGCACCGGCACCGCCGCGTCCGGCTGCCACTGCGTTCGGATCCAAACCGGGAGCCAGGGGCTGACCCGCTGCTCCGGCCGCACCCCGGCCAGCCGCGGCACCCGCCGCTCCGCCCGCTGCTGCGGCGCCTCCACGCGCCGCTCCGCCACCGCCGCGAGCCGCGCCCTCGCCCATATTCATGACGCCGCGGCCGGTGGGGCCGATGTCAGTCGACGTCGGAGTGAAACCCGCCGTCACTACGTACGGATAGCCCGAGCCAGCGGTGCTGGGGAGATACACCAAACCCGTGGTGGGATTGAACGACCATGGCGTCCAAACGTGGCCGCCTCCGGGACCCGGGACGACGTTGATGGTGTCGGCTCCATAGCGAGCCTCCGGATTGATGGTCGGACGGCCGGTCTTGAGATTGACTCCCGAGGACCAGTTCACCGGCACCCAGGGATCGGCCGAAAGCAGCTCACCGGTGCCGCGGTCGAGCACATAGAAGTAGCCGTTCTTGGGCGCATGCATCAGCACGTGACGCACTTTGCCGTTAATGTTCAGATCCGCCAGCATGATGTCGGCGATGGAATCGTAATCCCAATCGTCGCCGGGCGTGGTCTGGTAATACCAAACCAGCTTTCCGGTGGAGGCACGTACCGCGATGATGCAATCCGTGCAAAGATCGTCGCCTTTGCCGCGGTACGCGGAAGTCCAGGGGCCGGGCTGCCCGGTGCCAACGTAGACGATGTCGGTATCGGGATCGTAGGCCACGCCGCCCCATACAGGACCGCCGCCGCCGAGCTTCCACCATTCGCTCTTGACGTCCCAAGTCTTGGCCCAGTCGGCGAACTCCGGCTGTTCAAAGGGCTTGGAAGGGTCGCCGGGAACGGTGTAGAAACGCCACGCCTGCTTGCCGGTTTCGGCATCATAGGCATCGAAGAAGCCACGCACGCCGTATTCGCCGCCGCTGACGCCGACGATGACTTTACCGCCCTTGGTTACGCGCGGCGCCATCGTGATGGTGTAGGCCATGTTGGCCGGCGAGACTCGGGTCTCCCAAGCGATCGTGCCGGTGGCCATGTCGAGAGCGCGAAGCCGTCCGTCAACCACCGGCGCGATGATCTTATCGCCATACATGGCGATGCCGCGATTCACGACGCCGCAGCAGATGCGTGACTGCCAGACCTGGCGATTCACTTCCGGATCGGAGTGCCAGACTTCCTTACCGGTGTGGGCGTCGACAGCGTACACGATGCTCCAGGGGGTGATGCTGTACATGACGCCGTTGTAGATCAGGGGTGTTCCCTCCTGCCGGCCGCCATCGTTGCCGCCGGCAGCCGCAGGAATGTCGTAATACCAAGCCAATCCCAACCTGCTCACGTTCGATGCGTCGATTTGCTTGAGCTGGCTGAAGCGCTGTTCCGACCAGCCGTTGTTGTAGGTGATCCACTCCTCGCCGGTCTTGCCGGCGTCTTTCAACATCGCATCGTCAACCTTCTTGGGTTGTTGAGCCGTGAGCGTCCAGGCTGCGACGATCACCACGCCAAAGCCGAGTAACGACGAAGTTAACTTTCGTGAGCGCATGTGTAATGAAGACCCCATTGACCACCTCTTGTAAACCTGTTTCCGGGGACTGGGCCGGCAGGCGCTCCAGTCGAACCCATATACGCTATCACGCTGAACTGCCGTGAACAAGGGACGCCGGGGAGTCCGGTAAAGTCGGCATCCGGCAGAGGAACATAAGGAGAAAGAAGTGTGTTACTTTTTCGAGAATTTTTTTGAATTTCGGGGTTCGTGTAGTGGGAAGATATAATATTAGCTGCAGAGTCTTCGAGACCAGGATGGGATAGGACCACATGAGGATTTGTGTATTAGGAGGTGACGGCTATTGCGGTTGGGCTACGGCGCTGTACTTGTCACGGAAAGGCCACGAAGTTGCGATCGTGGACAATTTCCTGCGGCGCCAGTGGGATTATGAGCTGGGGGTTCAGACCCTCACGCCCATCCAACCCTTAGCGCAGCGCCTGGCCGCGTGGCAGGAGTTATCCGGACACGCAATTGAGCTGTTTGTCGGCGACGTCACTGACTACGATTTTTTGGCTTCCACTCTGGAAGCGTTTCAGCCTAACGCGGTGGTTCACTTCGCGGAACAGCGAGCTGCGCCTTATTCCATGATTGACCGCAAGCACGCCGTGTTCACGCAGGTGAATAATGTTGTCGGCACGCTGAACCTTCTTTTCGCCATCCGTGAACTGATGCCGGATTGCCATTTGGTGAAGCTGGGCACGATGGGGGAATATGGAACTCCCAATATCGACATCGAAGAGGGATACATCAAGATCGAGCACAATGGCCGGTCGGACGTGCTGCCGTTCCCGAAGCAGCCCGGCTCCTTCTATCATCTCTCCAAGGTTCACGATAGCCACAACATCGCGTTCACCTGCAAGATCTGGGGTCTTCGCGCGACGGACTTGAACCAGGGAGTTGTGTACGGAACGGTGACAGATGAGTGCAGCCAGGATGACGCGCTGATTAACCGCTTCGACTACGATGATGTTTTCGGCACGGTGCTGAATCGCTTTTGCGCGCAGGCCGCGGTAGGCCATCCGTTGACCGTGTATGGAAAGGGCGGGCAAACGCGAGGGTTCCTGGATATTCGAGACACCGTCCGCTGCATTGAGATCGCCTGTCTGAATCCGGCCAATCCGGGTGAGTTCCGCGTGTTCAACCAGTTCACCGAACAATTCTCCGTGCTGGAACTGGCACACATGGTGCAGACCGCGGCGCGGGAGCTGGGCATGCGCGTGGTGATCGATCATCTGGATTCGCCGCGCGTGGAAGCGCAGGACCATTACTACAACGCCAAGCATTCGAAGCTGATCGACCTGGGGCTGCAGCCGCATTACTTGTCTGACGCCTTGCTCGATTCGCTGATGAACATCGCGATCCGCTATCAGGATCGGGTGGATGCGTCGCAATTCCTGCCCCAGGTGAAGTGGCGGGATGCGCGGAATCCACGTTCGCGCCGGAGCGCGTCGTCGGCGGTAGCTTTGTCGGAGCCCAGGTGACGGGCACGTCGTTGCCCAAGGCCGGAGGGCAGTAGATTTTGTGCGGTATCGCTGGGTTCACGCATAGGAAGCGCCCCGCCGCGTCCGGCCGCATGCGGGAAGCTATACAAACGTTGGCGCATCGGGGTCCGGATCGGCAGGGCGTGTTCGAATCGGGCACGATTTCGCTGGGCGCGGCTCGTTTGAAGATTATCGACCTCGACTCCGGCGACCAGCCCATGGCGTCGGCTGACGGCGGAACGGTGATCGCGTTCAACGGCGAGATTTACAATCATCTGGAACTGCGGCGCGAACTGGAAGCGCTGGGACATCGCTTCCGGTCGCGCACCGACACCGAAACGGTTCTCGAAGCTTTCCGTGAATGGGATACCGAGTGCTTTGCGCGCATGCGCGGAATGTTCGCAGTGGCGCTGTGGACGGAAGCGAGCAAGCGGTTGGTGCTGGCTCGCGATCGTCTGGGAATTAAGCCGCTGTATATCGCGCACGACGGTGAGGATCTCTTTTTCGGGTCCGAACTGAAGGCGCTTTTCGTGCATGACGAGGTCGATCGCACGCTTAGTCTGGCTGGTCTTGATTCCTATCTCTCGCTGAATTATTGCGCCGGCACTGCGACCCTGGTCGAAGGCATCGAAAAGCTGAATCCAGGGCACTGGCTGGAATGGCGGGATGGGAAGATTCACGAAGAATCGTATTGGCGATTGCCAGCGGGTGAGGCGCGGACGTGGACTTCGGCGGCTGCCGAAGAGGAACTCGACCGGCTGTTGAAGGCGTCGGTGAGGGAGCATCTTGCTTCCGATGTGCCGGTGGGCGTGTGGCTGAGCGGAGGCGTCGATTCCTCAACGCTGCTGCATTATGCCGCGGAGGCGTCGGGCTCCCGCGTGAAGACGTTCTCGATTTCCTTCAATGGGCACAGTTTCGACGAGACCGATTACATTCGCCGCGCGGCTGACCACTACGAAACCGAACATGAACAGCTCGATTTGAATCCGGATCAGGATCTGACCGGGGCAATCGAGAAGTTTGCGTATTATTCGGATGAGCCAAATGCGGATGCGGGCGCGCTTCCGGTTTGGTTTCTTTCCCAGTTAACGAAATCTAGCGCCACAGTCGCGCTTAGCGGAGAAGGCGCGGACGAATTGTTCGGAGGCTATTTGACGCAGCGCGCCAGCATGTTGGCCCAGCGTATGCGAAGCCTGCCTGGGCCCGCGTTGAAACTCGCGCTCCGTGCGGCGAAACATTGGCCGGTGTCGGATGAAAAGATCGGGTTCGATTACAAGCTGAAGCGGTTCCTGGAAGGCTGCCAGATGCCGGCGATGCGTGCGCACGCGTATTGGGGTGGAACGTTCAGCGATATCGAAAAGCAGCGGCTGGTGAAACCGGTGCTGCCGGGTGCGCTCGCGGGCATTTTGGCTCAATCGCACGCTGGCGACGAACTGTCTAGGTATTTGGGATTCGATCAGAAGTACTATCTACCTGACGACATTCTCACGAAGGTGGACCGGATGAGCATGGCCCATGCTTTGGAAGTGCGGCCGCCATTTCTTGATCACCGAATTGTGGAGTTTGCGAACTCGCTTCCCGCGCATTTGAAGATCAGTGGGTCACGGCAGAAGGTGCTTTTGAAAACGCTGATGCGCGGCAAGCTGCCGCCGCAGATTCTGGCGCGGAAAAAGATCGGGTTCGATATTCCGGCGCACGAATGGTTCCGTGGGCCGCTGCGTCCGCTGCTGCGCGAAGCGCTGGATTACGCGCGCACGGAACACGCCGGGTTTTTCCGCATGGTGGAGATCGAGACGCTGGTCCGCGCGCATTTGGAGCGGCGGGCAAACCTCGGCTATCACCTGTGGGGTTTGATGATTCTTTTCTTCTGGATGAAAAAATGGGGAATTCAAACGGGCGCGCTGGCCGAGCCGGCGTCCCGGAAGATGGAACGCGCGGCGCATTCCATCTCTTGAAGACATCGCCCGCACAACCGAGCCTGACTCGTTCCGAGCAGCTGATGACTTGGAAGGCCGAGCCGGCTCCGTACGTTCTGATCGTGCTTCTTTTCGCTGCGGCGGTTTATGCCGGCTGCATGGTTTCGCCCCCCTCGCTGATGGACGATGTGGATGCGGTGCAGGCGCAGATCGCACGCAACATGCTCAGCTCCGGCGACTGGGTGACCGCGCGGCTCGACGGCATTCCTTATCTCGAAAAAGCGCCGCTGATTTACTGGATGATGGCGGGTTGCTTCAAGATGTTTGGAGCCTTCGATTGGGCAGCGCGCATCCCCATGGTTCTGGCTGCGCTGGCGCTGGCTTGGGTGACGACCGCGTTTGGGATGTGGGCCTTCGGCAAAAAGGCCGGATTCTACGCGGGCCTATCTATCTCCACATGTATCGGCCTGTTTCTGTTCACGCGCATCCTGATTCCGGATGTGATGCTGACGGCCAGCATCGCGCTTTCGATGTGGGCCTTCCTGCGAACAATAGATGAAGAAGAGCCTCGCAGCCCGCTCTGGGCGCTGGTGCTGGCAGCAAATCTGGGCGTCAGCCTGTTGCTGAAGAGCCTGATCGGAATCGTCTTCCCAATTGCCGCTGCGGTTATTTACCTCAGCGTCACGGGACAATTGTTCCACCGCAAAATCTGGTGGAAGCTGCATCCGTTCCGTGGTCTTGCGGTTGTGCTTCTGATCGCGGCTCCATGGCACATCCTCGCGACGCTACGGAACCCTCCGTATTTCGATTTCACGATGCACAGTTCGCCCGGAGAATATCACGGCTTTCTGTGGTTCTATTTCATTAATGAGCAGCTTCTGCGATTCCTGAATCTGCGCTATCCGCGCGATTACGATACTGTACCTCGATATCTCTTCTGGCTGCTGCATTTCGCATGGCTGTTTCCGTGGAGCGTGTATCTTCCGGCGGCGATCAAGCTGAATTACCGCCCCGTCGATCGCGCCGGCAAGACCCGGCTGCTGGCCCTCTGCTGGACCGGGTTTATTCTGGTGTTCTTCACATTTTCAACGACGCAGGAATATTATTCGATGCCCTGCTATCCGGCGCTGGCTCTGCTGATCGGCTCCGCGGTCGCCGCGGGCGGCGCGTGGATTCGGGCAGGAACGCGAGTACTGTGCGCGATTCTCGCAATCGCGGCGGTGACCGCGTTGAGTTTATATTTCGTCGTGAAGGGCTATCCTACGCCCGGCGACATTTCATCGGCTTTGAGCCAGAACCCGGGCGCGTATAAGCTTTCGCTGGGTCACATGGGCGATCTGACGATTGCGTCGCTTGCGTATCTGCGTCCGCCCCTGCTGCTGGCCGGAATCGCCTTTTTGCTAGGAGCGGTTGGAACGCTGCGGGCAACCGGGCAGAGGGCATTCCTGGCTGCGGCCGTGATGGCGGTGATGTTTTTCCAAGCGGCGCGAATGGCCTTGGTGGTCTTCGACCCGTTCCTTTCGTCGAGGCCGCTGGTGGATGCATTGCTGCACTCGCCGCCCGGAAAACTGATGGTGGATCATCATTACTATACGTTTTCGTCAGTCTTTTTCTATACCAACCGCGATGCTTTATTGGTGAATGGGCGCGTCAATAATCTGATTTATGGCTCCTACGCCCCTGGCGCCCCCGACGTGTTCATCGACGATCGGCAATGGAAGGCGCTGTGGCTCGCGCCGGAAAGATGGTATCTGGTGGTGAGCGATGCCGAGTTGCCTCGGTTGGAGGCGCTGGTGGGGCTGGAGCGGATGAGGATTGTGGCGCAAAGCGGCGGCAAGTTGCTGCTTACCAATGAAGGTCGGCTAGAATAGCGAGAGTATATGCCGCTTGTAGAGTTGCTTCTTGGGATCGCGGCCATTCCCTTCATTTATTATTTCCTGGCGCTGTATAGCGCGTGGAGGTACTTTGGCACACCTGTCGCCTCGCCCGATCCGGAGTTTTGTCCGCCGGTCAGTATCCTGAAGCCCATCCGTGGCCTCGATCCCGATGCCCGTGCGAATCTCGAGAGTTTTTGCCAGTTGGATTATCCCGAATACGAAATCGTCTTCTGCATCGATGGCGAGGACGAAGCTGTGGTCTCGGCGATCGAAGAGTTGCGACGTTGTTTCCCGCAGCGCAACATCCGCGTACTGCACGGGTCCGGGCGAATCGCCACCAACGATAAGGTGGCCAAGCTGGTGAGGCTGGTGATGGAAGCCGGGCATGAAACCATCGTCATCAGCGATAGCGATGTGCGCGTGCGCCCGGATTATCTGCGGCAAGTGACGGCTCCGTTGCGCGATCCGAAGGTCGGGGCGGTGACGTGCTTCTATGTCCCCGCCGAAGTCAACACGTTCACGGACCATCTTCAGACGGTTGGGATGATGTCGGATTTCTACGCGGGCATTCTGGTCGCCTGGCAGTTGGACGGAGTCAAGTTCGCGCTGGGCCCGACCATCGCAACCACGCGCGCACACCTGGCTGGCTTCGGGGGTTATGCGGTGCTGGAGAATCGTCCCGCTGACGATTTGCTGGTGGGCCGGTTGATCGCCGAGCAGGGTTACGAAGTCGCGCTGCTGCGATATCCGGTCGAGACCGTTTCCGACTATCAATCGATGAAAGAGCTGCTGCACAAGCGCCTGCGATGGGTGGTGGTGATGCGGCATATGCGGCCCTGGGGGCACATGGGCTTGTTCCTCACGCAAGGGCTGCCATGGTCTTTGGTTGCGGTTGCGATCTCGCCCACGGCAGTGACGGCGGCTGTCTATTTGGGCGGCTATTTCGTGATGCGCGCGGCGATGACCTGGATGATCGGGATTCGTGGCCTGAAGCAGCGTTATCTGTGGAAAGAGATTCCACTGATTCCGCTGTGGGATGCGGTCGCGTTTTCCATCTGGCTGGTGAGTTTCCTGCGCAGCAGCATCCGCTGGCGCGGCGCTGATTATTATATTCAGGACGGGAAGCTGGTGCCGGTGGCGTCTCCGGCTCCGAAGTGAAGCGCCGCTTACCTTGGCGGAAGCTGCGGATGACGTAGCCTTATTTCAAGTCGCCGACGAACACGTTGAATTCGTATTTGCTCTTGCCCTGATAGCTGGAGACGAAGGCCAACCGGGTGCCGTCCGGAGAAAACTCTGGGAACGAAGTAAATCCGCCGTAATTGGTGACTTGCTCCAGACCGGTTCCGTCGGTATTGATCAGGTAGAGCTCGAAATCGCTGCTATCGCAGTGATGTTTATTGGAGGCGAATAGAATCTTTTTGCCATCCGGAGTGAAAGTCGGGGCGAAGCTGGCGCACCCGAAATTGGTAATCTGCTTCTCGTTGGAGCCGTCGGAGCGGGCTACGAACAGCTCCATCTTCATCGGCGCAGTCAGGTCCTGCTTTAATAGCGAACGATACAGATCCAGCCCTTCCGGAGTATCGGGCCGGTGGGCTCGCCACACCATTTGGGTTCCATCGCGCGAAAATACCGCGCCGCCGTCGTAGCCAATGGCCTTGGTCAATTGCTTCTTGTCTGATCCGTCTTCGTTCATGCTCCAAACGTCCAGGTCGCCTGAGGCCATTGAGGTGTAAATGATTTTATGGGTATTCCAATTGACCGTCGCCTCGGCATCGTAGCCGGGCGTGTCAGTGAGCTTCTTGACGATCTTGCCGCTGTCTTCGGCGAGGTAAATATCGAAGTCGCGATAAACCGCCCACAAGTAGCCTTTGCTGCGATCCGGTTTGGCCGGGCACGCGGCAGCGCCTTCATGCGTGGAAGCGTACAGGATGTGCTTGTTGTCGGACAGAAAATATCCGCAGGTGGTCACACCGTTGCCCGTCGATACCAGACGCTGGTCCGATCCGTCCGCGTTCATGATGTACTGCTGATCGCAATCATGGTCTCCGCGTGTAGACTGGAAGATGAGACGCTTTCCATCCGGAGCCCAGTACGCTTCTGCGTTCTCTCCGCCATGCGTCAACTGCCGGAGGTTGTCGAGCTGGATTTTGCCGGGTTGGCTCCATGGGTCGGACTCGGCCTCCGCCGGGATGCGGTTGCAACCCTCGAGGGCGAGCAGGAGCATTGCAGCTCCAAGCATTCGTACTGTGCACGGTAGCTTCCTCATAGGCGACCATTGTAATTGAATTTGGGAACATCATCATGAAACTCGGTATCGACTTCGGAACCACTAGAATCGTCGTGGCGGCTGCGGACCGCGGCAACTATCCCCTGGTTCCTTTCGAAAGCGCCGACTCCACCTACGAATGGTTCCCTCCGCTGGTGGCTTTACGGTCCAACGCTTCAGGAAGTGAGCGTCTGTATGGGTGGGACGCGTGGCACGCGCAAGCGGATTCTTCCTGGACCGTGGTCCGCTCTCTCAAGCGCTACCTCGAAGATGCCGGGCCGGAAACGCTGCTGGAAGCCGGGGGCGACGCTGTTCCTCTGGCCGAGCTGATGCACGGATTGCTGAGCGAGCTTCATAAGCAGCTAACCGCGCATTTTGGAAAGGGTGAGCCTCTGGAAATCATGCTGGGCGTTCCCGCCAACGCCAATAGCAATCAGCGATTTCTTACCATCGACGGGTTCCGCCGCGCCGGTTTTTCGGTGCTGGGATTGTTGAATGAACCATCCGCGGCCTCCATCGAATTCGGCCATCGCCAGAGTATTACGGGACGGATTCTGGTCTACGACCTCGGCGGAGGCACCTTCGACGCCTCGCTGGTGGAGCTGGATGCGCGCACCCACACGGTGCTCGCCACCGAGGGTATTTCCACGCTGGGCGGCGACGATTTCGACCGCATCCTGGCCGAGCTTGCGCTGGGCGCGGAGGAAATGGCCGCGCTCGACTCAGCCGCCAGTTTCCGGTTGGAGGAGGAATGCCGGCGTCAGAAAGAAGCGCTGCATCCCAACTCCCGCCGCATGATCGTGGACCTCGACTTAATCGAGGAGGGCCGCGGCCAAGTCGTCATTCCGGTGGCCAACTATTATGATTTGTGCCGGCCTCTGATTGAGGAAACCGTGGCCGCGACTGTGCGCCTTGCCGGAGACTCGGCCATCGACGCGCTGTATATCACGGGAGGCGGCAGCGAACTGCCTCCGATTGCGCGGATGCTTCGCGAAGAGTTCGGACGCAAGGTGAAGCGGAGCGAGTATACGCGTTCGGCTACGGCGATCGGACTCGCGATTCAGGCCGATGCGGCGTCAGGCTACACTTTGCGCGAGGTCTTCAATCGCAACTTCGGCGTTTGGCGCGAAACGGAAGCGGGCCAGCGCATGATCTTCGATCCCATTTTTGCGCGCGGCACGCGCCTTCCGGCAGTGGATGAGCCTCCGCTTACCGTGTCGCGGCGCTATCAGCCGGTCCATAATATCGGCGACTTCCGGTATCTGGAAGCCGCAACCGTCGATGAGGACGGCAAGCCCTCCGGCGACATCGCCGTTTGGGACGAGATCCTGTTCCCGTTCGATCCTTCCCTGGCGGACATGCGAGCTCTATCGGGCGTACTGGTGGAAAAATCCCACGCCGCCGCGTCGCAGGAAATCGAGGAGCGCTACGCTTGCGACGCCGCCGGTGTTGTCACGGTGACTATCAGCAACAACGTCTCCCATTACAGCCGCGAGTTCAAGCTGGGACGGTGGAGCGGAAAGCCCAAAGTCGTCCGGCCTTCGGCTCGCAAGCGGGCACGCAAGGCTTCCACTTAGACGTCGCCCTCAGGAAAAAAGACTGCGGCACATGTTTTACCTGTTCCACGTCTTCCGCTCCTTCATCCCTCTCAGCAATCCCATCGGCTTCGGCGCCAGCGACTTCGTCGAGTTTTTTGTCGCAGCGGTGCTGGTGGTGTTGGTCCTGGCGCGGGATCATTTGGTTCGGTTCGCCAAAAGCTTCGCGGAGAAGACTGTCTGGTGCATGCTGGGCCTGGGCGCGCTGACCATCCTGCTTCGCCTGGCGCTGCTTCCGCAAGCCGGCGTTCCCATCGCCAGTTCCGCCGACGACGCCAGCTACCTGCTGCTGGCCGACACTCTTTCGCATTTCCGTCTGGCCAATCCCACGCATCTTTTTCACCGCTTTTTTGAGGCGAACTTCGTGCTCCAGGAGCCGAGCTACAGCTCGATTTTTCCCATGGGCCAGGGCATCGCTCTGGAACTGGGGCGCGCGATTTTCGGCCATCCCTGGGCCGGCGTTCTTTTATCCGAGGCGGCTCTTTGCGCGCTGTGCTACTGGATGCTGCGAGGCTGGATCTCCGCGGGGTGGGCGCTGGCCGGCGGCGTACTGGCGGTGTTCCAGCTAGGCCCGCTGACGTATTGGATGAACTCGTATTGGGGCGGCGCGGTTTCCGGAATCGCGGGCTGCCTGGCGTTCGGCGCGATGGGACGGCTTCTGAAGCGCGATTGTCAGGAAGCGGTTTCCAGGAATGCGATCCTGATGGGCGTCGGTCTCGGCCTCGAATTGCTTACCCGGCCATACGAATGCGTGTTCCTGACGGCGGTTGTCGCAGGGTTTCTCCTGTTCCACTGGAAACGCTTGGCTACTGCTGCGCCGCTGGTCGTCGCGGCCACTCTACCGTTTCTCTCCTTGACTCTGGCGCAAAACAGAGCCGTCACCGGAAGCTGGACCACTCTGCCTTACATGGCCAGCCGGTATCAATACGGCGTCCCCACCACCTTCACCTTTCAGCCTGTTCCCGTGCTGCATCGCGAGTTGACTCCGCAACAGCAGCGCGGCTACGACGTGCAATCCGAGGTGCACGACCGGGAGAGCGCTCAGAGCCTGTGGGAACGGCTGTTCGATCGCGCGGAGTACGTCCGTTTCTTCCTCTGTCCGGCGCTCCTTCTGACACTGCCGATCTTTCTTTTCGCTTTGCGGAGAGATCGTCGTCTGTGGTGGCCCGCGGCGGCCATTTTTCTGATCTTCGCTGGCTCCGCATTTTATCCTTACTTCTATCCGCACTACTACGCCGCAGTGGCGTGTGCGCTTCTGCTGGTGGCGCTGGTGGGGCTCCAACGCATTCCGCGACTGGCGTCATGCACGATCCTGTTTCTCGCCGCAGCACACTTCGCTTTCTGGTTTGGGGTCCACGCCTACGGGAACCAGGATTTCCTGGACGCCTTCGGGCCTTTTGAGCTCTTCGATTTTGTCAATCATGGCGATCCGGAAGGGCGGCGTCCGATCCTGAAACAGTTGGAAGAATCGGCCGGAGGCCAACTGGTGTTTGTGCGCTACGCCCCGTTCCATCCGCTGCGCGAATGGATTACGAATGCCGCGGATATCGACCGGTCAAAGGTGGTTTGGGCGCTCGATTTGGGCCCGGAGGAAGATAGCAAGCTGCGCGATTACTACCCCGATCGAACGGCTTGGCTTGCCGAGCCGGATGCCCGCCCGCCGCGATTACTTCCGTATCCGCAGTAGCAGCGTATAATTCCTTCATGTCCGCTCACAGTCCGTCATTTCAGTTCAACCCGCATTCCAACCCGCAGCCCAGTCCGCTCCCGATTTTCGATGCGCTAAATGCTTACCAGAAAACAATGGCGCTGAAGGGCGCGTTGGAGTTGGATATTTTTACGCACATCGCCGACGGCGCGATCACCGCTGGAGAAATCGCGAAGAAGTGCGACGGCGCCGAGCGCGGAGTGCGCATTCTATGCGATTTCTTGACCATCAACGGCTTGCTGACCAAGACCGACGGAAAATACGGACTTACGCAGGACACAGCGGTGTTTCTGAACAGACATTCTCCCGCGTATCTGGGCGGCGCGGCGAAATTCCTGGCGCATGAGCGGCATATGTCGCACTTCAAGGACGTGGCAGCCGCCGTCCGCAAAGGCGGCGCTCTTGACGCGGGCAACATGGGCCCGGACGATCCGGTCTGGATCGAGTTCGCAGAATCCATGGGCCAGATGATCGGCAGCGTCAGCAGGATGGTCGCTCCTCTCGTGACGGAGCCTGGGAAACCCACCAAGGTGCTCGACATCGCGGCTGGGCACGGGCTGTTTGGAATCTCTGTCGCCGAGCTGAATCCCGCGGCGGAGGTCGTCGCCGTGGATTGGAAGAATGTGCTGAATGTGGCGAGCGCGAACGCGGCGAAGGCCGGAGTTTCGTCGCGATACCACACCATCCCCGGGAGCGCCTTCGACGTGGACTTCGGCCACGGCTACGATCTGGTGCTTCTGCCCAATTTCCTGCATCATTTCAATCCGCCCACCAACGTCACGCTCCTCAAAAAAATCCGCTCGGCGATGAAGCCGGGCGGGCTGGTGGCGACGGTTGAAGAAGTCCCGAATGACGACCGCATTTCTCCGCCCATCGCGACCTTCAGCATGATGATGTTGTGCAGCACTCCGTCGGGCGACGCCTACACGTTCCGCGAGCTGGACCAGATGTTTCGGGAAGCCGGCTTCGGGGAAAGCACCACGCGGAATCTGGAGCCGTCTTTCGCGACGCTGCTTTTGACCAAGTGGTGAGACCGGGGAGCTAAGCTGTTTTCCGCTCACGTCCTCCGGACGGGTCAATTATGGTTAGGAGACGGAAATAGTTTTCGGTAAAAACCTCGGTCCCGCGACATGAGACAGGTCGCCTGAGTTTCCGCATGTCCTTTCAGGAGGTCGGTAAGAATTCGGGTGCGCTGACCGCCTTGCATACGATACTTCCGCCACGCGCGGCTTGCCAGAAAGCCAGCTTCACGGCTGAGCGGTTCGACGCGGATCTCGTTGCCTTCGAGGAAGGCGTCGCACTCTCGCTGACCTAAGAAGTGGATACACAGTTCCGCGTACACAAGATCGCAGATCACCAGTGAGCCGGAACTGGCGGCGCCTTCCAGGGCCAGCACGGAAGCTTCGTAAAAGCTTTCGTCCGGAAGCAAAATGTCGAGCAGGATGTTCGTGTCAACAGCGGTAATCATCGTCCGCGGACATCATCCAGAAACGTATCTGCGAGACGTGTAACCGAGCTGCGTAAGGCTGTCCTTGCAACGGCCCTTCCATCTCTGGAGGGCGAGCTTTCTGGGGGCTTTCTTCAGCACGATCGCGTCCCTTGATTACCTGGAACTCGACTTCGGTTTCGGGATTCAGCGCGAAGCGGTCGGGGATCTCTTTGGGAATCGTTACCCGGCCGCGCCCGCTTATCCTCATGCTTTACAGTGTGTCAGAAGACGACCTCCCCCCTCACCCTGTAAGATGAAACATGGCTAGCAAGCGAATCGGCATTCTTACCGGAGGCGGTGATGTTCCCGGCCTCAATTCCGTCATCAAAGAAGTAGTCTTTCGCGGCACGGAGAACGATTGCGAGATCATTGGCATCCGCCGCGGCTGGGAGGGCTTGACCCATCTCAATCTCGATGATCCGGCCAGCAAGGAACGCTATGTTCAGCCCCTGAACCGCGCCAACACGAGCTCCATTGACCGGACCGGAGGCACGGTCCTCCACTCCAGCCGAACCAATCCTTCGAAGATGCGCAAGCTACCCGCGTTTCTTTCCGCGGATAGCTTTCCGAAGAACGGTGAAACCTGGGATATGAGCAAACAGGTGCTCGGAAACCTGGAAAAACTGAAGATTGATCACTTGGTCGCCATCGGCGGCGATGACACGCTGAGCTACGCCGCTCGCCTGGATAAGCTGGGAATGAAAGTGGTCGCCGTCCCCAAGACCATGGACAATGACGTGCGGAACACCGAGTACTGCATCGGCTTTTCTACCGCGATCACGCGAGCCATGGATGCGATCCAGCGCCAGCGGACCACGGTGGGATCGCATGAACGCGTGGGCATCTTCCGCGTCTTCGGCCGAGACGCCGGTTTTACGGCGCTCTACACTGCTTACGTCACGTCAATTCGCTGCTGCATCCCCGAATACAAATTCAACCTTGCGCATCTGATCGATATCCTGATGGTGGAGAAGCACAATAATCCCAGCAATTATGTGCTTGTAGTGCTTTCGGAAGGCGCGCAGTGGGAAGGCTACAAGGTGCAGGAATATGGCGAGCCCGACGCCTTCGGCCATCGCCACAAGGCCAGCGTGGGCGAGGCTTTGGCGATGGAGATCGGTAAAACCACCGGCGAGGAGTGCATCGTCAGCGATCTCACTTACGATCTGCGCAGCGGCGAGCCCGACTTCGCCGACAAGCTGATTGCGGCCACATTCGGAAACATCGCCATGGACGCGGTACTCTCCGGAAGAAGCGGGCTGATGGCCGCGCTGGTGCATGGCTGTTACACGCTGGCTCCGATCCCCGATCCGGGGCTCGGTCCGCGCAAGGTGGATCTGGACACCATGTATAACAAAGACCGCTATCGACCCAACTATGCGGATAAGATGGGCTTGCCTATCTTCCTGACGAAGCCGGATTAACCGGATGCTGAACGATTCGAAAACACAGCTTCCTGCGGTCACGGGTCAGAATCGGCGCTTCACTTTCGCAGCAGCTTACTGGGCAGCGATCTCAGGCGATGCAAAGAATGCGGCGCGCACCTTCACGCTGGGCCAGGAACTGATCGCGCCGGCGGTGACGGTTGCCGGCATCCTGCGGAATCCCTAATATGGGCCTTCTGGATCGCTTGCGCGGCCGCCCGGCGATAAGCACGTCGGAAATCCGCGCGTACTTCAATCGCGCAGCTGACGATGACGAACACTATCCGTCCACCATCGATCCGCGGATCTGGCACGTCAAGCTGGTTCTGGAACATCTGGAAAAATGCTCCGCATCGCCCGAGCCACGCGTCGCCGATATCGGCTGCGGAAAAGGCCGCTTCGCGCGCATTGTCAAAGAGCGTTGGCCCAGCGCCCATGTGATTGCCGTGGATCTGGCGGAAGCGATGCTGGCGCACGTCCCCCGCGATCTTGAACGGGTGGCGGCCAGCATGACCAGCCTGCCGATAGCCTCCGATTCGATGGACGCGGCCTACGCCACCGAATCGCTGGAGCATGCCGTGGACATTCCCGCCGCGGTGGCGGAGCTGGGGCGCATCGTAAAGAAGGGCGGCCGCATCGTCATCATCGACAAGAGCGCGGAAGCCTGGGGACGATTGAATACTCCGGAATGGGAGCGCTGGTTCGGGCGCAAGGAACTGGAGCGCCTGCTCGCGCGTCACTGCCGCCGGGTCTGGAGCCAGCCTATTTCCTATTGGGAAGACGTTCCTCCGGATGGCCTGTTTCTAGCTTGGTTTGGTGAGCTTTAGTACTCGCGTCCTGGGTATGTAACCCCCCTTGGTACCGCCGGGAAATGGGAGTTGACGGCTATTCCGTCCACTCTGACCGCGCCCTAGAATCGGGATGCAATGCAACTCGGTCAATATCAGATGCAAATCGTCCTCAGCGTGATCATCATCCTGGGCGCTGCTGTCGTAGCCCTAGTCTGTGATTTTCTGAAGGGCAACAACGAGCGGCTTCGCGAGCTCACCATAGAGCTGAAGGTCCGCCGCGAGGAAGAAACCAAACGCTTCCAGATGCTGGTGCCGCAGGTTCCCGCCATGGCCTCGGCGACAGCCGCGGCGCCTGTTGCGGCAATTGCCGCAACGATTGAAAAATCCGCGAAGGCAGAGAATAAAGAAGAGCCCATTGCCGCGAAACGATCATTGGCAGCCCCAGTTAACAAGCCGCCGGTGAAGCGGGAGAAGCGCAGCATGAGCCCGGAACTGCTCGCGGCGATCCAGCGAGGAGAGCGGCTGGCCGCAGCGCCAAAACCCGACACCATGCCGGATCGAGTGTCTGCCGACGTCTCCGCTATCGAACAATCCCCAGCCGTCCAGCACGAGCCGGTGGTAAAAGCTCCCATCGCGGAAGTCGTGAAAACTGAAGCTGTGGAGTTCGCGAAGGCCGAAGTCGCCAAGCAAGCTGAAGCCGCGCAACCAGCTCCGGCTCCGGCGATTACGGCAAAGTCCACCGGCGCTGCCCGAGACTGGGGTTCGCTGCTCAGCTCACGCCGCCAGCCCGCCGAGGTGAATCGCCCACAGGCGGTGGTTGCGGCGACGGCTTCGCCTGCACCGAAATCTCTGGCCGCGGAACCGTCTCTGCCGGCCGGTTTCCAGGACGGCTTTGTCCTCTCCCGTCTGGTGGCGACCCGTCAGCCGGTCAGCGGACTGGTGGTCTCAATCGGCGCGGGTGCTTCGCCGGACGCGAGTCGCCCGCTTCTGACCGACCTTCGTGGATTGATTCAGTCCTTGATCGGTCCCAACGATTTCGCGGCGGAATCCGGTCCGGACGAGTTCCTGCTGATTTATCCGGGCGAACGCGGCGCGGCTGCTCAACGCCGGCTCAGCCAGATCGCGGAACAACTGTGGGATTTCCAACTCCGCTCGATGGGCTCGCTTTCGATCCTGTTTAGCTGGGGCGGCGTGGAAGTACGCAGCGAAACCATTGATGAGGCCATTGCGTCGGCTACGGAGCGGATGCAGGAAACCCGCCGCAGCCGCAGCCGGGTTCTGACCATGGAACCCAGAATGGATGCGCCCCTCCGCCGCGCAGTTTAGTTTGCAGTAGGGCATGTGAGGGTCCTGGTCTCTCCTCCGACTCCCGGGACCCCATCAGCCTCATTCATCCCCGTGATAAACTCGGGGTCGTCCATTTAACGGATAGACCTCATGTTTCAAATCGACGAGAAAACGATCACCGATGTCGCGCTGGAGCAGATGTCCTCGACGCCGGACCCGCGCCTCAAGGAAATCATGTCGGCCCTGGTTCGCCACCTGCACGCATTCGCGCGCGAGGTGGATTTGACTCCGGAGGAATGGCTGGATGGGATCAAGTTCCTGACTGCCGTGGGCCAGACGTGCACACCCTACCGCCAGGAATTCATTCTGCTCTCCGACACTTTGGGGCTCAGCAGTCTGATTAACGCGCTCCACGACCGGCGCGCCGGCCCGGACGCCTCTACCACCGGCACCAAGACCAGCTTGCTGGGGCCGTTCTACCGCCAGGATTCGCCGTCAAGGAAATTGGGCGACCTGATCGCCGATGCCGACGGAGGTCCGCAAATCTGCATCTACGGGCGTGTGCTGAATACGGCTGGAGAAGCGATTCCAGGCGGAACGGTTCAGATCTGGCAGACTGACGACAACGGCGTTTACGACTTGCAGCGGCAGGACCCATCTTTGATGGATCTGCGCGCGACTTTTCAAGCCGACTCCGATGGCCGCTATTATTTGCGCACCCTGCGCCCGCTGGGTTACATGATTCCTTTGGACGGCCCGGTCGGCGACATGATTCGCGCGCAGCGGCGCCACGGCTACCGCCCTGCCCATATTCATTTCATGATTGGCGCGCCGGGCTACCGCGAATTGGTGACCGCTCTGTATCTGCGCAACGACGATCACATCGATTCCGATACGGTTTTTGGAGTTACCGATTCGCTGGTGACGGAAACCGTGGTCAACGATCCGATGTCGCCTTTTCAGGATTTGCCTTCCATCCGGTTCGATTTCACGCTTGCGGCCGCGGATGCCGCGAATGCATCCGGCCGCGTGGGCGCCGATCCTTCACAGATTTTGCACAAATCCTGAAATCGGCGCACGGAGAAATTCGTTGTTCCGGCGGTCTGGCGTTTTCGCTCCTATAATCTAAATGTATGGTTCCGCCTAAAACGCGGCTCATCGTCGTTGTGCTCGCAGGAGCTGTTGTATTTGCCAGCGCCTTGCTCGGCCAAAGGGTGATCAGCGCCAAGGCCGGACTCCTGTGCTTCGTCCAAGGCCGGGCTTCCGTCGAAGGCGGCGCGCTCAGCACCGGCGAACATTTTCGCCAACTCAAGAATGGCGAAAGCCTGGCGACGGAGCGCGGCCGCGCGGAAGTGCTATTGAATCCCGGTACTTTTCTCCGGGTCGGCGACATGAGCCGGGTGCACATGGACGATATCAAGCTCACCGATGCGTGTGTGTCTCTCGATTCCGGGTCGGCCGTGGTCACGGTGAATTACATTCTGAAGACGGACCGCCTTCGTCTGATTGCCGGAGGCAGCGTGATCGTGATGAAGCAGCCGGGCGTCTATCGATTGGACGCTTCGACGGGCCGCTTGCGGGTCTTCAACGGCAAGGCGGAGGTGCGGCGCGACGGCGGCTCCGCGTATGTAATCGTGAAACGCGGCCAGGTTGTGGATCTGACCGGATTGAAGCTCGCCAAGTTCGATATCAAGGACACGGACGCGCTCCAGAGGTGGGCCGCCGCAAGATCGAGGGCGCCCTTCCCTCGCGGCTTACGGCCGGTGCCTCCCAAGATTAGTTGGGATAAGACCGATGCGCCGCCAGCGAGTAGCGCCGGTAAATCTAATTCTTCCGGCCAATTTTAACCAGCCGGTCTCCCTGAAACGCTCCGATGTAGATTGAATTGCCGACTTCGAGCGCCACGGAAACGCCCGAAATCAGCGCGCCCTTCCCTTCGGAATCGAAGACCGTGGTGGCGGTCATTTTCGCCGGGTCGATCTCTGCGATTCCGAATTGACTGATGCACGGCGTGGCACTGTCCGCGGGACAATTTCCGCGAGCATTCTTCACGCCGGCAGCCAGCATCTTATGCTCCGGTGTCCATGTGATGTTGTCGGGCATGAAGCTGAGCTTCACCACGCCTGTCTCTTTGCTGCTTTGCAGATCGTACTTGTGGACTTCCATCGCGGTCCATGCGTTGAAGTACATCGTTTTGCCGTCGTCGCTCACCAGGACGCCGTTGGGATACGCACCTTCACTCCCCGGTAGCGTCACTTCGCCTTTCGCCTGAGTCCACTTCGCGACCACTCCTGTGGGCTTCCCGCTAAACAGGTCTGCGTTCGTCAGCGAGGTTGGATGCGTGGCGATAAAGCTGCCATCAGGCAACACCGCTACGTCGTTGAATTCCGCCATTGTGACCGCGCAGCCGTGCCAGATCAGCGTCCATTTCCCGCCTGCCTGCTTCAGTTCGAACATTTCGATCGACTGCCGGCCGCCGTGGTTCACTACGTAGAGCTGCATCATCCCTCCCGTTCGTTTTCCCAAAGAGATGCCGTGCGGGATCATTTTGTCCCCAACCGGCCCAGGGCACGCCGCGTCGCCCCAATCCTTGCGCGGCTCCGCGGTGATGGGGATATCGCTGTAGGTCTTCTTGGCGAGGTCCAGCAATTCCAGGCCTGGCGTGCCTCCACCGGCCCTGCCGTTCACGAAGCGGCTGACGATCAGATATTTTCCGTCCGGAGTCAGTTCAAGATCTTCAGGCGAATGCGTGCCGCAGAGGATTTCCACGGCGCCATGCGTGCCGCAGTCCATCAGCGCCGGTTGCGGTGCTTGGGGACCGCGTTGCGCCGAAGCGATACTCGCAAGCGCGATCAGGATCGATGTCAATCTCACCAGATTTAATCTCATGTGGCGAATCCTCCTCACACATTCTAATTGACACCGGAGTGAAGCGGAGCGAAAATAACTTAGGCGAAGAAATGGCGAACACGCTCGTGAGTCCGATTTTGTCCGATCTGGTCCGCAAAGGAACTTCTTCGGCTGAATCCGCCTTCCTTGGCCTGGATCACTTGTCGCAGATTCTCCGCTTGCCGCGGGGTGCAATCTCGGAAATCATAGGCCGTCCGTCCTCCGGCCGCACGGCGTTTCTTCATGCGATTCTGGCGGAATCTCTAAGCCGCGGAGAAATATGCGCTTTCATCGACTGCGCCGATTCTTTCGATCCCGCCACCGCGAAATGCAACGGCGTAGCTCTCGAAAGGCTGCTCTGGGTGCGCTGCGGGCAAAAGCCAGATAGCGCCCTCAAAGCCACCGACTGGATTCTTCACGGCGGAGGATTCGGGGTGATCGTTCTCGACCTGTGCGACGCCTCGCCGGAAACGCTGCGCCGCATTCCGCTTCCCTGGTGGTACCGTTTTCGCCGCGCCGTCGAAAACACCACCTCGATTCTGGCTATCGCGGGAAGCCAATCGATTGCGGGCTCCTGCGCGTCTTGCATCATTGATATGGAGCGCCGTGGCGCGCGCTGGTCCGGCTCCGCGCGGGTTCCCGTTCTCGACGGAATCGATTTCCGAGCCGCCTCGAGAAAGCCAGTGCGCGCCAGCGCCCCGCTGCATGCCGTTCTCGCCGGATGAACCGCTCTGAATAAATTATGTTTGCCTGCATTCACTCCAATCACGGGGATCTTTTCGCGCTCGCGTCTTCTTTCTCGCCGTCGGTGGAACGGACTTCGCCTGGAACGGTGGTCTTCTCCATCGCCGGACTCGGCCGATTGATAGGCACTCCGCACCAGATTGCCGCCGAGATCGGCCGCTGTGGCGCGTCTTTGGGAATGCAGGCGAGGGGAATCCAGGCGAATCTGGCGATGGCCAACAATCCTGACACCGCGGTGTTGATCGCCACCAACAAACCCGGCGTCACCATCGTTCCTCCCGGCAAGGAAGCGGATTTTCTTGGGCATCTTCCTATCGAAGTATTGAATACTTCGCCTCAGCTTCTTGAAACTTTTGAGCGCTGGGGCATCCGCACGCTGGCTGCTCTGGCGGAGCTGCCGGAAATTGGCTTGGCGGAGCGTTTCGGAGAAGCGGGCGTGTATCTGCGCCGGCTCGCACTGGGCCGCACGCAGCGCGCGCTTCACATCGCGACTCCAGAAATTAAATTCGAAAAACGAGTCGAGCTGGACCACCCCCTTGAACTGCTGGAGCCGCTGCTGTTTGTGCTCTCGTCCATCTTGAATGAGCTTTTGAGCGCCATGCGCCGATTGTCGCTCGCGGCCAATCGCATTCATCTTGGCTTGGAATTGGAAAACAAATCGCGTCACGAACGCATACTGGAATTCGCCGCGCCGATTCAAGACGCTTCCATGCTGCTCAAGATCCTGCACTTGGATCTGGAAGCGCATCCGGCCGCCGCAGCGATCACCGCCGTGAAAATCGAGCTGAATCCCGTGGCGCCGCAATCCGTGCAGCATGGGCTTTTTCTTCCTTCTCAACCCGAGCCTCAGAAGCTGCAACTGGTTTTGACGCGTATTGCCGGATTGGTGGGCGAGCACAACGTGGGATCGCCGGCGCCGCTGGATACGCATCGGCCGGATGCGTTCGTAATGCTGCCGTTTCGCCCGCCCGCGCCAGCAGCCACATTGGCAACGGCAGAAATCCGGCGGCGTACTTCGTTGCAAATCGCGCTCCGCATGTTCCGCCCAGCCTTGCAGGCCAACGTGCGAGTGAAACAGGAACGCCCAGCTGAGGTTGCGGCCACAGGCGTTCGCGGAACTGTCCTCACCGCCTCCGGCCCCTGGCGCACGGCCGGCGAATGGTGGACTGAAACCCGCTGGATGCGTGACGCCTGGGATATCGATCTGAGCGACGGCGGGGTCTACCGTATCTATTTGCAATTAGATTTACGGCGATGGTTCGTCGAAGGCGTGTATGACTGAAGCATACGTTGAGTTGCACGCGCGATCGGCTTTCAGTTTTCTTGAAGGCGCGTCCATTCCCGAGGCATTCATTTCGCAGTGCGCCGACCTTAAAGTCCCGGCGATCGCGCTGCTCGACCGCGACAATCTCTCCGGCGCCGTGCGCCTTCATCAAGCCGCGAAGAAGGCGGGCATTCGTGCGCTGGTGGGCGCCGAGATCACAGCCAAGGAAGGCTTTCGATATCCCCTGCTGGTGGAAACGCGCGAAGGCTATCAAAACCTCAGCCGTCTGCTGTCCAAGATCAAGCTTCGCGAAGCCAATGGCAATCAACATCAGGCCGCAGCAACGCTTGACGATCTGGCCGAGCACTCCCGAGGGCTCATCTGTCTCACCGGCGGCGAAGAAGGCCCGCTCGCGTTCTCGCAGCCAATCATGGAAAAAATCATCGGCGTCTTCGGCGAAAAAAACGTCTACGTCGAGCTTCAACGTCATCATCTGCGTGAAGAGGAGCGCCGCAATCAAGCCGCAATGAATCTCGCCGCTCGCTTCCATCTGCCCGTGATCGCCACCAACGGAGTCTGCCACGCGACTCCAGAGGAACGCGAACTGATGGATGTCCTGACCTGCGTGCGCCACAAAACCACTATCGACAAAGCCGGGCGCTTGCTGGCCAAGAATTCCGAAAGCCATCTTAAGCCGGCCCAAGAAATGATCGCGCTGTTTGCCGACTTCCCTGCGGCTATCGCTGAAACGCGAGAGCTGGCCGCGAGGCTCTCCTACACACTCGCAGATCTGGGTTATCAATTCCCTCCTTATCCAGTTCCGCAAGGCGAGACGATGGATTCGCTGCTCCGCAAACTGACGGAAGCGGGCGCGCGAGGCCGCTATGGAAATTATGAGGGCCCCGTTCGCAAACAGATCGACCGCGAACTTGCGCTGATCGAGAAGCTGAAGTTGCCAGGCTATTTTTTGATCGTTTGGGACATCGTGAAATACTGCCGCGATCACAACATTCTGGTGCAGGGCCGAGGCTCGGCCGCCAACAGCGCCGTGTGTTATTCGCTGGGCATTACTGCCGTCGATCCCATTGGAATGGATCTGCTGTTCGAACGCTTTCTGTCGGAAAACCGAGGCGAATGGCCCGACATCGATCTCGACTTGCCCAGCGGCGATCAACGCGAGCGCGCCATTCAATACGTTTACGAACGCTATGGACGGCTGGGCGCGGCCATGACCGCCAACGTCATCAGCTATCGAGGCCGCTCCGCGGCGCGCGATGTCGGCAAGGCCTTGGGGTTTGAATCGGAAATGCTCGCGCGCCTGTCGAGCCTCGCTCCCCGGTGGGGCTATCAAGATCCCAAAGATTCAGCTCAGCGCCAGTTCCACGAATCCGGCATCGATCTTCAACAGCCGCTGGTGCAGAAGTTTCTTTCGCTCTACTGCGCTATTCAGGATCTGCCGCGCCATTTGGGACAACACTCCGGCGGAATGGTGATCTGCCAGGGGCGTTTGGATGCCGTGGTGCCGCTGCAACCCGCGACCATGCCCGGACGCGTCGTCGTGCAGTGGGATAAAGAAGACTGCGCAGACATGGGGATCATCAAGGTGGATCTGCTGGGCCTGGGAATGATGGCCGTGCTGGAAGATTCCATCCAGTTGATTCGCGATCACTCCCACGAAGAAGTAGATCTGGCGCATCTTCCGCAGAACGACCCGGACGTGTACGCGATTCTGCAAAAGGCCGACACGGTTGGATTGTTTCAGGTGGAAAGCCGAGCACAGATGGCGTGCCTGCCTCGTATGAAGCCGGAGAATTTTTACGACATCGTGGTGGAGGTCGCGATCATCCGCCCCGGCCCCATTGTCGGAGAAATGTATCATCCTTACTTGCGCCGCAGGCAGGGACGCGAGGCTCCCGAATCGCTCCATCCGTCGCTGGAGCCGGTATTGAAACGGACTCTGGGCGTTCCGCTCTTTCAGGAACAGCTTCTGCGGATGGCTATGATCTCCGCCGGATTCAGCGGCAGCGAAGCGGAAGAGCTGCGGCGAGCCTTCGGATTCAAACGCTCCGAAAAACGCATGCAGGATATCGAAGGGAGGCTGCGCGCCGGCATGACCAACAACGGCATCACCGGCGAGGTGCAGGATCGCATCGTGAAATCGATCGCCTCATTCGCACTGTACGGATTTCCCGAATCGCACGCGGCTAGCTTCGCCTTGATCGCTTACGCCAGCGCCTATCTCAAGTGTCATTACCTGGCTGCGTTCACGGCGGCCATGCTCAACAATCAGCCCATGGGGTTTTACAGTCCGCAAACATTGGTCAAGGACGCCCAGCGGCACGGATTGCATTTCAAGCCCGTGGATGTGGCTCAATCGCAATGGCTGTGTTCCATTGAACACCATGAGGGCAAGCAGTGGGTCCGGCTCGGCTTCAACTACATCAAAGGATTTCGCGAAGGCACAGCCCGGGCCATTGTCGCCGAGCGCGAGCGCACTGCCTTCACCGGCATTCGCGATTTGGTGCGCAGGGTTCCCGGGCTCCATAAAGAGGCATTGAACCGCCTCGCGGAAATCGGCGCGCTCAATTCTCTGGAGGCTCCAGACCGCCGCGAAGCGCTCTGGCAATCCGAATTAGCGCTTCGCCCAGTGAGTGATTTGCTTGAGCCGGAGACGCCTTCTC
The DNA here is from genome assembly GCA_036489835.1 of Bryobacteraceae bacterium. GTDB lineage: Bacteria > Acidobacteriota > Terriglobia > Bryobacterales > Bryobacteraceae > Palsa-187. The sequence continues at coordinate 12,035 of DASXEY010000118.1, read as the reverse complement.
AAGAACCCTCGCCGCTTGCTCCGATGGATGCCATCGAGCGCCTGCATGCGGATTTTCGCAATTCGGGATTAACCATTGGCCGGCATCCGATGAGTTTTCAGCGCGGACGGATGAATCGTCTAGGCGTTATTCCCGCCGCCGATATTCGTTTAGTCCGTGATGGTGTTCTGGTCCGCATCGCCGGCTGCGTCATTTGCCGGCAGCGGCCGGGCACGGCCAAAGGATTTCTATTCCTGACGCTGGAAGACGAAACCGGCATCTCCAACGCCATCGTCCGGCCCGATCTTTTCGATGCGCAGCGAACAACGCTTGTGAGCGCCCCTTACCTGATTGTCGAAGGCATGCTTCAAAATCAGGATGGCGTGGTATCGGTGAAGGCCGAAAGAGTTCGGCCTCTCGATACGTCTTTTGCGCCCGCGGCATCGCACGACTTCAGATAAGCACCGCATTACTGCGGGTTTGTCGTATTTTTCCGGGTCCCCTTGTTATTGCTCGGGGCTTTACCATTTTTGGTATTTGTATTCGGATCGTTCGGGTTTGGACTCGGCGCCGGCTGAGTTGGCCCTGGCTGTCCCGGACCGCCTGGACCGGGTATCGTTGGTCCTGGTTGACCAGGGACGGGCTGCGTGGGACTTGGCTGCGGTGGCGCAGGCTGTCCAGGCGTCGATGGCGTCTGCGCCAACGCGCTACCTACCGTAAACACCGTAAGAAGTGCATATTTTGCAATAAACTGTTTCATACAACCTCTTTGCTTTTGTTTAGATTTCCGTCTATCGCGGAAGTTAAGAATACTTCTACTCCAAAGATCGCCCGGCCAGAGACTGCGTTTCAGCGGAGTGCGTTAAGCTGAGTTCCCGCGGCACGAACCTTTTTTAGATCTTCCACCAATCCCTGATACTCAATCTGACGTCTCTCCTTCGGAGCGCGCAGCACCGCCGAAGGATGGATGGTCGAGGTAGCCTGAAGCGCCCAGGGATGCCGCACGAATTGCCCTCGCGACTTGGTCAAGCGATAATCGTTTCCGAAGACCGATTGCGCCGCAGTGGCGCCCAGACACACCAGAATATCCGGCCGGATGATAGAGATCTCCGCCTCCAGCCAAGGCCGGCAAGCTCTCGTCTCCGCCAAGCTTGGTTTCTTATGAATCCTGCGCTTGCCACGCTCTTCGAACTTGAAGTGCTTGACGGCATTCGTAATATACACCGCGGATCGATCAATACCGGCATCCGCAAGCGCGCGATCGAATAACCTTCCCGCCGGTCCCACGAACGGGCGGCCCTGCCGATCCTCCTCGTCGCCAGGCTGCTCGCCGACGAAAACGATTCTGGGGGACTGAGGACCTTCGCCCGCCACAGCCTGCGTCGCATGCCGGTACAAATCGCATCCGCGGCAGCTTTGGACAGCTTCCCGCAGACCTGGAAGCGTTTTCCTTTCCGGAAGGAAGCCGGCGCCGCTCTCTACCGCCATCCGCATGCTAAACAGCGCGTCTCAAGTAATTTGCGCATAGTCGGCGCAGGAGTGGCGCGACCAACACTTCGGCTTGGACTTCCGCGAACGGGTTTGGAAACTCACACGCCGATTGTCCACAATCGCTATTTGGGTTTGCTGAAGCAGGTTTTGGCCCCTGCCCTGCTTGTAAGGCAGGCGCGCTCTAACCGGCTGAGCTAGCCGCCCGTCGTCACCTGAACGGCCCCTTCAGAATACCAGTTCCGCCGATTCTTTCAGAACGGAATGTCCGGAGCGTAGGCATCTTTCGGATCGGCCCAGCGGTCATTGGGGACGATCGGCGTCCAGGCTGGACGCCCGGGGTCCTGATCATATGGATAGCCGCCCAGGCGCTTATAGAGCTCGCTATACTCGCGCAACTTTTCGCGATTGAGTTTGACGCCGAGGCCCGGGCCGCCCGGCACCCGGATCGCTCCGCCTTCATATTTCAGCAGGCCGCCTTCGATGATGTCGCCGGTCAGGTGATGATAATGCGCGTCAGCGGCGAAAGAGAGATTGGGAAGCACGGCTCCGAGGTGCAGCATGGTCGCGAGCTGAATACCGAGTTCGCCCGAAGAATGCACCGCCACGCCGAGTTGGAAGGTCTCGCAAACGCCGGCGGCTTTGAGGCACTGGCGAATGCCGCCCCAGAAAGTAGTGTCGAGAAGAATGACGTCCACAGCGGTGTTTAAAGCATTGGCCGAGAGTTGCTCGAAGTTCACTACGACGGTATTGGTTGCGAGTGGAATGCGCACCATCTCGCGAGTACGGCGCATTCCGTTCAGCCCGAAGACGGGGTCCTCGAAATAGTCGTTGCGAAGGCCCTCGATGGCTTGGCCGAAGCGAATCGCCTGCTCGGTGGACCAGACTGCGTTGGGGTCGAAGCGGAAGGAATCGCCGGGGAAGGCAGCGGCCAGGGCTCGATAGGCTTCCAGCTCATAATCGGGATGGAAAACGCCGCCCTTGAGCTTGTGCGTGGTGAAGCCGAAGCGCTGCTTCATTTCGGTTGTCGAGGTTACAAGCTGATCGATGGTGCGAACTTCGCCTGAGGAGTCATGCGGATTGGGATAACGGAAGAAGCAATAGGTTGCGAAGGGAACTCGGTCGCGTAAGCGGCCGCCGAGGATGTCGCACACAGGTACGTTCCATGCCTGGCCCAATATGTCGAGACACGCGAATTCCAGCGCAGCCAGGACCTGAGTCCGATTGTTGTAAAGCGAGGCTGTGGGGTTGGCGATTAGGAAGCGCATTTCTTCGAGGCGCGCTGGATCGTGGCCGACCAAGTACGACTTCATGGCGCGAAACACCGCTTCGGCAGATTCGCCGCCGCCACCCATTTCACCCAGTCCGATCAAGCCAGTGTCGGTCTCAACCTCGACGATGGTGCGCACAAATCGGCCCCAATGACAGCCGTTGGCGTGGCGGAGCGGGGCTTCGAGCGGCACCGTGACGGTGGTGGCCCGGATGTCCCGGATTTGCATGATTCCCTCAATCGTACAACAATGAACATCGAGGCTAAATCTATGGCGTCGCGAAGTGTTGCGGTTGTACTTGCAGGCTTGTCGGCAGGGGCGTGGGCGCAGACGCCCGCCTACAAGAATCCCGATTTGCCTGCGGAGCAGCGGGCGGCCGACCTCGTTTCGCGCATGACTTTGGACGAAAAAGTTTTGCAGATGCAGGATGGATTTCAGGGACGAGGCCCGCAGGGATCGCCGGCGATTCCACGTCTGGATATTCCCGCCTACGACTTTTGGAACGAGGCTTTGCACGGCGTGGCTCGCGCGGGTGAGGCGACGGTTTTTCCGCAAGCCATCGGACTTGCGGCCACTTGGGACACGGACATGATGCATCGCGTCGCGGATACAATTTCCACCGAGGCTCGCGCGAAGTACAACCAGGCGATACGCGACAACGACCACAGCCGCTATCACGGGCTGACGTTCTGGTCGCCGAACATCAACATTTTTCGCGATCCGCGTTGGGGGCGGGGGCAGGAGACTTACGGGGAAGATCCGTTCTTAACTGGGCGAATGGCGGTCGCCTTTATCAAGGGGATGCAGGGCAACGATCCGCACTACATTAAAGTGGTCGCCACAGCGAAGCATTTCGCGGTCCACAGCGGACCGGAATCGACGCGGCACACTGTGGATGTCAAGGTCAGTACTCGCGATTTGGAGGAGACCTATCTGCCTGCGTTTCATGCGGCCGTGGTTGAAGGCAAGGTGGATTCGGTGATGTGCGCTTATAACAGCATCGATGGCGCTCCGGCATGCGCGAACTCGGATTTACTTCAAAACTACTTGCGCGGCAAGTGGGGATTCCAAGGCTACGTGGTCAGCGATTGCGGAGCGATCACGGACATCTTCCGTGGTCATGCGTACAAGCAGGACGCGCCTACGGCAGCGGCCGCGGCGGTGAAGACGGGCACGGATTTTGCGTGCGATTCCCAGTACAGCGCGCTGGTGGACGCGGTGAAGGCCGGGCAGATTACCGAAGCCGAGGTGAATAAATCTCTGGAACGTTTGTTCGTTGCGCGGTTCAAACTGGGTATGTTCGATCCTCCGGAGCGCGTGCCGTTTTCGAAGATTCCTTATTCCGAGAACGATTCGGCGGAGCATCGCAAGCTGGCGTTGGAAGCCGCGCGCAAATCGATCGTGCTGCTGAAGAATGAGAATCAGACTCTGCCGGTGAAGGCTTCGGTGAAGAAGATCGCGGTGATTGGGCCTTCGGCAGACGATTTGGATGCGGCTCGCGGGAATTACAACGGATTTTCGATCAAGGAAGTGGCTCCGTTGGAAGGGATCGTGAAGCAGTTTGCTGGGAAGGCCGAGGTTCACTACGCGCTGGGCGCAACCTATACCGATCAATCGATGGCGATGGTTCCGGTGGATGCTCTCGAAGGAATCATGGCCGAGTACTTCGATAACGCCAATTTGCAGGGGCAGCCGAAGCTGCGGCGCGCGGAGACGAGACCTTATTATCAGCCGGGTCCGGTGGATCCGGCGCTTACTGCGGCAGGCGTTCCCGCGCGCGGATTTTCGATTCGCTGGACCGGAACATTGAAGCCTCCGGTCTCCGGCGATTATGGGTTTCGTCTTTCCGACACGACTAGAATATTTCTTGATGACGACAAAGGACCACCTCCTCCCCCGACCGACGCGCCTCCCCCACTTGTTCCCTTGAAGCTCGAGGCCGGCCATACTTACAAGCTGCGCGTCGAATATCGTGCTCCTCAGGCTGGCGCCGCAGTGCGGCTCCAGTGGATTCCTCCGGCTGCTCCGCTGCTTGCCGAGGCGGTCGAGGCTGTGAAGAACTGCGATCTGGCGATCGCGTTCGTAGGTCTGAATCCGAATCTGGAAGGCGAGGAGATGAGAGTCAGCATTCCCGGTTTTTCCGGGGGGGATCGGACCGATCTCAATTTGCCGGCTCAGCAGGAGAAGCTGATTGAAGCGGCGATCGCCACTGGCAAGCCGGTCGTGGTGGTGCTTACGAGCGGCAGCGCTTTGGCGACGAATTACGCTGCGGAGCACGCGGCGGCGCTGCTCGAAGCCTGGTACAACGGCGAGGAAGCGGGGACGGCGATTGCGGAGACTCTCGCGGGTGTGAACAATCCGGGTGGGCGTTTGCCGGTAACCTTTTATAAGAGCGTCGATCAGTTGCCCAAGTTCGAAGATTACGCCATGAAAGGTCGGACGTATCGGTATTTTACAGGCGACGCTCTTTACGGATTCGGTTTTGGATTGAGTTATTCAAAGTTCGCCTATTCCGCGCTCAAGACCCAGCGGAGCGCGACTGGCGCGAAGGTGAGCGTGCGGGTGAAGAACGATTCCGCGCGCGATGGCGATGAAGTGGTTCAACTGTACGTGAGCGGCGCCGGCGGCGCTGACGATTCGATTCGCAATTTGCGCGGGTTTCAGCGTATTCATCTTCGCGCTGGAGAGAGCCGGGATGTGGAGTTTACGCTAGGCTCGACGGATGTTCCGAAGGATAAGGTGAAGATTAGCGTCGGCGGAGGGCAACCGGTTGGCTCGATTGCGCACGTAGACGGGAGTCTGTAGCGGCCTATGACGTTCCGAGCAATTCTGGTTTTAGTCCTTGCGGCGCCGGTCTTCGCGCAGCCTTGCGACGGGTTGAAATCGCTCAACCTTTCTGAGACGACCATCGATTCGGCGACAGCCTACGCATCGGGTGCATTCGAGCCCGCTAAGGACCTGCCTGCGTTTTGCCGCGTCACCGCGACCGTCAAGCCCACCGCTGATTCCGATATCAAGATCGAAGTGTGGATGCCGGAGGCGGGCTGGAACGGCAAGCTTGAAGGCAATGGCAATGGGGGATGGACTGGATCGATCAATCCAGCGACGCTTGCCGTCGGTCTACGGCGAAAATATGCTACGGCCATGACCGACACCGGCCATGAAGGCGGCAGCGGGAGTTTTGCGCTGGGGCATCCGGAAAAGTTGATCGACTTCGGTTACCGGTCCACGCATGAGATGACCGTGAAGGCGAAGGCGATCATCGCGGCGTATTACGGACGGCCTCCGGATCTGGCGTATTTCAATGGCTGCTCGGCCGGAGGCAAACAAGGGCTCACGGAGGCGCAACTTTTCCCGGGCGATTATAACGGGATTATTTCCGGAGCTCCGGGAAATAACTGGACGCACATGATGGCGCAGATCGTATGGGTGGCGCAGGCGGTGCATAAGGACGAAGCCAGCTACATTCCTCCTGAAAAATATCCCGCGATTCATGAAGCGGCTCTGGCGGCGTGCGACGCTCGCGACGGCGTGAAGGACGGGGTAATCGACGATCCCACGAGGTGCAAGTTCGATCCTAAAGCCATCCAGTGCAAGGGCGCGGATGGGCCGTCCTGCTTGACTGCGCCGCAGGTGGAGGCGGCTCGCAAGATTTATTCGGCCGTGAAGAATCCGCGCACGAAGCAGGAGATCTATCCCGGGTTCGAGCCCGGAAGCGAAATGGGCTGGGGACAATTTGTGGCCGGGCCAACCCCTACTGCTTTCGCAACGGACTTATTTAAGTTTGTGGTGTTCAAGAATCCGGATTGGGATTATAAGACTCTCAATTTCGATACCGACATCGCGCTGGCCGACATGATCGATAACGGTACGAATAACGCGACCGATCCGAATCTCAAAACCTATTTCGAGCGCGGAGCGAAGCTATTGCAATATCATGGGTGGAACGATCAGCTGATTGCGCCGCTCAACAGTGTCGAATATTATCAGAGCGTTGAGCGGACGCTCGGAGGCGCCGCCAAGAACGGAGTTGTCGATAAGAGCGGCGCGGAGCACGTTCGGGCGTCGTACCGGCTGTTCATGGAGCCGGGCATGAGCCACTGCCAGGGCGGCGACGGGCCCAGCAACTTTGATATGCTCAGCGCCTTGGAGCAGTGGGTGGAGCAGGGCAAGGCGCCGGACCGGATCGTGGCGTACCACATAAAGGACGGCAAGACGGACCGGAGCCGTCCGCTTTGTCCGTATCCGCAGGTGGCTGTCTATAACGGAAAGGGGAGTACAGATGACGATGAGAACTTCACGTGTAAAGTTCGTTAAAGCGCCGGTCGGTGTGGCGGGGGTGGCCGGCCTCGCGTTCGCGCTTGCATCCAGTGCCATGGCCGCGGCGAGTTGCGAAAGCTTGAGCTCGCTCAAATTGGCGGACACGACGATCACTGCGGCTGAAGCGGTGGCAGCGGGGGCCTTTGCTCCGCCAGCGCCAGCGGGCCGAGGCGGCAAGGGCGGCGGTGCGAATCCGTACGCGAGTCTGCCTGCCTTCTGCCGGGTCGCCGCGACCATCAAACCTTCCACCGATTCCGATATCAAGATGGAAATCTGGCTGCCTGCCACTGGATGGAATAACAAATTCGAAGCCGACGGGAACGGGGCGTGGACGGGCTCGATTGCTCAGGCTACTCTCGCCGCAGGCGTTGCGCTCGGCTATGCGACGTCGATGACCGATACGGGGCATGAAGGCGGCAGCGCGAGCTTCGCGTTGGGTCATCCCGAGAAGCAGATCGACTTCGGATATCGAGCGGTGCATGAGCTGGCGGTGAAGAGCAAGGCCATCATCACGGCTTACTATGGACAGGCGCCGAAGTATTCGTATTGGAACGGCTGCTCGGCTGGAGGCAAGCAGGGGTTGAAGGAAGCACAGATGTTCCCCGCCGATTTCGACGGCATCATCGCCGGCACGCCGGTGAGCGACTGGGTCGGCCGAGCCGAAGGCGCGGTGTGGATGGGACAGGCCACGCATGAAACGGAAGGCAGCGCGATTCCGAACGCGAAGTACGCGGCCATTCATAAGGCCGCGCTGGATGCATGCGATGCGCTGGACGGAGTGAAGGATGGAGTGATCGAAAATCCGGAAACGTGCAAATTCGATCCGGTGGTGATGCAGTGCAAGGGAGCGGATTCAAACGATTGCCTGACCGCCGCGCAGGTGACGACGGCACGCAAGGTTTATTCGGGCGTGATTAATCCTCGAACCAAGGAGCAGATTTTCCCCGGCCTGATGCCCGGAAGCGAAATGGGTTGGGGCACGCAGGTCGGCGCGAATCCGTTCGGGCCTGGGCTCGACGAGTTCCGGTTCATCGTGTTCAAGAATCCGGACTGGGACTACAAGACGTTTAATTTCGATTCGGACGTCGCGGCGGCGGTGAAGGCTGACAATAACATGATGAACGCGATGGACCCGAATCTGAAGCCGTACTTCGATCGCGGCGGAAAGATCCTGCAATATCACGGATGGGCGGATCAGCAAATGTCGCCCGGCAACAGCCCAAAGTATTATAAGAGCGTTCTGGAGAAGCTGGGCGGCGCGAGCAAGGTCTCGGCCAACTATCGCCTGTTCATGGTGCCTGGAATGGGGCATTGCGGCGGTGGCGACGGCACCGATGTATTCGACAAGCGCGCGGTGCTGGAGCAGTGGGTGGAGCAGAAGAAGGCTCCGGACGAGATCATTGCTTCGCATATGGCTGGCGGGAACGTGACGCGCACGCGGCCTTTGTGCCCGTATCCTCAGGTAGCGGTGTATAAGGGCACTGGGAGCACCGATGACGCGGCGAATTTCTCTTGCAAGGCGAAGTAGTTTTTTTCTCGCAATAGCGGTCGCCGGCGCTCCCATCGCGACTGCGAGTTGCGAGAGTATGAAGGCGCTCGCACTAAAGGACGGTGCCGTGACCACTGCGGAAGCCGTCGCGGCAGGAGGATTCACTCTATCCGGCGGCCGCGGCGGAGCAGCCTACACAAGCCTTCCCAGTTTTTGTCGGGTCGCCGCTACGTTAAAACCAACTAGCGATTCCGAGATCAAGATTGAGGTGTGGCTGCCGGCGGCGAACTGGAACGGAGCGCTGGAGTCCGTCGGCAATGGAGCTTGGGCGGGATCGATTGGCTACGGCGCGATGGCTGCGGCACTCGCCGCTGGATATACGACGGCGAGCACCGACACGGGCCACACGGGAGGTAGCGTCATGTTCGTCGTGGGACATCCGGAGAGATTAGTCGACTTCGCGTACCGGGCGGTCCATGAAATGACGGTCGCGGCCAAAGCCATAACCGCGGGGTATTATGGGCAAGCCCCGAAGCGTTCGTATTTCAACGGATGCTCCACCGGCGGCAGGCAGGCTATAGCCGAGGCGCAGAGATTTCCCGGCGATTATGACGGCATCATCGCCGGCGATCCCGACTTCTATGCAACTCACATTCAAGCGGCGCAGCTTTTCATCGGACAGGCGGCGCATAAAGACGATGCCAGCTACATTCCGCAGGCGAACTATCCGGCGCTGCATAAGGCTGCGCTCGATGCGTGCGACGCCCTCGACGGCGTGAAGGACGGAGTGATTGAAGATCCCACCCGGTGCAAGTTCGACCCAGGCGCGATTACGTGTAAGGATGCAGCGGGACCTTCCTGTCTAACTGCCGCGCAGGTTGAGACGGCGAAGAAGACCTATGCCGGAACCCATGCAGGCAAGGCGATGCTGTGGGGACTCGAGCCTGGCAGCGAAGCTGGCTGGGCATCTCTTTCCGGCCCGCAACCGCTAGGGCTGGCGGTGGACACCTATCAGGATCTGGTCTTCAACGATCCCAAATGGGATTACCACACGCTTGATCCTACAAAGGATATCGCCACCGCGGACAAAGCCATCGGCTCCATCATGAATTCGGCAGATCCGAACCTGAAGCCGTTTTTCTCGCACGGCGGCAAGTTGATTCTGTATCACGGCTGGGCCGATCCGGGCATTCCGCCGATGTTCAGCGTCGATTATTTCAAGAGCGTCGTGGAGAAGGATGGAGGCCCAAAGAAGGCCTCGGAGTCGATTCGCCTGTTTATGGTCCCGGGAATGGGGCATTGTGCCGGCGGCGATGGCCCCAATACATTTAACTCGATGGCCGCGTTAGCGCAGTGGGTGGAACAGGGCCGGGCTCCGGATCAGATAGTTGCCTCGCACGCGGCAAGAGGCGGCCAAGTGGATCGCACAAGGCCTCTTTGTCCCTATCCGCAAACCGCACTGTACAAGGGTTCGGGCAGTACCGACGACGCGGCGAACTTTTCTTGCAAGGCGCCGTAACGCCGCGTTTCACCGGCAAGCGCCACGGCAGTAGAGCACGGCGCGAGCCTCATAGACGTCAACCGCTTCGACCTCTCGATAGTCTTCCAGGACGGGGGCGATGGCTGGAAGAATCTTCTCTTCGTGGAAGAGCAGGACCCAGATGCGCGCATCCGGATGACGGGCGGATTCCTCCGTGAAGTGGCTGGCATAGAGGTGATGGCGGGCCGGAGTCAGGTAATACAGAATCGGGCTGGTGTCCCAGCCTTGTCTCATAAAAATTAGATCGTTATCGTGGAGGCGCGGCTTCAGGGCGTCCGCGAATTCCTTGAAGTTCAGCGGGCTCACGGTCCTGTCGCTATACGCCCACACGCTGAAACCATGCAGGGTTCCCAGAATCACAAACAGAGAGAGAGCCAGCCAGCGGCTGCGCCGTCCCAACGCCACCACCCCTGCCGCGAGCGTTAGCAGCAAATACGGCGCCATAAACAAGAAGCCGCGCTGGTCCATTAAAGGCCGGAAGACAAACGACAAGCCGGCCAGCAACAGAACCGGCACAATAGCCTGCATCCAAACCAGGGGCGGCCCGCCCTGAAGAAATTTGAGATTCAAACGGGAGCCCAAGCTGCGTAAGCGATCCCATGATCGCCGTAAGAGAAGGGCCAGAGAAACCAGGACGAGGGGAAGAGGGATCAGAGCCTCTGTGACTTTCAGCGTCGATTTCGTATCCCCGTGACGTATTGCCACGATGACGTGGAGGACAATCGCAAGCACGCCTAGAACCGCAGCCACCAGCCACGCACCCGTGAATGGCTTCGCCTTTTGAGACAGCAGAGGCTCGGCCTCCGGCCGCAGCCGCGCGATTCCAACGATCAGAAGCAAGAAGCAAAGGATCGCGAACATTGCCATCGGAACAACGAATTGCGGAGCCAGTGCCGCCGCAGGTGCGCCTCTGGGAGCCCACGTGTCATCCCAGCCGGGAATCAAATATTCGAATTGGACGTATTCCCTGGCGACCTTCGGCGCATCCCTACTGAGGGAAGCGACGGGATTGCCGCTCTGATACACGGCAAAGGCCAGCAGGGGACTGCCCAGGATCACAACCAAAAGCTGAGTATGGAGCACATTAGGCAATGGGCGATTCTGCATCCAGGCATTCCCCAAAACCCACAACATCTGCGTCGCCAGCAGGAGCCAGAAGAAATCGTGAGTAGCAAGGCCCAAAAGCGTCAGGGCCGCATAGCTGATTTCAAGTCCCTTGCGCGTGACGGCGCTGCGCGCAACCAGCAATAGCAGAATCGTGGTCAGCAAGCCGAGAAAGCAGAGCATCGAGTACATGCGTGCGGTCTGGCTCCAGACAATGTGATATCCGTTAAAAGCCAGGAATGCTGCTGCAACGCAGCCTGCGATTGGCTGTTCGATCAAAATTGCCAGCCAGAACACCAGGCCGATCGAGGCAACACCGAACAATACGGAAGGCAGCCGGATGGCCAGTGTGCTGGTCCCGAAGATTTTCGTGACGAACCACATAAAGAGGTAGAAACCCGGCGGGTGGGTGTCGCTTGAGAGGGTGTTCGTGACCACCGTCCACAGATCCATACGTGGTTTGGGAATGGAAAGGCCCTCGGCCAGGGGGATGTTGGGCACGAACATTTCTACATGCGACATAGTGCGATCGCCGAGGTGATGCATGCGTAGGAAGGCGCCGAAGAGCATGGCGGCACAGACGATCAGCAGAGGTAACGACAGTTTACGATTCACGGATCGGGAAACCTGGCTCCAACAATTTTAATCGTGCCACAGACTGGGGACCGCGAACATTGTAAAAGCCGACGATTTGCGATGTTCTGTCCTAGTACTTAGGGTGGAAGCGGAGGACAGGGGAAAACGGCAAGAGGCCGAGTGGGCGCACACTCGGCCTTGTCTTCCGTAGGGTAGGGCGGACGGGCTATTCTAAACTTTCCCTGCTGCACCTGTGGTCGCGGCTCCC
>DASXEY010000100.1:0-160050 GCA_036489835.1 Bryobacteraceae bacterium | reverse complement strand
AGTCAGTCGTTTCATAAGTTCACTAACGTATCAGGAGAAACCGCTCCCTGTGGTCACGGCTCGGTGAGCAGCGTTTTCCAAGCCGCGATCCGCTGGAGGGGTCTCGCGGAATACGAGATGGTATTTGCGAAATGGTGTACTTAGCTTAAGAATTAATTGCGGGGATAGGAGATATCGATCCTGCTGTAAGCATTGGCGCTTCCCCCGGGCCAAAAGACGCCCGCGCCGCCGAAACGATTTGGTGTGATCACTCCCTCAAGATGCAGGGTTTCATCGTTCTCGGTGTTTGAGGCGTCAGCGGTGAATTTATCACCGACAATTCTTAGCGTCATTTTCGTGTTCGGCTTCAAAACTCCGCTCAGTACCTGGCGGTCATCGATTGGCGAGCCGATCCCATTTGCGATCTTGTAGAGTTGAAACATGCATTTCGAGGAAGATAAGGTTGTTCGCCAGAATCGCATAGCATAGCCATTCTTGGTGCGCGGGTCGTACTTGATATAAACGTCAGAGTGAAGGTTGCGCGGGCCGGCTTCGGAAGGGGAACCGGGTATGGAAAATCCCTGGCCCGCAGTCTTGTCTGGCGTCATCACGATGTCGACCTGCATATCTCCACGCTCAAGGTCCTCCTGATACAGAAGCGACGCAGGCCCGTTGCCCGAGCGCGCGCCATATCCATTGACCAGTTCGTCTTCGGCGGCCACCGTCCATGGTCCAAGAATCGTCCACAAACCGCCAACATACGATTCGTCCGGATCAGTGACCAGACTCCTGAAGTTCAACGAAACTACGCCCGCCGCAATCTCGGACTCCGCTATTGGCGCAGCTGAAATGGCATAGACCGGCGGAGCGGCCTCGCTGATTTCGACTTTTGGCTGAACCGCCACTTTGACGAACTTTCGCGCGAAGCCCGGCATCAAGGTAAGCGTCTTCAACGGCTTATCCCCGCGGCTGACGGCTACGCTTCTTGCTTTCGAGCAAATGGAGTCATCGCAAATGTACCAGGAGACAAGGGACTGGTCCTCCCGCTGGCCTAAAGCCAGAGCATACGTAACGCTGACACTGCCGTTCCGAGGAGCGGCGACTTGCGGAGCCAACGTCATCGCCGGCGGATTGATGTATGTGGGCTCAGAATAGACATATGCGATGACGTGAAAGCCGTTCGGCGTGGTTGCTGCGATGGGCACCCATTGCGGCTGACTCGTGCTATTCCGGGCCGTGACGACAACGCTGGGTCCCGTTGCTTTGCTCAGCGTTTTCCCATTCAACGCCACAAGATCAGATTGTGTCGACCAAACGATATCTCCACTGGCGGCCCGATCCGGCGTCACAGTTGCTCCGATCGTGGCCCCTGGACCGCCAGTCCGGATCGTTGCGCCGCTACCCATCAAAACCATTCGATAGACGAGGTTTCCTTCGCCAGCCGCTTCGTATTGCCGCCTTACCCCGGCCGGGTCCCAGTTGTCCACCGCTCCATTCGGCGCAGCCCGCAAGAGATTCCAGGGATTGTACGCCCGAACCTCGCCTTCGGACAGTTCTCTGGAATACGTAAACTTCGGCTCGCCTTCATTCGAATCGTAGATGACCGCCGGCCTGCCAGTGGAGTCTTTGTTGTGGTATGTCAGCGAAAACACGCTTGGCCTGGGCTGCGCTTTGCCTCTGACCCAGGCCACCGGCGACTGCACCGACGCTACCGGCAGAGTGCTATCGATCAATACATTCGGGCGCGCCGCCGCGCCGTATTCGGCCTTATAAAACTGCATCCCCCGCGTCGCCTCAAAGCGGCAGTTTCGAAAAACTACGTTTGAGGCCGACATCACTCCGCTGCCGTTCGGATATACCAGCGTGGAATCTTCCCACACGCTGATCTGTCCGCCTCCCATCCAGTCGTCGGTACCTTCGATGTACACATCCTTGAAGTACGATCGTGTCGTTCGGAGGAACATCGTGTCGAGCCGGCTCAGCAATGCCACATTCTCATACACATGCTTATCCCCAGCCGCTTGAAGAGCGACTGCTTGAGTTATGACATTCGATCGTTTCGTGAGATTCTTGACGGGATCGCCGGGGTACTCATAATCGGTATTGCAGAAATTGATAATGGTCAGATTCTTTGCGGTAAATCCGATCGCATCCACGTCCAGGATATATCCGTCGTCTTCCGCGCCCTGCATGAGTCCGCGATTGTCCGCCAGCACGACCGAACGGCGATTGTTGGTGAGGCCCAGAAATGTAATGTAATTCTTGGTAATTCTCAGGCTGGGCGTTCGCGGCTCCTTGGCGGGGAGCAGATATACGTTCGGTCTGATCCCGATGACGGTCCGCTTTTCGTCCGTCCCCGGCCGCGCCGCAGCATAAGCGGCCTGCAAAGTCTTGAACCGGAAATTGGCCGCATCGTCCTGCTGCAGGTTTCCATCGACCAGAATGTCATAGGTCAACTTCGACGGCTCGATTGAGCTGACAATCGGTTCCGCGCCTCCCCGCACATTGTCCTGGCCCCATGCCGGCACGCCTGTGATCAGCACTGCGAAAAGCGCCGGAAAAAGCCGCCATTCCACTTTGATTCGGTTCCTTATCGCCATAAGTATCTCATCGAACTGATTGTATGGCAGCTGGGTGTGCGTGTCTTGGGCCCAGCTGTCGCGGAACGTCGACGCACATACACTCATCGCGGGGACACACTGCTCTTCTTCGGATCGATGACTGGGCGACTCACTTCTTAACCCTCATCGCACCGGCAACTTCGTCGTGCCGATCGAGCGCCGCCCGATCCCACTTCGCCAAATCCGCCGCCGCCGAATAGGTGCCCTCAAGAAACTCCAGAACCGTATCGGCAGGATCCTCGGAATCTCGCGCATCGGAGTAGTCCAGAATGAACTCACCCATTTTCTCGTTAAATGCACCTTTGCCTTGAAGCACCGTGCCCTGAAGTCCATCCGGGACGGGAGCGGCGTAGGAGTAGAATGCCGGTCGCCCGTAGCCGCCGTTGCCAGGCCAAAAGCCGGCACTAATGACCTCATGCGAGTACGCTTCAGCCTGAATCGAATCGGCTCCTGGCCGCGCCGGCGCTCTTTTGCCGTTGAATCGGGTCACTGCAAGGTCGAGCGAGCCCCAGAAGAAGTGAACTGGGCTGATCTTGCCATAGAAGCCCGTGGAGAAGCGCTTGAGAAGGGTGTCAGCGATCCTGAGCGTGTGCCAAAAACGCGAGACGGCATCGTTGTCATAGCTGCAATGGACCCAATCGACATCGCATCGGATGGGGTTTGCGACCTCCACCGGCATCGGGTCAATCTTGGCGGTTACTCCGAAAGACGCCAGCGCCTTGATAAACTCCTCAAAAAACTGGGCCACTGAAATGGGGCGGAGCGAAATCGTTCGGATTTCTCCCCGGCTGGTGCGGCAGATCAATTGGTGAGACACAAAATCGAATTCGATGTCGAGCAGCATGCCGCTATCCGCAGCCATCGCCGATGTCGTCAGCCCGCGCGCCGTGACATAGAAGGCGACATTCCACCAGTGATTTTGAATAGGAGTAAGTGCCAAACGCGTCTTGCCGACGATCTGCATGTACATGTGCAGCGTCTCCGCAGTGTCTTTCCATTGTTCCCACTCGAGTGAGGGCCACTCACCAAGGCTGGGTAGAGGGCGTTGCATGTTCACTTCTCCTTTTGCATTAAGAATTATGGCGCACCCATCATAACTCCGCGAAGGAAACTTCTGGCACAGTTGGAAGCGGCAACGCATTCGACCCTTCGTGCCGCGCCAATCATGGCGCATCCTGAAGCACCCGACTCCGGCGTAATCTCCGCTTCGCGCACACCGCTGAGGTGTTCACCGAACCGAATAGCAGCTTCGGGCTTATCTGAAATCTGCCGGCACGCTCACAAAAGCCAGAAGCGTGTCGGATTCCCGAGCGAGCCACTCCTCGGTTTCCGCATCCACACTCGTTGCACCGGAGAACACCATATGCGGCTCAAGCGTGTCAATCGAGAAGAGACGTTCCAGCGCTGCTCCTCCCTGGCTGACATGTTGGCTCACCAGCTGAGTGTTGGGATCGTAGGTGAAACCGTCCGATACCGAGAGGCTCTTTCCCGCCAGGCTCGGGTCAGTCGACAATTGAACTTTGTAGCCGTAAGATCCATCCAGTACCGCGTAGCTGGCTTCGAACGCGAACAAGTCCTTGAGAAGGTCTGCGTCGTTCGAAGACGCGATTTCGCTCAAGCGGCCAATTCCGTGCAAATTTCTGGTCCGGCCACGCACCAGCGCGGCGTGGTCGCCGCATACAATCAGGCCGCCGCCGGAATGCGTTAACGATCCCCGGTCCACGTCCCACTCGCGCAGCAGCCGGAGACCCACCACGGGGCCCGGCCGGCTCGGCTGCAGCCGCCAATCTTCTACATACGCGCCACTTGGAGCAAATTCTATTACGCAGTCGCCCACCCGCTTCAGCACGCCGGGCTCGGCCCATTTGTCGTGTATCTGGAACGTGGTCCAGTTGAACCACCTCATAATGTGGCCATTCCAGACGGTGCTTCCAATGCCGCCTTCGAAAGTTTCGACGGATTGGCCGGGTTGAGAGCGGAAATCCGCGCAAATGCCGCGCGCTTGGAGCCAATACACTTGTGTGCTGGTGTCGCTCGCTCCGTTAAAAAAAGTGATGGAACGCCGACGAAAACACCCCAGCAGCCAGTCCGGAGCCGATTCCCGGGGCCTAGACCATGGCAACCGGCTGAGTTCCTCAATCGTCACCCTAGGACGTCTCGTTTCCTGGCGCACCCTGACGAGCCTCCTGCCCAAAAGACGACAAAGGCTTCGCCGAATCGGGCAACACCAATTCCCCCGCCGCGATGCGCCTCTTGAGATAGTTGAAGCTCTGTGCCGTTTGTGCGAACAGGTGTTCTCCGGCGACTTGGGGCTGGTATCGCGGCGGCCGACCGGCGCTCACAAAATGCGGAAGCGGTTGAACTAAAG
Organism: Bryobacteraceae bacterium; assembly: GCA_036489835.1. Lineage (GTDB taxonomy): Bacteria > Acidobacteriota > Terriglobia > Bryobacterales > Bryobacteraceae > Palsa-187. The sequence goes on along the minus strand of DASXEY010000100.1, from coordinate 155,082 downwards.
TGTGATAGTCGCAGACGCAAAACATGGCCAAAGAATAGCGCTCTTCCTGAACGCGCCTTACTCGATGCGAGGTGGCTACGAACTCACCGTTCGTCCAGATCTCCATCATGTCGCCGATATTGACAACAAATGCGCCCTCGACAGGCGGAGCATCGATCCACTCGCCGGCTCCGTTCATCACTTCCAGGCCAGCGGCGGTCGGAAGCAGAATCGTGAAGCACTCGTAGTCCGTGTGCGCTCCGATTCCAGAACCATCCTCCGTGTCCGGATTGTGAGGATAGTGAATCAGGCGCAGTTGGGAAGGCGGCTTGCTGACAAACTGGTCGAACCAATTCTCCTGGAGTTGAAGCGCGTGGGCAAATCCGCGAAAAAGGAGCCTTCCCAGGGCCGAGACCGCATCGTAATATGCTCCGACGGCCTCGCGAAAACCAGGCAAGTCCGGCCACACGTTGGGGCCAAGAATCGGCGTTCCAGCCGAAACGTCCGGATCCTCGGGCGATAAATCGAGACCGAGATCGAAGGCCTCCTTGCGATCCTTGCTGCCCGCCGAAAAAACTTCCTCCCCCTCCGGAACATACCCTTTATGGTGCTTTGACCGGCCGATGTAGACCTTCATCTTCTCTTCGATCGGAAGGGAAAAGAAGAGCTTGGAATGCCTCAATGCTTCTTGAACGATTGAGCCCTGAACGCGATGGCCGGTGATGTAGCAAAACCCTGAGGCGCGGGCGGCGTCTCCCAGGTTGCGGGCTGCTTCCGCGCGCCCGCACTCATCTGCGCTATACAAGCCTCCGATGTCGACCACCGGAAGATGGGTGAAATGAGTATGCCGCTTGCTTAATTTTCCAGTTGCCGGGGATTGGGCGTAAGGCACGATAAAGATCCTTATCGTTCTCGCCAAGTCGTCCTGGCTAAGCGCACAACCGAACGGGGAATCTGTGTCGGGTCGTCCCGAAAAGCTTGCCCTCATGCTAGCACCGTTCGCCGCCTCCCAACAATCGGCATCGGCGGCGGTCCAGGCGCCGGCGCTGCGCGCCAAATCCAGTTGATTCACGTCTGCGTAGGTGAGACTCTCAGGTTGAGGCTGAATTCACGGAGCTAAATGCAACCCTTCGTTCCTTCCGGATTTGTTGTTCCACTTCGTGTGGAGCATCCACAGTTTACTCTGCGGCCATTGCTCATCTCGGATGTTGTGAAAGACTACGACGCCGTGATGACCAGCGTCGGTCATTTGAAAGGCGTTTTCGGGCCAAAATCAGATTGGCCCTCGGTGGAACTGAGTCTCGAACAGGACTTAATCGATCTCGGCTGGCACCATAAGGAATTTCAGCGCCGCAGTTCGTTTGCATACACGATGATGAATCCCGAGGAGAGCCAGTGCTTGGGGTGCGCCTACATTTTCCCAACCGTTTACGAGGGGTTTGATGCGGAAGCCTATTGCTGGGTGCGAGCGAGCCATGTCAAAGAACTCGATCAACTCCTGTTTGACACCCTTAAGTCGTGGATCCGCAATTCATGGCCGTTCCAGCGTGTCATTTTTCCGGGGCGCGAGCCAACTTGGCCCAACTCAATGCGTGTTAGTTGAGCGCATCCTCCCAACTATGAAGAGTGGCTGGGGAAGGGCACAGCCAGGAGACTGAGGGTGGCCGTATTACGTTACCCCTCAGGCTCGACCAAGATATCCACGGTGTCGAGGCTCGCAGTGCGCATCACTGGTTCCGTCCGATACTGGAAGCCTTCCCACCTCCCCACTACCGCGGTTGCCAGGCAATTGCCGAGCAGGTTCACCGATGTCCGGCACATGTCCATCAACGTGTCGACTCCCAGGATCACGGCGATGCCTTCGATCGGCAGATTGAAGGTCGCCAGCGTTCCGGCCAGGATCACCAGCGATGCCCGGGGCACTCCTGCTACTCCTTTGCTGGTCAGCATCAGCGTGAGCATCATGACTAACTGCGTTGTGAACGGCACGTGCACTCCGGCGGCTTGCGCCACGAACATCGAGGCCAGCGCCAGGTATAGCGTGGAGCCGTCCAGGTTGAAGCTGTAGCCTAGCGGCAGCACGAAGGACACGATGTGCTTGGGCACTCCGAAGAGCTCCATGTTTTCGAGGGCCCGCGGAAGCGCGGCTTCGCTCGAAGCGGTGGAGTACGCGATTAAGAAAGGCTCTTTCGCGTGCGCGATGAAGCGGCGGATGGGGATGCCCGCGATCACGGCCACCAGTCCAAACACCACCACGACGAAGAAGGCTTGTGCGGCGTAGAGTGTTCCCACCAGTTTGGCGAGGTTCGCCAAGACCTTGATGCCCTTGTCGCCCACGGTGGACGCCATGGCTCCGAATACGCCAAACGGCGCGGCCAGCATCACGTAGTGGGTGTACTGGAACATCACTTGTGAAAGCGATTCACAGAAACCCACTACGGTCCTGGCCTTGGACCCGATCGATGCGCAAGCGGTTCCGAACAGAAACGAGAACACAACGATCTGCAGCACCTCGCCGCGAGCCATGGAGTCGATGATGCTGACCGGGAACGTGTGCTCGACAATCTGATCGAGGCCTCCCGTGTTTTGCGCGACCCCGGACGACGCTCCCTTTTGCAGCTGCACGCCCACGCCCGGCTGCACCAGGTTCACCGCACCTAATCCGACAAACAGGGCCACGGTGGTGACGATCTCGAAATACAGAATCGCTTTCCCGCCAATGCGGCCCATGGTTTTGACGTTGCCGGTACCCGCGATTCCGCTCACCAGCGTTCCGAACAGCAGCGGCGCGATGATGGATTTAATCAGGCGCAGGAAGATCGTGCCCAATAAACCCATCTTCACCGCCGGCCCTGGAAAGGCCGCGCCGAAGGCGATGCCCGCCACCAGGGCAATCAAAATCCAAGTAGTAAGAGACGGACGCTTCATCTACCACCCCATTTGAGTTTTTCCCGAAGCACATCGAAGAACAAGAGATTCGGGGGACGGACGAGGCTGATCGAATACTCCGAGCGGCGGCAAACAACAAGGTCTCCCTTTTTCAAAAGTTCGCCCACTTGACCGTCGATCGTCAAATAGGTGGTCTGGTCATCGCCCGCCACAGTGATCTGAATCACGCTTTCGTCCGGCACGATCACCGGCCGGTTGGTGAGCATGTGCGGGCAAATGGGCGTAATGGTCAAGGCTGCGACGGAGGGGAACACGATGGGCCCTCCGGCGGAAAGCGAATAGGCGGTGGAACCAGTGGGTGTCGTGACGATGAGTCCATCGGCTTTGTACACGCACACAAAGCTATCGTCGACGTTGACCTTCAAATCGATCATCCGCGCGATTTCGGCCTTCGCCAGCACCATGTCGTTCAAGCCCTGATAAGAAGCCACAAGCTTTTCTTCGCGCCACAGTTCGGTCAGCAGCATGCGCCGGCTTTCGAGCGGCAAGCTGCCGGACAAAGCCAGTTCCAACTGCGGGTACAGCTCCTCGATTTTGATCGCTGTGAGGAACCCAAGTCCTCCAAGGTTCACCGCGAAAAGAGGGATATTACGGCCTCGCACAGCCCGTGCGGCCGAAAGGAGCGTGCCATCCCCTCCCAGGACGATCAGCAGATCCGCGCCTTCGGGAACCTGGTGGCGCGGCAAGCCTGCGAGCGAGTGGGCGTATGAGGCCGTCTCATGATCCAAACGGCTGGAGATTTCGCGCTCACGCAGCCACGCGATCAGACCGGGCACGATCCGTGCCGCTTCCGGGCTGTGTGGCTTTGAAAGGATTCCGGCGGTGTTAATGGCGGGCATAAAGCAGGAACTCGCGGTTACCTTCCGCGCCCAGGATGGGGCTCTCCATGAGGCAGGCGGTGAAGCCGAGTGCTTCCACCGCTGTTCGAACGCGTTGGCAGGCGGCCTGGTGCAGATCGGGATCCCGCACGATGCCTCCTTTGCCCACCTGATCTCTGCCCACTTCGAATTGCGGCTTGACCAAGATGATCATCTCGCCGCGCTCGGCCAGCAAGGGCGCGAAGGCGGGAATCAGAAGGGTGGTCGAGATGAAACTGGCGTCGCACACCGCGAGATCGAAGGTCTCCGGAAAATCACCAGGCTGAAGATAGCGTGCGTTCACTCCTTCCTGAACGATCACCCGCGGGTCGTTGCGCAGTTTCCAATCCAGCTGCCCGTGCCCCACATCGATCGCGTACACGCGCGCGGCTCCGCGCTGCAGCAGACAATCGGTGAAACCGCCGGTGGACGCTCCCACATCCAGGCAGACTCGCCCGCGCACATCGAGTCCAAAATGATCCAGCGCGCCGGCCAGTTTGAAGCCGCCCCGGCTCACATACGGGAGCCTCTCGGCGACTTCCACGCGGCAATGCTCGGAGAAGGCATGGCCGGGTTTGTCGGACCTTTGGCCGTCAACGGCAACGCTGCCTGCCAGGATCAGGGCGCGGGCCTTCTCGCGCGAATCGGCAAGGCCGCGTTCTACGAGAATCTGGTCCAGGCGGGTCTTCATTTATCGCGCCGCACTATTTTATCGGCAAGCTGCTTAAGACGCTCCCCGCGCTCATCGAAGCAGGCCAGGGCGAGATGCGCCGCCAAGCGCTCTTCTTCGGCCATTTCGCGGGAACGCTCCAATCCATAGACGGCTGGGAACGTAATCTTCTTCTGCTGAGCGTCCTTTCCCGCAGTTTTTCCGAGCGCCTCGGAGGACTGCTCGACATCAAGGATATCGTCTACGATCTGAAACGCCAGCCCGATGTGCTCTCCGTAACCGGACAGTGCCGCGAGCTGGCGGCCTGTGGCGCCCGCATAGATTCCACCCATCCGCACACTAGCGCGAAGCAAGGCTCCCGTCTTCGCGCGGTGGATCGATTCGAGCAGGTGCGCCGTGGGAAACTTGCCCTCGCCTTCAATATCGTTAACCTGACCCCCGATCATGCCGCCCACGGTTCCCGAGGCGCAGGCCAACTCGGCGACAAGAGCGATCCGCCGATCGGCGTCCACGGTTCTGATCCTGGCGAGGAGCTCGAAGGCCAGTGTCAGCAGGGCGTCCCCGGCCAGGATCGCCATGGCTTCGCCGAAGACCTTGTGGCAGGTGGGCCGGCCGCGCCGCAAATCGTCGTTATCGAGCGCAGGAAGATCGTCGTGGATCAGCGAGTAAGTATGGATGAGCTCAAGAGAGCACGCAGCCATTTCGATCCCTACGGGTGCGTCGCTCACCGCTTCAGCCGCCGCGATCGCAAGCAGGGGCCGGATACGCTTGCCTCCGGCAAACAAGCTGTAGCGCATGGCCCGATGAATAGTCGAGGGATCCACCGATTCCTTGGGGACCCACTCATCCAGCTCTGCATCAATGCGCTTCTGCTGGTGCGCGATGTATTCGTCGATATTCACTTGTCGTTTGAAAAGGGCCGAGGCTCGAATGGTTGAGGCTGGATTTCCCCGGCGCGGCGGGTGAGGATTTCGATACGCGTTTCGGCCGCTTCAAGCTGCTTGCGGCAGGCCTCGCTCAACTTCATCCCGCGTTCGAACAATTCGAGCGCACGTTCGAGCGGCAGGTCGCCCCCTTCCATTTCCTTGACGATGGTTTCTAATTGCTGCAAGCCCGTTTCAAAGGTAAACGGCGCCTCCTTCCGAGTATCGGGCTCTGCGGCTTCTGGCCTGGTGGCTTCCGGCATCGCTTCATTATAGTTGGACGAGCGCAACTCAAAGCCGCTTGGAAACACGGACCTCGATCGTAATCCTTTCCTGACCTGGGTTTCATTGCATTTCATCTCTCGCCTCTCTGAACACGAACGCCCATGCTGGCTGATTCCATCTATTCCGGCAAAGCTGCTTTTCGCGCCATCAGCTCGACGGAAGTTCTTCGGCCCCGGCTCGACGTATCGGCTTGCTCCCGCTGCGCTTGGTCGCCCATCGGCGCTTGCATGCCCAACGCCGGGCGAGAAGTCGGTAGCGACTTTCGGTAGAGACGAAGTCCGGCTCTTCCTCCGTGATAAACTGGTGTCTCAGCGTCAAGGCGAGCCCCTGAAGCGGTGGCTCCCATGGGCGTTCTCGCCGGCTCGGGATTAAAAGCCGGGCGCGTAGCTCAGTTGGTTAGAGCGCCTGCTTCACACGCAGGAGGTCGCAGGTTCGAGTCCTGCCGCGCCCACCATTTTTTCAATAACTTACGGCTCCACTCGGCCATGTCATTTAGGGTCAGAATGGGTCAATTCATGTGCCGGTAGCCAAAGTTGTGAGCCTTTCGCTCATCGCTTCGACGCCCGTCCTTCTTCGCTCCATGTCGGAATGCGTGTAATGCATCGCGATCCGAACATCTCCATGTCCCATCTGCGCTTGGAGAGCGCTATGCCGGTCTGCTGTTCGCCCAACGCGGCGTGCGTGTGGCGGAATACATGCCAACTCAACCTCAGCCCGACCAAGCTTTTACGGCGATCGGCTTGATCGCTCTTCGAAGGAGGTTCATGAGTAGAGCAGATCATCGCTTGGATGAATCTGGATCTTCCACGCAAGTCCAAAAGCGCCGCGACAAACCGTGGTGCTTAAGCGCAAAAGGCCGCCTAGTAGTTTTCGCGCCCTGTGATTGGGACGATGCGCCGCCCAGTTGGCTCTCCCAGGCCGGGCCTTCGCTAGCGCTTGAATCGTGCCGGTACTTCGTGAAACTGCGTCTTTTGGGTCCTCAAAGCGCCTAATGCCGCAAGCGCAGCACTTGTCGCGCCAACGCGCCCAGTCATACCCCCTCTTCGTCTCCTTCTGGACGGCTTTGGTGCTCTGGAGGGCGGCAGGCCACGTGCACTGTCAGGTCGACGTATCGCAAAGAGAGAGGCCGACTATGGCCAATGTAACTTCTATAAAGCAAGCAGAGACTGAGACACGAAAAGCGGTCTTGACACAAGAGCTCGAGGAGCTGTCCAAATTGAGTGGCCAGCGCCACGATCTTCAAATTGAGTACGCGGCAGATCCTCTTGATCTGATTCGATCTGGCATAGACCGTGATATCGTAGTCACCCAACTGAATCAGCAGGCGCGCACTATCTACGACGTGCGGAGCGCGCTCACCAAGATCGAGGAAGGCGCCTACGGCCTCTGTGAACAATGCGAGGAGTCAATCTCCTCTAAACGTCTGGATGCAGTTCCGTGGGCACGGCGGTGTGCTGCCTGCCAGTCCAATGCGGAATCCCGCGCGAGATTATTTCACGCGGCCTGACGCGTCATATTCACGGCGAGGTGTTTCGCCGTCCATGATGACAGTTCTTCGATCGGGGAGCCGAAGCCTATTGAAATTGAACCTCTCGCCGATCAGCTGAAGATAAGCAAGCCGCTCCGGCGCCGCGATGGTCGGCTGCTTTGGGTTCTGGGCGTGGACATGGTGCACATGGGCCGCCGTTACGGGCAACGCCCTCGGTCCCGTGAATCACACAACGGCGCGGATGGGCATCGCAGATTGAAAGGTGCTAGAGTCTCTCCATGCGGACTCTCATCGTGTGTCTTCTGGCAGTGGGCTTGGGTGGAGCGATTGGGTTGGTCGCCCAGGACAAGAAGGCTCCTGAAAAACTCACGTTCGTTACTAAGAACGGAAATGTAACCTTCGATCACGCCGCGCACCTGAAACGCGCCAACGGCGATTGCACCGTCTGCCACGACAAGCTGTTTGCAAAAGATGCGAAGGCCCCGCTCAACTTCAAGGCAGCCCTGCACAAGACCGCCGAAACAGATAAGACTTCCTGCGGATCCTGCCACCATGCCGGCGGCGTAGCGTTCGAATCGAAGGGCAACTGCGCGAAGTGCCACGTTAAGGGCTGACTCGATAGAATTAAGATCCGACGGACGGAGGGAGCGCGCCTTGGCGCACCCCTGCGTCATTTCACCCAGGGCGTCCCCCAACCTACGCGGGTGAATCACTCGCTCAGCTACCCCTGCTTTGCCTGAGATACTTGGGGGCTAACTTGCACTGTTTTTACGCCGAGATTCAAAGTTGGGTGTTGGGAGGGCTTGACTATGTGCCTGGCGGTTCCCGGCAGGGTCGTGAGTATGGAGGGTAGCGATCCGGCCTTCTTTGCAGGCTGCGTGGACTTCTGCGGTGTCCGCAAGACGATCAGCTTCGCTTTCACTCCGGAGGTCGTGCCCGGGGACTTTGTCTTGGTTCATGTGGGCTTCGCGCTTACACGAGTGGATCAGGAAGAAGCCGCGCGCACGTACGCTTATCTGGCGCAGATCGGGGCGCTACGCGAGGAGGGACTGGCTCCGGAGGAGGCCCCCGCGGATATTGGTGCGACGCCGTGAAATACGTCGACGAATATCGCGATCCCCAGATCGCGCTAGGAATTGCCCAATGCATCGCGAGCAGGGTGACGCGCCCCTGGGTGCTCATGGAAGTCTGCGGCGGCCAGACCCACACTTTGATGCGCTATGGCATGGAAGAACTGCTTCCAAAGGAAGTGGAATTGGTCCACGGCCCTGGATGCCCCGTGTGCGTCACGCCGCTGGAGATGGTGGATCGAGCGATTCGGATCGCCTCGCTCCCGGATGTGACCTTTACCTCCTACGGAGACATGCTTCGGGTCCCCGGCTCGGATTCGGACCTGCTCCAGGTCAAAGCCAGGGGCGGTGACGTTCGCGTGGTCTACTCTCCCATGGACGCGGTGAATCTGGCCCGCGCGCACCCTGACCGCAGAGTTGCCTTCTTTGGCGTGGGTTTTGAGACCACCGCTCCCGCCAACGCCATGGCTGTCTGGCAAGCTAGGCGGATGGGGTTGAAGAACTTCTCCATGCTGGTATCGCATGTCCTGGTTCCTCCCGCGATGAGCCTGATTCTCAGTTCGCCGTCGAACCGGGTGCAGGGATTCATCGGCCCCGGTCATGTGTGCACCGTCATGGGTTTAGAAGAGTACGACGACCTAGCCAGCGAGTTTCATGTGCCTATCGTCGTGGGCGGGTTCGAGCCGGTAGATTTGCTCGAAGCCATCCTGATGCTGGTAGCACAACTGGAGGAGGGCCGGGCCGAGGTTGAAAACCAATACACACGCTCGGTCAGCTACGAAGGCAACCCGCCCGCGCAAAGAATCATGCGTGAGGTCTTCGAGGTTTCGGACCGGAAGTGGCGCGGGATCGGATCGATCGCCGAAAGCGGCTTGCGGTTGCGCGAAGAGTTTGCCCAATTCGATGCGGAACGGGTGTTCGATGTCGAAGGGCTGAGCGCCGAGGAGCCCAAGGAGTGCATCAGCGCTTTGGTGCTGCAAGGGCTCAAGAAGCCGGTGGATTGCTCCGCCTTCGGCACACGCTGCACGCCCATGCATCCGTTGGGCGCGCCCATGGTTTCGACGGAAGGCGCTTGCGCCGCCTACCACCAATACAGACGCCACACCGCCTATGTCACAGTCGACTGTTGATCCCGCCTCATTCACCTGCCCAGCGCCGCTGAAGCCCACCGAGCGAATCGTGCTCGGGCATGGTAGCGGGGGACGGCTGAGCGCCGAACTGCTGCGCGACGTTTTTCTACCGCTGTTTTCGAACCCCGTTCTTGACCGCCTTGACGACCAGGCAATTGTCGAGATCGGCGGCGTCCGGGTGGCCTTCACCACCGACTCCTTCGTGGTCAAACCGTTATTCTTTCCCGGCGGCGATATCGGATCGCTGGCGGTTCACGGCACCGTGAACGATCTGGCGATGGGCGGCGCGAAGCCTGTCTTCTTAAGCGCCGGATTCATTCTAGAAGAGGGATTTCCGACCGCGGATTTGAGGCGCATTGCGGCTTCCATGGCGCGCGCGGCCTCCGCGGCCGGCGTGGCGATTGTGACCGGCGACACCAAGGTCGTCGAAAAGGGCAAAGGCGACGGCCTGTTCATGAACACCACGGGGATCGGGATCGTTCCGGAAGGTGTGCGGCTGTCGGCGAATCGAGCCCGTCCGGGCGACCGCGTGATTTTGAGCGGATCGATCGGCGACCACGGAATCGCCATTCTGGCGCAACGCGAGGGGTTGGAGTTCGAAACGGAGATCGTCAGCGACTCCGCTGCGCTGCACGGCCTGGTGCAGGCGATGCTCGCCGCATCGCTTGATGTTTCGGCGGAAACCTCCGGCGCCATCCGCTGTCTGCGCGATCCCACCCGAGGTGGGCTATCCAGCACACTCAATGAGATTGCCGCGCAGTCCCTAGTGAGCATTCAAATCGAGGAGGCGGCCATCCCGGTCCATGACCAAGTGCGGGGCGCGTGCGAGTTGCTGGGTCTCGATCCGCTATATGTGGCTAACGAAGGGAAGCTGGTGGCCATCGTTGCTCCGGAGGCTGCGGACTGCATCCTTGCCGCCATGCGCCGCGATCCGTTGGGAGCCGACGCCGCCGTCATCGGCACTGTCGGCGGCACTATTGGCAATCGGCGTGCGGGAACCGTGACGATGAAATCCGTATTTGGGTCAACTCGCATCGTGGATTTGTTGGCGGGCGATCAATTGCCCCGGATTTGTTGAGGACGGGCATTTATTGGAGAGCGGCATGCACGAGATGGGAATTGCCAGTTCGGTCCTCGAAGCGGTTCATAAGGAACTGCGGCTCTATTGCGGCCAACGCGCGACGAAAGTCGGACTACGGATCGGCGAGTTCGCGGGAGTGGATGCCGAGTCTTTGCGGTTCTGTTTCGACGTGCTGGTAAAGGATTCCCCGCTTGCTCCGTTGAAGCTGGATATCCAGACGAGCCGTGTCCAGGAAGGCGCGCGCGGAGATGAACTGGATCTGGCGTATCTCGAACTAGAATCCGAAAGTGCTCAGGAGGTGGCAGTATGAACCGGGTTGTCATGGAAAAGAAGGTCCTCAGTGAGAACGACAAGATCGCGGCACGGCTGAGGGATGCCTTGGAAGGCATCGGCACGTTGTCGCTGAACTTCATCGGATCCCCCGGAGCAGGAAAAACGGCGCTGCTCGAAAAAACGCTAGAACGTCTCCCCATTCACACTCGCGCCGCCGTGGTCACAGGCGACATCCAGACCGAGAACGACGCGATTCGCTTGCGCCGCTACGGCTATCCCGTGCGGCAAATAACCACCGCCGGAGCGTGCCATCTGGATGCACGTATGGTGGAGGAGCACATCACCGATTGGCTCGAGTGCGGTCTCTCCCTGCTGTTTATCGAAAACGTAGGCAACTTGGTGTGCCCTACCAGTTATGACCTCGGCGAGGACGCCAAAATCGTGGTGTTGAGCGTCGCCGAAGGCGAAGACAAGCCTCTTAAGTACCCCGGTATCTTTCGCAAGGCAGAGCTGATGATTTTGAATAAGATCGATCTGCTTCCGCATGTCCCGTTCAAGCTCGATCTGGCGCGCGAGAATGCACGTAGCATCAACCCCAATATCGAAATTATCGAAACATCCTGCACCACCGGCGCCGGCTTCGACGAATGGTTGAAGTGGCTGGCGGCGCGGGTTGAGAAGAAGCAAGCTTTGGCAACGCTCGAGGCCGAGGCGGTCTGTCCACATTTATGAGCTTGGCCCAGCCGAGAACGCTGGGCGGAGAAGGAGGGGTCCATGTTCACCCCCGACACCGATTTAGGGAGCGCACTGGCGTTGCGAGGTATTACTCGCCGGCAGCTCGCGAAGTACTTGACCGGAGTCCTAGCGACGTTGGCGCTGCCCGAACGTTACCTGGGCCAGACCATGGCAGCGGTCAGCAAGGCCAAGAAACCGGTGCTGATATGGCTTCAGTTCCAGGACTGTACCGGATGCTCGGAATCCATGCTGCGGTCAAGCCATCCGGACGTGGCCGACGTGGTTCTCGACATGCTTTCCTGGGAATACCACGAGGTGTTGATGGCCGGCGCGGGCGGCCATGCGAACGCAGTGCTGGATCGCGTCGTAAAACAGGATGCCGGTAAGTACCTGGTGGTCGTGGAAGGCGCGATTCCCACGGGCGACGACGGTGTGTATTGCACTATCGGCGGGCGTAGCGCCATGGACATCGCCACGCAGGTATGCCGCAACGCCGCCGCGACCATCGCCGTGGGCGCTTGCGCCTTCGACGGCGGCTTGGTGCGCGCCAAGCCCAACCCCACCGGCGCATTGGGGATTCAAGAGGCTGTGCCTGGGATCAAGGTAATCAACATGGCCGGCTGCCCGCATAATCCCGCCAATACGGCGGCGGTGCTGGTGCATTTTCTCACCTTCAACGATCTACCCGCACTCGACCAATATAACCGGCCTCTGTTCGCCTACGGCCGCGTGATCCACGATCAGTGCGAACGGCGCGCCCACTACGACGCCGGACAGTTCGTCACCGAGTGGGGCGATGAAGGGCACCGCAAGGGTTGGTGCCTGTATAAGATGGGATGCAAAGGACCGGAGGCGACCTTCAACTGCCCCACGGTTCAATGGAACGATCACACCAGTTGGCCCATCCGCGCCGGCCATGGCTGCATCGCCTGCGCTTCCTCGCGGTTCTGGGACCACATGTCGCCCTTCTACGAACGTCTTCCCAGCGTGCCCGGTTTCGGCGTCGAAGTCTCCGCAGGCGAATTGGGGCTCGGCCTCACCGGCGCGGTACTGGCGGGCGTCACGGCCCACGGAATCATAAAAACAATCAAATCCGCTCCCCCGCCTGAAGCGCCGGCGAGCAGTTCAAAGGTTGAAAAGGAGAACTGACATGGCGCGCCTCGTTGTCGATCCGGTCACTCGAATTGAAGGACATTTACGTATTGAAGCCCAGATGGAAGGGGGCAAGATCGCCGACGCATGGAGCTCCGGCACCATGTTCCGCGGGATCGAGCTGATCCTCAAGGATCGCGACCCACGCGAAGCCTGGATCTGGGCACAGCGTATTTGTGGAGTCTGCACCATGGTGCACGCCCTCGCCAGCGTTCGCGCCGTCGAAGACGCTTTGCAGATTGAAGTTCCCGAGAACGCACGTATTGTGCGCAATCTTATCGCCGGCTCCCAGATGGTCCAGGACCACGTAATCCACTTCTATCATCTACATGCTCTCGATTGGGTGGACGTCGCCTCGGCGCTGAAGGCCGATACGGCTAAGACCTCGTCCATCGCCCAGTCCATTTCGGATTACGAAAAATCCAGCACGGCGTATTTCAAAGGCATCCAGCAGCGCGTTAAGGCAGTAGTCGACAGCGGTCAGTTGAGCTTATTTGCGAGCGGCTATTGGGGCCATCCCGCCTATCAATTGCCGCCCGAGGTGAATCTGTTGGCCGTCGCGCATTATCTGGAGGCGCTGGCCTGGCAGAAGGATTTCATTCGCATTCACGCGGCGCTGGGCGGCAAGAATCCGCACCCGCAGACTTTTCTAGTCGGCGGAATGAGCACCGCTATGGACCCCAACGAGCCCTTCGCAGTGATCAATCCCGAACGGATCACATTCTTGCGGGAACTGGTCAAAGGCGCGTTGAAGTTCGTGGAGCAGGTCTACATTCCCGACGTGCTGGCCATCGCGCCGCTCTATAAGGATTGGTTCGGACGGGGCGAGGGCCTGGGCAATTTTCTTTCTTATGGAGATTACTCCTCGGGAAACAACGACCCGCGCACGTTTCTGTTTCCGCGAGGCGCGATCTTCAATCACGACTTAAGCCAGGTTCACCCCGTGGACGCGTCCAAGATTACTGAGTTCGTAAACCACTCCTGGTACGATTATTCGGACGGCGACGCAAACGGCAAACATCCTTCCCAGGGCGAAACCAACCCCAAGTACTCGGGCCCAAAACCTCCGTACGATTTTCTCGACGTGGACAAGAAATACTCCTGGCTCAAGTCGCCGCGCTACGACGGCAAGCCTATGGAAGTCGGTCCGCTGGCGCGCATGGTGGTGGGCTATGCGTCCGGTAACGTGGAGATTCGCCAGCTGGTCGACAGCACTTTGAAGACTCTGAACGCCACGCCAGCGGTACTCTTCTCCACGCTCGGCCGCATAGCGGCGCGAGCTCTGGAGTCATTATTGATGGCTCGGCAACTAGAAGGGTGGGTCAACCAGTTGGACGATAATCTGGCGCACGGAAAAGTCCAGATCTTCAACCCCATCCACTGGGATCCGGCCAGTTGGCCGGCTTCAGCTTCGGGTTACGGCTGGCATGAGGCTCCGCGCGGCTCGCTGGGCCATTGGGTCGAGATCAGCGGGAAGTCAATCAAGAATTATCAGGCTGTGGTTCCCACCACCTGGAACGCGGGTCCTCGCGATCCGCAAGGCCAGCGCGGCGCCTATGAAGCCTCGCTGCTGAATACGCCGGTGGCCGATCCGGATCGCCCCCTCGAAATCCTGCGCACCATTCATTCTTTCGATCCATGTATTGCCTGCGCAGTGCATGTGATTGATGCCACCGGCCGGGAACATACTATCCCGAACACGGGCGGGGTTCTCGCCAATGTGGGGAGGTTGCTATGACACCCAGCACCGAACCTTTTGACCCGCCGGCGCTCGAACTTTCGAACGGCAATGTAAGCGGAAAGCATCCGCGGATGCGCATGGGCCCGGCCATCGCGGTTTACGTGTGGCAGTATCCCCTGCGCTTCGTGCATTGGGGACTCGTGATTTCCATCGGCGTGCTTTCATTTACCGGATATTACATCCATAATCCCTTCATCGTCGGTCAGCTTCAGTATCCCTTCATGATGGGGTGGTTCCGTTTTGTGCACATGGCCTTTGGGATGTTCTTCCTGGCGCTCTTCCTGGTGCGCCTCTACCTCTTCTTCGCGGGCGACCGCTGGGTACGATGGAGAGTCATGGTTCCACTCAAGGGGTCGCAGTGGAAGGAAATGCTCGAGGTGATGAAGTTTTACGCCTTCATGCGCCCCACGCCGGTTTCGAAGGTCGGGCACAACGCGATTGCAGCATTTTCCTACATCGGCATCTACTCCATGGTGCTGGTGGAAATCGTAACCGGCCTGGTGATGTACAACTGGCTGCGGTCTACCGCCTTGCTCGGCTTCCTGGTGGGCTGGATTCCGCGCTGGATCAACATTCAGGACCTTCGGCTGATTCACTTCGGCTTGATGTTCGTATTCATCGCGTTCGGCATCTTCCACGTGCATCTGTGTCTGGTGGTATCGTCCGCCGAAAAACGTGGCCTGCTGGATAGTATCTTCACGGGCTACAAGATTATCCCTGTGGATGAGCTTGATGAAGACGATCGCACGGCTATTGAAGCGACGCAAGGGAAACGGGTTCGCCATTGAGCGCGTTGGTTCTTGGTCTCGGGAACCTGGTTCACTCCGACGACGGAGTGGGCGTCCACGCCATTCATCAGTTGCAACTCGACCCGCGTGTGCCCGCAAGCGTAACGTTGATCGACGGCGGAACCCAGGGGCTCAGCCTGATCCCGCATATCTCCGGGTTCTCCCGCATGCTCGTCATCGATGCGGTGAACGCCGGCGAGGCGCCGGGCACGCTTCTGCGTTTTGAAGGTCGGGCTCTCTCAGGTCTTCCCGGAAGGCCCACCGTCCATCAGCTCGGGTTTGCTGATTTGATGGTCGCGATGAAGCTTCTGGGCGAAGCTCCGGAAGACGTCGTCGTTGTGGGCATCCAGCCGGTCTCGACGGACTGGGGCGCGGAGTTGACGCCCTCTGTACAAGCGACTCTCCCTTCGCTATTGGACGTGGTGATCGAGCAGCTACACTCGTGGGAGGGCTCGGCGGCATCGGCACATTGAGATTCCAGGAGCGGTCCAAAGCGTCGGCTTTTCGCAAGACCCTCCGAGGTTTTGATCCTGCACCTTACGAGATGAGGAGCAGAGCCGCACCCGCCAAAGAGAGATCCTTGATAAAGTGTGCAAATTCGCTCAGCCTCGGGTAGGATTCGGTCTCCTTCCAGAAATGATGCAGGAAAAAAGGCGCCGGAAAGATTATGCCGAAGAGCAGGATGCCTCCCACCGATCGATGCCAATTGAGCAGCACCAGCACTCCTCCTCCCAGCATCATTAAGATCGTAAGGATGGTTGCGGGCCGCGCGAACGGCACGCCTTTGCCGCCGATAAACGCCGCATGCTCGCGGAAATGGACCAGATGGCTCATGCCCATCGCAAGAAAGTAAAACGCAAAGAGCACCCTTCCAACCAGAGGGAGCCACACGGGCACCTGCACTTGCATCATAGAACCTCCCATCAAAACGCTTTTAGAAGACGATTTTGCTCCGCAATTCGGGCGCCGCGCGATCGATACGCCGGGACAGCTCCGGGAGATGACACGTCGGCACCTGCGGAAACAGATGATGTTCAATGTGGCGGAACATATCGAAGGTGATTCGGTTCTTGATCCTATTGCGCAGCGTGCGAGCGATGTAATGCGTGCGGTCGCAGTGATGGTGAACGGTCCACACTGCAAAGAACGCGGTCATGCACTGCCCCAGCGCCATAGCAAGGACGTGGTATCGCAGCACGCTGCTGTGCCAGACGCCGAATACAAGCACAGTCCATGCACCGCTCATCAAAAGCTCAGCCGTGACGATGATGCGAAGCCTCGCGTGGCCAAGCTGAAGCGCGGTAGCGTGCAGCAGGATCGGGAACCAAGGTCCGATTAGCAGCGCACGCCACGCCGGCATTTCCGCGGCACGCCCTTCCACGTCGCCCTCGCCCAACTTCAGGCGGTGGTGACGCAGGTGGTTGAAGCGGACCGCGTGCATGGATCCAAGCATCGTCAGGCTCATCACCCATAGAATCCCGTTGGTGAGCCGGCCGGACAAGCCCAGCGCCGAATGAAATGCGTTGTGAACCAGACGCAGTCCTGTCAGGAAGAACATGAACGACAACCCAAGCGCGATTGCGAAGTGGCCGTAACTGGCAACCAGCAGCGAGACAGCAAGCCAAGCCAGCGGAAGGAGCAGTTCCTCAACAATTTCAAACCGGGTGACGGAAACAAGATCGCGCCACTGGACTGCCCGAATCCGGGAATCCTGGAAAATGTCCTTCGCCGGCGCCGCTGTCATCGAGTCTATTTACTATACGAAATCCGAAAAGAGCGCGCGCGTCAGCATACGCCGGCCTCGCCTCGGGAAACCTCAATCAGCTTGCGAGTCGACCTGCTGCGGACGCGCAATCTTTTCGTCGCGAACAATTCTTCCGTCGCGGAAATAGATGTTGCGGTTCGCGAACGCGGCGATATCGGGCTCGTGCGTGACGAGGATCGTAGAAATTCCCTGCTGGCGATTCAGATGCTGAAGAATCGCCATGATCTCGATGCTGGTATAGGAATCCAGCGCGCCCGTGGGCTCGTCCGCCAAAATAATATGCGGATTGTTCACCAGGGCGCTCGCGATAGCGACCCGCTGCTGCTGACCGCCCGATAGCTGATTGGGATGATGACCGGCATGCTCGGTTAATCCTACCGAGGCCAGCGCTTCGAGCGCGCGACCGCGCGGATCAGTCACCGGTTCTGCCGTATACAGCAGCGGCAGATCGTTCTCGATCGCGCTGGTCCGCGCCAAGAGGTTAAACTGTTGGAACACAAAGCCGATCTTAAGGTTGCGGATTTCGGCCAGTTGATCGCGGTTCATCCCTTCGACGCTGACCCCACCCAGCCGATAGCAGCCCGATGTGGGTTTATCGAGACAACGCCAGAATGTTCATCAGAGTCGATTTCCGGGAGCCTGACGAACCCATGATCGCCACGAAGTCGTCGCCGCGCTCAATTTCGAGCGATATGTCTCGCAGTGCCGGAACCGTCAGGTCGCAGATAGGAGGTCCTGACCAAGTGCTGGACCTCGATGATGTTTGGGCGCGAGTCCGTTGTCGGCGATTTCATAGTGCAACGCGTCGATCGGATCCATGTTGGCGGCCTTGCGAGCGGGATAGAATCCGAACGACACACCGACCAGCGCGGAGAAAAGAAACGCCACCAGAATCGCACCCAAACTAACCACCGTAGACCAATCCGCAAAATAAGAAATGAGAGCACTGGCGGTAATCCCGAGCACAATGCCAATCGCGCCACCCGCGATCGATAACGTAACGGCCTCCACCAGGAATTAGCCCAAGATGTCGCGGGTCTTCGCGCCGACGGCTTGGCGAAGCCCGATTTCCTCCGTGGCGCTCGCTCACTGAAACCAGCATGATATTCATGGTGCCGATTCCACCGACAATCAGTGACACGGATACAATCGCTGCCAACAGCATCGACATCACTCCGGCGGACGTCTCTTGACGCCTAGCCGGCGATGTGCGTGCAATCGCGCAGGGCGTGTCAGCCGTTTCACCCAAACGCCCTGGTTAGGTCCTCTAATCGATTAATCTAGCCCTTGCCACGAAGCGTCGCGGAGCTGGTCCAACATATTTGAACGGGAAGCAGGTGATTAAGGTTGCGACAGCGTCGCTGGGCGCCGCAGTGAGGTTGATGTGGTCAGGCTCGACCACTTCTATGGATTCGACTTCATAGGTGAACTGGCCCCGCGCTGTGCTGATCCGCACGGTATCGCCGCGCTCTAATTCGCGCAAGCCTCGAAAGAAGGTGTCGCGGTGCCCGAGAATCACGGAATTCCCGCGCTCACCCGGCAGAGCGCTGGATGGCAAATGTCCGGCGGCGCGGCGGAGTGTCACATCGTCCACGCCCTGCCGCACCATTATGCTAAGACCGATGCGAGGAACTTCCAACTCGCCCAGCAGTAGTGGATCGCGTTCGAGACGTTTCGGCAACCCCGCCAGGAGATGGAATGTACGAACGAGTTGCGGGCGGGCCTCGGAAAACGAATCTTGCTTCGAATTTTCGAGGTATCCGCCCACAACGTCTGATTCAAAGTGGAGTTTCTGGTTATGTTGGTAGTAGGCTCCGTCCGTCCATGCCCATGTGAATTCGAGCACGAGGACGCAGCCACCCAGAATCAGTAGGTCCGCTATTAACTTCAGCAGCGATCTGCCAGTACACTTCACTCGGATCCGCACAACCAACACTCATTTCCCAAAACAGTTACACGCGGCTAACCCGTCGCAAGCTCGCTCCGGCCAGCAATGCAATTAAACCGGCTAAGCCAACGGCGAAGAACGGACTTGCGGTTGCCGGCAGCGTCTCAGGCGCAGCCAGTGCAGCCGCTACAGCCTCAGGTGCCGGAGCACGTTCGGGAGCTGGTTCAGGCGTCGCCCCAGCCACCGGACCAGGCGCTGGTTCGGTTTCCGCCAACGCCTCTTCAACGAATACCTTCTCCTCCCCGGACTTATTAAATTCAGTCAAGGGAAGAGTCTGTAGCTCCGCCGCGGTTTCGGCCGGTGTAGCTACCACAGTTGTGCCGGATTCGCTCGCGATTTTCGCGGCGAGGCCCTTCGGATAGACGAACTCCTGTCCGAAGTTATCGCCCGGATAGAACCACGCTCGAAGAGCCCTCGGGTTGCCGTTGGGAGTCTCCCAAAAGGCGAACATGGTCTTCTCGTTCGGTTCGAGCCGATAATTCGGAATGGCCAGAACCGTAGTAAATAATGTGTCCTGCCGCTCGTTGAAGATTCGAACAATGTGGCGGTCGGAGGATGATTCGTCCAGCAACAGAACGTACTTTCCAGGCTCCAGTGTCACGACCGGCACGCCGGCGACTATCAGGGGCTCCGTGATGGTGATCACCGTCTTCCTGTCCGCATCGCTCGCATACATGACGGAGGCGAACGATGAGAGTAAACAGACGGCAATAAGTGATCTTGACATAATGCCTCCTTGCAACCGGACTTGTGCAGCCCATAGACCGAACGTAGTCTTTTATTACCTGTCATCTGCGTAGACATCTCGATTCGCATTTGGGTGATATGGCCTATGAATGCGCCGATTCACGCTTTTTGTCAGCTCTGAATGCTGGACGTAATGATTTCGAAGCTACCCCACGCTGTACTTCAGCCCCCCCCGGGCAAACTCAAACGGGAGCAAATTAGCGCTCGTGCCGACGCCAGCTGGAATGGCAACTCGCCCTCATCGAAGATCTGCACTTCACGCCGCGCTCGCCTTATCGGATCGATCTAAACTAGGAACGGAAACCGAAGTCTGCTGCCGAACGGACCCACCAGCATCAGGCTCTCGCCGGTTCAGCCGCCTGGGTACACGTTCTCTCAAGGGGCACTTACCGCCCGGATCTGCACTGCGCACGGCGGCCTTCGATGCCACAATTCAGCATCTCCTTGGACTTCGGAGTCCTCAGGCTGAGGCTCCAGCCCGCGCCGGACTTGTTCAGTACCGTGTACCCGAACTCCTCTTCATCGTCGCTCTGCTGCACCATCAGGCCGTAAATCTGAATGCCGCTGGTTTGCCCGTGCGCGGCCTTATCGAGCTTGGTACCGGCGTCTCCGGCGACGATCTGGAGCGGCCGATCCGTCCCGTAGCTGAGTAATTCGAACAAGTGCGTGTGTCCCGAGAGCACCATCGAAACGCCCGGAGGCGAGACTTGATTCCAGGCTTGCTGAAGTACATCCGTCTCGGCAATTGCGGGTGAGGTTGCCGTGGCCGGCTTCAGCGCCCAGAACGGATGATGATCCACCAGCCAGGCGTTTTCCGCATGCAGCGAGGCGAGCTGTGCCGCGTAGTTGCGTAGCTGCGCCGGGTCGACGCTGGTTTGAGCAGCCCTCGACGAATCGAACTCGATCAACTGAAACATCCCTAGTTGAATCGAATACGGCGGCGGCATCGCGGCGCACTCGCCTGCTTGCCAGGGCCGCGGATCCAGATAATAGAACCAGCCGCGCCATGCACGCTGGCAGTCTTCATGATTGCCCCGGCTGAAGGCCCACGGCGCGGCCGCCAGCAGGCGGGCGGCGGGTTTGAAGAAATCCGCGTTCCAGGTGTCCCAGTTATCGCCGAAAGGGCTGCCGCCGCACTGGTCGCTGTCTTTGGCCGGGCAGGGATCTTCGCGGTACAGATAATCTCCAACGTGGATGACCAGTTGCGGCTGCGAGGAAGCTGCGGCCTTGGCGACGCCTTCGAAGGGCCACTCCCGATTGCAATCCTGCACCTCCGCGCCCTTCTTCGAAGTCGCTGGCGCGACGGAATCCGAATCGCTGGAAGACGATCCGTTGCGGATTTTGATGCGGCAGCCAGTGTCGCCGATGACCACGATTCGGGACGGGTCGGGCTGAGGAAGCGCCAGCGCGCGTCCCCTGATCCGAGCCGATTTTGCTCCGGAAGGAAGCCCCACTTCGCAGACGGGACGGAATTTGGCCGGCACTGGCAGGCGAGGCGTCATCGACAGGCTGGCTCCATCGACCTCCGCGGAGGGACAGTCCGCCTCCCGGTTCACCACTACGCGCGCGATCGCACGGCCGCCTTCGCCCAGCTCCACCCAGGCCGTCGACAGCATCTGCGCCTGTGCAAAGGTCCCCACCAGCAGTGCGACGATCGTGCGCATTTAACTTGCTACTTTATCAGGACGGGATTGCGGTAAGATGAAAGCGCCCCGATATGAAGGGGACCAAGAAGTCACGATTCCAGAATCAACTCGGATCGACGCGGCGAAGGGGAACGGATCATCGTTCCCCTTCTCGTTTTTTGGAGCGAGGACCCCGCAACGGAGCCGGTTCCGCTGTATGTCAAACTAGAGTTCGATGCACACGCGGCGCATGGCGGGTTTTTTGCTTGGGGTTTGGCTCGGGGGCTGTGTTCTGATGATCCTCATCCAGGTTGCAAATCTGCGTTTCACGGCGTCCCTCTTGTCCACCCCTTCAGATCAGGCCGCCGAGTTCCTGAAGAAAACCGGACCGCCGGAGAATGTCCAACTGCTGTTGCGATACCAGGCCGCCGAACAAAACCGCCGGTATTCCTACGTCTGGGAGCAGGCTCAATTCGGTTTGGCATTGATTCTGGGTGCTTGCCTGTTCCTGGGAACCCAGCGACGCATTTTCCCCCTGGTGTTCTGCGGACTGATGCTGTTGATGGTTATCTTTCAGCACTTGGGCGTTACCCCGGAGTTGGCCTACCGTGGACGCGAAGCTGATTTCCCTCCCGGCAACGCTTCCTATGACGCGCAAACCAAACTGTGGGCGCTCGATCAGGTGTATGCGTGGGTAGAGGGCACCAAGCTCGTCCTGGGCACGTTGCTCTCGGGCTATCTGTTTATCTTCCGTCCGCGGCGAACCCGCAAGGTGTTGGACGCATCCGAATTCCCGCTGCAGAGCACACGGATCAGCGGAGTATAGAGACTCGGAATTGCCTCCCGCTTCCTCGCCTGCCGGACGTTGAATTAGCGGGTCACAACTTGTACACTACTCCGGACGTAGCTGAGTGCGTCGCGCCGAATTCCTCCCAGCGTTTGTCCTTAGCGTTCAATACCGCCGCCGAGAAAAGTGCCAAGAAATAAACGCGAATAGGTTTCATGGCCATCCCTTTCCTAGAAGCACTCCGACGGAGCCCGCCGCGCCCGTCGCGTGGTCCTGGACAACGATTCGCAAGACCCCCTTCGGCCCTGCGAACGCGATCGAAGTGTCGATCAGCGTTCCCTTATCGACGGCAGCCGCGAACACTTTCTCGGGAAAATCAAACTTCCGGGTGATCACCCGAAAGCCCTCCGTGCCCTTTACGTAGAACCCGATACCAAGTTCCGCCAGCCACGAAGTTCCCTGATGCTGGAACTGGACGTCGTGAAGATTCACGGAAACCTGAACTTTGTAGGAGCCCGCCTGAGCCGGATCCGCTTCGGCCCGCGCGGCTAATTCGATCTGCGTGGCGTCGAGCGAATCCTTGAGGAGCTGTTCCACCGTTTCAGGGGCGATCGCCGCAGTCTGTATTCCCGCGGCGACATAGGTCTCGCGATAACGGACGATGACACCCTTTCGGGCGACCTCCACCTTTAGCTTGTGCGACACCCCGTCCTGCTCCTCTTGCAGAGGATAGAAACCGAGCGTGTAAACGACGTCGCCGTCTTCCACGGCTTCTTCAATCGACTCCTGAATGCCGTTGGTATTGAAGAAAACCTCCCCTCCCGTGGCTTCGGACACCAAGTCCATGGTTTCGAAGCCGGGAGGGTAAATTCCTCTCCCGGCTGCGATCAGACCGCGCGCATCCAGCGAGTATAAAGCCACATTGGCGTCGTTCAGCGCTCGAGCAGCTTCCTGCATATCGGGAGTGAAGTCGAAATAACGGCTTCTGAGGGGAAAGCTGGCGGACACCCAAACCAGGGTCTTCCGGCCTGGCACGCTTGCCAGGTGCCGGGCGATTGCCTGGAAAGAACGTTTCGTCTCCAGAGCGCGCTCCGTCAACAGAGTCAACGCGCATTCCAGCCCCACGTCCTGGCAGTCCCTGTAGGCGGGCATCTGCGGCTTGAGACTTTTCACTGCCCGGGTAAGCAGTTCGGAGTTGTCGGTGAGGTCTTGGACCGCAACTAAGCCCTCTCTGGTGAGTGTGTAGATGCCGATTCGATCCTGCTTGCGCCGCCTCTCGACGAACCTCGCGATTTCAGAAATGGCGTAAGCCTGCAGATCGTTCGGCAGGACCGGAGTGTTTTTCTGGTCCAGGAGCACGATCGTTCCCTGGCCTGGAGTCTGGCCTTCGCTGTTCACGCGGTTCGAGACGATACCGGGCGGAAGAACCGCTGCCGCCTGTTGCGATCTGACGGACGACTTGGCCGAGAACACAGCAATCTCCTGCTGCCTTCCGTTGTCGAAGATCGTGAAATCGTTCTTCGTCAGACCGGCCGCAGGACCCCGTTTGTCCCTGGCGATCACGTCCACCTGCACCAGCTTGATTCCAGCGCGGAATGTCGGCGCCTCCGGAGCCGGAGGAGGAGCTTGCTGGCCCGCCGCTGTCACTGCCAGTAGAAGTAACCACCGACTCAGTTTCCTCATCGTCTCCTCAAAATCACTTTCCTCCGAAGGGAACCTTCACAGAACCCGCCGCACCCGTGAGTTGATCCTGCACGGCGATTCGCAGGATTCCCTTCGATCCTGGCGGCGTGGGAATCGAAGTTTCGACCAAGGTCCCTCTATCGATCCCCGCCTTTAACTGGTCGTCGCGAAACTCCAGCTTCCTGGTGATTTCCCGGATGTCCTCTGAGCCCTCCACCGTTAACGCGACGCCAAGTTGCCCTGTCCACAAAGCGTCTTTGGGTGAACCATCGTGATGCTGAAACTGCACATCGTGAAGGTTCACGGAAACCTGCACGCGGTAGGAACCAGGATGCGCGGTATCCGGAATCGCCCTGGCTGCTAATTCGATCTCGGTGGCGTCGAGCGAGTCCTTCAGCAGTTCCTGCACTGCCTTTGGATCAACCGGGGCCTGCGTTTTCGCGGCAACATAGCTCTCGCGATAGAGCAAAGTGAGTCCCTTCCGAGCCACCTCGACCTTGAGCTTATGCGGCAGTGCTTCTGGTTCGTCCTGCGCCGGATAAAAGCCCAGCGTGTACACCAGGTCGTCGTCTTCCGCGGCGGTTTCAATCGCGCCCGCGATGTCGTTGGTGTTGATGAATACTTGTCCTCCGGTCAGCTCCGCCATGAGGTCCATGGTATTGAAGCCCGGTGGGTAGATTCCCCTGCCCGCGGGGCTTAGACTGCGCGCGGAGACGGCGTAGAGGGCGATGTTGGAATCGCCAAGCGCTTGTGCCGCCGCCTGCATGTCCTCAGTGAAGTCGAGGCCTAGCGCTGGAAGGACAAGAGGAAAGCTGTTCGTAATCCAGACCGCGCTTTTGCGGCCGGGCTCGCTTGCCAGGTGGCGGGCAACGGCTTGGAACGCATGCTTGGTATCCGTGGCGCGCTCGATAAATTGAACTACCGTATCGGGGTTGGTTCTGGGCGCGAGCGGCTTGAGGCTCTTTGCGGCGGCACGAAGCAGCCCGTCATCATCCGTGATGTCCTGCACCAGACGCAAGCCAAAACGCTCCAGCACGTAAATTCCGATTCGATCCTGCTTCCGCCGCTCCGCGATAAACTTCACGATTTCGTGAATGGCCACAACCTGGAAAGGCTCCGTTGTGTTTTTCTGATCCAGCAGCACCAGGGTCACGGAACCGGGCGGCTCGCCCTGGCGATTCACCCGGTTCGAGACGATGCCGGGCGGAAGCGCGACCACCGCTTTCGTGGGGGTTTGGGCCGATTTCGGCGCGGCCTTGACGGAAAAAACCGCAATCTCCTGCGGCTTTCCGTTATCCAAAAGAGTGAAGTCAGGCTTTGTGAGGCCGGCCGCAAGCCCGTTCCTGTCCTTGTATTTATCTTTCGCGACAACTTCAACCTCTACCAGCTTGGTTCCGATGTGGAAGCTCGGCGGTGGGCCCGAAGATGGAGGCTGCCCTTGTGGGGCTGATGATTGAATCGGCCCTTGGGCCGAGGCGGCGATAGTCGCAAAGAAAAGTACACTCGCCGATTGGCGCATCGTTCCCTCCATCGATTTCGACTAGGAATCGACTACGCTAATCTACTTCTCAATGACAACCTGCCCTACAACTGGGCTCAATATACCCCGCGCACCTTCATCGCTTCGTCGAGCAAGGCCAGCAACTGCTCCCGCGTCATCTGGATCTTTTCAGTGGGGTCTGGAAGGTCTTCGGCGGCCAGCGGATTTCCCGGCTGAAAGCGGGTGCGCGACTTAATTCCGTATCGCGCCCGCGCGGCGAACAAGGTCTCAATCTCGGCGCGAGGCAGCGGACGTGCGCCGCCCAGCAGCTCCGCCACTAAAGTGATGCGCGCGAAATGCTCCACTTTTTCCATGCGGGAGTAGGCTTGAAACAGTTCCTCCCCCCACGCCACGGCGCCGTGGTTAGCCAGCAGCACGGCGTCATGCTCCTCGACATGCGGAAGTAGGCTTTCGCCCAGCGCCGGCGTTCCTGGCGTTCCATACGCCGCCAGAGGAACCGAGCCCAGCCCGACGATGACCTCCGGGAGCAATCCCAGGTTCAACTCACGTCCGGCCGCGGCGAAGCCGGTGGCCACGGGAGGATGAGCATGCACCACCGCGCGCACATCGTGACGCATCTGGTAGATGGTCAGATGCATGTGCAACTCGGAGGACGGCCGTCCTTTGCCTTCGATCTTTTTGCCGTCGAGACCGCACACAATCGGGTCATCCTCGGCCAGCATTCCCTTGCATGCACCCGCCGGCGTCACCAGAAGCCGGTCGTCTCCCATCCGAGCTGACAAATTTCCGTCACAGGCGGCGATCCAACCCTTTTCGGACATAAACCGGCCGACCCGCACCATCTCCTGGCGCAATTCCTGCTCGGTTTGTGGTACACGGGCGTGCATCGATGGAGTCCTTAGATTGTAGCAATCGTCGGGGGCCCGCGCCACGGGCTTCCCCTTGGTGCCGCTACAATGGGGAGTTGGATAACCGCCGCATGTGCCCGAATTGCCGGGCATTCATCACCACTGACGATAAAGTCTGTCCCTATTGCGATCTTCGCCTGGAGGCTCGCGCTGTCGATAAGCGCACCCCCGCCGATGTTCTGGGCGGTCTGATTCCCCACGCCCGTTTCACCACCATGATGATCCTGCTGGTGAACGCCGGCATGTATATCGCGACCGTGCTGTACAGCATGCATAGCGACCGGGGCGGAGGGATGGATATCGACGTCCAGACGCTCCTCGATTTCGGCGCGAAATATGCTCCCTTCATTTTCGCTGGCCAATGGTGGCGTCTGATTACTGCCGGATTCCTGCACGCCGGGCTCCTGCACATCGGCATGAACATGTGGGTTCTGTTCGACCTGGGCGTGCAAGTGGAGGAAACCTACGGCACCAGCCGCTACCTGGTGTTCTATTTCGTCTCCACCGTTTGCGGATACCTGGCTAGCTGTTGGTGGGCGCCGAGCACCCCTTCGATCGGTGCATCGGCGGGACTCTTCGGTTTAATTGGGGCTATGATCGCGCTGGGCATTCGCGACCGTTCGGCATACGGCGCCATGGTCAGGAGCGTATACACGCGCTGGGCCCTCTATGGACTCGCGCTGGGAATTCTTCCGTCGTTTTTTGGAGTCTCATTCATGGATAACGCCGCGCATATCGGCGGAATCACCAGCGGGTTCGTGGTCGCGTACCTTGCCGGAACCCCGCGCTTCTCGCGGGCGCTGGAGACGGTCTGGCGCGCCGCGGCGGGGATCGCCATGGGGCTCACCCTGCTGGCGTTCGTCGATATGTTCCTGTGGCTGACTTCGCGGACACGATAACGCGCCACCGCTCCCTGGAAAACCCCGTTTGGCAGGCGATCTGGTCGCCTGCCGTGTGGCAGCCCGTAAGAGGCAGACGGGCGACAAGATCGCCCACCCCACAACCGCCCACGTGTTTCTCATCACCGCCTGGAGCGATGCACGCTTAACATCGGCTGATTCGAAAGCCGTTCCGAGCCGACCAATGGAGCGGTCCCAAGCTATTTGGTTACGTACTTGGCGAGCCCCGCATTTCCGGCGGCATCGTAAACCCGCACCGAGATCACGTGTTCGCCCGCAGGCAAACTCGCCAGCGCGATTGTGAAGCGCTCCTGCGGCGCATCGGTGACTCCATCCGCGGCCTCGATCAGCATCCACGGGCCGGCATCGACGGAATATTCGCATCGGCGTAACGTTGAAGTGCGGTCGGCGGCGTCTGCGTAAATCTCGAAACCGGTCCCCGTTCGACCCGGTCCGCTCAACGTCACCACCGGCGGAGTGTCGTCGATCACGACCGGCGTGCTGACTAGCTCCCCTTCGCGCGCCAAGTCCAATGGATTCGAGGGCCGGTCCGACGCCACCACGCGAAAGAAATACCGCCCGTCCGCCAGGGCGTCGCCATCCAGCGAATACACTGTCTCAGTGAGGTTGGCGCGCAGCAATTTCCATTGCGACTCGTCCTCCCCGCGGAAGTAGAGGCTGTACACCAGCCGGTCGCCATCGGGATCATCGGCCTGCCACACCACCTGAATCTGCTGCCCTCCGCCGTGCCCGATCGTCCCAACCGGACTCGATGCGTCGGACGTGCCGGCCGGCTTCGCGGTCCCCACCACCACCAGCGACTTAACCACGGGTGGCGAATTTTGCGGCAGATACGCGATGATTACGTCGTCGAGCGCCGGAGCGGAGCCAGCACTCCCGGTGAACTCGGCTCGCCATTGAATGTAGCGCGCATTGGGGCTCACAATCGCCACACCGGCAGGATTCGTTACGGGCTCCGACCAATCGCTCCAGGTGTTATCAGGCCTCGCTGAATTGCCGCTGCGCGTCCGCAGAACGACGCCCTTCGAATCCCCATGCCAGGAAATCCGGCCCCACTTTGCCACGGCGCCCGAATCGTGCGCGGGCGACTCGAACCAGCCATTTGCCGCCGTGCCAGCAGGTGTCGCGCCCCCCAGCCGCAGCAGTTTCCCCTGATTTCCCGTCGCTACCAATAGACCGCGATTCGAAGCCACCAACCGCGTGGCGTCGCCTTCGCTCGCTTGCGCAAGAAGGGTAGCGCGAAGCGGGCCCTCCAAGCGATAGATGCGCCCCTGCACATCGGTGAGGAACGTCACGGCAGAGCCATCCACCGCAACGTCGTAGATATTCTCTTCCTTCGAAGTCCACAACGTTTCGACGGTATTGGCCGCCGCGATTTTATACAGAGCCGAACGGTCCCCGCTCGAAGAATCCGAACTGGACGCCGCGGCGACCACAGTCGTTTGCGGAGCCTGCGCCACCGGCTTCGGCACCTCCGGCTTGGGCGGAGGATTGATGCCGCCCTGCTCCGTCACAGTAATGGTAGTGCTGACCGAGGGCACGCCCGCGCCGGACGTGGAAGTGATCGCGCTGGCAGCTGCGCCCACTCGTTTAGCCACGCCGCCCCCCATCGCCGCCGCATAGATGCTGCCGTTTGCCGCTGGAACAATCGCGCGAATCTCCGGCAGGCTTGATTTATACAACACAAACGCTTTACCTGGAGCGGTCACTCGATAGAGAATCCCATTCGGCTCAGAACCCGCAAGCAGGCGGCCTTGCGCATCGAACGCCAGCGCGGTGACGTGGGCCTGACCGGTTTCGTAATACACACTTCCTTGTCCCGCAGCGGTCACGCGGAAGATCTTGCCTTCATCACCGGTCGCCACCATCAACGCGCCATCCGGCGCCAGAGCCAGAGCCCAGATGTAATGCTCACCCGGCGCAAAATACTCGGTGGCCTTGCCGTTCTCGATGCGATACACCTTCCCGTCCGGCGACGATCCGGCATACACCACGCCTTTCGAATCGACGGTTACCGCAAAGATTTCGGGCTGATCGGAGGTCCACACAAGACTTCCCGCGCCCGACGCATCCACGCGGAACAAGCGCCCGCGATTTCCGGTTCCAATGTAGATGGAACCATCGGGCGCAGGCGCGACGCTCCACACCTCGGCTTGCCCCGAATCGAACACCGTTGTCAGGGCGGGACCCAGCGACAGCTTGCCGTCGTATGAAATCGAAAGCCCGGCAAAGCGTCCGCGCGAGAAATCCGGGTAGCCGTTCATCTCCCACGTCTGCGTGGATGCCGAAAAACAGATCGATGCCGCCACGAACGTCAGCCAGGGAGATCTCACTCCTTCACCTCGATCTGAATGGTCTTCGATCCCGTTACCAAATTCTCGCCCGCAGGAACTTCAATCTCCGCAACCTTCGCGCCGCGCGTGGATACCAGCGCCGCAGCGCCCGGTTGCGACCGCCCCAGAATCGCCGCCAGCGATGCGGGAGGGTCAGGCAGGTCGCGCCCATCAAGATTGTAAGCAGCGTCGGCGCGCCACACCCGCACATATGCGCTGGTATTCGGGCGCAGCCCGTTCAGCAAATTCAACACCTGCTCGGCCGAGCGCGCTTGCACGCCTAACGCACCTTGAAATTCGAACAAATTCGCGCTGGATGCGTCCGACACCGTGAGATACAAAAGCCCCGCCGGAGCGCCCACCGGCACGCGGTAGTGAGTCTTCTTCACCATCTCCACGCCGTCTTCGCCCACCAGAACCACGCTGATCTCGACATCCTCCCCAGGATGAACCTGGTGCGGAGCGAACGCATCGGCAATCTGCATCTGGTTGTGCCGGTCCGTCGCGATGATGTCCAGCGTGACGCTTTTCAAACGCAGCGCGTCGAACCCACTAGTCAGCGCATAGGAAAGCGGAGTGGCCACGCCCAGCGACGCCATGGTTGCCGTGTTCACATCGCCGCTATACACGTTATCGAGCTTTACCGTACCGCCGCCTTCGAAGTCCGCATGCCCCCGCACCGCGTAGGTGGCCGCGCCCACCGAGCGCTGTGTCGAATCGATCGCCGAAAACACGGCCATCTGGGCGACCATCGGAGTCAGGATCGGGTCCCGCGCCAGATTCATGTGGTAATCGTTTTTGCCCACGTGAATCTCGAAAGGCGTCGTCTCCGCGCGCCGTCCCACGATTCCCGAAATCGCGGTGTCGCGATCTGCGGTGATCGATCCCATCCACTCCGTTGACTGCGAAATCTTGAAGGAGTTCGCCAAGTTCGGCAGCAGCGCCAGCACCTCGGCACGTGCAAACGGCAGGTCCGTGGGACCGGTCGCCATGAAGCGGTGCCCGAAGGCGTAAATCTTGTCGCCGTCGACGGTCGTCACGGTGCCATCGGCATTCACGTTCATATCTCCGGACATCAAATGAACGCTGATCATGGAGCCGGGGTCGAGCGTCTTCGGATCGCCCAGCGCATCGGGAGGATTCGCCCCGCCCGAAACGCCCTGCTGAGGATCGAGGCCCAAGGCTCGAAGCTGCGGAGCGAAATGATCGAGCGTCGCCGCCGTGAATCCCGAAAACGCCAGCGGTGTTGCGATCTCTTCCAGCTTCATTCCGCCGCTGACGAAGCTGGCCCGCGGCCGCACTGAGGCGAGCTTGACTGGAGATTGCGGCTGAACGCTTAGCATCTCTTCAATAGGGCGGATTCCCGCGATCGCCACTTTAGCTTCGGAAAATCCCAGCGCCACCGCGCCAACCAGCTTCCCATCGATGTAAACGGGAGACCCGCTCATCCCTTGTAAAACTCCGGTTTCCGCCAAGGGGCCGCCGCTGAGTCTCGCCAGAATGATGGATTGCTTTGGCCCGATATTTTCGAGCACGCCCAAAACCTCGACCTGAAATTCCTCGATGCGATTCCCAGCAAACACGGTACGCCCGACTCCGTGCTGCCCCGCGCGCACATCTTTCAGCGGATAAATATCTGGCGCGGCATGGAGGAGTGGCGCAAGCGCGATGGCGGCCAGGGCGAGATGCAACTTCACGTTCTTATTCTAGCGGGCCAGGTGTCCAGCCAATTCCGACACAATAGGAGGCCGGCCATTAGCCCTCAGTATTTTTGAACAACTCGTGCCGGAGTTCGTCGCTCATGGCGTTCTGGTTTTGATTCGGCCGGAGCTCCTTCGCACAGGCCAATGCGCCGCGAACGGCTTCGGTGTTCAGCTTCCGTAACAGCTGACGAGCCTTGTCGAAGGTTTTTTCGGCACGGATCGCATCGTCTTCGACGCTCAATCGGAACCATCCCAACTCGATGTAGGCATCGACATACTCGTCATCCATTTCGATAGCATCTAAGAGCGATTCCTCCACCTCCGTTAACGAAGTGCCATCCGAAAGTTGAAGACAAGCGGCCTTTAAAACAAGCAGGCGCGGCGAGCGACCAACCCCCAGTTCGAGTTCCGCAATCAACAACAATGCCCTTGCGATGTCCCCGGTCCGGACATGAAGTCGAATCTGCTCGATTTGGCCCCATGCTTCCGCTCCCATGATAGCCGCCATTCCATTCCATGTCGCTCTGGAGTATAGTAATTAACGGTCAGGAATTAGCGGTCCGGGCCTACGTGTGGCAAGGACGCCTGGAGTTCAAGCGCATACCCGAAAGGATCAAATTCACCATGGCGAAATCACCGAAGACCTCCGTTGGTCGTCGCGGCTTCCTGAAGAACGCTGCGGCCGGAGCGGCGGCACTGGTAACTACGACACCCGAACTAGTAGAAGCTCAGGCACAGGGCACGCAGGCGAAAGGGGGCGCTGCGGGAGCCGCACCAGCTCCAACGCAGGCGCAACTTGACCGGGAGGCTGGCAATGTCCGGCCGCCCGCAGTGGCGCGCCTGATCACGCGGCCCGGCTCGGATCTCATGGTCGAGACAGTAAAGCAGCTCGGCATCGAATACGTAGCGGCCAACCCCGGGTCGAGTTTCGAGGGCTTGCAGGAATCCTTCATCAATTACGGCAACCCGCCCAACCAGATGCCTGAGTTCATTACCGCCCTGCATGAAGAGTCGGCGGTGACCATGGCGCACGGTTATGCCAAAGCCGAAGGCAAGCCGATGCTCGCGCTGCTGCATGGCACGATTGGGATTCAGCACGCGTCCATGTCGATTTACCAGGCCTATTATGACCGCGTGCCGGTGGTGATGCTTGCCGGCAACGATCCGGACTTTATCGCCGCGCACACTGCCCACGACATGGCTGGGATGGTTCGTAGTTTTACGAAATGGGATGCCGAGCCCAAGACCATCGACGAAGCCCTGGTCGCAATTCAGCGCGCGTATAACGAAGCCATCACGCCTCCGATGGCGCCCACTCTGGTGGTCCTGGGTTCCGAAATTCAAAAGGACAATGCTCCTAACTCCAGGGTGCCTGCATACAAATCCCCAACATTCGTGACCATTGACGGCTCTCGCGCGAAGGAGATCGCGCAGGGGCTGCTTGCCGCACAAAACCCCAGGATCGCGGTCGGGCGTTTGCGAACCCCTGAAGGAGTAAAACGCTCGATTGAACTGGCGGAACTGGTGGGAGCGTCAACCAGCACCACGGCGACGTCCGGGCCCATGAGCTTTCCCAATCGCCACGCCCTGTGCGGCCCCGGCGCGAACACGACTTACGACTACACGCTCGGTCTGGAAGCAGGCGGCGCACAGGCGTCGATTACCGGTCCGGCGCTGGCGAAAATTGTTCCGTCGCGCGACACCGTCAATATCGGCTTCGGCGGCATTAGCGGCGGAGGCGGCGGACGCGGTGGTGGCGGCGGCAGAGGCGGACGCGGCGGAGGTGGGAATGCAGCTGCCGTTACCGAGGCCGATGCCGAGGCGAGCCTGCCTCTCCTCATCGACGAGGTGAAGCGGCAAATGACCTCCGATCAAAAGGCGCGGATTCAGGAGCGCATCGCCAAGCACACCAAGGCCAATCATGATGCTCGCGTCGCTGCTGTCACCGCGGCAGTGGAGAGCAAGAAGGCCGGATGGAATGCGAGCCCCATCAGCACGGCGCGCATTTACGCGGAGCTATGGCCGCTGATCATGAATGAAGACTGGTGCCTTTCGTCGCCCAACAATTTCTCGGGCGGACACAGCGGGCAACTCTGGGATCACAGCAAGCCGTATAGCTACCTGGGTGGCCAGGGAGCCGGCGGAATGGGTTATGGCGCGCCGGCATCGGTGGGCGCGGCGCTGGCCGCGAAGGCTCGCAATCGGATGGTCGTCAATATTCAAACCGATGGCGATCTTAACTATGCTCCGGGTGTTCTGTGGACGGCTGTGCATCATAAACTGCCTATGTTGACGGTGATGCATAACAACCGCGCCTGGCATCAGGAATACATGTTCGTCGAATACATGGCCGGCGTTCGCGGACGCCGCGCGAACCACGCGGAGATCGGCAGCACTCTGCGGGATCCGTTCATCGACTATACAAAGATGGCGGCAGGCTACGGTATGAATACGGAACCAGCGCCGATCACGGATCCTACGAAGTTGTCGGCGGCATTGAAGCGCGGCGTGGCTTCGGTGAAACGCGGCGAGCCGTACATGATCGACGTGATCACGCAGCCCCGGTAAGGAAATCAGCAATGAAGAAGAGCCTTAGCACCCGGTTGTGTGTAGCAGGAGCACTCGTCGCCTTGGCGGCGCCACTTGTGTCTCTGAACGCTCAGAATGCTCCGCCCCCCGCCACGGTCGGCGATACCGCCAAAGGTGGACGTGGACGAGGTGGTGGACGAGGCGGCGGTGCGCCGGCTACGCCGGTTCCACCACCCACCAGTCCGGTCACCGGAAACGCGACAGCAGGCAAAGGCCTGTATTACGCCTTCGGCTGCTACGCTTGTCACGGCTACAACGGAGAAACTGGAGCGCGTCCTTTCGTTGGACGCTGGGGAAACCTCGCCACGGAGCAGACCTTCCTCACATTCCTCCGAGGCCGCGCCAACGTGGCGCCCGTTACGCCGTCGACCAACATGCCGAATTTCTCCGAGGCTTCAGTTTCCGACAAGCAGGCGAAAGATATTTACGCCTACATCCGGTCTTTCAAAAGCTCAGCCCCGGCGGAGCTGAAGGATGCGCCGGCTCTGACGGCCATCATCGACTCGGCGAAGCAAGATAAGAAGTAACCGCCGCCAATTCACTTTCAAGCGACCGCTCCCTTTGGTCGCGGCTCTGAAAGCGCTGCTCACCGAGCCGTGACCGGAGGGGGGCGGTCTTCGTTAGCTTAGTGGAGGCCGCCGCTGGCGTGAAGGTGCTCGCCCGTGAGCCAGGCGGAATCGCCGGAGGCCAGGAAGACGGCGATAGATGCGATGTCGCCCGGTTGGCCTACGCGGCCAAGCGGGGTTTGCGAAACCATGCCTTGCTCGAATTCGGAGCCGATGAAGCCGGCCGTGTGCGTCCCTTCGGTTTCGACGATACCCGGGTTGATGGAGTTGACGCGGATTTTCTTCGCGCCGAGCTCCTTCGAAAGCACGCTGGTGACCGCGTCGATCGCGGCCTTGGTGGCTGTGTAAACCACGCTGGCCGGAGGGTTGATGCTGCTAACGGCGGAGCCGATGTTGATGATGCTGGCGCCCTCGCTCAGGTGCTTGACGGCCGCTTGCGTTGTGAGCAGCAAGCCCAGCACATTTACGTTGAACAGCTTATGAAAGCTGTCTTCAGTGACGCCCTCGATGGGCGCGAACTCGTAGACGCCTGAGTTATTCACCAGGATGTCGAGGCGGCCGTAGTTCTTGATGGCGGCATCAACGATGCCCTGCGCTTCGGCGGACTTCGATACGTCGCCTTGCACGGCCACAGCCTTACCTCCGGCGGCCGTGATGAGGCCGACAATGGCGTCCGCGCCGGCCTTACTGGAGGCGTAGTTCACGACCACGGATGCGCCTTCAGCCCCAAGTGATTTGGCGATAGCGGCTCCTATGCCTTTCGATGCCCCCGTGACTATAGCCACTTTTCCTGCAAGTTTATTCATTTCCGTTCCCCCTCGCTCTAAAATCGTTTGATACTTCGACAACCATCTAATTGATGAGGAAAGGGCCCGAAAGATTCACGGCAAAAGTTCCGACAGGTTCAAACGGTTGAGGTTGGGTGCGCGGACCTCCGCCTCGCCTCTTCTGGTCGCGGTTCGTAACCCGTTCGATTTAAGGGCCGCGGACAGAGGGAGTGTTTCCTGGGCCTGCGGCCCACCAAGGGTGATGAAAAACATGTGGGCAGTTGCGGGGTGGGCCCCACAGGCGGGAGGCCATTGGGCGCCTGCTATCGGACTCGCTGATACAGGTCAGCCTACGAAAGGTCCGACTTCAGACGGTCGAGGTAAGCATATAGGACCCGGGTCTGCGGAAAGTAGAGGACGAATTTGCCCTCCTTTTCCGAGCGCACAAGTCCGGCGGTCTCGAGCTCCTTCATATGGTGCGATAGCGTGGCGGGGGTGATGTCGAAACATTCACGCATGTCGCTGCAGGGAGTTGCGCCGTTGCGGGTAGCGATTCTTTTCAGGATTTCGTAGCGCCGCCGGTCGGCGAGCGCTCTGGCGATCAGTTGGATCTGATCTTCGGAGAGCTCGACGGATTGTTTCGCGGCATCGGGCATGGCGGTTATTGGATGCCGGCCGGCGAAGGGATGATCGTCACATAAAGATCGTCTCAGAAAACGAAGGCTGCCGTGAAAGACCGTGCCGTGATAGATTGTTATTCGTCCGAAATCTGGGAGGCTCCTCATGAAGCCGTATCGTCTACCGTCGCACCTGGTCATTGCGGCGCTGCTGCTCGCCAGTCCTGCGTTTGCGCAAACCAAGGCCAAAGCGCAGAACGTTCCCGAAATCGCTTATGACTCGGTCCCCAACTTCCTGAAGCTCCCCGCGGGAACGTATATGGGTGAAGCCATGGGCGTCGCGACCAACTCCAAAGGACACATTTTCGTCTTCACCCGCAGCGCCAACACGCGGCTCTTTGAATTTGACCAGAACGGCGCATGGGTCCGCGAAATCGGCGAGGGCAACTACGGTTTCGAGTTCGCGCATTCCGTCCGCGTCGATCCGCAGAACAACATCTGGGTGGTCGACGAGGGCACCAACCTGGTCATCAAGTTCAACCCCGCCGGAAAGATCGTGATGGTGCTGGGCCACCGGCCGGAGGTTGTTGCCGGCGCCGTCGCGACGTCCAATGGCCCTACGCCGCCCGCCGAAAAGTACACGCTGGCCCGGCCGACAGATGTCGCATGGGACCCACAGGGCGACATCTTCGTGTCCGACGGATACACCAATCACAGAGTTGTGAAGTACGACAAGAACGGCAGGTTCCTGAAGCAGGTGGGCAGCGAAAAACCGGGATCGCAGCCGGACCAGTTCAACACCCCGCACTCGGTCGCGGTGGATCTGCAGGGCAACGTATATGTCGCCGACCGCGCCAACCACCGCATCCAGGTGTTCGACAACAACCTGGTGCGCAAGGCCATCTACGACAATATCGGCGATTCCTGGACGGTGTGCATCTCGCCGGGCCCGCACCAATATCTGTTCACTTCGAATTCAAACCCTAACGGCAACGGCCCGGGGACATGGGATGTGACGGGTGAGATTTACAAGATGGAATTGGACGGGACCATCCTCGGCCGGTTCGGCCATGCCGGCAAGGAACTGGGTGGTTTCCAGGTAGTTCACATGATGGATTGCCGCAACCCGAATCAGATCATTGTCGCGGAGATCGAATCCTGGCGCGTGCAGAAACTCCTGCTGAAGCAGCCCGGCAAGTAGAAAGGATCGCCATGAAAAGCTTCTTGCGAATTTCACTGACCGCGATGGTCCTCGCTGGACTCCCGGCGGGTGCCCAGTCATCTGCCCCGGAGATCCGTTTCGATTCTTCCGTCGATACGCTGAAACTTCCCGACAACATCTACCTGGGTGAGGCGGCCGGAGTTGCGACCAACTCCAAGGGCGATATCTTCGTCTACACCCGCACCGGCCATCCCACCATTTCCCTGGGCACTTCGCGCCCGTTCGCGCATGGAGGCTCACGGCTGTTCCAGTTCGATAAAACCGGGAAATTCGTTCGCGAGATCGGACAGCAATCGTACGCCATGCTGGTCGCTCAACAGGTGCGAGTGGATCCGCAGGATAACGTTTGGATCGTGGATCAAATGGCCAGCATGGTGATCAAATTCGATCCCAATGGGCAAATTCAATTGATGCTGGGCAGAAAGGCGGAGTCCGAGCGGGTTCCCGCTGCGCCGCCGACTCCGCCCACTCCGGCTGCCGGCGCCCGGGGAGGAGCCGCAGCCGGCCGAGGCCGTGGCGGACTTCCCGGCGCAGGCCAGCAGAGCGACGTCTTCCAACGTCCGACCGACGTGGCCTGGGACGCCGCGGGAAATATCTATATCGCCGACGGCTATGGCAACGCCCGGATCGCCAAGTTCGACAAACACGGGAAGTTCATCAAGTCCTGGGGATCGAGAGGAAGCGAGCCGGGCCAGTTCGACACTCCTCATAGCATCGCTATCGATGCGCAAGGCAATGTGTACGTCGCCGACAGCGGCAATAAACGAATTCAAGTTTTTGATGGGGATGGCACGTTCAAGAGACAGATCGTCAACGTCGGCGCACCGGCCGCGATCTGCATCACGCCTGGATCGCATCAATACCTCTACACCTCAAATTCAAACCCGGTAAATGACATTGATGTCGATGGCGAGATCTACAAAGTCGATCTGGACGGGAAGGTCCTCGGCCATTTCGGTAAAGCCGGAAAACTGCCGAAAGAGTTCGGCGCCGTCAACGCGCTTGACTGTCGCAGTGAGAACGATCTCTACGTCGGCGAGATCGGCAACTGGCGAGTACAAAAAATCACTCTACACCCGTAAACTTCAATTGGCCTTGGGGTGGTCCACCTGAACGTGGACGATCCTGGAAGTGATCACGGGGCGCTCGTTCACGAAAAACATCAGGCGCATTCCGGGCTCGATTACCCCCACGTCCAAGCGGCCTTGTTGATCGAGCGAACCTTGCAGGTGCACCGGGATTGGATCGGGACAGTATTCCGGATGGCCGGAAATGCGGGTCTCGCCGTTGACGTACTCAATGCAATAGTGATGGCCCCTGGTCTCTACATCGATCGACGAACCGGGTTGCAGACTGCTGAGATCCACGCTGCCGTCGAGAATTTCGGATGATGTAGTCATATGCTCGCCTCTGTGCTGAAGCAAGCAATTCGGTGGCCACGCCACCTTGTTTCTTATCAGTAGATTACAGATGCCCGCGCCGCGTATGACGGGAATTTGTACGTCCAGCGCCATAATTCCGGGTGTTTTCGCACTCCCGGCCGTTAGTTCCCGCTTAGGCTTCCAGGCCAGGGCGAGTTCAGATGATAAGGCACGGCCCGATCATTCCCACGCGAAGATGCTGGAAGGGCGGTTGAATCCCTTGAAGGTATACTCGCGGCCATCCGAGAGCGTACCCTTGTTCACCGTGCCTTGATCGAAGACAGCATGCGACCAGACCACGCCGCGCTCCATATCCACCAACGGGTAGCGCCGATGGTGGATATCCTGGACTA
Organism: Bryobacteraceae bacterium; assembly: GCA_036489835.1. Taxonomy (GTDB): domain Bacteria; phylum Acidobacteriota; class Terriglobia; order Bryobacterales; family Bryobacteraceae; genus Palsa-187. The sequence continues at coordinate 116,505 of DASXEY010000100.1, read as the reverse complement.
CGAAGTAGTAGCCCAACTTGAACTGCGCCAGGCAATCCATCGCGAACGCGTTGATTGTCCCCGGAGGCTCGTTGGGCGGACGCGGAAAATTGGTGGTCGGCGCTCCATTTTCGATGCGATGGCAATCGTTCGTGAACGGGTAGGTTCCGGTTCCGTTGATCCCCTTGCCATCGTTCTTCTGGAGGCCGGCGAAGTACCCGTCGGCCCCCGCGATCATCTCCTGACGGGTCGGCCGTTGCTCCGGAGGGATCGACTTGAACCAGATGTCCTCAGGCTTGTAGCCGGGCTTATCCATATCGGCAATGCCTTGCGGCCCGCCGCCTCCCGGTCTGTAATAGATCCCCTCGATTTCGGTGATGCGGCCAAGTTCGACGCGCAGGCGCAGGCTCATCAATAGTGGCGCTCCGGCTTCCCGCATGGTTCCCATGAAGACGACCTGGCCGAACTCCGGGTCGGCGAAATAATGTTTGTAATTGCCGAGCCCTTCCGCCGTTTTCCAGAAGCCGTCGCCGACATCCATCGCCTGATCGTTTTCGGTGTACTTTACGTCTGCAGACAGCGGGAGCCGCTTCGGATCGTGGGCCACCACCGCAGCCAGATACTGATCCATCAAATTTTCCAGACAAGCTCGATTGCAATTGAGCGGAATGGGACCAGTGCCCGCTTCCGCTTTTTGGGTAAGATGTCCCGCCGTCAGAGCCGCGAGGAGCGCCACCGTCGCAACAGCGATGAGCAAGGCAGGCCGCATGTTTTATCAGCCTGATTCTATCGCAACCTGTCGGCGTCGACGCAAACACGCGGCGAGTTGATCGGAGGGCCGGCCCAAAAGCCTGGGCTAAACTTCGCAAGCAGGTTCCAGCGTTCCGTTGATCTGGGCGCGGAGCTGATCGTAGTCCACCACCTGAAAGAACGCGTGCTGCTCCGGCGGAGCCAGGAATCTGGTCCGGCCGAATTCATCCGGCCACACCGCCACGATATTGCCATCCAGGCCAGCCCGCGCGGCCGCATTCTGAAACGCAGCATAGTGGCGCGAGGCATCGGAAGCCGCCTCCACAAAGACCACCACTACTTGCACATCCTGAATATTCAGATGAGCAATTTCGAAGCTGTGCGGCATGTCGTAGAAAGGCGGGGCGAAACGGCCATTTATGACATTATAGAGGCATGCGGCGTATGCTATTTCTGGTTGCGATGGCTGCTACTCTTTCCGCCCAGATGACCGAAGTCTCCGGCGACCGCATCCGCGCGCATGTGAAATTCCTTTCAAGCGATCTGCTGGAAGGCCGCGGAGTGGGCGCGCGCGGGGGCGAAATCGCAAGCGAATATATCGCGGCGCAGTTCGCGCTGATCGGCGCCAGGCCTTTCGGCGACAACGGGACCTATTTCCAAAAGGTTTCACTGCTGGGCGTCGAGCCGCAGCCGTCCTCGCAGCTTTCCCTCGTCTCGAACAACGGCAAAACGACGGTGGGCTTCCAGTGGCTCGACGATTTCGTCGGGGTCACGCTTCAGCAAAAGCCCGATGTCACGTTCGACGCGCCGGCAGTGTTTGTAGGTCACGGCATTGTCGCGCCGGAATACCAGTGGGACGACTACAAGGGCATCGACGCGAAGGGCAAAGTCGTGGTGCTGTTCACGAATGAGCCGCCTTCGGACGATCCCAGATTCTTCGCCGGCCGCGCGCTCACCTACTACGGGCGCTGGACCTACAAATTCGAAGAAGCCGCGCGTCACGGCGCGATCGGCGCAATCATCATTCACACCACCCCGACAGCCAGCTACGGTTGGGACGTAGTGCGCTCCTCGTGGGGCCGCGAGGATCAGCAGGTGCGGCTTCCCGCGGGTGCGCACGACCTAGCCTTTGCCGGATGGGTGACCAGGGAAGCGGGCGAAAAACTCCTCGAAGCGGCGGGCCGAAACGTGGATCAGATGTTGAGGACCGCTGATTCCCGAAATTTCCGCGCCGCCAATTTGCCGTTCCGCCTGCGCGGAAGCGCACCCGCGAAAATCCGGGAGATCGAAACCCGTAACGTGGTGGCGCAGATCGAAGGCAGCGGCCCGCAACTGAGATCCGAGGCCGTCGTGTTCAACGCCCACTGGGATCATCTGGGGATCGGCGATCCAGTTGACGGTGACTCGATTTATCACGGCGCCGTGGACAACGCCACCGGCTGCGGGATGCTGCTGGAGATCGCGCGAGCCTGGGCCGCGCTGCCGGAGAAGCCTCGGCGTTCTGCCATCTTCGTGGCCGCGACGTCGGAAGAGGCAGGGCTACTGGGATCGCGATACTTTGGAGATCATCCGCCCATCCCTGCCGGCAAGATCGCGCTGGCCTTGAACTACGATGCCTTTCAGCCTTGGGGCAGGACTCGCGACGTGGTGCTGAACGGAGCGGAGCGGACAACAATCTACCCGATTGTTGAGGAAGCCGCGAAGCGCTTCAATCTTACCATCGCGCCCGATCCGCGGCCCGAGGCCGGCGAGTATTACCGCTCCGATCACTTTTCGTTTGCCCGCGTGGGCATTCCTTCGTTCTCGATCGACGGAGGGCACGACCTGCTGGGTAAGCCCCGGGGGACGGGCGATAAACTCTTCGCCGATTTCAATGATCATCGCTATCACCAGCCCGCTGATAAATACGATGACGATTGGGATTTCTCAGGAATGGAAGAGTATTGCCGCTTCGGCATGCTGATCGCCATCAATGTCGCGAACACGCCGCAGCTTCCCACCTGGCGCGCGGGAGATGAGTTTCTCCCGGCTCGGCAGCGATCCGGTGTGAAGTAGAGTGCGGCTTGAAACGGCGGTTCAACGCGGCGGTGTTGCCATCCTTTTCGCGTGCTCGACGATCCTATTACATGCGCAGGACGGCACGTCGAGTGTCTCCGGAACGCTGCAATTCTCTAACGGTGCGCTCGAAGGTGGATCCGTAGTCCTCAAGTCCGCAAGCGGCGCGGTTTCCCAAACCAGCGTGGACGCGCAAGGGTTTTTCCGCTTCTCGGGCTTGGAGGTCGGCAGATACACTCTGGGCATGCGCAGGCTGGCTTTTTACGGAGCAAACATAACGCTAGACCTTCGCGCTGGCGAGCAAAAGATATTGCCGCCGATCAGACTTAGCATGGCACCGGCAGGCGACTGCTTTCCTGCCCCCGAAGTCGATCCCGATGAGAGCCGTTTTCCGCTCGCTGGCCCATCTCTCGGGGGATTCGGCGGGAGTGTGAAGGGCGATCAGGGACCGATTGTTGGAGCGCGGGTGTTATTGGAATGCTGGCTAGGTGAATGCAGGGGTGAGGGGAAAGTTGCGATGACCGACTCCGGGGGCGCCTTTGTTTTTGAAAATCTCCGCCCCGGCCCATATACATTGAGCGTCGAGCGGGCCGGGTTTCTTTCAATCGGAGGAAGGTTTAACGTTGCGGGTGGCTTGGAATCGATCTATCCCTTCGAGCTTACGCCGTGTCCCAACGGGAACTGCGTCGTTAGGCCCGATCCCAACGTGAAGCTCACGGTGTGCGAGTGACCCTAGCCCGCCATCGTCTCAATCGCCCGCACCTCATCCTGCATCAGCGTAAGACTGCGGCACGCGAGATCCTGGGCCATGTGCTCCGCATTCGTCGTGCCGGTCAACGGCAGCATCCCGACCGCTTGCGCGAAGCGGAAAACAATCTGCGCCGTCGTGGCTCGTTGGCGCTGGGCGATGCTCGCGATCATCCTTGCGATCTGAGGATGGCCCAGCACATTCACATTCGCGGTAAGCAGCGAGAAGCCCTGGTAGACGATTTTCCGCTCGCTGCAAAACGCCCGGATTTCTCGATCCCAGCCTGCACGTGCGAAGCAGCGGTTCTGCACGAACGCCGGCATTTCCAGGTAGCCGATGTCTGCCATCTGCTCCAGATGCGCGATGGAAACGTTGCTGACACCCAACATTCGAGTGCGTCCTGCTGCGCGCTCCCGCACCATCGCGGTCCAGACCTCGGAGTCTTCTTCGCTCCAACCGTGTCCGGAAACGGGCCCATGTAGAACATAGCTATCGACGTACTCCGTCCCCAGATGTTCGAGCGAACTGGCCATCGACTGCGCCACCTGCGTTGATAGATCCGCCTCCGGATCGTAGGGCAACCGGTGATCCTGGCCAGCCTGATATGTGAATTTCGTTTGAAGAAAAAGGTCCGAACGCGTGACCAAGCCCGCGCGATAAACCGCAGCCAGTCCCTCGCCGACCCCGGCCTCGAAGTAGTGACGCCGCTGGTTAGCGGTGTCGATGCCCCGGAATCCTGTCAGGATCGCAAGCTCCGTGAGCGCCGCAGTGCGGTCTTCCTTCCAGGCCGTGCCATACAGGAAGTCAGGAGCAGGGATCACTTTTTCGGCAAGGCGAATACCATATAAGATCCCGGTCCTGGCGGCGGAATCGTCTGATTACCACGCGGCGCAAGATAGCCGTCGCCGGCAGCCACGCAGAATGCGATGTATTCCCGCCCGCCGGCTTCGTACACGGCAGGAATGCCGTCGGAGCCGTTGGGCAGATCCTTTTCCCAAAGCACCTTGCCGGTATCCTGGTCGAACGCCCGAACTTTGCGATCCGATGCAGTGGAGACGAAGATCAGGCCGCCGGCCGTCACCACAGGGCCTCCTCTGGGGTTGCGCGCACCGGTGTCGTTGTGGCCTTGAAGTTCAAGAGCCAGAACCCCGCCGTTTGGAACCTGCCATTTGATGGTCCCGGTGTTGAGATCGTAGGCCGTCAGGTTCGACCACGGCGGACCCATCGCGGAAAGCCCATAGCTCTGGTTGATGAAGTTGATCGGCGCGTTGTAGTGAATGAAGCTGTCGTCAACCGGCCCTGATGGTGCAGGCGCGGCAGGAGGGCCGCCCTTTCCGCCTGCTTTGGCCCCCCCGCGGCCTTGACCGGGAAGCTGGAGTTTGTCGAGCGTGGGATGCTCTCTCGAAACGATATACAGGAACCCCCTCGACGGGTCCACCGCCGAGCCGCCCCAATTGGCTCCGCCGTTGTGCCCCGGAGCCGAGATGGTTCCGCGCAAGCTGGGCGGCGTAAATAAGCCTTCGTTGCGCGAATTCTTGAGCAACTCACGGATCGCTGCCTGCTCGGCCTCGGTCGCGTAGGGGTTGACGTCCTTCTCCGTGAAAGACTGGCGCGCAAACGGCGGAGGCTTGGTTGGAAACGGCTGGGTTGCGGAACTCCACTCGCCTGGAACGTCGGATTGGGGCACCGGCCGTTCTTCAATGGGCCACAGCGGCTCACCCGTGATGCGGTCGAACACGTACAGGAAACCGAACTTGGTCGGCTGCGCGATGGCGTCCACATTCCTGCCGTTATGTCTGACGGTCAGGAGCTTAGGGGCGGCGGGCAGATCGTAGTCCCACAGATCGTGGTGCACCATCTGGAAGTGCCACAGCCGCTTGCCGGTGCGCGCATCCAAAGCCAGCAGCGAATTCGCGAACAGGTCGTTGCCCTTCCGATTCGCGCCGTAGAAATCGTAACGGGCCGTTCCCAAAGGAATGTACGCGATGCCGCGCTTCTCATCCAACGTCATCTCATTCCAGTTGTGAACGCCGCCGGCGGTTTTCCAGGCATCCGGCGGCCAAGTGTCGTAGCCGAACTCGCCAGGATGCGGAATCACGTGAAACACCCACATCAGCTTGCCTGTGCGCACGTCGTAGGCATGGATATCAGCGGGCGAGGCGTCATAGCTCGCGCCCCCAGCCGGTAACGGCATGATGATCAGGTTCTCGAAAATGCGTCCCGGGTTGTTTGTCTGCAACGGCCGGGCGACCTCGCGGTCCAGACCCGTTCGGATATCGGTGCGGCCGTTGTCGCCGAAGCTATTGATGGTCTGGCCGGTGCGCGCGTCGATCGCGGTCAGGAATCCGGCGTTCATATAGAGCAGTCGACGGTCGCTGCGGTCCTTGCTCTCCCAATAATTCATGCCGCGCGTTCCCACAGCTCCAATGTTGGGATGAGCCCAGATTTCTTTACCGGTGGCGGCGTCCAGCGCCGCGATGACCGTGCCGCCCTGCGGTGCCCTGGCTCCAGGTTGGGCGGCGGGCGGCGGCGTGCCGGCTTTAAGAACGAACATTACGCCGTCGACCACGATAGGGCCGAATAGAAATGTTCCCGTTCCGGTGGGATAACTCCACACCATTTCGAGCTGTTTTACGTTGGCTTTGGTGATCTGTTTCAGCGACGAATATTGCGCGGAGTCGGAACTGCCCAAATACTGGGTCCACGTTGTGAAGGACTGTTGATCGGCGGCCGAACCAGCGATCGAGCTAACCAATAGACCCGGCACGAGGAAGGTTCCAACGCTGCGCCTGAGTGCCTGCATGAAGATTACGTCCTCTAGGGGGCAAGTATACATTACTGGAAGGTGTGAGAAAATCGCAAGCGATGCCACACAAGCGTTTGGCCCGCAGACTCTTCCTGAAGGCGGCCGCTGCCCCGGCCGGACTCGCGCTGATCCCTCGCAGTTTCGCCCAGGAAACTGCCCAACGTTCGAAGCCGAAAATCACGCTGAATGTGCGCGATTTCGGAGCCAAGGGCGATGGCGCAAGCAAGGACACAGTCGCGATCCAACAGGGGCTCGACCGATGCGCTGTTTTGGGCGGCGGCGAAGTGCTGGTTCCCGCGGGCAACTATCTCACTGGTGCGCTCGCGCTTCGATCCAACACCATTCTCCGGTTGGAGAAAGACGCCAACATCATGGGCACACCCGACTTCGCCGATTACCCCGTAACGCAAGTCCGCTGGGAAGGGAAATGGATTCAAGGCCGCACTGGACTGATCTACGCGATCGGCGCGAACAACATCGGCGTCGCGGGACCGGGCAAAATCGTGGGCAATCCCGCGCTGGGCGGGCGTCCCAATGCTCAGAATCCTCTGCGGCATCCCGCGCTGATTGAGCCCATCGCCTGCAAGGGCGTCCGCTTCGAGGATTTCTCCACCGACTATCGCCTGATGTGGTCCATCCATCCCACGGATTGCGAAGACGTGGTCTGCTCCAACCTCACCATTCGCAGCACCGGAGGCAACGGCGACGGCATCGACATCGATTCCTGCAAACGCGTGCGCATCGACGGCTGCGACATCTCCACCGGTGACGACTGCATTGCTATTAAGTCCGGCCGCGGCGCGGAAGCCTATGCTCTCCTCCAGACCACGGAAGACGTTTCGATCACCAACTGCACCCTGGCCGATTCCATCTTCGCCTGCATCGGCATCGGCAGCGAGACCTCCGGCGGAATCCGCAACGTCCGCATCGAACGCTGCAAGTTCACGCGGGCGCAGACGTTCGCCATCTATATAAAGACTCGCGCCGGCCGAGGGGCCTTTATCGAAGATATCTCCGCCAGCGATCTGGACGTCTCCGGGACCACCGGCGGCTTCCTCCGCATCAACGCTTTAAGCAGCGGCATTCAGGATGAGGTGCCCGTGCCCGGCGACGAAGGCATTCCCACCCTCAGGAACTTCAAGTTTTCAAACGTCCGCGTCAAGGATTGTCCTCAGCTTGCGGACGCCACCGGAGTTCATCCGCGCAAGCCTCTGGAGGGATTCTCGCTGACCAATGTGACCGGGAACTGTGTCAAGGGAATTACGATGGCCAACATCCGGAACGCCGAGATCCGGGACATCAAAGTGACGGGCGTGACCGGTCCGATGATTGGCGTGAACAACACGACCGGAACGGGGCTCGAAGGCGCGGCCATGATTGACCCTCCCAAAGTTCCAGACCCGGTACCCCCGGCCGCCAACCCCTATCAGCTTCGTTGAAATCGCCCGCCTGGCGAACTAAAATTCACCGTTCTCGCAAATACCATCTCGTATTTCGCGAAACCGCTCCCTCCCCTCGCGGGTCGGAAAAACGCTGCTCACCGAGCCGTGACCAAAGGGAGCGGTTTCTTCCAAGTACATTAATGAACTTCTGAAACCACCGACGAAGGTCGCGCGGAAACCCGCCGCCGCTGTGTTAATTTGGAGTTTAGGCCCTCGACGACCGTTGTTCCACATGTCTGAGCGACTTCTTCCATTTCGAATCCTGGCACTGAGCGTGTCGATTTTGCTCGCCGGCTGCGAGACCCAGAAAACCCAGAGCGCCGGTCCGCCTCCGCCGACTCCCGTAAGCATCTCCGTGGCCGCCGAGCAGTCCGTTCCCACCGAAGTCCAAGCGGTCGGCACGGTGGAATCCTCGGACGTGATTCAGGTTAAATCGCAAATCTCGGGCGAACTCGTCAAGGTTGCGTTCGCGGAAGGCACCGACGTGAAGGAAGGCGATCTCTTATTCGAAATCGATGCCCGCCCTTACCAGGAAACTCTGCGCCAGGCCGAGGCCGCCCTCAATCGCGACACCGCCAATCTCCATCAGGCCGAAGCCAATCGCGAAAAGGACGTCGCGCAGACCCATAGTCTCGAGGCCGACGCATCGCGCAACACCCAGCTCGCCAAGGAAGGCATCGTTTCCCATACCCAGGACGAGCAATCGCGAGCCGCCTTTGACTCCAACCGCGCCGCCATCAACGCAGATCAGGCTGCCATCGAAAGCTACCGGGCCTCCATCGACAGCGACCATTCCGCCATCGACCGCGCCAAGCTGGACCTGACCTATTGCCAGATTCGCTCCCGTGTGACCGGACGCGCCGGCAATCTGCTGGTGCACGAAGGCAACATTATCAGCGCCAACACAACCAACCTGGTGGTGATCAACAAGCTGGACCCGATCTGGGTCAGTTTCGGCGTGCCGGAGGAGAATTTGGCCTCGGTCCAGCGCTCCAGCGCCGGTCGCAAGCTGGCTGTGCTGGCGACTCCCAAAGACACCCAGAATCCGACGCCGGTCCGTGGCGAGCTGAGCGTGATCGACAACACGGTAGATTCCACCACCGGCACGATCAAGCTGAAAGCCACCTTCGACAATTCCAAGCGCGCGCTGTGGCCCGGGCAGTTTGTCAATGTATCGCTGACTCTAGCCACGCAGGCTCGCGCCATTGTTGTGCCATCGGAGGCTGTGCAGCCGGGCCAGCAGGGGCAGATGGTGTACGTAGTGAAACCGGACCAGACCGTGGAGCCCCGCAACGTGAAGGCAGGAGCCATCCATGGCAATCAAGTGGTGATCGAGTCCGGGCTCGCGGCCGGTGAGACGGTGGTGACCGACGGTCAACTGCGCCTTTATCCGGGCGCGCATATTCAACCCGTAGCCGCATCCAAGGTGGATTCGCGCACGCTGTAGCGTATGCATTTTTCGCGACTTTTTATTGAGCGTCCGGTGATGACCGCGCTGGTCATGCTGGCCATTGTGCTGTTCGGCACCGTCGGCTATCGAGCTCTGCCCGTGGCCGCGCTGCCCAGCGTGGATTACCCGACCATCCAAGTCAGCGCGGGCTTGCCCGGTGCGGATCCGGAGACCATGGCGTCAGCCGTGGCCACTCCGCTTGAAAAGCAATTCTCATCGATCGCCGGAGTCTCCTCAATGAGCTCCAGTAACACTCAGGCCAGCACCACCATTACGCTTCAATTCGATCTGGACCGCAATATTGACGCCGCTGCGCAGGACGTGCAGGCGGCCATCGCCAAGGCCCAAGGCCAGCTTCCCGCCGAAATGCCGCGGCCGCCTTCCTATGGCAAGGTGAATCCCTCCGACAATCCGGTTTTGTACCTGGCGCTGACGTCGCCGACTCTGCCGCTCTACACCGTCGACGAGTACGCTGAAAATCTTCTCGCCCAACGCATCTCCATGGTCGCCGGCGTATCGCAGGTCTTCGTCTATGGCTCGCAGAAATACGCGGTGCGTGTGCAGGTGAACCCAGATGAGCTAGCCTCGCGGAACATCGGCATCGACGATGTGATGCGCGCCGTGCAGCAGAACAACGTGAATCTGCCCACCGGCAAATTGTACGGCCCCAAGCAAGCCTTCACCGTGCAATCGCGAGGTCAGTTGACCGATGCCGCCGCCTACAAATCCATCATCGTGGCGTATCGCGATAACAATCCGGTGCGCTTGCAGGATGTCGCCCAGGTCCTGGATAGCGTCGAGACCGATAAGTCGGTCGCCTGGATCGGCGACAACCGCGGAGTGATTCTGGCCATTCGCCGCCAGCCCGGCACCAACACTGTGGATGTGGTTCGCGGCATAAGGGCGCTGCTCCCTGCGTTCCGTCTGGAGATTCCTCCCGCGTTGAATCTGTCCATCATCTTCGACGCGTCCGCGCCCATTGATCGCTCCATTAACGACGTCAAGCTGACCCTGGTGCTGACCATTTGCCTGGTGGTGATGGTCATTTTCCTCTTCCTGCGAAATCTCTCAGCCACCATCATCCCCGGTGTGGCCGTTCCGCTTTCCATCGTCGGCACTTTCGCCGTGATGTACCTGCTGGGCTACAGCCTCAACATTCTTTCGCTGATGGCCCTGACCTTGTCGGTCGGCTTCGTGGTCGACGACGCCATCGTGATGCTCGAAAACATCGTGCGCTATCGCGAAATGGGTAAGCCGCGCATGGAGGCGGCCATGCTGGCGTCGAAGGAAATCGGTTTCACCATCGTTTCCATGACCATCTCGCTGGTGGCCGTTTTCATTCCCGTATTGTTCATGGGCGGAATCGTTGGCCGCCTTCTGCATGAATTTTCCGTGACCATCACCGTCGCGATTCTGATCTCCGGATTCGTCTCCCTGACGTTGACTCCCATGCTGGGGAGCCGTTTCCTTAAATACGAACCCTCTGAGCGCCACGGCCGTTTATATCGCGGCCTGGAAGCCGGCTTCAACGGCATCACGCGAGCCTACGACGTCACTCTGCAACGCGTCCTGCGTCACCCCTTCATTACCGTTCTATTCGCTTTCGCAATGCTGGGCGGCACGTTGTATCTATTCCTCACCATGCCCACCGGCTTCATTCCCAGCCAGGACACCGGCTTCATCCAGGGCGCGACTCTCGCCAGCCAGGACATCTCCTTCGAGTCCATGGCCAAGCATCAGCGCGCCGTCGCCGATATTCTGGAGCACGATCCCAACGTCGAGCAGATCGGCGCCTTCGCCGGCGACAGCAATCAGGGCTTCTTGTTCGCGATGATGAAGCCTCGTCCGGAGCGCAAGCTGAACGTGGACCAGGTAATGATGGAGCTGCGCGGCAGCCTGTCGGCCGTCCCCGGCGTGATGGTGTTTATGCAGAACCCGCCGCCCATCACCATCAACGGCCAGAACACCAACAGCGCCTACCAAATGACGCTGCAGAGCGCGAATTTGCAGGAGATTTACGATTGGGTTCCGCGCCTCCTCGGAAAGATGCGCGGCCTGCCAGGATTCCTCGACGTCACCAGCGACCTGCAAATCCAGAGCCCGCAGATCAGCCTGGATATCGATCGCGACCGTGCCCTTTCGCTCGGCGTATCAGCCGAGCAGATTCAAGACGCGCTCTACAGCGCCTACGGAACGCGCCAGGTCTCGACCATCTTCACCCCAGCCAATCAATACGCCGTCATCGTCGAAATTGCACCGGAGTTCCAACGCAACCCCAACGCGTTATCGAAACTGTATGTGCGCTCTTCGTCCGGGCCATTGGTGCCTCTCGATACGCTGGTCAAGAGCTCGCGCGGAGTGGGGCCTCTGTCGGTGAATCATTTCGGCCAACTCCCGTCGGTCACCGTCTCGTTCAACCTCGCACCCGGAGTTTCGCTGGGCCAAGCGGCCGATAAACTGAACGCCGTCGTCGCGGATATGCACATGCCACAGACGCTGAGCGTCGGATATCAAGGTACGGTGAAGGAATTCGAACGCTCCTTCCGGGGGCTGTCTATTCTGCTGATCGTCGCGATTCTCGTAATTTATATCATTCTGGGTATTCTCTACGAAAGCTTCATTCATCCGATCACGATTCTGTCAGGCCTTCCCTCCGCGCTCTTCGGAGCTTTGCTGACGCTGGCGATCTTCCACCGCGAACTGGATTTATACGCGTTCGTCGGCTTGATCATGCTCATGGGCGTAGTGAAGAAGAACGCGATCATGATGATCGACTTCGCTCTTGAAGCCCAGCGCGTCGAAGGCAAAGATCCTCGCGAAGCCATCTACTCCGGCTGCCTGATGCGTTTCCGCCCCATCATGATGACCACCATGGCCGCGTTGTTCGGAACTCTGCCCATCGCGCTCGGCTACGGCGAGGGTGGCGATGCGCGCCAGACCCTTGGTCTAGCGGTGGTGGGCGGCTTGGTCGTCTCGCAATTGTTGACGCTATACATCACGCCTGTAATCTATCTCTATATGGAGAAGTTCCAAGGCCACATGCGCCCACGCAAGCGCCGGGGCACCCGCACTCCCGACGAGGTACTGGCGTTAAACTGACAAGTTCATGCCCAATCTTGAAGTGAAGTGTTCGAAGGAACTCGAAAGCATCTTTCTGGAAAATGATGGCGAGCTTCTTAGGAAGCTGCACGCCCTACTCAAAGGCCATCAATCCTTAGACCCCGTAACAGAAGAACCCAAGAATACGGTTCTGCGAAATCGTGTCGCCACAACGCTCGCGCCCTGGGCTTTCTGCATCGTCGGCGATGAAGAGGGGCCCAGCAAACGCTGCTCCGTCAACTTCGCGCTGGGCGACAAGCCCGATCGCAAAGGCCCTCTCGGGGACCGGCTGCGCAAGGACCTGGGCCTCGATCTCGAAGACATCATCGTCAACCATCTTTCCGAAAAATACAAAATGGAAGAGGGCCGCGAGTACACCATGGTCTCCGAAACTCGCGAGGTCAACCGCCATCACTATAACGACAAGCCTCGCAAGAAATCCAAGCCTCTCGCGAAGAATATCGAACCCGACCCTAACCCGGATCCGCCGGCTTTCCCAATGCCGCCCGGAGCCATCAACACCCATTGCCACGTGAACAGCAACGGCATGACCCCGTTTCGCTGGTCGGACGATCGGAAATACGATCCGGCATTCGCTCCGTGGAGGAAGCTTGAGGAATTGGACAATCATCTCGGCTTTTCGGGCGAGGTCATCGTCGCGGCTACCTGCCATGGCACCGACAACGCCTACATGCTCAATGCTCTGAAGAAATCGAAGGGCCGGGCTTTGGGTGTTGCCTTCGTCGAAAAAACAATTTCGGACGAAGAGCTCGTTGAGCTCGATAAAGCCGGTGTCCGAGGCATCCGCTACAGCTATGTGAAGCGCCTCACCAACCCTCCACCGCCGGAGGAAATGGTGACCATGGCGAATCGCCTGAAGCGGCTGAAAGATTCCGGCCAGTTCAAGAACAACTGGCATATCGATCTGTATTGCGAAGCCGCCGACCTGAAGGATCTGGAATCCCACATCAAAACAATTCCGATCCCGTTTGTTTTCGATCACATGGCCGTGCCCGTGATTTCGAGCGGCGTGACCGATCCCGAATTCCAGCGCTATCTCCAGCTCTTTCGCGACAAGCAAGATTGCTGGGCCAAGCTGACCTGCCCCGAACGCCTGACAGGATCGAACAAGCCGGAAGACTGGGCCAAGGTGCTTCCGTTCGCCAAAGCGCTCGACGCCGAGTTCCCACACCGCGTGATCACCGGCACGGATTGGCCGCATCCCAACATGAAAGAGGGGCAGATGCCCAATGACGGCAAATTACTCAATCAGTGGATCTGGGAGATCGCAGGCAAGAACATCGATCATTTGAAACGCATCCTGGTATATAATCCTCAAAAGCTTTTCGGATTTCCTATATAGGAGAATTCAATGAACAGAAGATGGGTGCTTCTGTTGCTCGCAGCATTTTGCCTGACAGGCTGCGTGATCCAATCCAGCGGGCCGGATCAGCACGAGTCGCAGTCCGTTTGACCGCGATAATTCAGAATTAGTCCGGGTCAATCTCGACCTGGGCGGGGGGACGATGAAGGTCGCCGGCGGGACCGATAAACTCGCGGCCGCGGACTTCAGCTATGGTTCGGCCGCCTCGAAGCCGGAGGTCCACTACAGCAGTTCCGGCGGGAATGGCAGCCTCACGATCAAGCAGTCGGGAACGACCAGTTCGACGCTGACTCACACCACGAAGGAGTGGGATGTCCGCCTCAATCAGCAGGTGCCGATGGAACTCAGGATTAGCTTGGGCGGGGGAGACGCGCACCTCAATCTGGGATCCCTGACTCTGCGCGATCTCGAAGTCCAGGAGGGAGCAGGCGAACTCGATCTGGACCTGCGCGGAGCTCCGAAAACAAGTTATCAGGTTCGCGTTCAAGGCGGCGCCGGAGAGGCGACACTTCATCTGCCGTCCTCAGTGGGTGTCGACGCGCAAGTGTCGGGTGGAATCGGTGAAGTGAACGCCACGGGTCTTCACAAAGATGGCAGCCGCTACGTCAACGACGCCTTGGGCAAGTCGAATGTGACCATCCACGTGGACTTCCAGGGCGGCGTCGGCAAAATCAACTTGATCTCGGAGTGAGGAAGGAATTCATGTCTACCGATAGCGATAAATCCGTGCGCGAACATGTTCTCTATCTTCTAAACGGCGGCGGAGCCCACGCCAGTTTCGACGCGGCGATTAAGGGGCTGCCAGTTGCGCTGCGAGGCAAAACCCCCAAGGGCGCGGAACATTCTCCGTGGGAACTCATCGAACATATGCGCCTCGCTCAGTGGGATATCCTCCAGTTCAGCCGTAATCCGAAGCATGTCTCGCCGGAATGGCCCGGCGGCTATTGGCCGAAAAAGCCGGCTCCTCCCAGCGCCTCTGCCTGGAGCAAGAGCGTGAAAGCTTTCCAGGCCGATCTGAAAGCCATGTGCGACCTGGTGGCTGATCCGTCAACGGACCTCTACGCACCAATCCCACACGGCGACGGTCAGACCATCCTGCGAGAAGCGCTCCTCATCGCCGACCACAACGCCTACCATCTGGGAGCGCTAATCCTGACGCGCCGATTGCTCGGCGCTTGGAAATAGCCAGCGGGGGTCGAGTGAAAGAGGTCAGCATCTGTGCCCAAACTGGACTCGGTGTTCGTGATCCACAGCGTAAAACTGAAGGGAAACCACCCGCCGCCGGCGCAGAAGAAAAAGCATCCATGAGTAAGAACAAGTTTCCGAGTGAATGGGACGAGAATCGAACTAAGCGTGTGCTCGCCTACTACGAGGCGCGGACCGAAGATGAAGCGGTCACGGAGGACGAGGCTGCCATTGAATCCTCCGAGACGGTCATGAATGCTCCCCGCGATCTCGTGCCCAAAGTGCGGGAACTGATCGCAAACACCAAAGCTGAAGCCCGGCCCGGCTACTCGAGCCGATAGTTCGGAGCTTCCTTCGTAATGATCACGTCATGCACGTGGCTTTCGCGGAGCCCCGCCACCGTCAATCGCACGAACTTGGCCCGCTCATGCAGTTCTGAAATCGTCGCGCAACCGCAATATCCCATCCCCGCGCGCAGGCCCCCAACCAACTGGTACACCAAATCCGACAACAGACCCTTGTACGGCACGCGACCCTCGATGCCTTCCGGCACCAGTTTGCCGCTGGTGTCTTGCGGATAGCGGTCTGAGCCAGCGGCCATCGCGCCCATCGACCCCATGCCGCGATAGCTTTTGAACGTGCGCCCCTGGTACAGAATGGTTTCGCCGGGGCTCTCCTCGGTGCCCGCGAACAAGCTCCCGATCATGACGGTGTCCGCGCCCGCCGCGATCGCCTTGGTGACATCGCCCGAGAACTTGATGCCTCCGTCAGCGATCAAAGGCACGCCACTGCCCGCCGTCGCCTTCGCGCACTCGGCGATCGCGGTGATCTGCGGGACGCCCGCGCCGCTGACCACTCGCGTGGTGCAAATCGAGCCGGGTCCGATCCCGACCTTGATCCCATCCGCGCCCAAAGCGATCAGATCGCGAGCGCCTTCATACGTCGCAACATTGCCGGCGATTAGCTGTACTTCAGGAAAAGCCCGCTTCACCGCCGCAACCGCGTCCATCACTTTGCTGCTGTGGCCATGCGCGGAATCAACCGCCAGTACGTCCACTTTCATCGCGACCAATTCCTGGGCGCGTTCCAGGAAATCGCCGGACGACCCCAGCGCCGCCCCCACTCGCAAGCGCCCCTGCGCGTCTTTGGCTGCATTGGGGTACTTCAACTTCTTCTGAATGTCCTTGACCGTGATCAACCCCTTCAGGTTGTAATGGTCGTCCACCACCAGCAGCTTCTCCACGCGATGCGTATGCAGAATCGCTTCAGCTTCCTCCAGCGTGGTGCCCACTCCGACCGTGATCAGATTCTCTTTCGTCATCACCTGCGAAATCGGAAGATCGTACCGAGTCTCAAAACGAAGGTCGCGATTGGTGAGAATGCCCACCAGCTTGCCTTCCTTCGTGACGGGCACGCCGGAGATGCGATAGCGCTTCATCACATCCAGCGCGTCGGAGATGCGCTGTTCCGGGTCGATCGTCACCGGGTCGACGATCATGCCGCTCTCTGAGCGCTTCACGCGATCCACTTCTTCCGCCTGCCGGTCGATGGGCATGTTGCGGTGAATAATTCCAATGCCGCCCTGCTGCGCCAGCGCGATCGCCAGGTGCGATTCGGTGACCGTGTCCATGGCGGAGCTGACCACGGGAATGTTCAAACCAATTTTTCGCGTCAGCCAGGTCCGCGTATCGGTTTGGGTGGGAACCACCTCGCTGCGGGCCGGCATCAATAAAATATCGTCAAACGTGAGACCTTCGGGGATCGTTTCAGGGATCATGCGGGTTAAGTTTGATGATAACCCGCCCTCGCCTCTCAGTTTTCGTCGGGCTTCTCAATGTGATCCACGGCAAGGATTTCGACTCGAGCTTTTTGTGGGACCAGCTTGAGGCCGAATTTTTGAACAGCCACGCTCGGAGAGATGTCCGCAAGATCGGACGAGCTGCGGCTCCTATATTCGGGTATGGCGATCAGACGGAAGTCGTAGTTCCCGGTGAGCCCGGTCTGATCCAGCACCGGGCCATCCCCCATCAGGTTCGTGAGGCGATCGGCAAGCCGCCCCATCGGGCAGTTCGAGAACGCCTCTTCATTGTTCCGGCCGCCGCTGGCCAACGCGGCATGCACGGAGCAGTGGCCGCTCGACGAACTCGCGTTCAATCTGGATCCGCGCGTTCCAGCCACCAACGCATAGACCTGCATTTCTTTGGTCTCGCGATGTACTTTAAGCTTGAATCGATCTGCCAGCAGAGTCCGCAGCATCGCGCGGGCCTCATCAATGCCCGGTACTCTCTCGCCGGGTGCTCGCGCGAGGATGGAGAACAGTTCCAAACGCGAGCTGATAATCTCGCAAATGGTAAGCGTCCATGACCAGCCCGAATATTGTGTAGCCCTCCAGCCTGATCAGAGGGCTTGAAACCGTGAAGGGCCCTGGCCGGACGAAATGCCCCTGCTCCTGGTGAATAGACGCAACCTCAAACGCCGGCTGCGAAGCCTGGCCAACCGCCGCTGCCGCAGTCAGCGCGATGTAACTCAGGAGTCGAATCATCGTTAATTCTCCGAAGGCCTCTCCACGCTCTCGATCGTCAGCATCTCCAGCGCGGCTTTGGCCGCTTCCACTTTCAGGCCAAGCTGTTCCTGAATCGCTGTGAGCGTCGTCGCGACCACGTCTGCAGAATCCTTCGCCCCCATATCCAAAAGCGCCAGGCGATCGCTGTATTCGTAAATTCCGGCGAGCCCCGTCTTGTCCAGCACCGGCCGATCCAGCAGCAGCGACAACAAAGCGGCAAGCTGCTCCATGGAGCCTCGTCGCATCCCTGGCGTGGCCGGCTCATCGCCGGCGGCCGTCTTCAACTTCAGGCCGCGTTTCGCGACCACCAGGTTGTAAACCGGAAGTTCCTTCGTTTCATGCCCCAGCTTCAAATGAAACCGTTCTCCGAGTAGAGTCTGGAGCATCCATCGAACCCGATCCATACTCGGCGCGGCAGAGGCATCGGCCCTGGCGGCAACGTCGAACATGCTATCGAGCCCGGAGGCCCAGCCGGGTCCACCTGAAACTTGATACTCCTTCACGTTATAAGCGGCCATGATCAAGCCCTTCAGACCGATCATCTGTAAATCGACCCTGTTGCCGGAAATGTGAATCGGATTGACGTCCGGGTTCTTGAACACCGGCGCGTCCTCGGCCGGAGGGTGGAACCGGATAGACACGGTCTCGAAGGCCGGCGCGGATTGTCCGCAAACTGCGCAACTCCAGAAGATGCAAAGGCTCGCTACGACGAAAGTACGCATTCTCTCCTCCCTCATTGGCGGGCCCACACTGCGTGGACGCAAGCGCGGAACGGCAGAATCGGAACCCCGTGGCCCTGGCGCCAGAGCCAATATTCATTCCGGCAATCAGCCCAAAAGTTGCCGGTGATCGTGGAAGCTTTTGTCGTGTCCAAAGTGAAGTGATGGGCATATTCATGCCTGAGCGTCGTTTCGCCAGCATCCGTCAAGCCGAGGAAGATCTTGTAGAAAGGCGCGCCCGCGTGTGGTCCGCCCCCGTGTGGTCCAATGGAGCATCCTCCTGTGCGATCCGTGTCGATGTCGTAGCCAAGCGTGTCGGTCACGAAGAGGTTGATGACATTTCGGGCGAGAAACTTATCGGGGATTTCGGAGTATCCTTGCGTTCGCAGATAAGCTCCTTCGACAACGCGGACATCGAAGAAGATGCCGCTGATTGCGTATTCGCGGCGGGCCCGTTCTTGATACCGCTGGAAAGCAGCAATTTCTCCCGCTCCCAAACCCTTGCGGGAATGCGCCCCTTGATCGAGCAGCGCGTTCACGCGGATCACGATGGGCGGCAGCGGCTCGGTTGCGGCTCGTGCAAAAAGAGCCAATCCCGGGATTCCGTTAATAAAACCTCTGCGGGTCATCACAAGCCCGTCTCGCGCGAACACCTGTTTGGCGTCTGACGAATCCTAGTTCTCGGTTGGAGTCTTTTCGATGTGATCGATAACCAGCATCTCAATCTGATCCTTCCGCGACTCCACATTCAGTCCCAGTTTCTTCAGGACAGTGCGGAAAAACGCCGCAGGGTCGGTCGGAGCCTCTGGCGGACCGTTCGCGCCCGGCGGCGCGAGGAGATTGGCGGCTGCCGGGTCGTCCATCTCTTCATCGGAGACATCGAATTCGATCTGATAGCTGCCCTTCAGGTTGGTTTTGTCCTCGACGGCGCGGCCTGTACCCGCAAAAAACTCGGCCAGGCTTGAGATTTTGGATGCCTCGAAATGCACACCTTTGTCGGTGATATGCATCGTCAGGTCTCCGCCGGCCAGTGTAAACATCATTTCACCCTTGGTCACCGCCATTTGGCCGGTTGGCGTGCCGAACACGGTCGCGCCAGCAGGCGGGGGTGCAGGCGGAGCCGCCGGCCCAGGCGTTTTTTCCTTGATCTTGAGACCGCCTTTGTCCACTACGATGGCGTAAACCGATTGCTCACGGTTTTCCTGATGCGCGCTCATCTTGAACCGATCAGCGAGCAACGCCTGGAGCATCAGCGGTAACTGTGCCTCAGTCGCTCCGGCCGGCGGCTTGGCTTCGATATCGAAGCGCTCCGTGGCTAGCCACGCGGGGCCCGAAACCTGAAATGGTTTGACATTGTACGCCCTTAAGATGACGCTTTGAAGCGGAAAACCTCCGAAACGGACGCGCGCAGCGTCCATGGAGAAGCCACCGGGCAATCCGGATTGCGCTGTCGGCGCCACTGCCCTGATCACGGCAACCTCAAATGCCAGCGGCTGGGCCATAGCAGCGGCGGAAGAGATCGTCCCGATCGCCAAAACGCGATAGAAGACGCGAGACACGAATAATAGACCAGCTTTCAAGACCGCCTCCATCGTGAAACGATGCAAGAATACTATCAAAATCGGCGCTTACCAACTCTTATTGCGGACCTTTCGCCAGCGAACTTGTGGCCAGCATCCCGCCCAAGCCCATGGTTTCCACCGCGGACGACGGCACAATGACCATTGCGCCCTTCTCCTTAATGGCCTCATACAGCATGTTCATCGCGCGCAAATGCAGCGCCACGGGATTGTCGCGATAAACCAACGCAGCCTCGGCGAACTTGGCGGAGACCTGCGTTTCGGCCTCGCCCAGAATGATGCGCGCCCGCCGTTCGCGGTCGGCCTGCGCCTCGCGCGACATCGCGTCTTCCAGCAATTGAGGGATCCGGACATCGCGAATCTCGACCGACTGCACCGTGATGCCCCAAGGGTTGGTCTTTTCGTCCAGCACCCTTTGCAACTCGTGGCCCAGCGTCTCCCGTTCCGCGATCATCTGCGACAATTCGTGCCGGCCGATGGCTTCGCGAAGCGCTGTCTGCGCGCTCATCAGGATGGAGTTCTCGAAGTTGGCCACTTCCAGCAAACACTTCTCGGCGTTCCAAACCAGCCAGAACACGATGGCGTCCACATTGGTCGGCACCGTGTCGCGAGTCAGCGTCGATTCCGCGCTCACGCTGGTGACGCGGACGCGCTGATCCACGTATTCGGTAAGCGTGTCGACCACCGGAACGATCCAGAACACCCCTGGCCCTTGGAGTCTGACGTAGCGGCCGAATCGCAGCACAGCTACTTTCTCCCATTGCTGGACCACTTTGATCGCCAGCAGGCCATAGAGCCCAATCAGAAATCCGGCAATCAGGGGAGCTGGATTCTGCGAGAAGGCAGTTCCTGCCCCGCCGGCAATCAGCCATGCGGCGAAGAAAGCCCTGCCTGGTCCGCTACTGGAAGTGCCGGCCGTTGAACCACCCGTCATTGCACGATTGCCCCATGGAAACATTGGATCACTTCCTCCTGTCGTCGATTCCGCTCAACCGCTCCATCAAATCCCGCACGGTGAATCCGCCGGCGCCGGCGCGCGCCACAAACTCCGTCACCAGCTGGTCCAGAACACGGGCGCGCTCGGGCTCGTCCTGCTTGACTTTGCGATCCGAAATAAACGTCCCGGTGCCTTGCTGCGTATCCAGGACTCCTCGGATTTCCAGCTCCCGGTATGCCCGCAAGACCGTGTTGGGGTTGATCGCCAGATCGACGGCTACTTGCCGGACGGTGGGAAGCTGATCTCCGCTGGCGAGGGCTCCCGATGCCAGACCACCCTGAACCTGATCGATAATCTGGCGATAGACCGGCACGCCGCTATCCGGATCCAGGCGGAATCGAAACGGCGATCTGGCTGTACCGGTCATTTGCAGTTTTAGTGTACTAATGTTCTAGATCACTGTCAATAGCAATCTCTGCTAAACTGAAGAGGTTCCAGCTTATGATTTCTTCAACCCAACTGCGCCCGGGAATGGTGATCAAGTTTAACAATGAGCTGTTTTCCGTGTTCAAGATGGAACATCGCACTCCCGGCAACCTGCGAGGCTTCGTGCAGGTGAAGATGCGCAAGCTCAGCTCCGGCGCGATGATGGAGCACCGCTTCTCCTCGGAAGACAAAGTGGAGCGGGCCTCGCTCGAACAGCACGAGATGGAGTATTTGTACGACGACGGCGAATACTACTACTTCATGAACATCGAGACCTTCGAACAGCTTCATTTAATGAAGGATCTCCTGGGCGACGCGACCAATTTCCTGATCCCCAATCTGAAGGTCAATGTCGAGTTCTACGAAGGCAAGCCCATGAGCGTGGAGCTTCCGCCTTCTGTGGATTTGATGGTGATGGAGACCGAGCCCAGCCTAAAGGGGGCCACCGTTTCCAACGTCACCAAGCCTGCCAAAACGGAAACCGGCCTGGTGGTGATGGTGCCGCCGTTCATCACCGAGGGCGAGAAGATTCGCGTTTCAACCTCGGAATCCGCGTACCTCGAACGCGCATAATCGGCGTGCTAGGGTGAAAGTATGTCCACGCGGGCGTTGACCTCCCGACCGTTCATCTCAGTGGAAGAATATCTGGCGTCGTCGTACAGGCCGGATTGCGACTATGTGGATGGCCACATTGAGGAGCGCAATTTGGGTGAACGAACACACGGCCGAATTCAGGGAAGATTGATGGTTCTTTTGGCTGGGCAGGCGCAGGAAGGGGCGGAAGTGCTCCCGGAAGTCCGCGTTCAGGTCAAACCCTCGCGCTTTCGCATTCCCGACGTTTGCATTGCCCTGAACGACTCGGATGACCCAATCCTGACAAAGCCTCCGTTTCTGTGCATCGAAGTCCTTTCGCCCGAAGATAGGATGAGTCGTATCGAAGCACGCATCAAGGACTACGTCGAAATGGGCGCCCTGCATGTTTGGGTGCTTAATCCGCAAACCAAGCAAGCCTACGTGGCGACTGCGGATGGGTTGAGTGAAGTGAAAACCGGCGTGCTCTCGACCGGGAATCCCACTTTTGAAGTTCAACTCGCCGAAGTCTTTCGCTAACTTCGGGCCTGCTAACCTCGGGCCTTGGGGTGGGAGCGGTCGTAGACCGCCATCAAATCCGTCAACGACACCTGAGTATATTTCTGCGTGGTGGAAAGGCGCGCATGGCCCAGCAGTTCCTGTATGGCTCGGAGATCCGCGCCATCGGCCAGAAGATGCGTTGCGTAGGCGTGGCGGAAGCTGTGGGGATGCAGCGAGCCGTCGCCAGCGAGCATTCGAGCGTAAAATTTGACGATCGCCCGTGCTGTGCGATCGCTCAATCGCACGCCCCGGCGGCTCAGCAGCAGAGCGCGCTCCTCGGGCTTAGCCGTTCGAGTTGGAAGGTACCGGTCCAGCGCCGAAGCAGCTTTCGACCCATACGGAACCTGGCGCTCCTTGCGTCCTTTGCCTCGCACCCGAATCCATCGTTCGGAACGGTCAAAGTCGTCCACGTCGAGCCCGACCAGTTCGCTGATGCGCAGGCCGCACCCGTAGAGAAGCTCGAACAGAAGCAGATCGCGCTCCGGCTGAGGGCGATCCAGTTCAGCTGTCGCCACGGAATCGATCAGCCCGTTGGTCTGCTCGGCACTCGGAACCATGGGAATCCGCTTGGGGGACTTCGGCGTTCGGACCAGCCGCGCCACGTTGATCTGGATAGTTCCTTCCCGAGCCAAAAAGCGAAATAGGGATCTCACCACGGCCAGCTTCCGGCGCGTCGAGACTGGGTCCAAGCCGCGTTCGTAGAGTGATCCCAGCCATTCGCGAAGCTCCAGCGCAGTGATCGCCGAGGGTGCTGGAGGCTGTGTGTCCGGAGGAGAAAAATACTCGGCGAAGTCCGCGAGGTCGACGGCGTAGTTGCGCAGAGTGTGCGGAGAAGAGTTCTTCACGCGCAGCTCGGTCAGATACCGTTCGATGGCGTTCGTCAACTCAGACTTGGGCAAGCTGAAACTCCTCGAGCGAACCCAGCGCCCGTTGACACACCTGGGCGTGGCGCAGCTTGCGGTCGCGCGGCGGATTTTCAAGTTTCGGCAGCAGATCGAAAGTGATGTTGGCCGGCTGGTAGTTCGCCGGATCTGCGCCGGAGACATACGCGCAGAGCGAACCCATGGCCGTTTCACGAGGAAATGCCCGCGGTGTTTCGCCTAGCGCGAGTGCCACCGCGGCGCGGCCGGCGGCTAATCCCGTGGCGATGGATTCCACATATCCCTCGACGCCTGAAATTTGCCCCGCGAAGAAGATGTTCGGAGTCCCGCGCAGTTGGAGCGCGGCGGTGAGCAGCAATGGGCCATTGATATAAGTGTTGCGATGCACTTGCCCGAAGCGCAGGAATTCAGCCCGCTCCAGGCCGGGAATCATGCGCAGCACGCGCTGCTGCTCGCCAAAGCGCATGTGATTTTGAAAACCGACGAGGTTGTAGCTGCCGGAGCGGAGATCCTCGCTGCGCAGTTGAACCACCGCGTAGGGCCGGCGTCCGGTGCGGGGATCTTCGAGGCCCATCGGCTTCATGGGCCCGAAGCGCAGGGTTTCGCGCCCTCGGCGAGCCAGTTCCTCTACCGGCAGGCACGCTTCAAAATACTTAACATGATCGCCTTCGATGTGGGCCGGCACGCTCGACGCGGCGAGCAGAGCGTCGATCAATGCTTCATATTGCGCCTTGTCGAAGGGACAGTTCAAATAATCATCGGTGCCGTCAATCGATTTCCCGTACCTCGATGCGGCGAAGGCAATCGTTGTGTCGATGGTTTCGGCGTCCACGATGGGACTGATGCTGTCGTAGAAGAACAACCTGGTCGAGCCGGTGAGCCGCGCGATTTCCGCCGCCAGGGCGTCAGACGTTAGAGGACCGCTGGCGATGATCCAGATCTTCGAAGGATCGAGCGCCGTGACCTCTTCGCGCCGGAGCTCGATGAGCGGCTCGTTTTCGATCGCGCGCGTGACTTCGGCGGCGAAGACGTCGCGATCCACCGTCAGCGCATGCCCTGCCGGGACGCGAGCTCGGGGCGCGACCACATCGATTAACAGCGATTCCAACCGGCGCAATTCCTCTTTAAGCAGCCAGGGAGCCGAATTCTCCTGCTCGCTTTTGAGCGAATTACTGCACACGAGTTCGGCCAGAGCGCCGGTTTTATGGGCGGGCGTTTGAACCACGGGTCGCATCTCATAAAGCACGGCCCGAACTCCGGCGCGAGCAGCTTGCCAAGCCGCTTCGCAACCCGCCAATCCTCCGCCAATAATGTGGACTTCAGGCATCGTGATATTCGCCGAACACTTTCTTCAAGCAGTCTGAAATTTCGCCCAACGTCACATTCGCTTCGCAGGCCGCGACGATCCGGGGCATCAGATTCTCCGAGCCTCGGGCGGCACGCTCCAGATCGCACAAGCGCTCGTCGACTGATGCCGCGCTCCTCGTTGCTCGCACTTCCCGCAGCCGTTCCACTTGCTGCTGCTCCAATGCCGGGTCGATGCGAAACACCGGGGGCGAGGCATGTTCGTCCTGCTGGAAACGGTTCACGCCGACCACCACGGTTTCGCCTCGCTCCACGGACTGCTGGTATAAATACGCTGCGTTCTGGATTTCGCCTTGAATGAAACCCTTCTCGATGGCCGCCAAAGTGCCGCCCATCGCGTCGATGCGGTCGATGTATTTGCGCGCTCCGCGTTCGATGTCGTCGGTCAGCTTTTCGACGTAATAGCTTCCGCCCAACGGATCGGGTTCCTTCGTGACACCGGTTTCGTACGCAATCGTCTGCTGCGTCCGCAATGCGAGGCGAGCCGATTCCTCGGTCGGCAGCCCCAGCGCTTCATCCGCGCCGTTGGTGTGGAGAGATTGCGCTCCGCCCAGGACTGCGGCCAGGGCTTCGATGGCCACTCGCACAACGTTGACGCCGGGCTGCTGCGCGGTGAGCGACGATCCGGCCGTCTGAGCATGAAAGCGCAGCATCATCGATTTCGGATTCTTTGCTCCGAAGCGCTCTTTCATCAGATGCGCGTATAAGCGGCGGGCGGCCCGGTATTTGGCGATCTCCTCGAAAAAATCGCTGTGGGCGTTGAAGAAGAAGGAAAGGCGAGGCGCGAAGGAGTCGACATCCAGGCCGGCTCGCTTGGCCGCTTCGATGTAGGCGATGGCGTTGGCCAGCGTGAACGCCACTTCTTGGGTCGCCGTGGAGCCGGCTTCCCGAATGTGATAGCCGCTGATGGAGATGACGTTCCACTCGGGAATCTCGGCGCCAGCCCAGGCGAAAAGATCGGTGACGATGCGCATGGCTGGGCGCGGCGGATAAATGTAAGTACCTCGCGCGATGTATTCCTTGAGAATGTCGTTCTGAACGGTTCCTGAAAGCTTGCGGAGGTCGACGCCTTGCTTCCGGGCCACCAATACATACAGGGCGAGCAGGATGGCCGCGGTGGAATTGATGGTCATCGAGGTGGTGACCTGGTCGAGGCGAATGCCTTCGAAGAGGCGCTCCATGTCGCCTAGCGAACAAATGGCGACACCAACGCGCCCAACCTCGCCCGCCGCCAGAGGATGGTCCGAATCCATGCCCATTTGCGTGGGAAGATCGAAGGCTACGGAAAGTCCGGTCACGCCTTGCGATAGTAAATAGCGGTAGCGGCGGTTGCTCTCTTCGGCGGTTCCGAAGCCGGCGTATTGGCGCATGGTCCAAAGCCGGGCGCGGTACATCTGCGGGTGAATGCCTCGCGTGAACGGGAATTCGCCCGGCAGTTCGTGAGCGCCGCTCATGAACGCGAGATTTTGCGAGCCTTCAGGAAGGACGTGACGCCAAAATAGGCCATCAGCGCGCCGAATCCGATGAACATCAGGACCCGGAAGATGCTGCCGTCAGGGGAGTTGAGCTGGCGCACGCTGCGGACTGTGCTCGGAATCATCCAGGCTGCCAGCACCAGGAAGATGAAGCCGATGATCTCAT
This sequence comes from Bryobacteraceae bacterium, assembly GCA_036489835.1. Lineage (GTDB taxonomy): Bacteria > Acidobacteriota > Terriglobia > Bryobacterales > Bryobacteraceae > Palsa-187. The sequence goes on along the minus strand of DASXEY010000100.1, from coordinate 90,304 downwards.
TCCACAGAATCCGCAGAGGCCTGAGGACCCCTGGTACTACGTGATGCACGAACTGGCGAACAATATTTGCCACGACGTTTCGCTTACTTAATCTTACCAAGGGGCCTGTTTGAGGCGCTCCTTATAGGAACTACGCGCCCGGCCGATATCTTGTGGGGGGCCATCGGAAACCGGATGGCCGACAGCAGCATCAGATGATATGCTGGGGATGGTTCCGAAACTTGCCGGAGCCGCGAGAAACAGAAAAGGGGATTCCTTGGAAGATCGACTGAAGGAACTCATGCAAGAGTTGGGAAATGCGATCAACGAATCGCTGTCCGATTCGGACCGCATCGCCGCCGCCATCGGGGAAATCAAACGGGCGGGCTACGACGTCTTCCTGGTGCTGGAAGCCACGATCGGGTTTAATAAGCGCGAGGAAAACTCGGACGAAGAAGAGAACGGGGAAGTGATCGAACTGGAGTCGCCGCCGGAGACGGGACGCAGGCGAGTGGGGAAGATCAAGCTGACTTCTCAGGATCAAAAATTTTTGCGGGCGCTGAAGATCGCGATCGACGACGAAGGCCGTTAGGCCGCCCTGAAGACACTTTGGGTGTGCGCAGACCGCGCCCTCATATTCCAGATAAAATCGTCGGGTCTATGCACTCCGGTCCTACGCGGGACTCTCAGCGGCTGCGCCTTGGCCGGTCGGGTTGAGGGAAGCCGTTCTGGTCTGTCTTAAACGGCTCACCGGTGCGGGTGCAGCGTTCTTTAACCTTCGGTCTGGTTTTCCCACCATCAGTTCGTAAACCTTGCTCCGCCGCGGTGCCCGGAAGGATCTTTGGCGGGCAGCCGAAGCCTGATAGGTTCTGACGTCATAGGCCCTACCGAGAATATTCATCAGTGAGCTCCGTGCTAGGACTTTGCGCACCCGCTGCGATTGGGATTCGCATATGTTTATTTTAGAATGCTGGAGCGGAGCACCATCATGAAGCCGCCAAGCATCACGAAGCTGGCGACCTCCAGTGGGCCGGGTTCATCATGCCGCGCTGTTAAAGCCTTGCCCGAAATCGGCCGATAAGCCTTCGTGGAACGCCGTTTCGACCATCGTCACCTGACCGACCTTGAGGTGAGCATTACCAGACTGACGCACCCGGCTTGGTCTGGCCTGGGACAAATCGCCGATATCTCGAAAACGGGAGTTTGCGTCAAGACGCCGTTTGAGCTTGCCGAGGGAGACGTCATCCGTCTCGAAATCGCTGACAGCAACCTGTTCGGATTCGTCGTTCACGCGAGCCTGGAAGGAAGCGCGTTCCGCGCGGGCATCGAGGTTCAGCGCGTGCTGATGGGCGTGTCGGATCTCTCCAGAGTCCTGCATCTGGCCCTCCGGCAGGTTCTGCCCGAGGTCCCCGGCGTTCTGGCCGGCAGCCTCCCGGCATGACCCTATGGGCCCGGCACCCAGTGGGCGTGGCATAGACCGCTCCGCCGCCCAATTTTTTCTCATCCAGGGGCGGGTCCCAGGCCCATATCGACTCCCTTAGTAGGAGAGGTTCCATTCTGAGCCGCCATGCGTAGCATGCGGTCTACAGCAAATACCATCTCGCGTTCCGAGGAGACCGCTCCGCTGAAAAACTCTGTGGGGCAGGCGATCTTGTCGCCTGCCATCTGGCCGGCTGCAAGAAGCCGGGCGGGCGACAAGATCGCCCACCCCACAGCCGCCCGCATGCTTTTTTCATCAGCATTGGTCGGCCGCAGGCCCGTGGTGGCTCCCTCACAGTCGGGCTCAACTTGGCCTTCCGAGCCCTGGCCGGGGGAGGTTTCTTCTCAGCAGCGTTGGTGGACTTCTGAAACGGCCAACTAAGCTAACCCGCAAACGGTCGGTCGCGGCCCTCAATTCCCGGCCATACTACTCAGCTCTTAGGAGCCAAGGAATGGCCTTCAGGCGAGCAGCACTAGCGTTCGAGAAGAATTACCTTCCCTGCGAGCGTTTGACACCAGGAAGAACCGCTCCGGCATCCTGCGCGGCCGTGTTCGAAGAGATTTGCTCCTTGTCAATGGGGGCGCATGGCTCGCCCCAAAAATTGCCCCTTATCCACCGACCACCTCCAAGAAAGCCTCCGCAGCGTGGCTCAGCTTGCGCCGGGCCGGATACACCAGGCGGATCTTGCGCTCCACTTCCATCTCATTCACCTTCACTTCGCGCAGGAGGCCGCGGCTCAGTTCCTGCTCCACGCACATGCGCGGCAGGAACGCGACGCCTTCATTGCGCTCCACCATTTTGCGAATGGCCTCGACGGTCGGCATCTCGACGTCCATGTGCAGAGGCACCTTATAGCGTTGGAACTCGCGGATCACCACGCCGCGATACGGAGAAACAACGTTGTGGGCAATAAATGTCTCCTCGCCCAGTTCGGTGATCGAGACATTCGACCTCGAAGCCAGCCGGTGCGCAGGCGAAACCACGAACGCCAGGTGATCGGTGAAAATCACGCGCGACACTAACCGGTCGTCCTCCGGATCGTACGTCAGAATCCCGAGTTCCAAGTCGCCGTCGATCAATTCCGCCGGGATCTTGCTCGAAAGGCTGCGGCGGATCTGCACTCGCACCTTGGGAAAACGCCGGCGGTACTTTTCGATGTGATCCAGCAGATACAGCGTTGAAGATTCATTCGCCCCGATGGTCAGCCGCCCGGCTGATTTATCGCGCAGTTCGGCCAGGGCGTTCTCCAGATCGCCTTGCAGATTTTCGAACCGCCGCGCGTGATCCAGCACGATCTGCCCAGCGTCCGTCAGCAGCAAATCCTTGGCGGACCGGTCGATTAACTTCTCGCCTAACATCAATTCCAGGCGCTGGATAGCGAGCGACACGGCTGGCTGGGTGCGAAGTAGCTTCTCCCCCGCCCGAGAGAAACTTTTCTCGTTCGCCACCGTTAGAAACACCTTGAGCGCGTGCAGCTCCATAAAGATCGATTATACAACCTTCGAATGTTATTGATTTGCTAAATTCAGCGTTGGGCTCGATAATCAAAGCGTAGGAGGGCGCGAGGCGGCACAGGGCCGGCGCGGCTCTCGGGTAGGGTGGAGTCTTCGGATTGTCTGGCCGCGACAGGCTCCCGAGTTCGTCGTTAGGTGCGCCGCCGGAAAGGAAAGTGAATGGCCGATCGAGTCTATATCTTCGACACCACGCTTCGTGACGGAGAGCAGTCGCCGGGTTGCAGCATGACCGTGCCTGAAAAGGTACGTATGGCGGCAAAGCTCGTGGATCTGGGCGTGGATATTTTGGAAGCCGGGTTCCCCATCGCCTCTGAGGGCGATTCGGAAGCAGTGGATGCGGTCGCCCGCGAATATCCCTGGGCGCACGTGGCCGCGCTAGCCCGCGCGAACCGGCTGGATATCATGGCCGCGGTGAAGTCGCTGCGCAACGCCCGGCGTCCGCGCATCCACACCTTCATCGCCACCAGCGACATTCATCTCAAGTTCAAGCTGAAGAAATCCCGGCAGCAGGTGTTGGAGGAAGCGGTCGCCGCAGTCCGCCTCGCCCGCGAGTATTGCGATGACGTCGAGTTTTCGGCGGAAGACGCTACGCGAACCGATTGGGATTACCTGGAAGAGATATCACGCGCGGTAGTTGCCGCTGGAGCACGAACTGTGAACCTGCCGGACACCGTGGGATTCTCCGTGCCCGACGAATACGGGGCGATGATCGGGCGAATGACGAAAGCCCTGGGCGATAGCGCCGTGGTCAGCGTCCACTGCCACGACGACCTCGGGCTGGCCGTAGCGAATTCGCTGGCCGCCGTGCAAAACGGCGCTCGGCAGGTGGAGTGCACCATCAACGGCATCGGCGAGCGCGCCGGGAACGCGGCCCTGGAAGAGGTGGTGATGGCCATCAACACCCGTCGCGACCGCTATCCGTACGAAACGCGCATTGTTACCGAGCACTTGTATCCTTGCAGCCAGCTGCTGACTTCGCTGATCACGTTCGGACCGCAGCCCAATAAGGCGATTGTCGGCGAGAACGCTTTCGCGCACGAGGCAGGCATTCATCAGGACGGATATTTGAAGGAACGGACTACCTACGAAATTGTCGAGCCGAAGTCGGTGGGCGTGCCGGAATCGAAGCTGGTGCTGGGCAAGCACAGCGGCCGCCACGCGCTAGCCAAGCGCTGCGAGGATCTGGGTTGTCCGCTGACGCGGGAACAACTCGACGTGATGTACACGCGATTTACTGCATTGGCCGACCGCAAAAAAGGACTTCGTAACGATGAGATTGCGGAGCTCGCCCGGGGGATCGTCACAGAGACGAAATCTTCCGGCGTGACCGTCGGCTGAACAAAGCCCGCTGAGAACATGAACCTTAAAATCCTGATTTTACCCGGCGACGGAATCGGCGCCGAAGTGACAAGTGCGGCCCTGGTGGTCCTCAAAGCCACGGCCAAGAAATTCGGCCACACCCTGGAACTGACCGACGGTTTGCTGGGCGGCATCGCCATCCATAAAACCGGCTCGCCGTTTCCGGAAGAGACCAAGAAGCTGGCGCTGGCCGCCGACGCCACATTGATGGGCGCGGTCGGGTTGCCGGAATTCGATACCGCGCCTCCCAGCCAACGGCCGGAAGCAGGACTGCTGGGCATTCGAGCCGTGCTCGACGTCTATGCCAACCTCCGGCCGGTGCGAACGTATCCATCGTTGATCGATTCCTCGCCGCTCAAGAATCACGTAGTCACGGGCACGGACATGCTGATCGTCCGGGAGCTTACCGGCGGCCTGTATTACGGGACTCCGCGAGGAATCGACGCCGATGGAAACGCGGCTCGCAACACCATGTCCTACACGCGGCCGCAGATTGAGCGAGTGGCTCGCAGAGCCTTTGAGTTGGCGCTGAACCGCCGCAAAAAAGTGACCAGCGTCGACAAATCCAACGTGCTTGAAGTCTCTCAGTTCTGGCGCACGGTGGTAGTGGAAGTCTCGGCTGATTTCCCGGATGTCCAGCTCGATCATATGCTTGTAGACAACGCCGCCATGCAGATGGTGTTGAAGCCTACACAGTTCGACGTGATGCTGACCGAGAACACCTTCGGCGATATTCTGAGTGACGTCGGGGGGATTCTGGCCGGCTCAATCGGAATGCTGCCTTCTGCGTCCCTGGGAGCATCTAAAGGGTTGTACGAGCCTGTTCACGGCTCCGCGCCCGATATCGCCGGGCAGAACAAGGCCAACCCGTTGGGAGCCATCGGCTCCGTGGCCGCGATGTTTGAGTACAGTTTCGGATTGGTGAAGGAGGCCGCGGCTGTGAACGACGCTGTCGGCAAGGTTCTGGAATCGGGCCGTGTGACTGCCGATTTAAGGCCGAAGGGCAAGCCGGCGACGACAATAGAAGTAGGGGAAGCAGTGAGCGAAGCACTATGAACAAACCAATGAACAACCCACGTACGATTGTTGAAAAAATCTGGGACAGCCACGTTGTGTCGCAAGAGCCCGGTGCGCCCGCGCTGCTCTTCATCGACCTGCACCTGACGCACGAAGTGACCTCTCCGCAGGCGTTTCAGACGCTACGCGATCGCAAGCTGAAGGTGCGGCGTCCGGATCTGACCGTGGCCACCATGGATCACAGCACGCCCACGACATCGCGAGATTTGCCGGTGCTCGATCCGACCGGTGCCGCTCAGCTTGCGCAAATGGAAAAGAATTGTGCGGATTTCGGCGTGCGTCTCTATAACCGCATGAGCGACCACCAGGGCATCGTCCACGTGATCGGGCCGGAGCAGGGCTTGACGCAACCGGGCATGACCATCGTCTGTGGCGATAGCCACACCGCGACCCACGGAGCCTTCGGTGCGCTGGCGTTCGGTATCGGCACCAGCCAGGTAGGTCACGTTCTGGCCACGCAGTGCCTGTTGCAGACGCCATCCGAGACCTATGCGATTCGAGTCAACGGGACGCTGAAACCCGGCGTCTCGGCCAAGGACATCATTCTGGCAGTGATCGCCAAAATCGGCATCGGCGGCGGGACTGGGTGCGTATTCGAATATCTCGGGTCCACCATTCGCGGCCTTTCGATCGAAGAGCGCATGACCATCTGCAATATGTCGATCGAAGGCGGCGCCCGCGCCGGATTGGTCGCGCCGGACGACACCACCTATCAATACCTCAACGGCCGCGAGTTCGCTCCCAAGGGCGCGGCGTGGGATGCGGCGGTCGCGCAGTGGCGGCAATTGCCTTCGGACGAAGGCGCAAAGTATGCTCGGGAACTGACCATCGACGCGGCCGAACTCGAGCCAATGGTGACATTCGGAACAAATCCAGGAATGGGGATTCCAATTTCGGGATCGGTGCCCGATCCTTCGTCAGTTTCCGACCCGATTGAAAAATCCGATCTTGTGAAGGCTCTGAAATACATGGATCTGGAACCGGGCAAGCCTTTGCAGGGCCATCGAATAGACGTTGTTTTTGTTGGAAGCTGCACCAACTCCCGAATTTCGGATCTGCGCGCGGCCGCATCGGTGGTCAAGGGCCGCAAGGTGAGTCCGAATGTGCGCATGCTGGTGGTGCCTGGGTCGCAGCAGGTGAAGCATCAGGCCGAAGCCGAGGGGCTCGACAAGATCTTCCGCGAGGCCGGTGCGGATTTCCGCGAAGCAGGCTGCTCCATGTGCCTGGCCATGAACGGCGATCAATTGGAGCCCGGTGAATACAGCGTTTCGACCAGCAATCGCAATTTCGAAGGCCGGCAAGGCAAGGGAGGGCGGACGTTCCTGGCAAGCCCTCTGACGGCTGCCGCTTCGGCGATTACAGGATTCGTGACAGACGTGAGGAAGCTGGTATGAAATTCGAAAAGTTGGAAAGCAAGATAGTCGTATTGCCGGTGGACAACATCGACACGGATCAGATCATCCCGGCGCGCTATCTGAAGGCGATTACGATGGATGGCCTCGGCGAAGGTCTTTTCGTCGATTGGCGCAAGAACCCCGATGGCAGCCTCAAGCCCGACTTCCCGCTAAATAAGCCGGAAAACCAGGGCGCGCAGATCCTGGTGACCGGCGACAACTTCGGCTGCGGCAGTTCCCGCGAACACGCTCCGTGGGCGCTGGTGCAAAACGGAATCCGCGCGGTGGTCAGCACGTCTTTTGCGGACATCTTCAAGGGTAACGCTCTGAAAAACGGCCTGTTGCCGGTGGTGGTTCCAGCGGATGTTCACAAGCAATTGATCCATTCGAACGGCATGAAGGTCACCATCGATCTGGCCGCGCAGAAGCTGACGCTGCCCGACGGCCGCTCGGTCGAGTTTCCCATCGACAGCTTCGCCAAGCGCTGCATGCTCGATGGAGTGGATGAGCTCGGGTACATGCTCAACCAGGAAAACGCCATCGCGGCGTTTGAAGCCAGGCACCCGACTTTGATTAACACGCTGGCTTAAAATTCTAATTCACCCAGTTTCAGGCGGATACCGTTTACTCTCGCCGGAGTTGACCCGCGGCCGTGTGAATCTTCGGGCATGAAGAAGTACATTCGTCAAATGTTCGACGACTTGAATAACCGGCGCGATAAGAAGAACCCGACCCCGCCGGGCGTTCCTCAAGGCACCCCTCAGGATTTAGAAGACCAAGAGTTGTCCAAGAATCCGGAGGAGCGGGTGAAACAACTCGACCAGCAGGCTCAGGACGCCGAGATTCGAGAAACGCTGGAATAGCTGCGTTTGCCCAGCACCACGTGATGCCGCGCGCCGGTGGCGGAGGGGAGGTTCGCGGGCCTGCGGCGCGCCGATTCGTGGGCCAGAACCGCGAATGCGATGGCTTCCTTGGCATCGGGATCGATGCCGAACTCGGCGCTGGTCGTGATCGGGAGTAAGCCGCTCAGCTCCTCCATCAAGAAGGTGTTGTGAACGCCGCCCCCTGAAACAATGACCTCGTCCGGCACAATAAAAGTGTCGCGATAGATTTGGTACGCGATGGAACACACGGTAAGCAAGGTGGCGGTCGCAATCAAATCTGGCATGGGGATTCCGGTGGCCACGAGGTCGCGTACAAACTCCGCCCCAAATTGTTCGCGGCCGCAGCTCTTGGGCGGCCGAGAGTGAATAAAGGAGCCCTGAATCAACGATTCATAGAGGCTGCGGTTGATCTCGCCGGATCGCGCGATGCGGCCGTCGCGATCAAACTTCTGCCGGCCTCCGGTCCAGTGCGCCACCAGGGCGTCGATCACCATGTTACCGGGCCCGGTATCGAAAGCGATTACATCCTCTCTCTTTGCGCCGGCGGGGATGGCGGTGATGTTCGCGATGCCTCCGATGTTGAGCGCGACGCGGTTCTTCCGAGGGTGACGGAAGAGCAGATAGTCCACGTAGGGAACCAGCGGGGCGCCTTGTCCGCCGGCGGCGATATCGGCCTCGCGAAAATTCGAGATCACGTCGATGCCGGTGCGCTCCGCGACCACCGCGGCCTCTCCGATCTGGAGCGTATGTTTGCCGCCTTCGTGATAGACGGTCTGGCCGTGGAGGCCGATCAGGTCGACGGGTTGCCGGGCCGCCAAAACCGCCTTCGCATACAGCTCGCCCAGCAGAAAATTCAAACGGGAGATCTCGGCGACACTCGAAACATTCAGCAGAGCCTCGCGGACGGCTTTCGGATAAGGGGTGCTGCGGAATGCCACGGTGTCGATCTTCTTTCCGCGAATGTCGACGATCGCTACGTCGATTCCGTCGAGCGACGTCCCGCTCATCACGCCGGCGACTCTCATATGCAGAGCCTCATGACAACTCACGCTGAAGCTCGGCCAGCAATTGCAGAGCTTCGATGGGGCGAATTTGATCCAGGTTCAGTTTGCGAATGCGTTCGGCGATCTGGTAGTTGACCGGCTCGAAGAGCTGGATCTGCATGGGCGCGGGCCTGGGTGAAAGCTCCTCGGTCACGGTATGTTCGGCGGATTCGTGCAGGGCGAGGATTTGCCTGGCCCTCTCGATGACGCTCATCGGCAGAGCCGCCAACCGGGCGACCTCGATGCCGTAGCTGCGATCGGCCGCGCCCGGCTCAACGCGGCGAAGGAACAAAATCTGATCGCCCGATTCCTTCACTGAGACGTGCAGATTGCGGACGCCTTCAAGCTGGCTGGCGAGCTCGGTCAGTTCGTGATAATGCGTGGCGAAGAGCGTCTTGGCGCGGATGTGCCGATGAATGTGCTCGATCACCGCCCACGCGAGTGCGAGTCCATCGTAGGTCGAGGTCCCGCGCCCGATTTCGTCGAGCACGATGAGGCTGCGAGCTGTCGCTGTGTTCAGGATCACGGCCGTCTCGGTCATCTCCACCATGAAGGTGGAACGGCCTCGCGCAAGGTTATCCGCGGCGCCGATGCGCGTGAAGACGCGATCGACAATCGGAACCAGCGCGGACTCGGCCGGCACAAACGAACCCATCTGCGCCAGGATGGACAGCAGCGCGGCTTGGCGAAGATAAGTTGATTTGCCGCCCATGTTGGGTCCCGTGATCACGGAAATGAATTCGGTCTCCGGGTGAAAATAGAGATCGTTGGGGACGAAACGCTGGGCTTCTTCTTCGGCGAGCTTCTCGATCACGGGATGCCTTGCGGCGACGACTTTCATTTCCCCGTCCGAAAAGCGCGGGCGTACGTAGCGGCGTTCGGCTGCGACCTCAGCCAGCGCGACGGTCACATCCAGCTCGGCTATGGCGGCGGCCGTCGCTTTGACGCGAACGGCCTCCGAGGAAGCCAGCATGCGGAGCGTCTCGAAGATTTCGCGCTCAATGGTGAGCATGCGCTCCTCGGCTTCCAGAATCTTGACTTCCAGATCCTTCAACTCCGGAGTAGTGAAACGCTCGGCGTTGACCAGGGTTTGCTTGCGCTCATACTCAACCGGCGCAAGATGCATGTTGGCTTTGGAAATCTCGATGTAATAACCGAAAACGTTATTGAAGCGGATTTTTAGCGACCCGATGCCGGTGCGGTCGCGTTCGCGCTGCTCGATCTGGGCGAGGAAGGTTTTACTGTTTTGCGAAATGTCGCGGAGTTCGTCGAGGCGAGGATCGAAGCCGGTGCGAATGGTGCCGCCATCGCTGAGATTGACGGGCGGTTCTTCGGCGATGGCCCCGAGCACTCGATCCCTCACCTCGGCAACATCGTCAAGGCGTCTCGAGAGATCAATGAGACGAGACGAGCTGCCGTCCGCAATACGCTGCCTGAGTACAGGGACGACGGCAAGCGACCGCGCCAAGGCCAGCAGATCCCGCGGACCGGCCGAGGCCAGGCTGATCTTCGAAAGCAGGCGCTCCAGATCAAGGATCGACCCGAGTTCTTTCGCGAGCCCGCCTCGCAAAATCGCTCCGGCGTGGAGTTCCTCAACGGCATCCAACCGCGCGTCGATCTCCGCAATGTCCAGCGAGGGCGACAGCAGACGGCGGCGCAGCAAACGTCCGCCCATGCCGGTGCGGGTGCGGTCCAGCACACTCAGCAGCGTGGCGTCGCGCGATTCGCCCGCGAAAAGCGGCTCGACCAGTTCGAGATTACGAATCGTAGTGGCATCGAGAACCAGGGCATCGGCGCGGTCGTAGAAGGAAGGCCGTTCCAGATGATCCAGCGCTGTGCGCTGGGTGTCTTGCAGATAGTGCAGGATCGCCGCGGCTGCGCCGGTGGCAAGCGGCCGGTTGTCCAGACCGCAGCCGTCTAATGCCAGCAGGTGGAAATGATCGCGCAGGCTGCGCGAGGCGTAATCGGCCTCGAAGACCCAGGGCTCGACGTCGGTCTTTAGGCACGGCAGCTTTTGCTGCGATCCGGACGGCGTCAGAACCTCGCGGGCGCTTAGCGCCTCCAGCGCCGGGGAAACTTCGGCTGAATCGATTTCGGTGGCACGGAATTCGCCGGTGGACACGTCGACATATGCCAAGCCTGCCCGATTGCCGTTGGGCAGAAATGCCGCCAGGTAGTTATTCTCATGCGAGCGCAGCACGGCTGCGTTCATGGCGGTGCCGGGAGTCACGATGCGCGTGACTTCCCTCTTTACGAGTTTTGTGGCGGCGGTCGCGACCTCCATCTGATCGCAGATGGCGACGCGATAGCCCTTCTGGATCAGGCGCGCAATGTAGTTTTCGGCGGAGTGGTAGGGCACGCCGCACATCGGAATGGGTTGGCCCTTTTCCTTGTTCCGCGCGGTAAGCGTGATTTCGAGCTCACGTGCGGCCGTGACTGCGTCGTCATAGAAAAGCTCATAAAAATCGCCGAGCCGGAACAGCAGCAGGGCATTGGGAACCTGCTGCTTGATGCCATTGTATTGGCGCATTAAGGGCGTGGAAGGCGATGTGGAAGCGGGAGAAGGCTCGGACGACATGACGAGCTATCATTATCCCGCGAGAACCGGGAGCGTTTTCGTGATGCACAGGGAATTATTACCGCCGGCTTGATTTAACACAGCCCGGGGCCGGGTCTATCTCATTGAAGCGATGGCTGGCGAGAGTACTGGCAAATGGCTTGCACGTTACAGGGCATGTTTAGAAGAACTCGCCTCGCTTACCTGATTCCGGCGGCCCTTCTGACCGCGACGCTGTGCCTCACGGCACAGGAGCCCAATCCAACTCAGCAGCCCGCGCAGCCCCGGCCACAATCCGTGACGGCCCAGCCCGGCGGTGTGGTGCCGATTTATAAGGTCGAGGTGGTGGAGCGAACGACTCCCGCGATCAACTATCTGCATCGCGGCGGATCGACGAAAGTTGATTTTCAGGGAACTCCACTGATGGCCGGATCCAAAGGCGAGGCGAAGGTGGAGAGCGAGCGCGGCGTGATCCATGTCTCCGCGAAGTTCGAACACATGGCGCCGCCGTCGAGCTTCGGCCCTGAATATTTGACGTACGTTTTGTGGGCCATTTCTCCGGATGGCCGTCCGGTCAACTTAGGCGAACTGACGCTGAACGATTATGGCAACGGGTCGGATAGCAGCATTGAAACGACCAGTGACATTCAAACCTTCGGGTTGATCGTAACGGCCGAGCCTTACTACGGCGTGACGCAGCCCAGCGACGTTGTGGTCCTGGAAAACGTGGTGCGTCCAGACACGCAAGGCGTCATTGAAACGATTAATGCCAAGTATGAGTTGCTGCCGCGCGGCATGTACACCAGCCAGGGCAGAGCCGCGGGCTTCGTTCCCGTGCTGGTGGGCAAGAAAGATCCATTCGAGTTGTACGAAGCGGAGAATGCGGTGCAATTGGCCCGCATCGCCGGCGCGGATCGATACGCCGCGGATAGTTTCCAGCAGGCCTTGGCCGCTCTCGCTCAAGCGCATCAATATGAGGCGCAAAAACCGGGCCAGAAGCCTGTGATCACGATGGCGCGTGAGGCCGTGGTGCGGGCGGAGGATGCTCGCGTGGTGGCTCTCCGGCGTGAGCGTGATGAAGCCGAAACCGCGCGCCTGAATGCCGAGAAGGAAAAGGCGGAGGCCGCTCGCGTTCGGGCCGAGGAGGAGACCGAGCGGCGCAATCAGGCTGAGGCCGATCGCATCGCCGCTGACACCGCAAAGGCGCAAGCTCTGGCGGCCGCCGATGCCGCCAATGCGGCGGCCGACATCGCCCGGCGAGAGCGGGCTGCCGCGGAGACGGCGAAACTGCAGGCGGATCAAGCTCGCGAAGCAGCGCTGGTTCAGCAACAGCAGTTAGCAGCGGAAGCGGAGAAGGCGCGGCTGGCGGCTGCTGACGCGGATCGCCAGCGCCAGCAAGCGGACCTGCAGCGCCAGACCGCGGAGCAGCAGCAAGCTCAACTAAGGCAGCAGTTGATGCAGCAATTCAATCAGATTCTGCAGACGCGTGAGACTGCGCGAGGCCTGATCGTCAATATGTCGGATGTATTGTTCGATACGGGCCAATACACGTTGAAGCCCGGGGCGCGAGAAAAGCTGGCGAAAGTGTCCGGTATTATTCTGGCCCATCCCGGATTGAAGATTGAGGTGGAAGGCCACACCGACAGCGTCGGCACCGACGACTACAACATGACATTGTCGGAGAACCGGGCCAATGCCGTTCGATCGTATCTGGTTGACCAGGGTGTCAGCAGTGACGCAGTGACCGCCAAAGGATTCGGGAAAACGATGCCCGTGGCGGATAACGGAACAGCGGCTGGCCGCCAGCGGAACCGGCGTGTGGAACTTGTGGTCTCCGGCGAGATTCTGGGGACGGATATCAGCGACGCCCGTACCTCGCGGTAACAGGCTCCTTAAAGCTACAATGCGAGTCATCCCCGAAGATGACTCGCATTGCCACTATCCGAACCTTTGAGATTCGCGATCTCCCCGGTGTTCTGCGAATTGAACGGGAGTGCTTCCAGCAGGATGCATGGCCGCGCGAGGCGTTTCTCGAATATGCCCGAACTGTGCCCAATCTGTTCCTGGTTGCGGGACCCGAGGGCAGCGGCTATGCCGGATACACCATCGCGCGTTTGACGCGCCACGGTGGAGAAATTACTTCGCTCGCCGTGCGCCGGTCCTATCGGAAGAAAGGCGTCGCCACCGCTTTGCTGCGCGCGGCGATTCGCAAGCTGCGGCGGGCCGGTGTGAAAGCGGTTTGGTTAACCACTCGCCGCGAGAATGCGGCGGCGATCCAGCTTTACCAGAAGCTTGGATTTGTCCGCACCAGGACCGTGCCGAATTATTATCGCAATCGGTCTCCGGGATGGCGAATGCGATTGCGCCTCGGGTAAGGCTTCGGCATCAGTTCTGGGTGGGCACTTTCTCTACGTGCTCGATTAACAGCACGTCGAGCGATTCCTTGGTCTTCTCCAGCTTCAGCCCAAGTTGCTTTTCGAGAGCGGTGAAAATACTGGGTCCGCCGCCGACGGTCAGATCGTCGTCCGCCGGGCGGCCGGTTGTATCAACCGAGTATTCCAGATGGAAATCGTATTTCCCGGTCAAGCCGGTCTTGTCCATGATCCGGGCCGGGCTGAAATTGCCGTCGCGTGTCGCGAGCGTGAAACCCAACATTACGACCAAATCTGAAACGGAGAATGCCTGATAGGTCCCGTGCGTGACCCCATTTATGTTCCTGGCGGCGCCTCCGTGCTGTGCGGGAGGTATCTTGGGAAAACCATCCTGATCCACAGGGACAGCAATCAGCGGAACGCCCTCCCCGGGCCCGAGCTTCGCATCCGGGTAACCGGTGGTCTTCAGCTTCGAGCCATCCTTCGCGACAACCAAATTCCAGGCCGGAAATTCCTTCTTTTCGCGATGAAGCGCCAGCTTGAACCGTTCGGTAAGGAGATTCTGCAACATCAATCTCAACTGTTCTTCCGTCGCGCCCGGAGCCAGTTTTGCGGCGATATCATAGTATTCCTCCGCGAGCCAGCCCGGACCCGATATCTGATCGGCCTGCACGCCGTACGCTCGCTCAAGGACGTTCAGCAGCGTGACGCGCGAAGCCGTTATGCGGCCGGGATCTGCGGTTCCTGGACCCCATTGGAATGCTCCCTCGATTCGACCGGCTACATGCGGACCCGAGGGCCGCACCGAGGCGGCCTCAAACGCCAATGGCGGGGAGGCCGGCTGCGGCTGGGCCATGAGGGAGACTCCAAGGCAGCCCAAGACGAAGCCGGCGGTCCACGTTCCCGGAGAGCGCATACTAGTGATATAGTACTAACTCTCTCCGAATGTCAAGCGCTTTTTATGGCAAAACGCGGGACTCCCCATCCTTGGAGGAAGCCCCGCGCGCCTCGCGGTAGTGATTGCGTACTTCGCTTAGTCTAGTTTACTTGCCCTTAATCGGTTTAAGCGACACGCTCACCAGGCCGAGCTCAGCTTTGTCCGCGTTGCTCAATTGTGGAGGCGGCACCTCCGCTCCCAGCGCCCCGCCGCCCATGTGGATGGCGCGAAGCTGGCAGTGCGTTCCCAGGCAATCGAAGGTCAGAGCCGGCTGCTCCGCGGTCTGTCCCTGCAGTCCGGAGGCATTCACGATCTCCACCGTGCGGGTGGCATCCTCGCTGCGGAACCGCCATACGTTCTGGTTGCGGGTAACGATGTAGTTTCCGGGCGCCAGATTCGACTCCTTGTTGATCGAGAACGAAAACGGGATGGTAGCTTTCAGCCTGACATCCTGCGCCAAAGCCGGAACGACCGTAGTTGCAATTGCTCCTGCAATTGCAAGGGCGTTCCATTTCCAAGTGCTGTTCTTATTGTTTTGCATGACCTTTTCTCCCTCGTGCCGGTTTCCCGGAAGTATTTCTGAGAACGCGGAAGAAGAATGCATGCGCGGGACCATTGTCAGAACGGGACGTTTTTCCCTGCAACCCATTGAAACGCCGCGGAAGCAATTGCCGGCCGCGGTGCTCCGTGAACCGCAGGGTTTACGCGGGTGAACCTTATGGTTCGCGGCAGGTTTCACGGCACTGGTACACTTCCAAACATGGAAGGAGAGCTTCTCGCCATCAGCGGAACACGTGTGTGCGAGCGTTTTGCGTTAGGCGCGGGCGAAACGCATATCGGGCGCGCTCCGCATTCCGCGATCCTCTTGGATGAGCCGGGAGTGGCCTGGGATCATTGCGTGGTCAAGCCCGCGGCAGACCGTTACCGCATCCTCGACCGGCGCACCGGCTCGGGGACATTCATCAACGGGAAGCGCGTCCTGGAACATACCCTGGAGCCGGGGGATCAGATTTCGGTTGGCGAAACCGTGCTGCTGTATCGCGAGGAGAGCGCCGCACCAACCGGCATGGGTGCGCCGCAAGCACTGTTGCGAGCTTGCGCCCTTCAATTTCTTTTTCGAGCCCTGGCGAATTCGGAGAGTCCGGCGGTGCGGGCTGTGGTTGAGGCGCAACTTCTTCGGCTGATCGGGGATCTGGCTCCGGTGACCGGTGGTGCGGTGTTATTAGGACAGGATGCCGCCGAGCTGCGCGCCGCAGCCGAGTCCCAGGAGCTTTCCTCTCTGGCCGAACGGGTCTGCCGCGACGGCCCTGTTGTCGATGCGGCTACAGGCTCCGTCGCCGTGCCTCTGTACGTGCGTGGCGCGATCGCCGGCGTGATTGCCGCAAGCTTTCCCGCGCCGGAATCGGTGCGCCTGGATGAACATGCCGATACGCTGGCGGCCATCGCCACGCTGGGTGCAATGGCGCTTGAAACCGTCCGCGAGGTCGAACGGCTGACTGCCGAGAAGGCGCTCCTGATTGAGCGCCTGGACGGAGCCAGCCCGCATTCCAGCATCGTCGGCTCCAGCGCCCCGGTCCGGAAATTGATGCAGATGGTGAAGCGTGTGGCCGCCTCCGATGCCACCGTGCTGCTGCTGGGAGAGAGCGGCACCGGCAAGGAACGCATCGCCCACGCCCTGCATGAATCAAGCGCGCGCGCCGCGCGGCCGTTTGTGGCCATCAACTGCGCGGCGCTTACGGAGACCTTGCTTGAAAGCGAACTGTTCGGGCATGAGAAGGGCGCGTTTACAGGCGCCGCCTCGCAGAAACGCGGCAAGCTGGAGATGGCCGAGGGCGGCACCGTCTTCCTGGACGAAATCGGCGAGCTGGCCGCGCCGCTGCAAGCGAAATTGCTCCGCGTACTGCAGCAGCGCGAGTTTGAGCGGGTGGGCGGCACGCGGACGCTGAAGCTCGACTTGAGACTGATCGCCGCCACCAATCGCGACCTTTTGGCGGAAGTTCGCAAGGGGGCTTTTCGCGAGGATCTGTATCATCGCCTGAATGTGGTCTCCCTGCATCTGCCGCCGCTGCGCGATAGGAGTGAGGACATTCCCGCGCTGGCGGCGCACTTTCTGGAACTGGCCACGGCTCGCGGCTCCCGGCGCGTGAAGGGGATTTCCCCAGAAGCTCTGGCGCACCTAACGGCGTATCCATGGCCCGGCAATGTGCGCGAGCTGGAGAATGCGATCGAGCGCGCGGTGGTGTTAGGACAATCGGACATGCTGCTTGCGGAGGATTTACCGGAAACTGTACTGGATGCTCCCGCGCCGCAAGCTCCGGGGGCGCTGCAGGCGTCGGTGACGGATGTGAAGCGGCAGCTTATCCAGCGGGCATGGGAAGAAAGCGGCGGCGACTACAAACTGGCCGCAGCGAAGCTGAATATTCATCCCAATTCACTGATCCGCCTGATCCGCACCCTGGGATTGCGGGAGAGCCTCAGGTAGACGGGCGCGGCCCAAACCGCTTCCTTCGGTCGCGGCTCTGTATCGAGTGCATTGCAGGGAGCCGCAAACGCGCCGCATATTAGTTCACCGGCGCAGCATTAGTTCACCGGCGCGGCCTCGATGATAGAAGCCGATTCTCCCGGTACCGGGATGATGCGGTGGACTTCGAAGCGCGACTGGAGCAGAAGCTGCTTCCACTCCGCTGCGCAGCGCTCTTTGCCGCCGGTGACGGCCATCATGTTCAGATCGCTCATGGCGCGCAGTTCCAGTTCCCGGTCCACGCGATCGAAAACATCGGGCAGAACAAACTCGATCACAAGGAGACGGCCCTTTGAAGGAATAACGGCGCGGCAGTTTTTGAGGACGCCGGCCGCGGCATCGTCGCTGTAGCCGTGGAGCACGTGTTTCAGTAGATAGACGTCCGCTCCAGGCGGCACGCCTTCGCACAAATCCGCGGCGATTAAGGCGCAGCGCGAGGCGAGCCCCTCGGCTGCAAAGCGCGGGCTGGCTTGATCGATCGATTCCTGGCGCTCCACCAGGATTCCCTGCAGCGTGGGGTAGGCTTTCAGGATGGCGAGAATCAGCGTACCGCCCCCGCCCCCGAGGTCGGCTGCGACTTGGCAATCCGAAAAATCCCAGGCGCGCGCAAGCGGCATATAATCCTCGGCCGGCCCGGTGCCCATAACAGCGCGGAAAATTCCGTTCGCCTCCGGGTCCTTCGACCATCGTGAGGCGATGCCATCGCGCTTCATGATCTCGAAGGACGTGGTCCCGGTCCGCACGCAGTCGGTCAAGTGGGACCAACTGTCTGCGAGCAGATCGCCCCAAAATACGACCGCTGGCCAGACGGAATCCGGAGCAGCCTTGCAGAGCGGAGCGCCAAGAGGGGTGAGGACGAACCGGTCCTGGGAGGTTTCGCAAACAATTCCGAAGGTTGACAGTGCGCGCAGAAGCCGGCGGAGGGACGTGGGGTGCGCCTTGCACGCAATCGCCAGATCGGCAACGCTACTCCCGCCCTCGCACAAGACATCCGCGATGCCCAGTCTCGCCGCTGCGCACAAGGCCCGGCTGCGGGTATAGCCCATCGCCATGTCAACCAAAGCACCCGCATACTTGACGTTCCCGATGCCGCCGCCGGATTGGCTCATGCGCGCGCCTTCCTAAACTTGACTGAGCAATCGGGTGGCCAAGTCTCGTCCCCAAACCGCTACTTCGGGGCTGAGGCGATTGTGGATTGGATCGCCGCGGCGACTCCGCCCTTGGCCGTCAGCATCCGCCCCACGGATGCGTCCGGCCAGTCCTGCACGATCATGCCGGCGGGACTGATAGCAAACAGATGCGGCGTATCGATTCTCGGGTTTGCGGGTGTGGCCTTGAAGTACGCGATCGCCACCTGGCTCTGATCGAAAAGGATGGGTGAAGTGATTTTGTTTTCCGCCGCGTAGCGGCTGCCGGTGTTGTAATTCTCCGGCGGAAGCATAATGGTGAGCACCGAGATCTTCGGGCCCTGGAGCTTTTCCAGCTCCTTTGAAAGCGGAGCGCAGTGCGGGCAAGCGGCGGTTGACGCGAACGCGATCAGCAGCCACTTGCCGCGGTAATCGAGGATGTCGTGCTGAACCTGGTTTGAATCGGGAAGCGAAAAGCTGGGGGCGCGCCGGCCGGCCAGCGACTGTCCGGTGAGCGTAAGTGCGCCGCACAGCAAGGTAATCATAAAAGTGCGCATAAGGGTCAACGTACCATGTTTGTCATTGCATATTTGTCCGTCGCCAAGGCTCTGAGCGATTCGTCGTAAGGAGGCCGGGCCACGCCACGCTCGCAGATGATGGCCGTCACGTAGCGGGCCGGGGTCACGTCGAAGGCGGGGTTCTCGACGGAAATGTTTTCCGGCGCAACGGGAACTCCGAAGACGTGGGTGACCTCGGATGCGGAGCGCTGTTCGATGGGAATCGAGTCGCCGGAGGCCAGTGTCAGGTCGAAGGTGGAAACCGGCGCGGCGACGTAGAACGGCACGCCGTTTTCTTTTGCCAGTACGGCCACCGAATAGGTGCCGATCTTGTTGGCGACGTCGCCGTTGGCGGCGATGCGGTCGGCGCCGACAATCACGCAGCCGATGCGTCCCGAATGGAGAAAATGCCCGGCCATGTTGTCGGTGATGATTGTAGTAGGAATACCGTCCTGTTGTAACTCCCAGGCCGTCAGACGGGAGCCTTGCAGAAACGGGCGCGTCTCATCGGCGAACACGTCGATCTTCTTGCCGGCCTCATGCGCGGCGCGGATGACGCCAAGCGCGGTCCCGTAACCCGCTGTCGCCAGCGCCCCGGCGTTGCAATGCGTCAGCACCGTTCTGCCGTCAGGAACCAGCGGTTCGCCGTGGCGGCCAATGGCCTTGCAGATGGCGATGTCGTCGAGGCGGATCTGGCAGGCCTCCTGAATCATGCGCCGGACGATCTCATTGTGCGGCAGCTCGTGGCGAGGTGCACCGTTAAGGGAGGCGGCGAGCCGCCGCATCCGGTCAATCGCCCAGAACAGATTGACGGCAGTGGGGCGGGTTTGCGCCAGGGTTTCGCACACGGTGTCAAAATCCGCGCCTTCCTGGACCCCCAGAGCCACTCCCATGGCAGCCGCGACGCCGATGGCGGGGGCTCCGCGAATCAGCATGGAACGGATGGCCTCGGCGACTTCGCGGTAGTCCCGGCAGGTGACAAAGACTTGCTCCCGGGGCAGGCGGGTTTGATCGATCATGACTACGCCCGCATCGGTCCATTGAATGGTTTCGACCATGAAATTCCATTGTCCGACAAACCCGGGAGGGGAAGCAGAATGGGAGGGCCGCCTTCCGAGCGACTCGCTTGTCCCCGGCGCGCGTTCGCCCCGATGCTGTTCAGGTGACAGCGAAGGCGGGAGGGTTCGATCAAGCACTCACCGCCGTCCGACTGGGGGATGCCAACCGCTCGTCCACGTTCCAAATCTATCGGCGGCGCAGGGAAGAGCATGCGACATTTGACATACCCCAACTTATCAGCGGTAAAGGGGGGCTTCCCGCGGAGGAGCAAACCACCTCAATTCGGCGTGGGTGTCTTCTCAATCTGGTCAATCACGAACCTCTCCGTCGGAGCCTCTCGACGCACCACATCCAGACCCATCTTGTGCAGCGAGTCCAGAAACGAGACCCCAGACGGGTCGGAGGCGTCGTCCGAGTTCGCCGGAGCTCCGCGTAATGCGGTGACGGGGTAGTCCAGCGTCACCTGATAAGACCCCCTCAACCCCGTCATGTCGACCACGGGCAGACCGAGAACCTGAGGAGACTGACTGAAGAATTTGGCAAGGTTCTCCATTGTCATATTTTGGTATTCATCATGCGCCATGCCATGTGCCAGAGTCCCTTTGTATCTTCCAAGGTCCCCCGCACCGCTTTCCGAGAAAATCCGATCCTCGCCGCTGCCAGTCGTCTTATAGCCGGTTTTCCACTCCGGGTCGTCG
The DNA here is from genome assembly GCA_036489835.1 of Bryobacteraceae bacterium. Taxonomy (GTDB): domain Bacteria; phylum Acidobacteriota; class Terriglobia; order Bryobacterales; family Bryobacteraceae; genus Palsa-187. Next base: position 69,746 of record DASXEY010000100.1, on the reverse strand, counting down.
GGCAGGGCCTCCTTCAGCTTCGACCCGCCCTTTCCAACCACTAGTGCGAAGACCTTCGCAGTGTGCGTCTCCCGATGAAACCTCAGTTTGAACCTCTCCGCCAGCAGCGACTGGAACATCAGCGGCACCCGTTCCTTGGGTGCGTCGGCCGGTACGGTCGCAAGAATATCGAAGAACTCGTCAGGCAGCCATGACGGGCCACTCAACTGGTCGGGTTGAAGATTGTACACATGACAGAGAAGGTAGTTGAGCGGAATGTGATGTAGGCTGACTTTGCCCGTTTCGTCGCCCCAGGTTCGTGGCATCGCCGATGACTTTCTGTCGTTGGGATCGGACGGCCGGACGGAGGCAACCTCGAACTTAGGCGGGGTGGTTGGCGCCGTCGTCTGTGCCTCGGCGGTAACAACTCCGAAGGTAGCTGCATAGGCTGCCACGCCGGTGGCCAAGAGGAGAAACGGCCGCTTTGCGGTTTTGGCGCTCACCACTCTACCTCCATTCGAACCAGCTTTGCGCGTACAATCTGCTCGTCAATGCTTAAGTAGTACGCCAATTTTAATCGCTGGCTGGGGCGTCGCGTGACATGTTGAGTCCGAGTCGTCGCCGGGGCCCGTACTCTTCTCTTTTCAATAGCCGAACATGAAGAGGTTATGTCGGAAGTTGATTCGGGGCGTCAGCCCAGCTCCCACACGAAAGCGGCGAAATCGCGCCGGCATCGGAAGCCGAGGCTGTCGTAGAGCCGGATGGCGGCCTTGTTGGCGCTGGTGACGGTCAGGCTGGCGCTGCGGCAGCCGTTCGATGCCAGGGCATCTAGGGAGCGCCGCAACAGTTCGTAACCCACTCCATGCCCTTGATGCGAGGGGGCGACGCAGATCTGCGTGATGTGGCCGACCTGCGGGGAAACCATGCTGGCCAGCGAGATTCCGCACATGCTCCCGCTGGCGCGGTCTCGCGCGGCAAAGGACGCGGGCCCGAAGAAAACTCCGCAGCCGGGAAACTGGACGATGTTCGCCAGGAAGCGCGCCGCGCCGGCGGGAGAACGGTACTGATCGTTGATCTGGCTGTCCACGTGGCCGCGATACGTCAGCGCGATCAAGGCTGCGGCTTCGTCGCTGAAGTTCACCGTAAAGGGCACAATATTCACGCCCGCGGTCTCCCGAGGCGCCAGCGCGCCCGCCCTCACGGAGGCCTCGTAAAAACCGCGGGGAAACACTTTGCACCAGCGCTGGAAAGGCATGGGCCGGTTCAGATGCGAGCTCAGCATCAGCAACTGCGCCTCGACCCGCCGCATTCCCGGCGTCTTCCACATGGAATCGAGCACCGCCTCCAGCAGCCGATTCTCATTCTCAACTGTGCGGGAGCTTTGCCGGATGAAGAAATCGCCGATCAGGCCCTTGCCTTCTTCGGCAACGTAGTAACAGTAACCCGAGACGACGGCGTTGCGGACTCCGCCCTCCAGCAGCGCGAACCCGTTCAGCGCGCGCACCTGCACGAAGCGCTTGACCAGATCGCCGGACATGCGGAAATCCCAATCCAGGCCGGTGCGCCAAGCCTCGATTTCTTCTTCCAGCAATGGAGCCAGATGCTCCGGCTGAAGGTCGCGCAGATCGATCAGAGCACCCCTGGGCGGAGAGTCGGTATAGCGATCTGGAAGCGCGGCCATGGTTTACATCTCGCCTATTCTTTGGAAAGTGCCTAACCCGATTGAAGCATTTTTTTGATGCTGGAGGTCGCTTGCCGGGTCCGGTGCGGGTTTTCAATCAACGCGAAACGAACGTGCCCTTCGCCTAGCGGACCGAACCCGATCCCCGGCGAAACCGCAACGAGAGCCTCCTCCAGCAGCATCTTCGAAAACTCGAGCGATCCCAGGTGCTTGTGCTTTTCGGGCAAGGGAGCCCAGACGAACATGGTGCCCTTGGGAGGCTCAACGGGCCAGCCCGCGCGGTTCAATCCCTGGATCAGCACATCGCGGCGCTTCTGATATACCGCACGGATCTTCTTGGTATCTTCCTCACACTCCCGCAGGGCGATGATGGAGGCGATTTGAATCGGCTGAAATACGCCGTAATCCAGATAGCTTTTGATGCGCGCCAACGCGTGAATCATCCGCGGATTACCCAGGCAGAAACCCACCCGCCATCCTGCCATGTTATAGCTTTTGGAAAGCGAAAAAATCTCGACGGCCACTTCCTTGGCGCCATCCACTTGCAGAATGCTGGGCGGCTGATAGCCGTCGAAGCCGAGATCGGCATAGGCGAAATCGTGAACCACCATGGTGCCGTGATGCGCAGCCAGGCGAATGATCTCCTTGAAGAAATCGAGATCCACGCACGTCGTAGTCGGATTATGCGGAAAAGACAGCAGCAGCATGGCCGGCTTTTTCGCCGACTTGCGATACAGATCTTCCAACCGTTCCAGGAATGTGGCCGCATCCGGCATGGGCAGCATGCAGGCGTGGCCTTCGGCCATGATGACGCCGTACTGGTGAATCGGATAACACGGGTTCGGCGACACCACCGCATCGCCCGGCCCGATCACCGCGAACAGCAGGTGCGCCAGAGCGTCTTTGGCGCCGATGGTCACGATAGCTTCTTTTTCGGGGTCGAGCTCGACGCCATAGTTGCGCTGATAGCGCTTGACGATCTCGTTCCGGAGCTGCGGGATGCCCCGGGAAAGCGAATAGCGGTGGTTGCGCGGATTGCGTGCCGCCTCCACCAGCTTGCTGACAACTGCGCGCGGCGCGGCGCCATCGGGATTTCCCATCCCCAAGTCCACCACATCCAGGTTTGCCGCCCGTGCCTTTGCCTTCATCTCATTGATGACGGCAAACACGTAAGGCGGAAGCTTTTGAATGCGATAGAACTCCTGACCAGTCTCCATTGTTTCTATCTTATCGGGTTCGAGAGTTTATCGCCCAGCGCGTATCCAGTAGTCAGAGCATGGGCCCAATCCGGACGATTCGCTCGCGCCGCTTCCCTTGCGGCGGACTCCCAGTCATAGTCGATTGCCATGAAGTCGGCGCGAGCCGTTTTCCCGTCCCAATCGACAATCGCGTAGCGCGCGTGCGGGCTCCCGTTCTCCACGTAATGCTTCGCGGGCACGGTGTCATCGTAAGCCTGCAGCCCCACGCTGCCCGGGTTTACCACCCATACTCCTCCCGGAAGTGAAACGATCCTCGGCAAATGCGTGTGTCCGCAAAAGATCAGTGAGGCGGGAACATTCGCGAGCCGACCCTCGATTTGTTCCGGTGAAGCGAGTCGAACTCGATCACCATCGACTTGCTCCAGCAGATACTCCAAATCAGACCCCGGCGACCCATGACAGAGCAGTACGTCATCGGTCAGCATCCGCGTCGGGGGAAGATTAGCGATCCAGTCCAACTGCCGCCCATTCAACTGGGCATGGGCTGCCTGATCGGAGAGGCCCATTTCCGCCGGTGCGCGGTCGACCAACTGGCGGTCATGGTTGCCTCGAATGTGGACCCAGTCCTGTTGCATCAGCCAGTCAGCAGTCGCCGTCGCCTGAAGAGGGCCGGACACCGTGTCGCCCAGGTTCACGATCACTTCGGCCGAGCGTTTGATCAAGTCCGCATGCACCGCTTCCAGCGCGCGGAGATTCCCATGAATATCGGCAAGGACCGCAATTCGCATAGTTTCAGCGTATATCCGCCCCATACCCGCCGCACAGGCATGGCATCATAGAAGTTGCGCTCATCGCCGCTGCTCCCCATTTTCCTGATCGTCGCCGTGGACGTTCTCGGATTGACGATCATGATCCCGCTGCTGCCGTTCTACGCCGAGAAACTGGGTGCGAGCCCGTTCGAAGTCGGCTGGCTGATCGGCATCTACGCGATGTTCCAATTGATTTCGGGGCCTCTCCTGGGCCGCATGTCCGATCACATGGGCCGCAAACCGCTCCTGATCGTCAGCCAGATCGGCACCTTTGTCGGATTCATGGTCACCGCGTTTGCCCCCAACCTGTGGATCCTCTTTTTGGCTAGGAGCATCGACGGGGCAACGGCCGGCAATCTCTCGCTCGCGCAAGCCTACATTGCCGATGTGACCAAGCCCGAGGATCGCGCTAAGTCCTTCGGAATCATCGGCATATCCTTCGGTCTTGGATTTCTGATCGGCCCCGCGATTTCCGGTTTCCTGGCCGGTTACGATTATCGGTATCCTATTCTCGCCGCGGCGGCGCTCTCCGCCACCAGCATCCTGGCGACATCTCTTCTTCTTCCTTCGGTCAAACCGGGGAAGGGAAAGGCATCCGGGCCCGGAGGCGCCCGAATTTCGCTGGTCCAGTGGGGCGCTTATGTGGAATATTTCCGCAAACCCCTTCTTGCGCCTCGGCTCTACGAGTTTTTTGCCTTCGCTTTCAGCTTCGCGATGTTTGTTTCCTGCCTTCCGCTCTTCGTTCAGCGGCGTCTCACCTTTCACGGAATGCCTTTCGGTCCGCAGCAGTTAGGCTATGTTTGGGCGTTTGCCGGATTCCTGGGCATTCTTTTGCAGGGTCCGCAGACGCTGGGCCGTCTGGTCAAGCGTTTCGGTGAAAAATCGCTGCTGCGGACGGGCTTTGCCGGCTACGCGGTGGGATACGTGATCCTGGCGTTATGCCACAGCCTTCCGGTATTGCTGGCCGCCACCGTGGTGACATCTATCGGCGGCCTGGTGCGGCCCACCCTCACCAGCATGATCACCCAGGCAACCTCTCGCGATGAGCAGGGCGTCGTGCTGGGCTTGACCCAATCGCTCACCTCCGTCGCTCAGATTTGCGCTCCGCCGCTCGGCGGATATTTGATTGAACGCGGGTTGTTGACTGGATGGGGTTTAGTGACCGCAGGCGTGGCTCTGGTGGGACTGCTGCTGGCATACCGCTCACGTACACCTGACGTAATCGACACCTAGTACCTACACCCCCTTTCGTTCTCAGTCGATCTACCCCATTAAGGGAAAATCCGGTGGACCCACTGACAGTTTTTGCGTGCGAATCTCAGCCAATTGTGGTCGAAGGTTTGGCGAAAGTCCTCTCTGGATGCGAGGATTTGGAACTTCTTGGCGCGGTACCCGGGATGAGCGACGCTCTGGAGGCCGTCCGCCAGCATCGCCCGGACGTGATTCTGGTGGATCAGACTTCGGGCCTTAAGATGGTCTTCCAGTTTATTACCGATGTGAAAAGCACCTGGGCTCGCTGCCATCCCGTGCTCTGGGTAAACGATCTGGCCGAGGTGGATTGTTTCCGGGCCCTGCAGCTCGGCGCCCGAGGCATCATCCGCAAGAATCTGCCTGTCGACGCGCTACGCGAATGCCTGCGCTCCGTGGGCCGAGGCAACGTGTGGATCGAGAACTCACTACCCAACCCGGAGGGCCAGACGGATCGCCGTGCGTCGCCGCGGTTGACTCCTCGAGAAAAAGAGATCGTGCATCACGTTTGCGGAGGCTTGAAGAACAAGGAGATCGCCCTGGCGCTTTCCATCACAGCCGGAACCGTAAAGGTCCACCTGATGCATATCTTCGAGAAAACCGGCGTCAAGGACCGCTTCGAGCTAGCCGTTCATGGACGCCGCCTGCTGGGCGTCGACCATGTAGAAGTCGTGCGCGCCGGCAACGCCGGGGCCTAGCAGCTCCATAGTCTAGTTCTTTGGACCGATTGCGGTGAATCGCGCCAATCCGCTACCCTGACAGTCAATTGGAGGGCCTGTGCGCCTGTTTCGCCTCACCTCGCTCCTTTGCGCTTGCGTAGTCACCATCGCCGCCGCCCCGATTGTCACCGGAGTTTATAACGGCGCCAGTTGGCTCCCTCCGGGGCTTCCCAATTCCGGGGTCGCGCAGGGGGCCATTCTCACCGTCACAGGAACAGGACTCGGCCCAACCACGTTGGCGGAAGCGTTCACTTATCCGTTGCCCACCACCCAAGGCATTGGAGGAACGACAATCCAGGTGAAGGTGGGAACGGTAACCGAGAACTGCATCATGATTTACTCGCTCAACAGCCAGGTCGCGGCGATTCTTCCGTCGGCTACGCCTGTCGGCAACGGGACGCTCACGGTTAGCTTTGGGGGTGCGTCGTCATCCTTTGCGATTCAGGTTGTGGCCGCCGGCTTCGGGACTCTCACCTTGAATGAGGGCGGCACTGGTCCCGCGGTTGTCACCGACACGAATTTCGTGCCGATTACGATGATCAACCCGGCGCATCCCGGCGAGAGCCTGATCTTGTGGGGAAGCGGCTTGGGCGCGGTGAGCGGCGACGAAACCGAGCCTCCGCCTGAGACCAACCTGTACCCGACAGGACTCCAGGTGCTGGTTCAGAATCAGGAGGCAACCGTGCAGTACGGAGGACGAAGCAGCTCTCCGGGGCTCGACCAGATCAACTTCGTTGTCCCGGCGGGGATCAGCGGGTGCAAGATATCTCTGGCAGTGACCGCAAAAGGTGTGACGGGCAATATCACCACAACGTCTGTGGCTCCGGCCGGGCAAGCCACCTGCGGCGACACCGTCAACGCACTGACGGCGGCGAATCTGCAAAAGGCCATCAGCAGCGGCGTTCTAAACATCGCCGGTGTCGAGGCCAGCCGGTTTGTGGGTGCAAACGACACTCTGGTTGCTCCCTTCACCAGCTTCTCGCTCAATACCTTGATCCGTTCCTACGGAGGCACCTTCGCGCCGTCGATTGGAAATTGTCTGGCTTATGAAGTCGAAGGCACTTCGCTCACCTACGCTGACCCGATTCAGCCGACTTCCTTTTTGAGCGCGGGCTCCAACCTGGTTCTGACCGGTCCCGCCGGCACCAGGACCGTTCCGGCGAGTTCCACGGGCTTTTATTCCGCTACGCTCGCAACCCAACCATCGACTTACCTTGGGCCGGGAGCGTACTCGGTTACCAACGGCTCCGGCGGAGCCAACGTGGGGCCGTTCAATTGGAGCTTCACGGTCCCGCCTCTCGTCGTGCCTAGCATCCCGGCCAGCATCAACCCTTCCCAGGATCTGACGCTAACCTGGACCGGCGGTTCCGCATACCCTGTGGTGAGCATCACGCTTTTCAACGGGGTTGCGGCGACCTCGTCGCTGAACTCTTACGTGCAGATCCTGTGCAGCGCCAACGCGGCTGCGGGGTCGTTTACGATTCCCGCCGCGTATTTGAGCCTGCTGCCTCCTTCCGGCTTTGGAACCCCCACCAAAGCGGGCGTGAACATTCAGGTTGCCGGGATTCAGAACGCCAGCTTCACCGTATCAGGATCGCCGGGACTCGATGACGGCTTCTTCGACGTGTTTGTCTACAGCGGCTCGGTAGCGACGATTCAGTAGCGAAGGTGCCTATCGACGCTGGTTTGTGTGAAACCTGCCGGCATTCCCGGACCATCGTGTCCGACCGTGGAAGCGTGTTCTATCTTTGCCAGTTAAGCTTCAGCGATCCGGAATTCCCGAAGTATCCCAAGCTTCCAGTGTTGGAGTGTACGGGGTACAAGGCTGAGCCTCCGGCGGAAGCTTCTTCTTGACGCGCAGTCAGTTGAATTCGCGGCTGAAATCTATTTCTAAAGTGGCGCCGAAATTAACGGCCGGCCGGTCCGAAGGATCAGTTGGGCATCGAGAATAGTCGCGCGCCGCTTGCACTCTTCGGCGTCTGCATGGGCAAGCTTGCGCTCCGCCAGGTAGTCGTCCTGAGTGATCTCCTTCGCCAAGCGACTGTTAACCAAGGAGTTATTCCTGCGGCGAAGCTCCTTGCTCCACATCCGATTCTCGACTACCTGCTGGAACACCTCGTCCAAACTGAAAGTCTCGACATCCTCACACCAGACTGGCATCAATTGTCATATCGGCAGAAGTACGGAGAAAACATTAGGGGGAGGACTCATTTGTCCTAAATAGCCTGCAAAGGGCTGTCGCGGCACTCAATCCCTGAAAAGTATCAGCTCGCTGGTGGCCGCGACCCAGGCTCCGTTTTGCGGGCTGTTACTCAGGAGCCCGCAAAGGGCTGTCGCAGCCCTCAATTCCTGAAAAGTATCAGCTCGCTGGTGGTCGCGACCCAGGCTCCGTTTTGCGGGCTGTTTCTCTAGGAGCCCGCAAAGGGCGGGTCGCGGCCCTCAATTCCTGAAAGGAACAGCTCCGCCCCGGCCTCGACCTAGGCTCCGTTTTGCGGCTGTTATTGAGCCCGCAAAGGGCGGGTCACGGCCCTCAATTCCCGAAAGGAACAGCTCCGCCCCGGCCCGCGACCCAGGCTCCGTTTTGCGGCTGTTATTGAGCCCGCAAAGGGCGAGTCACGGCCCTCAATTCCCGAAAGGAACAGCTCCGCCCCGGCCGCGACCCAGGCTCCGTTTTGCGGGCTGTTACTTTAGGGCGGAAGGGAAAGGAGGTCCGGCAGCACGGAGGGCCGAGTTAGCCCTCCACCGGTTTTGTTTGGTAAGTCGATTGGACAGCGGAGCGGGGAATGAAAGAGGTCAGCCTTCGTGGGGCTTTGTCTTTGAGACTTCGGCGGGAGGCGCTGAAGCTAGCGCCAATTTCTCTTGCAGCTCCCGGACCATCAGGCGCCGCGCGATAAACTTCTTGCGAAGACGATGATGGCGAGCCTTGTCGCCATTTTTGCTGGACATGGGGTTAGGCCGGGGGGTTAGGCCGGGTGACCTAAGCCAGCGAAACCTGTTCGGCTTGGAGACCCTTGGGTCCGTTCTTCACGACGAAGGTGACTTTGGCGCCCTCATCGAGCGAGCGGTAGCCCGAGGCTTCGATCGCCGAAAAGTGCACAAACACATCTTCACCATTCTCGCGCGCAAGGAATCCAAATCCCTTAGCCGCGTTAAACCACTTCACTGTTCCTGTTTCTTTCATTTCTTATTTATCCTCTAAATTCTAGCGATAGAAGTCCCGGAGTATCGATTGAGGAGGGCGGGCCCTGCGGGTAGGTTCAAACGATGCGGTGGATTTCAAAAGCTTTATGAAGAGTAACATGAAACCGGCGTCGTTGCAAATGAATAAGTTGACAAAAAAGGCGAAGGCCGCGGCTGAACACAGATGGACGCCGATCCAAAACAACGACGCTTACCAGCTTCATCCGCGGCCTGAAATCTGTTCCGGCTACTGAATGATCGCCGGATTGCGCTGCGCCTCAAGCTTGGGACGCCACTTCCACGCGGTCGTTTCCAGCGCGACGACATCGTCCGGAGTCAGCTTCTTGATCACTTCCGCTCTCTGGTGCTCGGCCGATTTCAGGCCTTGCTTGGTGGCCAGAGTGAACCACAAATAGGCCTGCTTGTTGTCCTGCGCCACTCCTTTTCCGTGCAGATAGAGCAGCCCCAGATGCTCTTGGGCCTCGGCATAGCCCTGGTTCGCAGCGGACGTATACAACTTTGCGGCAGCCGCGTCATCATGCGGCACGCCTCTGCCCTGCTCGGTGAGGAGCCCAAGGCGATACTGCGCCTCAGGCAATCCTTTCCCGGCGGCTTCGCGATAACGCTCTGCGGCGCGCTTCAAATCCGGGTCCTGGCCGTAGCCTTCTTCGAGCAACTCCGCCAGACTTTCGGCGGCTTCGGGATCGCCGCTATCGGCGGCCTTCTGATACCAGCGCTGCGCTTCGGCGTAATTGGGGGGCGCGCCCCAGCCCTTCTCGCGCATCTCGCCAACGCGGAATTCAGCTTGGGCGTGCCCTTGATCGGCGGCCAAACGGAAGAGGCGGAAAGCCTCATCCAAATCTTTGTTTACTCCCAGTCCCTGCAGATACAGCACGGCCAGATTGTACTGGGCGTTGGCTTGCCCTTGATCGGCGCCCGCTTTGAACTCGCGCAACGCGGTCTTGTAGTCGCCTTCCTGGAAGGCCCGCAAACCGGCCGATGCGTCGGCCGCGTATAACGCGCAACCCGTTATGATTCCCAGTACCGCAACTCCTATGTAGCGTTTCATGTCGTGATGCATAAAATCCCCTTTGGTTCCGACTATACTCCTTCCCGCTGGAAGTTGGGAAGGCCATCCTGCTCAATTGCCCGGCGGCGGATCTCCGTCCTGCGGAGCTGCGTCAAAATGAATGATTGTCTCGGCGGCGTACTTCTGGTACCGCACCACTTCGGTGTCGTTCTTTACAAGAGACGCGCCGAAGCGCGCGCGCACCGCGCATCTCACCGGCAGGAAAAACTGACGCCCCGAAATATCCACGCGGGCGTAATCGATGTCCATCTTGCCCTCCTGAATCGGGGAGTCAGCCGGAAGATCCATCACGATCTCGAAGCGCCTGACCACCGCCGTGACCGCGTCAATGTAGATCAGACCGTCGACTCCGGCGATGAAGGAATGCCGCGGCGTGGAAATCGTCAGCTTGGAATCCTCAGGCGGGAGGTGCACCGAAAACACCTGCACCGGCCGCCCATCGAGAACCGACCCGCGTACCCATTCGAAGTGCGTCTTCGAGTCCGGTCCAAAAAGCCACTCCGGAAGGAAGCCCACCGAATGCAACACCGTCTCCGATAGGAATCCGGTGAGCTGCTGATAGTTTTTGTGTGCAGCCATTCCATTCAGCTGAATCAGCTTGTGGTTGACGAAGCCGCTGACGTAAACGTCCTCCACCTCCAGGCTGTCGCGCCGCTTCCAATGCTTCCCCGTGCCGGAATCGTCGACAGCGCGAATCGTCAACTGGGTGCACAGGAAATCCGGAAGCTCGCGTTGATAGCGAATCGCCTCACGCCCTACGCGGGCAAGCAGGAGTTTCTGATCGCTCGGGTTCAGGGGCGCGGGTGGCCCCTGCGGCGCGGGCGATATGGTTGCGACAGGCGGCGCCTGTGGGCCGGAACCCGCCAGCGCGCCGGGCGGCTGCGGATTCTGTCGCGCTCTGGTGGAGCTCGCCATGAGCAACCACGCGCACACCGCGCACGCTAGAGATCCTTTCAGCCGCATCTCCTAACTGTACCGCGAGGCCCAAGCGTACCGTCAGTCTTTAAGTACCAGCGTCCATTGGCACCCCAGGTGCTATGAAGAGAGTGCCATGCATAACAACTCTACCCTTTCTATTCCTGGCTCATCCCGTGTCACGGCGACTTTGCCGTCTCTGCCGGTGGGCCATTTCTCCAACAAATCCCACAGGGTTTTCACGCTTCCTGGACTCACTGGTCCGGTGGTCATGGTCGGCTCGCCGCGCACAAAGTCGTTCCAGAAGGGGACGATCTGTCACGACATCCTGTCGCTTCTCGCGGACATTTTCGACCTGCGCGGCTGGCGCAAAATGGATCCGCTGGCCTGCTTTATGCTGGCCGGCTACACAGCCGCGGTCGCGCAGCCAATGGTCTTCGGCGGCCTTGGCAGCAGCATCGTAGCTCTGATGATGCCGACGAAATAGGATTTCGTACCCATGCGCAAACACACGCGTACCGATTCGCTCCTGATGATCGTGAGGGCTTTGCTGCTGTTCGTGCCGCTGATGTTGTGTACGCCCTCGCGCGCATCTGCTTATGCCGATCCTGGCACAGGCGCATTCATGTATCAAGCCGCCTATGCTGCTTTCTTAGGCGGATCGTTCTACCTGCGAAAGTTGCTGGACCGCTTTTGGCACAAGCGGAAAGCAGCACCCAAACAATCTCAGTTGTTGGGTAGCCGGTAAGCCCTGTATTCGGCGGTATATTGCCCACTCCCAATGGCGACGACAATATATTGCCGTCCGTTGAGTGAATACGTCATGGGTGAACCGGTCTGCGGAGCCGGCATCGCCACAGCGCCCGCGTCCTTTCCTGTGGCTTTGTCATATGCCCGGAGGTATGCCCCTTGTTGACCGTTGGGCAATGTGATGTTTCCCTTCTCGCCTACAACCACCAGGGTCTTGGTGACTAATTGTCCCGCGGTGCCGGGACGGCCCGTGCGCGGAATGTCGATGCCTTTCAGATCGGGGTGGTTGCGAACATTATCCGGCGTCTCGCCATGCGCCACCTGCCACAGGATCTCGCCCTTGTTCAGATCGATGGCCGTGATCTGACCGTACGGGGGCTTGATCAAAGGCAACCCTCGAACCGTTAATCCTCCCCCGCCCGCCGGCGCCGCCGGAGCTGCGGCTGGGCCTGCGACTGCCGGCTCATCGCCTACCTGAGCGGCAGTTGCCGGTGTGGGCACGATGTTATTTCCCGCGACACCGCGTCCCGCTGCTCCGCGTCCGCCTCCCGCCGGAGCGGCCCCGCCCCGTCCACCTGCCGCTGGCGCTCCGCCCCGTCCACCTGCCGCTGGCGCTCCGCCCCGCCCGCCTCCGCGAGCGGGAGCCGCAGTTCCCGACATGTAGTCCACGTCGGTGCGTTCTTTGTTCCCTGGAATCAACCCGATTTGCGTGAGTCCTATCTGCGAAGACACATAAACGATATGCGTTTCAGGATCGTAAGATCCGCCGGGCCAATTCGATCCGCCGCCGGCGGTCGCCAGCGTGAGCGTGGCCAGAGGACCCTCGGGCCTGCTAAGCGCGCCGGGCGTGAACATCGGGCCAATCCGGTACCGCGAAACAATCTGTTCGGCTTCGGCCCGCATGGCCGGCGTGAAGTCGATCAGTTCGTCGATGGAAACGCCCTGGCGGTCGTAGGCGGGCGGCTTGGTCGGAAACGGCTGCGTGGGCGAATACCACTCGCCCGGGACGTCCCCTTTTGGGACAGGACGCTCTTCGATGGGCCAGATTGGCACGCCCGTTTCACGATTCAGCACGTACAGAAATGCCTGCTTGGTGGGCTGGGCCACGGCTTTCACGGTGCGGCCGTTGACGGTGATGTCGGTCAGGATCGGCGGGCAGGGATTATCCATATCCCAGATGCCGTGATGGACATATTGATAAAACCACTTCATCTTGCCGGTCTTTAGATCCAGGGCGACCAGGCTTTCGCCGAACAGATTATTCCCTGGGCGATGGCCTCCATAGTAATCGCCCGTCGGCAATTCTATGCCGAGGTACACCGTGCCTAGCTCTTCGTCGATCGACGCCTGCCCCCACGAGCCGGTGTTACCGGTATAGGACCAGGAATCGTTCAGCCAGGTTTCAAGACCGGGCTCGCCAGGTTTGGGGATGGTGTGGAAGGTCCACAGGCGTTTGCCCGTGCGCACGTCGAACGCGCGCACGTAGCCCTTCACATTGGTCTTGCTGGTGGGGACGCCGCCGGGCTTGTGCGCGGCTCCGACGACGACAACGTCCTTCGCGATGATCGGCGCGGAATGCAGGCCGATCTCTGAGCTCATCGGATCGATCACCTGATCGTCGTCATCCTTCAGATCGACCATGCCCTTGATGCCGAACGTCGTCACGGGCATGCCGGTCTTGGCGTCGAGCGCGACCATCTTATAACCCGGCGTGACGTAGATGATGCGCTCTTCATTGCCATCCGTCCAATACGCCAGGCCGCGGCCGGAAAGCTTGCGAGGCGCGACGTCGCCGCGTTTGCCTTCATTCTCGCTATGCGTCCACAGGAGCTCACCCGTGGCCGCGTCGAGGGCGATCACCGCGCGCCGCGTTCCCGCGGTCGCATAGAGTACGCCTTTGACCATCAGCGGCGTTCCTTCTAGATTGTTTTCCGGGGTGGGCCCCAGATTCTCGGTCTTGAATTTCCACGCCAACTGCAGGCGGTTGAAGTTGCCGGCATTGATCTGGTCCAGCGGAGAATAACGCGTGTTTGCGAGATCCCCGCCGTAAGTGGGCCATTCTCCGTTTTTCGCCCCGGTTTGGGCGAGGCCCACGCACATCGTCAGAACCGCGCTGGCGGTCCAGAAAAATACTCGCTTCATGGCTTCTTCTCCTTGAGCACCCCCGCGCGATTCATTGAGAAATTGCGGCGGACGAACTTGGCCCTGGAAGATTATATTCGGGTTGCGCCAGGAAATCATCCCCCTTCTGTGGCCACGCCGCGCCACCCAGCAATCGCGGCGTCCCTGCAATTCGAAGCTGCCCGCGCTCAGCACAGACTCGGCCGCTTTTGGAGGACTCGAGGTAAGCTGCTTCGAAATTCCCGTAACCGCGCGCGGTTTGTGTCAGCGCTGCCTTGCGATCCAGGCAAAAGAGGATCGTGGCAGCAGCCGAAGCCGCGCACCTCGCTACACCACTACACGCTTGCGAGAATCGGGTGCGAGCGAATCAAGAGATTTGGCCGTATACCCACAGACTCGCCGACAGAGGCCCGACTAGATTGGAAGGTGGATGTTGTGCTTTACTAGATCCGGCCATGTCGCGTTGCCCGACCTGCACCGCGGAGATTCCTCTCCAAAGCCGTTTCTGCCTGAAGTGTGGCGCGCCGGTGAGTGCGCCCGATCCTGCCCAGCTCGAAACCATGGCAATGGAAACGGTGGCGATGGAAGCCGCACCGCTGCCCAGGGCCTCCGCAACACATCCGCCGGCGCCGAGGCCCGCGTCCACGCACGTGTCGCGCTCCGGAAACTCCGGCATACCTGCGTACCGCTTTGACCCGGGAACGCTCCTGGCCAGCCGTTACCGCGTGATCTCCCGCCTGGGAAAGGGCGGAATGGGCGAGGTGTTTCGCGCGGACGACATTATGCTGGGCCAGCCCGTCGCGCTCAAGTTCCTGTCTGAATCCGCAAACGGCAATCTGAGCCTGCTGACGCGCTTCTACGACGAAGTGCGCATCGCCCGCCAGATCACGCACGCCAACGTCTGCCGGGTTTACGATATCGGCGAAATCGAAGGCCAGCCGTACCTTTCGATGGAGTACATCGACGGCGAGGATCTGGGCAGCCTGCTGCGCCGGATCGGGCGTCTTCCGGCCGATAAAGCCACCGAATTCGCGCGCAAGATGTGCGCCGGACTTGCCGCGGCGCACAAGCAGGGCGTGCTGCATCGCGATCTTAAACCGGCCAACGTCATGATCGATGGCCGTGGCGAGCTGCACATCATGGACTTCGGGCTGGCCGCCGTCGCCACGCAACTGGAAGGCGCCGAGGTGCGCAACGGCACGCCCGCCTACATGGCTCCGGAACAACTGGAAGGCCGCGAGGTTTCCGCGCAGAGCGATCTCTACGCGCTGGGCCTCATCTTCTATGAGATGTTCACCGGCAAACCCGCCCATGAGGCTGATACCGTCGCGGAAGTGCTGGAGCTGAGGCGCAGTTCCGCGAGCGTGACCAACCCCTCGAAATTGGCAGCGGACATTGACCCAGCGGTGGAACGCGCCATTCTGCGCTGTCTCGAACCCGACCCGAAACTCCGCCCGGCATCGGCTCTTGCTCTGGCCGCTGCCCTGCCCGGAGGCGATCCCCTGGCCGCGGCGCTGGCGGCGGGCGAGACTCCGTCTCCTGAAGTGGTCGCCGCATCCGGCTCCAATGAGGGCCTGTCACCCAAAATCGCGATCCCAGCGCTGGCCGGTGTCATCGCCGGCTTGATCGCCGTCTGCGTTCTGATGCCCAAGATTCAGGTGGCGGCCTACGTTCCGTTCGAGGATCCGCCGGAGGCGCTCACGGTGAAGGCTCGGGATATCGTGCGCAGTTTGGGCTACGCGAATGCGCCCGCCGATACGCAGGCAGGCTTCTATTACGATGCTGCATCCCTGGACTTTGCAAAAGCCTCCGGACCGGCGCAATGGCGCACGGCGATGGCGACTCTTCCTTCGCCGCTTCTGTACAGTTACCGGCAAAGTCCCGCGCCGCTGGTTCCGCAAAGTTATAAAACCTTTCCCTGGGTGACTTTCGAGGACCCCATCCCGAACGTGTCCGGCATGGTGAATCTCTCGCTCGATCCGGGCGGCCGCCTCATGGGTTTCGACGCCGTGCCTCCGCAGATGGAAAAGCCGGCCAGCTATCCCGCGCCGGATTGGACGCCGCTGTTCGCCGCCGCGCACTTCGACCTGGCGCAATTCAAGCCCGACGAACCACAGTGGACCCCTCTTGACGCAACCGACGCACGCACGGCGTGGACCGGTACGTATCCCGGAAATCCGAACCTTCCCATTCGCGTTGAAGCTGCGGCGTTCCATGGACGTCCGATTCACTTCGAAATTATTTGGCCATGGACCAAGCCGACGCGCATGCCTGGAAACGCATCGAAGACGGCGGCGGAACGGGCAGCCAGCCTGGCGAGCGGGCTCTGGTTCATGTTCCTCATGGGGGTAGGAATTTGGCTGGCATGGTTCAACTGGAAGGCTGGGCGAGGCGATATGCGCGGCGCGGCGCGGCTGGGAATCGCCCTGGCGTCGATTTCGCTTTTGAGGTGGGCACTGAGCGCGCACCATGTGGCCGAAGCGGGTGAATACGATCTTTTCACCGAGGCTCTGGCCCAGGCCGCCTATGCCGGCATCCGCTATTGGATTTTCTATCTGGCCCTGGAGCCGTGGGTGCGCCGCTATTGGCCCCAGAACCTGGTGACGTGGAGCCGGCTGCTGGCCGGCCGGTGGCGCGATCCACTGGTAGGCCGCGATGTTCTCTTCGGCATCCTGCTCGGCTTGGTGTACTTGCTGTTCTTTCAATCCTATTTCTTCGCCAACCTGTTTCACGGCTCCCCGCCGCTAGCCGAGGCACTCATTCCGAACAGCGCGCGCTTCTGGGTTTCCACGCTTGCCGACCATGTGGACAACGCTACCGGCGGGGCGCTGTACTTCTTCATGTTCCTCTTTGTCCTGCGAGCCGTTTTCCGCAAGCAGTGGCTGGCGGGGCTGGTGTTCGTCCTGATCTTCGTGGCCATTCGATGGCACGGAGAGGGCCCATGGTACACGCCTCTGTTCCTGTTCGCAATCTGGACCACGCTGGTGGTGGTGATGCTGCGCTTCGGCCTTTTCGCGACTATGTGCCTGGTGTCCCTCATCGATACGCCGCTGGAGATGATGTTCACCACGGACTTTTCTGCCTGGTACGGAGAAAGCTCGCTGGCGATTGTGGCGGTGATCGGGGCAGCGGCGGTGTGGGGCTTCCGCACTTCGCTGGGCGGCCGGACGCTCATTCCGGCTCTGAAATCCTGAGGCGGCTGGGGGGCTCGTCGCGCCGGTGGGCGGAATCGCGCAGAGTTCGCGGCCTCCGATGCGCCAATAGGCACGCTTGAGCATCGTTTCCCTTGTAAATCCGTACGTCCCGAACTGGAATCCCAACTGCACCACCATTGGCGTGAAACTCAAGATTGCATTCGGTCTCCTGGGAATGGCGGCGGTTTTTATCGTTACCAGAGCGCAGACCGCGCCGCCAAAACAACCGGGCGACACTCAACTCATCTCATCGCTCAAGGGCCCCGATCTCTACCAGGCCTACTGCGCCGTTTGCCATGGGAAAACCGGCAAAGGCGACGGTCCCATGGCCATCGCTCTCAGAGCCACGCCGTCGGACCTGACCCGGCTCGCCATGCGCAACGGCGGACGATTCCCGAAACAGCGCGTGGAAGGAATCCTGTTGGGTGAGGTAGAAATGAACACGCACGGGACGAAGGAAATGCCTCTGTGGGGCCCCATCTTTTCTCAGGTCGCGTGGGATCAGGATCTGGGACGCGTGCGCATCGACAATCTCGCCAAGTATATCGAGACGCTTCAAGGCAAATAAAGGACACGAGAATCACAATGGGAAAAATTGTTGCAGCCATGGCCACGATGCACGCGCCGCAGCTCTTCACGCGGCCGCCTGAGGAAGATCCCAAACAGCTGGACGCCGGCATCGCGGCCATGCGCAAGCTCGGCGAGACTCTGGATGAAACCAAGCCGGATGCCCTCATCATTTTCGCCAGCGATCACCTGGAGACATTCTTCCTGAAATCCGTCCCCACGTTCGCGCTGGTCGCGGGAGAGCGCGCCAACGCGGTGTTCGCCGGCAAAAGCTGGTCGCCCGCGATTCACCAAGGCTTAGCCGAAAACATCCTGGAGCAATTGGTCCGGCGCGATTTCGACATGACCTACTCGCAGGACGCGGAGCTCGGGCATTCTTTCGCCGCGCCGTTTGAGTGGGTGTTGGGCGGCCGCGATATTCCCGTGGTGCCGATCTTCGTCAATACGTACTTGCCTCCTCTACCGAGTCCGAGGCGCTGTGCGGCATTAGGACGAGCCATCGCGGAGATCGTGGCCGCCCGGCCTGAGCGCGTCGCGCTGCTGGCCAGCGGCGGGATGTCGCACTATCCCGGCACTTCGAACTATTACACGCCGGATTTCGAGTTCGATAAGTGGTGCATCCAGGAGCTTCAAAACGGCCACACCGACTCCTTCCTGAATCTGACGGTGGAGCAGTTGGACGAAGTCGGCAACACGGAAATGCTGCCATGGGCGCCCGTGCTGGGAGCCATGGGCACTCAGCATATGGAACTGCTGTCGTACCAGGCCACGGCTCATCACGGCCACGCAGTGGCACGCTTCCTGCCGGGCGAAAAGCCGGCCGCGGAAGACGCCAGGGGTTTCCAGTTCAAGAATCATCCGTTCGCATTTTATGTGCACCCGTCTGTCAAATCGTACAAGCTGAATAAGCTGCTTTACGATTCGCGCTGGAAGCGTGAGCTGCGCCTGCGCATGCTGGAGGATGTGACCTCGGTTGCCATCGAGTATGGATTGCCGTCGAATGAGATCGCGACCTTGCGCGAAGTGTGCAAGTTCCCTCACAACAACACGGATAAACCCGCGTTAGACGCCGATCCTCTGGTGGAACTGGGGGCACATCCCGTGGGCGCCTTGATGGCTGTCCACGTTCTTCAAGCTGAGCAGCGGCGGCAGCAGCGAAACCTGAATTGACCCGAAGGAGGCTCTCCAACCATGCTACGCGTTCATCGAATCTTCCTGATGCTGGTTTTCGTATTGGCCGCGATCCCCGTTGTAAGTTTGTTTGCCTGGAAGGGCGTGGGCGAGATCGCCCCAATGATCGGGCAGGTCGCTCCGGCGCAAACAGTCGCTGGCAGAACAGCGACCGCGACCGGTTTCCAGCTCGACGCCAGGCACGTCGCGGAGCTGTACTTAAGCGACGGCGACGGCTACTACAAGGTCGAGATTCTTACTCAATCCGACAGCGAGATCCGCTTTCGCGTGCCGCAGAACGTCCCCGCCGGCGATAAGTGCGTGGCGATGAAGCTGGTCGGCCGCGTCGAGCTGGTGGAGCAACCCGTGTTCCTGAAGATCCTCGAACCCGCAGGATAGCGACACTCAACACTATTTGCTGTCCACCTTCAACACCTCAAAGGTAAGCAGCTTTGGCACCAGCATCTGATGCGGTATCTTGACGGGGATGTTAAAAACATCGCCGACCGACATCTTCTTGCTAATGCCGCCCGTGATCGATTTTCCCCGAATTTCCCCCGGAGCCGTGGTGCGCGGCTCCACGATCGTCCCGCCAATTACCAGCGTCCCTTCGCCCGAAGTCACGAAAATCACATCCACCTGCTTGTCATGCACTTCGGCTTCGCCATCGCCTTCGCGCCGGATCACCCACAGGGCATGGTTATCCCAGGTGGCGAGCTTATCTACGCCAACTTTATGATCGTCCAGCTTGACCGCGTTCACATGCGATTTCAATTCGGCGCTAGTCCACATGGAGAACCCCGGAGGGTCGGCTGCAACCAGCGGCAGGGCTAGGAGAAGCAAGAGAGGTTTCATAGGCGGATGGTAACAGGGCTGGGTTTAGGTGACAAGCCGCAAGTTTTTCCTGCGTTCACCGGAGCGTGATCGCGTAGGATTGGGATAGTGGCCGACGTAAGCGATTTGGCTTTAATTCCATGGATGGCGTTCTTTGCCTTCGCGGCACTGATCGCGATCGTCGCTAGCGTGGAAAGAATCGCAGGCCGGCCAGCGCCGCGATGGCGCTACAGTCGCCCGGTTCCCAGAGCCCGCGTATTCCGGATGGTTCCTATCGTTAGGACCGCCCTTGTCGTCTGGCTCTTGCGCCGGGGACTTTCCGCGACGTCTCAACGCTTGTGATTGGACTGAGCGGGGTAGTCGGCTGGTTGGTCTATTATTCACTGCTGCTCCTAACCTCGGTCGTGCGCGTAGCTTTTAGCATGGCCCGCGCCGCCACCACCGCGCGTATGCCGACTGACGGAGCCGCCAGGTCACGCCGGCGTGTTAAAATTCACACGTCCAGTGCGCGGCCCCGAAGTCCAGCACTTCTTGCTTTCCACCGTTCGAGAAAAGGGGCTCATCGCATGGATCATGGTTTTCGCTGGTTTTCAGACAGGTTGCCGGGCAAGGCGGCGGCAGCTCTGGTGGTTCTCGCCGGCTGGTTCGTTCCGGCGCACCTTCCTGCGCAGTTTGCCGAACACAAACCCGCGCCGCAGACCATCGATCCCGACGAACTTCACGTCAGCAGCGATACGTACTTGCCGCCGGCGCAGTCCGCGTTCGGCTCCTCGGTTAGATTGGTCGAGGTCCTGGCGGTGGTGCGCGACAGTCAAGGCCGCCCCGTCGCAGGATTGACTCGCGCTGATTTCGAGGTTCACGATGAGGGCAAAAAGCGCGAGCTGACGGCCTTCTCGGTTCAAGACGCGCCGGCCAAAACGACTGCCGTTGCGGTTCCCGCAACCGCCGCGGCCGGTCAACCCGCCGCTGCGCCGGCGCCCGCAACCCGCCCCAAGCGAACGATCGCGATGCTCTTCGACGATCTCAATTCCAAACCGCTGGACTTTCAGCAGATGCGGGATGGCGCTCTGCGCTTCGTGAAGAGCGGACTCGCTCCCGGCGACCGAGTCGGAGTCTTCACCACGTCTCAGGCATTCTATTTGCCGTTCACCAGCGACGCAGCCGAGCTCGCCGCGGCCATCGCCAAGCTGAACTACCGGGAGCGCATCGGCAACAACACGATGCAATGCCCTTACTTTTCCCCCTATATCGCGTACGTCATCGAAAACAACCTCGATCCCCAGGCGCTGGCGGCGAAAGTGGATGAGCTCTCGCATTGCACGGGCGCAGTGGTGTCCGCAGGGCGAGGCAAAGCGGCCGCCGCCGCTCCCGCGACATATATAAGCCCACAATCGCCCCAGGCGCTGCCAGTTATCCAGATGGCGCGAATCTTTATGGAAGAACAGGATGTCACCACGCAGGACACTCTCGATGCGATGGAAGACCTGGTGAAAGTGCTCGCGGCACAGCCAGGGCAGCGCATGCTCCTGCTCGGCTCTGGCGGATTTTTTGCCGGCACGCTGGAATTGCGGCAGGAAGCCTTAATTGAGCATGCGGTGCATGCGGGCGTGGTGATCAACGCGCTCGACGCCAAGGGCCTTTACACAGCCGACTTTCCTCCCAATGGCGGGAACGGGAGTGCGCTTTCGGCGGTCTACGCCGTAAAACTCGGCGCCAGGGACAAGGACGCGTCGAACGATGTCATGGAGAATCTGGCGGACGGCACCGGCGGCAAATTCTTCCGCAACAGCAACGATCTGGCTGCCGGATACGCGGAGCTCACTGAAGTTCCCGAGGTCAGCTACCTCCTCGGATTCTCGCCTCCTGCGCCGGACGGCAAGTTCCACAACCTCAAGGTCCAGGTCCCGGGCGGGAAAGGCTACAGCATCCAGGCTCGCAAAGGCTACACGTCCGAAAAGGAGAGCGCGCCCAGGGAGGAACGCAAAATCGACCGCGAGGTATTCACCACCACTCTGGTGAACGACGCGCCGGTGAGCCTGGATCTTACTCTCGAACCCAACGCCGCCGGTGGAAACATCCTGCGAGCCGTCTACCACGTCGGCGTGAAGGCATTGCCTTTTGTCGACCAATCCGGCGTCAAGGCGGACAAGCTTTCCTTCCTGCTGGTGGTTCTGGACAAAGACGGCAACTTCATTTCCGGCGAACAAGGCGCGATGGAATTCGCGCTGAAACAGGCCACATTCGAACGGCTGCGCGACACGCGCCTGGACGCGAGCTTGAGACTCGAAATGCCCTCCCGCGCTGGAACGTATCGTTTGCGCGTGCTCATCGAAGAAGCCAACGGCGGCAAAATGACCGAAGCAATGAAGGTGATGAACCTCCAATAAGCATTGACTCCCAGCCACCGGTCTTATATAGTTTTGCGTCAGGAGATTTGCCCGCTATGCAAGCCAGGACGCAATTCGCATTTGTCGCCGCCGGAGTCTTGACCCTGTTCCCGGCTTTGACAGCCCAGCAGGCCGAGACGCTGGCGTGGGCGCCGCAGCCGGTTCAGCTCACCGGGTGGGTCGCGCCCAACAAACCCATCTGGAAGCTTGCCGACCTTCTTGCGAAGCACAAAGGCGAGCAGAACTGGACCGAAACCGTGGTCAGCGACACATCGCTGCACGCCGACTACATCTCCATGGCGCCGGGCGCGAAAACCAAGCGTATGTTCCATCCCGATACGCGGGCGTGGTGGATCGTACAGGACGGCCAGATCCGCTTCAATATCGAAGGGCAGGAGCCGATCGTCGCATCGAAGGGCTTCATGGTGCAGGTTCCGTATCGCAACGTGTTCAGCATGGAAACCGTGGGCGACAAGCCTTCGCTGCGACTGGAAGTGAATATCGGCGAGGCCAAAACCATGTATCCCGCCGATGAGACGCCTCCGGACGTGCCGGGCATCAATTTCGTCAAAGTGCGCATCAGCGGCAAG
This sequence comes from Bryobacteraceae bacterium, assembly GCA_036489835.1. Taxonomy (GTDB): domain Bacteria; phylum Acidobacteriota; class Terriglobia; order Bryobacterales; family Bryobacteraceae; genus Palsa-187. Next base: position 47,313 of record DASXEY010000100.1, on the reverse strand, counting down.
GGCAAGTACGACGAGAAGAACAAACCGTTCCTCGATTTCAACCAGGTGGTGGCGTCGGGGAGCACAAGGCAGATCCGCTTCATCGCCGACGATCGCGCCGTGGCCAACATCATCCGTGGCAATCCCAAAACCCAGGCTGCGACCACCGACGCCGACAAGGGCCATTTCCACGAAGAGTCTTCCGAGTTCTGGCTTGTCATGGAAGGCCAGATCGAATACAAAATCGGATCGCTGCCGATCTTCCTCGCCGATCAGGGCGACATCGTCTACGCGCCCAAACAGATGTGGCATCGCGCCCGCTTCGGCGGAACCGAAATGGCCACCCGCCTGGCCATGAACGGCTATCAGGACCTGCTGCACGATTACCAGCCGAAGGCCGAACTCACCGGCGCCAAGTAAAACAGATAGCGCCGATTCAGAGCCGCGACCAAAGGGAGCGGTCTATTTGATGGCGATCGTGACTTGTCCCGAAGCGCCACCGACGCTGAGGGCGACGGTCTCCGCGCCCGGGGTGATGTTCGTAGGGATGGTCGCGTTGATCTGGAACACGCCTGTAGACAGGCCCGGCGCGTCACCGGCGTAGAGGACCGTCGCAGGCTCGCCGCCGATCGTCATCGAATAGGGATTCGAAGGGACAGAATAAGGCTGAGCGATCGCCAGGTATCCGTCGGCAAGCTGAGGCGTCATGTGGCCCATGCCCGTGCCATAGAAGGTAACCGTCGAGCCTCGCGGAGCCGGGTTCGTGCTGCTATTGAGCGTGCCGTCCTGATTGACCACGGACGTCGACAAAGCCGGCGCCGCCGCGATCACCGGAACGGAAACCGGCGCCGAGAGGATATTGTCGACCTGAACCTGCACGTTCACGGATGTTCCCGGAATAAGCTCGTAAGGGACAAAGACGTTGATCTGGTTTGGAGTGATCGCGGCGATTACTGCCGCATTATTCATGATCACCTTTGTCCTGCCGATCGCATGCGGGAGGGCATTGTTCGGAGCCGGATTAACTTCGAGGCTTGAGGCTCCGAAATTGGAACCAAAGATCGAGATCAACTCGCCAGGTGCGATGCCGCCGCCGGCATAACTGACTGCATTGACGATGCCGTTCGGGGCGATCACCGGAGGAGCCGACGGCGCGGACCCGGTGACGCGGCGGATGCGGTTTCCGCCGGCCACCAGACCGCCGAAGTAACTCAAGTTGCCGTCGACAAAATAGAGATTGCCGTCGGGGCCGAAGGCCTCCCCCCAGGCCTTCATGTTCGCCGATTGGGCGGGGCCTCCGTCGCCGGAAAATCCAGGAGTGAGGCCGATGTACGCGTAACCCGACGAATTCGTCGTAGCCAAATTTCCGCTGCTGCCCCAGGCGTTTCCGCTGGGATCGAAGGTGAAACCGGCGAGGGAAGGGGAAACCAATGTAATTGACCCGTCCTCGGCAATGACGTATTGACCTCGGACCGGCGCGCCTTCGTCGACGATATAAATGTTGCCTTTGGAATCCGCGCCGATGCCAGAGAGTACAGGGAAGAGACCGTTGGAGGGAACCACAATGTTCGTATAGGTTCCGTCGTCAAGCACACGAAAAAGGGAACTCCCACCTTCGACATATACTCGATCCTCCCCGTCAATGGCGAGCGCTCCCTTCCCACCGCTCACGGGCGTCGGGATGCTCAGGATGATGTAGCCCGCCGGCGAAATCGGATACATCTCTGAGAATTCGTCGGTGACCCAGACGTTACTCTTGCTATCGACAGCGATGCTGTACGGGTAATCCAGGTTTATTTTGCCCCCGGCTGTAGGATATCCGCAGGTGCCGGTTCCGGCGAAGGTGCTGAGAACTCCCGCGACGCTGATCTTCCGAATCAGGCAGGCTCCGAACTCGGCGATATAGAGATCGCCGGTGGGGCTGAATGCAATCGACAGAGGTCCCAGGAACCAAGCGTCGCGCAGCGGGGTTCCATCGGGCGCGGGCTTGGGAGTGCCTCCGGCAATGGTAGTTAAAACGGATTGGTTGGTGAAGGTCTGAATGACCGGAATGGGCACGTAGGCATCTGGAATAACGGTGGCTGCGAATGCGAGGTTTCCCTGTGGGTTCACGGCCAAGTAAGAAGTTGTTTCCGTGATGCTGGCCGGAGTGTTCACCAGCGTGCTGGCGCCGTCAGGATCGTAGCGGAGCAACTGGCCGTTGAGCAGGACGTAAACGTTTTCCGCGGCGTCAGTTGAGACGAGGCCCACGACGTTAGGAAACACCCCGACCGTAAAGGTCGCGAACGTTGAAACGCTCCCCGACGGCGAAACGCGAAGGATGTTGTTGGGAAGGGCGGCTGACATCACGTACACGTTTCCCTTGCCGTCGGCCACAAGCCCATTGGGACTGCTGACTTTGGCGAAAGTCTCCAGATCGCCGACGGGACTGCCGGACGCGGCGACGCGGAAGATGATGCCGGCGTAATATGCGGCGATATAGATGTTTCCAGAAACATCGACGGCAAAATTCAGTTGCGGCTGGAAGGGATTTACATCGTTGGGGAGAGCCAGCGAGGTGGCGGGACCCGCGCTAACGAGTCCTGTGATCTGACCGTCTCCGACGACAGTGGTGATGGTCCCGTTCGTATCGATTCGCCGAATGCGATTGTTGAGCGAATCAAGGAAATAGAGATTGCCTGCCCCGTCGTATTGAGGGCTCGAAGGGCTGTTGATCAATGCGCTGGTGGCGAGCCCGCCATCGCCCGCGAAGCCCGTGACGCCAGTCCCGGCGATCGTTTCGATGATGCCGTCGGTCCGGACGCGCCGGATCACGTTATTTGCGGTGTCGCAGAAAACGACGTTGCCGGATGGGTCCCACGTGATTCCGGCGATGCCACCGAGGGCGACATTCTCGGCGGGAACCCCGGACAAGATCGCACCTCCGGCATAAGTATCGACCACCAGTTGAGCGTTCAAGGGCACGACCGCGAGAAGAGCCAGAAGGAATCGCAGCATGAGAACCTCTGACGGAAGTCTACCATTGCCACTTTGCATGCGATATATTCGATCAGTATGAAACAGACCTTGTGGTTGACAGCGGCCGCGATCGCCGCCGCGCAAATTGTACAAGCCGAGGTGCCGCCGGATATCGCCAAACAACTGGTGAACATCGGGCGCGGAGTTTGCGTCCCCGAAACCGCCCAGATCTACCGGCCCTTGCATGCCAACCCCCCCTATACAGGCGTCACCATCGCCCGCGACCTCTCCTTCGGCCCCGATCCCATGAACGTCCTCGACGTCTTCTCGGCTGAAAAAGGCGGCGGCAATCGCCCGGTGTTGATCTACGTTTCAGGAGGTGCCGGCAATAAGCTGCAAGGCGGCCCCAACGGCGACGTGTTCTACGACAACATCATGCTCTGGGCGGAAAAGAACGGCATGGTCGGTGTGAATATGCAGCGCCGCCCCGGCCAAGCCTGGGACGATCCCGCCAAAGACGTGGCACTGGTGGTTCAGTGGGTCGATAAAAATATCGCGCGCTACAAAGGCAATCCCAAGCGAGTCTTCATCTGGGCGCAGTCCGCGGGGAACGTCCCGGTGGGCACCTACATCGGCCATCCCGAGTTCTACGGTCCCAAGGGAGTCGGCGTCAAAGGCGTGGTCTTCATGTCCGCTCCGGGCTTCGATATTCTGCCGGCGACTCCGCCGCCCGGTGGAGGCGCGGGCGGCCCCTGCGGACAACCGAACGGCGCCGCAGCTCCGGCCGCAGCAGGCGGAGGCCGAGGAACGGGCGGCGGCCGAGGGACAGCCGGCCGGGGAGCAGCCGGGCGCGGCACCGGAGGCCGCGGCGGCGGGGGTGCAGGTAAACAGGCTCCGCCGGACCCGGCCACCCAATTGGCTCGATCGAATCTGCCGGGGCTCATCAAGACCAAGGTTCCCTTTCTGGTTTCGGTGGCCGAGCTCGATCCTCCCAACGTCGTCGCCTTTGCCGGGACTTTGAAAGACGAGCTCTGCAAGGCGGGAAAATGTCCCGTCTTCATGACTTTTAAGGATCACAGCCACATCTCTGAGGTGATGTCGCCCGATACCGCGGACACCAGCGTTACCGCACCGATCCTCAAATGGATGACCAGCGTTAAATAAAATGCAGCGTAAGATTTCTATTCCGCTTCTCGCCATCGCCGTTACAGCGCTCTTCGCCCAAGCGCCCAAGGGTTGGAAGATGCGCGTCGATCGCAGCGCGTCAGCGTCCGATCCTGACGCCTCCGGCTCCATCAAGTTCGTCACCCTGGGAGCGGGTTTCCACGCCACCAACCCTCAGGCAGCCGTGTACTGGAATCCTGCCAATACCGCGTCGGGCGCGTATACTCTCAAGGGCACATTCACGCTGATGAAGCCCAGCGGCCACACCAATTATTACGGCCTCATCTTCGGCGGCAGCGATCTTGAAGGCGGCCAGCAGAAGTATCTGTACTTCACCGTTGCGCAGGATGGAACCTGGCTGATCAAGCGCCGCGACGGAGAAGCGACGGTCACGCTCGCGCAGCAAGCCTCAAAAGCGGTAAAGACGCCCGACGCCAGCGGAAAATCCATCAATGCGCTGGAGGTGCGCGTGGGCGCCGACAAAATCGACTACGCCGTCAACGGCACGGTGGTGCACTCGGCGTCAAAAGCCGCCACGGGGAAGACCGACGGCATTTACGGCATCCGCATCAATCACCTGCTCGAGGTTCAGATTGACGGACTGACGGTCACGAAATAGCGCCCTTACTTGGAACCAGCCCGTCGGCACAACCGAGCCTGAGGCGGCGGACCTCGGCGCGTTTTTCCCGTTTGGATGGCCGCCCCGGCCCTGTGCCGGCTCTTGAGGAACTCGCCGGCACAACGGAGCCTGGGACGGCGGACCTCGGCGCGTTTCTTTCGTGTATGGAGGGCCGCCCCGGCCCTGTGCGGCTTTGAGGAACTCGTCGGCACAACCAAGCCTGAGGCGGCGGACGTTGGCGCGTTTCTTTCCTGTATGGAGGGCCGCCCGGCCCTGTGCCGGCTCTTGAGGAACTCGCCCGCACAACGGAGCCCGGGACGGCGGACCTCGGCGCGTTTCTTTCGCGTATGGAGGGCCGCCCCGGCCCGGTGCCGGCTCTTGAGGAACTTGCCGGCACAACGGAGCCTGGGACGGCGGACCTCGGCGCGTTTCTGTCGCGTATGGAGGCCGCCCCGGCCCTGTGCCGGCTCTTGAGGAACTCGCCCGCACAACGGAGCCTGGGACGGCGGACCTCGGCGCGTTTCTTTCCTGTATGGAGGGTCGCCCCGGCCCTGTACGGCTTTGAGGAACTCGCCGGCACAACGGAGCCCGGGACGGCGGGCCTCAGCGCGTTTCTTTCCTGTATGGAGGGCCGCCCCGGCCCTGTGCCGGCTTTTGAGGAACAGCCCGCAAAAAGGAGCCTGCTCGCGGCCACCAGCGAGCTGTTCCTTTCGGGAATTGAAGCCCGCGACCGGCCCGTTGGCGGGCTGGCTAGCCGAGGACCATTCCTGAAGTAAACTTCGGGTTCGTGCAGTACTGCGACGTCACGCCTAGGTAATCACCTACGCCGCCTTTTGAATCTTGCCGTTCTTGATGCAGGCGGTACATGCGCGGATACGCTTGGGTGCGCCCGCTACCACGGCATGAACCTTTTGCAGGTTGATGTTCCAACGCCGCTTGGTCACGTTGTGAGCGTGGCTAATCTTATTTCCAAACTGCGGGCCGCGCCCGCACACATCGCACACTTTTGCCATTCCGAAGACACTCCTAGTACTGTTTTACTTTCAATAGTCTACCACGGCGCCAGCGGCGTGGCATAATCGGGGCAAGAGAAAATGGACCACCGCTTTATCGATGAGCATTCGGTGGCGGAAAGGTATCTCGACCAGGGCCTGACCCCGGCCCAGCGGGCGGAGTTCGAGGCGCACCTGGTGGATTGTCAGGAATGCACTGACCGCGTTCTGCTGGCCGAAATGTTCCACAGCCGCAATGGGCACAAGCCCTTTGCCGAAACGCAGCCGCTGCGGGTGCGCTTCGTCCGCCTGTTTACCCCCTGGCAACTCTTTCTGATCCTGGCTGCGGCGGCGATGCTGCTGGTTCTGGTGACCTCCGGATTGCTTCTGTGGGCCGGACGCTAATGCGACGAGCCCCGGCATCGCGGCGCTCGATTCACCAAAGGAACAGCTTCGACTCGGGCCCGCGACCCAGGCTCCGTTTCGCGGGCTGTTTACGCGGGAGGTCGTCCGCTGTTTACTCGCTGGCGGCGATGCTGCCGGTTCTGATGACTTCCGGATTGCTTCTGTGGGCCGGACGCTAACTAATGCGACGGGCCGCCGGCGCCGCGGCCCGCAATTCCCCAAAGGAACAGCTTCGACTCGGGCCCGCGACCCAGGCTCCGTTTCGCGGGCGGTTACGTAGCAGAAGCGCTAAGCTTCTGAATCTGCTGCTCCAGTTCCAATTCTCGCGTCCGGTCTTCCATCAAGCAGTAGTGCCCCACCAGCCGCGATTTGTGATCGTGAATCGTCACCAGGAGCACGCGGACTTGGGCCAGGCTGCCATCCGGCCGCTGCGCCTGGGTTTCAAGCGCTATTTTGCCCATGAGCAGCGCTTGCCGCTGGGCCTCCTGCAGCTTCGGCTGTTCCTCCGGAGGAAAGAGAATCCCCCAAGGCTGGCCGATCAATTCTTTCGGAAGCCGGCCGGCAGTCGTGGCCAGCGCCGGATTGACAGAACCAATCAAGCCGTCCGACCGGACCCACGCCACGCAGCTATGTACATGATCGATCGCGACTTGCTTGGAGTAGATCTCGTCATTCAGAGGAATCTGGCGATGCAGGACCCTACGCAAAGCGATAACCAGAACCGTAACCGCCGCAAGCAGGTACAGCCATAGTGCCGGACTTCTCATAACCGGTTCCCTGTCCTCACTCCCTAAGGATCGGTTGTTTCCGTCTTAGGGATTAAGTAAGGCCCGGTTTTTTGAGTAAGAACCCTCCTAGCTCAACAGACCCCGGAACTTGGGCTGATCGTATCCCGGGAACACACTGGCAATATGTTGATTGCCAAGATGGCGTGTAACCAGCTCGCCCAGGACATCGCGAAAGTCCGTGGTCAGGTCCAGGTCGCGCTGCTCGTAGAGTTGTTCGTGCTCCATTCCGGGCCAGTCGCCGTAGATCTTTCCGCCCTTGATGCCGCCTCCAAAAGCGAACATCACGTTAGCGTGGCCGTGATCGGTCCCGCGCGTGCCGTTCTCCTTGGCGGTGCGGCCGAACTCGCTCATGCTGACGACGCTGACGTCGGCCATGCGGTCGCCCAGATCCAGGTAAAAGGCCGAAAGCGCTTGGCCGAAGTCCGTCAACAGGTTCGCGAGTTGGCCGACGGTGGACTTGGCGCCGACCTCGTTGACATGATGATCCCAGCCGCCCACGTCGGTAAAGGCCACTTCCAGACCCACGTTGGCTTTGATCAGGCGGGCGATCTGCATCAGATTCTGGCCCAGTTTGCTGGTGGGATAACGAACGTTGGCGGCGGGCGTGTAGGTTTGCTTCTGTATATCTTGCACGCGCTTGACGGCGTCGAAGGCCTCCCGGCCGGTTCCGTTCAAGACCACGTCGTGGCTGCCCGCGTACATGTTCTCGAAGGCCGATGCGCCGCGGGTGTCGCGAACCTTGAAGTCGTTCAGGTTGTCGATGGCGACGGCTTCATTATGCCCGCGCAGAGCGTGCGGCAGTTCCGGCCCCAGGCTGACGGCGCGCACCGGGGAAACCGCTTTCTCCGGCTGCAGCGCGCGATTCAACCAGCCATCGCCCGTGGTCTTCATCCCCGGGGTCCCCGATTCCATGTAGTCTTGCGCGTCGAAATGCGACCGCGTCGGGTCGGGAGATCCTACCGCGTGAATAATCGCCAGATCGCCCGCATCGTAAATCTGCTTCATCGGGCGCAGGGACGGGTGCAACCCGAAGAACCCGTCCAGATCGATGACGGAATCCGGAGTGCCGTCGGGACGGGGAATCGCCAGATTGGGCCGCAGAGTGTAGTAGGCCTTCTCGCCATGCGGCACCACGACGTTCAAGCCGTCCATTGCGCCGCGCTGCAAAATGGCCACCAGGATTTTCTTGCGCGGACTGGGCGCATCGGCTGCGTAAAGGGCTCGGGAGAGCCAGGCTGGCGCGGTACTGGTGCCATACATGGCCAGCGCGGAGGACTTTAAAAACAAGCGTCGAGAAAACATACACATCTCCTATAACTCATCGCCTCTGAAAATCGGGCGATCCCAATAGCATTCCGGCAATTAATCCGGAAGTTGGCGGGGTTTGGTCGGATCCCTGGTCGTCACTTAGAGCCCGGCTGATGGCATCCAGGGTCTGCTGCGCCGCGTCGGTGAACAAGATCTGCCGCGCCACAGCGGCGGGGGCAATCGAAAACTTTCCGGGATCCAGCTTCACGCCGTCCACCTGGTTCTGCGCGAGCTGCAGCGCGAAGTTCATGCGCGCCAGCAGCCCCGCCGAGCTGGTCCAATCCTCGCCGGCGTTGGAATATCCTGTGGGCTCCAGCTTGCGATACAGGGGTTCTCCCAGCGCCGAAATCTGGCTGACCAGCGGCGCGGCGTTCTCCACCGTCGCGCCTGTGGCTCGCACCGCGCTGACGATCATCTCGAACGGAGTCTTGACTTTGGCGCGATAAGCGCCCTGGGAGAAGAATTCCCTTGAAGTGAACAGCGTGGTGAGAACCGCGCGGATGTCGCCATCGCTGTCATGGAAGGTTTGCGCCATGCGCTGAACCAGAGCGGGCGGAGGATCGTCGGCGACAAATCGCTGCGCCAATTCGCGCGAAATAAAGACGGCCGTGGAATGGTGCCGCGCCAATATGTCGAGCACCTTTTCGCCGTCTTCCTTGCCGCCGCCGGCCGGAATGGTCACTCCGAGCACGATCTTCTGACCCTTATCGTGCGCCTGATCGTCGTAGGTGAACGTACCCCCCTGAACGGGCTGGTTGATGGTCCAGCCGGTGAAGCAGCGCGCCACCTCGGTCACATCCTTCTGCGTGTACCCTCCGTCCACGCCGAGCGTGTGCAGTTCCATCAACTCTCGCGCATAGTTTTCGTTCAGCCCGCGCGCGGCTGCCTGCTTCAGAATCGGGTTGCTCTGGAAAGCGCGGAGCCGGGGAGTATCGGGTAACGGAACTTTGCTCTGGTAATTGTCGAGGTAGAACATCATCGCCGGGCTGTTGGCGGTGGCTTCCAGCAGGTCGCGAAACTTACCTAGTACATGCGGGCGGATGGCGTCGCGCTCATAGCCGGTGACCATGAACCGGTCGGATCCCTTGCTGGCATCCACGTTGAAGTGGTTGTACCAGAAATCCACCAGCACCTCTTCAAGCTGGCGATCGCTCTCAACGGCGCGAAGGAGCTTGCCCTGCGCCAGAGTCTGGCCCGGTTGCGCGGGAGTGGGCACGGCCTTCTCCACCATTTTGCGCAAATCCGCATCCAGCAGCGGCAGCAAGCGCTGGCGGACAGCCGGCATAACCGCCAGGACCTGTACCGCTTTCTCCCGAGGAAGCGTGGCCAGGAAGTCCAGGCCTTCTTTATCCGACCCGGTGCGCAGCAGTTGCGTCTGCTCCTGCGTGAGCAATTGATTGAGCGGCGGCTGCCCCTTTGCAACCATGCTCTTGACTTCCACCATCTTGGATTCGGCCGCCTCAACCTTCTGGCTCACCGCGGGCATTTGAGCCAGCACCTGCGCCGCTTTCTCCTTCGGAAGCGTACGGATGAAGTCATCGACTTCCTTCGCCGTCCCCGTGCGCAGCATTTGAATCTCTTGGGGAGTCAACAATTCCTGAAGCGGGAGCTGCGGCGCGACGCCCGGCGTAGGGTTACCGCTCTCCACTTCGCGGCGCAAGTCTGGGTCGAGCATGGGCAACACGCGCTGCCGTATCATCGGCATGACACCCAGCAACTGAACCACTTTCTCGCGGGGAAGCGTGGCCAGGAACTCCATGTTTTCCTTGGCCGTTCCGGCTCGCAGCATCGCAACCTGTTCCGCGGAGATGATCTGCGCTGGGCCCAGCCGCTGCACCGCCGCCACTTTGACGTTCGCAAGTCCGGCAATGAACACGCCAGGCCCGGAAGGCTCGACCAGAGGCTCCACCAGTTTGGTGAGTGCTTCGTTCTCGGGAATGCGTTCGGGATGAAGCTGCAGGTCGATCCACTTGCTGAGCCCCATTTTCTTCACGGCCTCGATATCGCCGGGCCGCGGGCCGAAGGTTAAGCGAGCCAGAGCCTGTAAAATCTCTTCGTCGCCGGTGAGCTTTTTCTCAAACTGGGAGTAAGTCTGTTGAGCCGGAAGGATGACCGCACAAAACACGGCGGCCGCAAGTGCTAGCGTTTTGCGCATTGCAGCAACTCCTGTCTTCCCATTAGACTCCTCTATCGACAGAAATGTTAGGTCCTAGCCCGCAAAGGGCCGGCCGCGGCCCCCCATTTCCGAAGGGACGCGCCGAGCTCCGCCGCCCCAGGCTCCCTTGTGCCGGCGAGTTTCTCAAAAGCTCGCCGGCCCGGCTACCTTCTTTGAAAGTCCGGCGATCCGATCACCAATCCGGCAATCAAACCGGGATTCGGCGGCGCGGGCTTGGAATTTTTCTTTTTCCCTTCATTCAAGGTCTTGGCGATCGCCCCCAGCGTTTGTCCCGACGCGTTGGTGAAAAGCACCTCCCTGGCGGTCACATCCGGTTTTGCTGAAAATTTCTTGGGATCGAGCTGCAAGCCCTGCACTTTATTCTGCCCAAGCTGCAAAGCGAAGTTCATGCGCGCCAACAACGCCGAGGAATTCAGCCATTCCTCGCCCAGGTTGGAATAACCCGTGGGTTCCAGCTTGCGGTACAGAGGCTCACCCCACGTCGAAATCTGATTCGCGAGCGGCATGGCGTAATCCACCTTAGCGCCGGTTGCCCGCACCGCGCTGACGATCATCTCAAACGGAGTTTTTACTTTCGCTCGATACGCCCCTTGCGAAAAGAATTCCCGCGATGTGAACAGGGTGGCCAGCACCGCGCGAATATCGCCATCGGTGGAAGTGAAAGTCTGCGCCATGCGGTCGATCAGCAGCGGCGGCGGATCGTCGGCGACAAAGCGCTGGGCCAACTCAAGCGAGATAAACCGGGCTGTCGACGGATGATGCGCCAAAATATCGAGCACCTTTTCGCCGTCTTCCTTGCCGCCCCCAGCAGGAATGGTCACGCCCAGCACTACCTTCTCGCCCTTGTCATGGTTCTTGTCGTTGAAGGTGAATGCGCCGCCTTCCTTGGGTTGAGTGATGGTCCAGCCGGTGAAGCAGCGCGCCACCTCGATAATGTCCTGCTGGGTGTAGCCGCCGTCCACGCCCAGGGTGTGCAGTTCCATCAACTCCCGCGCGTAGTTTTCATTCAATCCGCGCGTGTTCTGTTTCGCTTGTTTCGTTTGCTTGGCCTGCTTGGCATTCGGCTGCTGCGGAGCCACGCTCTGCCAGTTGTCCAGATAAAACAGCATGGCCGGGCTGGTGGCCGTGGCTTCCAGCAGATCGCGGAATTTGCCCAGCGCGTAGGGCCGGATGGAATCGCGCTCATACGTCGGCACCATGAAGCGGTCATTGCCTTTATCCAGAAATACGTTGAAGTGATTGAACCAGAAATCCACCAGCACTTCCTCAAGCTGGCGATTGCTATAGATGGCCCGGAACAGTTTGCCTTCCGCGAGATCGGCGGCGACCACCTGCTTGGGATTGTTGCCGAGCATCAGCTTGCGCCGCAGCTCCGGACTGGCCGATGGCAGCAACTGGTTGCGCTGGTTATTGTTCAGCGCGATCACGAAGTCATCGATTTTGGACGCAGGAATGGACGCGAGCATCGCCCGCCGGTCCTCCAGCGACCCGTTGCGCACGATGCGCACCTGCGCGGGCGTGAGCAGAGACGTCAGAGGCACCTTCGGTTCCAGAGGCTGGTCATCGGGGACCTGGCGCTTGGCGTCAAGCTTCTGAACCTGACGTTCTACCGCCTGGCGAGCCACAGGATCGTCCGGAAGCGGCTGCTTCCCCAGCGCGACCGCGCGGATCACCTGCTGCGTAGGATATTGGGCGACGGTGTCCGCCTGATTCATGCGCAGCGATTCGAGCGGTTCCAGATGCTTGCTCAGTTCCCGGTTCTCCGGGATCCTGTCCGGGTGGAGCTGGAGGTCGATCCACTTCTTCAACCCCATCGCTTTGACTGCGGCGACATCGCCAGGGCGCGGACCGAAGGTCAGGCGGTCCAGAGCGTGCAAAACCTCCTGGTCCCCGCCGAGCTTCTTCTGGAACTGGCTGTAGTCGGGTCCCGGCTTAAGGTCCGGCTTGGGCTCGCCCGTCCGCGCCGGAAGCAGGGCGGTCAGGGACAAAAGGGCCGCCAATGCGAGGGATTTGAACATCCTACGATCCTCTACCCTGTATTAAACCCCTAATCGTAAAAAGGTTGCGTATTCCACTCCCCTAAAGAATCCTGTGGGGCAGGCGATCTTGTCGCCTGCCATCTAGCAGCCCCGCATACCCAAGCTGTTATTGGACGGCGATCGTAGTTCCCAAAGGACTCGCGATGCCGTCGATCGAGACCGTCACCGGCACGGCGCTCCCGGGCGCAACTCCCGCTGGAATCAGAACGTTGATCTGGAACACTCCCGTGATCAGGCCAGGCGCCTCGCCCGCGAATTCGACCGTGGCGGGAAGGCCCCCGACGGTGGCAGTCACGCTCGGAATGTTCAACAAACCGGAAGGGCTGGTGGGAATCGGCGTAACGCTTCCGGTTACGCTGATGGGACTGGTTTGCCCTCCGCCGGTGCCGTACAGCGCAATCACACTGCCGCGCGGAGCGGCCTCGAATCCGGAACCGGTTCCGTTGTAGCTGCGGTCCTGATTCACGGCAGCGACTTGCCCTCCTCCGCTGAAATTGTTGGTGAACAGGCCCGGCGCAGCCAGACCCACTGACAACGGGAACGAGGCCGACGGCACGCCGTTGTATAAAACCACCATATTGGTACTGAGGCGGCCGTTGATCTCATACGGGACCATCACATTGATCTGGCCCGCGGAGACGAAGATCGGCGTTCCGGGATTATTGTCGAACATCACCTGAACGCCTGCCAGTGACGAGGAAACCGCGCCGGAGGAGTTCACCGTAAAGAGCACTCCTGTGGCCGGACTCGACGGCCCTAGTCCGGTTCCCTTGATGGCAAGCTCCTCTCCGGGCGCGATCACGCCGGCCGAGCCTGTGGCGTTATTGAGGATCTCGATCGGTTGAGGCGCGGGCGGCGAGGTGACGGTGAACGATACCGGGATCGAGAGCGTTGGAATACCGGGTGCGCTCACCGAGATCGAGCCGGTATAGGTTTGCGCGCTCAATCCCTGTGGATTCAGCGTTGCATTAATGGCCAGAGGCGTGGTCCCGCTGGTGGGGCTGACGGAAAGCCATCCCCCCGTCGAGGCTGCGCTGACTGTGATCGCCACCGGGTTTCCGCTGCTGCTGATCGTCAGGGGTATGGCTGCGGGCGCAGTAGCGCCAATCTGGTAGGAAAGGCCAAGCGAAGCGGGCGAGGCGCTCAGCGTCTGCGCCGCGGTCACGATTAAGCTCACGTTGACCAGGGCCGAAGTGGTGGCCGCTCCCTGAAACGCAAAGGAGATCTGGGCCGTATAGGTGCCCGGCGAGAGCGTGTTCGACACCACCCCAACCTGGATGGGGCCGGCGGCGTTGCCGCTGGTCGGCGAGATCTGCAGCCAATTTCCGCCGGTGGACGATGCCACTACGGCCGTGAAAGTCGCTGATCCGGGAAAGGTAGTTAGCGTCAGCACCTGCGACGCCGGGGCCGCCCCTCCCTGCACCTCATTAAAAGTCAGCGACGCTGGCGACACGCTCACTGAGGTGTTTGAGGTAACGGTCAGGGTCACCGGAAGCGAGAACGATCCCGCACCCAGGCTGGGGGAAGTGATCTGCACTGTGCCGGTATAGGGGCCGGGCGTCGAAACCGCGGAGGGATTGTACTGAAGCTCCAGGTTCTGCGGGGTGGTTCCGCTGGTGGAACCCACCAGGCCCAGCCATGCTCCTCCCGAGACTCCCGTGACCGCAGCGGTGTAAGAGACTTGAGTAAAAGGATCCGTGCTGGTGAGGGAAATCATCTGTTGGAATGGGCTTCCGAGCTCCGTGGCCGTGGCAATGCCGAAGGGCGGCGCTACGGACACGCTAAGCTCAGCCGAACTGCTTACAGCCAGGGTCACGGGAATGGAAAGGCTGGTGGATCCAATCCCGTTGTTGTAGTTCAGAGTGACTGTACCGGAACAGGTTCCCGGAGTCAGTCCGGCGGTCACCACCGAAACGGTGAGAGTGGTATTGGTGCTTCCTGAGACCGGCTGCGCCTGCAGCCAGCTCGACCCGCAGGTGCTGGTAGCGGCCGAGGCGAAGAACGATAACGGCTGGCCCGTGCTTTCGAGCTCGATGGTCTGGGCCGCCGGCGGAGGCTGGCCGGTCTCATAGCTGAACAACAGGCTTGCGGGTCCGGCCTCGAGCTGCGACGCCGAGTTGACGGTCAACGAAACGGCGATGGTCTGCGTGTAAGTATCGCCGTTGGTCGGCGTGATCGTAATCGTGCCGGTATAATTCTGGATCGAGAGGCCGGTTGGATTCACCAGCACGGTCAGCGTGGTGGGCGTGGTGCCGGACGACGCGTTCGCAACCAGCCAGCTCGCGCTGCTGCTGACCGTGAACCCGACCGCGGCGCCGGACGCCGTCAGCGTCACCGATTGCGCCGGCGAGGTGCTTCCGGCGAATGACGCCGAGAAACTAAGGGTATTGGTCGAAAGCTGGATCACCGGATGCGAGGCCACCACAAGCGTAATGGGGATCGGAGCCAGGGCCGGTTCTCCGCTGGGGGTAATGATGAGGTTGGTGGTGTAAGTGCCCGGCGTCAACCCCTGCCCGACCGGAGTCGCGTTCATGGTGATCAGGTCCGGCGTATTTCCCGCAATTCCTCCAAGCGCGCTCAGCACCAGCCAGGACACCGTGGGGCTCTCCGCAATGGTGAATGTGAGCGATCCTCCGGCGGAGCTGATCGCGAGTTGTTGCGATGCGGGTTCCGTCGATGTTCCGGATTGGTAGAGAAACGGCGACGGAGTCGAGGGCGTCACGCTCAGCTCGGCCGTGGCGTTCAACGTCAATTGCACGCTGATTTGAACCGTATCGAGCGTGGTGGTGCTGGTGGCCGTGATGATTCCGTTCAGAACAGCGGGATAGCTGGTGGAGGTGAGTCCCGACGGGTTGACGCTCACGGTAAAGGGAGCGCCTCCGGTAATCCCCTGCGTGGTGCTGAGCAGAAGCCAGTTCCCGCCATTGTTGGTTTGGGCCTGGATCGAGTAGTTCAACTGTTGCCCGTTGCTGATGATGTAGACCGGGATTCCGCTGGGGGTAGCTGCGGAGGCTCCCGCTTGCGCGGAGAAAGACAGGCTCGATGGACTGGCGGTGAGCAGGGAGGCGCCCGTCACGCTCAGACTCACATACACCGTGACAAAATCCGAGGGCGCGCCACCGACGGTAATCGTAAAGGAGCCGACATAGCTGCCGGGCGAGAGATTGGTGGTGTTGCATTGGACGCTGAGCGTCGCCGGCACATTCACGCTGCCGCCCGGGCTGACGGTAACCCACGGCGAGGACGGATTGCTCTGGATGATCACACTTGCCGTGGTCCCGTTCCCGGTGGTGACCGTGACCGTCTGGGAGGGGCTCACGCCTCCGCTGGGGATATTATTGAAAACCAGCGGATTGGTCGGGCTGGTCCCAGCGCTGACAGTGAGGGCGGGTTGCGCAGATGCTGTGTCGGAACAACCCACGACCGCCAATGCGGCCAGTGCGGCTAACATCAAGGATCTGCGATGGTTCATGGCGTACCTCATTTCTCTCGGCGTGCCCGGAGGTGCAATCCTGCTTCCATTCGACTATAAAACAAATTTAAAACAAATCGGGAAGAAAATGTTTCGTTGAGTTTGGAGGACGATGAGAAGGCATTCGCTGGGCGTCCAGCCTGAGTCTGACTGGCGGGCGACCGGGTACGCCATTGAAAACCGCCCGCAGCGCAGGAGCTGGGTTCCGCCCATGAAGGCCTCAGGTTGGCGTCCACTCCGAGTCTGGCGGCCGGGCACGCCGTTGAAAACCGCCTGAAGCGCAGGCGCGGAGCTCCGCGCCGCGACCGCTGCGGCCTACTAACGGGGGACGGATTCGCTGGGCGTCCACTCCGAGTCTAACGGCCGGGCGGCCGGGCACGCCGTCGAAAGCCGCCGTGGCCCAGGCGCTGAGCTCCGCGCCGCGACCGCCGCGGCCTAACGGGGGACGGATTCGCTTGGCGTCCACTCCGAGTCTAACGGCCGGGCGGCCGGGCACGCCGTTGAAAGCCGCCGTGGCCCAGGCGCTGAGCTCCGCGCCGCGACCGCCGCGGCCTAACGGGGGACGGATTCGCTGGGCGTCCACTCCGAGTCTAACGGCCGGGCGGCCGGGCACGCCGTTGAAAACCGCCGTGGCCCAGGCGCTGAGCTCCGCGCCGCGACCGCTGCGGCCTAACGGGAGACGGATTCGCTGGGCGTCCACTCCGAGTCTGGCGGCGGGCGGCCGGGCAAGCCGTTGAAAACCGCCGTGGCCCAGGCGCTGAGCTCCGCGCCGCGACCGCCGCGGCCTAACGAGGGACGGATTCGCTGGGCGTCCACTCCGAGTCTGGCGGCGGGCGGCCGGGCAAGCCGTTGAAAGCCGCCTGAAGCGCAGGCGCTGACCGCTTCATGACCATCGCGCGTCGGTAGGAGGCGCAACGTCGCCAAAAACCGCCCCGGCCACCCACGACCAGCGCAGGCGCTAGGTGCCGCGCGGCAACCATCGCGAGCCGGCAAACGGCGCATTCGCCCGGCCCATTCTTGAGCCGCAGCCGTCAAAGAAGCGGTAGCCTTACGACCCATCCCCGCGGAACGGTTACTATGGAAGCATGCTCCCCGATCTCCGGGACTGCGCCATTCGCGCGGTGAATCTGACCAGATTCTACCGCTCCGGCGGAGCGGACCTGGTGGTGTTCGCGGGCCTGAATTTCGAAGTACCGCGCGGCGAGAGATTGGCGCTGGTCGGCGAATCGGGCGCCGGCAAGAGTACCCTGCTGCATCTATTGGGAGGTCTGGACAGGCCTACAGAGGGTGAGATATACTTCGGGCAGAAAGACATTTGCAAGCTCTCTGAGGCCGGGTTGGCTGATTTCCGCAACCGGGAAGTGGGCTTTGTGTGGCAGACTCACTCCCTTCTGGCCGAGTTTTCGGCTCTGGAGAACGTGATGATGCCGTTGTTGATCCGGGGGCAGGCTAGAGAAGCGGCCGAACCGGTGGCGCTGGCGAGGTTAAGCGAAGTGGGTTTACGCAACCGCGCGTCGCACCGCGCGGGGGAATTATCGGGCGGCGAGCAGCAGCGCGTTGTTCTGGCGCGCGCGCTGGTGGGCGACCCGAGCGTGCTGCTTGCCGACGAACCTACGGGCAGCCTGGATTTCCGGACAGGAGAAATGATCATGGACCTCTTAGAGGAGTTGCATCGATCCCGCCGCCTGACCTCTATCCATGTCACCCATAACTTGAATTTTGCCCGCCGCGCCGACCGCATTCTTGCCCTGGAGCGCGGACAGTTGGCGCCATTTTCGATATCCGATCCTCTTCCATCCGGTTCGCAAGAAGGCCGCGCTTATGTTTGAGCGCTATACCGAAAAGGCCCGGCGCGTAATTTTCTTCGGGCGCTATGAAGCCAGCCAGTTCGGCAGTCCGTTCATTGAGACGGAACACCTGCTGCTCGGTTTGCTACGGGAAGATCCGGACTTGGCCATCTTTTTTCCGGGTGAGGGAAACCTGGGCGGCTCGCCAGCCGCGGATGCCCCACCCGAGGTAGCGGAGGCGGAGCAGCGCGTCGAGTCCATAATCGCGCGAATGCAGGAGGCTATCGCCCGGCACGATTTCCGGGCGGCGCGTTCCTTTTCCGACGAAGAGCGCAAGGAGCGCAAGAACCTGCACCGTTTGCGTCAGGCGCACAACCTCCCCACTGACGGCGATGCCTCCGAAGGCAGCATCCTCACGGACATTCGCAGTCAGATTGAGGCGACGGCCACGCGGCGCGAGAAGTACTCTACCTCGGTAGACCTGCCGCTAAGTCACGAAGCCAAACGCGTCCTGGCTTACGGGGCTGAGGAAGCAGAGCGGTTGAATCAGAGACACATCGGCACCGAACACCTGCTTTTGGGCTTATTGCGTGAGGAAAAGTCCTTCGCGGCCGGGATTCTCCATGCACGAGGCCTGCGCTTATCGCTGGTGCGCCAGCAAGTTGCCCAATCGCCGCCCGCCGAATTTGGCCGGACACTCTTTGGATTAAGGCGTAAGGGCGGCCCTGGTTTCGGCCCAGGCACAGTCCATTTTGAACGCCAGAGCGGATTCTGGAAAGTCGCCATGCAGGATGCCGGCAGGGTTCTTCACCTGGCGCGCAACGAAGCCGCGAAGCGGAATAGCCAGTGCGTCGAGACCACGGACCTGCTGCTCGCGCTCACCCTCGAAAAGGAAATAACCGGGCGCTTCCCGGGCCTGGCGGAATCCATTCGTCAACACCGGAAACCGGAGCCGGCGGCGGAACACGAGAAAGTGTCCGTTTCCGAGCTTCCCTTCAGCGAGGAATGCAAGTTCGCATGCACCTTCGCGACGGAGGAAGCCGCCCAGCTTGGGCAGCGCACCGGGCCGGGACATTTGCTGCTGGGAATTCTGCGCGTGGAATCCAGCGCCGCAGCCAGGATTTTACGCGATTGCGGATTTACCGAGGCGGGAATCCGTGCACAGTTAGCTCCGCCTCCTCCTCCATCCGATCCCGAACAAGGCAGGAATTATGTTTGAACGTTATACCGAGAAGGCTCGCCGGGTTATTTTTTTCGCCCGCTATGAAGCCAGCCAGTTCGGCAGCCCGTGCATCGAAACCGAACACTTGCTGCTCGGCCTGTTAAGAGAAGATAAGGCGCTGGCCAACCGCTTTCTGCGGTCCAGCGCTTCTGTGGAATCGATCCGCAGACAGATCGAGGCCCAGACCACTCTACGTGAGAAGGTCTCGACCTCGGTGGACCTTCCGCTCAGCCATGAGTGTAAGCGCGTCCTGGCGTATGGCGCCGAAGAAGCCGAGCGCTTGAACCACAAGCATATCGGCACCGAACATTTACTTCTAGGACTGTTGCGCGAAGAGAAATGCTTCGCGGCCGATATTCTGCACGAACGCGGCCTGCGCCTGTCGCAGGTGCGCGAAGAGATCGCGCGGTCCAGTTCCGAAAAAATGTCATCCAATCGCCCCAAGGAAAGCTCGCTGTTAAGCGAATTCAGCCGCGACCTGACGCAGGCCGCGATGGACGGCCTTCTCGATCCGCTGGTGGGCCGCGACTATGAACTGGAGCGCGTGGTCCAGATCCTGTGCCGCCGCACCAAGAACAATCCCGTGCTGATCGGCGAGCCAGGCGTAGGCAAAACCGCCATCGTGGAGGGTTTGGCCCAGCGCATCGCCGATGGCGACGTGCCGTCGTTCCTTTCGGAGAAGCGGATTCTCGCCTTGGACCTGAGCCTCATCGTGGCCGGCACCAAGTACCGCGGCCAGTTCGAGGAACGCCTGAAGACCATCATGAAAGAGCTGATGGAGAATCAGAACGCCATTATCTTCATTGATGAGTTGCACACCCTGGTAGGCGCCGGCTCGGCCGAAGGTTCGCTGGACGCGGCCAATATCCTGAAGCCGGCTTTGTCGCGCGGCGAGATTCAGTGCATCGGCGCAACCACCCCCGCCGAATACCGCAAGTCGATTGAGAAGGATCGCTCCCTTGAGCGCCGCTTCCAGGCAGTGAAGGTTCCGCCTCCCGACGAAGCCGACGCCATCCGCATTCTTTTCGGCATCAAGGAGCGCTACGAGAAATTCCACGCGGTCGCGTATACCGATGAGGCCATCGAGAACGCCGTCTACACTTCCACGCGCTTCATCCCCGATCGCTTCCTTCCCGACAAGGCTATCGATCTGATCGATGAAGCTGGAGCTCGCGTGAAGCTGCGCCAGACCACTCTGCCGACTGAGGTCGCCGAGATCGAGAAGCGCATCAAGTACATCGTGCACCGGATGGAGAACGCCATCGCCAATCAGGAATTCGAAAAGGCGCGGTTCTATTCGGATGAGGAGCGCAAGGAGCGGGAAAACCGCCGCCAGATGCGCGAGAAATACAATCTGGACGAGGCCTCAACCGGCGTCGTCACCAAGGACGATATCGAGGATGTCGTCGCGCGCTGGACCGGCGTTCCGATGACCGCGATCCGGGAAGAGGAAGTGGCCAAGCTGCTGCGGATTGAGCAGGAGCTGCATCGCCGGGTCATCAGCCAGGAGAAGGCGATTTCGGCACTGGCTCGGGCGATTCGGCGTTCGCGCGCGGGTCTCAAATCACCGAAGCGTCCGGCCGGGTCGTTCCTGTTCCTGGGACCGACCGGCGTCGGCAAGACCGAAGTCGCACGGGCGTTGGCGGAATTTTTGTTCGGCAGCGAGAAGTCGCTGATCCGCTTCGACATGTCGGAGTTCATGGAGAAGCACTCGGTTTCGAAGCTGATCGGATCGCCTCCCGGCTACGTGGGCTACGAAGAAGGCGGCCAGTTGACGGAGCGGGTCAAGCGCGCCCCGTACTCGGTGATCCTGCTGGACGAAATCGAGAAGGCTCATCCGGACGTCTACAACATCCTGTTGCAGGTGTTCGAGGACGGCCAGTTGACGGATGGGCTGGGCAATACGGTCGATTTCAAGAACACGATCATTATCATGACTTCCAACCTGGGCGCGCGTTTCCTTGAGAAGCGCAGCCCCATGGGTTTCTCGGCGCCGAATGCGGGATTGCCGGCCAAGGTGGAAGATCAGGTCATGACGGAGGTCAAGAAGGCCTTTAATCCCGAGTTCTTGAACCGGCTGGACGAGACCATTCTGTTCACCTCGCTTTCGGACGACGATCTGCTCCAGATCATCAGCCTGCTGACGGAGCAGATCAACAAGAATCTGGAAGCCAAGCAGATGAAGATCCGGCTGAACACGGATGCGGCCAAGTATATTCTGGAGAAGACCTGCACGGACCGCAGCTACGGCGCGCGGCCTCTGCGCCGGGCGCTCCAGAAGTATATCGAGGATCCGCTCAGTGAGGCGCTGATTCAAGGCTCGCTGGCGCGTCCGGCCGAGTTCGAGGTCTACCTGGGCGAAGGCGGCTTGTATTGCCGCCAGTTGCAAGCCGAGCCTCAGCCGCAGCCGGTTGGCGCCGGAGCTCCGGCGGAAGAAACGCTTCCGGCTCCCGTTCATGCGGGCATGCCGCTGTACATATTCGAATAATTCCCACGGGCACGCCGGAGCGATTGGGTTCTTCCAGTCGTTCCGGCTGGTCGACATGGAGCCGGAGGTTTGCCTCGTTGTGGGCAGCCCCAAACTGATTGAGATCCCCAGAGCCCACGAATTCCCGAAGGCTCCCTTCTTTATGCTGAAATGCCGCGCGATCTGACACCGTCACACCCCAAACTGGCGCAAATGATGGTCAAGATGTTTGTACATTAAGATCGCCCACTCCTCCGGCGTCATCTTCCCGAAGAAACTATGCGGATTCTTCGTACACCCCGCCGCCCCTCCCGCCGCAAATTTGTCAATCAATCCCGATAACCGCCCGCGTTCCTTGTCTAAATCTCGTTCATCTGCCACAATGAGGCTCTTGGCCGTCGGCGAATTCTTCCGGAGAGGGTCTTCGTTCCGAAACATCATCGGCTTCACCAGCCGCCCCAGCAGGCGTGCTGGTAGCGCTCCCTTTTCGGGCACCACTTCTCCCACCGCCCACTGCATACTCACCGAGCAATGCGCCAGCATCTGCGCCGCCGTCATTTTGCCCCAGCGCCTCTCACTTCGCGGCGCCAATTTTCCCAGCCGCGTCTTTACCTGATCCGTCACCGTCGCATCGAACAGGTTCTTCATCCTCACATGCCTCCCTTGAACGAGAATAACCAAGAGCCCGTGGCGGAAAGGTCGCTTTTCTGCGTTTCGCCGATTGCCTATTCCTCCTCGCGGCTCAGGCTTTGTTTGGTCAAGGACCTCGTTTCCGGCCGCCTTGCCAGAGGCACGTTTGAACGCCGGCGGCGAAAGGGCCCTCCGGCCGCCATGAATCTCGTGGATTTGGGGATGGGAGCTTCCGGCCCCTCCTCTTAAAGCACGTCGGCGAACCCGCGCTTCAAATGCCGGAAAAACAGTCCTCCGATCACGAACATGCCCGCCGAAGAGATCGAAAGAATCGCCAGTTCCTTCCATCCCGGCCAGGTTGGACTGAGCAGCCGATAGCGGTACGCCCGAACCATCCACGACATCGGGTTCCAAGTCACCAGAAAGCGGAACTTCTCCGGGACTTTGTCCTCGGGAATCATGATCGGCGTCAGCCAGAACCACAGCGTCATCACCACGTTCAGCACCTGCCCGGTGTCCCGCAGATACACGTGCAGGCTGGAGACGATCCAGCCCACGCCCACCGCCAGCAGTCCCAGCAGCAGCATGTACAACGGCAGCAGCAGAGCCATCGGACTCAGAGTCTTCAGGACAAAAATCGCGCCCACGACGAACAGCGCCAGCCCGATCAGATGATGGATCAGCGAGGACAGAAAAATCGAGACCGGCACCACCTCCGAAGGGAACACGGTACGGGTGATGAGGTTCGATTGCTCCACCAGTGAGCCGGCCGAACGCGTCACCGTTTCCTGAAACAGCATCCACGGAAGGAATCCGGCAAACAGAAACATGGGATAGTTATGCGTAACGCCGTCTTCCAGGCTCATCCGCAGGCACACCTGGAAGACGAAGTACCAAACTCCCAATTGCACGATCGGATGCACCACGCCCCAAGCCCAGCCGGCCACCGAGCCGACATAGCGCATCTGGAAATCGCGGCGCACCAGTTGCGCAACCAGCGCGCGGCGCTCCACCAGGTTGCGCAGGAAATGCCGTCCGGGAATGCGGGTCACATTTGAGTGTACACTCGGAAAGGATGCGGTTTTTGACCGGCGCGCCTGCTCTCCTCCTCCTCGCTGGCTGGTTGATCACGGGACGCTTGGTCCCGGGGCAGTCTCCAAAACTTCCGGCGCAGGCGACTGCGGCGCAAACGGGTAGTGTACCCTCCCATCCACCCTCGTCCAAGGAAAAGCTGACCTACGCCGTGGAGTGGCGCTTGATCCGCGCGGGCACCGTGACGGTTGAAAAAGAGCCGCACCACGCTTCCATGCGCCTGGAATCGGCCGGCATCGTCTCCACCCTCTTCAGAATCGAGGATCTCTACACCGTCAATTACGAGGATTCCGTGTGCGCCACCTCCAGCCTGATGGAATCGATGGAGCGCGAACGGCACCATGAAACGCAAGTGACCTATGACCGATCCCGCAATCACGCTGCGTTCATCGAACGCGATCTGAACACCAATATGGTTGTGAAGCAAACCGGCACGGACATTCCAAACTGCGTTGCGGACGTTCTGGGGGCGTTCACCAAAATTCGCGCGATGAACGTGGGTGTGGGCCAAACCGCGCAAGTCGCGGTAAGCGACGGAAGAAAGTCGGCGCAGGTCAAAGTCACGGGGCTGGAGCGCGAGGGCATCAAAACTCCCGCCGGAATGTTTCAGACCGTTCGCTACTCCGCGGACTTGATGAATGGCGTGGTCTACCCGCGCAAGGGCGAAGTCTTCGTCTGGCTTACAGATGACCCGCGCCGCCTTCCCGTCCAGATCCGTGTTCGGACCAATTGGCCGATCAGCACGGTGACACTCGACCTGGAAAAGGAGGAGCATCCATGAAAGCGCAAAGGGGCACTCCGTCTTGCGCGATGTTAAAAAAGGCGCAAAGGGGCACTCCGTCTTGCGCGATGTTAAAAAAAGCGCAAAGGGGCACTCCATTTTCCGCGGCGCTAAAAAAAGCCCAAATGGGCATTGGCGCCTCCCTCGTGATCTTCGCCGCGCTCCTGCACGCCCAGGCGCCCGACGCGAACACCGCGGTGCTCGATGCCGCCCAGATGAACAATCTCTGCCTGCGAATCACCCAGCTCATGGATGCGGGCGGCTTCGCCGTGCCGGATCTCTCTCGATCCGCGGCCCCGATGATTGAGAGCGTAAAACAAGCGTGTACGCAATTGAAGCTGCATCCAGGCAGCGGGTCTGCGACTTACTCCCTCGTGATGAACGTCCGCGCCTACCTGGCACTCTCCGACGCGGTTCCCAAGCCCTACCCGTTCCCGGAAGCGGCACGGCAGCAGTTCGCCGAAATGCGCGACGATTCTACCCGCCTGGACTCCCACTTTCGCTCGCTGCTCGACAGTAAAGAGGCCGAACTGACCGCTCCCGACCGCGACAATCTGGAGCGCTATGCCGACGCCAACCGGAAACTGGGCACGCCCCAGCCAGGCAAGCGCGTTGTATTTCTGGGAGATTCGATCACCGATCTGTGGAGGCTGAACGAATATTTCCCCGATCGCGACTTCGTCAACCGCGGCATCAGCGGGCAGATCACGTCGCAGATGCTGGGGCGCATGAAAGCCGACGTCACCGATCTGCATCCGGCCGCTGTCGTGATTCTGGCGGGAACCAACGACCTGACTCGTGGAATTCCGTTGACGGCCATCGAGGACGATTACGTCATGCTCGCCGATCTGGCCGCCGCCGCCAGAGTAAAGGTTATCTTCGCCTCGGTGCTTCCGGTCAGCGATGCGCACAAGGACGCCGACCCGTCCTATGAGCGCACCGTCACCCATCCGCCTCTGTATATCCGGGCGCTGAATGACTGGCTGAGGACCTTCTGCGGCCAGCGCGGCTACGTCTTTCTCGATTACTATCCGGCGTTGGTCGACAGTCAAGGCCAGTTGGGAGCGGACCTGTCCGACGACGGCCTTCATCCCAACGCCAAAGGCTATCGCCTGATGGCTCCTCTGCTGACGGCGGCCATCAATAAGGCCGTGGGCGCCTCTCCCGCCGCGCCGGAAAAGCCAGCCCCTGCGCCCACGCCTGCGACGAAACCCAAAAAGGGCAAAGACGCGTCCAAGTAGGAGCGATGAGCCAACGGCGAAGAATGGAATCGATGACTCGGCTGGTTCGAGCGTGCGCCGTCCTCATCCTGTGCGCCGCCGTGGTGTATTCGCAGCAGCGCCAGATGAGCGTGCCGCAACTGGTCAGCTTCATCCGCAGTTCCATCCAATTGCGCCAGGACGACCGCCAGGTGGCCGATGTCGTGCGGCGCATCAAGCTGGTCAATCGCCTGGACGCCAAGACCATCGAGGAATTGCAGGGACAAGGCGCGGGTCCGAAAACCGTGGCTGCGCTCAAGCTGCTGGAGACCGCAACGGCGAGCCTCGCGCCTCCGCCGCCCCCGCCTCCGAAAACAGTCATTGCGGTATTGGCCGCGCCCGATCCGCTGGAGCAGAAACGCGTCCTGGCGGAGGTGACGGAGAACGCCCTGGCGTACGTCCAGAGCCTCCCGAATTTTATCTGCACGCAAGTCACGCGCCGGCATATCGATCCCACTCGGACGGAATCCTGGAAATCAGACGGCGTGATTCAGGAACAACTCAGCTACGTCGATCACCATGAGGATTACAAAGTGGTCATGGTCAACGATCGTCTGGTGACCGGGATGACCCACGACAAAGTCGGCGGCAACCGCTCCTCCGGCGAATTCGGCAGCATGCTGGAGGATATTTTCGACCCCTCGTCGAACGCGCAATTCGAATGGCAGCGCTGGGCCACTCTACGCGGCCGGCGCATGCATGTCTTCAGCTTCGTCATCCTGAAGCCGTATTCGAAATACTCCATTCAAGACGATGCCTCCGGGCAGACCATCATCCCCGGCTATCACGGACTCATTTACGCCGACCGCGATTCCCTCAAAGTAATGCGCATCACGATGGAGTGCGACGATATCCCCCCCAGCTTCGCTGTGCACGACGCCAGGGAGGTCATGGACTACGATTTCGTGACCATCTCAGGAGAGAAATTTCTACTGCCGTTGAAAGCCGACCTCCGCTTCAGCGGATCAGCGCTGGTCTGGAACGAGATCGAATTCCACCTGTACCGAAAGTTCACCACCGACGCCGTCATCACGTTCGAAGCCCCGGACGCCATCCCTGACGATCAATTAAAGGAGCAACCCATCAAGCCCGATCCGCCCAAATAACCCCGGCGCGCATCTCCTCGAGTCCAACCGCGAGCCTTCCTGATCGCGGTCGACCAATCTGGCCCCAAAACGATTGCGGCCCCTGTCAACAGAAATGAAAATGCGCCCCATAACAAGCGAACGTGACGTGGCGCCTCAGAGCAGCAGCCGTTGCCGCTCACCTCACAGTCGTAGCTCGGCGTATTGTTCACTCGTACCGCAGCGCCACCATCGGATCCACCCGCATCGCCCTCCGAGCCGGCACCACGCTCGCCAGCACCGCTATGAAAAGCACCAGAGCCAATTCGCCGAGCACGATCGGGTCGCCGAGCCAAGACAGCGAATGCGCCGGATCCAGCAGCCGCGGCATTTTTGAGCGGATGACTGCTTCCACGGGGATGGACACCGCCAGCCCCACCAGCATCCCCACGAATACTGGCCGCAATCCCTGAATCACCATGCTCCTGACGACAACGCGCGACCTCGCCCCTAGCGCCATCCGTATTCCAATCTCCTTGGTCCGCTGGCTGACCAAAAACGCCATCACTCCATAAATACCCACCCCGGCCAGCGTCAGCGACAGGAGAGTCAGCACCGCCGGAAACAGCGCCACCACACGAAAGAGCTCGCGCTGAAGGGCCACCGGCCCGTCTCCGAGGCTCGTCAAATCCAGGCGGGGCAACAGCTTTGGGTCGACGGACGCCACCGCCGATTGCACCGCTGCCAGCGCTTGGTCGCGATTTCCATGAATCCGAAACAGCAGTGGTCCCCGCATCCGCACGTCCGGAGATGCATCGTTCCCCTGACCGTCCGGCAAGTAGATATGCGTGGGATCCACCTCGGTAATCAAGGCAAAGCGAACATCCTTCGCAATGCCGACCACCTCGTAGTTCGTGGCCGCATTTTGGAACAAAGTGATGGAGAAGCGTTTGCCGAGCGGATCTTGATTAGGCCATGCCCGCCGCGCCGTCGCCTCGCTGATTACGGCAAGCGCCGCTCCTTGTTCGGCCTCCTGACGCGTGAGACCTCGGCCTCGAAGAATGGGGATGCCCAAGGTCTCGAAATAACCATCCGACGCAAAACTCGTGATCGCTTGCCCACTAAATTTCCCCGCCGTCGCCGGCCACTGAAGCAACGATCCCGGGTTTGGCCAGCCGTGCGCAACGCTGCTCACCTCCGGCAGCCATTCCAGCCGATCCAGAAGGCGCTGTTTTTCGCTCAGGGCGGTTGCGAAGTCATTGCCGAACGATCCTCGCACCAGAAAAGTATCGCGAGTCTCATAGCCCAGGTCGGACGCCGAGGCGAAGGAACTCGCCAAGCCGCGCAGTTGCTCGCCGCTCACCACCAGCAGCAGCACCGAGATCATTACCTGCGTCCCCAGCAGCAATCCGCGCAGCCGCGACCTCCCCATCTGCCCGCCGGCCGCCGATCCCTCCTGCTTGATGGCCGTATTCAAATCCGTCCGCGTAGATTGCAACGCCGGAGCCAGACCGAACAAAATTCCCGTGAGCAGCGACAAGCCCAGTCCATAGAGAAACACGTGAGCATCCGGACTCACGTCCAGATCGACGGTCAAATCCCCGTTCCCCTGTGCGAATTCGTTCAGAGACACCCACAAAAGCTTCCCGGCCCATGCAGCCAAAGGAATCGCCGCCGCCCCTCCCAGCAAAGCCAGCAGAACGCTTTCCACTAGCAATTGCCGGATCACGCGGGCGCGGCCCGCTCCCAGCGCCAGCCTGATTCCGATCTCCCGCTGCCGAGCCGCACCGCGTGCCAGCAGCATATTGGCAACATTCGCGCACGCCACCAGCAGCACCAGGCTCACCGTCATCAATACCGCCACGGCCAGTCCGTTCAGCCAGAAATCGCCCGCGGCGCCAAAGTAGGAGGCATGTTGAAGCGTCACCGAAGTTGTAGGCTGCTCCTCGCGATACGCCGAAAGATAGCGGCGTAGCAGACCGCTCACCTCCGCTTGGGCCGTCGCAAGCTCGACTCCGTTCCTCAGCCGCGCCATCAATTCAAACCCCGGATGGCTGCTGTCGCGCCAAGTCTCGTGCCAAGTCGAATCCGGTGCAGGGCCAAAGGACGGATCCAACCGGCCAATCATCGACAACGGCGCCCAAAACGCGGCTTCGGCGGGAACCACATTGGTGCCGCTGAATCCCTCCGGAGCGACTCCGGCAATCGTGTATGCCAATCCGTTCAGCTTGATCACCCGGCCCAGAACGTTCGAATCGCCGTTAAATTTCTTCTGCCAGAATCGATAGCTGAGAACCACTACGGGATTTGCATCCAGCAGCCGGTCTTCCTCCGGAAGGAACGTGCGGCCGATGCGCGCCTTCACTCCCAGTTCCGCGAAGTAGTTCGCGGAGACCGCATAACCGTTCACGTGTACCGCGCTCTCTCCTTCAATCGACGCCATGACGGGAATCGCGGAGCTCGCCGCCGTCACGCCGGAGAAAACGTCGTTGTGCTCCCGCAGGTAATTGTATTCGGGATAGGCGAAGGTGTACTTGTATGCGTAAGAGTTGGTTCCCGTCCAGCGTTTGACGCGCATCACATGCGCGGGATCGGACAGCGGAAGCTGCTTCAGCGCCACCGCGTTGTAGATCCCAAAAATGGTCGCGTTCACCCCGATCCCCAGCGCCAGTGCCGTCACCGCCACAAAAGTGAACCCAGGATTGCGCAGGAGATTGCTCCAGCCGTAGCGAACGTCTTTGAAGAATTGCTCCACCCAGACGAAGCTGCGTTCCGCGCGATGCAGTTCCTTGGCCTGCTCAATGCCCCCGTATTCGCGCTTGGCCGCCAGCCGCGCTTCTTCAGGCGGCAATCCTCGCCGCTCGAAGTCCTCCTGAAGCAGCGTAAGGTGCGCCTCAATCTCCCGAGCCAACTCCCGCTCCGCCTGTCCTCCGCGGAGTAAATTCCAAAGTCTCAAGAAGAATCGCCGCATAGCTCACTCGTACCTCAGCGCCACCATCGGGTCCACCCTCATCGCCCGCCTTGCCGGAACGACACAAGCCAGCGCCGCGACGAAAAGCACCAGCGCCAGTTCCACGTACAGGCTCAAATCGCCAAATGTGGACTGCAACAGATTCGTCGAGCCCGGAATTGCCACCACGGCGCGAATCAACGAGTCCAGCGCAGCCGAGGCGCCAAACCCAATCAACGTCCCGGCCAATACCGGCCGCAGGCCCTGCGCCATCACGCCCCGCAGCACCGTGCTCGATGTCGCGCCCAACGCCATCCGGATTCCGATTTCCCTGGTCCTATGGCTCACCAGAAACGACATCACGCCATAAATGCCGACGCCGGCCAGCGTCAGCGACAGCAGCGTCAGCACTCCCGCGAAGGTCTCGGTCACGCGTATCAGATTGCGTTGCGTCGCCAGCGGCCCATCCTCCACGTTGAAAATTGCCATCCCCGGCAGCAGACTCGCATCCACTGACCCCACCGCGGACTGCACTGCCCCAATTGCTTTCTCGCGATTTCCCGGAATCCTGAAAACCAGAGCTCCCGCCGAGCGCAACTGCGAGCCGTCCGCCGGCAAGTAAACATGCAGCGGATCGATCATGGCGATGTTGGCGAAGCGGACGTCCCTTGCGATGCCGATCACCTCAAAGTCCGTGAACTTGTTCTGGAACTGCAGATCGAGAGAAAAATGACGACCCAGCGCGTCCGCATCGCCCCAGAAGCTCCGCGCGGTAGACTCGCTGATCACAGCCACCGGAGCTCCCCTGTTGGTCTCCTGGCGCGTAAAGCTGCGCCCTCGCAGCAGCGCAATGCCCAGGGCGTCCAGATACCCGTCGGAGGCGTAGCTCGCCAGAGTTTGCCGATCCAGTTTTCCCGCCTTCATCCAGGGCGAGTAGGTTCCCATCATGGGCGCAGTTCCCATCGAGACTGCGCTCAACTCGGGTAGCGCCTCCAGACGCTCGCGCAGATTCCGTCCCGTGACTTGCGCCTTAGCCGGATCGCCATTCGTTGTCAGGAAATATGTATCGCGAGTCTGAAAGCCCGGATCGGATGTCCCCGAACTCACCAGCCGGGAGATGAGCTCGCCGCCGGTCATCAGCAGCAATACGGAGACCGCGACCTGCGCGCCCAGCAACAGCCCCCGCAGCTTCGACCGGCTCAAGCGCGCCCCAAACGCCGCGCCCTCCTGCTTGATCGCCGTATTGAGATCGGGCTTTGTGAATTGCAGCGCGGGCGCAAGACCGAACACCACTCCGGTCACCAGGGCAAGCGCGAATCCATACAGAAATACGTGACCGTCCGCGCTGACATCCAGATCCGTTCGCAGCCCTTGGAATCCCTCAAAAATGCCGCTGACGGACGTCCACAGCAGCTTGCTCGCCCACACCGACAGAAGGAGGCCGGCTGCGCCGCCGAGTAAAGCAAGCAGAACGCTCTCCGTCAGCAACTGCCCGATGATGCGGGCGCGGCTCGCCCCCAGCGCCATTCGGACGCTAATCTCGCGCTGCCGCATTGCGCCCCGCGCCAGCAGCATGTTGGCCACGTTCGCGCAGGCCACCAGCAGCACCAGGCTCACCACCATCAGCACGCCCGCGACGGATGCCTGGAACCGCGGGTCTTCCGTGTTGCCGAAATAGGCCGTCCTTTGCAGCGTGATCGATTTGGTGCGATTGATCTCGCGATACCCCGACAGATACTGGCGCATCAGCAGCTCCGTCTCAGCTTGCGCCTTCTCGCGAGCCACCCCGTCTTTGAGCCGCGCCAGAATTTCGAATTGAGGATGAGCGGTCGCGTCGCGCCACTCTTCCATCGGGCCGAAGGCTGCATCCAACTGATCGATCATCGAGAGCGGAGCCCAGAAGTCGCACCTGGTTGGCATCACGTCCGTGCCCGTAAACTTCTCCGGAGCGACGCCGATCATCGTGTACGCCAGTCCGTTCAGTTTGATCGTCTGCCCCAATATGTTCGGATCGCCATGAAACTTCCTCTGCCAGAACTCGTCGCTCAGCACCACCACCGGGTTTGCGCCGGGGATGCGATCTTCGTCCGGAAGAAACGTTCGCCCGATCCGCGTAGGCACTCCCAGGTCCGCGAAGTAGTTCGCGGAGACCGCATGGCCCGCTAGATGTTCTGCAACCTCTTCGCGGCCAATCGAAGCCATCACGGGAACCTCGAAACTCGCGGCCGTCAGACCGGAGAACACGCTATTGTGCTCCCGAAGATATTGATACTCGGGATAAGCGAAGTTGTACTGGATGTCCCCGCGCCAATCGCGCTCAAACCACCGCTCCAACCGCACCACCCGGCCCGGATCGGCCACGGGAAGCTGCTTCAGCGCGACAGCGTTGTAGATTCCGAAAATGGTCGCATTCACGCCGATCCCCAGCGCCAGCGCCGTCACCGCCACCAGCGTGAACCCCGGATTACGTAGTAAATTGATCCAGCCGTAGCGAACGTCTTTGAAGAATTGTTCCACCCAAACGAAGCTGCGTTCCGCGCGATGCAGCTCCTTGGCCTGCTCGATGCCTCCATACTCGCGCTTGGCCGCGAGCCGGGCTTCTTCAGGCGGCAATCCGCGCCGCTCGAAATTTTCCTGAAGCAGCGTAAGGTGCCCTTCAATCTCCCGAGCCAGCTCCCGCTCCGCCTTCCCTCCCCCGGCCAGATTCGCGAGTCTCAACAAGAATCGACGCATAGGTCAGGCTCCTTCAGAAAGCAGTTTTTCCACCAGCCCCGACATCCGCCGCCAGCGCGCCGTCTCCTCCGCCAGAGCTTTTTCCCCAGCCTTGGTGATCGCGTAAAACTTGGCTTCGCGATTGCTCTCCGTCTTGCCCCACGTCCCCTTAATGCGGCCCTGCTGCTCCAGCCGCACCAGAGCGGGGTAAAGAGTGCCCTGGTTCAAATGCAGCAAATCGTCGGAAACCTGCTGCAGCCGCGTCGCGATCGCATAAGCATGCTGTTGCCCCATGCTTTCAAGCGTGCGCAGAATGATCAGGTCCAGCGTCCCCTGCAACACCACCATCCGGTCATCACTAGGCATCCAAGTGAACTCCCAGATCGAGTATGCAGCAGCTTCACTTGTCTGTCAAGTGAAAGCGGCTCAGGCAGCGCCAGCCGTGCAACGTGACCCACGTGTGCAGTGGCTCGCCGTCGACAGCGCAAACCAGCTTTCCTATAGCTTCCGATACTCCGCGAACCCCCGGTCTTCGGCGTATAGATTACGCCCCACTTGAATCCCTCGGGCAAGCACCCCATCGTTTTCCAGGTTGAAAACAATCCGGTATTCCGGAAGTTAAACGAGCCGTTACAACGTTGCATACAGGCCCTTTTTCTTTGGCGCTGTTTTGTGCTACAGTGATTCGCTGCACCATCATGTAATTTTTGGGCAGTGTAATTTTTGGAGCTTCGCGCTGCGTCTTATAATTCGCGGCACTTAGCTTCGTGGCAGGAAAGGTTGTATGAACTTTAGGAATCAATCCAGCCGGCTCGTATCCGGTCCAGCGTTGTTGTTGCTGGTTGCCTTCGTTGGCGCCCCGGCATTCGCCCAGGTGGATCTATCCGGCACCTGGACGCCTCAATATCAGGAAGATCAGCCTGAGCGCATTCCCGGCCCGGATTTAGTGGATTATCTCGGAATTCCCATCAACGCCGAGGCTCGCCAGTGGGCCCTGAGCTGGGATCCGGACCGCCTCACTCTTCAGGAGCACCAGTGCCAGGTGCACACCGCCGCCTACATTTATCGCGGCCCGCTTCAACTCCGCATCTGGGAGGAGCGCGACCCCCAAACCCAGGAATTGATCGCCATTCACCAGTACACCAGCACGTACGAGCAGAATCGGACCATCTGGATGGACAATCGCCCCCATCCCCCTGATTACGCCGCACATACCTGGATGGGCTTCTCCACCGGGCACTACGACGGCAACATCCTCACGGTTTACACCACGCACATCAAACAAGGTTGGCACCGGCGCAACGGCATCCCTTCCAGCGACATGATCAGCCTGACCGAGCATTTCATTCGTCACGATAACCACCTGACCCACGTCAGCGTGGTCACCGACCCGATCTACCTCGCCGAGCCGTTGATCAAGAGCGAAGACTACGTATTGAATGCGAACTCGGGCGGCAACTGGCTGTGGCCCTGCGAGTATGTCGACGAAGCCCCCGGCCGGAAACAAGGGGAAGTCCCCAGCTTCATGCCCGGCGAGAACCCCTTCGTGACGGAATTCGCGGCAAAGTACGGAATCCCGGCGCAAGCCACGCTTGGCGGCCCGGAAACAATGTATCCCGAGTATCGCCTGAAGCTGAAAAACATGCCGATTCCGCCCAAGGCGCCCAGTCCCGCGCCCGCCAAGTAGACATGGGATTTGGATCAATGAGGATTGACAGAATGAAGCTATCGTTCTTAGCCCGGCTGGCGATCGCCGCGGCGCTACTGGGAATCGGCGTCAGCGCCTGGGCCCAGATGAAACCCGGCGACCCGGACATCCATATTCTCAAGGTCCAGGGAGATGTGTATATGTTCGTGGGACCTGCCGGCAATTCGGCAGTCCAGGTGGGCCCCAACGGCGTGCTGGTAGTCGATACCCAGACCGCCGACTTGAGCGATAAACTGATCGCCGCCATCAAGACTCTCTCCGATAAGCCCATTCGTTACATCATCAATACCAGCTTCGATCCCGATCGCACCGGCGGCAACGAAGTCCTGGCCCGGAACGGAGCGCCCGTGGTCGGCGGCAATCTCGGCAACAGCAATCGCGGAGCAGCCATCGTCGCCCGCGAAAACGTGCTGGACCGGATGAGCGCCCCGACGGGTCAGAAAGCTCCCACTCCGGAAGGCGCTTGGCCGACGGTGACTTGGTTTGAGGGGAATAAGGAGATCTTTTTCAACGGCGAGCCCGTAATCACCATGCCGGTTCCCCCTGGCCACACCGACGGCGACGCCATCGTCTTTTTCCGCCATTCCGACGTGATCGCCGGAGGGGACATCTTTAACATGAACAGCTTCCCGGTGATCAACTTGGCGGCAGGCGGCAACATCCAGGGAGTTCTGGACGGCTTGAATCACATGCTGGACATCGCCATTCCGGAGCATGAACAGGAAGGCGGCACCTATATTATTCCCGGCCACGGACGTCTCACCGATGAGCACGACCTGCTGGAGTATCGCGACATGTGCACCATTATTCGCGACCGTGTGGAGAACCTGATCAAAAAAGGCATGACGCTCGACCAGGTGAAGGCGGCGAAGCCGACCTTCGAATACGATAAGCGATGGAGCGCCGCATCTGGCCCGGCCAGCACGGATGGCTTCGTAGAGGCTGTATACAAGAGCCTTAAGAAGTAGCAGCAAAGAGGATTCGGGCGGTCACTCCGCGGTCAGTGACCGGAACCTGACCTCTGGCTCGGATGGGTTTCGGGAGCCGCGTGATAGGTTGGAAGGGTAGAAGTCTATTAGCTTGGAGGGTTTTGTCAGCATGAGAACAATGCTCGCAGTTATCGCAGCCGGCGCCGGGATGCTCATGACCGGGATTCCAGCGTCCGCTCATCATTCCTTTGCAGGGACTTACCTGGAAGATGCGCCGCCGGTGAAGGCCGAAGGGACGCTCAAAGAGTTTCTGCTGCGGAATCCGCACTCTTTCGTAATCGTGGCCGACGACAAGTTGAAGGACGATAAGGGCGAACCGGTGCGCTGGTCGATCGAGTGGGGGGCCGCGGGCCAGTTGGCTCAGCAGGGCGTCAACGGCCAGTCGTTGAAAGTCGGCGACCACGTGATCGTGATGGGCAGCCCCGGACGGAATGCCAACGACCACCGCATCCGCCTGCGCAGTATTGAGCGTCCCTCGGACGGCTTCAAATACCCTCTGAACGGGCAGTCGTTCAATTAGATTTTGGATAGTTTGGGGACAACCTACTATGTGTCGTAGAAACGCGCGCGTGCGCATCGTCTCGTTAATCAGTCTCGCTACAGCGCTCTCCTTGACCGTTTTCGGGCAGGGCGGCGCAGGTGGTGGAGGACGGGGCGGCGGCGGGCGCGGAGGCGGTGGACGAGGTGGTCCTCCCGCAACGGCTGAGGCATCGGCGCCGCTTGATCTGACCGGATATTGGGTTTCCCTGGTCACCGAAGACTGGCGCTTCCGCATGGTGACCCCGGCCAAAGGCGATTACGCCAGCGTGCCGATCAGCCCCGCCGGCAGAGCTCTCGCGGATCAGTGGGATCCCGACAAAGACATCGCCGCCGGCCAGCAGTGCAAGTCCTACGGAGCGGCCGGGCTGATGCGCGTCCCAACGCGCCTGCACATCACCTGGGCCGACGACAACACTCTCAAAATCGAGACCGATGCGGGAACCCAAACCCGTCTGCTCCACTTCGGAATGCCGGCGCCTCCCTCGGGCGAGGCCGGATTGCAAGGCTTCTCCGAGGCGAGTTGGGAAGGCGCGGGCCGCGGCGGACGCGGGGGTGGCGGCGGCGGACGAGGCGGCGGCGCGGCGGCCAACATTGCTCCAGGAGGGGCAAATGGTGGCACGCCGGTCGTTCGACCCGGTTCGCTCAAAGTCGTGACTACTCACCTGGCACCCGGTTATCTCCGCAAGAACGGCGTCCCCTACGGCGCAGGCACAACCTTGACCGAGTACTTCGACCGCACTTACGAACCCAACGGCGACTCCCTGCTGATCGTGACCACCATCGTCGAGGACCCCGAGTACCTCACCGGACCGTTCTACACCAGCACGCACTTCAAGAGGCTCGCCGACACCGGTCCCGGCTGGAATCCGACACCCTGCGAGGCCAAGTAACGCAGGCGTGGAGTTAACTCATCTACATCTCCTTCTGAATCACGTTCCGACCGTCGGCATGGTGATTGCCCTGGGCCTGTTCCTGCTCTCGCTTGCCGCCAAGAGCGATCACATCCGGCAAGCCAGCCTCGCTCTTTTCTTAGGAATCGCCCTGCTGACAATTCCTACTTACGTAAGCGGTAACGCCGCCGCCGAAAAGATCTGCAAACTGGTCAGTTCCACCGCGCCCTGCACCGACACAACCATCTCCCGAGCCATGATCGAAGCCCATGAAGGCGCGGCCTTCCCGGCCATGTTGATGATGGAGCTGACCGGCGCGTTCGCATGGCTGGGCTTGTGGCAGTTCCGCCGAGCCTCGCACATGCCCATGTGGAACAAAGGCATTGTCCTGGTCCTGGCTCTGGCGTCCTTTGCGGCAATGACCAGGACAGCCAACCTGGGCGGCGATATTCACCATCCGGAAATTCGGGATGTCGGCGACGCCGCTCCCGGCGAACCTCTGGGCCGCGAGATCGGCTCCTTCGTCGTGACCACAAAGTGGGTGTGGCCGACTTGCGAGACCCTGCACTTCATCGGACTTTCGCTGCTGTTTGGAGTCGCCGCGCTGATCGATCTGCGCATGCTGGGCATGCTGAAGAGCGTTCCGTTCCACGCCCTGCATCGGATGCTGCCGTGGGGAATTTTGGGCTTCGGCCTGAACACCATCACCGGCATGCTGTTCTTTGTCGGCGCGCCGCAGCAGTACACCAACAACACCGTGTTCAAGTGGAAGATGGCTCTGATGATGCTGACCGGGTTGAATGTCCTGTACTTCACCGTGCTCGATGAGCCGTGGGTTCTGGGCTCAGGCGACGATGCGCCTTTCACCGCCAAAGCCGTGGCCGTCTCCGCGCTGATCTTAGTGTTGGGAGTCCTCTATTGCGGCCGGATGCTGCCTTTCCTGGGGAACGCGTTTTAATGCCCCTCGGCCTGACGGTGACTTTGCTGGTGGTGGGGGCGATCATCCTGACGGGAATCGCCGGTTATTTGATTGATAAGAGCTCGGAAGCCGAGGATCTGCCCGATGCTTTGAATCATAGAGACAAGCCGGAGCACCAAATCCGATGATGGATTTCCTCTCCTATCTCGAGCACATGAAGTTTTCCATCTGGGTGCTCCAGTCGGGCTCCCTGTGGGCTTACCCGACCATCCTGACCATGCACACCATCGGCATGGGGATCGTGGCCGGCATCGCCGCCGTGATCAATTTGAGGTTGTTGGGAGTGTCGCCCAAGATTCCCATCCGGCCTTTGGAAAGGCTTTATCCGCTGATGTGGTCGGGCTTCTGGATCAATGCCGTGACCGGGACCACTCTGATGATCGCGGACGCGACCACCAAGCTGACCAATCCCGATTTCGGCGTCAAGATGATCTTCGTATTCTCCGGCGTGGCTCTGCTGGTGATCATGCGGAAGAAGGTTTTCCGGGACCCTGAGCTCGACATGAAGCCCGTGTCCGCGAACATCAAACGCCTGGCCTGGCTGTCGCTGGTTTGTTGGACCGGCGCGATCACCGCCGGCCGATTGCTCGCGTATCTGGGACCGGTCTCGGGCGTGCCGGGCTTAAGCAACCAGTAGCAAAGCAATTCGATATTCTTGAGAGCATGACGCCGGATGAGCGAATTGAGGAAGCGCGCCGTCTCGGGAGCACGAGCCTCGATCTCAGTGGGAGCGAGCTGACGGAAATTCCCGAAGCGCTTACGCAGCTCACCAACCTCCAGGAACTCCTTCTCAGCAACAACCAACTAAAGGCAATTCCCGAGGCGCTAGGCCAACTCACCAACCTCCGTTTCCTTAATCTCACCAGCAACCAGCTGACGGCGATTCCTGAAGCGTTCGCACAATTCACCAAAATCGAGCACCTTAATCTCAGCAACAACCGTCTCACTGCGATTCCCGGTGCGCTCGCGCAGCTCATCAAACTCCGGATCCTCAATCTCAGTATCAACAGGCTGACGTCGGTTCCCGAAGCTCTCGGACAGCTCACCAGCCTCCAGATCCTCGACGTCAGCAATAACCAGCTGAAGGCGATTCCCGAAGCGCTAGGGCGGTTCGTCCTCCTCGAGCACCTCCTTCTCTGGCACAACCGATTGACGGCGATTCCCGAAGGGCTCGCGCAGCTCACCAGGCTCCGGGGCCTCTATCTCAATTACAACCGACTGACGTCGATTCCCGAAGCCGTCGCGCGCCTTCCAAACCTCCAGTTCCTCGATCTCAGCGCCAACCGCCTGACGGCAATCCCCGAAGCGCTGGCGCAGCTCACCAACCTCCAGAGCCTCGATCTCAAGGGAAACCAACTGACCGCGATTCCTGAGGCGGTCGCGCAGCTCATCAAGCTCCAGCACCTCGATCTCGGGGGCAACCTGCTGACCGCCATTCCCGAAGCGCTCGCGCAGCTCACTAACCTCCAGAGCCTCTATCTCAGTGGCAATCAGTTGACCGCGATTCCGGAAGCGCTCGCCCAGCTCACCAACCTCCAGATCCTCGATCTCAAGAACAACCAACTGAAGGCGATTCCAGAAGCGCTCGCGCATCTCACCAACCTCCAGAGCCTCGATCTTAGGGACAATCCTTTGCCCGCTGAATGGCTGGCGGCGATTCGCAGCAACCAAACAATCGAATACCTCCGCAGCCTCGCCAAGGCTTCAGAGAACATATCCCCGCGCGCCATAAAAGTCATCTTTCTCGGTGAGCCCAAATCAGGCAAGACCACTCTCCGCGAAGCCCTTCAAGGCAACCCCCACCCCTGCGACCCGGATCGCAAAGAAACCGTCGGCGTCGATATCATAACGATCCCTGTGCAGCATCCCACGGATGGCCAAGAGATGTATCTTAACGTCTGGGATTTCGCGGGCCAGCAGATCGAGCACGCTACCCATCAATTCTTCCTCACGGAGGGGGCGCTCTACCTGATCCTCTGGAACTCCCGGCAAGGCGCGGACTCCGGCAAACGCGACGTCTATTACTGGCTTGAACTCCTGCGCATGCGCGTGCCGAATGCCCGCTTCCTGCTGGTGGCTACGCATGCCGACCGCACTCCGCCGGACCTGCCATGGCCCGATATCCAGAGGCTCTCCGGCAAAGCGTTTGAAGGCCACTTCGAGGTAGATTTCGAGGACCTCGAAGGCTTCGACTCCCTGCGGGACAAGATCCTGAAACTCGCGGCCGCGTCGAGCTCCATGAACAGCCGATGGAATCGGAAGTGGCTGGCAGTGCGCGACCATGTCCGCTCCATCAAGAAGGAGGTGCGTTACCAGAGGCCCGCTGAATTCCGTGCACTGATGGCCGAACATGGCGTGGAAGATTCGGACGCTCAACACGCGCTGGCCGGAGAACTGCATGAGCTCGGCGAGATTCTCTATCACCTCGACCGCGCCGAATTGGCTGACTTTGTTCTCTTGGACTGCGAGTGGGTCACGGAACTGGTGGGGTTGGTTTCGCGAAGCTCCCAGGTCCGCGCCAACCGCGGCATCTTGCTGCGTGCCGATCTCGATGCAGTGTGGCAAGACAAGCAGGTCCCGTTCGAGCTGCGCACACACCTGCTGAAGTTGATGGACACCTTCGACCTCAGCTACGAGACCAAGCAGCACGATGAGATGGCGATCGTGGTGGAGGCGCTCCCTTTCTATGCCGGTGAACCGCTCGTGGAGTGGGAGGCCGCAGCCGGTCAGCCGGAGCTAAGCCTGATGCTCGAGTTCCCGAATCTCTTCCGCCGTCTGCCGCCTGGCATTCCCACCTGGGGGATCGCGCGCGGTCATCGTTTTTCACTCAAGGATAGGAAGCCGTGGAGGAACCTGGCTCTGTTCCGGTATCAGGAGCGGAGCGGAAAATCCAGCTTGGGCATGATCCAGGCAGACGACCTGGGGCGCAAAGTTTATGTGCGTGTGCGATCGCATCATCCGCCGTATTTGCACGCGATTCTGCGCGACATCCTGGACGATACGATTCGCCGTTATCCCGGCCTGGAGGTGCGGGAGTCCGTGCCGTGCCGCTGCCAGCCTGACTGCCCGGGCTCATTCACGTTGACGTTCCTCGAGACGATGCAAAGCGAGGGAGAAGCGTCTGTGCGTTGCCCGTCCACCGCGGTTCGCCAATCCGTCATCCAGCTTCTCACCGGGATGGTTCCATCTCTGCCTTTCCCGGCGCAGGCAGGCAGCGAGGAGATCGTACTCAAAGAAATGCGGCGTAGCTTCACGGCACTGCGGCGCGGACAGCAGAGCTTCATTGAGAGCACGTGCCCCAACGTGTTCCAACTCCAACCACGCCGCGACTTCCAAACGTTCGACAACACGCTGGAGTACATACGCAAGGGTGAAAGCTGGCAGCTCTCGCTCTATTGCGAATCGGACGAAGAATGGCACACCGCGGAGCATAGCGTGTATGACTTCGATCTTCACGCCGATTGGATCGAGGGTCTGCGCAAGCACTGGAACGGCTTTGCCGGCCACATGCGCATCCTGGCTCCTTATCTTAAAGCGGCCGGGAAGTTGATGAAGACGGCTCCGGGTATTGACTTCGCGCTCGACCTTGCTGAGAAACTGCCTGACATCGCCGCCGATTATGGCCCGCTCCGAAATGCTCTCGGCGATGCCTACTCGCCGTCAAACGTCGATATCGACCTGCGGCGAGTTCTGCATGACCTGATCGTGAAACTCGATGCCGAGCGCGACCCAGCCCAGCAGCTCGGCGGCTTGCATAAGTGGCTGAACGACGATGGCCGCGTGTTGTGGCTGTGCTCGCGGCACTACCGGCCTTTGCAGTCGCGGTAGCCCTCGGTCACCATAAGACGCGTGCGGCATATTGTCCAATGTCAGGTCAGGCGTAAGAATCGTCATGCCATGCACGATCGCTTGAGCGACCAGCATCCGGTCAAACGGGTCAGAGTGGAGCCCCGGAAGCTTGCCTGCATGGAGGGCGGATTCCTCATCCATTTCCAACGACGCAATACCGCTCGCTTCGCGGACTCTCGGGACAAAAGTATCCGGCCTTTCCGTAAGCTGAAGGCGACCAAGTGCGTATTTGATTCCGATTTCCCACGCAGAGGCCGCGCTCAGGTAGCGTTCATTCTTCCGATCCAGAAATACGGCGGCAGCCGTCTTGCTCAGCCGCGGCGAGCCGGAAACGATCCAGAGAAACGCGCAGGTGTCGATTAAGACTTTCAACGGAAGGCTTTCAGGTTCTCGTCCGGGAGCGGATCGAAGAACGAATCGGGGATCACGAATTCGCCCTTGGCGACGCCGATCCGCGGCTTACGAACCGCTTTCGTTCGAAGTAATCGAAGCTCTGCCACCGGCTCATTGCGATTGCAAAGCACCAACGCTTCATCCGGCGTCATTTCGGCTAAATAGCGCGAGAGGTTGGTTTTTGCATCATGGATGTTGACACGCTTCACAACTAGATTGTGAACTAGGGAGTGAACTAAGTCAACGCCGCCGCTATTTTAATTGATCCAGCAGAGGGATGTCCTTCACGGCCTTCGGCGCGGGAATGGATTTGAGGTAGGTGTAGATGTCGGTCAGCTCGGCGTCGGTAATTACTTTTTCAGTGAAGGCGGGCATTGCGCCGGAGGGGCGGCGGACGTAGCGGATCAGGCCTTGCGCGTTCAATACGGGCGGACCAATGCGCGCGCCGTCCTTGGTCCCTTGCCCTACGTAGCCGTGGCATTCGTAGCAGCCGTCCTTGAGGAAAAGGGCTTTGCCTTTGGCGGCGTCGCCTGTCGCCGGGGTTTGCGGTAACGCTACGCCCGCTAGAAGGAAGGCCGCTGCGATGACAAGAATCGGGATGATCTTCATGGAGTTTCTCTAACGCGGCTGCGTCAGCACGTCGATCAAGGCCGGTTCGCCTCGCTTGACCACCTGGAGCGCGGCTTTGATGGCGGGGCCAAGATCCTTGGGATCGCTGATTGGACCGGCGCTATACATGCCGTACGCCTTGGCCATCATCGCGTAATCGATATTCGGATCGGTGATCGCGGTGCCGATGGTGGCGCGGTCGATGCCGCGCTGCGCACGGGCGGCCATGTCTTGCACGTACATCAATTCCTGATGATAGGCGCGGTTGTTGTGCATGATGGTCAGCAGCGGAATCTTGTGATGCGCGGCGGTCCACAGGACTCCCGGAGCATAGTTCATGTCGCCATCGCACTGGATGTTCACGCTGATGCGGCCATGCTTGCGATTGGCCAGGGCAGCGCCCACGGCGGCGGGAGCTCCGTAACCGATGCCGTAGGCTCCGTGGCCGCCGAGGTACTGATAATACTTGGTGAAATCCCACAGGCGCAGGGGCCAGAAGCTGAAGAAGGTGACGTCGGAGACCAGCGACCAATCCTCGCCCTTGAGCTGGTTCCACAGCTCGGCGGAGACGCGGGCCGTGCTGATGGGGCTGGCGTCGAAACCGTAGGAGGCTTTTTCGAGATCGCTTTCGCGGGTCTTGCGGGCAGCTTCGCCGAGCTTCGCGCCGCGATCGGCGAAGGCTCGCTTGCGGTCCGCGGTGATGAGTTTCTTGCAGGCTTCGATCAGCTCCGGCATGGAGGCTTCGGCGTCGGCGGCGATGGACAGATCCACTTCGGCATAACGGCCGAAATCCTGATAATTGCTCTTGGAATAAAGATCGCCGGCGAAGATGTGAATCAGTTTTGAGTTGGACTTAGTCAGGCGCTTGGTCTCCATGCCGAAACGGTTGATGGGCGTCATGGAGTTGGTGGCGTTCCACAGATCCGGGACTTCGAGGGCGAGGATCACGTCCGCATCGGCAATGTTTCCGCCTCCGAACAGTGGATGGCGGGTGGGGAAATTCATGCGGAACCGGCGATCCTGGACGGGGGCTTGAAGAAGCTCGGCCAATTCGACGAGCGAGGTCAGGCCGGCGGGAGTGCGGGCGGCTCGGCCGGCGATGATCACCGGATTTTCGGCGGCGACCAGCATCTTGGCGGCCTCGGCGATGGCTGCGGAGTCGCCAGAGGGCGGGGTTGAAAGGGAAAGCTTGGGGATGCGCAGCTTGCCTCGGTCTGCGTCGGGAACGGGCTCTTCCTGAAGCACGGCATCGGCGACGATGACCACGGGTTCCATGGGCGGGGTCATGGCGATTTTATAGGCTCGGACGGCCGATTCGGCGAAGTGCGGCAGCGAGATCGGAGCGTCATCCCACTTGGTGTAGTCGCGAACCATGGAGGCACAATCTTGCACGCTGTGCGCCCATTCGACGTCGCTGCGCCGCCAGGTTTCGTCCTGAATATTGCCGAGCAGAACGTAGACAGGGACTCGATCGGCGTAGGCGTTGTAAATCGCCATGGAGGCGTGCTGCAACCCGACGGTGCCGTGGGCCATGACCATCATGGGCTTGCCCTCAACCTTGAAATAGCCGTGGGCCATGGCGACGGAGGATTCTTCGTGGCAGCAGGTGAGCAACTCGGGGTCTTTGTTGGCGCCGAAGTTGATCAGAGACTCGTGGAGTCCGCGGAAGCTGGAGCCTGGATTGGCGGCGACGTATTCGAAGCCGAGAGACTTGATGACCTCGGCCATGAAATCGGAGCCGGGACGGTCGGTGGTGTAGACGTCGACGTGCGGGGGAGGGGTGGTTTCGCGGGCGGCCTGGACGGCCGAGGGCTGAGGTGTTACGCCTTTCTGGGCTTGGGCCTGTTGGGCTTCGGCCAGAGGAGGCTTCGCCACCAATGCGGCGGCGCCCGCGGCTGCGCCTTTCAAGAAACCTCGGCGGCCGGTTTTTGAGGTTTTATCGGATCTCGCCATGGAGCCCTCCTGTAACTTTGTCACTTCACGTTACGGCGAAAAGGCTCGCGTGTCAATCTGCTGATGGCATCGAGACACACTTCGGCACTGCGGGTGGAAACGAAAACGTTCGTTGCGGCGGTTGGGGCTCTCGGACTTATCGCCGTGCGTGCCAACCGCCAATGATTTGAATTGGAGTCTTGCTAGAGATTCAGGGCGCTGGATGGCGCGCATCTCGAAGGCTTTTAACTCCAACTCTCTGATATCCGAAGCAGCGGCACATACGGGCCCGTCCCACTCCGGGTGCTACAAGGATCGATCCCTGATTTCTCCCGTCAGGACCCCCATGAGAGGACCCAGCAAAGGCTTCTAAGGGCCACCGGAAGTTCAGCATCATCCAAAACGCAACGCTCCGTGCACGGAGGAACTTACGATTTGAGGATAGAAGGTGAGGTCGCGATTGCGGCCGGTGAGGAGCGGGAAGTGATTGAGGGGATTGAGTGAAATTATTTTTTCGGGTGGCGTGACGGGTTTAGTTCGGCCCGGTGCGGGATTCGAGGATCCAGGCGTAACTACTGCCTTTGACGATGGCCTCGGGATTTTCCATGCGCACGATCGTCGCGAAGGCGGCGTTTTTGTCCGCTGCGCGCTCATAGTAGCTCCGGCAGATTTCGGCGCCGATCCAATATCCCAGGTCGGCTGGCTGATCGCCTTTGACCTGGTCGTAATTATAGAGCCAGCCCGACGTCCGGGCCGGCGCCGCGGCCCAATCGCGCGCGAACTGTTGAAAGAGTCCGTCGTGATGAGCTTCGGCCCAGTCGCGGGCGTAGGCGTTGATGGTGCTGTTGGCTACCATGTCCGTCACGAAATCCGCAGCGCCTTCTTTCATCGACTGATTCAGCAGGTTGTTTCCGCCGCGGAATTTTTGTTGCGAATGGACTAACTCATGCACCACGATCAGCGGCAGGTGGTCAATGGTTCCCATGGCACGCAGGAAGGAGGCCCTGGTCTGTTGA
Organism: Bryobacteraceae bacterium; assembly: GCA_036489835.1. Taxonomy (GTDB): domain Bacteria; phylum Acidobacteriota; class Terriglobia; order Bryobacterales; family Bryobacteraceae; genus Palsa-187. Next base: position 2,544 of record DASXEY010000100.1, on the reverse strand, counting down.
AGCTCCGTGGTATCCACAACGTCGCCGAGCGCGTTCACTTCCGTGCCGATCAGGAGTCCGGAGGGCCCAGTGGTGCCTCCGCTGGTAAGTCGGCCAATTAGAAAATAGACGGTTGGGAAACGGGCTTCCGGATAGAGCTCCTGAAACCGGGCCAGATCGCGGAGGATGCTGTCGCGCTGGGCCGCCACCTGATTGGTTGTTTTCCGAATGCTGGCATAGAATTTCGGCGCCTCGTCCACGGTCTTGGCCAGCTCTTCGGCCGATGTGATGCGCGAGGCGATGAAATCCTTCAAGCCCGGCGAGGCTACATCGAAGTAGAGTTTCTGGAAAGCCTCGGCGCGGCGCCCCGGCTGGCCAGCGTCATAGGCTCGCCAGAAATTGTCGATATCGGATGTCACAAGATTGGCCGCCGGAATGTTCTGGGCCGGCAGTGCCGGCGAGAGTATCGCGAAGAGCGGGAGTAGTATCCGCATACCTTCGTTTAGACGGAGGAAGGCGCATATTCGGTATGGACGTGATAAGATTTGGTCGAATGCGTCGCGTATGGGCCCTACTGCTGCTTGTGGCAGCGTTCGGTATGGCCGACGACAACCGCTCCCTTGGCGACCGAACGCGTCAATACCTGACGGACTTGGTGCGCCTGAACACATCGAATCCGCCGGGGAACGAGACCCAGGTCGCGGACTACCTCAAGAAGGTCTGCGACAGCTTCCAAATCCCGTCCGAGGAGATCGGCGGGGATCCCAAACGTTTGAACTTCGTGGCGCGGTTAAAGAAGAGCAGTGGCGGTAAAGGCCGTCCGCTGCTGCTGATGGCGCATAGCGACGTGGCCCCGGCCGATGCCAAGCAATGGACTCAAAATCCCTTCGGAGGGGAGATCAAAAACGGGTATATTTACGGACGGGGGACCTTGAATGCGAAGTCTCTGCTGGCGGCCGAGTTGGCCGTTCTGGTAGAGATCAAGAGGCGAAACCTGCCCCTGAGCCGCGATGTGATTCTGGTTTCCGAGGTGGACGTGGAAGCTGGGATGACCGGAATCCAGTGGCTGATTCAAAACGCGTGGCCCAAGATCGACGCCGAGTTCGCGCTGAATGAGGGCGGCTCACTGCTGGAATCCAAGGACGGCGCCAAGATCTTCGGCGTCCAGACCATGGAGAAGATTCCCACACGGGTGATCCTGACAGCGCATGGAACGCAGGGAACGGGGGCCTTGCCGCGGCCAGACAATCCTACTGTGCATCTGGCCGATGCGATTTCCCATCTTAATAAGGCCGACGAGCCAATTCGCATAAACTCGACCACGCGGCGCTATCTGGGGCAGCTTGCGAATCTCTCGGATTACGCCTGGCTTGGGCCGCTGCTGCCGAAGCTGGATAATTCCGCGACCGCGCAGGCCGCGGCCGCGCAAATCGGATCCCACGATGCGGAGTTGGATGCGATGCTGCATACCACCATTTCCTTTGGCACGCCCGTGGCGAACGAAGAGCAGTTGGACGTGCGGAGGATGCCTTCGGAGACCCGGGAGGAGGTACTGGCGCGGCTGCGGCAGATCGTCAACGATCCTTCCGTGGATGTGGCGTTCGCCCCTGGGCCGCCGCCCCCGACGGCGCAGGCAAGCCTGCGGACAACTGACTTATACAAGGCCATGGAGCGGGCGATCGCACGAATCTATCCTCGCGATGCGGTGGTCACGCCATACATGTCCAGGGGCGCGACAGATAGCGGCTTCCTTCGGTCGCGCGGCGTCCCGGTGTATGGGGTCGCGCTGTTTTTGCGGGAACCGGGCGAGTCAAAGGTTCGCGGCATCGACGAGCGTATTACTCCGAAAGCTCTTGAGGACGGGGTTGAGCTGCTGTGGCAGATTGTTCAGGAGACCGCTGGGGCTAATTGATGGCTTAGCAGTCTGTCCGGAACGACAGGCGAAACCGCCTGTCCTACGGCTCAACTGTCAGCAGTTTCGAAACGGGAGCTGAGAGCCGCGACCGGCCCTTTGCGGGCCTTCGAGCGGTCACGAGTTACGGCCTAGTCTACGAAGCCCTTCCAGGTTCTGCCGTGCCCGTCCCGCAAGGTGACGACGGCATCGTTGGAGATGCCGCTGAGCGAGTTGCCTTTGCCGTCGCGAAAGCGATATTCGACGGAGTTGTCGATGGCTCGAACGGCTGAGCCTTGCCAGATGTTGCCGTACTCGTCTTTGAGCTTGATGTTGTCGCCGTGGCCGTAGCCGAACACGCGCGTCTTGGTTCTTTCGTCTTCCAGGTGGAAAAATCCGCCGGGCAGACGGCTGCGCTTGCGTTGCTTGGCGTAGATCATGGCGGTACTCGGAGGCTGCTCGATCCATTATTCGCCACGAAGCGAACGGAGGCGATAAGGCGGATCATCTAGGATGCGCTTCGGTCAGCCTTAGCTTAGTCAGTCGTTTCATAAGTTCACTAACGTATCAGGAGAAACCGCTCCCTGTGGTCACGGCTCGGTGAGCAGCGTTTTCCAAGCCGCGATCCGCTGGAGGGGTCTCGCGGAATACGAGATGGTATTTGCGAAATGGTG
>DASXEY010000073.1:0-61752 GCA_036489835.1 Bryobacteraceae bacterium | reverse complement strand
GATTTCACTCACTCGCGGACTTGCGTATATGATTGGTTCCGCGTGTGAGGTGACGATGGCAGCGGCAGAGGCGAAGGAGGAGTACTCGGCGATCGTGCTGGGCGCGACGGGGAACGTAGGCGGACGCATCGTACAGCTTCTGATCAGGAATCCCCGGTTCGAGGTGGTTGTCAACATGGACCGACTCGAGGACGAGGTTGGGCCGCGCGCACAGGGAGCCGACGTCGCGCTCGCCGCGTTCGGCGTCGGCAAGGGCAGCGCGAAGATGTCCGAGGAGGACGTGCGCAAAATCGAAATCGCTTACCCGCTGGCCTTTTGCCGCGCCGCCAAGGCTGGAGGCGCTCGTGTGTGCGGGGTCATGACAGCAATGGGCGCGAACCCTGAGGCCGGGATGAAGTACGCGAAGATCATCGGCGAGAAGGAGAAGGCTGTCGAGTCGGTCCAGTTCGACTTCCTTGGGGTGTACCGTCCCGCAGCCATTCTCGGCAATTCCAACACGCCGGGTGTCCTTGGCTACGTCATGCCACTGGTGAACTGGGCCTTGCCGTCCAAGTACCACTCGATCCACAAGAACGACCTCGCGCGCGCGATGGTGGCGCAGTCGGAGCAGGCGTTCCTGGCGATTGTGCAGGGCAACGGTCCCAAAGAGCCGACCATTAAAATCCTGGAGTACAAGGAGATGGAGCGCTTCTTCGTCAAGGGCGAGAGCGACGAGCCTTGAGCAGCAGCAAGCTCCTCAATAACACAGCCCGCAAAACGGAGCCTGGTCGCGGCCAGGAGCAGAGCGGTTCCTTTCGGGAATTGAGGGCGGCGACCGGCCCTTTACGGGCTTTTGAGTAACAGCCCGCAAAACGGAGCCTGGTGGCGGCCACGAGCAGAGCTGTTCCTTTCGGGAATTGAGGGCGGCGACCGGCCCTTTACGGGCTCCTGAGTAACAGCCCGCAAAACGGAGCTTGGTCGCGGCCACGAGCAGAGCGATTCCTTAGGAGCATTCCTTAAACCGGTTCGCCGGTGGCGATGTTGCCGCTCGTAAATGGGTTTCGGCGGGCTGTACTCGGCACCGCGGGAGTTCGATTCGTCGATTTCTTCTGACCGCGTTGCTAGAGATGGCTGTCAGGGTTGTTCCGTCCCCACCGATTTTGGAGACTCGTCCCCGAAGCTGAAGCCGGCTTTCATTTCAGGGCTTCGATGGACTGCAAACCTCGGAACGGGTGAGGTTGTTAGCGGGGCCACAGAGCTGTGCCCCAGGCAAGCAACCCGCATGGGAGGAAGCCCATGAGCCACGCGAGCGACGGATCGCGGTTAAGGGTGGCGTCGTCGGGATCGGCGGGATTGACGTAACAGGATACGCTCGATCCGGAGCCGATAGGGACTGGTGATGCGCTGGGCTGACGACCATCCGCTTGAATACTCAAAAAAGCTATAGGTGTCGGAACGGTGCTCGAGGTCATGCACCGAATACGAGTAGAGGATCGCAGGAGAATAGCCATCGTCGCCGGTGCTGGCGGGCTGCCGCCGGACTTCGCTGCGAAGAATTCTGCACTCTTGGGCGCGCCACGAGCGGGCCTGAACCGCGTGGCGCACGGGACCTATTAGAAACGCCAAAAATAAACCCCAGCCGGCTACAATCAACAGCGCGGCGGCGAATCGACGGCCAGCAATGGGGCTGGCGACAGGCCGGACGCGCGGATGCGGCTGCACACGAAACACGACAGTGTAAAAGCCTGCCGCCCCGATGAATACGAAGAGCAGGGGAAGCGGGAGAAACAGCAGAAACACGAGGCCCGAGCTTTTCCGTTCAAGCAACGTACCCGACGGATCGCCAGGATCGAGATAGCAGGTTGTGGAGGAACCGGCCGGCCAGCGGCGCGTGAAAAGAACCGCCTCGCGGTATTTTCCGAAGGGGCGGGAACTGCGCACGGACTCGCCGCTGGAGGATGTGTAGCGGATATAGGCAAACCAAGGCGAAGGGTAGCTCGATTCGCGGACTTCGCTTTCAACGATGCGGCACGAGACCGAGCGCCACGTGTAAGTGGCCGCGGAGGTGACAGCCTCGCGGACGATCATCACCGTGAAAAAGAAGCCTAATAGGAAGAAAGGTGCGAAGACGAAGGCGAGCGCCCTGGACGGAGTTCTTGGGTTGGAGGCTGAGCCCACGCTCTCCACTGTAAGCCAAACCGGCATCCCAACCCGTCCTGAAGATCTGGTGCATCGGCGATGATGCGATAGAATCCGCAGGAAGGTGCGCTATACTTGCCGTGCCTTTCGATTTTTCAAGCGCGGCCTCAAATTGAAGCAGGGCGGCGGAAGGTTCGTCAAGGGAACTCTTCGCGGACGAACGCCGGGGCTTTTCTTGCCCGGGCCGGCCGTAGACGAGGAAGATAGCGTGGAGCGCGCCCGCCGACTCCTGGGGCTACGCGCGGAGTTGATCCTTTCGGAATTCAGGGCCGCGACCCGCCGTTTGGGGACTGCTAGCCGGAGCTATCTATGGGAAGAAGAGCGCGCGTCACGTTTCAGACGAAAGTCTGGATGGGCGAACATGAAGGCTATTCGATCGTGACGTCGGCGGAGCTATGGGTGGACAAGGGGAGGGCGTTGACCCCTGAGACTCTGGGCGGCCGCAAGGCAGACTACACGGCGCTCCCGTTCCTGTTCTACGAGGTTTTGGTCGAAAGCATCGTCGTAGACCGGGTTGGTTTTTCGTATCGCAACCTGGTGATCGAGAATCCAAACGGCACGATCAACCTGTCTGCGCCAAATTCGGGCCGATTCATTCTGCGGCCCGGAGGCAGCATGGCGCTTGCTACTCCGATTATGGATGGCGGCATCAGCGTGACGGTGACTCTCGGTGAAATCCGTTGATCTCCTTGCGGGGTTCTTGGAGCACTCAACGAATGCCGGGAAGGCTCTTGTTAACGTTCAATCCGTCCGAGGGACTACACTAAGATGTCCGGGGCATTTTGAAGACTGAGCGGATCTTCGCTTAGCGAAAGGCCGTCAGTCCATGATCGAGTCCGATCGAAGAACATTTTTTCTAGGCGCGCCGCTGGCGATTCTCGGGCTCGACGGGATCTGTCAGACCGCACAGGGGCAAGCTTCCCGCCAAGCCGGCATATCGCAGGATGTAGTCGACTACTGGGTTCGTCACATGGGCGTTCCTCCGTCCGCGCTGCCCGGAGGTGAAGACGCCGCCGCCCGAGTGTCACGCGGAGCTTCCGAGGAAATCGGTGGCCTTGCCCGCGAACCGTTCTTTTTTCACGTGGACAACGACGACAAGGTTCTGGTTCCAGCCGAAGAGGTCGACGATGCGAAGCTGCTGCCCACGGGCGACGCCAAAGTGGAGCTACAACTTGCGCGTCTGCGCCTGAACGGCGCCGATAAAGCCGTCTTCGGCAGGTACAACGCAGGCGGCATCTACATCGATCTGCAGCAAAGCCAGCGCAACACGGATCCGGCTAACGCCGTGGCGACTTCATTCTTCAGCGCGCTGATGCCCGCCGTGGCCGCTTTAAGAAGCGCCGAAAAGAGTTCCTCGAAATCCGGCAAGACGTCCGGCAAGAGTTCGGGCGGTTCCGTTCCTGCGCCGGGGAGCGCGGCCCCGGCCGCGGCTGGCTCTGTCCAGTTGGGGCAAACCGTTGGGCAATCGATATCCCTGCCTGGCGGCATCGGTCACGCCGCCTTCAGTTGTTTTGCCAAGGATATGCGCAAGAGCGCATTCGGCCAAATTGTCGCGGCGTTTCTTTCCGTCTCGAATAATCCGATCGCCGCGTTCTTTCCGATCCTGTCGATTCCGCTGATGGCAGTCACCTCTTTAACACCCATCCGTACGATGGTCGCGAACCTGCAGGCGCATGGCGATAATGCGTGGATACTGCAAAGCGGCCAGTTGAATCTGGCAGCAACCAAGGAGGGCGCTGCGACGCTTGCGCCAAGCCTGCGGATTCGCAGCGGAAATTACATCGCGGTGCCTAAATCGCAGATCTCCGCAATGAAAGGGAAGCTCAGCGGTTTGAAAATGGTGGATGGATTCCTGGTGCCCAAAGAGGCGTCTGCCCTGGAGGTGTACGATGCGGCTCAAGAGGTGTTGTCCGAGGTGACGTACCTCTCTCTGACCACCACAGTGAGCCGGACCAAAATCGCCGCCTGCCCGGCGTCAGCTTAGGTGCGTTCGGTTTGGCTCATCATCAACCGGGCGTTAATCTTGAATTGCGTTCGCCGAAACCGCATCTCCAGTACCTATGAAACTCACCATCCTCGCGTGCTTTGCAGCCGCCTCGACCCTGAGCGCACAGACTGCGCCGGCCGCACCAGACCTGGCTGCGTCGCGAGCATTCGTGCACGCCTTGCCTGCCGACCGCGCGGCTGCCGGAACATTTTTGCAGACGGTGGGGCGGGAGCGCGCCGAAGCCATGCTGATGCAGGTCTATATCGCCGGGAACTCCGCGCAAGCCTCGCTCGATGACTGGAGCGACCTGCATCGCGCCTTGACGGGATTAGTGACGCTTTTCAGCCAGCAGTCCGATCCGACCGATTTATTCCGGGCGAGCGTGTTTGCAAATATCCAGGACTTCGCCTACCGCGACAAAGAACGCGATTATGGCCGTGCGCTGGAAGCTGCCGAGGAATCGCTAGCTCTCGCCGAGCGCTCAGGCCTAACCCAGAACATCTTCCTCAATTGGGCCAACATCGGGCGCGAGTTGCTGAATGTCGGGCGGATTGACGAAGCTCTTGCGGATCTAAGGAAATCACGCGACCTCATCCCCACCGTGCAGATGTACTCCGGCAATGCTTCCCAGGTGTGGCGGGATATCGTGGACATCGAGCTGGCGCGCCAGAACATTTCCGGCGCTTCGCAAGAACTCATCCGCTTCCAGGAAACGGCTTTACCTGCGCCGCCGTACTTTCGGGCTCAGGCTCAATTAGCGAAGGCCGACCTGGAGATGGCGCAGGACCAGTACGGCGACGTACCCGGCATTGTGAGTGAAGCTCTCCAATCGGTTCTCGATCCGGCCGACAAGGCCACGTTCGGGTACGATGCTGTTCTTGAGCTGATGCGATGCATTCTGGACTCCATGAACCGGCTCTCCTATCAGGACGCCCTCGGGCTGGCTGCGAAAATAGATCGCGACGTGCCCGGTCTGCCGATCCAGGTCAGCGGTTTCGCGCAGCGCGCTGCGCGTTCCAGGCGCCGGATGTCCGGCGATATCGAGGGCATCTTGCGGGAGGATTCCACAGCCGTGGAGCAGGCGCAGAAAGCTGGCAACGCTCACGGCCAAGTAGAAGCGCTGCGTATTCTGGCGGCAGATTTCGCGGCCGCGGGAAGTTTGCCAAATCAGATCACGGCGATGGAGCAAGCGGTCGCTCTTGAGCGGATGCTGCATCCGGACGGAATTCCCTTGGGTTATCCAGAAGGGTATGCATTCGCCGGGACGCTGGCCGGTCTGGCATCCGCCTACGCCCGCACTGCGCCCTTTGGACCGGCGGAGCGAACCAAGGCCGATCAACTGCTTTCCGAGGCTGCCGCGGCGATCGATAAGCAGCCTGCTGCGGCAGATCGCACGCGCCTGGCCAGCCTCAGAGCCGAGATCCAGTTGGAGCAGGCAGAGGTGCTGGCTCTGAAAAACAAACGCGAGGATGCGCGCAAGATCCTGACAGCCGCGATCGAGGACTCAGGCGCTGGCCGTTACGACAAAGCCGACGTGTACATGCGCCTCGCCCGGCTGGACCGCGAGGAAGCGCCCGATGTTGCGGCGGTCAGCTACGATCTCGCCATAAGGGAATTTCGCAGCCGACGGGAGGCGCTGCCGGAGGTTGCGGCCCATGTGGAGGCGGCCCGCGCGCTCGCGCGGAAGGACCTCTACGATAAGGCGCAAGCTCACCTGGATGAGGCGGCCAAGAGCACGCAGAATGCAGGCTTCGCCGACGCCGAATGGAAGCTGCCATACGTGGCCGGTATGATTTTCGAGGGCAAGGCGCAACCCAATCAGGCAGTGGACGCGTATCGCGAGGCGGTGAAACGCGTCGAAGCCCTGCGAGCCGGCTTAGGCGAGGAGGAACGGCCGGCCTTCACCGATTCCGAATGGGTCTCGGATCTGTATGCGCGTCTTATTTCGGCCCTGACTGACCTCGGCCGCCACCAGGAAGCATGGCAATACACCGAGCGGGGCAAGGCGCGGACCTTTGTGGAATCGCTCGAAGGCCGCAAGTTCAAGGAGACAGCTCCGCCCAAAGCGCAGGGCGAATTGGCGGAGATGGAGAAGCGAATGATCGCGTTGCGCTTGCAGCTTGCGCCCGATAACGACCTTCTCTTCCGTTCGTCCGGCGGCTCGGCGTCCACGATAAAAAGCCAGCTCACGGACCTGGAGAATCGCTTTACGCTGCTGCGGGAACGAGAAGGGCTTGCCAACTCGCGGGCAAGTCAGGCCGTGGTGCTGGAGCCTCCTATGCTTGGGGATCTTCAGGCCAGCCTGAAAAAGCTCGATCCAAACGCGGTCCTCATCGAGTATTCCATGCTCCCGGATCGCATCACCGCTTTCCTGATTGGACCCGCCTCCTTCCAGCAGGTCACGTGGAAAGCGGATGTGGATGCGCTGGAGAACGATCTTCGCGAGTTGCGCGGACTTTTCGAAGACCAGAACTCCGCACAGGAACTCGGGCCGCTGCTTGCGCGAATCGCCCAGACAGTTTGGCAGCCGGTTGCCGGGAAGCTTCCCTCCGGGACGCGGCGCCTGGTAATCGCGCCGACGGCGTTCTTAAACTATCTTCCCTTCCAGACTCTTCCGGTTTCCGGCGGGCCGCAGTTGATCGACCGGTTCACAATCTCCTATCTTCCCAGCGCTTCTACGCTCATGCTGCTGGGCGGCGCGGCGCCTCTGAAGGGCGACCTGTTTCTGGGCGCGCTGGGATCGGTCCAGGTGGAAGGCGCGCCGCCGTTGCCGGGCACGACAGCGGAAGTGGACGGCATCGCGCGCGTTTATCCCGGCGCGACACTCATCAAGGAACAAGCTCTCACGCACGACGCCGCGCTCCAGGCCCTGCTGGACCATCAGGCGGTTCACTTTGCGACGCACGGCATTTACGATGTCCACGCTCCTTTGTTCAGCGCTCTGCTGACGAGTCCTGCCTCCGGCCAACCTGCGCGGGTTTCGCTTTACGAGTTGACTGGCATGCAACTTAAGGCCAAGCTGGTGGTCTTGAGCGCATGTGAATCCGGCACGGGCAAGCTGATGCAAGGCGACGAAATCTCAGGCTTGGCGCGCACGATTCTGAGCGCTGGAGCCAAAACAGTCGTTTCCAGCCTGTGGGACGTTGACGATGCCTCGACCGCGCTCCTGATGCAGCAATTCTACGCAGGACTGCATAAAGGAAAATCGCCTGCGGCAGCGTTACGCGCCGCGGCACTGGTGGTTCGCAAGAAGTACCCGCACCCGATGTTTTGGGCGCCCTTCGTGGTGACCGGGGCGTTTTAGACTTCCGCGGCGGGTTCCGGCACCGGAGATCCGAGCTCGCGGAGTTTCTCTTTGAGTTCGCGGTTTTCCTTTTCTACCTTGCGGAACTCTTTGATGTGATCGTAAATCTGATGGACCACCAGTCCCTCCAGGTAGGGCACGAAACTGAGGAACGTCCCTCCGGCGAAAAACCAAATCCAGTTGCCGGCGAACGCATAGACGGGTCCGGTGAGAATCGTAACGCCCATCCGCCAGGCTTTGGGGACGAAGTATAGCAGCAGTAAAAGTAAGTATCCCTGAAGGGAAAACCAGTTATTGAGGAAACCCGGTCGAATGGCAGAAAGAAGCTCATGCCCGGGCAGCCGCGTTTGCGCGGTATGCGCCAGAATGTCGACCCCGTCCAGGTAGCCGACCGGCGTGGGGTAAGCGTCGCGCGCGGCGCGATACGCCCCGCCAAACAGCGCCAGCTTCCCCTTGATCGGATTGGCGCGCTTCCACGCGTCCCATCGTGGCGCTGCTTCGGCGTCGCCGGCAGGCCCCTTCAACTGCAGCAGCGCTCCAGCCGACAGGCGGCTGAATGCGCTTTTGTCGCCGGAGTAATTGATCAGCGGAGGAGTATCCGGCTGCTTCCATTTCTTCACCGGAATCGCTTTGCGGCAATTACGGTTCAAGAAGATGTCAGCCAGATTCACCGGGAGCGTCGGATAGGCCAGGTCCGCGCCCTTTATATATTCCGCATACTGACGGACGAATCCGTCGTCATTCGGAACGTAGGCGGGGATCCCGTAGCAAACATCGTTTGAAGATCCTCCCAAAACATCGGCCAGCGTGACGTTTCCAGGCTTGCCATTGGCTGCCCGCGCCCATACGACTGGGGCTCCGGAAGCGTTGGGCTTGGCCACGTCTTTCCAGCCGGACGTGTCGAAATCCACTCCCAGCACCTTGGGTCCGCTTTCGACAATCGCCTGGATGATCTCGTACATCTTAGCGGGATCGAGCGGGCTGATTCCGCCGAACAACTGATCGTAATCATCCTCAGTCACGTCGATGATGAAGATGTCTTTCGATACCTCCGGCGTTCGGGCGCTGAACAGGGCATCCAGATTCGCACGCTCAAAACGCTGCATCAGCGGAGTCTCCTCCAGCATGGTATCGAGCGCCTTGAACGCGTACATGAAGGCGAGGCCGGTCAGGACGTACCGTACATACTTCCGCCAAGCGAAGGATCCTGTTCGGCTGGGAGACTCGGGGCTGGGAAGGCTCGCGTTGGGGACTCGCACTAGGGCGCCCCTTGCCCGATCTCAAGCAGGAGGGCGCTCAGGAAGTTGTGGATCGCGGCCGGATCCGTTTCACGAGGCCAGGATTGGACGATGCGCAGCCCTTCATCGAACGCCATTTGCTGCGCCGGGGCTCGCTCAGGCGTCGCAAGGATCACCGGGGTTGACCCAATCCGCTTTCCATCGCTCGCGCTAATGATCAGTTCGTAGACACCCGGCCTGAGATTTCGAATGCTCACTGCCGTGGCCGAGGGTGGGTCCCAGGTTACGCCGGCGCTGTAGGAAGCCGACGGTCCCTGGAGCGATCGAAGTCTGAGGGTGTATGAGCCGGCGTCAAGCTGCTTGATCGCGGGGCTCAAATCCGTGCCCTGGTCCCGGAGCACGAGAACGGCGTGCTGAAATTCGCCGGCGGTCAGGCCGCGGCTCATCGCGTAAATCGGTATTGCATCGCGTTGGGTGAAAAACGTCTTGCCCACAGCAGATAGCCTTGCGTATAGGGAATCCGGCGGCTTTCTGAACGGACCGATCGCCGCGACGCAAGGATTCAGCGGCGGACAGTCATAGGATTTGACGGTCCCATCCAGCATGGCGATTGTAAGCTTCGCCTGCGAAGCGCTGGCCCGCGCCGTCGAATTTTCCACAACCGGATCGCCCGCGTTTATCTTGGCGTTTCCTTTTGAGGTCCACTTCCAATCGCCTTGCGCAGCCAGCACGTAGCCAGCTTGGTTGCTTTGTCCGAATAGCGGGCTTGGATCTAATACCAGGCTGACGCTGGCGAAGAAAAATGAGATGGTGGCGAGTCTCATGGCGCCTTTCAATGGGTCAGTTTCCGGCCCGGCGGCAGTTGAAACGGCAAGGGGTTGGTGTTCACATGCGCCGCGTCAGCCATGCCGCAGTGCCAATCGCCGAAAGTGTTCTTGTAGCAGTAGCCCGTTGCAGAGGGCTGCGCTGTTGCGATGCAGTTGTGCGTGCGGGCAAAATCGTTCCCATTCGGGCACCCCTGAATGGACGTTAGTTTAGCGCACCCGTATTGCGTGAAACTGCCGCGAATGTTTACGGGATGAGATACCGAAGCAATCTGCAGCGTGACGTTGGTAACGAGGGAATGATCGTTCCGATACGGTTCACGTTCCTGGTCGCAAATGAAGTATTGCCGGGCCTGGGTGGCCGAAGGCGCACCGCGAGCGGGCTCTGCTCGACTGGCGCATGTGACCGGTTCGCGGCTGCCGTAGAGCGTCCCCAGGCTGTTGCCGGAGTGAGGCTGACGGGCCAAGGCAGCAGCCGTTTCAGCATCGACTCTTTTGTCTTCCCCGGTTGCCGCGCGGGCGCGCAACCTGCCCGGCTGCAAATCAGCCAAATTTGGCCCGCAGTCGACGCCATACTGATTGCGGTCCAGAGGTTTGCTCACTTTGCATGGCTCCCACTTGCCGAGCAAGAGCCGATCGGCATCCACGTAATCGCCGACCTTGAATGCTTGGCCTTCAGCAAATGCCCCGCTTCGCTGAGACGCAGCCAAGCAATGAAGAGGTTTTTGGTCATAATTGTTGCGTTTTACCCCTTTGTTGGACTCAGTAGCCTGCGGGCGGCAGCACGTGCGTCCGCTCATTGGCGGGGGCGCCGAACAGGGCGCAATGCCAATCGCCGAAGGTGTTCTTGTAGCAGTACCCCGTGGCGTTGGGCGCATCGCCCGCATTGCAATTGTGGGTGCGGGCGAAATCGTTCGAGGCAAGCAAGGAACCTAATGAGGCACACGAGTAGCTGGTGAAACTCCCGCGAAGATCCCAAACCGGCTGGCGAGGGTCGATATCCGACGGTGTATTAATGAGCTGAGTTGGCGCGTGAGATACCGAAGCGACTTGCGCCTTTACATTCGTAACCAGCGAGAGAGGATTGCCCCCATCGCCTTGCTCCATCTCGCAGACGACGTACTGTGCCGCCTGGTCGGCCGTGGGGGCGCCCCGGATTGGAGCGGTCCGGCTGGAGCACGTTCTGGGATCTCGCGTGCCATACTTCGCTCCCAAGGTATTGCCGTGAGGCTGACGGGCCAAGGCAGCGGACGTTTCAGCTTCGACTCGCTTATCTTCGGCGGTAGGCACGCGGGCGCGAACGTCCGCCAAAGCCGTCATATTCTCCGTCGGACCACTTGCAGGGTTCACGACGTAGGTGACGATATAGGCCCCGATCGTCGAGCAACTGGCGCTGAGAGGCTCGCATTGCCCGCCCGGGCCGTACAGTACAAGCTTGAACACCCTTCCAGGAATCCACTGACTGAAAGCCTGAACATCGACGTAGTCGCCGACCTTGAATGGCTGTGCTTGGACCGAATGGGCAGTCCCAGCAAACAAAAGGAAAGTAAAAAGAATTGTGGTTCTGGTCACGATAGCCTTCTTATCCGTCAAATCAGCCGGCTGAATTCAGGTTTGGCTTGAACTGTAGCAATTTAGCGGCGGATCGCTGATCCGGGGCGTGGAACGAGGAGTGCGTCGAGGTTCGAAGGGTTTCGTCTCGTCCGCCAGGAATGCGGTTAGTGTATCTTCACCCGGTCCCGGCCAGGCACCCATCCATTCCAGGAAGGAAGAGCATCGGACGACGACTGTAACGATCACGGGCGTCATGTGAGGTTTAAAGTCTAGCACACGTTGACTGAGGAACTTGGGCCAGCGGCAACCGAGACCAACGCTTCGTTTTTCCATACCGCCGCGCCGGGCTTCTGCAGGCATGGGTAAATGATAGGGTTGAAGGTGGTGAGACGGAAGACTACGTTGCCCCATGGTGATTCTCTATTGATGAAAACGAAGACGAACAGAATAGCCCAGACACTTCGGCGCAGTTCGCCGGTTCTTTTGGCATTCGCCATTTGGTTCTCCAAGGTGGCCGGAAGCGACGGGAACGACCTCCCCGGCATGCCGCCGGTGATGGATGCCAACGATATTTATTCGGAAACGCGGCCGGGCAAGCTCAGTCCCGCGGCAAAGGGCTTTCCCGATCTGGTTTACGTTCCTAACAGCGGCAGCAACACCGTGGACGTGATCGATCCGCACACTTTTCACATCGTCAATCACTTCAAAGTAGGACGGGAACCCCAGCACGTCACGCCTTCTTACGATTTGAAGACGCTGTGGGTGCTAAGCGACCTGGGCGATTCCTTGACGAAAATTGATCCGGCGACAGGCAAGAAAGGCGAGACGGTTCCGGTAGCGGACCCGTACAACATGTACTACACGCCGGACGGTAAGTACGCCATCGTAGTCGCCGAGCGTCTCCATCGCCTGGATTTTCACGATCCAATGAGCATGGCTCTGATTCATTCCCTGCCGGTCCCATGCAGCGGAGTCGACCATATCGACTTTTCTGGAGACGGACGATATTTGATCGCAAGCTGCGAGTTTTCCGGTACGCTCCTCAAGGTGAATGTCGCCACGCGCGCGCTGGCCGGAACGCTGACACTGGCGGCGCCGGCTGGTTCCGCAGCAGCGTCCCCCATGACCCACACGGGAAACCTCGCCATGAGGAGAGCCTATGACCTGAAAAGCTCGCCCAGCGGAAGTATGCCCCAGGATGTGAAGGTCGCTCCAATGGGAAAGATTTTTTATGTCGCTGACATGCTGGCGAATGGCGTGCATCTGATCGATGGGGAAAGGTTCGTTTCCATTGGTTTCATTCCGACAGGGCTCGGAGCACATGGCTTGTACCCAAGCCGCGATTCCAAAGTCCTCTATGTGTCCAATCGCGACGAAGGCAGCGTTTCAGTGATCAGTTTTGCGGACCGCAAAGTGATTCAAAAGTGGGTCATCCCCGGCGGGGGCAGTCCGGACATGGGCGGTGTTTCGGCCGACGGAAAAGTCCTCTGGCTGTCGGGCCGGTACAACAGTGAGGTTTATGCGCTTGACACCGCGAACGGCCGGCTGCTCGCTCGTATTCCCGTCGGCAAAGGACCGCACGGCCTATGCGTTTTTCCGCAGCCTGGCCGCTATTCTCTTGGTCACACCGGAATTCTTCGATGAGGCGATTGACGAAGACGGCATGACCCTTATGGCTCACAAAACGTAAACTCTCGCACATTGGGGTGGCTGGCGCTGGCCAGCCTTCGGTACGGCGCACTCCCAGACTTTTCAGCGGCCCGGAGCCCTTCGCTTTATTCGGTCCGCAGCGCCACCATCGGCTCCACGGCTGCTGCTCGCCAAGCTGGAATCGCCGATGCCAGAAATGCCGCCAAGCCAAGCAGCAATGTGGCCAGCATCAGCATGAAGGGGTCCCACGGGTCCACACCGAAGAGTTGCGCGGCCATCAGCTTCCCTGCTCCGATCGCAGCGGGAATTCCAAGCGCAAGTCCGATGCCCACCTGCCAAAATGCGCCGCCGAGCACCAATCCAATGACGCGTCTCCGATCGGCGCCCAGCGCCATCCGCACGCCGATTTCGCCTGTGCGCCGCTCCACAATGTACGCGAGCACGCCGTACAATCCGACGGCCGCCAGCACGAGCCCGAGCGCTGCGAAAAGCGTAGTCAAGGTGGCGATCATGTTCTCCTGCTGGAAATCCGCGCTGACGACTTTGGCGTAAGGGTCGACCCCATAGAGGACCAGGTTTGGATCGACGCTCGCCAACGCCTTGCGGACACTCTCTTCCATGGCAGGCTGAGTGCCCGGGGCCCAAATCACGATGTTGTACAGGTAGTGCGACCAGAGTTCGCCGCTGGTGAACGCGGGGTCGTCGTATTGCACGGTTTGCGCTTCGGGCACCCAAAACATAGGGTTCACGGGTTTTCTATAGTTGTAGGTCAGATATCGCACGTCGTTGGTTACTCCGACGATTTCAAACGTCGCGGAATATTTGATCCTATCGATTCCGAAGTGCTGCCCGATCGGGTTCTGATCCTTGAAGAATTTCTTCGCGAAAGCCTGATTCACCACCGCGATTTTGCGGGTAGACGCCGTATCCTGATCGGTGATGGGCCGGCCAAGCATGATCTTCGCGCCGATCGTCTCGAAGAAGCCTGGCATCACGCGCGACCAGGACGAGCCGGTGTCTTCCTTTGGGCCGGGCTCCGGCCGGCCTTGCACGCGAATGCCTTCGTTCCAGCTATCGCCCGTCATCGGCGCGTAGAGCGCCGGAGCTACCCTGCGAACACCGGGAATCCGGAGCAGGCTGTCGTCAATTTGCTGAAACATCGGCTCCATCTGCTCCAGCTTGTAGTTGCCCAGCATAGGATTGATCCAGGCGATGTAGCGTCCCTCAGCTTCGAATCCGAAGTTCTGGTGTTCCAGGTTACGCAGGCTCCGGCCCAGCAGGGCCGCGGCGGACAACAGAATCAAGGACACCGCGACCTGGGCGATCACCAGAGACTTCTGCACCCAGGAGCGCCCGGTCCCAACGGAGCGATTCACTCCCCGCAATGCCTCCGCGGGATCGATATGCGAAGTGATCCACGCGGGCGTGATGCCGAAGAGGATTCCGGTAAGCACCGAAACGGCCAGCGTGAACGACAGAACGGGCCAGGACGGCGTCGCGTCGATCGGGATGTAGTTATTGGGTCCGCCGATTCGGAACGCGAGGTGCAAAATCAGCTTCGCCCCGAGCAGAGCGACGCCAATGCCCAAGACTCCTCCAACAATCGCCAGCAGTGTGGACTCGACAAGCACCTTGCGTACCAGGCGTCCACGCGATGCACCGAGGGCGACGCGGATCGACGTCTGCGCGCGATCCTTCAATCCCCGCGCCAGCATCAGGTTCGCCAGATTGGCGCAGGCGATCAGCAGCAAACACCCTGCCGCGATCAGCAACAGCTTCAGCCCATCCTGATATTGGTCCCTCATCGTGGCCACGCCGGAGCCGCCGGGCACCATGTGGAGGGTCTGCTGCTGCCAGAGTTGCTTTTCTCCCGGCTGCATATCCGGCACATGGCTCGCCAGCCAGTCATGCAGTTCGACTTTCAGTTTTGCTTCAAGCGACTTTGGGTTGACTGCGGGGTCGACTCCCGTGCGCACCCTTCCGATCAGGTCCAGGAAGTTGCCGTCCGGCCGTTTTAAACGCGCCGTCGCTCCGTCGATCAATGGTTCCGTCGTCAGCGGGAGCCAGAAATCCGGCATGCCCCAGCCCGCCAGTTTCGCGCCATAAAATCCGGGCGCCGCCACACCGATCACCGTGAATGGATGCCCATTGATTTGGTAGGCTGCGCCGACCACTGAGGGATCCGAAGCGTATTTATCCTGCCACACGTGGTAGCTCATGACCGCGACCGGAGGCGCACTCTCCTGGTCGTCCGCGTCGGTCATTAGCCGGCCCATCCACGGCTGCACGCCGAAAGTCCTGAAGAAATTGCCGGAGACGTACTCGCCGTTTCGCGTGTCCGCCTGGGCCTGCGAGCCGGCTCGCCGGACGCCGAGCGGAGCATTGCCCGCCTGAAGCGCTGCGAGGTCGGCGAACTCAGATGTGTTGGAGCGAAAGTATTTGTAGGCCTCCCAGGAGAATAGCGAGAAATCTCCATCGTCCCCTTGGATGTAGCCGCCCCAGTTGCAACAGCGGACTTTGTCTCCGATCCCCCACAACTCCTCCGGCTTCGTCACGGGCAGCGATTTCAGCATCACCTGATGCACGAGCGTAAAGATCGCCGTGGTCGCGCCGATTCCCAGGGCCAATGTGATCACCGCCGTCGTGGTGATCCCCGGTGCTTTTCGCAGTTGCCGCAACGCCTCTCGAAACTCAGCCAGCATGATGTGCCCTCAATCCTGTCGGTACCTGGTTCAGTCCCACTTTAGGGAATACGGACCAGGCGGTCGAAAGTTACTGGAGAAAACGTTCGATCATCGACGATATGTAGTTCGTCCGGGCCCCGGCGACGCCAGATCGGCGGCGTCTTTCGCCTCGTGTAGCGCCATAAAGAGAATCGCGGCTGGCGTGAAAGGCGCCGCCGACCGTTCCACCTGCTGCCACCCGGAACTTGGGCCCAATAACCCCATCAAAAAAAACGCGGGGTGACCCGTAAGAAAGCGCTTTGTCGAGTCATCTTCAAGGTGAGAGCGCATGGAACCAAACGAACTCGGACTTGCGAAGCGTCCCCGGCTGGTACGCGCGGGATGCTTCAGATGTCCGCAAGCCTCTGGACATGTGAAGGCCACGAATTAAGAAGCCACCAATGAAAAGGAGAAACACAATGAAACAATTCATCTTGAAATCGCAATCCGCACTGTTGTCGATCGCTGGCGCGTTGATCGTTTGCCTCTGCGCACCCGGAACCAGCCAAGCCGCGACAACTCCCAGAAATCTGACTGTCGTAGTGAATCCCGCAGGCGCTGGAATTACGATCGTCGATCAAGTCTCAGGCGTTGTCACACATTGCGGGCTGCGGGCGAATTTCCCCGACAATATCGCCACGTGTGTGAGAGTCGGCAAGGCTACGCCGGATGCGACGGTTCCCACGCCGCCGGTTGGACTGTCGGTGTATCTCGCACAAGACACCTCGACGGCCGGTGCGTCACAGGCCGCCCCTGGAATATGGATTATCAACAACTCGACGGGAGACATCACCTACTGCAACGCCGTCGACCAAGCTGGTACACCCAGCGGGTCATGCGCGGATTTGGGCGTGGCTCCCGCTAGCTAAACGCTATAGAGCTGTCAGAGAACTGGTGGAGGCAAAGGATCGGCGTCGATCCGGCCTCCACGAGTTCGACGCTTGAACGAGCGTCTGTCAGTGTAGCCGCCCTCGCTCTGGTCCCCCCTCCATTCCCGATCTCCCAGTATGTTCGTCGAACCCGAGTGTGACCGCCAAGAGGCCCTTCCGAAGATGGCCGGGATCGCGACCGTGAAGGTACCGGCCGAGGACCGTCGGCAAGGCGATCGGGTAGGATAGCGGTCCGTGGATTTCGAACAGGCCCTCGCTGTCGAGCACCAGCCAGCGGGCGTGTGCTCCGTCGAATCGAAGCTCGACTATGCATCGATTCGCACGGGTGCTCATGATCCGAACCGTGGCGGGGTCATGGATCACCGCATTCCACCGGCGTTGAGAATCGTTTGGTCCGCTGAGAACAATCCCGTCCTCGCCGCCGGCATCGCCGCGCCGCCGATAATCCACTTCCCAAAGAGTGCCGGCCCGATCGTACCAACCGTTTTTCAAGTTCCACACGTGGTAAAGCGCGGGCGTCTGCACAATGAAGTGGCGACCGTCGTACGAAAAGCCGGCGTCCAGGACGGAGTGCGGAGTTGTTAGGCCAGCCTCGCCAGGCCAAGGCTTCTCTGTGCAGAAGCGGACAAACTCAGCCACATATTGCTCCCGATCAAATTCGAAGTGGAGATCGAGAGGGCGAGCAGTGGCCGACATAAATGGCCCGCACGTGAAGTCTCTCCAGACAACGGAGCGGCTTCGGATTTCGATGGCGCAGCAAACACACCAACATTCCTCCTCCCCACAATTGCAGATCATGAGCGAAGCACGGAAGCGCTGCCCGTCAAAGCGAAACCCTAGCTGTTTGCGGTCCTCGACATGGTCTTCCGAATCGCTCCGCAGTTCGATGTCAAGGATGTCGTTCGTCAGGTCTCCCAGGAGTTCCCAGGGGGGATTGAGTCCGTCACGAAGCCTGCATTCGGAATGTTCCTCACCGGTTTGCCCGAAGATCTCCTCAAAGGGCTGCCCATCGATCCAGAACTGGAGGCGCTGGTCATTTCCGTCGCCAATGCGTTTCAGATCAAGACGGTGCATGTCTCTTGGTCTGTCGGCGCCGGGACACTAGCACAGGCGACTCGGTCCGGCATGTCAAGGACATCAACTCCTGGGGGCGCGTATCGTCAGATAAGCCCCCCGCGGGCTGCCAGGGGTTGATCGAGGCCTTGATCCATGCGGCGGTAGGCTAGTTCGACCGCCACGAGGTCCGCAATATCCCCCACGTTGGCATGGCTGGTTGGGGGAAGCGCGGATGCGGCATCCAGAACCTCTTTCATTGCCCTAGAAAGAGCGCAGGCATCTGTATCGGATGTTTCGAGCGATGTCTTGAGACTGTTGATACGGCGGAGCATGGCGAGATTTTCGCTGAGCCGCGTTGTGAAGGCAAGATGGACCGCAGGATCGTTCATGACATCCAAAGAATAATCGTGGATCAGGCTCTGAAAAGGCTCTGATTGCCGAGAAGCTTCTCGAAGCATGGACAGCAAGACTTCCCGGTCTCCGGGCACGCGGCCTCCTTTAGATAACGATAATTCTAGCAACCACAGGCTCATCGAACGCCATGGGCGGCGCCTTCGCACTTCGGCAAGCATGCCGGGGCTCGAGAGTTTTCGCGGGACATACACCACAGCCCTGCAACACGGCGTCGACCGAGCGGCGGCGCGCTGAAGGTCCCTTTTCTCCGTCCCCGCTCAGCGAGACACGTGATTTCCATGAGTGTCTCGAAAAGCTGCTGGACCTCTTCCGGGTTACTCCTTCATTCCGTGGACCGGAGTGCGTAGACCACCGCGAAACAGTAACGCCAAGGAGAGCTTGGCTTCGGATAAGGAGTTGATGGACTCATCCCCGAAAAGCTTCCGTACGCTTTTCCCTTACTTCCCCTGGCTGCCGGAGGGTTAACTCCCTCTATGCTTTGCTGAAGGCGGTCCTCACCCTTCCTACAGAATTCAAACCGCGACGGTCCGGCATCCAGTACCAAAAATTCAACAACGTACGGCGTTGGGAAAGCGGGAAGCCCCGGAGGTCGACGGACGGCCCTCGACGCGACCGAAATCGTCCAGAGGTTAGTGGGCGCCGCGTTTTGGTGGCCGAACCCGGGCGTTTAGGATCGCCTGGCGGGGTGGCGCGCAGTGCGCGGCCTGTTGCGTCGTTAGCGCGAACCCTTGTCACAGCGTCAAGCACGGGGTCGCCGGCTCGCAGTCCATCGCATGGCTCGCGGCGAAGGACCGCCCAAATTGCCACTATCCTTTGCCATTTCTCCCTTCGGGCTGGGTGCATCAGGCGAAGTCGGCGAAGAAGGCGTTGACGAAGTTGAGGCCGTAGTTGGTGGTGAGACCTGCAACGGCGACGGTTTTCAGCACTTCTATGCACTGCTCGTAGGCGCGGCGCTGATCGCTGTCAGGCTGTCCCTTCAGTCTCTTCCATTCGTCGACGATGGAGTCGGCATACGTGGCGTACTTGTTACCCATATTGCCCTTCTTGTAGTTGTCAGCGAGCGCCCTCCGCTTTTTGGGAAGGTCGTCCAGTTGGGCCTTCAGCGAGTCATATTCCTTCTGCCTCCTGAACGGCGGCCTCGATTTCTTATTTGGGTAACTTCGGTTGTGCTCTTCCATTTGAGTCAAAAGGGCGCTGTAGGTCTTGGCTTGTTGAGGATTGAGACCGGCCTTCATTTTTAGCGCGGCTCGGTATTTCTCGTCTTCATCGTCGCGTAGGAATTTGGTCGAAGCACCACCGCCTTCATCGCCTCCGAGCCTCGCCAACTCCCTCTGCTCGTCCTTGCGCCCCTGAATCCACGTTTCGGCGAACCCGAAACCATCGACCTTGGGCTTGCGCTCGGAACATCCATTCGGCTTACTTCCGTCGGTCAGGATCGTCTTGATGGCGAAGTCTCCGGCGCCGTAGATCGCCTCAATGTTGGCGCCCGCAGCGACGATCATGCCGGAGCACATCTTGCAGGGCTCAAGAGTGGTGTAGACTTTGGTGCCGTTGGGAAGAGAGGCATTGCCCCCCTTCAGATAGGCTAGGATTCCCGCCGATTCAGCATGGAAGATCGGGTTCTGCGCAGCGACGTTGATGCCCCAGCCTATAATCTTGTTTTGATGTACAAAGACCACCCCGACATTGTTGCCCCCGAGGCTCTCGCCGGATGTGGCTTTTAGGTCCCAATTGATGACCGGGTTCCACGTCTGACCTACAAGGGCGTAAGCCAGACGCATGTAGATGAGGTCGCTTTCCTCTGTGCTTAAGGTGGTAGGCGGCGGAGTGGCGGGGACGGTGGTGAACGCGGTTTGAAGCTGCGGGGGCAGGGCACGGGAATTGAAACGGCCGGCGGCGTTGAAGGTTTTGACGGCGCCTTGATAGGTCTCTTTCAGCAAGGCGAATTCGGTGTTGAGCTTGCTTAGATACTGGTCGGGCGCAGTCTTGAAATCCGGGACCTGGGTCTTTGGTTTGGTCTGGAACGGGTCGACCGCAGTCTTGGCAATGGACCGTAGTTTCACGATTTGCTGCAACGCCGCGGCGTCCTGCACATTCCTGTGAATATCGAGATAGGCCACAGCGTCAATGCCCAGGAGACCGCCCATACCGAGGCAAAGGGCGGTGGGCGGATAGGTGGCGGCAATCCAGCATTGATCCAGGCGACCTTGAGCCGCATGGAGCACATTCGCTATCGGGGTCTCACAACCAGCGGCCGAGCCGGTGCCTATGGCCACCACGTCATTTCTCGCATTAATGACGAGAGCCGCTTCGGTGGTAGTCTTCACTTTTTCGGCGGAAGCCAGTGCGAGGAAAAACTCGGGATCGGTCACGACTAAACCTCCTTTAGCAGGCTATCCCTTGGCTGCAACGCCCTGGTTAGGCCAAGTTGTAAACAACATGATCCATGCGGATTCCGAGAGCGGAATAGCACTCTGGCCGCCTCAGGCGCGCCAGACTCTTGCAGTCGCTAGCGCCGGCGTCAACTCTCTTAGCGCTCCCCATTATTATAGGGAGTTCTCATGTAGTCAAATGATTCGTTCGGCCTTGCCCGCGATTGGCCCGTGTGGATTGCAGCCCTGTAAAGCTCCTCTCAGACGACAAGGCCAAGCTGGTCGAGCGCACCACGATCCATTTCCGCCCGGAGTCGTTCCTTAAGAAACAGCCCGCAAAACGGAGCTTGGGTCGCGGCCACGAGCGGAGCAGTTGCTTTCGGGAATTGAGGGCTGCGACCGGCCCTCTGGGGTTCCTAAGAAACAGCCCGCAAAGCGGAGCCTGTGTCGCCGCCACGAGCCGAGCAGTTGCTTTCAGGAATTGAGTGCCGCGACCAGCCCTTTGCGGGCTCTTAAGTAACAGCCCGCAAAACGGAGCTTGGGTCGCGGCCACGAGCGGAGCAGTTGCTTTCAGGAATTGAGTGCCGCAACCGGCCCTTTGCGGGCTCTTAAGAAACAGCCCGCAAAACGGAGCCTGGGTCGCCGACACGAGCGGAGCAGTTGCTTTCGGGAATTGAGTGCCGCGATCGCCCCTTTGCGGGTTCCTAAGTAGCAGCCCGCAAAACGGAGCCTGGGTCGCGGCCACGAGCGGAGCAGTTGCTTTCGGGAATTGAGTGCCGCGATCGCCCCTTTGCGGGTTCCTAAGTAACAGCCCGCAAAACGGAGCTTGGGTCGCGGCCACGAGCGGAGCTGTTATTTTCGGCAATTGAGGCCGCGACCGGCCCTTTGCGGGCTAGATAGGAGCCTTTTCGGAACGTACAGAAGGCCCTTGGCGAAAGAAAGTGGAAATGCATGACGGCACCGCATCGCGGAAGGGGGTTAAATACGGTCGAATTCACTCCGGGTTCCGAGCCGGACGGATCCTCGCGGTCCGGCGGGGACAATCGGCGCAAAGCGCCACCGATTCGCCCGCGAGCGTCGGGTGGACATGTTCGACGGCCTGACCCGCTCGCTGGCGCCATGAGGATATAGAATATCCTACGGCTATGATGAACAGGCGCGAATTCCTCGGATCAATTACGGTTGTCTGCGCGGCGGCGCGGCTCGAAGGGCAAGCGGCCAAGCCGCAGTGGCCTTCCCAGGTCCTGGATACGCATCTGCACCTGCGCGGGAATCCAGAGTCGAATTTCGAGCACATCGAAGGCTGCGGCGTCGCTCGCGCAGTTCTGCTGACGGCGGTGCAGCAGGAAGATCGTGCCACGGGTCTGATGGAGAAATACCCGGGCCGTTTCGCGCGCTCGGCTAGCGTGAACGTGACCCGTGCGGACGCGGCCGATCAACTCACAAAGGCGGTGAAGGACGGAGCAGTGATTTTGGGCGAGCTCAAGGATCATGTGGCCGCCGACGGTCCCGAACTGCGCCGCATGTACGATCTCGCGGCGGAGCTGAACGTGCCCATTCTGGTGCACTTCCAGGACGTCCCGCACTACGCCAACGAAGGCGTGTTTGCCTCCGGCTTCAAACGCTTTGAAGTCATTCTCAAGGCCTACCCCAAGACCACCTTTATCGGGCACGCCGACGAATTCTGGGCCAACATCAGCGCCGACTACGCCGGCGACGCCGCCTATCCGGTGGGTCCAGTCAAGCGCGGAGGATTGTCGGACAGACTGCTGGCGGACTATGCCAACCTGTATGCGGATCTCTCGGCAAACTCTGGCAACAACGCCCTCTCGCGCAGCCCCGAGTTCACTGCGGAGTTTCTGACCCGCCATCAGGGCAAGCTGATGTTCGGCAGCGATTGCAACTGCCTCGACGGCAACGGGAAGGGGCAACCTTCGGCCACCGATCCGGCGCGCAACACTCCCAACGGTGTCGCAGCGCGGCTGACAGGCAAGTGCCTCGCGCGCGATACTCTGGCGATTGTAGAGCGATCGACGCGTCCGGACGTGTTTCGCAAGATTGCCTGGGAGAACGGGACCAAGCTTCTACGCATATGAACAAGTGAAAGCTGCCGCGAGTGTGAAGGGATCGCGAAGGAGTTTAAGGAAGCGCTTCAGGATGCCTGGAGGCTGCGGCTCTCGACCTTGGGAGGGTTCCAGTCTCGCCGAGGCCGGATAATTGCTTTGTGGCATCGGGCACAGCGCTCCCCGGTTCTCTTGCTCGCCATAATCAAACAATGCGGCGTCCAATCCGCCTCTGGATAAGCGACGGCGAGCGGATCTCACTCTCGGGAATTGAGGCCGCGACCGGTCCTTGACGGGCCACGCGCACAGGCTTCTTGCCAGGCGCCTGCTCGATTGATGACTGGGAAGACGCGATCGGAGGACTTGCTATACTTCTCGTACCGGGACGCCAGAATCCCGTTACTCTCTTACGCAGGGTGTACCTGCTTCATAGGAGCCTTCGATGCCTCTCAGTGTGGATTTCCTGAACAATCCCCAGCAATTCTGTACAAATTACGTAACTACGATCGCTGGCACGACCATAGAAGATGCCCAGCTTCCGGTGGTTGGCTTCGCCGGAGGGGCTTTTCAAAACACGGGGACCTTCTTCAACAACAGGTCGGCTGGCGGCAGTGCGGTAAAGACAGGATACGATGTTGCCGCCAATTCCAGCGATGTTTGCTGGCATGAGTACGAGACGGGAAAAGTGCGGCTTATCAGAAGAAATTCCAACGCTCACGTGACATTAACCGGAGGCGGCATCGCTTTGAACGATTGGTTCCCCGCCTACTTCCTTCCATGGGGAAGCGGGAAGATTGGACGGATGCTGATTCCTGCGCAGGGCGCCGCTGTCGTAAATCCGGTCCGCGCGTTCTTTACCGCTGAGATGAATGGCTGTTCGTTTTTCGCCGGCGGCAGCAGAAGGTCCCCCGTGGTGGCGCACTACAACGTGGGCCCGAACGCGGATGGCACGCCCCTGACCCAGGACGACAAAGATCAGATCCAAAATGCCATGGTGAAGTCCCTGATCGATAAGAACCCGCTCGCCAACCTCTCCGGAAAGCGCGTGGCCGCTCTTCGGTGGCTCCCGCCAACTCATGCCGCCGACGCCACAACTGGGGCGCAGATCGCCAGCAGCCAAGTGAATGTGTACGGCCCGCTCGCCGCGGAGGAACTGGCTGCAGAGCAAAGGATCGCGGCTGCTATCGCGGCACAAAACGCAAAGCTGGTTGCGGGACCCGCCAATCCGTCGGGAGTGATCACCAATATCAGAGTCGCGATGATGGGAACCATGGATACGGTGAGCAGGAGATGGACGTTCTTCTATCAGCGAAATTTCTATACGCAATCCAATTACATTGCGAAGTTGGGGAAAAGGGGCGGATGGATCAAATTCCGCGGTAACGATAATCGCCAGGTGCAAACGCTGGTTCGCTTTCTCCATATCGCAGGATGGGAATACACGGAACTTTGGCCTAACGGCGCCGGCGTGATGCGGATGCCGGCGCATGGAGATCCCCGGCAGTAGCGGCGGCCTAGGCTCATTCTCTCCCGAGACTGCGCTTTCGCGCCGTTTGCGCCCCACAGTGAACCGGGATCAGGGCTCCTGAGTACAGCCCGCAAACCGGCGCCTGGATCGTGGCCACGAGCCGGGACTGTTACTCGGAAATTGAGGGGCGCAAGCGGCCCTTTCCGGGCTAACCTAGCCCCGCAAGCGGCCAACCGGGCAAGCGCGCCAAGATCGTCAGAACCTTGCAATCCTTGCAGCGGTACTTATTGGGCTGAAAGATCCCCGGCTAAGCTTCGCCCATCTCCCTGTCCTCAGGCTGATGACCGTTATTATGCTGCATTTGCTTAGGGATGCGCAAAAACTCTGGGAGCGGTAATCGGGATATATGGTCCCTGAGCTTTAGGATCCTCGGCATCTGGTACCAGGGTCCTCCTTGACATCGAAGGGGTCCGGTTCTACAATCGGAGGTCTAGTACCAAAGTAGCCTGATGCGCGTCAAAATTCTCGCGGTAATCTTCGTGGCTGCTACTGCGGTCCACGGCGCAGCGATCACTTCGGCTTCGGAATTGGCAACTTTTCTGGGGGCTCCTGGAATCATCTACAGTTTCAGTGGCTTTTCCGTGCCTGATGCTACCTCTTTCGCCGTAGACTGCACAGAAGTAACCTTAACATCGATTTGCGACGGTCAGGGCCCCGGACTAGTCCCTCAGGGGCTTGCGTTTACCTTCGGAAGCGGCGGCGGTCAATGGGACGGGCTCGGATATGACGGTTCGACATCTGAGGAGATCCTGTCTGGCTCCTCACCGTCAACGCTGCTCACGATCAGCTTCATAACCCCGGCCAACGGTTTTGCCCTGGACTTAAGGGCGTTCCCGGGTTATCCGGCGACGGCTATGGTGACGGTCTTCGCCTTGGACGATACGACCGTGATCGGAACAATTTCGGGCATCAACCTCCCTTCCACGGGCGCCTCAGTTTTTGAAGGCTGGGACGACAGTTCGGGAATCGGCAAAGTAGAGCTTACGCAAACCGGCGAGGACTGGTCTCCGATCGTTGATTTTCTGGAATACGGCATCAAGCGAACATCAACCGAAGGGGTTGTTCCGGAGCCGGGACCGCTAGTCTGCGTCGGCTTGGGGCTCGCTGCGATTGCGATTCGCCGTCTGCGGCGGCGGGGCTACGTGTGGGCACGGCTTCGGAAACGCGGGACAGTTCTGATAGAAGATGCCGACCCCCGCTTCCTGACGCCCTAGAATCCTAGCCGATTCGTCTACGAACTGACGGTGAGGATGCGCCGGATCGCGATAGAGCAGGCTCGGTTTAAATCCGTCCCAATAGCCGTTTAGCACCAGCGCGTGATCCCCGTCCTCGAAGAAATTCACCCGCATCAGAGCCATCTCCGGAACGGGCACGACGGATTCATTCTGCGCCAGATGGGAAAAGCTCCCTTTAATCAATAAGGGGCCGAAAGTTTTGAGAAGCAGGCGGATCGAATTGAGCTCGAAGCGAGTGACGCGGACAAATCCGTGCTTCTCGAGAACGTCGGAAACCGGCGTATCGGGAAGATGGTCCATGAATCCGACATGAGAATACGCCGAGCGGTGAAATTGCCGAATCCAACGCGCAGCCTGATACGCCGCGCCGGGCACCGATCCAATCAGCCGTATCTCTGCCGTAGAAAGCTCGATGTGGAACAAGGTTCAGGCCTGAAGATAACCTTGGGCAAGGAGTTTCCGGATCACGGCCACGCATTCCCGCGCGACTTGTTCGGGGGGCGCGTCGGCCCGTCCCGCCATTTGCTGAATCAGTTGGCCGAGCCGCGCCGCGCCAGTCAGCCCACCGATAAATTGCGCCACCCCAGGGTCAATGTCGATCTGGCGGGATCTCGGGCCGGTCAGTTGAAGGCGCAGCGCCCGGGGACTCCAGCCCTGATCGGACGGGCCCATCACTTGAACCAGGCGCGTGTGCTGTGCCAGTCGTGGACTGAGTTCCATTAGCTCAGCGTCCACCTTTCCATCCAGCAGGTCGCGCGCTTCGAAACCTTCGAGGATCAAGTCGCCAAATGGAGAATCCACCGAGACCGGTTCATCTTCGATGCGTAGCCAATTCGCGCCGGAGCGCTTTCGCATGGCGATTAGCCCTCCATGAATTGCCGTGATTTTCTTCTGATGCACGTACGAAATCCAATTCGAGAAGAACTCGTGGCCTTCGGGATCCGAACCGGGTGGACGCTGGTGCGCGCGCTCGCTTCCGTATTTGGAGGGCGAGAGGCTATATTGCCGGATCACCCACGCGTCGCAGCCGCTTTGATCCATCCATTCGGCTATACGCTCATGCCAGGGCTGATCCTGGATCTCAACCCATTCGCACACCATTTGAAAGAATCCAGATTCGTTCAGGTGTCGGGGAGCCTCGCGGGCTAGCTTCCGGCAGAACAGATCCAGATCGAGGGAGTTCTCGCAATACATCAAACCCGAAGAGGGCGTGATAAAAAACGGAGGATTCGCGACGATCAGATCGAAAGTGCGTCCTTCCACAGGCTGGTAACAATCTCCCGCCAAGAATTCGACGTTCGCGATCCCATTGAGACGCGCGTTGAACGCCGAAAACTCAGCCGCTCGCGCGTTCAAATCGGCCGCGACTACGGATTCACAGTGGGCTGCCGCGCCCAGCGCCTGGATTCCACATCCGCACCCCAGATCGAAGGCGCTCCGAAACGGCTTGCGTATTGTGAAGTTAAACAATTGGTGCGTGGTCGGATTAGGCCACAGGACCAGGTCGGTAGGATCGTCTTCCCATCTGAGCACCGGGTCGGAAGCGACCAACAAGGTCCCCAGAGGCGATAGCATGACCATGGGTTCCAGACGATCGGCGTCCCTTCGGAGCATGCCGCTTTGAACAAGCAGATCGATCGCCCAGTCCGGCAGGACCTTCGCCGCCTCATCGACGGGAAGGGAAACCCCAATCGTGAACCATCGGGCAAGCGTGTGGAACGCCGACGGCTCAGCGGTCTGCTCCATAAGATATTTGACCGTGCCGTAGCGGTGCGAGGCGCGCTCCTTCAGATGGCCTTTATCAGTCAGCGCCGCAAGAGTATAACCGGCCTGGTTGAAAAGGTCGGTCAATCGCCTGCAATCGTCAGGAGGAAGGAGTTGGAGCATGCGGAGGGACGATTTTATAGCCGGGGGGAATCTGGAAAGTGGACGGAGGAGGTTCGCCGGGTATGACCTGTTTGCTGATGGTAGTTTGTTTCCCCAGGTCCCCCGTAACCCGGGTTGCCATCGGCAACTGGAGCTTAGGACTAGTCCATACTTCGAGGGTTTGAATCTTCGGGGCTTGCGGAGGGGTCGGCGCTTGCGGCGGAGCTGGGGCACTCGGCGGCTGAGGGCTCGCCGGCATTTTTGGAAGCGACGGCGCGCCGGGCACAGCCGGAGGCGAGGGAACTTGCGGCGGTTTCGGCATCTGCGGAAGCGCATAAGTATACGACTTGCCTTCGACCTCGTGACCGCTGATCATGCTCTTCCCGAGATCCTTGACATTCAGCGGAGGGCTAGGCGGCGTGAACGAAGGAGCCTTGGCCGTTGGAACCGCCGGCGCGGTGGGCGCCGTCGGCATGGGGAGTAATTGAGCCTCCTTTTTCAGGTGATCGAGCCGGATTGTCTGGCCTGCCTTCGGATCCGTGATGAGCGATTGATCGCCCTGGTCCATGCGTGTTTTTCCATCGGAGGAGCGGAATAAACTCCAGCTTTGCTGCGTTGGCGCGGCACCGGGGTGCACAGGCGCAAGCGTGCTCTGAAATTGCGCGCTGAGCGGTGGCGGCGGGGGTAAAGGCGGAACTGACGGGACCGGCGGTTTCGAAAACACGTCTGTCCGGTTATGGTACCATCACCGTCTCTTCACCCGCGTCGATGAACTGAATCACGCCGCCGAAAATACACATTAGTTTCGAGATGTTATCAAGAGTCGGAAAATTTGCCAGCAGAACGGTTGGCGCTCCCGTGATCCACGGAGCGGGCGTTGCCGGAACACAGGGCATCGGCGTAAGGACCCCAAGCGCTGCGGCGGTCGCCGAGGCGGTGGCCGGGAACGCAAGCGAAGAGCACACTCCAAAGGGCATGATGTTCACCATCGGGATATGGTCCATGATGTTGGCATCCGGCACCTCCACAGTAAAAACGCGGTTCACCGGGAGCACCACCAATGCGCTCGGCGCTGCGCCGAAACTACATTGCATCATCGCGCCCATGCAGCATTGCAACGGCATCCGGACCCTCCTTGCCGACCAGCGTTTCTCATTTTATCGTGTTCGCGAGAAACCCGTGTTCGCAGCTTTCAAACTCAAGACCCCGACTCAAGCATCTTCACGGCCTTCACCAGGCTTCGATGCATGCGATTAAAGGCCTCCGCAAGGACCGAAATTTCGTCCTTGCCTTTGACTTGCTGTTCGGGGACATCCAGGCTCCCTTTGCTGAGCGCCTCGGCGGAAGCCGACAACCTGGACACGGGGCGAATCACAGTGAGAATCAGCAGCGCATTCAGCGCCAGCAGGATAAACGCCGCCACCCCCAACAGCGCGGTTATCAGCTCCTTAAATGCAGCCGACGCCAGGGCCAACGGAACTGCTTCGGGAACTGAAACGATCTGCGCGCCGACAATCTCGCCGACCTTCCATCCAAATCCGTTCGCCGAACCGTAGGATTGGATCATCGCCGGGGGCGCGGCCGCGGGGGTGCTATGACATTCCGCACAGCTCTGATCGGTGGTGATGGGGCGCGCCAGAAACAAAGACCGTCCGTTAGGCGTGTCGCGTTCCCCGACAAATTCCTTCTGCGATGAATCCCCGCGAAACAGGTTGACCACATCGGCCTCCCAGTCGGCCGCGCGGTCCCGCAAATTCGTGGGATTCAGGGTTGCCTCTTTATAGCTGTATTCGGGATATTGCGCGTGGAGGTACCCGAACGTTTCCGTGGCGGCAAAAGCCGGCACCGTCTGCGGAAGGAAAGTATCCCGATCGGCGTGGACCCCAAGAGCGGGACGGACCTGCGCCACGGTGTATTGCCTGGTAGACAGGGTCAGATCCATCATCAGCCGGGCCTGTTCCACGACCTCAGTGCGTGCGTTGCGGTCGAGAAAAGTCTTGGAGACATAGGCGGCCACGCCCAGTCCGATCGCGAAGACCACAAAAAAAATAAGATTGAATTTCGCAAGTAGCTTCATCGCTCTGGCCGCCTCTTATGATACCGGCTTCGAAGCCAGGAACTTCGCCCGATCGGCGGGAGCCGCGATTTCCTCAGCGAGCACCCCGTAGAGCTCGTCGATGTTCGAACATTTTCGCGCGGCTTTATCGACAATTACCTTCGCCATGGGGCCTACGTGTTCGGCCAGGACCTTTTTCACTCGATCCAGAACCCGGGGATCCCAGGCATCCGGTTTCGAGACGGAAAGCGGCGCTTGTTCTCCCGTCGCGTGTTTTCCCGAAGCCCTCAAAGAGGGCAACTGCAATTCATGTTCGCACTGATCCAGAAATCTTTGGCGCCGGGACTCATCGCCAACCTGCTCGGCGACCAGGCAGCAAACTTCGCGAATGTCTGTCGTGCGCGCGCAGGTCTGCTTCACCAGATGAGCGGCGATCGGACCGACTTCGGATGCCAGCAGCGCGGCAATCCGGCTCGCGGTGGGCGAATCGATGCCGGTCGCGGTCTTCAGGCTAGGGGAACTCTCCAGTGGGGTGTGCGCGGCCACCTGAAGCGTGAGGGTGTCGCGGGAAGCCGTCTCTTCGATCGCGGCGCGAAACGCCGCGGCATTCGGAAACCGGTCATTACGATCCTTGCGCAGCGCCCGCATGATTGCATCGCATAGCGCCGGCGGCAGACCGGGATTCAGGTCGGCCGGTGAGAGCGGTTCCCGTTCCAGGTGTGCCTTCAGAATCGAGTAGGCATTCCCTCCCGAAAAGGGACGCGCCCCGATCACCATTTCGTATAGCATGATACCCATGGAATAAAGATCGCTGCGTGCGTCCACCTCCCGCCCGAGTGCCTGCTCCGGCGACATGTAATGCACCGAACCGACCGCGGTTCCCGCGCTGGTAAGCGCCAGATCCTTTATGCTGCGAGCGATACCGAAGTCCAGCAGTTTCACGAGCCGGGCCGGCGAGATGATCAGGTTCGACGGCTTGATATCGCGATGCACCACGCCGCGTTCATGCGCGTATTCCAGCGCACGGAGACATTGGGAAGCATAATGGACGGCCTCAGCCGGAGGGAGCGAACCGCGCCGCAGTTTTTGATCGAGGCCGACACCATCCAGCAGTTCCATGAACATCAGGATCTGGTCCTCAAAGCGCATCGCGGTATACAAAACCGCGATATTGGGATGCTTCATGCTGGCCTGCACTTTAATCTCACGCAGGAACCGGCCAGCCGCATCCGAAGCGCCTTCCGCCTGCGGCCGAAGCACTTTCATCGCGTCGACCCGTTCGGAAATGATATTGCGCGCCTTATAAACTTCCCCCATCCCGCCGGCGCCGATCTGGGCAATGACTTCGTAATCGCCGATGATCTGTCCGACTGCGATGGGCATTCTTATTGCGATCCTGGGGGCTTGGCTGGATGCGCATCCCGCACGCAGCGGAATCCGAGATCCGGGCCGCGGAACCGGGCTGGAATCGCGCCCCATTCATACGTGAGGGCGCTCGGCAGCGGCAGACGATAGGAACCGCCGCGAAAGGTGTACCAAGCCTCATCGCTCTTCGGCGGCGGCGTCACCAAACTCGAGAATGCCCGCACGGCGCCCTCGCTCGGCGTACGCAACTGGTCGACGAATTCAGATGCATTTCCGCCCATATTCAAAATTCCAAAGGGACTGACATCTTTCCCAGCATCCGCAGCAGGCCGGAGCTTTCCGGCAGTTTTTCCGTCCGAAAGATTCGCATTTTGAGCATCTGCGTCATTTCCCCAGGGATAGAGACGTCCATCAGTTCCCCTCGCCGCCTTTTCCCATTCGAGCATAGTCGGGAGCCGTTTGCCCGCCCATTTTGCGAAATCGCGCGCGTCGTCGATGGTAATATTCGTCACCGGATACGCAAGATCCTCGTTAAATCCCTCAGGAAGCTGGCGCCCCCTCGCTTTCGAGTATTGTTGGTAGGCCGCGTTGGTCACCTCGGTCTTGTCGATGTAGTAATCCGGGACGGTCATCTGTTGCTTGTCTTCTCCGGAAGCGAAAGGGCCGCCCGGGATCAGGATCATGGTACCGGTGGATGTCTCAATAGACGCATCGAGGGGTTTGGGCGGCTTTGTCCGCAAAGCGAAATACGCTCCAACCAGCGCGGCGACCAGCACCACGGCGAGAATCGCAGCAACTGGTTTGGAAACAACTGGGCCCTTCGGGGCGGGCGCTTCGACCACAGTTTGCCGAGGAGCCGGCGCGAGGATCGCCTCCAGACGCTCGCGGACTTCCTTCAGGCCAGAGGGCCGCTCGGCGGGGTTCTTGGCCACGCACTGCACAATCAGGTTATACAACGGCTCGGAAACGCCAGCCTGGCGCAAGGGCGAGAAATCGAACGGTTCCGAGAGAATGCGATGAAAAATTTCTTCCACCGAAGCGGCTTTGAACGGCTTGACGCCGGCCATCAATTCAAACAAAAGTACGCCGAACGCATATACGTCCACCAACGCCGTAATCTTGTCGCCGCGCACCTGCTCCGGCGCCATGTAATACGGGGTGCCGAGAACGTAGCCCGGCTGCGTCCTCTGCAGATCCAGCATCTTCGCAATGCCGAAATCGATCAGCTTCACCCGGCCCTTCGGGTTGACGTGAATATTGTCCGGCTTGATGTCGCGATGAATAATTTGCGATGCGTGAATGTATTCGATGGCGCGGGCAGCCTGAACCGCGATCTGCAGGCGCTGCTGGAGATCGCCCGCGCGCCCGTCGTGGATCAGGCTGCGGAGGCTGTCGCCCTGGAGAAACTCCATCACCAGGAACGGCCGGCCTTCGCTGACTCCGAAATCGTAGATACTGATTACGTTCTCATGGCTGATGTTTCCCGCCATGCGCGCTTCCTGCAAAAACCGCTCTTTCACATCGGCGTCGCCGGTGCTCTCCGGCGTCAGGATTTTCACGGCCACGGTTCTGCCGATCACCGTGTCCGTGGCCCGATAGACGTGCGCCATCCCTCCGCCGAGAAACTCGATCAGCTCGTATTTGCCGAAGCGCTGTGGCAGATCCATATCACTTTGCGACGTCGGCCACGCAGGTCAGGCTCGAAAAATAGCCCTTATAAAAGACCGCCGGGGAAGCGCCCATATCCAGATCGAATCGCACCGTGAGCGGCTTGCCGTTCGGTAACTGCGCGGGCTGATCGCCGATGCGAATCACCCATTCGAGGCTGCTGGACGTTCCCGCGCCTGCGGGCTTCTCGGCTCGTCCGAAGAATCGAAAAACACTCCACAAGCCGGTATAGGTCGCCCAAGTGATATCCGTGCTCCCTCCGAATTTAGCCGTCGCGCGAACTCCCGGCTGCGCACCCGGCCAGGTGAACTGCTTCACCGTGCCATTGCCTCCGGAGGAGGTGAGGGTTTGTCCGTCAATATTCAACGTCACACTGTCGATGCCTTCCGACGGAACCGGCTTTAGCGAATATGTGAAGTGCGGATCGGTAGTGCCCTCATATAAGACGCCGGAGAACTGCGCCAGCCGATTGAAGAAGCTGACGAAGTTGGGCAGCAGCGAGGGACTCCCGCCCGGAGCAGCCACGTAAACCGCGCCCTGCTTCGGCAGCAGCTTCAGGAGTTTTTGATCGTAGAACTTCCACATGGAGCCTTCCATAGGCTTGAAAAGTCCGTTGACGTCGGCGATCGTCGCCTCAGCAGTGCTCGATGGATTGAAGGGATACTTGGTCATCAAGGCCTTAAAGTCCATACAGAGACTCTTGCCGCCTTTGTTCAACTCAGCCGCGCCTAATCCCTTGACCAGCGGTTCCACCTGAGCGATTGGATCCTCGATCAGTTTTTGCACGGTCTGTGCGAGTGGATCTACGCCGAAGCCTTGCGCCATCCCCCCCGTCACGATCTTTGCCGCCGCGGCATTCGAAGCTGCCGCAGCCACGTTCGGATCGTTGGGATCGGGGCTGGTAATCTGCCCCAGCGAAAGTTGGAGCGCCAGCAACGCCTTCATGTAATCCTGATTCGTCGGCCCGACGTATTGATCTCCGCAGGAAGGCGGCACCACGGCTAACAAAGGTTTGAACGCCTTCGAGATATCGGCGTCGACGCCCACGTTCTGCGACGCCATGCAGAACATCGCGAGCAAAGGCGATTGCGGGC
Organism: Bryobacteraceae bacterium; assembly: GCA_036489835.1. Taxonomy (GTDB): domain Bacteria; phylum Acidobacteriota; class Terriglobia; order Bryobacterales; family Bryobacteraceae; genus Palsa-187. The sequence goes on along the minus strand of DASXEY010000073.1, from coordinate 28,687 downwards.
TCGCCGTAATCTTTAGCTTGTTCGCCGCATCGGAAATGCTGCTGTAACCCACTACCACTGACTTCTTCAAATACTGCCGCCATTGATCGATGTAATCATCGTTATAGAGCGTGTGCAGTTCGCCTTCTATATTGGAGCGATCGCCGGCATTCGCCGCGTCGCCTAAAACCCACTGCTCCCCCGAGTACCGGTCGGCGTGCTTGATCGCATCCTGCATGACAGGCCAACCGGCTTTGGTATACGCACCGGCGACATCAAAACCATTTACCACCGTTTGCGCCGAACCTGGAAATTTTTGATTGAAGTTCAAGGGCGCTGCCTTATTGGCCTCGGCAAGCATGGAGCGATAAACACCCTGGGCTCCTCCGAACTGTGCCAGATACTTGCGGGCGCGGGCAATCAACTGGGGATCGCTCTCCGATTGAAACGGATCTTTGAACGCAAGCTCCTCGCTATAAAAATCGAATTGTTTCCGCACCAGCTGCGCTCGCTCCGCATCGACGGTCTTTCCTGCTGCCCAGCGCGAGTACAACAGCGGACCCAGATACTGCTGGGTGCTCTTGTCGTGATTCGACGTTGTAATTAGATACGATTTCAGGCTGTCGTAAGGGTACTGATACGAATCCGTCGGGCCACGCGTCGCCGGCAGCGTCTGGAGGCTCGCAATGATACCGGCTCGGGTCGAACCGAACAGCAACTGCAGGAATCGCAGGAAATACAGGCTCCTCACCTTGCTGTAGAGATCATCGCCGATGTATAGACCCCAGCGGTAGCTGAGCGGAGCGCCTTCACGGTTATACCGGCTGATCGTCTCCGCCGTTTGCCGCAGATTGTCCAGCTTCTTCAGCTCGTCAATGGGTGGCAGAGGCATAGCCGCCGCTGCATTGCCGAGTTTGACCGCCGCCGATGCATCGCGGGCGCTGGCCTCCAATGCGCGATTTTGGCTGAACGAAAGGCCCCACACGATCGCCAACAGCAGGCCGAGCACCGCTGCGCACATCAGCAGCACGCGCTTCCACGTGCTGGCCTTGACGCTGACCGCGCTGGCGCCAAGCGCCGCTTCGTCGGCGACCACAACCTGCGCAAACAATTGTCGCAAGAAAACCCACTGCGGAATCTTCCGCACGGCTGAGCCTTCTGAAAAAGCGGAGGCTGGCTCAGCCCCTACTCGGAACACTCCCGTTGCTCCGGAATCCCCCGCGCGCGGCTTGTTGACCACGGGAGCGGGGGCGGCGTCGCGCACCAGAACTGGACGCACACCCGAGAAATAAAATCCGCGCAGGAACGGAGTTGCGTTCAACTGGCTCGGCCGGCACACGTCCAACAGAAACTGCACCACGAGATTGCGGATTTTGCGAAATTCGCGCGGGAACTCGTAAGCGCCCGGCAGGCGCTCGGCATCCCCTTCGCGAGCCAGGAATTCCGTCCGATGCTCGGCAAGCGAAAAATAAAGCTCGTCGATCGCCGCATTCAACCGCGCGGACTGCTCCTGGTCATACGCTCCTTTTGCGGCCCCAGCGGGCAATGTGGCACCCAACACCTGGACCGATTCGTCGTTGGTCATGGTGTGGAAGTAATCGTGAAAATACGGAACCCGGTCAGACTTGGTGAACAGCACGTAGACCGGCAGGCTGATCCCCAGCGATTGAGAAATGGCGCCGATTTTGTCATGCAAATCGCGCGCCGCCGCCGCTGTCGCTTCGGGGCCGTTAGGCTTCAGAAACTCCTCACAATCGAAACACACCAGCGCCGCTCTGGGCGATTGCTCACCTTTGCGGGTGGCGGCCAGCATCGGCCCCGGACGCACGCGGTGGATGAGCTTCGACCACTTCCCCGCATCCGCCAGCGCCGCCGTTCCGGGTTCAACGAAGATCCACTTTCCCGCCAGCCACGTGTTGACGAACCGGGTGGGCGCGACCACGTTGCCTTCCTGATAAATGTGACCGGCGAGAATCTCCGGATCCAGTCCCGACTGTACGATCGTCGTCGTCTTGGTCGCGCCCTTCGGACCAATCACGAACAGCGCCGGAAGGCTCGCAAATCGCGCGCCTTTGCCTAAGTTGGACGACCGCAGCCGATCTTCGGCTTCGCTGAGTAACTGCGAAATCTCGTCGCCCGACCCGCTCCCCAGCGATCCGGCTCCGCTCAATTCCGCCAACGACCGGGCCTCCGCCTTCGCGTTGCGCGCTTCGAACCAAAGGTACACCGCAGCGGCCACTATTCCGATGATCGCGAGCCCCACTGCAAGGAACCAGTAATTTGGCCCGTTCACTCTCAGCAGCTTGGGCAGCAGAAACGCGAGCACCAGGTAAAGCAGCACCACGCCCGCGACAATTTTGACTTGTTTCGTCATCACTGAAGACTAGACACGCCGGAGCCTAGACTTATCTTGAAGATCACGAACAGCAGCAGCGCCAGGCCCAGGCACGCAGACGCCGCAACGATCAGCCACCGCAGCCACGGGTCGCCCCCCGGCGTGACCGCTACGCCGGCCTGCGGAGCCCAACTCGGCGACAACGGACCAGAGCCGCGAATGCGCCGGATTCTCTCCGCCATTGAATCGGCGACGGCGCGGAGCTCTCCCTTTCCGAGCACGCTATACTTTCCTCCGTACCCGAGCAGGATGCACAGCAGATACACCTCCATAATGTCAGCCAGGACAGTGGAATCCGGTTGCGCCAGGAAGCCGTCGATGTTCTGAAAGAAAATCTCGCCGGCCTGATGCCCGCCGAAAATCTCCTGTTGAAGCGGCCGGCGCGGCCAGTCCGCAAAAATGGGATTCCGCGAGTTCAGGATCGACTCATCCAGCAACGCGATCACGGCAAACATCGCCAGCCGGATATCCTCGCGCGAATAGCCCCGCGCGCGCCCCTCTTCGTTGGCACGCACGAATTGCTGGCGCATCTCCGCGCGAAAACTCTCCGCGTCGGTCACCTTTTCGCGCGCGGCGCGAACGCGCTCAATGGCTGTTAAGGCCTCCTGAAACACCAGCGCAAGGTTGTCGTATTGTCTACCCGGTTGCATACGCTGTCAGGAATCGATCACTGCAAGCAGTTGAATTTCCGGCTTGGGAATATCGCCCGGAACGTAAATGCCGACGCGCTTGGTGGCCACGACATGATCCCAGAACGGCCCGCTCTTGCTGACCAGGAAATACTGTGTCTCCACTTTCGCGGCGATCGCGGGAGGCGGCGCCGGAGTGTGAGCCAGCGCTAACCCCGGCAGCGCTCGCTTCACCAACTCGGCGATGAATTTTTCGGAGCAGATTTTTACCAATTGGGGCACCTGGGACACTAAGTCGATTTCCCCCATGGCGGCCCGCACCGCTAAGTACCACGTGGACCTTCCGAAGCACCGTTCATCGGTAACTTCACCTGCGTAGAAATAATCCGCCATCGAATGCAGCGGGATGGACAGACAATTCGTCGGGATAATCAATTCCAGATGGTCGCGGATGTGGCGGTCGAGCAAATCGAAACATTCATCCGGATGATCGTGATTGTAAGGCGGTAGTGTCCGTGGATCCGATTGGAGGGCGAACGTGCACAGCGCTCCCGCCAGCCGCGACATTTCGATAAACAACTCCTGGGGATGTCCGCGCTTGGAAAGATAGAAGTGCCGCAGCGGCGCCAGACTCGCATTCACAGTGTGCAGAAACCAGAAACTCGCGATCTCGCGGGTCGAAAATCCGATGGCTCCCCCGCCCACTTCTGCGGCTCGGGTCAGCCCTGCGACCTTTTCTTCCATCAACTCCACCAGCGGGCCTAACAGACTCATCAAGCGGCGGCTGGCTTCGATCTGAAGGGTGGGACCAATGAAGGTTGGATCGAAAACGAACTTGCCCGATCCGGAGCGCATCACGCGGGCGACGGGAAGCGTCATCAGCCCGTCGTCTACCTCGGTTTCAAAAATGACTCGCAGGTTTTTTCGGCCGATCCGCACCTCCTTTTCGTCTTGTCCGGTGGTGTCGTCATGCAGCGTCTGCGTCTCCGCGACATAGCGCGCTCCATTGGCCCCCGCGGCTCCCATCGCGCAGTTCACTCCGTTGTTCTTGCGCCGCGGAAGCGCCAGCATAACCGTCAATCGGTTGGTGGCGGGCGAGATGACGGCCGTCACATCTCTGGGAGCCGGCAGTGGATCGGATTCCGGCATATGGAACGCTGTGCCGTCGGGCATAATTCCGCGCGCATGAACGATTGCGACGGTACCGTTGCCGAGCGCCTCGTCATCCAGCGCGAAGCCTGCTAACCCATACGCGCCGTCCCAAAGAGCCTCCGCCACGAAGCGGATTGAATCCTCAAAATAGCGGCTTTGAGCCTGAAAATGGTGAGGCCCAAGGTACATGCCCTCGGACCACACTACTCTTGAAAGATGCTTCATTGGCGGGCGCCGGATACCAATACTAGCACTAACGGTCAATGTGTTGAAATAGGATACGGCATGAACCTGTTCGATGGCTTGCAACTGCTGGAGTTGGTGAAAGACGGGGACGTCAAGACCTACCTGGCGCGCGACCCCGCAAGCGCCCGCAACGTGCTGCTTCACTGGCTGACGATCAGCGGCAGCTCGGAGATTCACTCGCTGCTGGAACTGTTGGATAGCCTTCCACCAGCTGGCCGTTCGCTGATTCTGGAAGTGGGTATTCGCGAAGGGCGGATGTACCTCATTACCGAGAATCCTACCCGTTTCGGCAGCCTCAAGGAATGGCTGACCGTCGCCGCCAACGACAGAGCGGCCGAAGCCACCGATCCATTGCGCCGACCGGGACAGTGGCCAGCGCCGGCCTCGCCGAAGGCCGGCCTGGAGACCCGGGAGGTCCCTATACGGCCCGAACGGCCTCCCGCTGCGCCTGTCCCAACCCCGGCAGCGCGTGCTTCCGAGCCAACGCCAGGCGAGTTCACGAATTTATTCACCGCTCCTGCGGCGGCCGGCCCGGAGACCCGGGAGGTCCCGATACGACCCGAACGGCCTCCCGCTGCGCCTGTCCCAACCCCGGCAGCGCGTGCTTCCGAGCCAACGCCAGGCGAGTTCACGAATTTATTCACCGCTCCTGCGGCGGCGGCCGGCCCGGAGACCCGGGAGGTTCCGGTACGACCCGAACAGCCTCCGGCTGCGCCTATTCCGCCGCCGGCAGCACGTGCTTCCGAGCCAGCGCCAGGCGAGTTCACGAGGTTATTCACCGCGCCCCCACAGACTCCCGCGCATCCTCGCACGCCTCCGGCGCAGGCCCCTCCCAAGCCAGAGCCCGCCGAGGGTGAATTCACTCGAATGTTCAAGGCATCCGCGGCTCCCGCGAATCCGCAAGCGCCCACCGCGCCGGTTCCGCCCGCAGGCCCGCCATCGAGAGCCCAGGAACCCGGCGAATTTACTCGTGTATTCATGGGCGTGTCAACGCCTGCGTCTCCGAAGCCCACGGCTCCTCCTTCTCAGCCGCCGCCTCAAACAGTCCCGCCGCCTCAGGCCGAGCCGGGCGAGTTCACGCGCATCTTCCAGAATCCGGGCTCGCCGAATCCAAACTCGCAAAATCCAGGCTCCCAGAAGCCGGGGGCCGCTCCGAGAGACGCACCGCCCCTGCCGGCGCCGCAAAAGCCGGCCCAGCCACAAAAAGCCGAACCCGGGGAGTTCACCAGATTCTTTCAGTCTCCGCTCGCAACGCCGACGCCGCCGACCCCTTCGGACGACTATTTTTCGAAGCCAGCCGCGAAAGCTCCCGCGCAACCGGATGCCGGAGAGTTCACGAAGATTTTCGGTAAACCGGGCGGCCCCATCGAGCCGCCGCAATCCAAGGAAGCAACGGGAGTTTTCAACATGCCTCGCGCGCCAGAGTCCGCTCCAGGACCCAGCGAATACACCAGGATGTTCGCCGCCCAAGGGTCACCCGCCGCTCATCAGGCTGCTCCGGTTCCGGCGCCAGCTCCCGCGCCGCAACCTCCGGCCGCCGCGAAGCCCAAATCGATTCTCCCGCTGGTCCTGATACTGGCTTTTCTCGCGGTACTCGCGCTGGTCCTGGTGTTCGTTTTTATCCGAAAATAATCTTACTGCGCTTGCGGGAACAGCACGATCAATTCGACTTGAGGATTCGGAAAATCGGCGGGGATGTAGGCCGCGAAATTGCGCGCCCGGGTGATGGATTCCCACGCGCCGCCGGATTGGCTAAGGCTGAAGTATTGGTAGTTCATCCTCACCGGGATCGAATTGGGCGGTGACGCCACATAGGTCATCGGCACGCCTTTGAGCGCCTGGCGGACCAGAAGCTCGATGTGCGTTGCTGACGCGACCTTGAGCAGCTTCGGAGCTTTATCGATCAGCTCCGCCTGCTTCATCTCGGCATTGATCGCCACGTACATGCGCGTGTTGTTGAGATATTTATCCTCTGCGAGAGCCGTCGCATAAATCGACGGCTGCACCAGCTTCAGCGGCAACGCCACGAAGTTGCTGGGCACCACCGTTTCCAGCAGCAGACGGATTTTATCGTCGAGATCGGAGAAACAGAATGACAGATTGCCGTGGTCGTATTTCGGCAGATCCCGCGGCTGGAGGTCGGTCGAAAATGTGGTGAGCGCTCCGGCCAGGCTGAGCATTGCCTGAAACACGCGTTCGGGATGTCCCTTCGCCGCGCGGAAGAAGTGATTCAACAGCGGGAAGTTCGAATTGATCGTATACAGCAGCCAGAAACTAGCGATGTCGGAGGCAGTGAAATTGGCGAGCGCCTGATTCTTCTGACGGCGGTTTCCGGAGAGTTCGCCGCCCTTGGCCGCCAGGATTTCCACCAGCCGCCGCACGATGGACACCAAATGGTCGCTGGCTTGAAAATCCAGCAGCGGGGGGATAAACGTCCGATCCATCTGATAGGCGCCCGATTGAGTCCGCTGTACCCGTGCGACGCACAGCGTAGAGGTCCCTTCTCGCACCTCACTCTTCACCATCAGGCGCAGATTCTTTCGCGCCACCTGAATTGGCTTCTCCGATTGTCCGGTGTTCTCGTCGCGCATCAACGTCACCTCGGCGCGATAGCGCGTTTCAGCGCTGAGTTGAACGCCGGAAACATTCAATCCACGCTCGCGGTGGTGCGGTACGGCCAGAAAAACATCGACGACATCCTGATCCACCTGATAACTGTCGACTAGGGATTTCGGCGGCGGAGGGGCGTCGGAATCAGGAGCATCGAACAGCAGTCCATCGGGGAAAATGCCGGAAGCCCGCGTAAGAGCGACCGTTCCCGAGGCGAGCGCAGCGTGATCGATTTCAAGGCGCTGGAATCCCCACGGACGGAAGTTCAGAGACTCGGTGTGAAATTGCAGCGTGTCTTCGATGAAACGGTCCTGACACTGCAGGTGCTGCGGCGTTAGAAACGTGCCCTTCGCCCAGATCACGGGCTGCAATCTCTTCATATTCCCTCTACGCTATCTAAACACAGTCCGGCCCACAACACGCGTGCTCAAAACGATAAGCTATTGGAACGAGATCGAATATGCCATCAAGAGATTTGAGTTCCGTAGTGCTGAGTGCGGGAAGTGTGAATGTACAGCCGGAGGCGGAGCCGGTCGAAGCCGGGCCGGACGATCCGTTCCGTATCCTTATCGTCGGCGATTTCAGCGGACGGGAACATCGTCCCACCCTGGCGGAGCGCCGGCCGCAAAGAATCGACCGCGACAACTTCGACGACGTTTTGCAAAAAATGGGCGTGCGGGCCGCTATACGATTGACCCCGGCCGCCGAGACCCTGACGTTCGCCGCGCTATCTGACTTTGAGCCGGACGCCATCTTCGCTCGCTGCGAGTTGTTCCGCGAGTCTCCGCCCCCTCCACGCGCTGCGCCGCCTGTTGCCGCGACACGTTCTTCGGTCGAATCTATCGAATCAGATGTCGCGCGGCTCACCTCTGGGAGCCTTTTGGATGAGATCGTGGAGGAAAGCGACGTCACACGGCCTTCCAAATCTAAAGATGGCCTCCAGTCGGTCATCGATCGGGTGGTTGCGCCATACCTGGAGCCCCGCGAAGACCGCTCCGCCATAGAGCACAGTCATTCTTCCCATTCCTCTACGATGCGAGCCATCCTCCATCACCCCCGGTTTCAAGCGCTTGAAGCGGCATGGAGGGGGATCGATATGCTGGTGCGAGGCCTTGATACCGACGGCGTCCTTAGCCTCCACATCCTCGACGTGACCCGCCAGGAGGTTGAGCGCAGTCTGGACGATCTACCCCTGGGCGCGCAGCCCTGGGCCCTCATCGCCGCCAATTACACATTCGATCGTTCGGTGAGCGATGTAGCGTTGCTGGGAAAACTCGGCGCACTCGCCCATCGTTTGGGAGCGCCCTTTATCGCCGAGTCGGTGCCGCCCGATGGCGCTTCCGAAGACTCGGAATGGCACGCACTGCGCGCATCCTCCGACGCGCGCTGGATCGGTTTAGCTCTCCCGCGATTCCTCGCGCGCATGCCTTACGGAAGCGAGACCTACGCGATTGAGAGTTTTCCCTTCGAAGAAACCTCCGGCCGCCCCCCGCACAACGAGTACCTGTGGGCAAACCCGGCATTCGTCTGCGCCCTGTTGCTGGGCCGGGCGTTCAACGAGGCTGGATGGAGTCTCCGCCCCGGAACGGTACGACAAATCGACGGGCTGCCGTGTCATTCCTTTGAAGCCGAGGGGGAGATGGAATCGCAGCCTTGCACCGAAGTTCTGCTCACCGATCGTCAGATCGAGTTCATCCACGATCAAGGCTTGATGGCGTTGGCTGCGATGAAAAACACGGACGTCGCGATGCTGGTGCGATTTCACTCGATCGCGGATCCCATTGCGGTCCTGGCGGGGCGCTGGGGCGCTTAGGCCGTAACATCGTCCGGCGGGCTCCAGCGCCGATCGCCCTGCAACTCCTTCAGTTAATCTTGACGAGCGGCGCCTGAATGGTGATCATGCCTGGATTCATAGTGATGGAACTGCCGCCACAGGTAATTTGAATCTGCGCGCCCGCCTGGATACTGATCTTCATTCCGGCTTGGATATCGATTTCCTGACCCACCGAAATCGCCTGCTTCTCCCCAACCGTCAGTTTATCCTGGGTGCCGATGGTCCAATCGCGCTTCTGCCCGATGTTTCCAGTTTCGTTCTGACTGACCGTCTCTGTCCGGTCATTATTGATGGTGGTGGTCTCATCGTGCTTGATGAGAATTGTCATGTCCTTTTGCGCTTGTATATGAATCTCCTCGCTGCCTGTCTTGTCTTCAAATCGCAGCTCGTTAAAATCGGAGCTCCCGCCGCTCTTGGAACTGCGGCTCTTGAAGCCGCTTTGCGTGGAGTTGGCGGGAAGGGCATACGGAACGGTCTGTTGTTCGTTGTAGACGCGCCCGACAATCAGCGGGCGGTCCGGATCGCCTTCAAGGAAATCGACCACCACCTCCTGGCCAATGCGTGGAATCCAGACGGCTCCCCAGTTCTTTCCGGCCCAAGGCTGCGAGACGCGGATCCAGCAGGAGCTGTTCTCGTCCTTGACGCCGAGGCGGTCCCAGAAAAACTGCACCTTCACGCGGCCGTAGTTATCGGTGTAGATTTCTTCGCCGGATGGTCCCACGACTACCGCGGTCTGGGATCCGTGCACGATCGGGCGCGGCGTTTGGCGCTGCGCGCGGAACTCAACCGACGAAGGGAAGCATTCGAAACTGTTCTGATAACTAGCCTTTTCATTGCCCTCGCCACCGTACAAGGATCCTTGGCCGGCGCTGTGCGCCACGGAGAGCAGCGTGTAAGGCTGATTCTGATCCGTCTGTTCGTGGTCCTTGAGAGTAAACTTGAATCCGGCGGCAAACGAACGGCAATCGCTTTCACCGCGGGCGGTATCGAAGGCAATCTCCACCTCTTCCATGCGAAGTTTTGTGAGGGACTCTCCGTCGCCCTTGTTGTCGTATACGCCAGGGTAGTCGAACAACTCATACGATTGGATCTTATCGAGGGAAATCACGGTGGATTCGTTCGTCAACAGACTTGTCGTGGGAGTCTCGAAGTTGTAATCCGTCTGCGCCCATTTACCGGACCGGTACTGATAATGCCTTTCCCAGGTGTGAACGGTATCCACGTCACGGAGATAGCCCGTAGCCGGCTCGATGCCCATCGTGGATTGATACGGGCAATCCTGATGAACCGAGCTCTTATCGCCAAGCATCATCGTGTGCTTCCCATCTTCGTGCTTGAAAAAGTAGAAAATGCCTTCCTTTTCCATGAGCCTGGAAATAAAATCGAAGGCCGTTTCCCGATATTGAACGCAATAGGTCCACGGATTATGCGTCCCCGTGAATTGGGGCTGGTAATCGGTAAAGCTGAAATCCTGAAAGATCTGTTCAATCACCTGCGGAACGGTCTTTTCCTGAAAGATACGGCAGTTGGTAGTGCGCGTGAGAAACCAGGTCCACGGCACCATCCTGATTTCATACTCATAGAAGAGGCGATGCGGCGGACGCCGGGGCAGCTTCGTGAAATGCGAGACGAAGCCGTCGAAATACCGGTTGGTCTGCAGGTCGGACTGGAAAATTGAAACCGTCACGCGTTTTCCGACAATCGCTGTCGGGTCGATGGATCCGTTTTCAGAGGCCAGAACGAGCCGGTATTCGAACAGACGCGAGATCTCCTCCGTTCCTTCAAAGCTACGCGGGACCAGCACATCGGGGCCCAGCGGAGTCGTGATTTGGATCAGGCGATCCGATTGCGTTAGATCCGACACTCTCTTTATGCGTAGACGAACTGCCCGTTTTCGCCAATCGACACGTGAATCGCCGACAGTTTCTGGCCCTCGGCGAGGCTGGCGAGAATGCGCCGCGAAATATCGGGCAGAAGGGTGTTCGTCAAAATGTTATCGACGTTCCGCGCTCCACTCTCGACTTCCGTACAGCGGTTGGCGACTTCAGAAATGAGCGCCTCGTCGTGTACCAGTTCGATGCGATGATTTTCCAGAAGACGGCGCTGGATCTTGCCGAGTTTCAGCCGCACGATCTGCTTAAGCACCTCATCCCGAACCGGATAGTACGGGATGATCACCATGCGCCCTAGAAACGCGGGCTTGAAAATCTTATTGAGCTCTGGCTTGATGGCCTTAACCAATCCCTCCGGGCTGGGCGTTGTCTCCGGATCGGCCGTCAGCTTTGCGATCTGGTCCGTACACGCGTTCGTGGTGAGAAGAATGATCGTGTTCTTGAAATCGATTTCGCGGCCTTCGCCGTCCTCCATATTGCCCTTGTCGAATACCTGATAGAACAGCTCCAGCACGTCTGGATGCGCTTTTTCTACCTCGTCAAGCAGCACCACCGAGTGCGGACGACGCCGAACAGCTTCGGTCAGAACGCCGCCCTCTCCGTAGCCGACGTAGCCTGGAGGCGAGCCCTTGAGCGTCGAAACCGTGTGAGCTTCCTGAAACTCCGACATGTTGATGGTGATCAGGTTGCGCTCGCCCCCATAGAGCAGGTCTGCGAGAGAGAGAGCCGTTTCGGTCTTACCCACGCCACTCGGCCCGACCAGCATGAACACGCCGATCGGCTTGCCCGGATCGTCGAGACTGCTACGCGAGGTGCGCACGCGTTCGGCGATAAGTTGGAGCGCATGCGTCTGTCCGATCAGCCGGCGTCCCAAATGCGATTCGAGCTCCAGGACCATCGCGATCTCGTCTTTCATCAGCTTGCCGACCGGAATGCCGGTCCAGCCCGAAAGCACTTCGCCGATGATCTGCGCATCGACGCAGACGCGCATCAACGGATTCTCGCCCTGGATCCGATCCAGTTCGCTCTGCAGACGCGACATTTCTTCGCGCGCGGAACTGGTTTCCGCGGAACCGGTGGACGATGCTTGCGATGCCGCCGCGCCCGCCGCAAGGGCGGTTCCTTCGAGCTTGGTGCGAAGATCGCGAAGTTTTACCACTAAGTCGCGGATCTTGCCCCATTTCTCCTGTAGCGTCGCGAGTTGCGCTTTCACTTCGGCTTTGCGCTTCACGATTTCGGCGAGACGCTCCGCGTGGTCTGCGCCCGCGGCCGATTCTCGCGAAAGAACACGCTCCTGAACCTCGAGCGAATCGAGCTGGCGCGTCGCGTCTTCAATCGGCGCGGGAGTCGCCTCCTGGCTCAACGAAAGCCGCGCGCAGGCGGTATCAAGCACGCTGACGGCTTTATCGGGAAGCTGGCGCTCGGCCAGGTACCGGCTCGAAAGATGCACGGCGGCGATGACGGCTTCGTCCAGAATGCGGACGTTGTGATGTTTTTCGAGAGCGCCGACAATGCCTCGGAGCATGATGACGCACTGATGCTCAGCCGGTTCCTCTACTTTAACCACCTGAAAGCGGCGTGTCAGGGCGGGATCCTTCTCGAAGTATTTCTTGTACTCAGACCACGTCGTGGCGGCGATGGTGCGCAGTTCCCCGCGCGCCAGAGCCGGCTTTAAAAGGTTAGCCGCGTCGTTCTGTCCGGCTTGTCCTCCGGCCCCGATCATCGTGTGGGCTTCGTCGATGAACAGAATAATCGGCGTCGGCGACGATTTCACCTCTTCGATCAATCCTTTGAGCCGGTTCTCGAACTCGCCCTTGATTCCAGCGCCGGCCTGAAGCAGCGCAAGATCGAGGGTGCGGACACTGACGTTTTTCAATGGCGGCGGAACGTCGCCCAGCGCGATTCGGAGCGCGAAGCCCTCCACCACGGCGGTCTTTCCGACGCCTGCCTCGCCGGTCAGGATCGGGTTGTTCTGCCGGCGCCGCAACAGAATGTCGACCAACTGGCGAATCTCGAAGTCGCGACCGAGTACCGGATCGATTTTGCCTTGTTTGGCGCGATCGGTCAGATTGATCGTGAACTGATCGAGGTTCGCAGTCTTGCCGCCGGCCTTCGGCGCATCGGGCGTCGAACCGGCAGCATCCGGGCTCGCCGACGCTTCCTCGTGCGACCCGGCGGTGATGGCCGCAAATTCTTTTTCTAGCGAAGCGGCATCGATCTTCTGCAACTCCCGGCTGGATTCATGGATTTGCCGCGCGAGTTCCTCGCTCGAAACCAGCGCGAGAATCGTGTGACCGCTACGAACTTTCGCGGCTCCGAAACTGAGCGAAGCTGCGGTCCAAGCCTCGGTCAACATCTTTACCAGCGACGGACTAAGCGACGGAGTCCGGGCGTTGCCGGACTTGAGCCGGTCCAGGCAGCGGCCCAGATCCGTGGTGAGCCGGCTGCGATCTACTTCAAAACGCCGCAGAATGGGAAGAAAATCGCCATCGGGCGAATCGAGCAGCTTCAGGAGGTAATGCTCTATCTCGATCGAATAGTGCGTGCGGGAAAGGCACAGTCCCGCCGCGGCTTCCACGCAATTGCGCGTGGCATCGTCAAGCTTGCCAATCAAAGACTTTAAATTAACGGCCATCTATCATCCTCCTGCTTCAAATTAAAGCGGCAAAATCGTTTCACCAGGGTCGCGGCTCATGGTTTTAGTTCGCGCCCAGGTAAGCCACCCCAGGCGCGGAGCCGCTTCCCCTTCCGAGCCGAGTTCGCAGGACGGCACATCCCTGCGATCGAGAATCAATTGCACTTCAAAATCAATCTCGCCGCCCGCGTAGAATTCCGTAAGCGCGCGTAACGGGGCATAGGCCGTGCCGCTGGGCAAAAAATCCAAATAGCGCTGCATCCGCAACGGACCTATTTGAATTCGTGCACGTCCCTGCGTGTCCCACACCTCATCTCCGACCACTGCGCCGAAGCCGAGTTGCTCGGAAATATCCGTCCCTTCCGTCATACAAAACTGCGTCGACTCGTCAAGTTTATACCATGCGCCGACAAACTGCTCCACTTCCACAGGCGCCTCGAAGTAATCGGCCAGCAGGTTCTCCAGATTCGCGACGCAGCGCGGCTGCTGCGAAAGCAATCCCGAATAAAACATCAGGGCGTCATCGGCCACACGCTGCCGGTCCTGAAGGCCGGGGGTTCCCAGTCCGATCAAATCGAGAAGACGCCGGCCCGTCTGATCGAGGTCGCCGCGTTCATATGCGATCGGAAAGCGGTATTTTTCCCACGCCCTGTAGAAGAGCGAAATCAGACGGTGGTTAAAGATGTCGAGAAAGTCGATCAGCGCGGTGTCCCGAACCCGCGCGCGCTCCGCGATCAGTTCGGTATAGTACAGCGGCAGAACTCCCTGCGGGCCGAATAGCCCCATGAAATTCACTTCGACAAGGGCCTGGGTGTCGTCGGTATCGCGCAGAGACTGAATTTCGCTCGCCGGAAACGCGGTGGACGCGTGCGAGCGGAATTTCGCGGCTTCCGACGACGGGACCGAAAACTTGCCCACCGGCTCGCGGTCCGGATGGATCCGCTCAAGAAGGCGCACTGCCTGGAAGAAGTCGAAGCTCCAGGGGTTGCTGCGCAGCAGTTCAGCAAGCTCCGAACTCATCAAAGCAAGATTTTCTGGCCCGCGCGCGGCTGCCATTCCCGAAGCACCTCCTTCCTCTGCGGCGTCCGCACCACCAGTTGGCTGAAGCTGTTCATGGATACGTAGAGGCCCAGGAAATATTCGAGAATCGACGCGAAAAGGTAGGCGCCTCCGCCCACGAACTGATCCTCGTCGATTTCTATTTCAACGCGGGTTCCGCGAACGAACGAGACACTCAACTCGGTGACGACGCGAGCGAAATGCCGGCGGCTCTGCACCGAACGTATCCCGTCGATCTGACGTTCCAAATACACCGATTCCGAGTAGTTGTACAGCCGCAGAATCTCCTGCAGCGCTTCTCTGCCCTCTTCCACCAGGGACAAATAATTCAGCGAGAAGTGCGATATCTTGCGCCAGAGCAAGCTTCGGTCGAAGGCCGGGCGTAGCGAAGGCGTCGGCTTCCGCAGCGACACGATGCGCTTGATCATCGACGAACCTTCCAGCTCGAAATCGCCGCGCTCCTCGCCAAAGGGCAACTGCGACGGCAGATCGCGATTCGTGCAGGTGATTTTTGCGGTCAGGGCATCCGAATCCGGACGCGCGTGCCGTCCCGACAGGTCGAGCAAACTGATCATGACGTCGCTGCCGGCGTCGCCCTTTTTGGTGGCGGCGTGCCGGGTTGCGTGCCAGAAGGTCTTGCCAGCGTCCCGCGAGCGGACATGGCGCAGCGAATAAAACGGCTCATAATCCGTGATCTCGCGCGTGTTGGGATTGGAACTGTAGACCTGATCGATTGAAAACACTTCCATGCTTCCGCGGCGCCGCACGTCCGGGATGACAGGATATTCATAACGCGTCTGGTCCAGCAGGATGGGCTCCGCGGTCTGCTGAAAGAGATTCACAATCGGCGAGCAGTTCAGGCGGAATGTCTTCGCGTTGACGCCGAGTTCCAGCGGCTGATACCGGTCGTTTCTCTCGAACGGTCCGATCATGAACAGAATTTCGACTTCCGATTCAAACGCGGCCAGCGGCTCAAGATTCGTCAGCTCGATAAAGAAGAAGCGCTCGGGCAATGCGAAATATTCCTGCAGCAACCGATATCCTGCGAAAGATCGCCGCGGCGAGGGCAACAGCGCCTCTTCCTCGCGGAATCCTACCGGCCGCAGCGCGCTTGCCGGAAGGTGCACCGGGGCCACGCGCGATTCCGGGCGCGGATCGCGCAGGATGATGCGCGTACAGCTATTGAACAGAAGCTCATAAAGCGTGTGTACCAGGGTGCTTTCGCCGCTTAGAAAAAATTGAAGACTGGACAGGGGCAGTGCCTTGAAGTTCACATCCGGCAGGCAGGCGAGCTTCAGGCTGCACACGGCAACCGCGTCTGGAGCCTGGATTTCCGGACGAAGCTGATCGGGCGGACGCCATTGCGCTTCGGTGATCGTGACCGGCCACATCGTCAGGTCGTGCGCGGTTCGAAATTTGCACGGGATCCCGCCCACCGGCCGCGAATACAGCACCGATCCCGCATCGACCTTGAACCCGCTGGTCATCTTGCCTTCGTTAGGATCCAGGTGAAACTCGACCACGGTCATCGACGGAATCGGGCGGATGTAATGCGGATACAGAATGCTGAGCAGCGACTCCGAAATTTCCGGAAAATCATCATCGATGCGCAAGTGCACGCGCGCGGCCAGAAACGCGAAGCCTTCCAGCAGCCGCTCTACATGCGGATCTTCGCAGCGATCCGCCTCAAGCACCAGCCGGTTCGCCACCTTGGGATACTTCTCGGCAAACTCGGCGCCCAATTGGCGCAGGAACGTCAGCTCGCGCTCGTAGTAGGCGAGCAGTTCATCGCGCACCTGCGTCTCCCTTTACATCGTAGGCGCCGGTTACCAGCTCCAGCACTGTATCGAAGGTGACATACTCCGGCGCGGGATCCACCCTCAGCAGCCCTTCGATCACGAAACGAAGCATATGCGTCTTGCCCTCGCCGCTCTGGACGAACTTCACTTTGGCATTCGCCAGACGCGGCTCAAAATTTGCAAGCACCGTTTCCATGATACGCGCCAGCTTGGTCCGGTCAGCGGTTGTAGAAAGACCCATGGAGGTGATGTCCGGCAGGCCGTAGTTGTACAAGGAGCGCGGCAGTTCCGACGCGCCCTGGGGAGGCGGATCAAGCGGCTGGCGGGTGTTCAATAGCCATTCGAGGTCGCGCCGCAGGGCGGTCTTCAGCTCACGCATCGATTGAAGACGGGTCGGCGGAGCTTCCGCTCTGATCTTCGGCTCCTGATCGATCAACCGATCGAACACCGAAACCGTAACCGGGCTGTCCGCGGGTTTCCTGGCCATGCGCTACTCCAGGCAGCTGAGCGCGTGCGCGACGTCCAGCTTGCAGATCCGCGTGTGCAGATCCGCCATCTGAGCCGTGTCCACCTTGAGCTTCGCCATGCATTTGTACATCAGCGACAGTGTCCGCGCCACCAGCGCGTGGGATTCCCATTCCTCCAGCTTTCGGTCCGTGAGCTCCTGGACCAGCACTTTTAGAATCGGATAGGCCACTGCATCTTTGTCCATCGCCATCAGCAACTGCGCCAGTTCCACTCTTCTCAGGAATCGGCTGCGGCCTGAATCGCTTTGCGAAAGTTCACGCGTCAGCGTTTCGATCGCCTCCGCGGCATTTCCGGAGTTCGCGGCCTCAAGTGCACGCTCATACACTCCACCGCCATCCCCGTTCTGCGTTCCAGGAAGCGGATTGAGCAGCCGGTCGGAGTTCAGTACTTTGGTGCGAAGCCACTTCTGCGTCTCGAGATTAGCGGTCGGCGTATCGTCCATAAGGAACATCTCCGGAAGTCGCGGGTAATCGAGCAGGAGGGCGCGCAGCTCGGACTTGAGAGCGCGCGCAAGAGCTTGATACGGCTCTCCCAGCTCTTCGCAGGCGCGAATCGCGTAGCGCTGCATATCCAGCCAGCCGCGGCCGCACGCCATGGAAGAAGCCCGTTCGCACGCTTCCAGCAGTTCCAGCCATTTGCCTTCGACGGACAGGGCCTTGATCTGCATTCTGAGATCGATCGGCGCGGCTGCCAGAGCCTTCGGGTCGGGTGTTGGTCCGGCAGAGCGAAGTTCGCCCCATCGCAAACCGCGGGCGACCAGGTAGGCAGCTGGACTGTAAGGTTCGTTACTCCGCAGATACTGGACGCCGGCAAGAACATGGGCGACGGCATCGTCGCGATTGCGGATCTCGCCAAGGGAGGATGGTCCCGCGTCAGCCACGGCTTCGACAGTTTCCGTTGCCTCCGCCGCAACCTCCTCTTCGGTATCCGGCTCCAGCTCCCGTTTTTTCTTCAGGATAATTCCGACCGTCGTCGCGACTTCCGTCACTCCCGCCCGCAACTTGCCGAAGCTGGGCGCCACACTTCCAAATTTCTCGTCCGACAGCGCCTCGAGGTCCTTCAGAAGCTTAAGCGACTCCGCGATATCTTTGTGGAGCTTGACGTAAAATGCTTTGGGGCTCTGATCTACGGAGCTGTCGGCTTCTTCAGGTGCGAGTTTGCCTTCCTTAATTGCTTTCTCGCGAGCCGCCTTGGCTTCAGTCGTTTTGGCCACATCCTGCGCGAGAACCGTGCGAGATTCTGAGTAGCGAAGCCAGTTCAACCCATCCGTAGCGATCGGCACGGTCTTCACGGCGAGCGCCGGCGACGATCCCTTGCTGGGCTCGAGGTAATTTCCGAACCACTCGAGCGGAGAAGCACGAAGCTCCGCGTCGCCGTCCTCCAGTTCCGGATAAACCGTGTCCCAAAACTGGTCGAGCAAGCCAAGCATCAGCTTCAACCCATCGTTCAATCCCGCGAAGCTTTGCTTATTCAATAGCGCTTCGGCCAACCACGAGGCCAAGAATAAGTCTTTAGTCTTATTGCGAAGCGCGCCGGTTGTGAGGCGGATTACCGTGTCGTAGTCCGCCAGCTTGACGTCCCGCTCCCACAGCCCTTGCGGGCCTGTGTCGTCCTGGCGCCGCGCCTCACGGACTTCTGCAAACAAGGGAGTTGAATACAGGTTTACGCCGCTAGGGTTGTCCCCTGGGAGCGGCTGTAAAAGCTCATCACTGAGTGGCATGGGCTATGGCGAAGCGACGCTCGCCGTTTGAATCTCAAGCGTGCGCACATCAAGCAGCGGAATCTCCGCGCCATCCACGAGCAGGATCTTCCGCCCAAGCGGGAATTCGAGGCCACTCTCATCCCGAACCCACTCCGTAACGCGCCCCAAACGGACATCCGGCTCGTCGCTCGCTACCGCTTCCGGCGTTAGCGCAGGGAGCAATACCTCGCCCAGATCCTGCCCTTTGAAGGATGGGCCTGTTTGCAGGCGGGCCGTAATCCAGATCAAATCCCGCACGCGTTTGGGGGCTTCCATTTTGAGATGCGCCACATGCTCGAAACCGATCCACAGATAATCCCCGCCCGCAATTACTTCAAGGCGGGAACCAACCCGCGGATCGGCGTCGGAAATCGATTCAAAAGGCTTCCCGTTCAGCGTCCCGCTCACCTTGGGCGGATCCAGGACGGGCGGAGTCAGCTTGCCGTTTTGGAACATATCCTGGCGGGTGCGCTCCGCGCTGATCGCCCCACGATACAGCAGGCTCGCCAGCATGGCATCCTTATTCTGGTCGCCAAGCAGGTCGAGCTGCTTCTCCGCCCGGTCGTATTCACCGGCGAAGCAGAGCAGCTCGAACAGGAAAGTCCTTTTCTTGGCGTTCGCAGGATCGTCGCGAAGCTCCGACCCAAGTAGCTGGATCGCTTCTTCCAACTTCCCTTCGCGAAACAGATCCTCAGTTTTCAACTTGCGTCCTTTGTATTCTTCTGGAGATTCCAGAACGCAGACCCTCCCGCTTGGGAATCGCCCGTGGCCGTTTGAATAAGATACGTTATGTTGATCGAGGCGAAAGAGAAAGAGACTGACTCGCTCGGTTTACCCCCGCCCGCCGCCCCGCCCCAGGAGACGGAGTCGATGAAAATCTGCGTGAAGTCCATCACCAGGTAGTTAATGGGTGCGTTTCCGCCGGCCTCGCGAACCGTCAGCGTACCCTTATCGAAGTGCGTACCCATGCAGCAAGCGTCGAATAGCGTCGCCGTCGCCTTGTCGACAATCTTCTGGATGGACATTGAGCTGATATCGACTTTACCTGCGCCGCTACCTGAGCCGGTGGCCACGCTTGTCGGGTTCGACGCGCCCAGGCTGTAGCTGAAAATGTCGATCTTGTTCTCGAAACCCTTGATCTGCGACTCGCCTTGGACGCCGTCAATATCTAGAAACATTTCAACTGCCATAGATTGAGTATCCTCGTTTCGTTTTTGTTTTACGTTTTAGATTGCCAATCAACGACGCAAGCCTTTAGCTCCGCCTTCCGGAACTACTTCGCCGGAGGCGGAAGCTCAGCTACGAGCCGCAAAGAAACCGAGAGTTCGTCCAACTGGAAGTGAGGCCGCATGAAAGCAACGGCGCGGTAAGCGCCAGGCTTTCCAGGAACGTCCACGACTTCAACGCGCGCTTCCCGGAGCGGGCACTTCGCCTTGAGCACCATTCCGGCGTTGTCGTTCGGCGTCACGTAATGCTGAATCCAATTATTGAGGAACGATTCGCACTGCGAGCGCGACATGAAGCTTCCGATCTTGTCGCGCATCATCGACTTCAGGTAATGCGCAAAGCGCGAGACCGCGAAGATGTAGGGTAACTGCGTCGAGAGCCGGGCGTTGGCATTCGCCGACTCCTGATCGTAGATGCGCGGCTTCTGCGACGACTGCACGCTGAAAAACGCCGCGTAATCCGTGCCCTTGCAATGCACCAGCGGGATGAAACCGAGGTCCGCCAGTTCTTTTTCACGGCGATCGGTAATCGCGATCTCCGTCGGGCACTTCAGCGCCACGTCGCCATCGTCCGTACGGAACGCGTGCGTCGGCAGGCCTTCCACGAGTCCGCCGCCTTCCACGCCGCGGATCGCCGCGCACCAGCCATAGAGCGAGAATGCATTGGTCAGTCTTGTCGCCAGCGCATACGCCGCATTGCCCCAGAGATATTTGGAGTGATCGGAGCCGTCCACGCCTTCTTCGTAGTTGAAGGCCTCGACCGTCCGGGTCTCCTTGCCATAAGGCACGCGCATCAGGATATGCGGTACGCACATTCCAACGTATCGCGAATCTTCGCTCTGCCGGAATCCCTTCCACTTTGCGTATTCGGTGGTATCGAAAATCTTGGCCAAATCGCGAGGCTGGCCCAGGTTGGTGAAGCTATCCAGATTCAGCAGGTTCGCATTCGCCGCAGTCAGGAACGGCGCATGCGCTGACGCCGCCACGTGCGACATGTTGTCGAGCAGTTCCAGATCCTCAAAGCTCTTGCTGAACTCGTAATCGCCGAGCAGGGCCGCGAACGGTTCGCCGCCGAACACCCCATACTCCTCTTCATACACCTTCTTGAAAATCGCACTCTGATCGAACTCCGGAGCGCGTTGTAAGTCCCGGCCCAAGTCCTTTTTTGAGACGTTTAGCACGCGGACCTTCAGCATCGGAGTGCACTCGGAGTTGCGGATCAGATACTGCAATCCGCGCCAGCTTCCCTCCAGTTTCTGGAACTCCGGGTGGTGCATCACCTCGGCGAGCTGAATCGACAGCAGATGGTCGAGTTGCGCGATGCGGGCGTTGATCATCGCCTCGGTGTCGCGCGAAACCGTCATCTCGCCCTGCAACACCTGCGCGACGAATTCTTTTATGAGATCTTTGCCGCGCTCCTTTTGCTCGGGAGCCACTCCGGCGCTCGTACTCTCGACGATCTGATCGAGCAGACTGCTTTCCGCCGCAACGGTCTGCGCGGCTTGCGCTGCTGGAGCCGCCGGCCCCGCTGCTGCCTTTGGGTTCGCCATGGAACTATGCCTCCTTCTTTCCCTCGATGCCCAACTCGCCCTTGAGCTTGTTCAGTTTGTCGGTGTTCGAAACCGCGTCCAATAAAAGCTCGTCCAGCTTTTCGTTGGTCTGAAGGTTGCCGCGCAGGTCAGAAAGCTTCGTGCGCAGTTCCAGCAGTTCCCTGAGGGGCTTCACTTGCTTGGCGACGTTTTCAGGTTCAAAGTCTTCCATGCTCTTGAAGTTCAGGTCCACTTTGAGCTGCCCTGCATTGGAATCTTCGCTCAATTTGTTTTCGACGCTGAATGCCAGATGCGGCTTCATGCTGTCGAGCACGGAGTCGAAGTTGTCGGGCGTGATCTCGACGAATCGTCGATCCTTCAGCCGCGGCAAGGCTTCTTTCGGCTGACCGCTCAGGTCGGCCAAAACGCCCATCACGAAAGGAATTTCTTTCAGTTCGATTGCACCGCCGATTTCCACGTCATAGCTGACCTGAACTCTGGGCGGGCGTACACGCTCAAGTTTTTTCTGGGTGCTTTCTCTAGCCACGGAACCCTCCTTACTTCGGTGTCTCGTCGATCATATCACAGGTCCTTTGAGGTTAAGAACTTTTTTGGGAGACAGACCTCGGGACGCGCCAATCGGGGGCATGGCGTTCGCAAAGTCACCGTCCGCGTTCTGGCTACCGAGGCAAAAAGCAAGACGTGCCGAGTTGCAGTTGCGGCACGCTCCCATCCCATAGAACAGGCTCTGGTTGGCCGCAAGAGTGCCCGAGGCGGCATGCTGTATACTCTCCGGTATTGGGCTGCCAGCGCGCATTCGGAAGCATCAAAGTTCATAGCGGAGACCGGCCAGGTCGCAGGAATTGAATAACGAGTTCCGCGCAAACCCATTCGTGTTTGCCTCGCACAACCCTTTGTGGCCCGGCGACGCCTGCACGCTGTATCACATCGCTGAGAATGGCTATTGCCCAATGTTTACTTGCCGGAGTTCCTTACTGTCCCTTCTGTGGCGTGCGCTCCGGCTGATCCTCGGCGTCGATATCGGCTGCCACGACACAAGTAGCCGGACGGGAATGATTGGGCGCGGTTTCCAGGAACCTTCTAGCGGTGCGGCCTTCGCTGTTTCTCCAAAGCGACAGATCGCAGTTATCGGAGGAGCTGATTGGCTTGGCGCACGGACCGGGCGGGTCGCGTCCTTCTCCAGACCCACGATGCCGCATTGGAAAGCGATTTCTGCACGCTGATCTGCAATTCAGAGGCGATTTCTCTATCCTGTTTCCCGCCCGCGGCAAGCAGGATAATCCGCGCACATTGCACCACACGTGCTGCCAGGGAACGTCCTCGGTTTCGCTGCTCCAATACGACTGCCTGCTCGGGACTCAATTCAACCTTGGGTGCAACGCGCATGGGAGAGCGCCTCTCTCCTCTAAGGAGTCTCTAGTACAGGCTTGCACTTATGACCCACTACACTAGGCGTACTTATTCGCAAAGATCGTGTAACCCATTTTGTTCCAGAGTCCTTCCGGTGGATGGTTTATTGTCTCACGACGAAGGTACACGGCTTTCGTGCCATCCAGAACGCCTGTAGCGGCCTGAATGTACGGAGTCCAAAACAGGTGCTGGAAACAGTTTTTAAGATTCTCCCGCGTATAACGAAAAGCCCCATAGTTCGGGTCGAAGAAAATGAATTCGTTGACTCCCTTTTGATGCACCGCTACTGCATGCCCGTTCCCCCCATTCGATGGGGCAAAGCCCACGACGCTGCAGCAGTTTTCCTGCAAACCGTTAGCCATTAATACACCCAACCATTGGCCGCCGCCGGCGTAGTTTTGCTCGGGTCTTGAACTGACCACTCTCAGGTTGCTAAACGGTTTATTGGTGGCGTCTCTGCCTCTGCTGGTTCGTTGCAGAGCAAAATCTTCGTCGAGTTCCGCGGCAAAAGTTTCCCAATGGCGCCCGTCCACACTGAGCGGGCTATGCTGAGCATCCGGCCTTGGCGTTAAATTGTCTATGAGCGTTTGGATGTTTGTGTACGTTAGTACTCCAGCTGGTTCCTTAGCAAGGTTGAATTTCGCGAAGATCGTATTAGGAGCGCCTGGGATTTGCCAAAACTTCTTGAACAGCACTGCGCCGTCATTCGTCACCGGAACGCCGGTTCCATAGCTCTGAAAGGTTTCTTCGCCAGAGACCTTGAGCTGGTTCAGCAAGTTCAGAGCCTGAACCTTGAAGGTGTCCCCGGTGATATAGTGGCCCCCCTGGCCGGCGTATGCCTTGGCCATGCGCTCGAGGGTTGCGGCGCGTCTGGCTTGTGAGTTGGTCGTTGAATAGTTCAGATACTTTTGATCGCGGTCGGATGCACTTAGAAGCACACGGCGAGCCCAGTCCAGGACCACGCCGGCGCAATAGCCGCCTGTAAGGCTCACGCCATCAACGCTGACTGTATCTCCCCGGAAAGATCTCTGATTGAAAGCACCGTGTTGCACCTCTACTTCTCCGCCAATCTTCTTGAGGTCATCGACGACTGACATGGATTCTCCTCTTTCTGTCGATCACCACGCGGCCACCTGAAAACCCGGGGCGTACGTGGCCAGTTCAAAACCGGCCAACGGAGCTGAACCAGAACAAGAGTATTTATAACCCGAAGGCGCCCATATCGGCAAGCGCCTTTCGCAACCCAGCGTGACGAGGGCTTAAGATTCTGATATTTTCCGGCAGGAAACATCAGGATTAGGCGAGCCCGAGGGCGAGTTGCGGGATGATGACAAGTTCCCGGAGTTTGAGAGCAGTAGCGACCACTTCCTGCCGAAGGGCGTCACGTAGTACTTGTATGTGCGGCCGACCTTTTTCATGAGTCCATGGGTTCGAAGCCGTTTGAGCAGCCGCGAAACCTGGCTGCTGCTGAGTTCCGGCAGGTGGTGGCGGAGCGTTTTGTTCTGTAGGCCGCTGATGTTGAACTCGCCGCGGACGATGGAACAGAGCAGGGTCTCATCGTCCGAGTCGAATAGGTTGAAACCGGAGTAGCGCCGGCCTTCCTGTTCGAGCTGCCGGGAAAGTTTGTCGAGTTTGTTTCTTCTTGCGCGGGGATCTTCAATCGCCGAGAGAAACTCAAGGTAGCGCCGGTTGGCGGCTTCCAGCAGTCCGCGCAAGGCCGGAAGACTGTAGATGGTTTTCTGCATGCAGCCCCATTTGGTTTGGCGTGAGCCGTCGCCGTGTTCTACCTCCCGGTAGTGCCTGAAAAAGGTCAGATCGTTGACCGTGGTCTCGATCCTCAGAATGAGGCCGAACTTGTCGTATAGCTTGATGGATACCGACCCATGGTGTGTTTGATCCGCGTCCCTTCGGTGCGGATGTTGAAACGGTTCCCCATTTCGCCTTCGAACTGCGGGCTGAGCTTGCGCCCGAGGAAAGTGGGCATGTTGTCCGGCTTGACGGTATGAATCGCCGTACGCGCCAGGTTTTCACAGATCGCCTGTGGATCTGCCTGCTTGCCAAAGACGATGTCAGTGGCCTACTCGCGCTGATCACACTCCAGTGGTATCCGGCGGCGAAGTCGCGATAGATCGGACAGCAGCGCCGGGCGAAGTCGTCGAGTCTGGCGTGAATTCGTTTGGCCTCCCATCCGTTGGAGATGCGCTGTGCCCGTTGCCAGTCCGCAATGTGGCGGAAGGCGAGCTTGTTTCTTCCAGCCCCAACCTGGGTCGGATGGAACCCCAAACATCTCGGTCCGGTCACCGACGATCAATGCCGCCAGATGGTGCAGTCGCTGTTCGCAGACCGCTTCCAGCTTGCGGCGCACACGGAAATGAGGGAGTCTCCGGCGTACCTGTTGACTCCGGGATCTGCCCCGTTCCCTGAAAACTCGCGCCGTCGCGGAAGAACGCGACCATGCGACCGTCCCTGGAAAGCGCGGGAGGCGTCGCGTAGTAACTGAAATTCGTGAGCTGAACGTACTCGGAGGAGTCCGCGGGTGACCAAATCCCATAACGGAGACCAGTCAGTGCCTCGGCAAAGTTTCCTGTGCAGGTGGGACCTCCGGCGGGAACGGTTTCAATATGCCCGTCACGGAGTTCTGTTTCCACAAGGACCTGTTTCGCTACCCGGTTGACGTCGGCGACCTTGACTGCGCGAATGGCCGCGACCTCCTCGCCCGGGGAGTTACGCCCGTTCGCCGCGAGCGCCTCCGACCATACCGACGGCCTGTCGCCCAGCAACTTAAACCGCCCATTTGCGGCAGTCCGGACAGGTGAGTGAAATCCTGGACCACATGCTTATCGGCGATCTTGATCAAGACCGCGCGCTGGTATACGGTTGTGCTGGAGGCGCCCGTTGAAAATTCACCTGATCGACGGCACATACGAATTGTTCCGGCACTACTACGCGCTGCCGTCCGCGCGCGATCAAGACGGCCGCGAGATAGCCGCCGTTAGAGGCGTGCTTGCGTCGGTGCTAGGCATGATCAAAGGCGGAGCCACGCACATCGCGGTCGCGACCGACCACGTCATCGAATCATTCCGCAATGAATTGTGGCCGGGCTATAAGACCGACGAAGGCATCGACCCCGACCTGCTGGCGCAGTTCCCATTGCTTGAAGAGACCCTGACGGCTGCCGGCGTGGTCGTTTGGCCGATGGTTAAGTTCGAGGCCGACGATGCGCTCGCGGCCGCGGCTGTTGCGGCGGCAAGGGACGACCGCGTCGATCAGGTAATCATCTGCACGCCGGATAAGGACCTCGCGCAGTGCGTGAGCGGCACGCGCATCGTCCAACTAGATCGCCGGACCCGCGTCACACGTGACGAGGCTGGTGTGATTCAAAAGTTTGGTGTCCCACCGTCGTCGATCCCCGACTACCTAGCGCTGGTCGGCGACGCGGCGGACGGTTATCCGGGACTGCCTGGCTGGGGAGCGAAATCGACGGCCGCGGTTCTCGCCAAGTTTGGACATCTCGAATCGATCCCTGCGGACTGGGACGATTGGCACGTTAACGTCGTCAGCGCGAGCACCCTCGGAGCAACGCTTTCACGCGAGCGCGATTTGGCTCTGCTGTTCCGAACGCTCGCTACTCTCCGCACCGACATCCCGCTTTTCGAGGATGTGGACGAGTTGCGGTGGAGCGGCCCAACGCCTGGCTTGGACTTGCTCGCCGCGCGATTCGCCGCGGCGAGCACCGAAGCCAAGCCGCCTGCGTGAGGCCGGGCGCACTGAGCCCTCCTGATTCTTCATGCGGCGTCTCGAGGCGATCCGTGGTCGCTTCCTCAAATCTAGACGTTTCCGTCAAAGTTAGTTAATGTGACGGCGAACTTACGGAGTAATGTCACAGAACGCCCTTTCGAGACCTCGAGACGACAGATTCGACACAGCGACAGTTCAGCAAGGCTGGATTTATCGCCAGCCGGTGGCGCAGAACCCAAGTGTCTCGCTAACGTTCGAGGTGGCCTCGGTACAGCCGAGCCTACCCATCGTGGGTGAGCATATTGGCGGGTTCGAAGGTAACATCAAGATAAATCAGGCCTTATCTGCGCTGCAAAACGACGGAGGGCCGACAAAACCCTACTCGCCGATTGCGCGTTCTTCCGCAGTGGCCTGATCAGGTCGAGGTCTTCTCGTTTTCCCGGGGCCCGCTGTAGATGGTGCTGGCCGTTTGTTGATCGCTGCCAGGTACGTGACAGTATCGCGCGGGTCTAAAACGAGCGCGTTCCCTTTGGCTAAATACTCGTGTATCGCCTGCAAAGCCAAGTTCTTCCGCGGCCGTCTCACCGACTGTCCTCCCACTAGGTCGTACAGGATACTACCTGCCCTCCCCACCCCGGTTAGTTATCAATCGGTTTCTGCTCGATGTGATCGATCACCAGGACGGACACCGGGCGTTTCACCTCGACCAGCTTGATCCCGAGTTGCTTCTCCATGGCGTCGAACAGCGAGATCGCACCATTCGGATCGGAGGGGTCGCTACCACCGCCCCCGGGTCCCGAGGCGAGCGTCACCTGCCCACCGCCGTTCGAGAAAACTACAACACCACCTGCTCGGCCACCGCCATTGACCATGCCCGCGGCGCTGAAGCTCAGGGTAAAGTCGTAGCCGCCTTCAAGACCGGTCTTGTCCAGGACCGGGCTGTGAATGTAGCCGCCGGCGATGTACTGAAGCTTCTCGCCCAGTTGCGCCATGGTCATGTTTTGAACCGTCACCAGCCTGCCAGCCGCCGGGTTGGCGTTGCGCGGGTCCTTGCCATCGGCTCCTGGCCCTTCGGTAAACTTCGTGCGACTGGATGGATCTGCCTTCTTCATCTTTGGCTTCACGGCCACAAGATCGTAAGCGGTCGCAGGACGCTCCTCCATATGGGCCTTTATCTGGAAGCGCTCCGTGATCAACTGGCGGATCATTGCCCACACTGTGTCGGTGTCCATCGGAGGGTTTGCCGCGGCTGGCGCGTTCTCGGGGAGCACGCCCGCAAGGATACTGTTGGCGGGTGCCTTGGCGATGATGTCGTATCGGTCCGTTTCCACGAATTTAGGTGCTCCCACGAGCATGTCGGCGCCTATGCCCCAGGCTTGCAAGATCAAAGTTCTCAAAGGCATGCCGGTAACGTTGACGCGGCCGCTCGGTTGAATCTGTAGACCCAACCGTACCGGACCCGCCGCCGGCGGCGCGCTGGGTTTGATCTCCGCAACATCAAATTCCAACGAGGCCGCCGGAAACGCTTTCGTAATGTCAGAAGAATTTGGCGTGGGCGTCTTGAGAGCGCTTTCCACCACGATGACCGACTGAGGGATCTTTATGGGGTCCAATTTCAGGCCGAGCTGTTTATCCAGCGCATCCGCGAAGGAGGTCGCGCCGGAGGAGTCACCGGCGCCCAGGGCGCGCAACGCCAGCGAGAATTTGAACTCGAAGTCCCAGGCTCCCTTAAGCTCCGTTTTGTCCATCACGGGGTTGTTTCCGGGCGTGTCCGCGATGTTGCGCATCGTCGCAATGAATGCCTCCATGCTCATGTTCTTGCAGGTGTAAACAATCATCAGCGACGAGATGTTCACCGGCGCAGCGTCAGGGCTGCCCGCTCCCGGAGGCACATCGATCCTCGATTTGCATCCGGTCTCGCCCGTGCCGTCGGATTCCTTGAGCTTCGGTTTGCCCTTCCCGACCGTGAGATTGAACGCAGGCAGGGGCCTGTCCTCCTTCCGCACCACCAGCTTGAACCGATCTGCGAGCAGCGACTGAAGTATTAACTTGGCGTTATGGACCAGATTCCGAAGGCCTTCGCACGCGCGATCGAGCCGAGCCGTCTCACATTCAATGCCGAGGTGCAATCGGTGAAACAGGACGAGAGGGGTGCCACGGTGGTCTACCGGAACACGAAGACGGGACAATCGCAAGCGCTCACCGCCGATTACGTCGTGATGTGCCTGCCGATGTCGATTCTTGGCAGTCTCGACTGCGGTCTC
>DASXEY010000046.1:0-2745 GCA_036489835.1 Bryobacteraceae bacterium | reverse complement strand
GCCCTGGATAAAGAGCAGGTGCTTCATCTGGAGGGCGATCATGAAGCGGCGGTCTATGCTGATCCCGTCTTTCTGCGGCAGGCGCTGGTCAACGTCGTGCACAACGCCATCAAATATTCACCGCGCCACGCGATGGTGCATCTCGTAGTGGATCGAAATACCGAGGGGCTCGTTACTGTCTCCGTGAGCGATACGGGGCCCGGCATTCCGCCCGAGCACGCGCCGCGCATCTTTGATCGTTTCTATCGCGTCGACCGCAGCCGGTCGCGGGATGCCGGAGGAGCGGGACTCGGCCTCGCGATAGCAAAATGGGCCGTCGACGCACACCACGGGGACATCTCCGTTTCCAGCACGCCCGGCAACGGAAGCACGTTCCGCATTTCTCTGCCGGCTTCGGGCTCAGGAAACGACCAAAGCTGCCCCGGTTTAGCTTATAGCTACTTTCCCACTTAAAATTCGGCACCTAAGCCCCGTCCTTCCATCAAGGACGGGTGCTTCCCTGTTGTCGGATCGAACGTTGCCCTGTTCCAGAAGCGATCCGGCAGGTCTTGGCGTTGATCTGTTCGCGCCCGAACATTTTCTTCAAAAAATGTATGGACTGGGTCGTGTTAATGCTGTATCATCATTAAAGATGACACGAGAGCAGGCCATCCGCAAACGAGATAAGCTCGCTGCCAGGCTCTCCTCCGCCAGCGAAGTCCTGCGCGGCTCCCTGCTCCAGCGCACCGTCCGTCATTCCTCGGGATGCCAGAAGTGCGCCCGTGGTGAGGGCCATCCGCTCTGGGTCCTCAACGTGGGCTATCCTGGCGGAAAGACCCGCCAGGTTAGCTTGCGTCCAGGCCAGGTGCCAGAGGTCCGCAAGGCGATTGAACACTATCGCGAGTTCAAACAGGGGCTGGAGGCTATCAGCGAACTGAATCAGTTCTTGTTGCGCCTGGACCGCGAGGAGTCCAAAGAACAGGAGCGGGAGTCGTGATCGCCACTCGCCGCCTCCAACAACACTTTGCCGATGGCTTGATCGCCGAAGCGGTTGACGATCTCTGGGAGCCTTGGATGCGCCACGCCGATACGGCGTTGGAAGATGACGCCCTACTGCTCATCATCCAGGAAGAGTTGGCCAAGCGCTGCAAGAAAAGCAACACTCGCGGCCGCAAGGCAACATCTGCCGAGGTTGTGCTCCGGATGCTGCTGTTGAAGCATGTGCGTGACTGGAGTTACGAAACGCTATCGCGGGAAGTGCGCGCCAATCTGGTCTATCGCGACTTCACCCGGATCGGTGGCGGAAAGGTTCCGGATGACAGAACCATGGGAAACCTGGCGCGTCAACTGGGACCGGATGTGATCGAAAAACTGCATCGACGGGTGGTCGAGATCGCTCAGGAAAAGCAGATTGCAACCGGGCGCAAGATGCGGGTCGATACGACGGTAGTGGAGACCGACGTTCATTATCCGACCGACAGCACTTTACTGGGCGATGGGGTACGCGTGCTGACGCGGATCATGAAGAAGGTGACTGCCGTGGCGGGCGAGGCGGGCACGCAGATGCGCGACCGCAGCCGGTCAGCCAAATTGAAGGTTCTGGCAATTGCGCGCGCCAGCCGGAACAAAACCGAGCAAGGCCAGCAGAAGATGAAGAACGCCTACGTCAAACTGGTGGATGTCACCAGCCGGGTTGTTGGGCAGGCCAGGAAGTTTGCGCGCGAGATCGCCGGAGGCATCAAGCAAGGCAATGTGGCGGTATTGCACAAAGCCCAGACGCAACTCGATGAGATGATTCCCCGGGTCCAGCAGGTGTTGCGCCAGACACGCGAGCGGGTGGTCCGCGGTAATACCCAAGCCGAGGGAAAACTGCTCAGCATATTTGAAACGCACACCGAGGTGATCCGCAAAGGCAAGGCGAACAAGCCCAATGAGTTCGGCAAACTGGTCGTGATTCAAGAAGCGGAAAACCAGATCATTACGCATTACCAGGTGTGTGACCAGCGGCCGGCCGACTCCACCCTGCTGGAAGGATGTCTGGAGCAACATGTCGAGCAATTCGGGCACGCTCCGCACAGCGTGGCGGCCGATCCCGGGTTCTTTTCAGCCGCTAACGAATCCAAGGCCGAGGAGATGGGGGTCAGCCGGGTATCAATTCCGAGCCATGACACCAGAAGTCCGGCGCGCAAGCAGCGGCAAAAGCAGCGCTGGTTCAAGAAGCTTCAGAAATGGCGCACGGGCTGCGAAGGCCGCATCAGCGTTCTCAAACGGCGACATGGGTTGCGGCGATCACTGTACCGAGGGCCGAATGGCATCCGGCGCTGGGTCGGGCTCGGCGTGATCGCCGACAACGTCATTCACATCGGCACCCACCTGGCCGAGCAAGCCCGCTCGCGGTAAACCCCTCTTTCAATTCAGATCTACACCTCTCAAACTCCAGCTACTTTCTCCCTCCCCCCACAATAGGAACACGGATTCTCATCTGCCCCCATCACACCCCGAACTTTCCACAACCTCGCTGACTCTGGGCGCGGGCTGCTGAGGCGCCTTTAGACCGACACAGCCTTTTTGAATTTTAAGTGGGAAAGTAGCTAGAACGCCGGGACAGCTCGTTCCCCCGAAAGACGACTCTGGCGTAAGCTATTGAAATCATGAGCCATAAATACCTGGCCACTCTGGTATTTACAAACGTGGAAGTTTTGATCCAAAATATCTTTATGATGTACGTTCGCACTTTCCTGAATGCCACCACAGGACTCGGTTGGC
>DASXEY010000042.1:0-122638 GCA_036489835.1 Bryobacteraceae bacterium | reverse complement strand
CCCCCCCCAATCCACCGCTCCGTATTATTCGTTCGGGACGTCTTCGGCCGGATGGGTCGCCGTGTTCGGGTTCGATCTCAGAGCGAGGGGCGCAGGCGGCTGTGACGGGTTACCACAGCTTTCGGGCGCGGCCGCCGCATCGCCCTCTGCCCTCTCGCCCGAGAAGGGGCTACGATGGAACGAGCTATGAGCGATGTTATTTCTGAGTATCAAAAATGGAAGAAGCAGGGCGACGACCTCCGGCTCGAAGCAAAACAAGCAATGGAATCTCGGTTCCGCGAGCTGTTGACGGAAGCGGCGCAGCTTGCGGAGGAGTACCGCACAGACTTCGGATCGGTCCTGAAACCTCCGCCAACCGTTTCGGTATTTCGCTACAAAGCCCACCCCAAAACGAAGGGAAAGAAGGGCGTGAAACAGAAAGTGGCCATGCAGGCCGACAGTCATCCCCCGACGACTCCGGTGAAGGCAAATCCGAAGCTAGCCGCAATCCAGAAGCGGCTGACGACTGCTAAGCGCAAGCTCGAAGAAGCAAAGACGGGCGGCAAGGCGACGCGACCTCTGGAGGACAAGATTTATGAGATCGAGGATGAGCTTCGCTTAGCCGATCAGCCTCACTGAAAGACCACGACTGAGTTTGCGAAGGTCATGCCTATGATGCATTCCGGATCGCTTCGTTCGGCGGCCACCCATCCGCTCCCACTTCCCGAGGAGGTCTGGATCAACAAACCCCGAAGCAAATACTCACTAAACTTCCCTTAGGAGTATCTCATACTAGTTGACACGCGCCGGGCGCGCTAAAAGCGTACTTACTTCGCCTTATCCTTACTCGCAGCCGGCTGCGGAAGCACTTGACCATCCGGCAACCTGATGGAGACGAACAGCGCCCCGGGATCGCCGCTGATCAACGGGTTGGCCGTTACGGTCGCGACGTCGCCCTTTTTGACGGAGGTCCGCTTAAAACCCTGGCGGACCAAATAGCCCGGGGCGGTCATCTCGATCTTCCAGGTGACTACCTTTCCGTCTTTGTCGGCCACATCGATATCGATCGAAGAATGCGGATTTTCCCACCGGAACTCCTGGACGGTGCCGGTCAGGACGACGGTCTGCTTGCGGTCGAACCCCGCCATGGAATGGTGAGCTTGGGCGGGAGCTGCTCCCATCCAAAATCCCGCTGCGCACATGCTCACGATCAATAACACCCTCATACAATTTCCTCTCTAGCGAACGTTCTGCTTGGGGCCCGTGCTCAGCAGATTTTGGTTCAAGTCCGGCAAACACTGCGCTTCGGTGATCTCCTGATCGTCGACGCGGCGCCAGCGTTTGGTCCATTTCCACTCGCCTTCCCAGTTTTTGGGATCGGTCATGGAGTACTCAATCTCCAGCGTCGCCCCCTGGTTGATCAGCTTCATGCGTTCCACCACGTGGAGCTGGTCGCTGGCGGGAACTCCGGTATCGATCCAATGGTGATGATCCACGAAAGCCGTGGTATCCACCACCAGCGTGTCGTTCTCCCAATGCCCGATAGATTCGCCGTTGAAACTAGGGATGACGATGTCGGGATCGGTGTGCTTGCGGCCGTCCAGGTAGATGATGCGCACGCTGTTCATGAAGCCGCTGATCATGTAGATCACGGTCGGCTTCTGGATCATGGCGATGGGCCATACTCGCGTCATGATGATGGGCAGCCCGGCGGGCCAGCACTCGCCGATGTCGTCGTGATAGGCTTTGCCTTCGGCAGCCGCCTTCTTGGCGGCATCAAACTGGATCTGCGCCGATGAGGTGAGCTTGGCGCCCGGGGGTGGGGCGAACTGCCAGGGGTTGTTCGCACCGCCTCCATGCAGCCAGGTTCCGGTGATATCGAAGGCCGGCTTGGGGCGAGCCTTGTTAAGCGCCTCCGGCGCCAGTGCGCCGACGGCGACGCCCTTTTCGTTCAGGGGCGCCAGAGACTGCGCCATCAAACCGAGCGACGCCATCAGGGTCACTGCCGCGGCGGCCAAGGCCGGCGATGGAAATGCTCGCTTCATGGTGTCTATCCTCATCCTATTTCCCCGCGCCGCCCAGGCGCATCCGGACCACACCTTTTTCATCCACGTACTCGCGATTGTTGTCACAAACGAACTCGACCATCTCGTAATTCGGCACGAGCGCGTAGACCAGCGTGTAGGTGACAGGTTTCTCCAACACCACCGGATCCGCAATGGTGATCTGATCGTGCAGGGTGTTGGGAGCGGGGCGCCGGATGCGCTCCGTGATGCGCATCTGGTCGCTGTGTGGCATGCCTTGGTAGCCGCGCACCGAAGGGTTAATTCCGATGGTTTCCACTACCAGCGTGTCGCCTTCCCAGCGCCCTACTGAGCGTCCATAGTAGCCGGGCGATACATCGTCCAGCGAGATTTGCGCTTTACCGATATAGATCCGGCGCACCTCACTGAACGCTTCCGCGATGATAGTCACCTGTTTGGGCGTCTGAATTACTTCCATTGGATAGACCGCCACCTGCATCATGGTGGGCATGCCGTAAGGGGCGCAAAGCGAGCCGGGCGCTGCCAGTTGCTCGCCGCGCGCGCTAGCCTCCCGCTCCAGGGTGCGGCGCGCATCATAGGGCTCCTTATAGCCCGGCTTCAATAGCAGCGGCGAAGCAGGGGCCGGCGCGCCCGGTCCGGTTGCCCTGGAAGGACTCCAAATGCCCCCAAAATCGGGCGGCGCTTGCGCAGCCACATTCATGGCCACAAACAGCAGCAGAGCAGCGGCTTTCCCGTGCACGCTACTTGGGACCTCGGCCCGGCCCGTTGCCAAGCTTCCGGCCATCGGGCAGATTCGCCTGAAACAGCAATCCGCCGGGGTCGCCGTTCTTCAGCGGATTGAGGATCACCGTGAGCTTATCGCCGGGCTTTAGCGTATTGTGTTTCCAGCCGCTCGGCTGAAGAATGCTGGGGCTGCCCATCTCAATGCTCCAGTGCTTCACAGTGCCCGCTTCGCCGGGGACGTCGATCTCGATGTAGGAATGAGGATTCGTCCACTGAAACTCGGTAACCGTGCCGGTGAGTGTAGTCTGCTTGGAGGAGTCAAACATGGCGAAGGAGTGGTGCGCGACTCCGGGGATAGCCCCCAGCAACACAGCCAGCGTCGACACAACAAGAATCTTCAGGCGCATCGGGGTCTCCTAAATCCAACCTTTCGGTGATACTACTCCCTGAGAATAAGGAAGTCAATGGCGCGAATTGAGTCTTGTCGTTAGTATGTGAATTGTCCGGTTGAAATCACACATGAACTGTCCGCTTTAGAAAAGCGGTGGGGGAAGCTAAGGGGTGGAAACCCCTCAGCAGTACTCCGCGGCGGAAACGGAGCGGATGATGAAACTGCAAGACGTGCTGTTGAAAGCGATGGCAAAGAAGATCCGGTGGTGGGACGCGGCGGAGATCATCGGGGTCACGGATCGGACCATGCGGCGGTGGCGGGAACGGCTAGAAGCGGAAGGGTATTCCGGATTGGTGGATCGCCGCAAAGGCAAGCCCAGCCAGAAGCGAGTTCCGCTCGCCCAGGTCGAGGAAGTGCTGCGGCTGTACCGAGAAGTGTACTTTGATCTGAACATCCGGCATTTCCACGAGAAACTGAGCGAAGAGCACGGGATCAAGCTGAGCTACACATGGGTGCAAAAAGCTTTGCAGGGCGCCGGACTGGCGGCGCGGGGTAAACGCCGAGGCAAACATCGGCGTCGGAGAGAGCGCCGGCCGCTGCCCGGAATGCTGCTGCACATCGACGGCAGCAAGCACCAATGGTTCGGCGACGAGCGCTGGTACGACCTGATCGTGATTCTCGACGACGCCACCAGTGAGATTTACTATGCGCAGTTGGTGGAGGAGGAATCGACGCGGACGGTGATGACGGGACTGCGGGAAGTGATCGAGACCAAGGGGCTGTTTTGCGCACTCTACAGCGATCGGGGCAGTCACTTTTTCGTGACAACGAAGGCGGGCGAGAAAGTGGATAAGCACCGTTTGACGCAAGTAGGCCGGGCCATGAAGGAACTGGGGGTGCAGATGATTCCGGCGTACTCGCCGGAGGCGCGAGGCCGCTCCGAACGCAGCTTTCAAACCTGGCAGGGGCGGCTACCGCAAGAGCTGCGCTTGGCCGGGATCGCGACAGCAGAGGCAGCCAACTCGTTCTTACGCGCGCATTACATCGCGGAGTTCAATACGAAGTTCACGATCGCGGCGCAGGAGAAAGGCACAGCGTTTCGCAAGACGGCCCGCGCGGATCTGAATTGGATCTTCACCGTGCAGACCGAGCGCATGGTGGCGAAGGACAACACGGTGGCGATCGCCGATCGGAACTGGCAGTTGGAGAAGACCCGGTTCCGAAACTCTTTGGCCGGTTGCACAGTCACGATTCATGAGCATCTGGATACGACCGTGTCCATCCGCTTCGGCCCGCATGTGGTTGGTCGCTATCGCGCCGACGGACAGCCAGTCGCTTCCAGCAAACCACAGCCGGAGAGCCGTGGAAAAGACGGGCCCGTGGAAGCGGTGGAAAACCAAAACCAGGTTTCCCGCCGCTCCCACCGCCCCTTGGAAATCCCCAAAAGCAGGGATTCCCACTTTTCCACCGCTCCGACTACGAGTCTTATCCTTCAAACTAAAAACCGCAAACCTCCTTCGGCAAGCCGAAGGGGTTCGACGGGCTGACAAAAAGAAACCGGACATTTCATGTGTGAATGAAACCGGACATCTTGACTTACTACCAACACCGGCCCGCCAGTCAGTTGTGGCCGTTCAGACAGATCTGCAGGCGGCAGGGCAGCTACGTCCGGGTGCTCCGCGTGCGAATGGACTCGGTCTCCATGCCTGCTGTCCCCGCCATCTGTTCCGCGTTCTCGCGAAACGGTTCGGCGAACTTCGCATAGTCGAAAATCCGAATCTGCCGAGTGTACAGAAACGATGTCATTCCTTCCGTGTAGCAGCCCCAGGCAAGTTCCCGAATCTTAACATCTGACTCCCGCAATCTGCGCTACGTGACGTTCTCTCGGTAGTTCGACGCCCATTCCGGCATCGTAATCGATTTCCCTCTTTGGTTCCGGCTGCGCCGGGTTAGGTCTTCGCCGTTGAAGCTCTCGCCCTTGTAAGCCGCTCCTGGATGAAGATTCTCAACCTCTCGGTCCAACCCTGGAAAGGAGTGGACAAGAATTCCCAGCCTTTTCGACGGTCAATCCGCCGCCGTCTTTCTCGTCATGGCGGCGCCCTATTGAAGCGGCAGATCTTCTTGGCCGCTAACGACTTCCGAATCCGGAATTAAGCTGGCGGCGGCGACCTGATCGCCGGCCTCGACGTTCACCAAACGCACTCCTTGAGTGGACCGGCCAGTC
This sequence comes from Bryobacteraceae bacterium, assembly GCA_036489835.1. GTDB lineage: Bacteria > Acidobacteriota > Terriglobia > Bryobacterales > Bryobacteraceae > Palsa-187. The sequence continues at coordinate 117,276 of DASXEY010000042.1, read as the reverse complement.
TTGCGGATATCGCCTGAATCAATGCGGATGATCTGCCCCTGCTTGGTGACGATCATCAGATCGCTGTCTTCCTTAACGGAAAGAATTCCGACGACTTTGCCCACTCGAGGCGTGGTGTTCATATTGATGACACCCTTGCGCCCGCGCGCAGTCAGCCGGTAATCCTCAAGCGGGGTGCGCTTCCCGAAGCCGTTCTCAGAAATTGACAGGATCAGGCCTTCCTTACCGACGATTTCCGCACCCACAATATAGTCGCCCTCATCGAGTTCCATTCCACGGACGCCGCGCGCCGGCCGCCCCATAGGCCGGACATCGGACTCCTTGAAGCGGCAGGCCATGCCTTCGTGGGATCCCAAGAAGATGTAATCCTCCCCGCTGGTGAGGCGGGCGGCCAGCAATTCATCGCCTTCATCCAGACCCAGGGCGATGATGCCGCGAGCCATGATGTTATCGAACTCGGTCAGCTCGGACTTCTTAATGACGCCCTGCTTGGTGACCATCACGATGAATTTGCCGGGGACGAATTCCTTCACCGCCAGGAACGCGGTGACGGTTTCATCTGGCTGAAGATTGATCAGGCCGGAGCAGTGCTTGCCCTTGCCGACCGTGGCCGCGTCGGGGATCTCATAAATCTTGAGAAAGAACACTCTTCCCTTGTTGGTGAAGAACAGCAGGTAGGCGTGCGTCGACGCGACGATCAGATGCTCCACGACGTCCTCGGCACGAGTGGACATGCCGATGCGTCCTTTGCCGCCGCGGGATTGACGCCGGTAAGTGTCGACAGCGGTGCGCTTTACGTAACCACCGCGGGTCACCGTAACGGCCATGTCCTCCACCTGTACCAGATCTTCCAGCTTGATCTCGCCGGTATCCTCGATGATCTGGGTGCGCCGCTCATCGCCGAAATCCTTCTGGACTTCCTTCAACTCCTTGACGATTACGCCGCGCAGGACCTTCTCCGATCCCAGGATTTCCAGGTATTCGTTGATGCGGACCTGAATCTCGGCCAGTTCGTCGAGAATCTTCTGCTGCTCCATGCCGGTCAACCGTTGGAGCTGCAACTCGATGATGGCCTGGGCTTGGCGCTCGGTGAATTCGAACTGCGAAATCAGACCTTCGCGCGCTTCCTTGGGATTCTTGGCGGCGCGAATTAATTTGATGACCGCATCCAGGTTGTCGAGCGCTTTTTTGAATCCAAGCAGTAGATGCTCGCGCTCCCGAGCCTTGCGCAGCAGGTAATCGGTGCGCCTGCGCACGACATCGATGCGATGCTCGATGAATCGCTTCAAGGCGTCGAGAATGCCCATCTCGCGCGGCTGCCCGTTAACGATCGCCAGCAGGATCACGCCGAAGCTGATCTGCATCTGCGTCTGTTTATACAGGTTGTTGAGGACCACCTCGGCCTGCTCGCCACGCTTCAGCTCGATCACCATGCGATAGCCGTCGCGATCGCTTTCATCGCGAACGTCGGAGATGCCTTCGAGCTTCTTGTCGTTGACCAGCTCCGCGATATGCGCCACCAGCCGAGCCTTGTTTACCTGGAATGGCATCTCGGTAACGACGATCGATTCGCGGTCCTTGCCCATCTTTTCGATCGCGGCCTTGGCGCGAACCTTAAGGGAACCTCGGCCGGTGGCGAAATATTCGCCGATTCCAGCTCGGCCCAGAATGATGCCGCCGGTGGGGAAGTCAGGGCCTTGCACGATTTCCGCGATTGTGGCAAGCGTGATGGCTGGATTCTGAACCAGTGCGATGGCGGCTTCCACGATCTCACGCATATTGTGAGGCGGAATCTTGCTGGCCATGCCCACGGCGATGCCCTCGCTGCCGTTGATCAGCAGGTTGGGAATGCGCGCCGGAAGCACTTCCGGCTCCATTTCGCTTTCGTCGTAGTTGGGCTTGAAATCGACGGTTTCTTTGTCGATATCCTCGATCAGAGTGGCGGCGATGCGCGAGAGGCGCGCTTCTGTATACCGCTCCGCCGCGGGCGGATCGCCGTCAATGGAGCCGAAATTCCCCTGCCCGTCTACCAGCGGATATCGCAGCGAGAACGGCTGCGCCATGCGCACCAATGCGTCGTAAATGGGGGCGTTTCCGTGGGGATGGTATTTACCCATGACGTCCCCGGTGATCTTGGCGCACTTACGGGTGGGGCGATTGAAGTGCAAACCCAGTTCATGCATGCCGTAGAGGATGCGCCGGTGTACTGGTTTCAATCCGTCGCGAACGTCGGGAAGGGCGCGGCCCACGATCACGCTCATGGCGTAATCGAGGTACGACCTCCGCATCTCGTCTTCGATATTGACCGGGATGTGCCTGCCTCCGCCGTCGCCGCCTATAGGGATCTGCCCGCCTGGAGGCGGGGGTGGCGGAGAAGTCGGGTCCTGGGGATCTGCCAAACTGGGTGCTCCTTAGTGGTTGATCGCTTTAGGCCGAGGTCGGCTCAATGCGTTCACGGCGTTTCATTTCATTTTACCAGCTTCGCTCGCAGCGGGATGTGTTCATTTCACAAGTCTTAGCGAGCGCTCCGCAGCAGCTTGTTCGGATGTGGCGCGGGGCGAGGGGCAGCCGAAGCTCAGGCCATTGCTTTGTGCTGGGTCACTGAATTGGCCTGCTGGCCAGTTCCCTCAGCCAGGAACTGGAGCAGTTCACGGTTGACCTCTTCCGCATGGGTCCAAGTGATGCAGTGCGGGCCGTCCTTCACTACCGCGTAACGCGCTCCTTTGATCAGGTTGGCGGTTCTTTGCCCCGAAGCGCCGATCGGCAGGATCCGGTCCGCATCGCCGTGAATCACCAGTGTGGGCACGGTAATACGGCTTAGATCCTTGCGAAAGTCCTCATGCCAAGTGGCCACGCACGCGAGACTTGCTGTGGCCGATGCGCTGGCCGCGAGATTCCAACTGGCCTGGACCACTTCTGCGCTGACGCGCTTCCCCAGCAAAAGGTCCGTATTGTAAAAATTCTTGAAAAACTCGGTGAAGAATGCGTAGCGGTCCCCGGCGACGGCTTTCTGAATCCCCTCGAAGACACTAGCATCGACGCCCTCGGGGTTGTCAGGCGCTTTCAGGAGGTAGGGCGGAACCGACGAAATGAACACCGCTTTGGTGACGCCGTTCGATCCGTAGTTCCCAAGGAATCGGGCCACTTCCCCGCCACCCATGGAGAAACCGGCGAGAGTAAAATCGCGCAATTGGAGCTGCGTCACAAGCTTGTGCAGATCCTCGGCGAAGGTGTCGTAATTGTAGCCGGTGGCGGGCTGGCTGGACTTACCAAACCCCCTGCGGTCATAGGTGATGACACGGTGCCCAGCTGCCAGAAGAACTGCGGTCTGCTTCTCCCAGGAAGCGCCGCTTAGCGGGTATCCGTGAATCAGGATAATCGGCTTGCCCGAACCGTGGTCCTCATAATAGAGATCGATGTTGCCGGAGTTTTCTTTCCCGACGGTGATGAATGGCACGACAGGGTCCTCCTTCCCGCGCTTAAGCACGGTCTGTGGGAATTAGATCCTCCCGCGCCTTCGGAGTTTCCTGGTTTTTCGATTATCTTTTAGACTTTGGGCGCGGGCGGAGGCAGGTCGCGCGCAGGACAAGCGGATTCGAACCCTTGGCGGCGGTGGGCGCCGTCGCAAAAAGGCTTGTTTTCAGAATGACCGCATCGGCATAGACCGATGACCGAACGGCCACCTAGTCCGAAGGGGTTGCCGTCAACGTCGGTGATGGTGAATTCGCCTTCGACTCGGATGGAGCCGTTGGTGTTAATGGTAATTTTCGCTGGCATCTTTACTTAGATGCTAACAACAAATATGCCTTGAACCTAACCCATTCCCCAACCTCGATGGCTTGGAGCACGGCTCCGCTCCGACGCTTACGGCGTAGCGCGCCTATAATTAGCTTGATGACGCGAGCGTGGCTGACACTGTGCGGAGCGGCGCTCTGCTTGTCAGCCCAAAACGGAGTACCGTCAAACGACCCCGCCGCGGCTTTGCTCAACGCAGTGCGGGCGCACATGTTGGATACGCTTGCTCGCCAGCCAAATTACACATGTCTCGAGACTGTGGAGCGGGCTTACCGCTCGGGCAAGGAAAAGGAATTCAGGCTGGAGGACACTGTGCGGCTGGAGGTGGCGCTTGTCGATGGGACGGAAATGTTCGCCTGGCCTGGGTCGAAGCAGTTCGAGGACACCGATATACGGACCTTCGTTCCGACGGGCATGTTCGGCAGCGGGGATTTTGGGTTGTACGCGAAGTCGGTTTTCGCGGGGCGGTTGACGGAATTCGAGTACAAAGGAGAGGCGAAGCTGGGCGAGCAGCCCACAACCCGCTTCGATTTCCGAGTGCCGGTCGTGTCGGGCATGAGAATTCGCCAACTGAACGTGACGGCGGCGGTGGGCTTTCACGGGTCTTTCTACACGGAGCCGGGGACGCTGGATGTGTTGCGCTTGGAGGTTGAGGCCGATGGGTTGCCTCCGAAGTTGGATCTTCGCGAGGTTTCTGACACGATGGAGTACAAGCGTACCCGGATCGGCAGCAGCGATTTTTTGTTGCCGTCGGTGAGTGAAAGCTTGATGGTGGGTTCCCGCGGCGACGCGAGCCGCAACGTGGTGCGATTTTCGGCGTGTCACGAATTCGCAGGCGAATCGACGCTGAAGTTCGGGGACGACGATGCAGTTGGGGCAGCGGGGCCGCCGTCGTCCGCTGCGGCGGCCAAGCCGGAGTTGAAACTGCCCAAGAACACCGATCTGGCTCTGCAGTTGGTGAGCGAAATCGACACGGACAAGGCTGCTGTGGGCGATCCGGTGAAGGCGGCGCTGGCAAACGACGTCAAGGAAAAAGGAAAGGTAATCCTGCAAAAAGGGACCGAGGTTTCGGGCCGGATTGTCAGGCTGGAGCATTACCAGGACTTCACCGTACTGGGCCTGATGTTCGACGAAGCCGAGTCAGAAACGGCGCACGTGAAGCTGGAGCTGACCTGGGACCGGTCGGCTGGATCGAATGTGCTGACGACGGCGCGCTGGAGAACGAATTCGCCGTTGAGACCGCATGAGGGGTTGGTGCCGCTGCAGCCGGGACATTTGCGCCTGAGCCGCGGCGTCGTCATGTTTTGGAGAAACTAACAGGGTGATTCATTTATCAAGCGATGTCGGGGATCTTTTCGAGCAGGCTTTCCAGTTTGCTCAAAAACAAACGCGGAAGCTGGTGGAAAAGCATCCGGGATTTTATCCGCTGTATACGCAGAACGGGCGTTGGCAGCATGAGGGCCAGACCTGGACCCATTGGTGCGATGGGTTCCTTCCGGGAATGATGTGGATGTTTTACAAACACAGCGAGAGGGAATCGCCCGAAGGCAAGTTCTGGCTGGATCAGGCGATAAAGTACACCAAATCCCTGGAGCCTCGGCGGCTGGACCCCGAAGTACACGATCTGGGTTTTTTGTTTTTCTCAACGTACTACCGATGGCATCGCCTGACGCACGATCCGGCGCTACGGGATGTGCTGATCGACGCGGGCCGGACGCTGGCGCAAAAATTTCAGGACAAAGGCCAGTATTTACGATCGTTCGTGGCGCATAATTCGCTGTTCATCGACATTATGATGAACGTCGGGATCATTTTTTACGCGGCTCGCGAGACCGGCGACCGGCGGCTGCGGGACATCGCAATGCGGCACTCCTTGACAACCCGGCGGGTGCTGGTGCGGGGCGACGGCTCGACGGCGCACGAAGGACTTTTCGATACCGACACGGGCGAGTTCTTGCAACAGACCACCCACCAGGGTTATCGAGGGGACTCCTGCTGGTCGCGAGGGCTGGCTTGGGCGCTGTACGGTTTTACCACTGCCTACGAGTACAGCCGAGATCCGCGTTTTCTGGAAACCGCGCAATCGTGCGCGGATTTCTACATCACGCATAGCCCGACGGACGGAATTCCTCCGTGGGATTTCAATGCTCCGGCCGAGAACCGGACGCTGCTGGATACCTCCGCGGCGGCGATCTGCGCGGCTGGATTGCTGCGGCTGTGCCGGCTGGTTCCGAATTCGCTGATGGGGCACTTGTACTGGTCAACAGCGGTGCGGATTCTGCGGTCACTTTGCGAGAAGCACCTGGCGAAATCCGAGCCGAAGTGGGAGGGGATTCTGCGCGGCGGCGTGTATCACGTCCACAAGGGGTTGGGCGTGGATGAAAGCGTCGCTTGGGGCGAATACTTCTTCTGCGAGGCGCTGGAGCGGGTGCTTTGGCCGTAGGGCGTTGGCGGCCACTCACTGTAATGTGAAGTTGACCGTGATTTCGGTCAGTATTTCCACCGGTTCGCCGTTCAAAAGCGCTGGTGTGTACTGCCACTGCTTAATTGCATCCAGGGCTGCCTGGACCAATTCAGGTTGCGCATCGCTGACAAGCAGCGGCGTGTCCTTAATGAAACCGGCCTTGTCGATGAGAGCCTCAAATGTGACCGAGCCTTGCATCCCCTGTGCGCGGGCCGACTGAGGGAAGACCGGCGAGGGGTGGCGGATCAGCTTCGCAGGCTGCACCCCAGCGCTGACGCGAATAGGTTTGGACGAAGCCTGAGCGGCGGGCTGCGCGGTTGTTAGCGCGGCGGAGGCGTTTGGCCGCTCGGCGGTCACGGTCACGGACTCCGAGGCTCGCCCCATCGCGAGGTTGGCCTTGACTTCGTCATTGGCGCCTTGGGCGACCGATATCGTCCTGTTAAACGCCTTAAATCCCGGAACCGCGATTTCAAGAGTGTAGCTGCCGGCGGGAAGAGCGGGGAAGCTCCATTGGCCGACGGAGTTGCTCGTCGTCAAATAAAGAGCTGGCACGGCGGCGCCCCGTCCGTCCATCGTTAACGGGATCTGGCCACGGCGGTGTGAGAGTTCCACCTCAACAGTCGCTCCAGCAACAACCGCGCCGGTTGGATCGGTGACGATTCCGGATAACAACCCAGTCGCTGACGAAGCCGTTGGCTGGCCTGGCGGGGCTTGAGGAATCTGCATTGCGACGCGCGGCGTCCTCTTGAAGGTGGACGCGATGGGTTCGTTCGTCACCTTCGGAAGCACTTTCGCTTCGGGGGTGAAATTTACGGTTGGAGCTTTCAGGGTTTGATCGGCTTTGAGTCCCGCTAGCGGGGCCAGCAAAGCCAATGCCGTCACGGCGCCAACGATCCCGGTCACGGCGGTCAGAGGCCTGCGGTTCGCGGCGGGATTGAGCAGCCTTCGAATCCGGCGCTCGAGTTTCGTGGTTACCGCTGTGGACATAAAGGAGTCTCCTTTCAAGCGAATGGATTGCGTAATTTCGATCAGATCCCGTGCGAACGTGCTCCCAGAAACGCCGCCTAGAATCACGGCATCGTCACAGGCCCGCTCACTCTGACACAGAGCCTCAGACCGAGCCAGCCACGCCAGGGGATTGAACCAGTGGAGGGCGCACACCAGGTTCGGCAGCCACTGCACCAAACAATCGCGGCGTCGGATGTGAGCACGCTCGTGCAGAAGAACTGCCTTTAATAACTGAGGTTCCCAGTCCCTGTATCCCCGAGGCAGCAGGATCCAGGGATGGAATTCCCCGATGGCCATGGCAGTGGCCGCGGCGTCGCTTTCCGCGAACCTGATCGATCGAAACACGGAATCCGGCACCTCCTCCGCATAAGGGCTTTCGAGAATGACCGAGTTCTTAAGGAGGGCATGGGCTCTGCGCCTTCCATTCCACAGCCGCGTTGCAACCACGAGAAAGCCCGCGGCCCAACAGATTTCGAAGATCGGAATCTCTCTGCGGGGTGGGGGTTGCGACGGGTGACCTCGATAATTGTAGACGGCGGAGGCAACGGGCGCGCGAGATGCTGTCACCGGCGCCGGCCGTTCAACGGAAATACTTGGCCCGAATCGAAGGAGAATGGGCGTAGCGGCGATAACCGCAAAGGCGCAGATCCAAATTACGTGATGGAGCGCCGCTGGCTGGCGTCGCAGCATCCTGGTCATGGCGTAGGCAACGACGAACACCAGGCTGGCGCGTAAGGACCACTCCACGATCAGATTCATAATTTGCCGCCTTCCGCCTTGCTGATCATCTCGCGGAGTCTATGCAGGTCGTGCTGACCCAGTTGTACTGACGCTTCATCCAGCAGAGCCGCTACCGTTTGTTCGACGCTGCCATCGAAGAAGGTCTTGACCAGGTGCCGGAGCGCCGTCCGGCGGGCGTTCTCCCGCGGGATGCGCGGCTTCCAGACATAGCGGAGCGCTTGCAGCTCATGTTTTATATGGCCCTTTTTCTCCAGAACGCTGAGCGCCGCCCGGACCGCGGAGTAGCTTGGCGGATCAGGCAACGCTTCAAGAATTTCGGAGGCGGCCGCGCTGCCCCGCTGGAAAAGGATGTCCATGATCTGGCGTTCCCGGCGGCTCAGGCTTAGATGTCCGTCTTGCTTCATCGCGCATATGCTGCAAAAACAGCATATGCTGTAAATCTAGCAGGTGTTTTGAGACGTGTCAAGAACAAATTGAGTAAGAGTCATTTCGAGCCCGGGCGAATGCAACCGCTATGGGAGTGCCGCCAGTATTTGCTTGCCGAATTGCGACGCTCCTTGGACGTTTGGATGTCCGGCCGAGGCGCGATAACAGATCTCGCGATCGAGAATCTGCGACGGATCATGAGCGGCGTCACACAAAGGCCTCCGAGCCGTTGCCATCGGATCCTGGGGATCCAGGTCGTCGGTCAGGTCCAGGCCCCACAGGAGAGTCGTGTTCGGAACGAATGCGGAATTGGCATCCGTGAATCCGGAGGGAACGAATGTGATTCTCGGATCGCCCGCATCGGCGATGGCTTGCTTAAGCTGCTGCGCGGAATCTTTATTGAACGCCTCACACCGTTCGAGCACGGGATTGATAAAGTCGAGATCCCGGTCGAGAAAGGCAGGCACTGCGATTCCGAAAAGGCTGAGCAACTTGGTGACGCCGAGTGGATCGCTTTGCGAACTGAGGATCGAATAGTAGCCCGTAACCAGAATTCTGCACGTCGGCTTTGAAAATTTAGCGCTAACCTTTTTGAGCAGCACCAGCATTCCGTCGTGACATGCATGCACCACTCTCACGTCGAGCGAGGGAATCAGCGCAAAAGGATTGAGAATCGATGAGATGCCGACGTCGTTGATCCCGCCGTTCATCAGCACCAGGTCGACCGTATCGGGCGAATTGGAATAGGCGTCGCATTGTTCGATGATGGTAAGCCGAGGCGCCGGCACTTCCCCCGGCTCGGGATCGCCACTGGCGCCGGTTGCACCGATGACCGCACCCGAATGAGCCACATTTTCGAGCGTGACCCCTTCGGGGTGTTGCGGCAAAAGCGCCTGCTGAACCAGCGCGTCAAACTTTTCGTTGGGGAGCAGACCCTGACCCCAAATAATCGAATCACCGAGACAGAAAATTCTGAACGCCATGATTCCTCCTCATTCCGCAGGATTATACACGATACGCCCCGCCCTGCGGGCGACGTCAGCGACGCCCGATGAATAGGAAGTGATCGGAATCATCGCTAAAGTGAGATCCAACCACTTTGCGATGTCGCCTGCGGATTTCGATTTTCCATTCGTCCTGCCGGGGCGAGGTGAACGATTCGGTTCCCGTCAGGACCAATTCTTCGAATCGGGCCATTAATAGCTGGCGAAATTCCGCGATCGTCGTCAGGTGGGCATAGCTAATCGGTGGCGCGGGTGGAGGATCGAGCGTGCCAGTTTCAAGAAACTGCGCGATGAAGCCGTTCCCATCTGGATCGGTTTGCGCTTCGCTTAGAGCGTCCGCGAATGCCGGCCCAAAGAACGCCGCCGAAAACGGATCAGGTGAGCGAAACATGTCACGAAGGAAGGTAATCCGACTGATTCCTGGGGCTGCCACAATTCCGTCTGGCTTCAAAATGCGCCAGGCTTCCCGAACCGCTTTCTGCCGCTCCGGGAGAGCCCGCGGATAGTACAGCGCGCCGAGAAGGAGCACCGCATCCATGGAGGCGTCCGCCAAGAGTAGGTCGGTTGTGATGAATGCCGGCGATGGTCCCGCTGTTACGAGCCCGCTGTTAGTCAGACACTCGTGAGAAGCTGCTAAGCAGGCGTTGGGAAACGTCGATCAGTTCGAGCCGGCAATCGCGGCGGCCAAGAAACTCGGAAGAAGGGCCGGCTCCGACTCCCACCTCGGCAACGTGCAGGACTCGGGGATGAAGCGGCCGAGGTACCGCAGAGTGATCGCATATTCAATGGGGCAAAAATCTTCGAGGCGCACCCGCTCGGCTTCGACGAAGCGGTCATAGTGCCGGCCGACCGCGGCGGCGTCACCAGCGAGTGGCTTGTACATTCGAGTGTTATTTCGCCGGGACCTGCCGCAATTGGGTCCACCCTGTCCCGGGCGGAGGTGTCGGACCGCTGGTCTCCGCGATCTTCCCGCCGGTGCTGATCCAATGATAGTTCTGCGTGTTTTGCACGTTGGAATATTGATGTCCCGCGGGGTCGACAAAAGTTCCCGTTTGCGTCTGCACATTATTGAAGGCGTTATATTCGCCCCGCATGGCCGCTTGTTGCGCCTTCGCGTTAGCCAGATTCGAATCAAACGCACGCTGCTGCGCGGCAGTGATCGCATTGATGTTCCGAGTGGCTTGATCGACAAGTCCCTGTTCCATCTTGGTCCATTCCGGATTAAACCTCGCAGACTGGAGCATATGCAGCACCATCTTTTTCGATGCGTCAATGCGCTCCGCGGGGGCCATGCAGCCGGCGAGCAGGAATGTTCCCCACGTGCCTGGCATGCCCCTGAACTGTGAGGCGTATAGATAGGTGCCGGCCGCCATGAATGCGTGGGTCGGCTTGCCGTTGTGCATGCAGGAGTAAGTGACGTCGCCAGCGTCGTGCTTGGCATACGGCGTGGCTTGCGCAAGCGGTCCGGTGGCGATGTCCTGGCGATTTTCGCCGCTGATGAAGGTCAGCCCGGAGCAAAACTCAGGCAGCGATTGTTCCACGTACTGGCGCGCGAACTCCTGCCCTGGCATATACGGCTTGGCCTTAGGGCCGGCGCCGAAACCTGGGGTGCCGAAAACTGCCGGCGCCGGATCGCCGAGAATCAGCAAAATAGAATCGTCGGGGGATAATGCTCGCAAGAACAACGAAAAGTCAACCGCGCCGCGACGCACTAGACCACCTTGAACCTTCCAGCCTGCGGGAATATCGATGCCGAAGGCCTGCTCGTACGGATCGTTGAACCGTGTCCAATTGTCTGCGTCATCCTTCGTTTTCGTCGTTGCTGCTGCTTTAACCCCACTCTGCTGCGGCGCTGCCTCTGCCTGATTGGGTCCTTGTGCGCACGCTGCTAAGGCGAGCCCACAAAGGACGACGAGCGAAATTCGCGCAAGCTGGCGCTCCATAGAGAGTCCTCCGGTGCTGAATTTTGGAAGCGCCGTTGCCAATTACGCCGCCATGGGGATAATTGTAGCAATGGCGTGAGCTTCGAACCGGGCATCAGGCCGCGCTAATCGGCACCAGTTCCATGCGCTTCAGTTGGCCGCAGGCCGCGTAGACATCCAGACCGCGGGGCTTGCGCAAGAAGCAAGGCAGCGACCGCCTGACAATAGCTTGAAAAGAGGCGACGCGCTCGGGAGCAGGGGTCTGGTACGGAATACCGGGGCCAGGATTCAGCGCTATCAGATTCACCTTGGCGTCGAGATTCGCCAACAGCTTCACTACCCGCCGTGCGTCGGCATCGGTGTCGTTGACTCCGCGCAGCAGCACATACTCAAAGGTCAATTTTTCCGAGGCTCGTAGGGGATAGGCCCGGCAGGCGGCGATCAGGTCCTTCAAATGATACTTGCGGGTGATGGGCATCAGCTCGCGGCGCTGTTCTTCGGTCGAGGCATTGAGGGAAATGGCCAGCTTGGGACGAACCTCGGCCTGGCCCAACTCCTCAATCTTGGGAACGATGCCGGAAGTGGAAAGCGTGATGCGGCGCGGCGAAATCGCCACGCCTTGAGGATCGGCGAGCAGCCTTGTGGCTTTGAGCACGTTCGCCAGATTGAGCAGAGGCTCGCCCTGGCCCATCAGGACGACGTTCAGGCGGTCCGAATTTGCAACCACACCCTGGTCGGCGGCTACGCGCAAAACTTGGCCCGCGATTTCACCGGCTGTCAGATTACGCTCCAGCCCCATCAAGGCGGTAAGACAAAAACCGCAATTTACAGGGCAGCCGACTTGGGTGGAGATGCAGACGGTGGCTCGCCCTGATTCCTCATTAGAACGCGGGTTGGGAGCGCTCACCGGCATCCAGACTGTCTCGACCGTTTTTCCGTCGTCGAGCTTCAGTAGATATCGGCGCGTGCCGTCGGAGGACTCGTAAAAACGCTCCACAGCGGGCAATCCCAACGCGGCGGCCGCATGAAGCTGTTCGCGAAAGGGTTTGGGAAGATTGGTGATGCCTTCGAGATTGACGACGCGCTGGCGATATACGGCATCGTAGATCTGGCGCGCACGGAAGCGCGGCTGGGAACCGTTGGACACTTTTTCCAACATCGCTTCGATTTCGGCCAGATCCAGGCCGATCAGACTGGGGATGCTGTGCATTTGGATATTCTTAGGAACGAGGCCTACCCCCCTATGATGACCTATACCTTGCCGCCGGTTCATCAAACCGATTTAAAAGCCCGATAACGCTCATCGGCTTTAACCAAGGATGCGACGCTGTGAACCAGGACAGGCGAAGGCCTCGTGGACGACCAGCTCGCGGAAGTTGAACGATTTCAGCGTATCGCCGGGAAGTGCGGGGGCGGGAATTCACTGACATTCTCCTGCTGGGGTGGGCGCATCGATTTTGTATCCCGAAGTCCTGCGCTTTCGTTCGGGTACGGTCTATTGGGGACAGACCACGGGCTTTTCGCGGATGTATGTGCTCGATTTCACCGACCCGGCGGGAATCCGGGCCATCGAAGCGAAGATTGATTTTGAAGCCCACGCTGTGCGAAATGCAACGAAGCTGTGGGTAACGCAGCGTGAAAATCGACGTTCCACCCTTCCGCCGCTACCGCTTTCGAACGCGAAGGGCCTCGTATGCAGAGACCGCCTCGCAGCCCGGGGGAATTGGGCAACCTGTACGGACGCGCTAACCCAGACGGTACGGCATTTGGATCTGAGCCAGCGCGTGGCTTGGTCCCGGCAACAGAATTCCGCCAAGAACGCGAAAATCATTCCAAACCCAGGGACGGGAGGCCGTGGTCCAGCGGCAAAAAAACGGCCACATGGCGGCCTCGGCGACGTCAACCTCCCGTCCCCATAAACGTCGATTTCAGTTGGTGCGAAGGCATCCCGGCGAGAAAGCGGCTCCTCAAGCCTTTTTGGGAAATCGTTTTACAGATACGCTCGACAGTGCGTTGTGCCTCGCCCCGCAACTCGTCGTTACCGTCCAATTCCAACAATATCGAAAGGCATTTTAACAATAAGGCTGGATCGCCAATTCGGCGAGCAATTTTGACAGCCGCGACAGCATCGCCGGCTGCTCGCTGCCATCCGAGTTTTCGAGATGCCTGAGAGCGTGTCGCGAGGCCCCACGCTTCGTATTTCGGACGGCCGTAGGATCGGCTCTGGGCGATTGCCTGCGAGGAAGCGGCGATTGCTTCGTCCCAGCTTTGCCGCGCCAGATTCAGCTCCGCCTGCGCCTGCGTGAGACGGAGCCGCCACTTCCATGCATGCCAGCCATGGGCACGATCAACGGCTACTTGGGTTTCGCGCAAAAGGGCTTCGCTGCGGCCGGGATCGTGCAAACGAGCATCAATAATCAGCAGATCAATGCCGGCGCTGACGATGGGTGGTTCAAAGTTGACACGATGGGCAAGTTCACGAGCCTCCAGCGCGCGCGCTCTGGCGCCATCGAGATCGCCTAAACTGAGCAGCGGCGCGACAGACATCGACATCGCGCGAGCCGTCAGAGGAAGGGCCCCACAGTGGCCTCCGAACGTACATGCTTCGTCGAAGATATTGATCGCTTTGTCGTACTCTCCAGCGGCGGTCAGACTGAGCCCCTGGTGCTGCAGAGCATACAGGAGAAACGCCGGGTCGCTGGACTCCCGCGCATTCTTTACGGCCTGACAGGCCTGCTCCGCAGCCTCCTCGGTGCGCCCAGCCCAGTACAACATGAGGGGTGTCCTGGCTAAGGCGAAGGAGCGAATGCCGCCAGCGCGAGCCACCGCGCACCGGTCCGATTGTATGGCGCCAGCCACATCGCCATCCGCGGCTTGGGCACTCGCTTTCCACGCCAGCGCATCGGCCCATAAGTCGGAGCGCCCCGCGCGGTCGGCAAGCCTTTGCGCCTCGCCTGCGTAATGTCGAACGCCCGCCACATCGAGTTCCCCAAAAGACGCTTCCGCGAGGGCGACGTGCAACTCCGCCCGCTTTTCCTCGTCAGGCCTCTCGGCGAACTTGAGCGCCATTTCCAAATCCTCTTTCGCCGGCGCCCAATGACCGGCTTGACAAAAACTCTTGCCTCGCCTGAAATGCAGATCGAAGCGTCTGCGGCGATTCTGGGTGCTCATCGGAAGAAATTGGAGGGCATCCAGCGCCATCTTGTAGCAGGCGGCCGCCTCCTCCATTGCCAGAGCGGCCATCGCGTGGTCCCCCGCCAGCACCGCGTAGGTGAAAGCTTTATCAGCATCCCCGTGCCCCGCTACGTGGCCGAAATGGCGGGCCAGTTCGCCGAGTGGTAGATGATCGGGGTCGGCGTGTCGTTCGATCGACTCCGCCAACTGGCGATGCAGTCGCAGCCGCCGGACGGCGGATTGCCGGGAATAAGTGACCTCCCGTATCAATTCGTGGGTGAATGAGAACCGTCCAGGGGCGACGGCTACCTCCTGTAAAACGTTCGCCGCCAGAGCTTCATCCAAAGCATCCAGCAGAATATTCTCCGGCAACTGCACAACCTCTTCAACACTACCCAGGCTGAAATCGCGACCGGCGACCGACGCCACCGTCAGAAGAGTGTTGCAGGCTTGGCTGAGTCGCGATATGCGTCGGCCGACGGCGTCCCGAATGCTTTCGGGCAGCCCGAGCGCGGCCAGATTCGGGTGGGTACCCAATGCCTTGATCTCGGTGGACGCACCCGTTTCGCTGAGATGCCGCAACATCTCCGTCATAAACAGAGGATTGCCCTGTGTGGTCTCGGTGACGAACCGAATCAAATTTATCGGCGCGCGTTGCGCCGTCCACTCATCGATAAAGCATCGGATCTGGTCGTCCGCTAATCCTATCAGTTCGATTCGAGTTGCCGACACCTCGCGCCGCAGATCCACTAGAAGTTCGGCGGACCACCGCACTTGCTGTAACTCGGATTCGCGGCAGGTGATGGCGATGCACAGGCGGGTATCGCGTGCTGCGCGGATGAGATACCGGAGCAAGAGCATCGAGCCTTCATCGGCCCACTGAATATCCTCGACAATAAGAAAGACCGGTCGCGTTCGGGCGATCGCACCCACAAGCCAAGTGAATGCCCCGAACATTCGGAAACGATGGCCCTCAGGCGTCGCGGACACGCCTGCGGACGCGGGGCGAATCAGGCGCGAAATCTGGGGTAAAAGATGCGCAAGCTCGATACTCCCTTCGGCTTCTGCCAGGAGTTCGCGCAAAACATCTGCGGGAACGCTCTTTTGTATCCCGTGCAGGATCTCCACGAATGGGGTGAATGGCAAATGCGGTGCTTGATCGCAGCGCCCGGCCAATACATGCGCATCGCCGGATAGCGAGGCCGCAAAATCGGCGACAAGTCGCGTTTTTCCGGCACCGAGTTCGCCTGCGATCAAGACGAGCTCCTGTCGGCCCCGACAGGCTCTGTTCCAGGCTTCCTCGATTGCTTTGAACTCGCCTTCGCGCCCCAGCAATCGAACCGAGCCCTCGGGAACACCCAGGCCGGCTGCAAGCGACGAATTGGGCCGTGCCGTTGGAATTACCGCCGCCGGACGCGATTCATCGAGGGCCGGCGAGCTTCGCCGAGTAAGCAACCACGCATCGAGTTCATTTGAATAGGCGTAAACGGAACCAATGCTGGAGTGGATATGTCGATGGACCGGGAGGCCTTCGCACCTCTCCCAGCGCCTGACGGTTGTCAGATGACGGTTGAGATAGGCGGCGATTTGCTTCCAGGAGTCTAGCCGCAGGCCGGATTCCTTTTCTGGCCGCGGGTGCACTGTCTGTTCCATCCCTCCGAGGCATCTTGATTTTCTCATTCCGGGCTCGGAGGTGCAAACGTGAGCATTCGTGTGCGTTCCATACAAAAAGACACCTCTGCTCTCCTTTGCTCATTGAGATGAGGTTCATTTGGCCTTAAAGTTCAGCAAGGAAGCCGAATGAACGGACAGCGGAAAGCAAGCGAAGAGATCATTCGGCAACTCCAGGAGGAACAATGAGAACAGGAAGATACATAGCAGGAATTTGCGGGATCGGGATCGTACTTTCAGGGGCCGCGTGGGTCTCCGCCCAAGCGCAAGATCTCAGGCCCGTGCACTTTAGCGGCTTGCTCAATGACTATTCGCCCTCAACGGTCGCAGGCGGTCCGTATGAAATTCGCGGGGACTGGTCCTTGGACGTGGTAAGTGGCACGGCCACCTTTTCGGCGGATCTGAACATGGAGACGTCGGATTACGGGATTACCGGCGCCACTCAAGTGGATCCTGCGAATCCGGCGACGCGAAGTCCTCACACTCATCACATCAGCGCGACGAATGCCACGGTCAGCTATGACACCAGCGTCTGTCCTGCCAATAGTCCTGCCACCACGGTTTCGGGTCTCGTCGTCACCGGCACGGCCACGACCACGGGGAATGGTAGCGCAGCGGCCTTTGAATCTAAGGGCGGATCGACGATCCAGTTCTGCATCATGGGCGGGTCGGAGGTCAGTTACTCGAATGTGACTCTGGTTTACTCCGGGCCTGCAACCACCCATTTCGGTACGCAGCCGATCCATGGAGTGGTCAGAACCGTGGCGACGAAATGAACCGCGTCTCGACATCCCGGATTCGCGGGCGTAGAGCGGCGTCATCGTTCGGATCGACGACGCCTCAGGCCTTCCCGTCCGGGGAGTCGCTCAAGCTGAACAACCAGCATGGGGTGCCGTTCCAACTGCGCTGTTGCTGTTCTGTTTGCCGATGGCCGGCGCAGCCCGGATAAGTTTGGCAATGTCGACCTAATTCGATCGGCGTAAGAAACGGGAAGTGAGATCAAGTATGATTCGGAATGATAAGTGGCGCGAACACCACCAATGGGTTGGACGGCACGGTCAACCCCGCGGCGAATCCGGCGAAGGTGGGTGCGTTTATCTCATTCTAGGCAACCGGCGAAGGCCAGACATCGCCAGCGGGACTGGATGGCAAAGCGGCGCGTCCGCGCCACCGAAACCGATCCTGCCAGTGACTGTCACAATTGGCGGAATACCGGCCGTCGTGGAATATGCCGGAGGAGCGTCGGGACAGATCGCGGGCCTGATGCAGGTCACTGTCCAGATCCCGAGTGGCGTTCAGCCCGGCGGCTATGTCCCGGTGGTTCTGCAAGTAGGAGATGCCTCGACGACGCCGGACGCAGTGTGGATTGCGGTTTCTTTTTGATATTCGGCAAAGGACTCAATGTGAGTAGAAACGACAATATCTTCGGCGGGGATTTTCTTTCCGCGGCCAGCTACCATAATTTCACGCGAGGTCAGGCGCCTGTAATTCTGACCGTCCAAACGGATAATCTTGTGGCGTACCAGGTTGACACCTCGGATGTGTCGAAGTATGCGACTAACCCCAGCGTCACGCCTGCCGCTCCTTTCCGGAACTTCACTCCGGCCACGCCAATTGGCGACATTGTCTCCGTCAATGGCGAGGTTACAAAGGGACTTTACGCTTCACGGGTGGCATCCATTCTAGCCAGTCCAACTCCCGATCCCACTCAGGGCGGTGCAATCGCCGATAGCACACACGGGTCGATCCGGCAGCACATTTTTGAAGTGTTGAAGACCGACGGCACGGCGATCGGCACCATCATTGCTCTCGGCATGAATGCTGGAGCCGCACCTGGTTCCCCCAGTGGAGTGACAGGCGACTGGGCTCTCGTCGGCGGCACCGGAGCCTTCCTCGGCGTTCGCGGGCAAATGGGAAACGGAGGTAACCCGGTCGCCCCTCGTTCGGCGTCGGTGGTAGAAGACCCCGGAAATCGGCGTGCCAACGGCGGCGGAAAGAGCGCATGGGTTTTGACGCTGTTCCCCATGTTCCGGCCCCAAATCGTCGTGACGCCCGAAGGTCCGGCCGTTACTCACTCCAAGGGCTTCGCGCTTGTTAGCGCATCGAGACCAGCCTCGCCGGGCGAACTCTTGTCGTTGTTCATGACCGGCCTTGGTCCGACACAACCCGGCGTAGATCCCGGGAAACCGTTTCCCGCGAGTCCGGCGCAATTGGTTAATTCACCGGTGGGAGTGCGGGTGAATGGAGAGCAGGCCGAGGTGCTGGAGGCCGTGGGTATTCCTGGCGCGATTGACGGCTACCGGGTGGATTTCCGGATTCCTCCTGACACCGCTAAAGGCGTCGCCACCGTCCAGGTGAGTGCGGCGTGGATACCGGGCATTCCTGTCAGCTTCCCAGTTTATTAGGCGCGAGGCTGTCTGAGACAAAAATACACAGAGACGCCTCGACGACGCCGGACGCAGCGTGGAGTGCTGGTTCCGGCGACTCGTCTGTCCCCCAATCTCCGCGCTCAACATCTCCATCAGGCTGGGCGATCATTTGTTATGACTGCTGGCAACGGTTGAGTATGGACGCAGAGACTCAGACTCTCTTCATGCCGGGCACCGTGTTGGGGCCGTACCGTATCGAAGGTCTCTTAGGCTCGGGCGGCATGGGCCAAGTATTCCGCGGCGTAGATACGCGACTGGGCCGGCCGGTGGCCATCAAGCTGGCTCACGGGCGGTTCGGCAATCGCTTCGAACGTGAAGCACAAGCAATCTCCGCGCTGAACCATCCACACATCTGCACACTCTACGACGTCGGCGCGGCGCCTTCCGGACCCGGCTATCTGGTGATGGAATTGGTACAGGGCGAAACCCTCGCTGCGCGGCTCAAGAAGGGTGCGTTGCCAATGAATCAGGTGTTGCGATTCGGAGCAGAAATCGCGGACGCTCTGGCCGCTGCACACGCCAAAGGCATTATCCACCGCGATTTGAAGCCGGGCAACATCATGCTTGCCAGAAGCGGCGTGAAAGTGTTGGATTTCGGTCTCGCCCGGTCCACGCAAGACGAAACCCTGACCTTCGCCGACGCCGTGATCGGCACCCCGGCGTACATGGCTCCGGAGCAACGGGAGGGCCGCGCCTGCGATGCGCGAACGGACATCTATGCGCTGGGATTGATTCTCACTGAGATGGCCACGGGTAAACGGCAGGCCGCTCAGGCACTCGGCGGAAGCTTCGGCCACATTGTCGAGCGCTGTCTTGCTGACGACCCCGAGAACCGCTGGCAGTCCGCCCACGATGTTAAGTTCGACTTGGAATGGGCCGCCAAGGCACCCGCTGGAACCAGCTCGCGCCGCCCATCGGCGTATTTGGCGTGGATAGTCGCGATGCTCGGCTGCGTCGCCGCATTTTCCGTAGGCGCCTTATTCCTTCGGAGGCCGTCCACGCCACCCGCGGAACGCACTGCGCGATTCGTGCTGTCTCTAGAGGCAGAGGCGAAGGACGTGGGAGCGGATATGATGGTGCTGCCGGCGCCTGACGGCAAAACGTTTGTCTATTCGGGAACCGGCCCGGATGGCGGCGCCGTCCTGTGGCTTCGCCCCGTTGATTCGGTCGACCCTCGGCTTCTGCCTGGGACTCAAAATGCCTCGCTCCCGTTCTGGTCCCCGGATGGTCGATGGATCGGTTTTTACGCCGACGGGAAACTCAAGAAGATCAGTCCCGCAGGCGGTTCACCGGTGACCATCGCCAGCCTGCCTGGATTCCAGGATCCTGTGTGGGGAGCGCAAGGCGATATTCTCTACCGGACCAGCAACCGGACCGCGCTTTATAGTATTCGCGACTCTGGGGGAGCGCCCAGGCAGGTGACGCAGCTTAACGCTTCCCTGACAGAAAACTCGCACCGTTTCCCATGGTTTTTGCCAGATGGCCGGAGATTTCTGTTCACCAGCCGTTGCGCGCAACGGGACAGGAGTGCGTTGTACATTGCCTCGCTGGACAATCCGGAAGTCAAACGTGTGATGGCGCTGGAATCGGAAGCCGCCTTTGTGCCCACCTTGAACTCTGCTTCGGGCGCCCTCTTTTACTATCGCGACGGATCCGTGGTCGTTCGGCATTTCGACCCAGACAAGGGCGAGGTAAGCGGCGAACCTGTAGCAGTGATGGACGGAGTGGACTATGCCGCGGCCAGTATCCACGCATATTTTCGAGTATCGGCCGATGGCAGCGCCATCGTCATTCGCCCCACTGGCAGTTCCAACCACCAGCTTACGTGGTTCAGCCGGGATGGGAGTCAAACCGCAACCCTCGGGCCTCCGGGCTCGATAGGCCAGCCACGGATCTCTCCAGATGGCAGCCGCGTAGCTTTCGATCGTCCCGACGATCAGACCGGCAATCGAGACGTGTGGTCCCTGGAAATTGCCCGCGGAATCCTCACGCGCTTGACGCTGAACGTCGCCAATGACTGGTATCCGGTGTGGTCGCCCGACAGTAAACAGCTTTTGTTTGGCTCCGATCGGGGAGGAGGAACGGCTATGCCGCCGTTTCTGAAAGAGTCGATAGACGCCGGCAGCGAAGAAGCGCCGTTGCCCGGCGACGGACCACCCTTTGACTGGTCGCGCGATGGGAAGTGGATTTCCTTGGGCCGGACCAACGGTATCTGGATTGCCCCTACCTCGGGTGACCGGGCCCCGTTCAAGTTTCTCGCAAACTCGTCCCGGGAACTGGACGGACGGTTTTCGCCGGATGGGAAATGGATCGCGTATTCTTCTAATGAGAGTGGCCGCAGTGAGGTTTACGTGCGGCCCTTCCATGGCGCACCGGCCTCAGCCGAAGGCAAGGTTCAAATCTCCAACAAAGGCGGCGACTATCCGGTTTGGGGGCCTTCGGGGCAGGAGCTTTTTTTTATGGCGGGTGACTCCAATATCTATGCCGCCGACACCAGGAATCTCGGGCGCACCGGCAGCGTTCCGCTTCCGTCCCGGCTCTTCCGTCCGTGCCCGGAGACTCAGCCAAACTCGAAGATCGGATTGGGATATGAGTACAACTTCGATACCCGGGACGGCGAGAACTTCCTGGTTGACTGCCTCGCCACGCCCCCGGGGCGGTTCGTTGTGCTGTTAAATTGGCCGGGCTTGAAGTAGCGGAGCGCGCCCACTCGGCAAATATCGCCTTCCCGCCAGCCGTCGGCCGTATGTTACCCTTCTCATCCTTAATCAGGTCATCCAAGACTTCTTTCTCCATTTGTCACTGCGTCTCATGCGTCGCGGGTCATTGCCGAAGGGAAGGCACTCTTTGGGCGATGCCAAGCCATTTCGAGACCTCATGCGCGAACCAGAAAGGGCGAATCATGGCGAACCAAACGAAACCTTTTCTCCGTTCGAATCGAAACTTGTGTACAATCCACACATGCAACGAATACCCTGGGGCACAATCGCGCTCGCTCGGCTTGCTCATCTCGGCTTACTTAAAAGGACGAAAGGAGGACAGTAAGTGCAATCTTCGCAATCTGAAGAGTCGACGCCCGTCAAGATGGAGCAGCGCGGGCGCATCCTTGGAATCGGCGGCGTTTTCTTCAAATCCGCTAATCGCGATCAGATGCGGGAATGGTATTCGAAGCATCTTGGACTCGCCGACAAAGGCCAAGGCGTGATGCTTGCCTGGCGCGAACACGACAACCCTCAAAAGGAGCGGGCGACAGTTTGGACTATTTTCCCGGCCTCCACCGACTACATCCCAGCCACGCAACCACTCATGGTCAACTACATCGTGGACGATCTGGATGCTTTGCTCGACCGCTTAAAACAAGACGGAGTAAACATCGACGGCAAACGAATGGAGGAATCCTACGGCCGCTTTGCCTGGATCTATGACCCGGATGGGAATAAGATTGAGCTCTGGCAGCCGCCGTCCGCAACCCCCTAAGGCCTTCCGATTCACTTACTATTCGGCTTTCTGCACATATCCCGTAGGCCAACTGTTTCCCCCAAGGCCAGCGGGGACTGTCCGGACTCTTCATGGAATGGGGGGCATCGCCGCCCGGCGGGTATGAATAGGCTCAAGCTGCTGCCATGGCTGCCTGGAGATTAGAAAAACGCTACGCCGTGACAGGTGGCGCGCCGGATAACGCCGCCCGAGCTCCGTTCAGTCCAAAAGGGGAACGAATTCACGAAATCAAAAAGGAGGAATATAGTGAAAACGGACCAGATACACCTTATCACCCTGACCATGCTTCGCGATTCTGAGCAGATCGGTCATGTCCAGGAAACCTGATTCAACGGCGAGCTCGTGGGTGAGGTCTCGAAGCCTGATCTCCTCAATTGAATCCACTTCAATTTGACCTTCCTCTATCCGATAACGTCCACACACCTTAACCTTTGGGCGTGTCCAAATCCGAATGCTGCATGTAATTGCCCCGTGACGCACACCCGCTCGAAGACGCTTCGTGAATACCATTGGAAACGATTGAAGCGAGTCTACCAAACCCAATCGCGACAGATCCCCCATTCCTGCGCCGGGTATTCAGTTGGCGGGAGAGCTGAATTTCCAGCGCTAGCTTGGGCCCTGGGGCGAGCGACCTCAATGCGCTTTATGAGTGAGATCACGCGCACGTTGTGGGCGTCGCTCTCCCCGAGAAATCGCTACTTTCCTGAACTCGGCTTGGCGTGGCGGGCAACGCAGGCGCTCTCTTCAGCTCGCCTAGCGGCGCCTTTGCTTTCTCAGACTACGGTTGGATCGCGATACCCCGGATTTCTACGCCTACCTGCACAAAAAGGACTGTCCTTCCGGCACTTCCCATGCCGAGACCGACGACTCCCGGATCAGGTCTTGTATGGGGCGCTGCGTCCTGCCGAATTGACGCAACACTGCTGGCGTATCCCGTCGCGAAGGGCTCGCGCTGATTGCTTTCGACAAAACCAACTTGCCGGAAGAGACATTGGCCTTCGTGCTCTCGGCCTTCGGTGTGCGTGGTGAACGGAGGTTCGTTGCTGCGCCGCACCGTTGACCACCGGGTGTCTTGCAGCGTCGATACGCTCGCCAAGCGGTTGGCGATCGATCAACCTCGCGCCGCACTCTGCCAACAAGAATTAGCCACTTCTCTCGTGCCGAACAGCCCGGGTGATACAGTGATAACCGTGACGGTAAACCGCACATTGCGTACTTCAGTGGCCATCCTCCTCTTAGCGGCGATTCGCATGTCCGCCCATCACTCATTCGCCGCCGAGTTCGACGAGGACAAGCTGATCACGATCTCCGGCTTTGTGTCCAAGTTCGAATGGATCAACCCGCACGGTCTTCTTTCTGTCCGCGGAACGGATTCAGCGGGTAAGGCAGGAAGCTGGAAGTTCGAAATGGGCAGCCCCGGCAGCCTGGAGAGCCTGGGATGGAAAAAGACGGATTTGAAGACCGGCGACCGGATCACGGTAGAGGGGTACGCCGCGAAGGACGGAAGCAACAAGGCCAGCGCCCGTATGGTGAGGTTGGCGGATGGGCGGAAACTCTTCGGAGGTTCCCAATGCACCCCGGGTAACCCTTTGAGGTTTCCAATTCATGCCAAGTGACCCTTCAAGTGGCGCCGTTCTGGTACGAACCGGAAACCAGCCGCGCAGTTACCTTGACGGCCGCTCCGCCTGTCTCAGGCGTGAGTGACATGCTCATGAGCTGTGTCGTGGGGCTTTGCCGTTCGGCTTGCTTGCCGTCACGAACGTGTTTGGGCGGATGCGGCCTCCGTGAACCTTACGCTCAATTTTCGGTCGGCTTCTGCTCCGCGTGATCAATTACCAGAACCGGGGCGGGCCGCTTCTCCAACTCTAGCTTCAATCCCAGTTGTCTACTAACCGCGTCGGGAAGCGAGAGCGCGCCGTTCGGATCGGACGAGCCGCCGGCGCCGGGTGGCCCGGGGGCCTGCCCAGGACCTGGGAGGCCATTTTGCAGAATGCCGATTGCGCTAAAACTCAGCGTGAAATCGTAGGCGTCGGTCAAACCAGTTTTGTCCAACACGGCGGCGTGTACGTATCCGTTCGCGAGTTGAGGAAGCAGGTCCGCAAACTGCGCCATCGTCATATTCCGGCAGTAAAGCAGTCGCGAAAGCACTGGATTCGCGATTCTGGGGTCTTTTCCGTCAGGACCAGGGCCCTCATTGCAACCGGTGCGCGTCGTCGGATCGGCTTTGGTCATCTTCGGTTTCACCGAGGACAACGTGTACGCCGGGACCACCCGGTCTTCGAAGTGCATCTTCAGCCCAAAGCGATCCTCCAGCAGCTTCCCGATCGCCTTATTTCGCGTCTCCGGGTCGGCTTGCGCGGGCTGCCCCGGGTCGGTTGAAATCATTTTCCCGGTGATGTCCCAACGGTCCTCGTCCATGAACTTTGGGGCGCCCTGGATCATATCGGGAAAGATGTCGTAGATCTGTTGGATCAGGAAGCTGAGTGTGGCGCCCTGGATATTAATTTGACCGCTGGGAAGGATCTGCAGCCGAATGCCCTTAAAATCCGGGTTCGTGGGCTTAATCACGGCGAGGTCAAATTCTGTGGCCGGAGGCGGAGGAAGAAACTTCGAAATGTCTGCAGCGTTCGGCGTCGGCGCTTCATTTACGCTGTCGACGAAAAGGACAGCTTGCGCGACCTTGCCGGCCTCAAGTTTCAGTCCGAGCTGCTTGTCGACGGCATCGAAGACGCTGATGCCATCCGCGCCGGCGCGCGCAAGGAGAGCCGGTGGGGTCCACTTGATCGTGAAATCCCATTTGCCCTCGAGACCGGTCTTGTTCAATCCGTTGCCGTTGTTGTTCGCCAGTTGGCCAACAATGCGCGCAAAATCATCCATAGACATGCTGTGGCAGTCGATGACTTGTTGCGGAATCGTATCCGGGGAGGGAGGCGCCGTCTGCGGTTGCCCCTGGCAACCCCACGGAGCGGATGGGTCGGCGGCCGGCTTCATCTTAGGCTTGCCGACGCCCAGGGAGAGCACGAACCCCGGCAGCTCCTTCGAATCCGTGTGAAGCTTCAGACTGAAGCGCTCTGCGAGCAGCGTCTGAAGCATCACTTTTGCCTGCTCCGGGGTGCTGCCCACAGGAGCCCGTGCCGATACGTCGAAGCGATCTGTCTCCAGCCAGCTTGGCCCGCCCAGGATCTTATCGTTGTCGATATCGTAGGCAAGGTTGATCAGATCCACCATGGTCGCCTGACGCACCAGATAACGGGTGCCGCGCAAACCGCCGGCGGCCATAGACGGCGTCCGCGCCTTGGCGCTAACATGCACATCGGCGGCTACAAACGCGGGCGCGGAGGTTCCGGTGGTTGTGATTCCGGCCTGGCCGAAAACCGCTCCCGAAAACAGGGCCGCCAGACCGATCCTTTTCCATGCTTGAGTCATGTTTTCCGCTCCTCTCACTTGAGCAACACAACATCGTCACAGGTATTACGCATCAGGCGCGAATTCGTTTCGCAAAATTTTGCTAGGCTGGCTCCGAGCCGATACACTCGGCTACGGCAGCTACGCTACCGGCGAAGCGATTTGTCTTTCAACGAGTTAAGAGCCGCGACAAAGGAATAAGTGTTCAGTTTCGGAAATTTGCGTACTAAACCTAGGACGCTTGCCCACCCATTCGCCGGCGAGCCCGCGTTGGAGCCGCTAACAAATATGCCACGCGCCCTGCTATTTGCCGCTGTATGTTTTCTGCGGCGAACCGGTTTTATGCGCGCGACTGAAAGCGGCCAATCACGTTGCGGCTTTCGGCTGTGTGGCGGAGATTCGGCGCATCGTGGCGCAGCTTCGAAAAAGGTGGCCGGAGGTGGATCATTTGCGCGCCGCGCAATCAGAGGCTGCGCCGCATCATCGGACAGCATCTGCACCAAAGCCAGCCAGCAGTGGAACCAGACGGGCAAAGCGGTGCGGATTTTTACCGAGTTGCATACAGCACCAAGAAGACAAAGAAGGGCGGCCGCCGAAGCTGCGGATTTCTCGTCATCGGTCTCACGTCCCCTCGGCTCAAGATAGCAGCGGCAGAGGCGTCCCCAGTCTGTGCGAAGAGAACAGGGGCTGCGGTCAGGGCGACTGTGCAATCCGAAATCCCAAAGAAGTTGCCTTTGAGGAATCACCCGAGAGTCCCTTCACCCGTATTGAATGGACTCTTGATTGCATCACCAATTCTTAATCACATTCTGTCTTCGCCTCGGTTCTAAAACAGGACCAAAAATCGTTGCGATTATAAAATCGAGAACGGATAGTTTTCAACTCAACGATATCGTTCCTCTTTTGCTTGATCACTTCGAAACGAACAACCGAAAGAGGGGCTTCAACGCGACAATGTGATCGTCTGCGAACTACCCGCCGAGTTAGAAAGCGTGACCGCCACACTGCCGATCGCCGCTTTACTTCCCGTCGTCGTCACCGGGAGATTTAGATTCAGCCACTGGCTGCCGACAAGTTGCGAAGCGGCGGAGCTGTAATACGCCGTGAACAGCGCGCTCACATCGATCGTGAAGGATGTGGGGCCGCTCAAGCTTTGCCCGCTTGCCGCGGTGAACATCAGTGTCACCGAGCTCATATCCCGCGGAGTGGAGTAGCCGTTAATGACGATGTTGAATCCGTTTGTTGTTTCATCGGCGAAGGACACGTCCGTGACGGCAACGACCGGCGCCATCCGAGGAATCACCAGGTCGGCGGAGGGATGCGGCGTGCCCAGCACCTCAACGCCACCTTGCTGGAGATCCGTGACTTCCAGTTGGATAGTGCCGGCGTCCGTTCCCTGCTGCACTGCCGGCAGCGTATAAGACGTTTGTCCCGGCGGAATCGTAAAGGATGCGGTGCGGCTGCCTCCATTGAAGCTAACTTGCGGATTATCGGTGATCCCAAAGGCATTCGGCGCAAAGGTGATCTGCACCGTTCCCGTCAAGGGAAGCAACGGCGCACTCGATAATTGGATGCCGGGCGAAAGTGTCGTGAGCAGTGTTGGTTGCAAAGTGAGTCCCGTCACGGTGATGCTTGGCACGGGCGGGAAAGTAATCGAGGAATTGCAGGAAAATACAACGGGAGTCGAACTGGCGCTGTCGGAGAGAGTCACCGAAAACGAGAAAGCGCCCGCCGCGCTTGGAGCGGCGCTGTTGACGAGGGTGATCGCTGCGCCGGTCGTGCTGTTCAGGCTGATCCAAGAGGGACTCGAAAGCGTCCATGTGTAGGGTGCTTTTCCACCGCTGGCGCTCAAGGGAATCGAAAGCGTGACGGGCAAGCTGAGCACGACCGCCGGACATGCGCCCGCGATCTGGAGGGGCGGAAGCTGCACGTTCAGTGTACAACTCAAGGTCGCCGGCGTGGTGCTCGCGCTATCGGAGAGTGTAAGCGTAAAGGTATATGCTCCCGAGGAGGCGGGTGCGTTTCCAGTAAGGCTGTCGGTCGCTCCCTGCATGGATGCAAGCGTCAATCCGCTATTACCTTTCAGCACCCAGGCGTATGGCGGCACGCCACCGCTCGCGGTCAACGGGACGGATACCGGCGAGCCGGGAGTCACCGGATTCATCGGGCAGCTCCCGCCGATCTGCAACGGCGCCTGACTGACGGTGAAATTACAGGGATTGGACGATGCCGTGGTGGGGGTTGCATCGGTCACACTCACGGTAACGGTGAAGGATGCGATGTCGGCGAGCCCCGGCGTACCGGAAGCGATGCCGGCGGCCGCGCCCGGGGTGCTTATCGTCAGCCAGGAGGCGCCGCTGACGGTGAACTTGTAGGGCGGCTTTCCGCCGGTGACTGCGAACGGGATCGAGACCGGCGAGCCGACTGTGAGGGTTCCGGCCGGGCAACTGGCGGTGATCCCCAGGGGGGCCGGGGCGACGATCACCGAGCAGCCGGGTGACACCACGGTCTGCAGCCCGCTGACGACCGTAAAACCGAATGCGTACGTTCCAGCCGCGGTTGGGATTCCGCTTATCGTATTCGTCGAGAAGCTCAAGCCCGGCGGCAGCGTGCCCTGCAGGGAAAATATGTAGGTCCCTGCGCCGAGACCGCCAGTTGCGGTCAGAACGAACGGCTTATACGCCACACCAACCGTTCCGTTTCCCGGGCATGCGCTGGTGAACAGCAAGACCGGAGGCGAGATCGTCAGCGAACAGGGGATCGATGTAGTCTCCGCTCCGCTGCTGACTTGGACGGTGAAAGAGAATGTTCCCTGCGGGCCCGCCGGGGTGCCGGAAATGACATTCGCGCTGAGGGTCAAGCCGGATGGAAGGCTGGGCAGAATCGACCAGATGTAGCCGCCCACGCCGCCGGTTGCACTGAGCGTGAACGAAAACGCAGTGCCCTGCGGAATCGGCGAGGCAGGACAAGCGGAAGTGATCGACAGGGGAGTGACAATTGGAGGACTAATGACAATGCTGCACGGTTCTACCGCGGTCTGGAGTCCGTCGGTCACCTGCAACGTGAATGTGTAAGTTCCCGGCGACGCCGTAAGGGTTCCCGTAATCACACCGCCGCTCAGCGTAAGACTCGCCGGCAGAGATCCAATAATGGAAAAGGTATATGCGCCGCTGCCTCCGGTTGCGGTCAATGGAGCCGGAATAGCGGTGATCGGACACGCGGTGGTGAGGCTCAACGTCCCCCCGACGACGATAGCGCAATCGTAGTAGGCAATCTGTCCCACGCTGTCCTCAACCATTACGGAGACGGAGAAGGTTCCGGATACAGTCGGGATCCCGCTAATCGTTCCGGGCGAGTTAAGACTCAGTCCGGGCGGCAAACCGGTACCGTTTAAGGTAAAGCTGATCGGTCCTGGGGCAGCGCCCGTGACCGTGATGGCCAACGAATAGGGTTGGTTTTGCATCGCAGGCGGCGCCGGGCAAGGGGTAGTAACGGTGAGGGGAGTGAGTTGTGCCCACGATGCGGAAGAGAAAATCAAAAAGATCGCCAGCAGCCAGACGCTTCTCTGGAAGAACTCACGCAAGACGGAGCGCGGCGCGAAACAGTTTCTGATCCCCTTGGGGGTGCGCGACCCATCCTCTGCGTTCTTAAGGAGCAAGCCGCACGACAGAGTTCGCCCGCGTGGTCCGGAGGAGCGGCTGTTTGCCAGCCCGGCAAAGGGCCGGTCGCGGTCCTCAATTCCCGAAAGCAGCTCGCTCGTGTCCGCGACCCAAGCTCCGTTTTGCGGGCTGTTCCTTAGGAATTTGAGGGCGTCGGGCGGTCCTGTGCGCATTGTAAGGGATGGGACTCGAAACCTCACTCAGCGCTTGCTCCCGTCAATCTCCACACTGGCATAACGGCTCCCCGGGGCGACCATATTCCGCTGCTGGAGCCGTCTTGCGATTTTAGCAGGAACACCGAATCGCCGATCATCCGCGTAAGCGTCGCCGCCGCTATGGAAGAGTCGACGCTGCCAACCGTGCGCGAGCCCACATCGATAGAAAGCAGTTTACCTGTCGGGAGTGGCGCTGACGGAGGCGTACCACGCCTGGCCGCCGGAGACGGGGGATTTATCGCAGCACTATCGGCGACCCACACCGTTTGCTGATCGGTTGAAATCTCCAGATCCGCTGGAGCGCGGATCCCTTGCTCTGCTCCTGCGAGGACCTGCGACGCGGCGCCGGCCGGGAGCAGCAACACTTGCTGCCACCCCTTGTCGGCGGCGACGGCGTCCTGCTTCCCGGAGAAAAATCGCAGCGCCGATGGGACGCCCGTCGCGGTAACCCAGCGCGGGCTTTGGCCGGCAACGAAGCTCCAGATAGATCCGCGCGCACGGTCAGAGACGCCAGCTAGGATCGCCTGGGCGTCGTCGCTCACAGCGATACTGACCAGCGGGAGTCCGGCCGGGCTAAGATCCACTGTGCGGCTGAGTTGGGCGCTGGAGGGCAGCCCTGTGACGATCTGCGCCAGTTGCGCCGCTGCGCTGTAAAGCACGGCGACGGAACCCGACGGGCTGAACGCAATCCGGTCGGAGTGAGAAAACGTGTTGGCGATGGCAGTCACATTCGACGCTCCGGCGACTCCGAGCGCCACCACGCCCGACCCGGCTGCGTTCGAGAGCTCCACGAGGGCAAATTGCTGGCCTGGCGCCGGAATAATGCGTGTGATCCCGTCCGGCAAGGAGAGCGAACCGCCCAGCACCACGGCCCCCGGCGTACCCGCAATCGGACGCACGCTCACCGGCGAGTCGGAAGCCAGATAGCCGAGCACAGGGACTGTCAGTGCAGTGTTTGAAGCCTGTGCCCAGGAGATCGCCGCCAGAAGCGCCGCCAAAGGTAGCAAAGATAGGGACCGGATCATACTGTATTTCATAGCTTAACGCTTGCCGCCATTGCGCGATCAGAATTGCCCTCTATAAGGTAGGCGTACCAACCGAAATCCGGGTTGATTTGCCTCCGCCAATAGCCCCCGCTCCGAATAGACCGCCTACCACTCCGCCGGCGGCTACACCCACGATAATCAGAATTCCGAGCGCCCCCATGCCCGCACCCGCCGGCACTGCCGCCACACCTATAACCGTGGTCGTCGCCGACGCACTGTCAGATGCGTTGTTTGAAGGATTTGAAGAATTGGTCTGGTGAATCACCTGCGTGGCGGTTCGTCCCTGATACGACGCTTTCACATGAATCTCGAACTGGCCCGCCTTCGGATGCAACTGAACAAGATTGGCCCTCACCTGTCCGGTAGAATCGGTGGTCGCGCTCAGTACCGTGCGCGCGAAAGGGTTCCCCCCTTTGATGGAGAACAGAACCAGCGCCCCAGCAAGTGGTTTGTGATTTTCGTCCTGAACCTGGACGATGGCCTCGCGCGCAGTCCGGAGGCGCAGGTTGTTAATCGCCCCCTCGCCTTCCAGGACTTCAATGTTGAGCCCTTGCACGGATTGCGCCTGCAAACGATATGGCGCGAGCAGAAGGCAGATTCCAATCAATGCGACCATCGCGCGGACGTCAAATCGACGTGTCGCCTCATCCAGCGGATAGGATCCTGACATTGCTTTTTGTCGAAAGTAGCCGCTACGCCGCACGCGAAGGTGGTTTATAATAACAGGCAGAAAGCTGTCAAGTCAATGACGTCTCTTCTCAATCGAGCGGGTTGGTTTCTTGCCGGCGCAGGGCTGTGCGTAACTGTCCAAATCGTCGCCGGCCAGTCCGCGCCAGCGTTGACGGCTCGCGAGATCTTCTACGCGACCGTTGCCCCTCCCGTCCCGAAAGCGGCGGAGGCGAAACCAGCGGCAAAGCCCGCGCAGCCCGCGCCGAAGCCTCCCGCTCAGAGAGTGCAAACGCCGGGCGGGGGGACTGCCAAGCAAAATCCCGTAGCGGGAGGCGCGCCGGTTCAACCCGCACCGCCGCCAGCCGCGGGAGCCACGAAGCAGGAACCTGTCACGGCCGATGTGCCGGTTCGATCGACACCTGCGCCGGCTGTCGAAGCCACGAAGCAAGAGGTTGTTACGGCAGACCCGCCGGTCCGACCCGCACCCTCGCCGGCTGTGACCAACGTCGCCCTCGTCACGATGACGCACAGACCCTTAGGCGTTCGTTTGAGTATTCTCAAAATGACGCCCAGCGGCCAGCCTATGGAAGTGGCTCCGGACACCAATTTTCAGCCTGGCGACCGGTTGCGTCTGAGTCTACAGTTCTCCGACAACGGCTACCTGTACATTATTAACCGCGGATCGAGCGGGACCTGGACACAGTTGTTCCCGTCGCCGGATCTGCCCAATGCGACTAACGCCGTTGTGCCGGGGGTTACGTATTCGGTCCCGCAGGATCGCAATTTTGTTGTCAGCAACCCCGCGGGTGAGGAGAAATTGTTCGTCATTTTATCGCGCACCCCGGAACTGGACATTCAATCGCTCACAATGGACATGAGCCGCCGGGAGAGTGGACGTTCGTCGCCGCAAGCGCCTGCCAAACAGGAACCGAGCGTGCCCGCGCATCAACCTTTGCCTACCACCGTTGCGGAGAATCTCCCTCCTATCAATGACGCCATGGTGGATCGCATGCGCAACGTATACGCTCGCGACCTGATCATCGAAAAAGTCGATGAACAAACGCCCGGGGCGCGCAAGGAAAACGCGGTCTACGCAGTCAATCCGGGCGATGGGAACGACACTCGGGTCGTTCTGGACGCACAAATCAAGCATAAGTAGGTGACGATGCGATTTCTCCCGATCGCCTGCTGGTTGTGGTTTGCCTCGCTGAGTATTGCCCAGCAAGCCTCCCCGCAGCGTGTGGCTGCACAGCGGATCGACATTACGATGGAGCGAAACGACGCGGGCGCCTGGAATGCCGTCCCTCCCGGATTTGTGTTCAAGAAAGACGACCATCTGCGGTTCCGGGTACAGGCCAACTTCGACGGCTATCTCTATGTTATGGACTACGGCACAAGCGGCCAGTACGCCAACCTCTTTCCGCGTGAAGAAACCGGGACCGACAACCGGATTAAGAACGGTGTGGAATATTATGTTCCCGCCACGGAGGCCTCGTTCCGGATCGATGGACCGGCCGGATTCGACACCGTCTATTGGGTGATGAGCCCGCTTCAGTTGGGAAACGAATCGCCGGCTTATATCCCGCTTCCGCCGCCACCGGCGAATCCGGCTCCGCAGAACATGAAACCCCGTTGCGACGATGCGATCCAGCATGCGCGCGGATTGTGCATCGATTCCTCCGCCGGTCCCAAAAGCATCACTCCGGACGAAAAGCTTCCCGGCAATCTTTCCGGGATTCCGCGCGCGGGGTCCCGCGACATCGTCATCATCAACCAGACGCAGGGGACTTCCGTGTCGACGCCGGAGCAGATGAACGGTCCGGTTCTGTATAAGTTTCTGGTTGCGCACCAATGAGCTCGCGAACTAAGAACAGGCTAGCGCTGACCGTGCTGGCATCGTTGTGCCTGCTGGCGCCGGGCAGGCGCGATCTGAAAGCCCAAGGCCAAGCTCAGGTCCAAGCCCAGGCTCCCCAACAGCCGTCTCCGCCAGCCCCGAGTGCGGCCCCGGCCAAGCGCGATTTGAAACTCGAAGATCCCGCGCAGTCGCCGGCCTCGGTTGCCATCCCGAGGAGCTATGCGGTGGTCGTCGGCATCGCCAAATACGAAGATGCGAAAGTCCGGCCTCTCGAATTCTCCGATCGCGACGCCGAGTCGATCTACTCGATTCTGATCAGTCCGGAGGGCGGGAATTTTCATGCGGAGAACGTCCACAAGTTGATTGGTCCGAAAGCGACGCTGGCCAATATCAAGCAGGAGTTGGAAGTCTGGCTGCCATCCGTCGCAAAGGATAACGATCGCGTCCTGGTGTATTTCGCCGGGCACGGATTCATTGCAGGCGGCAAAGCCTATCTGGCTCCGTACGATCTAAAGCTGTCGAATATCTCCTCCACGGCATATCCGATGGATACGCTTGGAAGCGTGTTCGCGAACAAGATCAACGCGAAATATAAAGTGCTGCTAACCGATTCCTGTCATAGCGGAGCCATTTCGGTGGACGACGCGCAGGCTATGCAGGGCGCACTTCAGGACCTGGGGAAATCTTTGTTTTCCCTGACGGCGAGCCGCGATCGCGAAGTGTCGTACGAAAGCTCCGACTGGGGCGGCGGGCACGGCATTTTCACCTACTATGTCGTCAAGGGTCTGGAGGGATCGGCGGACGCGAATCGCGACGGAATCGTGACCGCGGACGAACTCGCCGATTATGTCCGGACCAACGTTCGAGCGGCGACCAACAATCAACAGACCCCGACGTCGGAACGCGGCAGCTTCGATCCCAATATGTTGCTGGCCTATGTCCCGTCCAACCGCCGCCCGGACGCTCCGCCGCCGCCGAAGTTCGGCACGCTGATCTTCGAAACCAACATGGACGGCGTGGAGGTGTTCGTTGACGGCAAGTCGGCGGGAGTCGTCAATAAATCCGCGCCACTCAAGCTGCCGGGCATGGTTCCGGGAACGCACGTGGTGCAGGGGGTGCACCTGGGATACGAACCGGACGGGCCGCGCGATGAAACCGTGTATCCCGGACAAGACTCCACGATCACCATCAAGATTCTGATCCAGCGGCGCCGCACCAAGGCCGCTCTAGATCATTTAGATCGTGGGGTCGAATACTATACCAAGGGCGGAGCGGCTAATTATCGCAAGGCCGAAGAGGAACTGCTGCAGGCGCTGGCGGCCGATCCGAAGTTCAGCCAAGCGGCGCTGTATCTGGGCCGCACCTACAACGCTCTGTTCGACGAGAAGCAGGCCGAAACGTATCTGCGCAAGGCGGTGGAGATCGACCCGGATTATCTGGAAGCGCACGCATCGCTTGCGGGCGTGCTGCTGGATACCGGCGACCTCGATGAAGCGCTGCGGCAGCTGAATGTGGTCCGCCTGCGCGATTCCCGCAACCCAATGATGTGGTACCTGCTTTCGCAGGTTTATTGCCGCAAGGCAAGTTACCCGGAAGCGATTGATGCGGCGAAGAAGGCGATTCAGTTGACGCCCAACAATGCTGAAGCGCACTTCTGGCTCGCCGAGAGTCTGCGCATGAGTACAAAGTGGGATGACGCGCGGCGTGAGTTCAGCGAATATCTCCGGCTCAGCAATTTCGATAGCGGCGCCGCAGGCCGATTTAACTACTATGTCATGGGGTATTTGATCGGTTTCGGGAAGAAACGGCAGGCTTCCCAAATAGACATCTGGCGCGACTTGCGCAGCTCCGCATATTTCGGGATGTGCAACTGCGAAACCAAGCTCGGCTCTTACGACTCCGCCATTTCAGATTGCCAGAAGGCGCTGGGCTACGATTCCGAGGATCCAATGGCGCACTACGCGCTGGGTCTGGCTTACATGTTCAAAGCCAAGCAGACAGGGGCAATGGAAGTGGTGACCGCGGCGCGAGATCAGTTTTCCACGATGGTCCGGTTAAATCCGGATCTGGCCGAAGCCGAAATTGCAAGGAAGAATATCGCGACTCTGGATGGCGTGCTGCGGTCGCCGCACTAGGTTGGCGGCGGCGGGCCGCTCGCCAGTGTCCGAATCACAGATCCATCCATTAACGGTGTTGGCGCGGGCGTACAACGACACAGCGTGTGGCGCGGCGATGCCGGGTGATCTTGTTGGCGCATGAAGGAATTTCTAACAACGCAATTGGACAATACAAGTGGGTTTGTCCCGGCCCACGGTAAACGCGACCCGTGCAGCCTTTCTCCGAGGCGGTATCGAGGCAATTCTAGAGCAGCGGATTCTCGATACCACGCTCAAGACCAAGCCGTCTGATGGAACCCATTGGAGTGTGAGTGGAATGGCCAAGCGTCTGGGGGTGTCGCGGATGCTGGTGCAACGGTTCTGGCAAAGTGCGGTATGTCGTAGGACTCTATCTGGATCCGCCTGATCAGGCTTTGGTTCTGTGTTGGATGAAAAAGAGCCAGATTCAGGCCTTGGATTGCACTCGTCCGATCTTGCCGCTGCGTCCAGCTTGCCGGCACGTTCAGACGCACGACTATAAAAGGCACGCAACCAAGACGCTGTTTGCGGCCTTCAACATCATGACCGCAAGGTGATCGGCAGTTGTCTGCCGCGTCATCGCGGCAAGGAGTTCGTTAACTTCCTGAATCAACTAGAAACGGATGGGCCTGCAGCAGAACCAATGGGAGTCTCTGCTGGAAGAAGCACACATCAAGTTGTCTAGTCTGGTCTCGGATCTGCTGGACGCCAGCGCGCTGCGTATGCTGAAGGCACTTGCCGATGGGGAAACCGACCCTGCGGCTCTTGCGGCCGTTGCGGATCGACGCTTGCGCGCGACGCCGCAACAGTTGTCAGACGCACTCGGTGCGTCCAGGGAGCTCAATCAGGTCTATCGTAAGCTCATGACGTATGTCCGGACAAGAAGAGAGCGCGGGGGTTTCCGCGAGTAGCCGATCTCCCAAGGTTAACCGCTTCATGCGGCGCCTTCTCAATCAGGCTGCCAATGCCGCGGTCAAGGTCAAGAGCAGTATCGTCGAGACTATCTTTCGAACGTCGAGAGGCGCACGCACGCAAAAATGATTCGAAAACTCCGAAGCCTTGGCTACCAAGTCGAACTGGCAGTTAATCCGGCATGAGAGGAGATTCAGGATTTTCGACCCTGTTTGTGTCAGACGAGCGCCCTGTCAAGGTGCATTTACTGCCGTAGTCCCGTTGGGGGAAGTTTGGGAACCCGTTATGGGGCCATTATCGACTGGACCAGCCTGCGAATTGATACCGATCGACGTACAGTTCATCCTAATCAGGTCCGGCGTCCCGCGATAATGAAGGATCATGTTGCTGAAGATTTCCAGCACGGCCCCGCAGGCCACCGATCTCGGTTTCCTTCTGCACAAGAACCCTGCCAACCTCCACGAGGTTGAGATGCCCTTCGGCAAGGCCTTCGTGTTCTACACTGAGGCAAGCCCGGAACGCTGTACAGCTTGCCTCCTGCTGGAGATCGATCCCATGAGTCTGGTGCGCGGCGCTCAGCAGTTGGAGGACTATGTGAACGACCGGCCTTATGTCGCGTCCTCCTACCTTACCGTTGCAATCAGCCGCGTATTCGGCACGGCGCTCGCGGGCAACTGTCAGAAGCGCCCCGAACTTGTCGGGATGAGGCTACCGGTCGAAGCCGTGGTGGAGGTGATCCGATCACGCGGCGGCGCGGAGGAGTTGCGCCGATTGTTCGAACCGCTGGGATACACGGTCGAGACCTCGCAGATTCCGCTCGACGACAACTTCCCCGAGTGGGGCGCTGGCCACTACTTCCGGCTGTCGCTCCGCGCCAGGATGACAGTTCACGATCTCCTTACGCACCTGTATGTCCTGCTGCCGGTGCTGGACGAAGAGAAGCACTATTACATCGGCGACGCTGAGGTCGATAAGCTGCTGCGCCACGGAGAGGGTTGGCTGGCTGGCCATCCGGAGCGAAATCTGATCGTCAGCATGTATCTCAAGCGGCGGCGGTCCCTGACCGATCAGGCCTTCGCAAGACTGCTGGACCAAGAAGCTGGCGAGGTGGAGGCCACTGAAACCTGGACGGAGACCGCGGCGCGGGCTGAGAAGGACTTGGAACGTCCGATGACGCTGCATACGCACCGCCTCAATCAAGTGGCGACTACGTTGAAGGAACTGGACGCCAAGTCCGTGCTGGACCTCGGGTGCGGCGAGGGCAAACTCCTTCGGCGCTTACTGGCTGACCGCTCATTCGAGCGCATCGTGGGCATGGATGTCAGCCATCGGTCCCTGGAGATCGCGTCCGCGAAGCTACGGCTGGAGCGGATGCCAGAACGCCAGCGGAAGCGTATCCAGCTTATGCAAGGGTCGCTGCTGTACCGCGATGCGCGCCTGAACGGTTTCGACGCGGCGGCTCTGGTCGAGGTGATCGAGCACTTGGATGCGCCGCGGCTCACGGCGATGGAGCGGGCGATCTTCGAATTCGCCCGCCCTCGCCATATCGTGATCACGACCCCGAATCGCGAGTACAACGCTTTGTTCCCCGCGTTGCCGCCGGGCAAGATGCGACACAACGATCATCGATTTGAGTGGACCCGAGCGGAGTTCGCTGCATGGGCGGAACCGGTGGCCGCGCGGTTCGGCTACGAAGTTCGGTTCGCGCCGGTGGGCGCTATCGATCCTTTCTATGGGGCGCCTTCGCAGATGGCCGTCTTCGCTCTGGCGACCAGAGGAGCGCTATGAAAACCGTCGAACTCCCTGAACTGGCACTCGTCGCGCTCATTGGCGCGTCCGGCTCTGGGAAGTCCACGTTTGGGCGTCGCCATTTCCGGCCGACGGAAGTGCTCTCGTCGGATTTCTTTCGCGGCTTAGTAAGCGATGACGAGAACGACCAGGCAGCAACCGGCGACGCCTTCGACGCGCTTTACCATATGCTAGCCAAGCGCCTTGCGCGTGGACGTCTCACCGTAGTGGATGCAACCAACGTGCGCCCTGAGGACCGAAAGCGCTTGATCGAACACGCGCGGAAATTTCACTGCTTCGCCATCGCCATTGTTTTGAACGCTTCCGAGAAGACTTGCCTGGCGCGAAACCGGAATCGCCCGGAGAGGGCGTTCGGGCCGCACGTGGTGCGCCGCCAACTTAACGATTTGAAGCGTGGGATGCGGGGCTTGGAGCGTGAGGGGTTCCGCTACGTGCACATGCTGAATGAGGACGAGATCTCGTCCGATCAAGTCGAAATCCGGCGCATGCCGCTCTGGAACAACAAGAAGGACCAGTTCGGCCCATTCGATATCTTCGGCGATCTGCATGGCTGCGCTGACGAGTTGGAATCCTTGCTCACAAAACTCGGCTGGGAGCGGTGCGCCACGGAAGAACCCGATTCTTTTTGGGGTGGAGAGTCCTGGCGTCATCCGGAAAGGCGACGAGCAATTTTTCTCGGAGACCTGGTGGATCGTGGCCCTCGCGTGCTGGACACCGTTCGCATCGCGAGGAACATGGTCAAAGCGGGCACTGCGTTCTGCATCGCCGGGAACCACGACGTGAAGCTCGTCCGCTGGTTGCGGGGCAAGCAGGTCCAGGTGAAGCACGGCCTGGAGCAGTCCATTGCAGAAGTCGAATTGCTTGGGCCGGATGACCGGGCTAAGCTTGCGGTCTTCCTGGACGGCCTGGTCAGCCATTATGTGTTGGACGGCGGGAAATTGGTCGTCGCGCACGCGGGATTGAGGGAGGAGATGCACGGACGCGGGTCCGGTGCAGTGAGGGAGTTTTGTCTCTACGGAGAGACCACGGGCGAAACCGATGAGTTTGGGTTGCCGGTGCGGTATAACTGGGCAGCCGAGTATCGCGGGAAGGCGACGGTGGTCTACGGCCATACGCCCGTGCCGGAACCGGAGTGGTTGAACAACACCGTCAACATCGATACTGGCGCCGTGTTTGGAGGCAAGCTCACGGCGTTGCGCTACCCGGAACGGGTGTTTGTGTCCATAGCCGCAGCCCGCGAATACGCCGCGCCGATCCGGCCCATAGCAGAGCCGGCAAAGACCGCACGCACAAGTCAGCAGGAACTCGACGACGTGCTGGACCTTCAGGACGTGACCGGCAAGCGGTTCATTGAAACGCGCCTCTTCGGAAACATCACGATCCGCGAGGAGAACTCGATTGCGGCACTGGAAGTGATGAGCAGGTTCGCCACGGATCCCCATTGGCTGATCTACCTTCCTCCGACCATGTCGCCGAGCGAAACCTCCAGCCGCGAGGAGTATCTGGAGTATCCGACGGAGGCGCTCGCGTATTTCCGCAAGAATGGCGTGGAGCGGGTGATCTGCGAAGAAAAGCACATGGGTTCCCGAGCCGTAGTCGTAGTCTGCCGCGACGTAGGGACCGCGCGGAAGCGGTTCGGAGCCATCGATGGCCGTAGCGGCGTGTGCTACACGCGAACCGGCCGCCCGTTCTTTCCTGAGCTGGAGAAGGAGGCGGAGTTCATCACACGAGTGCAAGCCGCACTGACCCGGATGGGCTTCTTCGATGAGTTCCACACGGATTGGTTCTGCCTGGACTGCGAGCTGTTGCCGTGGTCGGCGAAGGCGCGCGAACTGCTCCAGCAGCAGTATGCGCCCGTGGGCGCTGCCGGTGTCGCCGCTTTGGAGGCCGTCATCGAAGCAGTGGGTCAGTCGCCCGCTGCGTCCGGCATGGCAGAGACGTATCGCCACCGGCTGGAGTGTTTGCGGAAATACAGGGAAGCGTATCGCCGGTACTGCTGGCGGGTCAGTTCGTTGGCCGACTACAAACTCGCGCCCTTCCACTTGCTTGCGAGCGAGAGCACGGTCCATTCCGAGAAGACGAACCGATGGCACGTGGAAACGCTGCATCGGCTGGCCGCCGCCGATCCGGGATTCATCCTGGCCACGCCGTTTCTAGAGATCGATCTGGCAAGCGAGACGGGGGCTGAGCGCGCGTGCGGATGGTGGGAGGCATTGACTGGGCAAGGCGGAGAGGGCATGGTCGTGAAGCCGCTGGACTTTGTAGCGCGGGGACCGAAGGGGCTGGTTCAACCGGCGCTCAAATGTCGCGGACGGGAATACCTGCGGATAATTTACGGACCCGAATACACTGCCGTCGATCAGCTCCCGCGACTGCGGTCGCGTGGGGTAACGGGGAAGCGGTCTCTGGCGGCACGTGAGTTCGCATTGGGACTGGAAGCTCTGGAACGGTTCGTCGCCGGCGAGCCGCTCCGGCGTGTTCACGAGTGTGTGTTTGGAGTACTTGCTCTGGAAAGCGAGCCAGTAGATCCACGGCTGTGAGTACTAGCCAAACGTGGCTTACACCGCACAGGCGCCACCCTCCTCCGTTTAACCCGCGATGCCGAAGTCGAGATCGACGATGAATCCGATGAAGCCTCGCGCGATCTGGTCGAGGAGCAGGTGAGACAGCGCCGCTACGAACCGGTGGTCCGGCTTGAATTCGCCCGAGGCGCCGACCCTTCCATCCGCGAGATGCTGCGGGAGCGATTCGCTCTCTCGGCCATGGACATTTACGAGCTGTCGGGAGAACTCGACTACACCTCTCTTTTCCAGATCGCCGGACTGCTGCTGACGGCATTACGAGACCCGGCCTGGACGCGATCCGTGCGGGAGACGTTCTGGTCCATCATCCTTATGAAAGCTTCGAAGACAGTGTGGAGCGCTTCATTGCGCAGGCTGCCGTGGATCCGGAAACGATCGCAGTCAAGATGACCGCATATCGCATCGGCGATGACACTCCCTTTGTACATTCGCTGGTGAAGGCCGCCGAGAGCGGCAAACAAGTTGCCTGCGTAATCGAAATTAAGGCTCGCTTCGATGAGGAGCGGAATCTGCACTGGGCCGCGGAACTGGAGCGTGCGGGAGCTCATGTCACCTTCGGCGTACAAGGTTTGAAAACCCACGCGAAGGTGGCGCTGGTGGTGCGGAAGGAAGCTTTGGGGCTGAAGACCTACGTTCACATAGGCACCGGAAACTACCACGTCCACACCGCGCGGCTCTATGCCGATTTCGGATTGTTCACCTGCAATCCGGCGATTACTCGCGATGTGGTCAACCTCTTCCACTATTTGACCGGGCATTCCGCCAAGCCCGCCTGCACGGAGCTGCTGGTGGCGCCTGCAACGATGCGCCCACGCTTGTTGGAGCTTATCAAACGGGAAGTCGCCAATAAACAGGCCAATCTTCCCGCACGCATCGTCGCCAAGTTGAACCAGTTGGAAGATCCCGAAATGATCGAGGCTCTGGTCGAG
The DNA here is from genome assembly GCA_036489835.1 of Bryobacteraceae bacterium. Taxonomy (GTDB): domain Bacteria; phylum Acidobacteriota; class Terriglobia; order Bryobacterales; family Bryobacteraceae; genus Palsa-187. The sequence continues at coordinate 75,928 of DASXEY010000042.1, read as the reverse complement.
GCGTCAACGGCAGGTGTTCCGGTCGATCTGATCGTACGAGGGTTCTGCTGCCTCCGGCCCGGGATTCCAGGCCGCACTGAAGGGCTGCGCGTCCGATCCATCATTGGGCGTTTTCTCGAACATTCCCGTGTCTTTCATTTTGCAGCCGCGCTTGAAAATCCAACCCAGGGGGATTTCTTTATAGGCTCCGCGGATTGGATGTATCGTAATCTCTCCAAGCGAGTGGAGGTTGTGACTCCCGTGCTGGCCAAGGAAGCCAAGGAGAAGTTGTGGGAAGTCCTGGATATCTGTCTGCGGGATCGACGCTAGGCCTGGATGCTCTGCGAAGATGGTACGTACTCGCAGTTGAAGCCGGGAGATGCAACCGACGGGCCCGGAGCGCTGGGTGCTCAACCGGCTTTGATGGCATTAACTCGGCGAAGGTCTGAATAAAGGATGGAGCAAATATGCAGCTAGGCATGATTGGACTCGGGCGGATGGGCGCCAATATGGTCCGCAGACTGATGCAAGGCGGGCATGAATGTGTGGTCTTCGACACTTATCCCGACAGCGTTTCCAAAATGGCGGGCGAAGGCGCAACCGGTTCGAAATCGCTCGACGACTTCGTAAGCAAGCTGACTGCGCCTCGGGCCATTTGGTTGATGGTGCCAGCCGGAGTGGTGGACAGCACTCTCGAACAATTAGTCACGCGGTTGCACCCGGGCGATATCATTATTGACGGTGGAAATTCCTATTACATCGACGATATCCGGCGGGCCAAGGCACTTCTCCCCAAAGGCCTGCACTACGTCGACACCGGAACCAGCGGCGGAGTCTGGGGCTTGGAACGCGGCTACTGCCAGATGATCGGCGGGGAGACGGATATCGTCAAGCATTTGGATCCAATCTTCAAGACCCTCGCTCCCGGACGCGGCAGTATCGATCGCACCCCCGGCCGCGATAAGGTCGGCGGGACTGCTGAAGATGGCTATCTGCACTGCGGCCCTCCCGGCGCAGGGCACTTCGTCAAGATGGTTCACAACGGAATTGAGTATGGCCTGATGGCCGCCTATGCGGAAGGGCTGAATATTCTTCACAAGGCGAACGCAGGCAAGGCGAAGCAGGATGTGGACGCGGAAACCGCTCCGCTTCTGCACCCGGAGCATTATCAATACGATTTCAATCTCGCCGACATCACCGAAGTCTGGCGTCGCGGAAGCGTGGTAGCCTCCTGGCTGCTGGATTTAACGGCGATCTCTTTGCTCGATAAGGCGTCATTTGACAAGTTCTCGGGGAGGGTTTCAGATTCGGGCGAAGGCCGCTGGACGCTGCAGGCCGCGATCGACGAATCGGCGCCGGCGCCTGTGCTGAGCGCCGCCTTGTATCAACGCTTCGCATCGCGCGGGGAAGAGGATTTCGCGAACAAGCTCCTTTCGGCCATGCGGTATCAGTTTGGCGGCCACATCGAGAAAGGGAAGGCAGGCTAACGGCATGGCGACGGACGAAAATTTCGTGACCGGCGAAAAAACTGCTGGGGAACGTTCCGGGGGACAAGCCGGCGACCCCTGCGCAATGGTGATTTTCGGCGCATCCGGCGACCTCACGAAACGCAAGCTGATCCCGGCGCTCTACAACCTGGCCAAGGAAAACCTGCTGGCTAGAGATTTCGCGCTGATCGGATTCGCAAGAGCGGAAATGAGCCATGAACAATTCCGCGACCGGTGCACGCAGGAGATCCAGGAGTTCGCCACCGGGCAGGTGGATCTCGATGTATGGCATTGGTTCGTCCGCCGGCTCTACTATGTCTCCGGCGACGTTAATGATCCGGCCGCGTTCCAGAGACTCAAGGTGCTTCTTGCCGAGGCCGACAAGGAACATGGCACCCGAGGGAATTATTTCTATTACCTCGCCACAGCGCCGGGATTCTTCGCCACCGTTATCGACGCGCTTGGCGCAGCCGGTCTGGCCACTGAGGAAAACGGCCAATGGCGCCGCGTGATTATCGAAAAGCCCTTCGGACGGGATTTTGATTCCGCTCGCGCGCTAAATGCAAATATCAAGAAGGTGCTTCAGGAGCACCAGATCTATCGCATCGATCATTATCTGGGAAAGGAAACCGTTCAAAACATCCTGGCATTCCGTTTCTCCAATGGTATTTTCGAGCCGGTCTGGAATCGAAATTACATCGATCACGTCCAGATCACTGCCGCGGAAACCGTTGGAGTAGAAAAGCGCGGCGGATACTACGAGACCGCCGGCGCCTTGCGAGATATGCTGCCGAACCACTTGTTCCAATTGGTCTGCCTTACCGCCATGGAACCCCCGGTCTCCTTCGATGCCAATGTGGTTCGCGACGAACAATCGAAGATCCTGAAGGCGCTCCAGCCGTTTCACGACCGCGATGTACTGACGCGGGCTATTCGAGGACAGTACGGGTCGAACCAGAAGGGGATGCCCGGATATCGCCAGGAGGCGATGGTGGCCCCGGGTTCGCGTACGGAAACGTATTTAGGCCTCAAGCTGTATATTGATAACTGGCGCTGGGCCGATGTTCCGTTTTATGTGCGCACCGGCAAGCGCATGACCCAACGCGTCACGGAAATCGTGGTGCAATTCAAACGCGCCCCCTTCGTATTGTTTCGCAAAACGGCCGTCGACAAACTTGAGCCCAACCGCTTGATTTTGCATTTGCAACCGGACGAAGGAATCTCCTTGACGTTCGGCGCGAAGATTCCGGGCCCAGTGGTGCGATTGGGTGGTGTGGATATGGCCTTCAATTACGCTGACTATTTCAACGTGGCTCCGCAGACCGGCTACGAACGCCTGATGTACGATTGCATGCTCGGTGACGCGACACTGTTCCAACGCTCAGACATGGTGGAGGCAGCGTGGAACGTCGTCGCGCCGATTCAAAACGTCTGGGGCGCGCTGGAGCCTCGCGAATTCCCGAATTATGTTGCCGGCACCTGGGGCCCGGAGGAAGCGGATGAACTCCTGGCCAAGGATGGCCGCCGCTGGTTTAATTCCCCTCCGCTCCGAAGAGAAACCGATGTGAAGACCGCCGGCGTGTAGCGATCACAGATTGAGATGGAAGTCCACGATAATTTGCGTAGCCACTTCAACCGGTTCCCCGTGTAAAAAGGTGGGGCGGTAGCGCCATTGCTTGATCGCCGCTAAGGCCGAGTCCACCAGCAAGGCGTGGCCGCTGACCACCTTCAGCTCAGTAATCTTCCCGTCTTTATCGATGATGGCGGCCAGTCGTACTTTGCCCTGGATGCGAGCTTGCATTGCCAGCATCGGATATTGAGGTTTAATCATGACCACCAGCTTGCTCTCCTGTACTTCTGAATCGACCTGAATCCGTTCTTGCGCGACCGTCGGCGCCGCCGGAACTTTCGGCGCGGCCACGGAGGCCGGCGGTACTGGAGCAGGCGGCGGCGCAGGAGGGAGAAAGCCACCCGGGATCCCGCCTACAGTACCGCCGGTTATCCCACCGGGTATGCCTCCAGGAACGCCGCCGAGCTGTTCCCCGGCTTCGAGCACAGGGGGCGCTTCCGCGATCACGACTTCCCTGGGGGAAGGCAGACTTGGTAAGGGTCTTGCCGTTGGAAATATGAATTTGGATGGAGCGCTGCGAACGGTCCTCGCGACATGCACGCCGGCTGGCGGAGGCGGTGGTGGCATCGGCGGGGGAATGGCGAGCATCGTCGGCCGCAGCCGGTCCGGAATCTTCATGGCCATGGGAACAAGGCTCGCCACCAGCAACGCCATGATCACGGCGCCATGTACCAGAAGACTGAAAAAGGCGCTGGACACGGGCTTTGTTTGCCCAACCGATCTATAGGCTTCATCTCCGAATAGTAATGTCATGCCCCCAATCGAGCAGATGAGTTGCCACGCGTTAAGATTTACGCCGATTTGCGAGTGGCATCGCGAAGATCGTGCCAGACCACTCAATCCGTGCGTCATCTGCCTCTTCGGCAAATCCGCAACAGTGGAAAACAATGTCTCAATCGAATGACTCATTGGGATCGCCTGCGGCATATGGCTCAGAAGTGTCGCCATAACGCACATATTCAGAAGAGAAGTGTCTTAGAATCCAACCTGCAAAGGGAAAGAGCCGTGCAACTTACGATGATGGAGCCTTCCTCATAAGCCGAAATTCGAACGACCCGTAACTTCCCCAGTTGATCCAAGAGCTGGAGGATCTGCATTCAGAGATGTTGAGTCTGGTGAATGAAAACCTCCCGTCCCTGATTCAGATCCATAAAGACAACCGATCCTGCGCCGGCAATTTGCTGCACTATCTCGGGCTCCGGCGGCACGATATTCGAAACCTGCAGGAGCGGCTCGCTGCTTTGGGACTGTCTTCTCTGGGGCGCACTGAGGCGTACGCATTAAATGCGGTGCGTACTGTTGTAGGGGTTCTTTCGCGGCTCAACCAGAATCCGACGGCCGCTTCCGGGCACTTCAGCTCAAAGGGCGGAAGGCAGGCGTCTCCTCGATCGGAACACCGAAACCCTCCTCGGGCCCGGTCCTGAGAATCGTAAAGTCCGCGTTATGGTCACGATGCCCTCGGAAGCAGCGACATGCTACGAACTGGTCCGCGACCTGGTGGCCAGCGGCATGAACTGTATGCGCACTAACTGTGCCCACGATGGGCGGGATGCGTGGGCCGCCATGATCCATAATCTTCGGCAAGCCGAACACGAAACCGGGAAGCCCTGCAAGGTGGAGATGGACGTGGCCGGACCAAAGCTCCGCACAGGGCCGATTGCGCCGGGTCCTTCTGTGGTGAAGTGGCGTCCCCAGCGGGACGCGTACGGGCGCGTCCAGACGCCGGCTCACATCTAGCTGACGCCGGCTTCGCATCCCCAACTGCCTCCAAGCTGCGCGGACGTCTGCCTGCCCGTGTCTGAGCGCTGGCTATCGGGTCTGGTTCCAGGGGACCAGATTCGATTCACCGACGCCCGCGGCGCCAGACGGTCGATGAGGGTTCTCGATACGCTGGACAAGAGCCACTGGGCTGAGTGCGAGCATACGGCCTACATCGTTCCCGGAACGGTTTTAAGGACGAAGATCAATGGTCAACCCCGCAGAACTCGGGTCGGCGCCCTGCCGCCAAAGCCTCAAACGCTGCTGCTTAAGCAGGGCGAAACTCTGATCCTGACGCGATCGCTTGAGCCAGGGGGGCCAGCGCAACTCAACGCGCAGAGCGACACCATTACCCCGGCACGGATCGGAGTCACCCTGCCCGAATTCTTCGATTGCGTCCGTACCGGGGAGCCGGTTTGGCTGGATGACAGCAAAATCGGCGGGACCATCGTGGCTGTCGCGCCAGACCAAGTGCAAGTGGAGATCACACATGCGCAGCCTGGCGGAGCAAAACTAGGCGCCGAAAAGGGCATCAACATTCCGGAGTCCCGGCTTAATGTTTCTTCTTTAACGGCAATAGACCTGGAAAACCTGGAATTCATCGCGAAACATGCCGATCTTCTCGGCTACTCATTTGTGCGTACCGAGGAGGACGTGCGCAACCTCGCCGCCCAACTGGACCGGCTGAGCGCTGCCGATCTGGGGATCGTGTTGAAGATCGAGACGCGCCAGGCATTCGAGAATTTACCCCGGCTTCTCCTGGAAGCGATGCGGCGGCGTACCGTAGGCGTGATGATCGCCCGCGGAGATTTGGCCATCGAGTGCGGATTCCAGAGGCTGGCGGAAATGCAGGAAGAAATCCTGTGGATCTCGGAGGCAGCTCATCTGCCGGTCATTTGGGCCACCGAGGTTCTGGAGTCCCTGGCGAAATCCGGCATCCCGTCCCGCTCGGAAATTACAGATGCGGCCATGGGAGAGCGTGCGGAATGCGTCATGCTCAACAAGGGACCCTACGTTGTGAAGGCGGTCAGGACCCTGGACGATATTCTGCACCGGATGGAAGCCCATCATGAAAAGAAGAGCTCCATGCTGAGGAAACTGCACGTGGCCACCAAATTCTCAACCGCGAAGGCGTGAGTTATCTTCGGAACCGGTCGAAAGGAATCGCATCCTCGATGTGCAGCCGGAAACTGACCACCGAAGCAGGTCCGCGATCCTGGTTGTAGCCGGGGTCTTGGATGTGCTGGTAATCCGCGGCAACATAGATGCCTCTCCAGATGTGAGCTGTATAGTAAGTCTCGAAGATCTTTTCCAGCCCGTAATTCAGTCCGCCATCGCCGAGGATGAACCCGTCTCCGCCCAGGGCCAGGTAGCGTCGGTGGTCACCGGACAGCCCGTCCGCGATGTAAGCTGCGCCCACTTTGTCCTGAGAACGATGCCATAATCTTCCCCGGAAATCCCCGCCGATCTCACCGGTCCTGTCGATCTCGGTATACGCGAAGGACTCATTGGCCCCATCGTTCCATCCAAGGCGGCCGAAAACTCGCAACGAACGAGTCACTTCCTGTTCGGCATTGAGTCCGAATCCATACTTCACGCGGCCTTGCTCCCGGGAGAGCGTGATGTCAGGCGTAGGCTCGGCGCCGCTGAGATAGCCGTCTATCGCCTCCCGATAGCTGCCCATGTTGGCGTGGTTGATGAATGCCAGAGCCCTAACCACGCTGGAACGTTTGGGTAGTAGGGCAGGATGATACTCAAATTCGAAGTTCTCGCCGCGCGCCCGGGCGATATCCCAATCCAGAGTGATCCCGTTGGCGACGGTGGGCATTAGCATCTCGCCGAAGCGGGCAGCCCAGACCTTGTCGTAGTATTCGGCCACAAACCCGTAAGTGTATCCCCGCGTGTCGGCGGCGTAATCGAAGGCGCCATTATTCACCGCTGCCCAATTCATGAATTGAAGGTGGCTGTCGCTGCCGGCCGAGTTCAGATCGAAGAAGTCGACCGTACTCATTTTCCCGAGGCGAAGCTCCAGGCGCCGGACCGGAACTATGAAGGAGAGCGCCAGAGGATTTCGCGTCGCCTCGGTCATCTCGGCGCTCAAAGGGATCGTGTAGTGCAGCATCACCCTCGATACATAAGGGGATTCGCCAAGCGTGGGGTTGCGGACAACATCGACGTTGGTGAACCCGGCAATTCCAAGAGCTTTGCTGAGACCGGCGCCGCCCGCGCTTTCGATATCGAACAGGATTTCCAATTGGTTGGTAATCTGGAAGCCTGTGTACAGCGTCTCGACACGCGACGTAGCGTGCTCCTTCCCGGAGCTGAAGCTGTTCGGTCCCGAATACAAAGCCGGAAAAGCATCATGCTGTTGCCGAATGAAGTTCGCTTGGAATGAAACCCAGAACCGGCTCCAAAATGCGTCGCCGATCGAGGCCGAAGGCGCGTCTTGGGCGATCAGTGGCCAGGGTGCGAAAATCAGAAAGGCGAGGAATGAACGCAAGTCCTTCCATGGTTGAGGAGGACCCCGGCTGCTGTCAAGAAATAAGGCCGGCATAACGCAATATTGACCGGGTTGTAACATTAACGCCATGAATATCGCGCCTTTCGATGTCACGATAGAATGGTTCGGTCTATGAAGACTCTGGCAGCGGCGGCCTGTTTGGGAATCATCTGGGGATCGCTTGCGTCAGGGCAACCCTCCCCGGTCAAGCGAATCTATGTGGAAGCCTTCCCCGCGAAGACCGGTTCCGCGAAACTGCGTGACGACCTTATCGAACAGCTTCGCAAACTGGGTTCCATCGCCATCGTCGCCTCGGAGTCCGACGCGGACGCGATCGTGAGCGGCGATGGAGACATGTGGATCAAGGGTTATCGTAGTCTCAATCCACGCTCCGGACGGCTACCCTCCGACGGCGAAGCGGTCTACGCGGGCTTTCTATCGGTGGAACTCAAAGACACAAAAGGGGACACCCTATGGTCCTACCTCGTAACGCTGGGCCCGGCTTCTGAGAGCATCTCCAAGGATCTCTCGAAACAAATCGTCAAACATTTGGGCGAAGCGCTGAACACGGGAGCACTAACGACCAAGACTCTGAAATGATAGTTGCCATCCTACTCTTGCTGACGGCATTCCCTCGCCTCGCGCCGGCCCAAGCCGTCACCACAGTGAAGGGAGCCGGAGCTACATTTCCTTATCCGATCTACGCGAAGTGGTTCGAGAACTACCGGCGTCAAGCGCCCAGCGTCGAGTTCAAGTATGACGCGGTCGGCTCTGAGGCCGGGATTCGCGCGCTGCTGAAGAACGACATCGATTTTGGAGCCTCCGACAATCCGAAAATCTTTCTCGAAGTCGCGCCCGGGGCCGATAGCGATTACTTATTTTTCCCCTCCGTAGTAGGCGCCGTGGTTCCCATCGTCAATCTGCCCGGCTTCGGCGACGATGTCGCATTCACGCCGGAGGCTCTGGCTGGCATTTACCTCGGAAAGATCAAGAAGTGGAACGACCCGCTTCTGGTTCAAATCAATCGAGGCCGCCGCATGCCTAATCTCGATATCGTCGTCGTGCATCGATCCGACGGTAGCGGCACCACCTATTCGTGGACGGATTTTCTTTCGAAGACCAGCCCGGATTGGAAGGCGCAGGCCGGCGCGGGCCTTTCGCCAAAATGGCCCGTGGGCCGCGGAGCAAGCGGGAATGACGGCGTGGCGAAAATGGTTAAGGAACTGGGCGGCTCCATCGGCTATGTCGAGTTCATTTACGCGCTCCATAACCACCTGAGCTTCGGAAAGGTCCGGAATCAGAATGGCGAGTTTGTTGAGGCCAGTCTCGAAAGCATCGGCGCCGCCGCGGCGAATGCCATGGAGGCGGGTAGCGATTTCAAAGTCTCCATCGTGGACGCGCCTGGACCAGGCTCCTATCCCATCGCATCGTTCACATGGTTGGTCGTCCCAGCGCGCATCCCAGATGCCGCCAAGCGCACCGCGATCGTGGATTTTCTGACATGGATGCTCGGGCCCGGTCAAAAACAAGCCGCCTCGCTCGGGTATCTTGCGCTCCCTGCCAATCTTGTTCGTAAAGAAGCAGCAGCGCTCAGCGGAATTCACTAACGCGTCCGCATGTCCATCAAAGACTGGCGCAGCTCTTCTCTTTTCTCGCCTCCAGCCGTGAAGCGGCCAACAGTCGGCCTGCCCGACGTCGCTGTCGGCCTGGGCATCCTGCTTTTGCTCTACGTGGTGGCAAAGGCAGGATCGCAGTCCTTGGTGCAATTCAATCCTCCGGATGTGATTCCCTCGGTCGATCTAGACCCGCGCAATCTCCCCAACTACGCGGCGCGTTCGACCTTGCGTATGTTCGTTGCCCTGTTTTTCTCGACGCTGTTCACCTTCGTGTACGGCTATGCCGCCGCGCGCAGCAAGCGTGCCGAGCGAGTGCTGGTGCCGCTGTTGGATATTCTCCAATCCGTTCCAGTGCTCGGATTTTTGTCCGTGACGGTAACCGCCTTCATCGCGTTGTTCCGAGGCAGCCTGCTCGGTCTCGAAGCCGCCTCGGTCTTTGCGATCTTTACGGGCCAAGCCTGGAATATGACCTTTTCTTTCTATCAATCCCTGCGCTCCGTGCCGCACGAACTGGACGAAATGGCCGGTCTGTATCGACTATCGGCCTGGGAGCGCTTCACCCGCCTTGAGCTGCCCGCTTCCATGATCGGCCTGGTGTGGAATGGCATGATGAGCTTCGGCGGCGGATGGTTTTTTCTGGCGGCAAGCGAGGCTATCAGCGTGCTGAATCGGCAATACACGCTGCCGGGAATTGGCTCCTACGTCGCTGCCGCGGTTGAGGCCAAGAACCTTCCCGCGCTCGCCTGGGCGATCGCAACCATGGTCATCTTAATCCTGCTGATCGACCAGTTTTTCTGGAAGCCTCTGGTGACGGTGGCGGATCGCTACAAGCTCGAATTGAGCGCCGGCGAGGAGCGCCACTTCTGGCTCGTGGATCTGTGGCGCTCGGCGGCCTTGCCTCGATACGCGGAGCGTCTCGTCCAGCCGGCGTTTCGCAGCGTGGACCGTTGGATGTCGCGAGTCACAGCGGTCGCCGCCGGCAAACCGCAGCGCGAGCCATCCCGCGCCGGGGACCTTGCCTTCAATGCGGCGCTGATCCTGATTACGGGCGGTTTGGTGGTCGCAGCAGTCCGATTCGTATTGGCTGGAGTCGGGCTGGCTGAGACGGGACATGCCGCGCTGCTGGGACTGGCGACAGCGGGCCGCGTCGTCGCCCTACTAATTTTCAGCACGGTGGTTTGGACTCCAATTGGCGTCGCCATCGGCTTCAGCCCTAAGCTGGCGCGAATCTCGCAACCGATCGTTCAGATCCTCGCGTCGTTCCCAGCCAACTTTCTTTTCCCCTTCGCCACTCTCGGATTCATCAAATTGGGCATCGACATCAACTGGGGAAGCATGCTGCTGATGGCCCTGGGCGCGCAATGGTATTTGCTGTTCAACGTCATTGGCGGCGCGCAAAGCATTCCGGCCGACCTGCGCGAAATGGCCGCGAGCATCGGGCTGAAGCGGGTCCGCGAATGGAAAACTCTCATCGGTCCTGGAATCTTCGGATCGTGGGTTACAGGCGCCGTGACCGCTTCGGGCGGCGCATGGAACGCTAGCATTGTCTCCGAACTGGTCTCCTGGGGCAACACCACCTTGCGTGCCAAAGGGCTCGGCGCATACATTTCCGAAGCGACTGGCAAGGGCGACTGGCCAAGGATCGTGCTGGGCGTCGGACTGATGAGCGTCTTTGTCGTTGGATTGAACCGGCTGGTGTGGAGGCCTCTGTATGATCTTGCGGAACGCAAATACCGGCTCGGCTAGGATGGTGGGAGCAACGCCGTGAGTGAATCGAATTCAATTTTGCTGAGCGCAGACCGGGTGGCGAAAACCTTTCCCCTGCCGGCGGGCGGCGTGCAGACCGTCCTCGAAGATGTCACCTTCCAGGTCGCTGCCGGAGAAGTGGTCGCCCTGTTGGGACGCAGCGGATCCGGCAAGAGCACGCTGCTGCGCATCCTGGCGGGCCTCATCTTGCCGAGCAATGGCAACGTTCTCGCGAACGGCATGCCGCTCAAGGGGCCCAATCCGGGTGTCGCGATGGTGTTTCAGAGCTTCGCCTTACTTCCCTGGCTGACCGTTCAAGAGAACGCCGAGCTCGGCCTATTCGCCCGGGGCGTTGCCAAGGAAACTTGCGAAAAGGAAGCCTTGCACGCCCTCAGCATGGTTGGGCTGGAGGGCTTTGAAGGCGCATACCCCAAGGAACTCTCCGGCGGCATGCGCCAGCGAGTCGGCTTCGCCCGAGCCTTCGTAATGAAGCCGGAAGTGCTGATGATGGACGAACCATTCAGCGCCTTGGATGTTTTGACGGCCGAGAATCTTCGCGGCGAAATCAGCGACCTCTGGGAGCGCGGAGTGTTTCCGGCCAAGAGCATCCTTGTAGTCACGCACAATATCGAGGAAGCGGTCTTGCTGGCGAATCGCATCGTCATCCTGGGCGCGAACCCGGGCTGCATCCGTGGCGAAGTAAGGGTGGATATTCCTCGGCCGCGCGACAAGAAAGGGCCTCGATTCGTGGCGCTGGTGGATTATATCTACACCGTCATGACCAACCCCCAAGCGCCCGTCGGCGAGTTGCCTGCGGCGAAGACCTCGGAGCGATTCCCCATGCTGCCTCACGCGCGCTCCGGCGGAATCAGTGGACTACTGGAGATCATTCACGCCCGCGGCGGCCGCGAAGATTTGCCCAAGCTCGCCGAAAGTTTGAGCCTGGAGGTTGACGATCTGCTCCCGGCGGTGGACGCATCGGCGCTGCTCGGTTTCGCGGTAGTGGCTCACGGGGACGTGATGATTACCGAAGCGGGGCGGGAGTTCGCGACGGCTGGCGTGCATCGCAGCCATGAAATTTTTAAGGAACAGGTTCTCAAGAACGTTCCTTTTGTATCCACCGTGCTGGAAGCCATTCGCCAGAAAAAGGACAGCGGGATCAGCAAGGAATTCCTGCTCGACATTCTGGATGAACACTTCTCCGAATCGGAAGCGGCCAGGCAGTTTCAAACCCTGGTGGATTGGGGCCGCTACGCCCAGTTATTCGAGTACAATGCCGACCAGGAGCGCCTGTACCCGCCCGAGCAAGAACGGGAAGAGGAACCCGTTGGGGGATAGCCCAAGCCTGCGCCATTGTGGTATCAATTGATCTCATGGCATCAGAAGAAGAACTGAAATCTGAAATCGAACGGCTTCGCGCCGAGAATGACGCGCTGAAGAAACCGGCGCGCGGGCGCGTATATCTCAAGGTGAGCGAAAAGGGTGGCCTGTCCGTCTACGGGATGGGACGCTTCCCAGTCACTCTGTACCGTGAGCAATGGGAAAAGCTCCTGAGCATGGCCGAAGAAATCCGTAACTTCATCCGCGAGAATGACGAAACCCTGAAAAAGAAGGAATAGCCGGTTGGGACAGATCGCCCCGGACCAAGTCTGAAGGCTTGCTCATGTATTTATCACTTCGTGCGCCGCTATCTGGAACATGACCCGCACCTGCCGCTGAGTCTGCGCCAGGGGGAGCCGCTGATTTGCCAGCTCACACTCTATCGCGACCTCATCGAAAGTCGAGCCCAAAACTCAAAACAGGAGAATCCATCATGAACCTCATCGAACTCGATCCCGCCTTGCGCCAACTGCGCCTGGGCGGCATGGCCGTGGTGCTCGAAACCCGTCTGCGGCTGGCACAGGCCGAAGCCATGGCCCCATCGACCTGATCGCCTGTCTGGTTTCCGACGAACTCACTCTTCGCACCGGCCGTTTACTCCAACGCCGCCGGAAACAGGCCTCCTTTCGCGATGCCGACCGGACTCTGGATAACTTCGACTTCGACTTCAATCCGAAAGTGAATCGCAGTCTGGTGTTCGACCTGGCCACCGCCGCATTCATCAACAAGCGCGAAGACGCGTTGCTTCTCGGCCCTGGCGGAACCCGCCAGAGCCACTTGGCGCAGGCCATCGGCCAGTGCGCCATTCAACAAGGCTACAAAGTGCTGTATCGCGAAACGCACATCCTGCTGGATGAACTGGCCGACGCGGTCGCCGGCGGCCGCGCAAGGAGGATATGGAATCGGTGGCTACCGTGCCGCTGCTCATCATCGACGACTTCGGCATGCGCAAGCTCCCGCACACTGCCGCTGAGGATCTGCTGGAAATCATCATGCGCCGCTACGAACGCTTCAGCACCTGCTCACTTCCAACCGTCCCGTCGAGGACTGGGGCAAGCTGCTGGGCGACGTGGCCGCGGTCAGCGCCATGCTTGATCGCCTGCTACATCACGCCACGTCCTCAAGTGCGGTCCACGAAGTGGGCGCACCAAGACCGCGACGGCATCGTAAGGAAGAACAACTTCTTCATTGCGAGGGCTCTGCCCTCGCGCTCCCGGGATTTATCGCTTTCCCGCCAGAAATGACCGCGGGACAGGCGGCTTTTTGCCGCCCGCCATTCCGGCCTGGACCGGCGCTCTGGTCGCGTCCCCCGCGTTGCCATTATAGTCGCTCCGAAGGAGAGATGTTAAGAAAAGAGATTTTCACAGTAGTCGCTGCGGCGCGTTGTGGAAATCCCACCGTTATCCGGGCTGAGCCGCGTTGCCAGCTCGGGGGACGCAGCCGCTACGAATCGCAGAGCCAGACATTCGATGTCCAAGGATAGAACTCCGAGCGGCTGTCGCACGTTCGCAGTTTTTAAGAATGCGGTTGTCCACCGCTGTGCAGTATGGCACGTTGGATAGCGCAGGCGCCCTACGGCTACGAATCGCGTTGCCTGACACTCGATGTCCGAGGATAGAGCTCCGAGCCGCGGGGTGCACTGTGCTTCCAAAACGAATACTCAGATGTCATCTGGAAATGGTTTGAGAAGACTCTCCTATAAGGCCTTCGCGGAGGCAAAGCGGCCTGTCCCTATGTCTGTTTCATTTTTGAGAGAGGAATCATGACGACCGAGTTTGCGGCCCTGGTCGCGATCGACTGGGCTGATCAAAAGCACGCGCGGGCGTTGCAGGCCGGAACATCGAAGGTAGAGACCGGCTTCGTCGACCACACTCCTGAGGCGATTGAAGTTTGGGTCGCCGAACTTCGGATGCGGTTCGGCGGACAGGCGGTCGCCGTGGCGCTCGAACAATCGCTAGGATCTCTCGTCTTCATGTTGGCCAAGTACGAGCGCCTCGTGATCCGGTTTGTTCGTCCTGCATTCCAAGGCGAATCCGATGCATCATGAACCATGCTGTTTTCTGAGTGACTCCCAACGCGCGGGAAATCTCATGGCTGCTGATTCCGTTCTTGCAGCCTGACAGCATCCAGGTAGCCGCAAGCCACTTATCAAGACCGATGGGGGAATCCTCAAAGATAGTTCCGACTTTCGCAGAGAACTGCTCTCTGGGATGCTTGCCCTTGCACTCCCAGCGCTTCTGATTGGCGAGAAAACGAACTTCTTTGCTACCGCAAGTGGGGCAGGTAACACCGTTGGGCCAACGGCGTGCAACCATCGTCTTTAGGCAGTTATCTGCATCGGAGCAGCGTGCGGGAAAACCGCTCCTTAGTCAAGTATATTCTCGCCCTAATTCACTTCCAGGCGAGCCACCGTCTCCGCCAGCAGTTCGGCGAAGTTGGCGCCGCTTTCCGACCAGATGCGCCGGCGCTTGATGGGCAGCGCCCTTTCCATATCGCCCACCAGATGCAGCAGGCTGAGCAGGTTGGACCTTCCCATTCGAAGCGACCCCTCCACGCCTTCCATGGGTAGGAAGCGGAAGTCGGGGCCGAATTCAATGCGCAGATGGTCGTCCGAATCGCTCTCGAAGCCGGGGCCGAAGCATAGGATAGTTACCGCCGCCGGAGCCAGCTTCCACTCGCCGTTCCACTGCCACAGGTCCCAATTCGCTTCCACTTCCAGACAGCAATCCGAATCCACGAAGTCTTTCGCGGCTTCGACGATTGCGGTGGCCTGGGGTGCGGACGGGGTTCCGGGGAGAAATTCGCGCTCCAGCAGCGGAGGCTCAGCCATCTCGACCGCGTAGACCCGCAGCACCGGGCCACGCGCGGCGAGCTTAGAGAACGGAAACAGAGCTAGCAGCGTCTCCATATGCCGGGTCATACTGCCCTCGTTGAAGCCGCGCAGCCAACAGGAAAGATAAAGCCGATCGGACACCGATTCGATTGTACCCTGAAGAGGTGGTTACAGACCTGATACAGATCCGGCGGCAGGGCGAGCAGAACCGCCCTGACAATCTCCGCTTTCGCAAGTGGATTAAATCGCACAATTTCGTCGAGCGCCAGTTCCGGCATGCCGCCGAAGAAGTGCAGGATGCCATCGACTGCCGGAAGTGCGCCGAATGCTGCCGCGTCACCGAAGTGCAGCTTGTGGAGCGGGATATTCCCAAGCTGGCTCGATTCCTGGGAATTTCTGAAAAGCGGTTCGTCGAGGAATATACCGGGCTCGACAAGGAAGGCGCGGTGATTCTACGGCGGGGCGAGGGCGGCTGCGTTTTTCTCGACGGAAACGATTGCACCGTGTATGAAGCGCGTCCGGGCAACTGCGAGCGCTTTCCTCACCTGCTACGCGGCGCGGGATCGCTCGAAAGCCGTATGTGGGAATTCGCCGACCGCGGCACCTATTGCCCGATCGTGTTCAACTGGTTCGAAAAAGTGAAGGCGCTGACGAAGTTCAGGTAGCTAACGGGGCTAGACAACTCCCTTTGGTCGCGGCTCAGCTAGGAGTTGCGAACGTAGAGCGCCGGTACTGAGCCGCGACCAAAGGGAGCGGTCTACAGAAATGTGGAAATCCTATATGGCGATGAAGAACGCGCCGAGCCGCGAATGCCAGCCTACTGCTGTTGCGGCGTAGCGGTTGTCGGCTGCGCGCCAGTTGGACGTGGACCACGGCCTCGTCCAGCGCCAGCCGCGGGCCTCGGTCCGGGAATTCCCAGTTCGCGATTCATCATCGGCAGGAACTTGGCCTGCTGGGCCGGAGTCAGCGAGCCGTAGATCGTCGCCAGAGATTTGGCATGGATCGACGTCTGGGTCTGATGCAGCGTTTCGATCTCGGCTGCGGCGCGTTCGATGCCGCCCTCGTCCCCGCCCTTAACCGCGGTACCTAGCTCGGTTCGGAGAGTGGTTTCCTTCTCGCGCATGCCCTGCTGTTGAACCTTGGCGGAGGCGATCACCGTGTGCAAAGTATTTTGCTGCGTGGGGTTCAGCGCAAACTGCCTGGTCAGGCGCTCTTCGGCTTTGGGCCCGAATAGGTCTATGCCACGGCCCGGTCCGCCTGGGAATCCTCCACGGCCAAATCCCGGACCGGGGCCGCCGCGGCCGCGAGGACCGGGTGTGGTTCCCTGCGCCGGCTGCTGGGTTGCGGTTTGGGCGAAAGCCATCCCTGCCACAAACATAGAAATCACTAAGGACCGAACAGTCATGTGGTAATTCCCCTTCTTCTATCCAAGGACGGACGCTGTATCTTGAAGGATTACAAAAAGCGCCGAGATTAAACTCCGGCCGAAAGTTTCTCCACCGCCGGCTCCAGCCTCTGGGGACGATTGAGCACTCCTTCGAAAAGGTCGCCGACGCGGTCGAACCGAGCCAGCGCGTTCCCGATGTGAAACTGACTGGGATCCAGGCGCGGCGTCACCTCGCGCCAAGCCAAAGGCGTCGCCACCGGGGCTCCAGCGTACGCCCGCAGCACATATGGCGCGGAAATCGTCTTGCCCTCCGCGATCTGGACCCAATCGAAATACACCTTCCCTTTCTCCCGGCGCGCCAACGCCCGCGGAGTGGTAAACAGGTCCGGACGCTCATGCGCCACCAGCGCGGCCAGCAACTCGGCGAAGGAACGGACTTGCTCGTAGGAATAGTGCGGCTCCAGCGGGACGAAAAGGTGCATTCCATCGCCGCCAGTAGTTTTGGGATAGCTTTCAAGCTCGGCACGCTCCAGTTTGGCCCGGACCAGAAGCGCGGCTTCCACGATCTTTTCGTACTTGCACTCCTGCGGATCCAGGTCGATCAGCAGATAGTCGGGATGCTTCAGCGAACCCACCCGGCTCATCCACGGATTGTGGTCGATGCACCCAAGGTTCACGAGAAACAGGAGCGTGGCGCGATCCTCACCGATCACATAGCGGATCTTATCCGCAACAGCGGTTCGCAGCCACTTGGGGAAGCTTTCGGCAACCTCCTTCTGGAAGAAGAAATCGCTCTCGATGCCGTTGGGATACCGCTTCAGCGAGAGCGGCCGGTCCTTTAAATACGGCAGGATCAGAGGCGCAACTGCGTCGTAGTAATTGAGAAGGTCGCGCTTAACTACGCCATCCTTGGGATAGAAGATTTTGTTGAGATTTGTGAACTTAAGTCGATGACTATCAATGGTAATCTGCGCTTCCTTGAGCGACGGATCGAGCAGGGGTCCGTGAGCGGCACCCTCGGGCGGGTCTTGAGCAGGAGCCGGATCGGGATCAGGGGCCGAATCGGCAGCCGGGTTACGCACGCATTCGGAGGGATCGATATCCGGACGGAGTCCCACAAATACCGGAGCGCGAAGCCTCCCGTCGTCGGTCCAGTTGGCGAACTTCACCTCACAGACCAGTTCCGGACGGGTCCAGGTCACCGTGCCTGGCTTGGGCAGATTCTTGTCGGGTTGCAGGGGGCACTTTTCGACAGCCAAGGGAGCCAGCCTGTCATGGATCGCCTGCATGGTCTTGCGGTCGAAACCGGTGCCGACGTTGCCCGCCCAGGTCAGGCGTCCGTGATCGTAGATTCCCAAAGCCAGCGCTCCGAACAGATCCCTCTCGCCCTTGGTGAACCCGCACAGGACGAAGGAATCCGAATTGAAGACCTTGTACTTGAGCCAGTCGCCGGAGCGGCGCGCTTCATACAAGCCGGACGCGCGCTTACCGATCACGCCCTCGATTCCCTGCTGCTTGGCGGCTGCGAGAAGATCCACTCCGGTGCCGGCGAAGTGCTCCGAGTAACGGATCACATCGTTGGGCTTAAGCAACTCTTTCAACAGGCGTTTTCGTTCCTCGAGCGGCGACCCGCGAAGATCGTAGCCGTCGACGTACAGGAGGTCGAAGAGGAACAGGACAACCGGATGATGCCGCGTAAGCAGGGCGATGGCCGCCGCGTCGGCGACCATGATCCGCTGTTGCAGCTTTTCAAAGCTGGGGATGCCCTTGGCGTCTAAGGCCGCGATCTCTCCGTCCAGAATGGCTTGCTTGGCGTTGATCTGATGCGGAAGGATCGCCACCTCAGGATATTGACGATCCATGCGGTTCCCGTTCCGCGTGATCATTCGCAGTTTGCCGTTATCGATGTAACACAGCGCTCGGACGCCATCCCATTTGATCTCGTACAGCCAGTCGTCGCCGGAAGGCGGATCGCCTTTGCCGATCTGCGCCAGCATCGGGGCGACGCTTTCGGGCATCTTCGATTTGCGGGCTCCGGGGATTTTCGCAAGCGACTTTGCCGGCACCGCAGTGGGGGGAGGGTCGGCGGCGGTCAAACCTTTTGCGATCTCCTCTTGGGTCAGTCCAGAGGCAACGCTACGAGCATAATCTTCGGTATCCCACCCAGGTTTGGCGAACGCGTCTTTCTTTTTCAGCAGCAGCCATTCATTGCCTTTGCCGCGCTTGGTGCGGACCAAAGCGAAATCGCCGCGGAGCTTTTCGCCGGTGAGATGAAACTTGAAGTCGCCCTTCGCAAGCTGCTGTTCCGCAGTTAGTTCTCCAAGGAGCTGATAGGTCCCGCGATCCCAGAGCATGACGCTGCCGCCCCCGTAGTTGCCCTTGGGAATGACGCCTTCAAACGACCCGTATTCGAGAGGGTGATCCTCCACCATCATGGCCAGCCGTTTGTGGGCGGGGTCGAGCGTCGGCCCTTTCGGGACGGCCCAGGATTTCAATGCGCCTCCCACTTCCAGACGAAAATCGTAATGCAGGTGCGTGGCATGATGCCGCTGGACGCAGAACTGGAGCGGATGCGGCGCATGCGAGGTGCGGTGCGGAGCAGGCTCCGGGGTGCGGTCGAACTTTCGCTTTTTGACGTACTTTTCTAGCGACACTGGATGCAACTTCCTTCAGGCTCTTGCGTATTCCGTTCCATGCTGTCGCAGTTCGGCCCCCGGCCCGAGCCAAAGCTCGAAAACCAGTGTGGGCGAGCGGGCCCGACGTTGGGTGCGGCCTCGCAGGGCATGTTGTCCGAAATGCTGTTCGAGGCTCTGATCGAAGTGGTGCTCGCGTTGCTAGGAATGTTCTCCCACTTCTGATTCTTCGAGGACGCGACCGCTCGGGCTGTGACAAAACATGCTAAGAATGTTTGCGCTAGGATAGAAAGGCGTCTCCAACGCTTGAGGTCCAGGTCATGGCATCTACGGTTTGGAAAGGGCATCTTACCTTCGGGCTGGTGTCATTCCCCATCAAATTGTACAGTGCGGCGCGTAGCGAAAGCATCAGCTTCAATCAACTGCACAAGGCCGACGGCTCGCGCGTCAAGCAAGTCCTCTTCTGCCAGGCCGAGGATAAACCCATCCCTCGCAGCGAAATCGTCAAAGGCTACGAGTACGAGAAAGACCGCTACGTGGTGATCGAGGATGAAGAGGCCAAGAAGGTGGCTCCGGTCACCGCCAAGGTGATGGAGATTCTGGAATTCGTCAAGGCCGATCAGGTGGACCCGATTTACTTCGAGACCTCCTACTACATGGCGCCCGACGAAGCCGGCGAGAAACCCTATGCCTTGTTGTTCGATGCGCTGACCAAGACCGGCTACGCGGGCGTGGCCAAGATCGCGATGCATAACCGCGAGCACATTGTGATCCTGCGGCCGGGCAAGAACGGCGTGCTGCTGCACACGATGTATTACAGCCACGAGATCCGCAAGGTGGACGAGTTTCGCACGGACTTGAGCCTGGTGAAGGAAAAGGAACTAGCGCTGGCGACCAGCCTGGTGGAAGCTCTCGCGGGCGAGTTCGAGCCGGAGAAGTATAAAGACACCTACCGCGAGAACCTGCTGCAAATGATCGAGGCCAAGAAGCAGGGCCAGGAAGTGGTGGCGACTCCGGAACCGCAGCAGGCCAAGGTGGTGGATATTCTGGAAGCCCTGAAGGCGAGTCTGGCGATGGCCAAGAAGCCTGCGGCATCCGCGACGACGTCGGAGCCAGCGGCGGAGCAGGCTCCTCCCGGGCGCAAGCGAGCCCGGGGTTAAGGACCGCTCCCTTTGGTCGCGACTCTGCCAGTAGCCCGCAAAGGGCCGGTCGCGGCCTTCAATTCCCGAAAGTAACAGCTCCGCTCGCGAACGCGGCCCAGGCTCCTTTTTGCAGGCTGTCACTTAGACGCCCGCAAAGGGCCGGCCATGGCCCTCAATTCCCGAAAGGAACAGCTCCGCTCGGGAACGCGGCCCAGGCTCCGTTTCGGGGGCTTGTTATTTATGAGCGGAGGTTGAGGATCGACCTATAACAGGAATTCGGTCAGAAACTCGACCTGATTCCGGTTGACAGGATTCAGCGGAACGGGGGGCGATTGTTGCGCCCAATGTGTGTAGCGAAGCTCCGGGGCGATCTTCAGCCTGCGCCAACGAAATTCTATTCCGGCTCCAGCCGTGATTCCGTAGACTGAGAGTTCGCCTCCGTCGTTTACGGGCAGCCGGAAGGACGGCCCCGCTTCGGCGAAAGGTTTAATCCATCCCCAGCCGAACTTGTATTTTGCCAACAGCGGAAACTCCCAGGTGGAGGCCTCTTTGCCCGAGAAGGAATAAAGTAGCGCCCCACTGTCGAGCACAGTTCTCCCGGACGATCGTATCGGATGGTTCAAGGCGTCGACCTCCAGGTACAAGTTCTTCGGCAGTGTCCATTCCAGAGCCGCCCCAACCAGGAAGCTGTCCATACCCGACTCGTAAGCGGTCCCAGATTCCTGCTGCTGGGTGAATCCACCGCCGGGATTCGGGGTAACGAAAATGGCCGTAAACGGATTGGAGGTGTCTGGAACATCGTGGGTCAAGGTGGTTCCCGCGATCACTCCCCAAGAAAGATGCGCTCCCAAGGGATGGGATGGCCGCTGGGCCCGCCGGCTGAGTTCTAGGAGCAACTCGACCTGATCCGCGTTCGACTTGGTTCCCCCTGGATCGGGGGCCCAGTGCGTGTAGCGGATTACCGGCGCGATATCGAGCCCCTTCCAGTACAGGTCTACGCCCGCCCCAGCCGCAACGCCATAGTGCGATGGGGTCGCGTTCAAATTCCCGGTGGTTCGAAATGCCGGCCCCGCCTCGACAAAGGGGGTCACTTTCGACCAATGAAACCGGTATTTGCCAAGCACCGGAAGTTCCCAGGTAACCACGGGCGATGGCGAGACGCTGTTGTAGGTGCCGTTGGGTTCCAGAAACGCCCTGGTCAATTGCAGTTCCCGATAGAGCCCGTCGCCTTCAATTGAGAAATTGTGGGGAAAATGGATTTCAAGCATCAAGCCCAATTCCCAATCCTTAGATTGGGAGTACGAGAGCTGGTTCTGATCATCGATGCTTTGAAAGGCGTCCGTGAGGCTTCCGCCACCGGCAATACCGATCGAGAGACTCTGGGCGGATGCTGAGGCAGAGGCCAGACATGCGATGAAGACCGCATAGCGAAGGGACATTCCTGCGCTATGGCACGTGCTTGGCCAAAAGCCGCGTACGCCGTCTCAGCCGGTTGCAAACCCCACGCGTGAAGCCTGGGCACACATGTGGTTCATCACACCTGCATTCGTTTTCCGGCGACCACCACTGCGTGGGTGACTAACTTCCGATGACCCCGCCGTATTACGTCCAGGTTGTCGACGAAATCGAAGTCGCCTTCCTTGAGATCGAGTACGGTGACGTCCGCGACCGCTCCTGTGCGAAGCGTGCCGTAGGCCTTGAATTCAGGAATGGCTCTGGCGGCGTTCGCCGTCACGCGTGCGATGACCTGATCCAGCGGCATTCCAAGCAGCAGGAATTTCGAGAGGACGTTGGGGAGATTGAAGACTTGATAGGTTCGCGACGCCGCGGATAAGTCGGTGGAGATTGTGTCGGGCAGGAAGTCCTGCTGGATGGCCCGTTCGGCGACCTCCCAGGTGAGGTGCCCGATGCGCCCGTTGCCGATATCGAAGAGCACGCCTCGCCGCCGGGCCTCCAGGACTTGAGGCAGCACCCGGCCGTTGTCGTCCATGATGCCGTGGGGCGGCGGCGAATAAACGTGGGTGACGATATCGCCAGGGCGCAGCAGATTGAGGATCGCTGGAAGGGGCGACGCGGTGTCGCCGACGTGCACCATGATCGGCGCCTTCAGCGGGTCGGCCACCTGGCGGGCCCGGCGCAATGCTTCGAGATCGTTCTCTCCGGCGACGGAGCGCGAGAGCCGGGCCTTGATGCCGACGATCCACTGGCGGTTGCCTTCGATGACCCGGCGGGCCGCCGCGGCGTCGGCACTCCGGATATCGAGCAGCTCACCGGCTCCCCCGATCCCGCGATTGGCGATGTTCAGAAGAATTCGTACACGGTTGGGAGCGCTCTGGGCTATTTTTATCAATGGGCCGACGTTTTCGGCGCCCAGGGAGCCAGCGTCGACCAGGGAGGTGACTCCGTCGGCAAGACAAATTGCCGGCGGCATTTCCTTGTCGGCCAGATGCGTGTGGATGTCGATCAAGCCGGGCGTCACGATCTTTCCGCGGGCGTCGATGGTTTCCTTGGCCGACGACGAAGCGATGCTGGGCTCGATCGCGGCGATCTTGCCGTCACGAATTCCGATATCCGCCATTCGATCCATTTTTTGCGAGGCATCGAGGACGCGGCCTCCCTGAACGATCAGATCGTAGTCAGCGGCGAACAAATCGAGCGCAGGAACGAGTGCGCTGGCTTGAAGAAATCGGCGGCGGGTTGGCACGCGGCTCCTCACTTCCTCCGGATTCTGATCCACGGGACGATCTTCGCGCAGGATAGCCGTCGCCGCGGATGTAAGCTAATATACACGATTGGTTGTAAAGCGGAAGCTTACTTTCGCGGGCTTTCTTAAGTAACAGCCGCAAAACGGCACCTGGGTCGCGGACATGGAACATCAACAGTTGCCGCCCGGTGGGGCAGACGCCTTAGCCCATGACGGCAGTTTCCCACTAGCTGCCTTCGTGGCACTATGGGGAGGGTTGATCGGTTCGAACGAGGGCGAAGTGAGGATCGAGAGGAGTTCCACCTTTGGAGGGAACTATGAATAACGATATGCTGCTCCGTCGGCCGGCTGCATGTGTCAGCTTGCTCGCGGGAGTTTTCTGCCTCCAGATTGGACAGGCCCAGAGCGGGATAACCGTTGCCGGGTTTGGCTATCAGAATCCCGGCAAGACGATCATCGCTGCTCCGGGACAGGTGATGACCGTCTCGGTGTTCGGCGTCGCAGGCCGATTTCCTGGAGCATTCTTCCCGATCAGCGGAAGCAGCGGCCTTCCCACGGTGGTGGAAAGTATGTCCGTCAACTTTGTCCAGGGACCTGTTACGGACCAACTGCCGATCCGAGGGGTCCAGCAAAGCAGTTGCCCTGCTACCGGGGATTGCTCGCCCGCCACCACAATCACCATTCAGATTCCGTACGATCTGAATCCGGACTCCGGCGTTCCGGCAACGCTGGAGATCGACGAAAGCGGGACACTGATTGCGGAGGTGGATATCAAAGCGGTGGAAGATAGCGTCCACATCATCAACACATGCGATCAGACGGGGATCTATTTGAGCGTCGCGTACCAGGTGCCGGCAGGAACCTGCGTGCCGATGGTGGAGCATGCGAATGGGCAGCTTATCAGCGCATCGCTTCCTGCAATGCCGGGCGAAACACTCCTTCTGTGGGCGTTCGGCCTGGGCGCGATCACCCCTCCGTCCCCCATCCCCTGCTGTGGCTCGTCCTTTCAGATTCCGCAGGCCGTTCAACCGTTCACGATAGGATTTTCCTACATCGATCCCACCCAGGTTCCCCTTCAGCGACTCGCCCAAGTCACACCGTCTTTTGTAGGAATGGTTGGAGAGGGCACATACCAAGTGGAGTTTGTGGTCCCGCCTGCGCCCGCGAGCCTCGCTCCCTGTTCCAGCGGATCGGGCAATGTGAAGCTGCTGCTGAGCGGGCCGAACTCCGCTGACGGCGCGGGGATTTGCCTGAAATAGGCGAAATCGAAATTCGTGACCGCTCTCTTTGGTCGCGGCTCTGCAAGCGGCTACAGCATACGGCGGCGTTCGCCAGTTTAGAGGCGCGGGAACCCTTCTGACGAGCAGCCAGCCGCTGCACCGGTTCCTTGCCTGCGTTCAACAAGTCCTCGGACTACACAGCCGGTCCCGGCGCTCTGAAGGCAAAAGCGAAGAACGCGGCCACGCCGAGAAATGCAAAAGCCACCAGATAATTCCACGCGAATTTTTCCTTCAAAAATGTGAGTGCGAAGACCATGAAGACAGTCAGTGTGACCACCTCCTGAATGATCTTGAGCTGGAAGCCTGAGAATTCCCCGTAGCCGAGTCGATTCGCCGGCACGGCAAAGCAGTATTCCACCAGCGCGATCCCCCACGAGATCAGGATCGCTTTCCAAAGGGGCCACGCGTGGCCGTATTTCAGGTGACCGTACCAGGCGAACGTCATGAAGACGTTCGAGCAACTTAGCAAGAGAATGGTTCTCAATGGAATAGCGCTCCTTGGGTTGGATTGCGGTTTGGCTTCTGCCGGTGATCGCGCGTTTCCGGCATGAAGAAGTATAAGACGCCGAAGGCAGCCGACGCGACTGCCGCAAGAAAAAGAAAGCCTGGCCGGAAGCCGAAATGATGAACCAAAGATCCGGCAACAATCTGGCTGAGAGCGGCGCCGGTGCCTACCGCAGTGGTGATGGCGCCCAGCGTCAGATTGAACCGGCCGGTGCCGCTCGTCAGATCGGCGATCACCAACACGGAGACGACTCCGAAAATTCCGGCGCCGATTCCGTCCAGAACCTGAATGGCCACCAGTAATTTCGCGTTGGAAGTGAGCGTGTATAGAACGCCGCGAACGGGAAGAACTCCGAAGCCGAGCAGTAAAAGCGGTTTTCGGCCCCACTGTCCCGCCTTGCGCCCCCACCAGCCCGCGAGCATTGTAATGACCAATTGGGTGATGACGACACACGCCGACATGAACAGCATCGAGCTTCGCCCCTTGCCTTTGGCAAGCATCTCTCCCAACAATGGCAGCATGGCGGCGTTCGCGAAATGGAACAGCACGGCGCACACAAGAAAGAGGACCAGAGGCCGGTCGTCGAAAAGCAGCCGGATCCTTTCTGTCTTGGCGCCTTTCCCCGTGTCGTTTGCGCCGCGGGCAAGATCGTAGTCGATTGCGGCCGGATCGATCCGCCGCAAGGTGAGAATCGCCGGGATAGCGAGAGCCATGACGAAGAAGAAAATACTCCGATCGGAAACCATGTACGCCAGGACGCCCATGCACAGGGCCGCCGTTACGTTGCCCGCCGAGTTAAAGGCCTGATTGCGTCCTTGGCGAGCATCGAATGCCAAGCGCCCGACGATCCCCAGCGACATGGCGCAAATGGCTGGGATGAAGACGCTGGACGTGCTGCCGATCAGAACTTGTGCGACCATCACCAGCCGGAATGAGGGCAGCAGAGCAATTAGCAGCGCTCCCCCAGCCAGAGCGACTACGGCGGAAGCGACCAGGGCTCGCTTCGACCGGATCGAGTCGACCAGCGCGCCTGCCGGCGTCTGTGCAACTATTCCTGCCAGCCCTCCGGCCATGAGCGCAAGCCCTACGCGCTGCTCGTCCCACTTGTAGCCAGCCAGGTAAATCGCGAGGAATGGCCCAACTCCTGTTTGCACGTCGGCGAGAAAAAAATTCAGCCAATCCAGACCGTGGAGGGTTCGTGGGGAGGGGCTTTTGGCGGCGGAATCGGCGCGGGCATTGGCGAGCCCGCAAATTGGCGGTCGCAGCCCTCTAAGCAACCGCTCCCTTGTGGCGGCGATCCAGGCTCCGTTTTGTGGGCTGGTGCTTGGCAGCCGCGAGACGGATCGCGGGATCGGCTTCCCCATGAGAGTGCAGGAGCAGCTTTTTGACCAAACTCGAGATCCATGGCATTCGAGGGGCGAGGGATTACGAGTATGACGCTTCGAGTAATCCCAGCACTTCCTCGCGAGTCAGAGGCCGGTCGGTCACGCCCATCTTCTCCAGTTCATGCGTGATTGGATCGACAATCTGGCCAAGCTCATCGTGCGGAACTCCCGCCGCCTGCAGCGTCCGGGGCACATCGAATTGCGCGATGAATGCGGCGGTGCGGTCCGCGCAGGCAAGGGCTGCGGGCTTGGGATTGGCGGGGTCAAACGCGATGCCGAAGCCCTCCGCGATGGGGCCGAAACGTTCCGCCGCCAGATTCGCCATGAAGCGCATGGCGTGCGGCAGAGTGATGCAACTGGTTACTCCGTGCGGCACATTCCAGCGGGGGCCGATTTGATGCCCCAGGAGGTGCGAGAGGCCGAAACGCGTATTCATCGCTCCGAAGATCGAAAACCAGGAAGCCATCAGGCAGTGGCCGCGATGCGCAACGCTCTCGTCGCCTTTCGTTTGAATCGACGCCGGCAGATGTTCCAGCAGCAGGGCGATCGACTTCGACGCAAGAGCGTCGCTGAGGGGCTGGTGGCGGATGGCGTAGGCGCATTCGATGGCGTGATCCAGGGCGCGCATGCCTGTCGAAACCCACAACCAGTCCGGTGTATCGGCGCAGAGCAGCGGATCGGCGATCACCGTTCGGGGAACCACTCTAGGGTCGTAGACTCCGCCCTTGACGCGAGTGGATTCGTCAGTTACGCCTCCGGCGTAAGTGTATTCGGCTGCGGAGAGAGTAGTTGGCACAGCAATGTGAATCACTTCGCGCTTCGGAAGCAGACCGAAGATCGCGACTTTGCAGGAGTCGATGGGGCTGCCGCCGCCAAAGCTCACTACGCAATCGGCGTTGACGCGTTCGATCTCGGCTTGGAGCGCGTCCACGGTGCCGCGCGGAACGTGCTGCACGACACCCGTGAAGACTCCGGCGCAGCGCGAGCCCAGTGCGGCCGTCACAGTATCGAGAATCGGAAAGCCGGCGAGCGTGGTGACTACCAGGGCTCGCGAAAGGCCGCGGCGTTCGAGATCCGCGCCGATCGCTTCGATTTTTCCAGGGCCGTAGATTACCCGCTCCAAGCGGGTCATTAGAAATTCGCCAACGGGAGCTTGCACTGGGGCAGTATACCGCACGCCTGCGACCCAGTTGTGATAGCTTCTACTGTTGGAGGCTTCCACCGTGACTCGTGCCCTCGTTTTCCTGGCTTCTGGATCTTTCTTTGCTGCGTTCGCGCAAAATCCGTGCGACAAGCTGATGTCGACTTCCTTTCCCGATTCGACCATTACCGCGGTTGAGGCTGTGGCCGCGGGTCCGGCTCAAAACGCTGGACGTGGAGGGGGAGCGGCGCCCGCGGGTGCTCCTAGTGCTGGCACCCCAGGCGGACGAGGCGGAGCAGCGGCAGCGGCGCCGGCAGCAGCTGGCCGCGGCCGCGCTGGAGCGCCTCAGGCGGCGGCAGGCGGCCGCGGCGGGGCTGCGGCTGCTCCGGTAATGCTGCCCGCGTATTGCCGAGTGGCAGTGACCATGAAGCCATCGACCGATTCCAGCATCGACATGGAAGTTTGGATGCCGGCCGAGAATTGGAACAACAAATTTCAGATGGTGGGCAACGGCGGCTGGGCCGGGACGATGAGCTTTCCGGCAATGCAGGCTGCTCTACGCGAAGGCTACGCAACCGCCACGACCGATACTGGCCACAAGGGCGGCGACGCCATTTTCGCGCTGAATCATCCGGAGAAACTGGTGGATTTCGCATATCGCGCCGTGCATGAAACGGTGGTGAAATCGAAGACGCTTATTACCGCTTACTACGGCAAGGCGCCGAAGTTTTCATACTGGAACGGCTGCTCGACGGGCGGCCGCCAGGGTCTGATGGAGGCGCAGAAATACCCGGATGATTTCGATGCGATTGTCGCCGGGGCTCCGGCGGATTATCAAACTCATCTGCACGCTTGGGACATGATGGTCGCCGTGGGGATCCGCAAAGACGATCAACACTTTGTCAGCGCGCCGAAGCTGGCCGCTTTGAACAAGGCCGTGCTGGCGGCCTGCGATGCCGCCGACGGCGTGAAGGACGGCTTGCTGAACGATCCTCGCAAGTGCAAGTTCGATCCGGCTACGCTCGCCTGCAAGAACAGCGCCGACGCCAAGGACGATTGCCTGACTCCCGCAGAAATTGAATCGGTGAAGCTGGTGCTTTCGCCGGCGAAGAAGAAAAACGGCGAATTGATCTTCCCAGGCAAGGAGCCCGGCGGCGAAACTGGCTGGAGCATGCTCTCGCAGCGCAGCCCGAATCCAGCGGCGCTATCGCAAGGGACCTTCCAATACGCAACCTATCAGGATGCCAATTGGGATTGGCATACGTTCGATCTGGACCGCGACACGGCGGCGGCGGACGAGAAGTTCGGGTATGTGAACGCTACCTCAGATTTGAATGCTTTTAAGAATCGCGGGGGCAAGCTCCTGATGTATCACGGCTGGAGCGATCCGCTGATTTCGCCGGAAAACACCATCAATCTATACACCAACATCGTGCAGAAGACGGGTTCGAAATCCGACAATTGGGTCAAGCTGTATATGGTTCCCGGCATGGGCCATTGTCAGGGCGGCAATGGCACGGATCAGTTCAATAAGATGGGCGTTATTGAACGATGGCGCGAATCGAACGCGGCTCCAGAATCGATCCTGGCGGCGCATGTCACCGGGAGCACCGTAGAGATGACTCGCCCGCTTTGCCCGTATCCACAGGTTGCAGTGTATAAGGGCGTCGGCTCGACCAACGACGCCGCGAGCTTTAGCTGTAAAGCCCCGTAACTGAAGTTTTGCGCGCCGGAAAGGTGGCGCGAATATGCAAAGCACGCTGGATTTTGCGGACTGCGCTGAAAAGGCGGACCAGAAGCTCACGACGTCGCCAAGTGGTCATGTTCCACCTCCTCATGCTGGTAAGTCTGTGCATCAGCCTGGGTGCCGATCATCACAGTTTCCGCTCGTTTGTCTTTTCCGCCGGGTCTGGCGGTGCTTGCAACCGGGAGGATTGGGGCTTTCGCTCGATTCCTCCCGCAAGGAAAGGCTGGTAGTGAAGAGTCTTGACGATCGGGCACAAGTGCGGCACGGGCCGAACAACTTCGCGATGCCGGGCAAAGGAGATCCTGGAGCGGTACCGGGTCTGGGGCTATGTTCTCTATCCGGACTTGGTTCCGAACCCACGCCCGCGGACGGCATTGCGCCAGCAGGCCAACGATGCCGCCTTCCGGTTCCTCAAACGGGCGCTGCCGTTGTTCGTGACAGCTTACTGGACGGTTTACCTGTGGGCACCAGTAGACCCGATCAGGTTTCGCAGCCCGGCCTTCCCGTGTGAAGCGGTTCTGCGGGAACCGCCTCTCGATCACTGCGGCTGAGCGTCAAGCCCCGGAGCGCTAGTGCGGGACGCGGTACTGCTCCAAATCCACCCACACTCCAGACGCTCGCAAGACCCAGACGACAACCGCGATGACCACCACGGCATTGAGAACGGATTTGATGCTGCCGGCCATCGGGACGTACGTATTTACCAGCCAGAGCAATACTCCGACGACGATCAGTACCAGCACTATGTTGATGATAGGCACGTCGCATGCTCCCTTCGCTTACGGATGTCAGCAATTCGCGCGCCAAACCGGCTCTGGATTTTAGACCGACGTTGCGCCTTTCTTCGGACGGCGGATCTCTATTACCGGGATGAGCGAATTACCCGGCTGTGCCGAAGCTGCCGGCCGGGAGCGCTGGTTGATCTCAGTGTTCAGGCTACTGACGAATTCTTCAATCTGGCGCTGCATCTGCTCCATGCGTTCCCGCATGTTGAGGATGATCTCGACGCCGGCAAGATTTACGCCCAGGTCGCGAGTCAATTTGAGGATCACTTCCAGGCGCTCCAGGTCCTGGTCCGTGTAGAGGCGCGTGTTGCCGTCGCTGCGTGAGGGCTTCAGAAGCCCCTCGCGTTCGTAGAGACGCAGCGTTTGCGGATGAATCTGGTATTGCTCCGAGACCGCCGAAATCATGTACGCCGCTTTGCTTCGCTTGGTCATGACTTTAACCTCATGGGCCTAAACCTCCGCCCAAATTGCGCCGCGCGGATCCTCGGGATGAAGCTGCGCATACTCGCGCAGAAGTTCCTTGGTACGCTCATCCTGAACCACCGGCGCCTGCACCTGCACATCGACGATCTGGTCTCCGCGCTTTCCGCTGCGCGAATTCAGCACGCCCTTCTCGCGCAAGCGGAATTTCTGTCCGTTGTGCGTACCCTGCGGGATCTTCAGCAGCGCTCTCCCGTCGATGGTGGGGACTTCGATCTTGGCGCCCAGGCCGGCCTCGTCGATCCGCACGGGAACGGTGATTTCAATATCGTCACCCTGGCGGCGGAAAAACGGGTGCGGCTCGACGCGCACCGTGATGTACAGATCTCCGGCGGCCCCGCCCA
Source organism: Bryobacteraceae bacterium (assembly GCA_036489835.1). GTDB lineage: Bacteria > Acidobacteriota > Terriglobia > Bryobacterales > Bryobacteraceae > Palsa-187. The sequence continues at coordinate 45,466 of DASXEY010000042.1, read as the reverse complement.
TGGTTCCCGCGTTGCCTTTGCCGACCACCCTCAACCGTGAGCCTTGCTGCGCTCCCGGGGGGATGCGAACCTCCACGCTCTCCGTAGTGGAAACACGCCCGTCGCCACCGCAATTCGAGCAGCGGTTGGTCAGACGTCCGGTGCCTTCACAGCGCGGACACGTCAGGCTGAAGCGCATCGCACCGGCTTGCTGATTCACCTTCCCGCTGCCGCTGCATTCCGGACAAATGGTGTTCGCGCCTGCGCGCTCGCCCGTGCCGCCGCATACCGGGCAGGACTCCTGGCGCGTGATGTTCAAGCGCACCTGCGTGCCTCGGATGGCCTGCCAGAAGTCAATGTTCAGGCCGTATTCCAGATCCGTGCCTTTTTCCGGCGTCACTGGCGTTTCCTCGCCATGCTGGCGGCCGAACCACTGACTGAAAATATCCTGGAAATTACCCGAGCCCGTCCCCGAAGACCCGCCCCCGCGCGGGGCGCCCGCGCCGGCAGCGCCGCTTCCCGCTCCGCGTGTGAACACATCTGAAAAGTCGAAGCCTCCGAAGCCCATGTGCGGGCCTTGCTCTCTGCCTCCGGTGCCCGGCCCGGCGCCGGACGGCATGCCGTTTTCCGAATAGAAGCCGACCTGGTCGTACATCTGCTTCTTTTTCGGATCGCTCAAAATGTCGTACGCTTCCTGAACCTTTTTGAAGCGGTCTTCCGCCGCTTTATCGCCTGGGTTCAGATCCGGGTGGTGCTTGCGCGCAAGTTTCCGGTAGGCCTTGCGGATGTCGTCCGCATTGGCCTCCTTCGCCACCCCTAGCGTCTGATAGTAGTCCTGCGCCATAACCTGGCTCTCGCTTCTTCTAAATAACAGCCCGCAAAACGGAGCGCGGCGGCCTTGTTACTTGGCTGAAATGAGGGTGCCGCCGCACCCTTTGCTTCTAAGGAACAGCTCGCAAAACGGAGCGCGGCGGCCTTCTTACTTGGCTGAAACTACTCGGCTGAAAGAAAGGCGCCGCCGCGCCCCGTGCGGGCTAGCTTGATTACTTCTTCTTCTCGTCTACATCCACGAATTCAGCGTCAACGACATCGTCTTTCGGTTTGGCTCCGTCGCCGGCGGGGCCGTGACCGTCGGGACCCGCTTGTGCGCCGGGACCCTGGGCTCCGGATTGGGGACCAGCGCTCGAAGACGATTTGTACATGGCCTCGGCCAGCTTGTGGCTGGCCTGGGTCAGGTTGTCGATGGCTTTGTTGATATCCTCAACTCCGCCGCTCTCCATCGTTTTGCGAGCCGCCCCTAACGCTTCGTCTACGTTCTTGGCGTCCGCATCGCTGATCTTGTCGCGATGATCCTTCAGCATTTTTTCAACCTGGTAGATCATCGAATCGGCGCGGTTGCGCGCGTCGATTTCATCCTTGCGGCGGCTGTCCTCGGCCGAATGCGCTTCGGCGTCCTTGGCCATCTTGTCGACCTCATCCTTGCTCAAGCCGGACGAAGAGGTGATGGTGATCTTCTGCTCGTTATTGGTTGCCTTGTCCTTCGCAGTTACGTTCAGGATGCCGTTGGCGTCGATATCGAACGTCACCTCCACCTGCGGGATGCCGCGCGGAGCGGGAGGAATGCCGATTAACTGGAACACTCCCAGCATACGGTTGTCGCGAGCCAGCGTCCGCTCGCCCTGATACACCTTGATCTCGACCGACGTCTGCGAATCCGCGGCGGTCGAGAAGACTTCGCTCTTGCGGGTCGGGATGGTCGTATTGCGATCGATGAGCTTGGTGAAGACGCCGCCCAGGGTTTCAATACCGAGCGACAGAGGCGTCACGTCCAGCAGCAGCACATCCTTGACCTCGCCGCCGAGCACTCCGCCCTGCACCGCCGCGCCCACTGCGACAACTTCGTCGGGATTCACGCTGCGGTTGGGATCCTTGCCGAACAGGTTCTTGACGATCTCCTGCACCTTGGGGATCCGCGTTGTGCCGCCCACCAGAACCACTTCGTCGATATTGCTGGGGGTCACGCCCGCGTCGGCCATCGCCTTCTTGCACGGCTCGACGGAGCGGTCCAGAATGTCCGCCACCATCTGCTCAAAGCGCGCCCTGGTCAGCTTGATCGCAAGGTGCTTGGGGCCGCTGGCGTCGGCGGTCAGGAAGGGCAGGTTGAGCTCGGTTTCGAACAGCGTCGAAAGCTCAATTTTGGCTTTCTCGGCCGCTTCCTTCAGCCGCTGCAGGGCCATCTGGTCTTTGGAAACGTCCACGCCCTGATCGCGCTTGAACTCCTGAATCAGCCAGTCGATGATGCGCTGGTCGATGTTGTCGCCGCCCAGGTGCGTGTCGCCGTTGGTGGATTTCACTTCCACGACGCCGTCGCCCACTTCGAGAATCGAAATGTCGAACGTGCCGCCGCCGAAGTCGTAAACCGCGATGGTCTCGTTCTTCTTGCGATCGAGCCCGTAGGCCAGCGCGGCCGCCGTCGGCTCATTGATAATGCGCATAACCTCCAGGCCCGCGATTTTGCCCGCGTCCTTGGTGGCCTGACGTTGCGCGTCGTTGAAGTACGCCGGAACGGTAATGACGGCCTTGGTGACTTTCTCGCCCAGGTAGGCCTCGGCGGCCTCCTTCAGCTTGCCCAGCACCATGGCCGAAATCTCCGGCGGCGAATACTTCTTGCCGCTGATGTCCACGCGAGCGTCGTTGTTTTCGCCCGGGACTACCTTATACGGCACCAGCTTCATCTCCTGCGAGACTTCGTCAAAACGCCGTCCCATGAAGCGCTTAATGGAATAAACTGTGTTTTCGGGGTTGGTCACCGACTGGCGTTTGGCCACGGTTCCCACCAGGCGTTCGCCGCTTTTGGCGAACCCCACCACCGACGGCGTCGTCCGCCCGCCCTCTTGATTCGGTATAACGACCGGCTGCCCGCCTTCCATCACCGCAACAACAGAGTTGGTGGTTCCTAGATCAATGCCTATGATCTTGCTCATTTCGTTTTTCTTTCCTTCCGAGAAATCTTCGGCCTTTTTATTTAGCCTAAACCCATTATGAGATATGAGTGTCTCCTTGTCAAGTCTTGTTGACAACTAGAATAACTGCAGCGCTCCCAACCACTTGACGGGAAGACGAGAGGCAACTGCGTTCGCGAGCCTTTCGTCAGCGGTCACTACCTCGGCTCCGTTCTGCACCGCTAACGCGATGTAAATACTGTCATAAACCGTGCGGCTGTTGGCGAGGGCGATCGACAAGGCATCTTCAATCAGATCCTTGGTATGGACGACAGCTAGGCGCTGCGCCTGCATCTGTTGAAGCGCCCTTGCGGCGTCTGTCTCAGACCATCGGCCGAGCCGCACTGCTTTCCAGAGAACGTTTCCGAACTCTGCCCAGAACAGATCCGGAACTGTAAAGTCAATTTCGCCATCCGCGTGGCGGCGAAGGAGATCGAAGGCCTCTTCCGTTAGGCCCTCGCCAGTTCGGGGCAGGAACCACTTAGCAGCTACGCTGGCATCCAGAACAAGCAGCCTCATCGGCTTCGGTCTTCGCGAAGCATCTCCTCGGCCGGCGGAAAAGGTCCAGCCGAGAGAGGTTTTTTCGCGCTCTGCCGGAGAGCCGTCTTCAAGAAGCGACGGCGCCGCTCGATTTCCTTGGGAGTGGGGATGTGCTGCTCCAGCAGGCCGAGGATCTCCTGCGCGATGGACCGCCGATGGGCTCGGGCCCGCTCACGGAGGGCAGCATAAAGCTCTTCGGGGATATTTTCGACGTAAAGGGTCGGCATAGGGAGTACCTAGGGATATCCTAGCAGCCTTCCTAGCGATAAAGCGAGGAATTGGACACATTCGCAGGTTGCCGTTAAGGACGCACGGCTCCCCCCTTGCCAAGTGCCGTCAACGTTTTTCCGGCCTGCTTCACTTCCGAGGTTGAATCACAGGCGTCGTTCACGGTCATAAGCTGTGTGCCCTCCGGCAACGGTCGAGCCATCCATACCAGAATCTGTCTTTAAGCGAGTAGTCTCTTGATTCTTGCGATTCGGCGAAGACGACGTACTCCTTTCCTTCTTCGAAACGGGCTCCGATACAGTCTGTTCCGGGCTCCAGAACATAGATCGTGATCTCCCTGCCTGGATTGCCTTTCCAATACGTAGAAACTGCAAAGGTCACGGCGTATCGAGGCCGCGCACTTTCCTTACGGGGCGGGAGTTCCTTCACTTTCGAAGCAACCCCGCGAAAAACAACGCTCGCGGAGGCGGTATCGTGCTTGACGCCCTGCGGAATGCAGGAGCACGCTGAGGCGGATGATGTGGCAGTGAGCAGCACCAGGCAGAAGCAGACATTGGAGCACAGACGCGACACCAAACGAATGCTATCACGTCTTCCTCGACGCTATCGGGCGATGTCCTTCCATTCTTTTTCGTAGTAGCGGACCAGGATCTGGTCGTTCAGGCGGTTGACCTCGGCGGGGATGGGTTGCATGTCGCGGGGGAAATCGAACATCTCGGGGACTCCGGCGACGGTCAGGAATCGCAGGCCTCCGGGGAGAGTTTGCGGAGGTTCCCAGGATTCGCCTGCCAGCGTATAGCCCCACTCGCCGAAGCTCGGGACGTAGACGTGATAGGGCCAGGTGTTGAAACCGGCCTGCTTCAGCGTTTCGACGATGCACCAATAGGATTGGCGCGAAAACATCGGCGAAGTGCTCTGGACCACGATGAGCCCGCTTGCGCTCAGATGCTTTTTCAGCAGCCGGTAGAAGGCGGTGGTGTAGAGTTTGCCGAGCGAATAACTGGTTGGGTCTGGGAAATCGACGACGATAAAATCCCACTCGCCTTCATTCTGGTCGAGCCAGGGGAAGGCGTCACCGTTGATCACGTGCACTCGCGGGTTCTTGAAGGCGCCTCCATTTAACGGCGCGAGCATGGGATGGTCGGTGAACAGCCGGGTCATTTCCGGGTCCAGATCGATCAGCGTGATGCTTTCCAGATTCGGATACTTCAGCAGTTCCCGCACTGCGAGGCCGTCGCCTCCGCCTAATACAAGGGCTCGGCGGGCCGAGGGCAGCGATGCCAACCCGGGGTGCACAAGCGCTTCGTGATAGCGGTACTCGTCGCGGGAGCTGAACTGCAGATGCGTGTTCAGGAACAGCCGGAGATCGTCTTTCCATCTGGTGATCACGATGCGCTGATACTTAGTGACTCGCTGGAAAATCACGTCGTCGGCATAGAGTTGGTTGTCGGCGGCATCCGCAATCCAGTTCGAGGCGAACATGCCTCCGGTCAGCAGCAGGAGCACTGCGACGCAGCCGGTTCGCAGGGTTTTGGGTGAGGGCAATTGATCGCGAAACAGGAAGGTCGACCATAAAGCCACCAGAGCGTTGATCATGCCAAAGAGAATCGCCGCGCGCACCAAGCCTAGCTTCGGCACCAGGTACAGCGGGAATGCGATTGAGGCTCCGAGCGCGCCGAGGTAGTCGAAAGTCAGGACGTGCGAGACCAAGTCGCGGAAGCGGAAGCGGCCTTCCAGAATCCGCATCAAAAGCGGAATTTCGAGGCCTACCAGGATTCCTACGGCGACCACTAACGCGTAGAGCGCGAACACAAAGCTGTGGGTGTAGGCGAAGGCCAGGAAGAGCAGGGAAGACGAGAATCCCCCGACCACTCCGACCATCAGTTCCAGAGTGACGAATCGCTGGACCAAGGAGCCGCCGAGGAATCGCGAGAGCCAGCTTCCGATACCCATGGCGAAGAGATAGGAGCCGATGACGGTTGAGAATTGCAGAACGCTGTCGCCCAGCAGGTAGCTGGCGAGCGTTCCCGCGATTAGCTCATAAATGAGGCCGCAGGCGGCGATCAGGAGGACGGAGAGGAAAAGGGCTGGTGCCACTTACGGGCTCTCTTGATCAGATCTCTAGTGAACTGCCGCGGCGATGATGATGCACATTCCCAACGCCACCGCGCCCACCAAAATCGCCAGAGCGATGTTTTTGTCTTCCACCACTTCACGCCATAGATGGTATGGCGTCATCTTGTCGATCAGCACGAAGACGAAGACAAAGATCGCGATGCCCAGGAGCGCGTAGATCAGGGCGTTGAGGATATTCTCGGGATGGAAATCGGCCATTGTTCACTTGCCTCCGACGTAGCGTGGATAGAAACCGTAGATGGCGCGGTAGGCTCCGGGATTGTCGCGCACGGTTTTAGGAACGTTGTTCACCTGGTTGGGACGGTCGAGGGTCCAGCCGCGAAACTCGGCCAAAGTGGTGCCGGTGAGCAGGAGCATGCTGTAGATCAGATAGCCGGGGAATCGCATCAGTTCATTGTCTCCTCGATCAAGTCCGAACGGGCGGATGGTCGCTATTCATCCAGCGCTGCGTTTCGAAGGATCGGGCGCGGATGGTGTAGATAATCGGCGGCAGCAGCAGCAATCCTGCCGCCAGCCAGAACCAACTGTAATTGGGGACGTCGTGACGCAGGGTGAGATCGTAGCTGACCGAGCCAGAATCCATTTCCGGCTCGACGCGAAGGTAATATTTGCCGGGCGTGACGGCGGGAATGATGGCTGACGCGGTGCGCGAGCCTTCGTCCCAACTCCCGTCGCTGTCGGCCCCGTGGTAGTAGCTGACCTCGCGGCCGAAGTCGTAGGCTTGGCCGCTGTCTTCGTTCACTAAGGCGAAATTGAAATAAGTCCAGTTGTTGTCGAGGTTGGTGTTGACCGCGACCTCGACTGAAGCGGGACGGCCGGTAAGATCGAAGTCTCCGGTGACGAAGCTCGGCTCGCCCTGCTGTCCGCTTGCGAACGAATAAGAGCTGCGAAATACCGTTTCCCTGCGGCTGAAGACGGCGAAGAAAATCGCCAAGCCTAGCAGCAGCGCCAGCATGATCGCGAAGTTGGTCCAGATTCCGCCGACCTTGTCCCCCATTGGCGAGGGCTGGTTGAGATAGACGCCGTGAGCCGGCGGCGCGCTGCCGGGAAGCTGGAATGCCTTCCAGATGGCGCTGCCGGGCATGTATTCGCCTCGCGACCACGTGATCTCCTGGTTGGTGGCTTCCGAGGAAAGCACCCATGGCGGATTCACGTAGTCCTGAGCCACTACCTGATCGCCGACTTTCGCGCGCCAGGGGAACTCGCCCAGGACGAATGTAGTCGTCGCGTCGCCACCGGAGAAGTGTTTGTAGACCAGATTGTCATAGAAGACTGGGAACAAGCCGCGTTGATTGGGGCTTTGCGGCATGGCTTCCAGGGGCGTCACGAAATTCCAATGGCCGTCGTACTGCGTCAAGTAGCGAAAGCCTTTGTAGGGATTGAAAAGAAGATATTCTTCCCATTCGAAGGTTTCGCCGTCTTCGATCACCGCCCGGGTCTGGAATCCGATGACTTCCCAGGTGGCTCCGTTCATGTTGCCGCGCGAGCCCAAAGGGATCAGCGGCGTGCGGCGGCTCTGCTCGGCCTCAATCTTCTGTAGAACCTGGAGCAGAGGCGTCGAGGCGTCGAGCACGGTCAGGCATTGAGGGCAGACCACAGTCATCGCGTAGCCGAAGCCGCGGCGCTCGACGGGGCCGCCGCAGTTCGGGCACGCAAGGGCGTGCGGCTTCGCTACGGAAGCGGGAGCTTGAGGGCTCACGTCCAGCCCTCAAACTGCCGCAGGTTCTTTAGGTGCAGATCTTCGAAGTCCACCCATTCGCCTAAGAACAGCAGCGGCTGGGAATCGCTATAATCGAGCGTTCCAAAAGCCTTCCCCGCGGTCTTCAAATCCGCGAACAACATGTCGGATTTGCCGTAGAAAGGGAACGGCAGTTCGCCCTCGACACCCTTGTAGCTCGCGCGAGTGATGGTAGCGACTTCGTAATTGATTTGGTTGAACTCAACTTCCGTTCCGCGCCGGACCTCGGCTGCGGCAGGCAAAGGCTTGCCGGGATTCACCACGAATGAGACCGCGTATTGCAACTGCGCGTCCGAGATCCATCCGCTCGACCCGTCCGAAAAGACGATGTGCCATTCGTTCCAGCCGCCATCTTCCCACGCATAAATGATGCGCCCGAGCACCTGAAACGACTTGCCGCGATACGTGCCTTCCGTCAGAAGGCTGATTGGCGAAGGGTCGGGCGGAAGGTCGGCCACCTTCCCGACATTCTTGAGATTGAGGTCGTCGCGCACCAGGATGGAATGGCAAAAAGGGCACACCGTTTGCACCGCGCTGGACCAGCGGAACTGGACCGGCGCGCCGCAGCTTGGGCAGTTTGCGACGGGTTGGCTCACTTGCTTGGACTCATGGGGTTTCGACTCATGGAGAATGATACGGCCGTTCGAGTCTTCTCACTTGCACCGAGGCCGCACCGAACTCAAGCTCCAGTTCCTCTTCGAAATTCCATTCCGAGCGGGGACGGCAGCAGAATACATTCAAGCACAAAGATTTGTGCTCCGGGAACGTGTGGCAGGCTATGTGGGATTCCTTAAGGAGGCTGAGGCCGGTTATGCCTCCGGTCTTGGGGAATTGGTGCCATGAGGTTTCGGCGACCAGATGAAGCTGCATCCCTTCAATCAGGCGGGCGAAGAACCGCTTCATGCGGTGCATCTCTGCCAGCGACACCGGATTACAACCGTGGGCTTCGACAATCCACTCGCAGCCGGACATTCGCGCTATTGCTGCTGTCCGCACTCCGGGCAGAACTTGGCCCGCTTCGGAATGGACTTGCCGCAATCGACGCAGAATTTAGTTTCGGCTCCTGGAGCCGCGGGCGGTCCGCCTCCGGTCGTTCCTGTGGTTGAGGGCGTGGGACTCGGTCCTGCTGCGGGCGGCGGAGCTGGAGAAGGAGGAGTCGCCCCGCCGCCGCTTTGACCACCACCGGGATTATTCATGGCGTTCATCATCTGCTGGGCCATGGTGAGTCCCGCGCCGAGCCCGACGCCGATTCCGGCGATGCCTCCACTTTCATTTCCCGCCGCGATGGGCAGCGAATTCGCAACTTGATACTGGGTGTACCGGCCCATGTCGCCGAGCATGTTCATGCCGACGCGGGTGTCGAGCATCTTCTGCAATTCTTCGGGGAGGGAGAGATTTTCGACCACGAAGCTATCGAGCGCCAGTCCCAGGTCGGCGAACTGAGGCTTGAGACCTTCGGCGATTTTGACCCCCAACTCGGTCTGATTCGCGGCCATATCCAGGAACGGGACGCCGCTTTCGGCGAAGGCTCCGGTCATGCGGCCGACGATGCTGTTGCGAAGCTGGCCTTCGAGGTCGGCAATCTTGTATAGCTCCCTGGTGCCGCTGACCTTGGTGTGGAACACGCGAGGGTTATCGATGTGCCAGGAGTAGATGCCGTAGCCACGTATGCGCACGGCTCCGAATTCCTTGTCGCGAATAGTGATGGGCGTGGCCGTGCCCCAGCGCTGATCGGTCTTGATGCGGGTGGAAAAGAAATAGACGTCGCTCTTGAACGGCGATTTGAACTCCTTGCTCCAGTTCATCAGGTCGGTCAGGATCGGCAGGGTTCGGGTGTTCAGCGTGTAGAGGCCGGGGGCGAAGATGTCGGCGATGCGGCCTTCATTCACGAATGCAGCGGCCTGGGATTCACGAACGGTAAGCTGTCCACCGTTCATAATCTCCATGTCGCGCATGGGAAAACGCCACGCCAGAGTGTCCTGGTCCGATTCGGTCCACTGGATGACCTTAATGAATTGTTTCTCAAGAAAATCGTGCAGTGACATTCACGCCCTCCTCCGGGGCTCGATCTCAAACGATCTCATGCAAAGTATAACGCTGCGGTCCGCCTGCTTGTTCCGTGGAATTCGGCCCATGGTACGTTACCGCTCCCCTGAAAAGCCCCGTGGGGGCAGGCGATCTGATCGCCTGCCGTCTGGCAGCCCGCAAGAGGCAGGCGGGCGACAAGATCGCCCACGCCACAGCCGCCGACGTGTTTTTCATCAGCGTTGGCGGGCCGCAGGGCCAATCGAGTGTTTTGCGCGGCCCCCGGGGTCAATTCGGGGTTCAGGGCTTTTGCATTCCCATGCCGGCGGCGGCGAAGGCCCATTCATCGGCTAGCTCGGCGATGCGTTTGTCGGTGGGGCGGTAGCCGTGTGAGCCCTGTGTTTCCACCCGGATCAGCACCGGGCGATCGCAGCCCTGGGCCGCTTGCATCGCCGCAGTGAATTTGAAGGAGTGGCTGGGAACTACGCGATCGTCATGATCCGCGGTGGTCACCAGAGTGGCGGGATAACACACGCCAGGCATTACGTTATGAACGGGCGAATACTTGATCAGGTAGTTGAAGTCAAGGACATTGGACGACGAGCCGTACTCCGTAACCCAGGCATGGCCGCCGGTGAATTTGTCGTAGCGCAGCATGTCCATCACGCCAACGCCGGCAAGCGCGACGGCGTACAGATCCGGGCGCTGTTCTTCCACCGCGCCCACCAGCAGGCCGCCGTTCGAGGCGCCCATAATCCCCAATTTTGCCGGCGATGTGTATTTTTCTTTGACTAGGTATTCGGCGACGGCGATGAAATCGTCAAACACCTTCTGCTTATTGCTGAGGTTCCCGGCTTTATGCCAAGCCTCGCCGTATTCCGCTCCGCCGCGCATGTTGGCCGTCACCCAGACGCCGCCAAGCTCGAGCCAGGCAGGCACGTCGTCGCGGTAGGTGGGCAGGATGCTGATGGAGAAGCCACCATAGCCGTAGACCATGGTAGGATGGCTGCCGTCAAGCGCGAGGCCTTTTTTCCAGGTGAGGAAGAACGGCACTCGGGTTCCGTCCTTGGATGTGGCGAAGAGCGCCCTGGTTTCGTACTGTGCGACGTCGACCGGCGCTTTGGAGGGATCGAACGAAGTTTGCTGTTTCGAGGCTGGATCGTATAAGTAGACCGTTGTGGGGGACAGAGGCGAACTGAACGCATAGAAGATCTCAGGCGAGTCTTCGCGGCCTTCAATTCCCGCGACGGTTCCAGTGCCGGGCAGGGCGAGGTCGCCTTGGGGACTGCCGTCCAGGCCGAAGAGAGCCACTCGGCTTTGGACGTCCACCAGGTATTGCGCGACAATGCGGCCGCCGATGAGGGAGACGCTCTCAATGGCCTGCTTGGCTTCGGGAACCACTGTCTTCCAATCGGCTTGGGCCGGATGGGCGAGGTCAATCGCCATGACTTTTCGATTGGGCGCGGCGTGGTCGCTTCGAAGATAAAACACCGGCCCGGCGTTGCCGAATACAGCGAACTCCGCATCGTCTTCTTCGACTAATGGACGAATCGGCGCGGTGATGGACGGCCGCATGGGATCTCCCAGGGCGGCATAGTAAAGGCGGTTATTGTTATCGGATCCTTTTGCGATGGAGACGATAAGGTAACGTCCGTCTTCACTCACGCTTCCATCGATAAACCATGTGGGCAGGTCTTTGCGCTCGTAAACCAGGCGGTCCTGGGATTGCGGCGTGCCGATGCGGTGGTAATAAACGGCCTGGCCGGACAGGGCCGACTCGAGCGCTTTTCCTTTGGGCGGCTCCGGGTAACGGGAATAGAAAAATCCCTTGTTGTCGTTGGTCCAGGAGATGCCCGAAAAACGCATCCAACGCACTTCATCGGACAGATCTTTGCCGGAATCGACGTCACGGACGTGCAGAGTACGCCAATCCGCTCCGCCTTCGGAAAGACCGTAGGCCAACAGCTTGCCATCGCGGGAAGGCGCCCACTGGGCGACCGAAATGGAACCGTCGGGCGACAGGACGTTGGGGTCCAGCACCAGCGTAACCGGGCCCGAGAGAGTGGCGCGCATGTAGATGGGCGATTGCCGCTGCAGGCCGCTGTTCTTGGCATAGAAATACCGTCCGCCTTCGCGAACTGGAATCGATACCTTGGGGTAATCCCAAAGTTCCGTGATGCGCTTCTGGAAGTGATCGCGGAGGGGGAGTTTGGCGAGGTAGTCGAAGGTGACCTTGTTTTCCTCGGCAATCCAATCGGTGACTTGTTTGGAATCGAGATCCTCCATCCATTGATAGGGGGCCGGGACCTTGGTGCCGAAGTAGTCGTTAACGATGTCGTCTTTGGCTGTGTTTGGGTAGTTCACTTTGGGAAGCGAGGACTGGCGACTGCACGCGGAGGCTGCAACAAAGAATATCGTGGTGGCGAGAATCCGTCGGTTCTTGTTCATGTGATTACCAGACCTGCTCGGTGGCATACGAGAAGCCGGAAATGTTTCTGGATTCGCCTTCGATGCGGTCGAAGACGGATTGCACGGCGACGCGGCCGGGGCCGACAAGGCGCAGCCAGATGTAGCGATTGCCCCACGTTCCCCAGCCGCTAAACACCGTTCCTGGCCTTTCGAAATGCAAATGCATCTGCACGGCGGGATCCTTGAATACCAGGGCCGTCGGCTTGATCAGGATGGTTTGCCCCGGTCCAAGTTCGCGCACGAAAACGTTGCCGGCCGCGTGCAAAAGCAGCAGGCCGGGTGTGCGCGGAGCGGAGAAACGGTCCATGAATCCGCCCAGCGGGTAATGCGTTTCGGTTTCGTTGCCCTTCTGCGTGGTGAACCAGATGCCGGTCTGAAACCAATCGTATTCGACGTTGCTGGTCGCGGCCAGAAAGAGATGCTCGCGCACATCGAGAGTCTGGCCCGGCTGCAAGGGTACGGGGATAAGTTCGCCGGGATCGTCTCTAGAAAAGGCTATGTGGCCGGGGCCGCAGGCTTGGGTCATGATCAGCGGCATGCCAGCGAACATGCGCTTCCACGCACCGGCCATCGACATGGTGGAGACCTGGACCTGCGTGTCTTTCCAGAGCAGCACGTGGTGCGTGAAATACACGCTCTCCCCGGGAGCCAGGTTCAAATCCGCTACCGGAACGTAGACGCCTTCGATCTGGCAGGAGGATTTGCCGAATTGCAGCTTGGCCATGTCCTTGCGGCCAGGCAGCTCCGCCCATCCCGATTCGGTGACGATGCGATCGACGCGGAGGGCGGCTCCGCAACGTGGGCAACTGGCGTCCGCGCCGGTGACGGCGGCTCCGCACCAGACGCATTTCGCGGAGGCGGCGGGCGGCTGAGGCGGCGGTGGTTGCGGTGGCCGCACCACCGGCGGAGGAACAGGGGGCGGCGGTTCGACGTGTTGTGCCGGAGGCGTCGGCTGCGTTGGCGGGGGCGCCGGCGCACCAACTTTGGTCCCGCAGCCGACGCAGAAATTCGCGCCATCGGCAATCTTGGCGCCACAATGTGTACAAAACATAAGCGCCTTACTCCGTTTTGTGATGCACGTACATGGATTGAATTCCCACGCGGCCCGGCCCGGTCATTTTCGCCAAACTCATGGTTGCACCGCCGAAGAAACCCGAGCCCAGACGTTGAAACTCAACGTCCATGGTCACGGTGGAATCTTTATAAAGGAAAGCACCCGGCTCTACCATAATGCTTTCGTTCAACGCCAGCTTGCGTTCGAACACATTTCCGTATCCGTGAAGAATCAGCATGCCAGGAGTGTTGGTGGTGACGAAGCGGTCCATGTACATGCCCTGGCCGCCGAAAAGAATGTTCGTGAGGCCAGTCACCCGGACGAAAGAATAATTGATCTGGTGGGAGCACAGCAGAAACGCATGCTCGCGAACGTCCAGCTCCATGCCCGGATGCAGGGGCAGCACTACCAATTCGCCTGTGGCGTCGCGCGAGAAGGCGATGCGCCCGGGCCCGTTGGCGACGCTGATCAGGAAGGGCATGCCCGACAATGCGCGAGCGATGCCGCCTGACATTGGCAGCAACGAGAGCGGGACGCGTTCATCTTTCCACAGCATCACGTGATGCTCAAAGAAAATCGAGTCGCCCTGTCCCAGATTGATTTCCGCAACCGGCACGACGTCTCCTTCCACCTGGCAAGTGCTGGAGTTGAAATGGATCTCGGTCATGTCGCGGATGCGCGGAGCTTCCCGCCATCCGGACTCGCTGACCAGGTTGCGGATATCGAGGGGAGCTCCGCACGCCCGGCAGGCCGTCGCGCCCGTTGGGTTCATGCTCTGGCACCACTGGCACTGAATGCGATCTAACGATTCACCCTGCGGTAGACTGGACATTCTTTTGTACCGTAGCACATCACCAGAGGTTGTAATAACCGTCCCGCTCCGCTAGATCCACGGGCAGCCCGAACAGTTTGGACAATCGTGGGGCGGTCAAGATCTCGCGCTTTGGGCCGTCGGCTACGATCCGTCCGCGGCTCATCAGAATCACGCGTTCAATCTCAGGAATCAGGTCCGAAAGATGATGCGTCACCATTACGATTCCAATGCCGGATTGCGCCAATTTGCGCAGGGTCGCGCGCAGTTCCTGCTGTGCGAACAGATCGAGCGCGGTGCTGGGCTCGTCCAGGATCAGCGCCCTGGGTTCATGCACCAGAGCGCGCGCCAGCAGCAGTCTGCGGCCTTCGCCGGAAGAAACCTGATCGGTGAACCGCTGCGCCAGGTGCGGCACCTCAAGCTGCTGCAGGGCTTTGCTTGCGCGTGCGCGCATGTCATCCGTCACTTGATGATTCGGCCAGATTCCGATGCTGCTGAAGAATCCCGATAGCACCATATCCATCCCGGTCATGTCGCGGATGCAGACGGTCATCAGATCGCTGGACACGATGCCCAGCATCGAGCGAAGATCGAAGACGTTCCAACGATCGCCGCCTAAGATTTTCAGGGAGGTCTCATCACGTGACAGCGGATAGCACTCCCGCGTGATCGCCTTGATGAAGGTGGACTTGCCGCAGCCGTTGGGCCCGATGATGGCGACATGCTCGCCCGCTCCGATCTTCAGCGAAACGTCGTCCAGGGCCAGAGTGTCTCCGCGCATCACGTTGACGCGTTCGAACTCGATCAGGGCCGGCTTGAATTGTTTAGGCGGGACAGGGGTGAAGATATCGGGCATGCAAACTCATTATCTTAAAGGAAGCGCATATGCCCGGCGAACTTTTCCTCATCCGGCACGGAGAAACCGAATGGAGCCTCTCCGGCCAACACACCTCACGCACTGACCTGGCCTTGACTGAAAAAGGCCGTCTTGGAGCCAAGGCTCTCGGCGAGATCCTCAAAGACGCTCATCCCACGGGCGGGTTCTCGCTGGTACTTTCCAGTCCGATGCGCCGCGCTCTTGAAACCTGCCACTTGGCCGGATACCAACCCGAGATCGAAAACAATCTTCACGAGTGGGATTACGGCGCCTACGAAGGGCTCACCTCGGGCGACATCCAAAAGACGGCGCCGGGCTGGACCATCTGGACCGGTCCAGTGCCCGGCGGCGAATCGCCGGCGCAGGTTGGCGCACGCGCGGATCGGGTGATTCAACGCTCGCTCGCCGCGGCCGGCGATGTGGCTTTGTTCAGCCACGGGCATATGCTGCGGGTGCTGGCCGCGCGCTGGCTGGAGCTTGCGCCGGACGATGGACGGCTTCTGGGCCTGGACACGGCTTCGGTAAGCGCACTTGGCTGGGAGCACACGACGCGAGTGATCCGGCTGTGGAATCGGACGGCATAATAAAAAGGTGGCCCCTCGAATCTGGTTGTGGCCGAATCTGTTGAGCCTGGACGCGCCGGTGGTCGCGGTGCTGTGGCAGATTCTGTTTATCCGTTGCTTTCACGCGACGGGACCGGCTTCCGGCAGCGTCTTGCCGTCGGTACTGCTGGTTTCCGTCGTGTGGCTGATCTACGCGGCAGATCGGGCTTTGGACGCGTGGCGCGGCTCCGATCAGCGGCCCCGGCACGAATTCTACCGGCGTCATTGGCGGTCCCTCTTGCCGGTTTGGATTCTGGTTCTGGCGGCCACCGGTGGCTTTGCCTGGACTTCTCTCCCGAGGGAGCTATTTGAGCGCGGAGCCTGGCTGTCAGCCGCGGTCCTGGTCTATTTCGGCGTGGTGCACTGTTCGCGACTGCGTTGGCCCAAAGAGGCGGCGGTGGCGGTGATCTTCGGGCTTGGCGCATCGCTGGCCGCATGGACGCGCGTCGAAACCTCCTATGATGTCCTGACCGTCGTGTTATTTGCCTGCCTCTGCTGGATCAATTGCGCCGCCATTTCCGAGTGGGAACACGGCTCGGGCCGATGGCCGATCGGTATCCTGGCGGCCTGCGTGGGCGTTGCAGCGATCACGATGCTGCATCGTGAGAGGCCGGTCCTTGCGGGTGCGGAGGCGGCGAGCGCGGTTGCGTTTATCATGCTGGATCGGTCGCGGCTGAAACTTTCCGCGGATGCCCTGCGCGTGCTTGCGGATGTGGCGCTGCTCAGCCCCGTCCTCTTTCTGCCGCTTGCAGGGGCTCGGTTTTGAATTGCGATCGAATCGCCCGTTCCTACCGCTGGCTTGAATACGCCGCTTTCGGACGCGAACTGGAACGCCGCCGCTTCTGCTTTCTCGCCGAGACCGCCGGCGCACAACGAGCGCTTATTCTGGGCGACGGCGATGGCCGCTTCCTGAGACGTCTTGCCGCCGTTTCGTGCGCGTCCATCGACTATGTTGACTTAAGCGCCGGAATGTTGGAGCTGGCGCGGAGCCGTGCCGGCGCCCGCGCAATCGCATATCGTCAGGCTGACGCTTTGAAACTTTCGCTTGCGCCCGCCGAATACGATCTAATCGTTACCCACTTTTTTCTCGATTGCTTCGATGAAGGTGGACTGGCGCGGCTGATCGATCGCACAGCCAGAGCCGCGAAGCCTGACGCAGTCTGGCTGATCTCCGAGTTTCGCCAGCCAGCTTGGGCCGCCCCGCTGTTGGCAGCGCTGTACTTGTTTTTTCGTGTCACAACCGGACTCACGACGCGCCGCCTGACTGACCATCGCCCGATGCTTCGAAAACAAGGGTTCCGGCTTAAGCGGGAGGAGACATCGCGCGCGGGATTGCTCGCATCGGAACTCTGGACGCGGTCACAATAGCGCCAGCACTGTGTCGACTTCCTGTTCCGTGACGTAAAAGTGCGGCGAAGCTCGGACCCATCCGGCGCGTGCGGCAGTGACGATGCGCTGCTTCGCCAATCGAGCTACGACTTCCGCGGAATCGATTCCGTCCTTGCGGAAGCTTACGATACCTGCGCCATTCGCCGGGGTCCGCTCACCCAAAACTTCATAGCCGCGGTGGCGCACGCCGTCGGCGATCCGGTCACCAAGGGACTGCACCTTCGGCCCGATGCGATCCAGGCCCACCTGCAGCAGAAACTCCATCGCCGCGCGCAGTCCGTAACAACCGATTGTGTTCAGGGTGCCGCATTCGTAGCGCCCAGCGTCGGGACGCAGCGTTAAATCGCGGACTCCGTAGTCGCCGAAGTTGGCTGTATTGGTCCATCCGAATTCCACCGGCTCGACCTGCTGCTGCAACTCCGGTGAGATGTAGAAAATCGCGCAGCCTTCCGGCCCGAACATCCATTTGTGCCCGTCCGCGGCCAGCGCGCCGATCTTGGCCTTTTTAACGTCCAGGGGAAAGACGCCGAGGCCTTGAATCGCGTCCACCACGAAGATCGTCCCGCGGCGATGGCAAATCTCGCCGATCGCGTTCACATCGGCGCGATAGCCGGTTAGAAACTGGACGAAGCTGAGCGCCAGCAATCGCGCGCCCTTCGCTGCTTCATCGATTCGATCCAGAGGGTCCGCGGCGGAGAGCCATTCGATGGTGACGCCCTTCGCCTGTAGCCGCTGCCAGGGATACTGATTGGCTGGAAATTCCTCGCGAAACGCGACGATCTTGTCGCCCGCGTGCCAGTCCAAACCCATGGCGACGGTCGCCAAGCCTTCGGATGTATTTTTCAATAGAGCGATCTCAGCTGGAGCAGAGTTGATCAGCCGGGCCGCGGCGCGGCGTAGCGCCTCACACGTCTCCAGCCATTGATCGTAATGCATCGACGCGAAATCTCGCGACTCTTCGGAAAAGCGAACCATCGCCTCCGCGGCAGGCTTCACCAGCGGCGCGATGGCGGCATGATTCAGCCAAATCAAATTCCTGGTGATGGGAAATTCGGAGCGATATTCTTCTAGAGACATTTCTTCTTAGCTTACTTGGGGCGGCTTACTTGGAGGAAGATAGAAGTGTGATCCGTCCCGAAGTACTCAGTCCCGTTGGGCATTGGCCGCAGTTGCACGCGGCCATCGACGCCGGCGCCGACGCCGTCTACTTCGGCCTGACTCATTTCACCGCCCGAGCCAAAGTCGGCTTCACGCTAGCCGAGCTTCCTGAGGCCATGCGGACTCTGCACAGCCGCGGCGTTAAGGGCTACGTCACTTACAATTCGCTGGTTTTCGATTCCGAATTGCTGGATGCGGCGCGGGGTCTCGCTGCCATCGCCGAAGCCGGAGCGGACGCGATCATCGTGCAGGATCTGGCGGTTGTGAAGCTGGCGCGCGAAATTGCACCAGGGCTCGAAATCCACGGCAGCACGCAGATGAGCATTACCAGCGCGGAGGGGGCGCGCGTCGCGCAAAGCCTGGGGGCCAGCCGTGTAGTGCTGGCTCGCGAACTTTCGCTTGATGAGATTGGCGCCATCTGTGCCGGAACCGATTGCGGACTGGAAGTCTTCGTTCATGGCGCGCTGTGCGTGTCGTATTCGGGCCAGTGCTTCTCCTCGGAAGGGTGGGGCGGCCGCAGCGCCAACCGAGGCCAGTGCGCGCAGGCTTGCCGCCTGCCTTACGAAATGCTGGTGGACGGTTATGCGCGGCCGTTGGCGGACGCGCGCTATCTTTTGTCCCCCGGCGATCTCTATGCGCTCGGCCAGATTCCTGAGCTGGTCGAAATCGGCGTGACCGGACTGAAGATCGAGGGCCGCTACAAGGACGCAGATTACGTCGCGCTGACCACGCGGGCGTATCGAAAGGCCGTGGATGAAGCTTGCGCCGGCTTGCCTTCGAGCGTGGGAGCGGCCGAGCAAGCCCAGCTCGAACAGGTTTATTCGCGTGGCCTGGGGCCTCACTTCCTCACGGGCACGAATCATCAGGCGGTGGTCAAGGGCCGTTCGCCCCGGCATCGCGGCGTCCTGTGCGGGCGCGTGGTTCGCGCGGACTGCGCCGGCATCGTCATCGAGCCCGAAAGCGCAGCCGCATTAAAGCCCGGCGACGGCATCGTGTTCGACGCCGCCGATTGGCGCAGTCCTCAGGAGCCCGAGGAGGGCGGCCGTATTTACGAGATCGAGCGTCTGGGTGTGGCCAAAGGGCGTGGGAGCGAAGCGGAGCTGCGTTTTGGCAACGGCGTCATCGACGCCTCGCGCATTCGCCCCGGCGATCTAGTCTGGCGCACCGACGATCCTGCGCTTGCGAAGGCCGTCCGCGGGCTGCCGGTTCACAAGCAGCCCATACGTGTCCATGCCATCGCCCGCGTCGGCGAACCGCTCACGATCACCTGGAAAGTTCGCGAATTATCGGTGGAAACCATGTCCGCGGAACCCTTGCAAGTAGCCGAGACTCGCGCGATCACGGAAGAGTTTCTTGCAGCGCAACTCGGCCGCCTGGGCAGTTCACAGTATGAGCTCGCGGATGTTTCGCTGGATGTGGAAGGCTCGCCGTTCGCCCCGGCGTCTCTCTTGAATCGTCTGCGTCGAGAGGCCGTCGAGTTGCTTGAAGGCCGCCAGATTGAGCCGCGTTCGGTATCTGTTTCCAGCCCTGACCGCGCGCTCGAACGCCTCACCATGCTCGCGCTTCAACCGGAGCCAGCATCGCCTAGGCTGCATCTGCTGGTCCGTACTCCGGAGCAACTGGACGCCGCGCTCACGGTGCGTCCCGCGTCGATCACCCTCGATTATCTCGATCTGTATGGTCTTCGTCCGTCGCTTGACCGCGTCAAGGCTTCAGGTATTGAGGCTCGCATTGCCAGCCCACGGGTGCTGAAACCAGGGGAAGAGCGCATCGCCGCATTCCTTCTCCGATGCGATTGCCCGATCCTGGTTCGCTCTGCCGGACTTCTTGACACGCTGCGAACTCAGGCACACCCGCGTCTCACCGGAGACTTCAGCTTGAACGCGGCCAACGCCATCGCCGCGCGCGAGCTTCTGGACCGGGGCCTCGATCGGATCGCACCCACGCACGACCTCAATGCCGCGCAAATCGCCGAACTCGCGAAACGCACTGGCCCGGATCAGATCGAAGCCATTGTCTATCAGCATCTCCCCGTGTTTCACACCGAGCATTGCGTCTTCTGCCGTTTTCTTTCGAGTGGCAGCAGTTATAAAGATTGCGGCCGGCCGTGCGAGCAGCATCGCGTAGAGCTGCGCGATGCTAACGGCCGGGCGCATCCCGTTATGGCCGACGTCGGGTGCCGCAACACCGTTTTCGGGGCGGAGGCGCAGGAAGCTTCCACTCATCTGCACGATTGGCTCGATGCCGGCATCCGCCATTTCCGTGCCGAGTTCGTTCACGAATCAGCAGACGCTGTGATCCGAGTTGCTGAGGCGTTGGAAGACGCGCTCGTCCGCCGTTGCTCTCCAGGGGAATTGCATCGCCGCCTGGAGCAGGCCTCGCCTCGAGGCGTCACCCAGGGCAGCCTCTTCGTCCCGGCGGCGGCGTTCGCGCTCCCGATTTTGCAGTAGCTTTGGAGCACGGCGAGCCTCCGGCGAAGATCCGCATTTAGGCAATTCCTGCTCTATTGATTGAATCTTCCGGTCTCCAAGAGGAGAGAGGGCGCAGCGCCAGATGCGCCTCTTGGTACAATCCGAAACGATGAGTAACCCCTCCGTCTATCCGCCGCCAGACGATTTCGTCCGCAAGGCCCATGTTCAGGGCCTCGAAGGCTATCACGAACTGTACCGCCGCGCCGAGCAGAATCCCGAAGAATTCTGGGGCGAAATCGCGGCGCGCGAGATCTATTGGTTCGAGAAGTGGTCCAGCGTTCTGGAGTGGAATCCTCCGAACGCGCGGTGGTTTGCCGGCGCCAAGACCAACGTCTCCTACAATTGCCTGGACCGTCATCTCCTCACGCATCGCAAGAACAAGGTCGCGATCTTATGGGAAGGCGAACCCGGCGATCAGCGCTTTCTCACTTATCAGGAACTGCATCGTCTGGTGGTGCGTTTCGCCAGCGTGCTGCACTCACGCGGTTATCGCGCCGGCGACCGAGCCATCGTTTACATGCCGATGATTCCGGAGCTGCCCATCGCCATGCTGGCGTGCGCCCGCCTCGGAATCATCCACAGCGTAGTGTTCGGAGGCTTCTCTGCTGAAGCGCTGAAAGCGCGCGTGCAGGATCTGGGCGCGACCGTCGTCATCACCGCCGATGGAGGCTACCGCCGCGGCAAGGAGATCAAGCTCAAGCCCGCCGTCGATGAGGCGATGACGGAATGTCCCACCGTCCGCGACGTCATCGTGTACCGGCGCACCGGCTCGGATACTCCCATGCAGGCCGGGCGCGATCATTGGTGGCACGACCTTGACGAAAATGCATCGGAAGATTGTCCGGCAGTTCCGCTCGATAGCGAGCATCCTCTTTTCGTTCTGTACACCTCCGGGACCACCGGGAAGCCCAAGGGCATTCTGCACACCACCGGCGGCTACCTCACGCACATCACCGCCACGATGAAGTGGGTTTTCGATCTGCGGGACGAAGACACGTATTGGTGCTCGGCCGACATCGGCTGGGTTACGGGCCACAGCTACATCGTCTATGGGCCGCTTTCCGCCGGCGCAACCACCGTGATGTATGAAGGCTCTCTCGATTACCCGGCATTTGACCGTTGGTGGCGGATTATCGAAAAATACCGGGTTAATATTTTCTATACCTCGCCCACAGCCATCCGAGCCCTGGTCCGCCAGGGCGAGCAATGGCCCAATGCGCACGATCTTTCCAGGTTGCGCCTGCTGGGTTCCGTGGGCGAGCCCATCAATCCCGCGGCGTGGGAATGGTACCACCGCGTTATCGGCAAGGGCCGCTGTCCCATCGTCGATACCTGGTGGCAGACCGAAACCGGAGGCATCTTAATCGCGCCCATGCCCGGCGCGGTGCCGCTAAAACCCGGCTCGGGGACCTTGCCTATACCGGGAGTCATCGCGGATATTGTCGATCTGAACGGTTATGAGGTTGGTCCGGACAAAGAGGGCTTTCTTATCATTCGACGGCCCTGGCCCGGTATGATCCGCACGATCTGGGGTGATCCCGAACGCTTCAAGGAGCAATACTGGAGCCGCGTTCCAGGAGCCTATTTCACTGGGGACGCGGCCCGCCGCGATCAGGATGGATATTATTGGGTCCTGGGCCGCGTGGATGACGTGATGAACGTCAGTGGCCATCGCCTCAGCACGATGGAAGTGGAAAGCGCGCTGGTGAAGCATCCCGCCGTGGCGGAGGCCGCCGTTGTCGGAAAGCCGCATGAAATCACGGGCCAGGCCGTGTGCTGCTTTGTCACCCTGAAGAAGGGCGAGTGGGACCACGCGCAGCTCGGCAAAGATCTGAGGCAATGGGTGGCGCACGAAATCGGCCCCTTCGCGCGGCCCGAGGAAATCCGCTTCACTGATGTTCTTCCGAAAACCCGCAGCGGCAAAATCATGCGCCGCTTGCTCAGAGAAATCGTTACCGGCAACACCGTTTCCGGCGACGTGACGACACTTGAAGATTTGAGCGTGGTGGGGCGGCTCGCAGCGCAGCACGACGAAGACTGACAGCAACCGGGCTTTTACTGCCTAACCACTATCGTCCGGCAACTTGATACTGTTGCCGTAAGAATTACATCGCATTCCACATCCCTTAGGAACTTCCCGCACGTACGGCGTCTTGGTCCGCTTGCTTGGGTGATAACGGCCCAAAGAATGCAAGCGGAGAGCCCAGTGAGGAGCAATTCAATGAGGGAACGCCACGTATTGGAAAGTCTGATCGTAACGGAGCTTCGGGACCTGAAGGGTCTCGAATCGAAACTTGATCAACGTTTTGCAGGATTGAGGGTGGCGTCCCCCAGGACCCGCGCTTCGTTTCTCAGGGGCCTGATGGATCTGGACGAACGGGCTCGCGGGCTTGAGGAGCTTATCGACGCGCTGGCTGCTGGCGTCTCTCAATCGTCATCGGCAAGCGCGTTGATTTAGGAGAGGAGACGATAATGCAAACACTGCTTTTGATTCTATTGGCGATTATGCTGATCGGTGCGCTACCCACGTGGCCGTATAGCGCCAGCTGGGGGTATTACCCAAGCGGCGGGCTGGGTCTGTTACTTGTAGTTCTCTTGCTGGTAATGGTTTTCAGGCCGCCCCGAACACTCTGAGCGGAACGCACGCTTGTGCATAAGAGAAGGCCGTGCCTGGCAATGCAAACTTTGCACAGCGCGGCCTTTTTTCTTTCTCGTGCGGCGATGCTCTTTCGGTGTTTCCGTATAAATCATTCAAATAGCTGAATGGAACCAAACGTGCGATGCGTTGCAAGACGTTCGGAGCCGCGGATGGCAAAAAGGGGAGATTCGGTCAATGAAGAAGCACTCTGATCAAGACGGAAAATCCAAGACAGCGTCAGCGGTGGATGCTGAACATTATCCGGAGCAGCATGAAGTCCGGCGCCAGGAGGCGCCCTCCGGCGTTGAGAACGATCGCGAGATTTCGCAACGTGCTTACGCGATCTGGAGGCAAAAAGGATGCCCTGAGGGTTCCGCGGAAGAAGACTGGTTCGAGGCGGCCGAGCAGTTGCGTGCTAAGGCCAATTCGAACAACGTCCGCGCGCAACCCCGATCCGGATCGGTGCAACATTGACTCGCGTTCTTATCGATTCAAACATTAAAGGCCGGTGACCGCATATTCTTATGCCCCTCGACGTAGCGGAACAAAATGTAGTTTTAGTGGTTGATGATGACGAGCAGGACCGTTCGGCCCTGAACAGCATCGTCAGCGCATTAGGATATGCTGTCGAAACAGCGGCTGACGGCCGCGAGGCCCTCGCAAAATTGGAGACGATGCATGTCGCGGCCATTCTGACGGATTTAATGATGCCCGTCATGGATGGCTTCGAACTGTTACGCGCTCTGATCGATCGGGGCCAGTTTGCTCCCGCCATCGTGCTGACCAGCCTCGGGGACATTGAACACGCCGTCACTATCGTTCATGATCTGCAGGCGTTCTGGTTCCTGGAAAAACCTGCGCAGGCTGCCGTCCTAGGTCCTCTGCTCGACCGCGCCATTAAGTATGGAGAGCTTTTGCGAGGTACTGAGCGTTTGCAACGGCAATTGAGCCAGCAGGGCGTTCTCGGCGACATGGTCGGAGCCTCGCGCGCAATGCAGCAGGTGTACACGCTGATTCAGCGCGCAGCGCCCACGCAAGCTTCCATTCTGATCACAGGAGAGAGCGGCACCGGCAAGGAGATGGTGGCGCGAGCGATTCACCGTCTCAGCTTGAGGAGCGCGGGACCGTTTGTGGCGGTGAACTGCGCGGCCATCCCTTCGGAGTTGATCGAAAGCGAGCTATTCGGCCACGAAAAGGGCTCCTTCACGGGTGCGGTGGGCCGGCATCTGGGCTGCTTTGAGCAAGCCAACCGGGGAACATTGTTGCTGGATGAAATCGGCGAGATGCCGCTCCCCATGCAAGCCAGATTGTTGCGAGTCCTGGAAGAATCGAAAGTGCGGCGGGTGGGCGGCTCCGAAGAGATTCCAGTGGACACCCGCATCGTAGCCGCAACCAATCGCGTGCTGGAAGGGACGCCGCGCGGAAAGACTTTGCGTGAAGATCTGCATTATCGACTCAACGTGTTCCACATTCATCTTCCGCCCTTGCGGGAACGCAAGGAGGATATCCCGCAGCTTGCGAAAGTAATTATCGACAACCTAAATCAAAAGCACGATTGCTCCGTCGTTTCCTTACATCGCGAGTCACTGCAACGGCTGATGGGTCATGACTGGCCCGGCAACGTGCGTGAGTTGCGCAACGTACTGGAATGGGCGGTTCTCACGGCCCAGAAGGATCTGATTCTGCCGCAGCATTTGCCCAGGACTCTGGGCAGCGGAAACGCCTCCCACAAGCCCATGCCGGCTCCGGCGGGAGAGGGAGCCATGCGCTTCGAGGTGGGACGCTCCTTGGACGAAATCGAGGCTGTGTATATCGCGGAGACTCTGAAGAGCGTCAATAACGATCGCCGGCGGGCGGCCCAACTTCTCGGAATCAGTGTGCGGACGCTTTACAACCGGCTCGGCGAAGCGAAGGCGGCAGGCGGGCTAACGGGTTCTTGATTCACGATACGGCCCTTCACTTGCAGCGCTTCAAAACATGTATCGGAACGACGAGCCCGTTAAGCCTAGAAGCTTTTTCTGCCGGTGCGGTGAGGCCGTTTTCTTCAGGAACAGCCGGTGCGTCGCCTGCAACTCGCCCCTGGCATACGAGCCCAATCTGCGCAGAGTAGTGGCGTTGGAGCCTGCAGGGCCGGCCGATCTCTGGCGGCTTGCGGACGATAACGAAGCGCGCGGGACGCTGTATCGGCGATGCGCGAATTTGTTTTCCGCGGCCGGCTGCAATTGGACCGTGGAGGCTGCGGAGGGCGATGCAAATCCGCCGCTTCTCTGTCAATGTTGCCGACTGGACCGCACCATACCCGACCTCTCCATCGCCGCAAATCAAGAAGCCTACCACCGCATCAGCATCGCCAAGCGCCGGCTGGTATCCTCTTTGATCACGCTGGGACTTCCGGTCGCCTCGCGAATCTCAGAGGATCCCGCGCACGGCTTGGCTTTCGACTTCCTTCGCTCCTCCCCGGGAGGCCCTCGCGTATTGACGGGCTACGAAGACGGCATCGTCACACTTAACATCGAGGAAGCGGAAGACTCCACGCGTGAGCAAATTCGCCGCGAGATGGGCGAGGCATACCGGACTTTGCTTGGGCACTTGCGGCATGAGACGGGTCATTACTATTGGGACCGGCTCATCGCGCGTACAGACTGGCTCGATGATTTCCGCCGCCTGTTCGGCGATGAGAGGGCGGATTACGGCGCGGCGTTGAAGACTCATTACCAGCAAGGCCCCAGGCCGGACTGGAATGAGCGCTGTGTCACTGCGTACGCGGGCGTGCATCCTTGGGAGGATTGGGCAGAAACCTGGGCGCACTACCTGCATATCGTCGATACGCTCGACTGTGCGCTCAGCTTTGGATTGGATCCCGAATCCTCGATCGAAATGGAGGTAAAGCCCTTCACCTCCGATGCGCTGTGCCGGCCGCAAGATCCGGAGGGTCCGCGTTTCCTCCATTTCATCAACTCCTGGACGCGTCTCACCGCGGCGCTCAACGAACTTTCCCGCGCCATGGGATACAACGACTTTTATCCGTTTGTTCTATCGCGCCACGCAGTCGCAAAGCTGCATTTTGTTCATTTGGTGGTCAGCGATGCGGGCGCTCACGCCTCGGAGCCTTCTTCAGAGCCGGCGGAAGAGCCGGTTCGCGGTTGAAGGCATTCGATTACACCGTATGAGCAGGCCGCCGGCGCGGCAGCGTAAAGATAAACGCCGATCCCTGCCCCAGTTGCGACTCCACCCAGATACGACCCTCATAATGAGAAATAATCCGGCGGCAGATTGCCAGGCCGATTCCGTTGCCTGGAACGCTGCGGTTGTGGAGCCTCTTGAACACTCCGAAAATCCGTTCCTGATGATCGGGCAAAATGCCGATGCCGTTATCCCGCACGGTGACCACGAACTCGTCCGGCCGTTCCACCGTTGAAATTTCAATCCGCGGCGGGATGCAGCTTCTATACTTGAGAGCATTTCCAACCAGATTCTGCAGCAACTGCACCAGGTGCACCCGGTAAATAGGCAGCACCGGAAGGCGGCCGCACACCACTTCGGCGCCTGCGGAACTAATGGCGGTCCGCAAGTTCGCAAGCACCGCCGCTACCACCTCCTTCGCGTCCGTCCCAGGCTGCTTTTCGTTCG
Source organism: Bryobacteraceae bacterium (assembly GCA_036489835.1). Lineage (GTDB taxonomy): Bacteria > Acidobacteriota > Terriglobia > Bryobacterales > Bryobacteraceae > Palsa-187. Next base: position 18,719 of record DASXEY010000042.1, on the reverse strand, counting down.
GCTTGTCGAGTGAACGAGTGTAGCCCAGAAGATCCTGCACCAATGCCTGCATGCGCTGCGCGCTTTCAACGGTGACGGTCATGAACTCATCCGCCTGCGGGTCCAGCTTATCCCCGTACCGCTCCGCCAGCATTTGCGTGTACAAGATAACGTTACGAATGGGCTCCTGCAGATCGTGGGCTGCGGCGTAGGCAAATTGCTCCAGGCCGTCGTTAGCGCGCCTCAACGCGGCTTCGGCGGCGTGACGCTCCGTGACGTCGCGCGTTCCCGATAACGCACCGATAACCCGATCCGTCTCGTCGCGCAATGCCACGACGTTGGTTTCAAACGTACGCCGCGCTCCTTTGAATCCGGTGATCGAAAATTCGAGGGAACCGCCGGACCCTCCGTCGAATACGCTTTCGGTCAAGGCCTGAAACGCTGGCCGATCGGATTCATCTATCAACGGATAAACGCAGTTACCCAGTACTTGCTCCGCGGAATCCGCCTCCAGCATTCGCAGACCGGCGGCGTTCATCTCCAATACCTCGCCGTTCCGGCCCAGCACCTTTACGCACTCCGGAATGGAGTCCAGCAGCGCTTGCAGATACCGCTCGCGGCCCGCCAGGCGGCGTTGGCTTTCGCGCAGCGCCTCTTCAGCCGCCCTTCTCGCTGTTATGTCCCTACAGTTCCATACGAGGCCGCCGATCGAATCTTCCTCAGGCAGGTCCGTGACGGTGCTTTCCACCCAACGCCAGCCGCCCGCGCTGCCGCGCACACGTACCTCGAATTGAACCGGCCTCCGGGGCGTTGCCAGCGCATCCGCAACCCCCATCCCGGCGGACCCGCGGTCGTCCGGATGAATCAGGTCGAAGTAATTGCCTTCGATGATCTCGCCGGGCGCATGTCCCAGAACTCTTGCCGTCGACGGGCTCGCATACGAGACCTCGCCCCGTGGGCTCATAAGAAGAACGGCGTCGGAGCTGTTCTCGATCATTTCCCGAAAGCGCTTCTCCGTATCGTAATAACCCCGTGCCCGGATTAGAACTTCCTGGCGGCGTCCAGGATGGCTCGCCTTTAGGGAAAGTATCGTTCTTTCTGCGTTAGGGATCACCAGCCGGGGCGGAAGCGGAAGGGCCTCCGGCGAATGCGGGTCTGAACCGGTAGGCGGGAAGTCCTGAATCGCTCGCTTCACGGCGCGTTCCAAATCGCCATCCGCGCCCGTGGGCACCACATGGGTATGGGCCAGCAACAGCTTCTCGACAGCCGGCGACTGGAAGTCTTCGCCAAAAATGTCGATTGGGTAGCCGCAAAAGAGCTGCAGCCTCTCGCGCCTCAGGTACTCGTTCCAAAGCTCCTCGAGCGCAATCGCTGCGGCGATCTCCCCGCGTTTCCATAACAGGCCTACCATCTCGCCGTAAGCGCGTTTGCCAGCGCTATCGGCGACGTCCCGCGTGCCACCCAGGGTATTGCCAACAGCGCGCTGGAACAGCGTCCGATGAGGCTGACCGTCGACCATGAAGGCGCTGAGCATCGTCTCGGCATCGAAAAACCTGAGTTGTTGTTGCCTTACCGCGCGGCACGGGTCCGCGCCGAGAAGCTGAAGCTGGCTCGCGAAGGCGGCTGTGTGGGAAGGCTCCGCGATCACCACGACGCTTTCGCCCCGCTGCAGACCGTCCATGATGTATTTGCCGACGTTGAGGGTGAGGCTACGCTCATCGGCCCCATACAACTGGACGCTGTGCTCTTGGCGGCCCTGCAGTTGACCGTTACTCCCCACCGAATGTACAGCCGACACTCAGGCCCTCCATTCCCTGTATCCCTTGGAGCGCCATGGAACGCAAACCGTTTCACTGTTCGCTATTTTCTTCCAGCACCGCGCGGATATAGCTTCCGAGCTTCAGGAATTCCTTAAGATCCGATGGTTTACGGAAATAGTATTTTGTTCCCGAGGTCTTGATCGAATCCCAGTCTCGGGGGATCTCCGAAGAACTGATCACAATGACTGGAATGCCGGCGCAGCGGCCGGAAGCCTGCAAGTGGGAGAGGATCTCGCCGCCCGATCGTTTGGGTAAATTCAAATCGACTACAAAGAGGTCAGGCGCCTGTGTATCGGCCTCAAGACTATCGATGAAGTGGAGCATCTCGTCCCCATCTTCCAGGGCGTCCAAACGGTAGGAAAGGCCTTCCCGGTTCAGAGCTTCGCGGATCAGGAATGTATCGGGCTTGTTGTCCTCAGCCAATACAATCCAAGCAGTATTCATTCCGCCTGCCGTCCGCTTGTCATTTGTGGCGACGTTGGGTTCCGATAGGAAGCCTGGATACATAAGCCTCCTATTCTGCACCAATCGGGGAACGTGCGGGGATGGCTAGCCCGCGAAAGGGCCGGTCGTGGCCCTCAATGCCCGGAAGGAACAACTCGGACTCCCGGCCACGACCCTGGCTCCGTTTTGCGAGCTGTTCCTTATTTGCGAGCTGTTCCTTAGGAGATTGAACCGTGCGCCGAACTGCGGGCTGGACTGCCGGACGGAAGCTTCACGCATTGGGACCAGTACGTTACAATTTGCGCGGCCACGGTCAGGATATCCACCAAATGGGTGCGCTTACAAATGTAAGAGTTCGCACCGGCCCGGTAGCAGCGATTCACGTCTCCGGCGTCTGCGGAGCCGGACATCACCACCACCGGCAAGCTCTGCAACTCCTCGTTGGATCGGATTCGCTCCAAAACCTCGAATCCGCTGAGCCGGGGAAGATTCAAGTCGAGTAGGACCAGATCGCATTTGCAAGGGTTTCCATCCGTCAAATACTCCACCGCTTTCACGCCATCTTCCCGCAGGACAATCTGCAGAGGCCTGCCTGCCCTCTCCAGGGCCATTTGGAGCATCTGGGCGTCAGCCGGATTGTCTTCGACGATTAGAATGCGAAACATCGTAGCTCTAGTGGGATCATCTGAGAGCTAGGTTTGTTTCGGTTTCGGCAAACTAAAATAAAATGTGGATCCTTCGCCGGGCCGGGATTCAACCCAAATGCGTCCACCGTGCCGCTCCACAACGCGCTTGCAGACGGCCAGACCGATTCCAGTGCCTGGATATTCGCGGCCATGGAGCCGTTTGAAAACAGTGAAGATATACTCGGTGTACTTCGGATCGATGCCGATGCCGTTGTCCCGCACCGAAATAATCCACTCCGGCCCCGCGTCCCGCGCGGACAGATGAATTCGAGGCGGCTCCGCGCTGCGGTATTTGATCGAGTTGCTGATCAGGTTCTGCAGGAGCCGGAGGAGTTGAGTTTCGTCCGCACGAACGACGGGCAAAGGATCGAAGGTAATTGTCGCGTGGCTGCTTTCAATGGCCAACTGCAGATTCAGAATAACCGTCGACAGAACCGACTCGACGCTGACCTGCGTGTACTGCATTTCCGCGCGAGTCACCTGGGAGAATCCCACCAGATCGAGAACCATCTGCCGCATGCGGGCGGCCGCGGTGGTGATGTGATGAATTTGCTCATCCGCCCGGGTTCCCAGTTGGCCCTGGTGTTCGGCTTGAAACAACTCCGCAAAATTGGTGAGCGTGCGCAAGGGCTCCTGCAAGTCATGCGAAGCGGCGAACGCAAACTGCTGCAAATCCAGGTTGGATTGGCGCAGCGATTCTTCATTCCGCCGTCTTTCCGTCACGTCGCGCAGATTGACCTGAATGAAGGAGCCGCCTTTCAGGCGATACGAGTTGCCTATGACATCGACAAGCGATTCCCGTCCATCCCGACCGCGCAGCCTGATCGAATCGTAGTGGGCGATTCCCTTCTCCTGAGTTTCAGACACAAACTGTTCTAACCCTACCGCCTCGCGCAGTGGCGGAATTTCCGGAAAAGCCTTCCCCAGCAATTCGTCTTTCGGGTAGCGCGAAAGATCGATGAAGTAAGGGTTTACGTCCACAACTGTCGCGGAAGACGCATCCAGGACGAGAATTCCGTCTTTGGCCGATTCAAACAGCCTCCGATATTGGATTTCGGCCGCCTCCTGCCGATCTGTCACGTCCTCGATCGCAAGCAAGACCGTGGAAGGAACCGCACTTGGCGAAACGATCCTGCGCACATTTAGACGCAAGACCCTTCGCCCCACGCGCGGAAATTCGTGGACTACTTCAATATCGCGAAAAGGAGCATCGCGCAGCAAGGCCTGTTCGAGCAGGCTCCGTAACTCGGGAAACTTCCATTGGCCGTCTCCCAGATTGTCGATGCTCCGCTGCAGGGTGTCTTCAGGCCGGGCTTCGAAAGCCTTGTAGAACGCAACGTTGGCTCGCACAACTCGCAGCTCCGGGTCCAAGACCAACAACGGATGCTGCACCGTCTCCACGATTCCTTCCGCCAGGGTGCGGGCGAGTTCCGCCTCCTGCAGGGCCCGAATTGTATCGTCGATATCGAACAATGCGATCACCGCGCCGTCGATTCTGTCATCGATGGTGCGATAAGGACGCACCGACAGCAGGTGCCAATGACCGTCCCGGTCCTGCACCCGGCGCTGGTGGAGGCTCAGCGTCTGGATGGTCTGCGTCAGGATTTCCCCAAGATCCGGCAGTTGCAGGGTGTGATGCAGATCGGCCGCGGGCCGCCCGATGTCGCCGGGCACTAATCCCAGCACCCGTCCCGCCGCTGGCGTGAACCGGCGCAGATGCAGATCCATTCCCACCATGGCGATTGGAATCGTCGCGGCGTTGAGAATGTTATTGAGGTCATTGCTGGTTACAGCGAGTTCCTGGTTGCGGTGCTTCAGCTCGTCGTTCAACGTCATCAGCTCTTCGTTGGACGATTGCATCTGCTCCTTCGCTGTCCGAAGCTCCTCGTTTGTGCTCTGGAGCTCTTCGTTCGCGGAGCGCGCTTCCTCATTCGCGGCGCGCAACTCCTCCGTCGCGGCCTCATGCTGCTCCATTACCGTACGAAGATATTCCCGCGTTTGAGCCAGTTCGCGCTCGGCCACGGCAAGATGCGACTCCAGGCCGGCGGCGTCTCCGTTAGAATACGCGCGAGCCGGCTTGCCATTCGCGCCTAAACTCTGGTCTTCAAACAGCACCATGCAATAGCGGGCTTCATCGGTGAGGGGGATCACGCTGAGCCTGATGTCCTGCGTTTCGCCGGAACGCTGAACCCTGATGCCGCCTTCATGGACCGGCTGCTTCTGGGCGATCGCGGCGCTCACGACGTTGCGCAGGGGATGCACCAGGTCTTGCGGGGCCAGGCGGAGCAGATTTAGACCCGCTTCGCCGGGGGCTTGATCCAGGTAACGCTCAGTCTGCCCGTGGCTGTAGAGCACCTTCATGTCGCTATCGATAACCACGCCGGCAGGCGCATATAAATCGCGAAGGATTCGCGCTCCCCTTCCCTCCAGGTCCATGATGGTGCGAATCTGCGTTTGTTTGGGGGGCCACGCGTCCGGAGACCTTTGTGCGGGTTCGGAGTACTTCAACTCGAGGTTCAGACGGGATACAACCGGCTTCTTCCTGTAAATCCTGTTTTCGTTGTCTAAGGAACCGAACAAGTCCGACCGGCTTCCAACAGTTTCGGCGCTGCCTAATACCAACAGGCCTTCCGGCTTCAAGCTGTAATGCAAGCTGGGCAGAATGCGCTGTTGCAGCGCCGCGTTCAAATAAATGAAGACATTCCGGCAACTGACCAGATCCATCTGCGAAAATGGTGCGTCCGCGGCCAGATCGTGTTTCGCAAAAACGCACCTCTCGCGGATTTGCGGGTCGATCCGAAACCCTGAGTCCACTCGCGAGAAATACCGCCGCAGCCGTTCTGGTGAAATGTCCGCTTGAATCTTTTCGGAATACACACCCCTGCGGGCCGCGTCGATCGCGGATTCGCTGATATCCGTCCCGAACACCTGCATCGCGAGACCGTGGCCGGACGCCTGCAGCGCCTCAAACGCCGTAATGGCCATCGAGTACGCCTCTTCTCCGCTGGCGCACCCCGGGACCCATACGCGGAAAACTTCATCGCCGGGACGGTTTTGAATATATTGGGAGATCGCCGTTGTCAGCGCGCGAAACATCTCCGGCTCCCGGAAAAATGAGGTGACATTAATCAACACATCCCGATAGAGCGCATATATTTCGGCGGGATTCGCATCGAGATATGCCAGATATTCCCGGAGCGTGTTGAAGTTATGAACAAACAGACGGCGCGCCATGCGGCGGCGGATGGTGCTCTGTTTATATTGCGAGAAATCGACGCCCGTGGCGCTCAGCACCAGATCGAGAATCTTCTGGAGATCGCCTTCGGCTTCCTCGGGGAGTTCCGGCTCCTCGGATGGTTCCACTCTGGCCTCCGGATTCCCCTTGGACGCGAGCCTGGCCAGCTCTTGGGCTATGCCCGCGGGAGGCAGCACAAAATCCACTTCACCCGTGGCGATGGCGCTATGCGGCATTCCTCCATATTTGGCGGATTGCTCATCCTGGGAAAAAGTGGTTCCCAGATGTTTTTTAATAACCTTGATCCCCTGTGCGCCGTCCGATGCCGCTCCGGAAAGCACCACACCCACCGCTCCGCTTCCCTGATCCGCAGCCAGAGATTCAAAGAAGATGTCGATCGGATTATGCGGCGTGAGACTTTGAGATCGAGGTCCAAGATGCAAAACCCCGTCCTTGATCACCATCACGGTATTCGGCGGGATAACGAACACGTGATCCGGCTGAACGCGCTGCCCCTCATCCGTTTGAACTACCGGCATCGAAGTCACGCGCGATAGAATCTCTGCAAGCTGACTGGCATAGGTGGGCTCCAGGTGCTGCACGATCACGAACGCCATTCCCGTAGGGGCCGGCAGGGTATGCAACAGTTCGCGAAGCGCCTCAAGGCCGCCGGCGGAAGCGCCGATTCCAACTACATAGAATCGTTCTCGGGCTCTGGAGGGCGCCAGAGCGTTGTCGTTCGCAGAAGTCATTCCGCCTTAGTCCAGCCTGATAGTACTCGCAGCTGTTAGTTTACCCCCTTCGCCCGTGCTTGACTATTCGCTTCAAGCGGTAGTTTCATCAAGCACCGCAGAGCCTTCTTCGCCGTGGTGCTTAGAGGGATCTCCCGTAAGCAAGATTGGTCCCACCACCGTGCGCCTTCCGGCGAGCGATCCGCGAAGGCCTCGCGCACTTCGAAGAGGTACTGAGTGTTCATAATGGTGTGGCGAAAGGCGGCGCACTGCTCGCTGGCCTGAGCGCCGGGAAATGGCTCGGGCAGATCCCAGAATCCGCGCACCCGCGTGCTCGGCGTAAGCAGAATCTTCCCGTGCTTGCGGACTGCCAGAAGCGCTACTTTGATTCGCCGAACCTCGCCGCGCGGCTTCTTTACCGGCAGTTCCGCCTGAGTGCCGTGCCGCCGGGCTTCGCATCGGCGCGCTACCGGACACTCGCCGCACAAAGGCTCACGAGGAAGGCATACCACGGCTCCCAACTCCATCAAAGCCTGGTTCGAGCGTCCCGGATTCTGTCGATCCAGCAATCGATCCGCGGCTTCTTGCACATCTACTGCACCGTTACCGGTGAGACGCGCGATCACTCGCCGGACATTCCCGTCGACCACCGCGTGAGGGAGCCCAAACGCAATGCTCGCCACTGCCGCCGCCGTATAGTCGCCAACCCCAGGAAGCTCGCGGATGCTCTGATAATCGCCGGGGAATTCGCTCCGAGCGGCGATCGACTGAGCGGCCTTGCGGAGGTTTCGCGCCCGAGAGTAGTATCCGAGTCCCGTCCAGGCCGTCAGCACCTCGACCTCCGAGGCGCCGGCCAGCGCCGCGGCATCGGGAAATCGCGCCAGGAATCGATGGTAGTGCGGAATCACCGCGGCTACGCGAGTTTGCTGCAACATGATCTCGGAGACCCAGATTGCATACGGGTCGCGCGTGAGCCTCCAAGGCAACTCCCGGGCATTGCGCTCATACCAGCGCGCGAGTTGCTTGCGTAAGGCCGCGGCGTCCAACCCTTATACTAGTATGTAGTTCCTGCCTTGAACGAAAAAGCCCCTACAGCCCGCACAGGATCGGCTCGGCCGGCAAGCCAGTCGGCTCCACGCGATGGGTCCGCGGAGCCGGATTCCGTTGTGCGGACGAAATCCAGCGAAGCCCGCACAGGCTCGGCTCGGCCGTCAGGCCAGTCGGCTCCAAGCGATGGGTCCGCGGAGCCGGATTCCGGTCTGCGGGCGAAATCCAGCGAAGCCCGCACAGCGTTATTGGGCGCGGGCCCGATGGCGCGGACCAGTCTCCAGCAAGATAGCATTCGCATTCGGGGTGCGCGCGTCCACAATCTTAAGAATCTCTCGCTCGAGATTCCGCATGAACGATTGACCGTGGTCACCGGCGTCTCAGGATCGGGTAAGTCGTCGCTGGCATTCGATACGATCTACGCCGAAGGCCAGCGCCGCTACGTAGAATCGCTCTCCGCCTACGCGCGACAGTTCCTGGAGCGCATGGAGCGTCCCGACGTCGACGAAATCGATGGCATCGCGCCGCCCGTTGCGATCCGCCAGAAGAACACCACGCGCAATCCGCGGTCCACCGTGGCCACTTCCACGGAGCTCTACGATTTCCTGCGCCTGCTATGGGCCCGGGCCGGCCGCACCATTTGCCCCAACTGCGACATCCACGTGCAACGCGATTCGGTGGATCAAGTTGCGGTGACGATGCTGGCGCAGCCGGAGGGATCGCGCTGGTACGCTCTGTTTCCCCTGCCCCAGGACGCCACCACCGATGCATTGCGGGACCGCCTCTTCGACCTTCGCAAGCGCGGTTTCACGCGGCTGTATCAAGCCGGCATCGTCGTGGAATTCTCCACGCCCGAATCATTACTGGATATCGATTTTTCGAAACCCATCTTCGCGCTGGTGGATCGCATCGCGATTTCAGCAGGAATGCGCCAGCGCCTGGTAGACACGGTGGAGATCTGCTATCGCGAATCCGGCGAAGTGATTTTCGAACCCGCGCAGGGCGGCGAACGCATTCGCTTCAATGAGAAATTCGCCTGCAAGCGCTGCGGCAAGGAGTTCGTCGATCCCGAGCCGAATCTGTTCAGCTTCAACAATCCCCAGGGCGCATGCCGCCGCTGCCAGGGCTTCGGAAATACCATCGATTACGACATGGATTTGATCATTCCCAATCGATCCCTGTCGGTTCAGGAGGGCGCAGTCGATCCCTGGACCAAACCTGCGCACGCGGGCTATCTTGCCGATTTTCGGCGCACCTCGAAAGGCAAAGTTCGCCTCGGTGTTCCGATTTTCGAGCTCCGTGAAGATGAGCGCGCGTTCCTTTACGAAGCCATCCGCAGCTACTTCCAGGAGGTGGAAGCCAAGAAATACAAAGTCCACGTGCGCGTGCTGCTCAGCCGTTATCGCGGCTATACTTTGTGCCCGGATTGCGGAGGCTCACGGCTGCGCCAGGAAGCATTGTGGGTGCGCGTCGGCGGCAAGAATCTCGCCGAGGTCACGCGCTTAAACATCACCCATGCGCTCGATTTCTTCAACTCCATGCAGCTCTCGCCGGAGGAGGCTGCCATCGCCGAAAAGGTGCTCATGGAAATTCGCCAGCGCCTCAAGTTCCTGCATGACGTCGGTCTAGAATACCTGACACTCGACCGGCTCTCTATGACGTTGTCGGGTGGCGAAGCGCAGCGGATTCAGCTCGCCACCTGCCTGGGATCGCGCCTGGTGGGCGCGTGCTACGTTCTGGATGAGCCTTCTATCGGCCTGCATAGCCGCGACACCGCGCGGCTGATTCGCATACTTCACGAACTGAGAGACCTGGGCAACACCATTGTGGTGGTGGAGCACGATCCCGATGTGATGCGCAGCTCCGATCACATCATCGACTTGGGTCCAGGAGCCGGCGAAAACGGCGGACGCATCGTCTTCGAAGGATCTTTCGCGAAAATGATGGAGCCGGGAAATCATTCGCTCACATCGCGATATCTGCGCGGTGAGCTGAAGACGTCGCATCTGACCATGCGGCGTCCCATCAATCCCAAGCGCGTGATTCGGTTCCTGGGCGCGCAGGCAAATAACCTCAAAGGCATCGATGTCGCCATTCCTTTAAACATGATGGTGGCAATCACCGGCGTTTCAGGCTCCGGAAAATCGACGCTGGTGCATGACGTGATTTATAAATCGCTGGAGAAGCGCATGAATCGCGAGGCTCCCTCCGCGGCCGATTCAGAAGCATGGGGCGCAGCGCCTGAAAAACTCACGTGCAGCAAAGTGGAGAAAGCCGATCTGCTGACGCAAGTGGTGTTGGTGGATCAATCGCCCATTGGCCGCACGCCTCGGTCCAACCCCGTCACCTATATCAAAGCGTTCGATATCATCCGTGAACTCTTCGCTTCCACCACCGATGCCGACCGGCGCGGTTACGGTCCCGGCCACTTCTCCTTCAATATTCCCGGAGGACGTTGCGAAACCTGCCAGGGCGACGGCACCGTGACCGTCGAAATGCAGTTCCTGGCCGATGTCGAATTGATCTGCGACGATTGCAAAGGCACCCGCTATAAGCCCGCCGTTCTCGAAGTCAAATATAACGGACTGAATATTCACGAAGTATTGCAGCTTACGGTTAAGGAAGCGCTGTCTTTTTTCTCGTCGACGCCGCGTCTAAGCGAACGCTTGCGAGTCTTGAACGATGTCGGCCTGGGCTATTTGCGCCTGGGCCAATCCGCCACCACTCTTTCCGGCGGAGAAGCGCAACGCGTAAAACTGGCCGCCCATCTGGCGCAGGCCACCAGCGACGGGACTCTGTACATCTTCGACGAACCCACCACCGGTCTGCATTTCGACGACATCGCCAAGCTTCTCGATGCCTTTGAGCGCCTGCTGCGCTCCGGCGCAAGCATCCTGATCATCGAGCATAATCTCGAAGTGATTCAGCGCGCGGATTGGGTGATCGACCTCGGGCCCGAAGGCGGCGACGGCGGCGGACGCATCGTCGCCGAAGGAACTCCGGAGCAGATTGCCGCCGTGAAGGAATCGTATACTGGCAGATATTTGCTCGGCGCCGGGGTGTCGCCGGCAAAATGAATTTGAATGTCCCTTCATCATTCTGAGCATCACTTTGAATCTTCCGAAACGGTGCGCGACATCGTTATCGGCATGGCCGACGGCCTCACCGTGCCCTTCGCGCTGGCCGCTGGACTCACCGGCGCAGTGGACGCGTCGCGTCTCATCGTCATCGCCGGCTTAGCCGAGATCGCGGCCGGATCCATCGCCATGGGCCTGGGAGGCTATCTCGCCGCGCGCGGCGACGCCGAGCACTACGCCAGTGAGCGCGCCCGTGAAGAACGCGAAATTGTCGAAAAGACCGAATTTGAGCGGCACGAAGTGCGGGAGATCCTGGAATCCTACGGCCTCACGCACGCGGAAAGCACTCCGATTCTGACGGCTTTCGAAGCCAATCCGAAAGTCTGGGTGGACTGGATGATGCGCTTCGAATTGGGTCTGGAAGAACCGCATCCGGGCCGAGCCGTGCGCAGCGCCGGAGCCATCTCGGCATCTTACATTGCGGGCGGCCTGATTCCTCTTACGCCGTACATGCTGATGCCGCACGCTCTCACTGCCCTGCGATTCTCAGTGGTTTCCACGATCCTCGCGCTGGCAATCTTCGGCTACGTGAAGGGCCGCTTCACGGGCGCGCCTCCAGTGCTGAGCTCGCTGCGGACCACCATCATCGGTGGCTTAGCCGCAGCCGCCGCATATGGAATCGCCCGCCTGATTAGCTGACGCCGGACCTATCGCCCCGCCGCCCCCAATTGCCGGAGAGCCTGCTGCGCCGGTTCGAAGTCCGGCCTGATCGCCAGGGTCGCCTCGAATTCAGAGATCGCCTCCGGCAGACCGCCGGGAATCTGCGAGAGGAGCGTTCCCAAGTTGAAGTGCGCTTCGGCGAAATCCGGTCGAAGCCGCACCGCGGTCCGGAATTCTGCCGCAGCGTCTTGTGAACGATCGGGCATCTGCGAAAGGGCCGTTCCCAGGTTGTAATGCAGTTCCGCGAGATCCGGTTTGATGCGCACCGCGGCTTGGAATTCAGCGATTGCATCCGGCAATCGGCCCGGGGTCTGTGCCAGCGCGCGGCCCAGATTCATATGCGCCTCCGCCAGTTCGGGCTTGATCCGGAGAGCGGCCTGGAAATCCGCAATTGCATCATTCAGACGGCCGGGAACATGCGAAAGCGCGTTTCCCAGGTTGCTATAAGCTTCCGCATAATCCGGTTTGATCCGCAGCGCCTCCTCATATTCCTCGATTGCGTTCGGCAACTGGTCTGGCGAGAGATGCGCCAGGGCGCTGCCGAGGTTGAAATGCCCCTCCGGATAACCCGGTTCGATTCGCCTCGCCGCTTCAAATTCGGCGATGGCGTCCGGAAGCCGATCGGGTTTCCGGACCAGAATGCTTCCCAGGTTGTTGTGCGCCAGAAAACTGTCCGGATTACGCGCCAATGTTTCCCGGTAAAGAGTCTCATCGTCGCGGTACATGCCGCTCTGTTGCCAAGTGAGGACGCCAAGCACCGCCGCCAAGGCGACGGGGATGGCGGCGCCGCTGGGCCGTCCTTGTAAAACTCGGGCGCTCCCAGCGGTCACCAGCGCTGCCGCCGGAACGATCAATGCCAGACTTGCCAGGTACTGAAAATGATCGGCCACCCAGGCATAGCGAAACGGCAGCACGTTCAGGAAGCCGAGCACGGGAAACAGCGTCCCGCCAAAGATCAGGAAGGCCGCCAGGGGTCCGCGATTGCGAGGCGCGATCCGCCATAGGACTACGGCAACGGCCAACAGCGCCGCCGAGTAAAGGTATTGCCACCAGGCTGCCGGGTCGATCTTCCAGTGCGGATAGGAGAACGTAAGGTTGACCGGCCAGATCAGCTTGCCCGCGTAGAACCACACCACCCGGGCCGCGAGCAAAATCCGCTGTGTCAGCGTGAGATCGAAGACGGCGCCTCGTGCCCCGATGAAGGTTCGCTCCACCCAGGCCGTGAAGAGTCCCATGGGTACGGCAAGCGCGAACCACGGCAGCAACGGCATGCCGTCGCGCTTCCAATCCAAGCGGCCCCGCTGCCACCACAGGATGACAAGCAGCGCCGCGGGAAGCGTGGCGGTCACCGATTTGGTGAGCAGCGCTGCGACAAACAATCCGGTTGCTGCAAGGTAGAAGGATCTGCGGCGGGTTTGGTCGAAATGCAGGTATGCGAGCGCCGCGGATAGACAGAAGACTGCGGAGAGGGTGCTTTTCTGTTCCGAAATCCAGGCAACCGCCTCCACGCACACAGGGTGCAGCGCAAAGACGAACCCGCCCAGCCAAGCCCCAGGCAAGGCCAGCCGGCGCACAATCAGCACGACCAGACCCGCCGATATCGCGTGCAACGCGACGTTGAGCAGATGATAGCCGAGGAGGGAATCGCCCCACAGCTGGTGCTCGATCCAGAACGCGCTATGCAGCAGCGGATAGTACTGCTGTGTTGCTCCAAGATCGAACCAGATTCGCCACAGACCGTGCAGGGATTGTAACTCCGGCCTGGTGATATGTTGGCTATCGTCCCAGATCCGGTCGCCCTGAAGCGCTGGCCAATACACGGCCAGAGTCGCAAAGAACAGCAGTGCCCACTTCCCTACGTCGTCAAGCTTGAGGATTCCGCCTGCACTGGTGCTGCCCGTTCGTGCTAATGCGTCTGTTACGCCGACGCCCGTTCCCTCTTTTTTGCCGGAGCGATCGCGGCGTCCAGACTGCCTCTTCAATCCCTGCGCCTTCACGCTAACGCCTTTCCTGCCGATGCCGCCAAAGCCGCGAGCGCGGCACCCACGCCTGCACCAAGGTGACTCCGCAGCGTGTGCCGTCTTCGCTCCTCCAGCGTCTTGACCACAGCGGATGTATATTTATGCGCCCGCATCGTAATTTGCAATAATACGTCCGAATTTGGCCCGCTTTATATGCCAGTCCGGCTGAATGCAGGAACTGCGATATGGCCCGGATTCAACCCCAGCTGGTTGGTCGCCACCACGTTCTTCGCGTGCCCCGCCGAAAGAACGCCGAAGGAAAGGCCGCGAGCCTGCGGTTGCTGCTCGATCATCTGGTTGTGCCGGCGGTCATATGAGCGGTAGCGGGTCCCGTGTAAAGTAGAGGCCGAATTCGTTGTAAGTCACGTCCACCATCTTGCGCGTCGGCAGCACAAAACCGTATTGCTTCGCCACCGCCGTCGGGTAAATTGCAGCTTAGAAGCTGCGTCAGGATGGCCTGTTCGCGCTGCTGCTCAGATTCGGCGAACTGCGATCCGGTCACCGCGTGTGGAGACCGCTCCGGTTTGTTCCGGAGCTCGTCCGCGGTTGCTGAAGGTTCACCATCGCCGCGCAGGAATCGAGCCGAAACTGCGGAGAAAGCCAAGCCCCGGCTGAGACGGGCGCCGAAAGGAAACCGCATTCCTCCATTCTAGCGAACGGGTGCGGCGCATCCCTCAGGATTGTGTCAATTTCTGCCTCGTCCGGGGAATCCGTGGATGACTTCGTGCTCCCCTGGGCCAGTTCGCGTGTGACGGTTGCATTTAACAATCGGCTTGACCGACACATACCCGTCGGGTTGCGAGCTTCGGAACTTACCTATGCGTAGCAATCCAGATTGCAGACTGGATTCCTGCGCCGGTCACAACTCGTGATCTGGCCGCGGCCACTTTGGCGACCGCGTTCCTCTGGTCTGAGGGGCCGCCTAATCACTCAATCCCGATCAGCCAAGGGCATTGGGTTCGTACTACTGAGCTTCGCGTAATTGAGTGACGCCCGGCAGCGCGCGGCGGCGTGTAAAACATGCTGAATCGGATTTGGTTTTCGTCACTCTATTACGCGATGCTCAGTAGGTTAAACGAGGAGTAACGAATGCCCCTGGCGCATGCCACCATCTTGGGGTTGTTAGGGAAGGCGCGCTGGAGTTCGCTCATCGGCCGGCCCGTTCTTCCCGGACCCGGAAACCCGTGTCCGTACGGATAATGAAACTCATCAAACCGGTGAGGAATGCCGGGGTGATAGAAAAACGGCGATGCGTAAACCGCAAACGGCGAATAGAAGCCCCAGCCGAATGGGCCCATGAAAATTCCGTCGGCAGGGAGGAACGTGTAGACACCAAACATGGGATCCCAATACCAGCCGAAGCCCAGCCAGCCTGGGCCATATAGCCCAATTCCCGCCCCCATGTAGGTCCGCGCCGCGCTGACACTCGCTTCCGACAAGTAGCCGGATCGCAAACTGGTCCAGCGATAGAAGTCGTCCTGGAACACCTTGGGATCGAAGGTTTGGGACTTCGGTTTTACGCCGGCGTTCAGTGCGGTCTGGCGGTTCTCTGTAAGCTTAACCTCCTGGTCGGCGGCGGTAACCTCGGCACTCCCCTTGAACACGCGGACCTGCGCATGATCGGCATCGAAATCATAGAGGCCGGTTTTTAGGATTCTTGTGGTCGCTCCATTTTGATCGATCCGGAGATCGTTTTCCTTCCGAATCTGAATAACTTCTACCAGCGCGCGGCCCTTTTGCAGTTCGACCCGAGTGTCCGTCAAATCTAGTGAGACCATCTTCACCGAGCTGTTGTCCGCCACTCTCAGAAAAACTCCGGGCGTGAGAAGAACCTCCACTTTCCCCGCCTGGGTCGTCAGGAGTTGGTCTTTCTCAAGTACAACGGACCCAACCGCGCCAGGAGTCAGCGCATTGGTCCCAATGGAAGCGTGGCCTTCCACATAGTTGATGCTGCCGGGCCGTGGCGGACGCGGCGTTTGGCTCCAGGCCGGCGCACTCAGAACCATCGCCCACAAGGAGCGCCTTAAGAATGTCGTAAATAACGTGTCCATAAGCCCCTTTCCTTTCTATTTCTCACACGATCATGGCGTACCATACGGATGCCCACCATCGGACGGGTAGTCTGCCGCCCTATTTGGACCAAATCGAAAGACCAAGCCCGCCGAATAGCGGAGGTTGTTCTGCGCGTGATTCACATTACTGAAAGCGCTTGGTGTTTCGGTGATCAGGTACTCCACTTGGAACGGCTTCACTGCGATGCCGCCGATCGCCCCCGCAAAGCCATTCCGGCTCCCGCCGAGAATCGGATTCGGCAAGTTCGAGTCCAATGCGTTGGAGAACCGAGCTCCGCCTACCAGTGTCTGCACATATGTAGTCACCCTGGAGACGCGCCAGTTGAACCTGGGGCCAAACAGAGAGGTGAAGGTCGTATTGCTGAGAGAAAGTTCGTTGGCGTTACCAACGTAGTTTCCATCCAGATCCGCCACCATGCCGACCGCCTTGTTTAGGTTGTACTCCACATCACCGGAGCCGCCGTTTGCGGTATAAGACCCGATGCTCGCACCCGCATTGACGCGGGTGAATGAATAGTTGAAGCCACTTTCGATCACGGGCGTTGCAACTTCCTGCCCGAAGGCGGCGAAGCTCGACACGAAAACAACTCCAAACTGATTTCCGGTCGTTTCACTTCATCCCCCTTAATAACCTTTGGATTTCCGAACTGCATCTTGGTATCCCTACAGGCACCCCGCGCACCATTGTTCAGCGCGAGGCGGCGAACCGATTTATCAAGGGCTTGCTTGAATCCTGGTGGCGGTGCGCCGGGATAAACCGGCATGTTGTAGGGGAGGAAGAATCCCTACAGGAAAGGAGAAAGCGACTCCATCCTGACCCTGAGTCTTGCGGGTGGCATCGCGAGGTGTCAGTCGAAGCGTAGACAAGGGCATTGGTGGGCCGGGCTATTGAGCTTCGAAAAAGGATATGGATCAGGGCGCCGACCCTATCGCCGACGAGGGGAAGGCAACACGGCTGATCGCGTAAACATCGCGAGTGGTCAGCCGGCCCTGCGTAGTCTAAGAACCCGCGCACGCTGAGAAGCAACATGCACGAGAACCGGGAGACCTCTGGAACCTCTCGACCTAACCAGGATCGAGACCGGTCCGAAAAGGCGAAACGCCGTACAGCGGATCGGCACGTTTCAGAGGAGTCGGACTGCGCCACAGTACCTATGAACCTGTCGAACAAAGAGGGGCAACCCTCGGCGGAGATAGGGGAGGGAAGGGCGCGGACCAAGGAGAACATCGCTGAGTCCCACATTCGCCCGACACAGAGCGGGGAACGGGTGTCCCAAGGATTGAGCGGTGTGCGTCAAAGAGCTAGAGAAAGGAGACAGGAACGGTTCACCGCATTGCTCCACCATCTCAACGTGGATCTGCTCCGGAACAGCTTTTACGCATTAAAGCGGCAAGCTGCGCCAGGGGTGGACGGCGTGAGATGGAAAGAGTATGAGATCGGGCTTGAGGATCGGCTTGCCGATCTGCACAGCCGGATCATCGTGGTACGTACCGGGCACGGCCCTCAAGAAGAGTCTATATACCGAAGGCCGACGGGCGGCAACGCCCGTTGGGTATCGCGGCGCTGGAGGACAAAGTTGTTCAACAGGCCGTGGTGACCATTCTCAATGAAATATATGAGGTGGACTTCCTGGGCTTTTCCTATGGGTTCAGGCCGGGACGCGGTCCGCATCAAGCGCTGGATGCGCTGAGTGTGGGCCTCCATCGGAAGCGAGTGAACTGGGTGCTCGACGCGGACATTCGGAGCTTCTATGACCAAATGAGCCACGAATGGACGATGCAGTTGTTCCAGCACCGCGTGGCCGACCCTCGCATTCTTCGCTTGATCCAGAAATGGCTGAAGGCGGGAGTGTCGGAGGACGGCCAATGGTCGGAGACGAAGGTAGGCACCCCGCAGGGTTCGGTGGCTTCACCGCTGCTCGCGAACGTCTACCTGCATTACGTATTCGACCTGTGGGCCGAAGCTTGGCGCAAGAAAGTGGCGCAGGGCGATGTCATTGTCGTCCGGTATGCTGACGATCTTGTGGTGGGCTTTGAAAGCCGAGCGGAGGCGGAGCGATTCCTCAAAGAATTCCAGGAGCGCTTGGCAAAGTTCGGTCTGGAATTAAATGCGGAGAAAACGCGGCTGATCGAGTTTGGGCGGTTCGCCGCTCCAAGCCGAAAGCAGCGGGGAGAGGGAAAACCGGAGACCTTCACCTTTCTGGGCTTCACGCACTATTGTGGGAAGCGTATGAAGGATGGAGCGTTCATCGTATGGCGCGAGACAGCGAAGAAGCGGCTGGTGGCCAAGCTCCAAGCAATCAAAACGGAGTTGAAGCGGCGCCGTCACGAGCCAATCGCGTCCGTGGGTGCGTGGCTTCACAAAGTCACATCTGGCTACTACCAATACCAAGCTGTTCCAGGTAACTTGCCTCGGCTTCAACTTTTCCGCTGGCGGCTGCGTCGGGTATGGTGCCGCGCGCTAACGCGGCGCAGCCAGCGCAGTCACATCAGCCAGGACCGGCTTACCCGGCTCATGGCTCGATGGATTCCGTTCCCTCGCGTTCTCCATCCTTATCCGATGCAACGTTTTGACGCCACTCATCCGAAGTAGGAGCAGTATGCGTAGACACGCTCGTACGGATCTGTGCGGGGGGCGATCAGTAATGTTCGTCCCTACCGCGACGAGTGCGCGTCGGAGGTGTGTGAAAACCCGCAATTACGCGTGTCCAGGCTCAAACAGCGCGGTTAAATGGGAAGTGCGCTCTTAGCCTGTCTTTCGCAGTTGGGGCATTCGGCAGCAGGTAAGCCGTTCAGAATCAGCGAAGGGGTGCAAAAGGTCTCCACCACAAAATGGATTGTGTCCGGGGGGATCGTCGTAGAATGATCAGGCGGCGCGAAGCTTCGC